>NZ_BARF01000131.1 GCF_000367365.1 Streptomyces prunicolor NBRC 13075 | reverse complement strand
GGCAAGCGGGGCAGGGTCGACGAGGTCACGTGGTCAAAGGTGCAGGCCGTGCCGGCGACGATCGCAGAGACTCAGGCGTACGCATTGCGTCAACTCGACGCGCTCGCGGAAAAGATGGAGCGCAAGACCAAGATCGGCGATCTCGCCACGACAGCCACCCGAGCCGGCTCCGTTGTTCGGGAGTGGCTCGCCGTTCTGGCTCGCTGCTTCCAACTGCAGGACGCGATCGCCGTGCTCGAACTCGACCGGGTGCTGGACGCATCTCCGGAGGAGCTGAACGGGCATCGCCTCGGACTGAAGGCTGCCCGGCAGGCCCGGCTGGATCACATCTCGCGGAGCACCGGGCTCCTGGTGGCCAGGATGAACACGGCTGCGGACACGGCCAACGCGAAGGTGTTGCTGCACCCGACCAAGTCCCCGGCCGTAGTTCTGGCGAGCAACCATGTCGCAATCGTCGTCCATGACTTCCACGGGCGGCTCGGGATTGAGTCCGGCCGCCAGTCATCCGAGGCGAGACGGTGGATGCACGCGGCGGTGGAGGCGAGGGGCAGGGCGCTTGAGACAGGAGCAAAGGGCGTCGATGCCGCCAGAAGCCTCGGCAGCGACACTCTCGACCGGGCCAACTCGGTAAAGGGCAAGCTCTCCAGCGGGATCGCCGAGCGAGCCCGCCGTCGGCGCGGGGACGAGGCGGAGCGCAACGAAGAAGACTGAGCCACCGGGCGAACACTCAAGTTACTAACACGAATGTTAGTAACTTTGCTGTTAGGTTCAGCGCTATGGGCAACTTCGTAGGCCGGGCACGCGAGCTCGAAACCCTGGACCGTGAGCTGGGCAAGGTGGCCGCCGGGGTCGGTGGCGAGCGGCCGGGGCGGTGCGTCATGCTGCGGGGGCGCCGTCGCGTGGGCAAGTCCCGGCTGGTCGAGCGCTTCGCCGAGCGGTCCGGTGCACCGTTCCTCTTCTACGCCGCCACGGGAGCGTCGCCGCACGTCGATCTTGATCGGTTCGCCCAGGACGCGCAGTCCTCGAATCTGCCCCTCGCCGGCCTGCTCGCCTCGGCCCGCCCCGCGAACTGGGATGCCGCCCTCGACGTACTGGCGGCGGCTCTGCCGCACGACCGGCCCAGCGTGGTGGTCATGGACGAGGTGCCGTATCTGATGGACGCGGAAGGCGCGTTCGAGGGCACGCTGCAACGGGCCTGGGACAGGGTGCTGGAGACCAAGCCGGTTCTGCTGATCCTCATCGGCTCCGATCTGTCGATGATGGAGGCGTTGAACAGCTACGGCCGTCCGTTCCACCAGCGAGGCCGGGAGATGGTGCTGGGGCCACTCAATCCGGCGGAGGTGGGCGCGATGCTGGGCCTGGACGCGGCCGAGGCGTTCGACGCGGCCCTCGTCACCGGCGGGCTGCCCCTGATCTGCGCGGAATGGCCGCACGGCGCCGGGCTGTGGGACTTCCTGTCGGCAGCCCTCAGCGATCCCGTCTCGGCACTCCTGGTCTCGGCGGAGCGTTCGCTGGCCGCCGAGTTCCCCCAGCAGGTGCAGGCGCGCGCCGTCCTCTCGGCGATCGGCAGTGGCGAGCGGACCTTCACCAACATCGCCCGCGCGGCCGGCGGGATCGGTGCGACCCCTCTCAACCGGTCGCTGGGGATCCTCACGGACAAGAGGGTGATCGCGGCCGAACTCCCCCTCTCCACGCGCCCCTCGAAGGATCGTCGTTACCGGGTCGCCGACCCCTATCTCCGCTTCTGGCTGCAGCTGCTCGGCCCCGCGATGGAGGAGATCGAGCGAGGCAGAGGTGACCTGACATTGCGACGCGTCCGGGACAACTGGACCAGTTGGCGGGGCCGGGCCGTCGAGCCCCTGGTACGCGAGGCGCTGGCCCGCCTGCTGCCGGACGGAGACCTTCCGGCAGCGCCCGCCATCGGCGCGTACTGGACCCGTACCAACGATGTCGAGATCGACATCGTCGGAGCCGACCGGGCGCCCATCGCCAAGGAGTTGCTCTTCGTCGGCTCGGTGAAGTGGCTGGAGAACTCCCCGTTCGACCGCCACGACCTCGCTGCGCTGCATCACCATCGAGCCGCCCTTACGCACCACCCGGTCCCGGTGGTCGCGGTGTCCCGCAGCGGAACGGACTGCACGGGACTCGACGCGGCCTACGGCCCGGCCGACCTGCTCACGGCGTGGCCCTCCTGAGTCACACCTCGACAGCGAAGCCCACGAACGCCGTCCACTCGTCCAGCGGAAACGCCGGCGTGGAACCGGACTTGGCT
The DNA here is from genome assembly GCF_000367365.1 of Streptomyces prunicolor NBRC 13075. GTDB lineage: Bacteria > Actinomycetota > Actinomycetes > Streptomycetales > Streptomycetaceae > Streptomyces > Streptomyces prunicolor. The sequence goes on along the minus strand of NZ_BARF01000131.1, from coordinate 7,291 downwards.
TCCGAGTCGCGGATGTGCACCGCCTAGAGGTACCCCGAACTCGCCGACGCCGCAACGCTCTGCGTGACCGAGATGCTCGCCGACGTCCACCGCCACGTGAAGTCCCCGGAGTGCGAACTACGCCTCCGCACCCTCCCGGAAGGCGGGGTTCGCGTCGCCGTCGCCGAGCGTTCGCCCGAACTGCCCGTCCGGTACACCGAACCCGACTGGGATACGGAGAGCGGACGGGGGATTTTCCTGATCGCGTCCGTGGCCGGCCAGTGGGGTGTCACGCCCAGGCAGGGCCGACGCGGCGAACAGGGGTGGGCGGAGTTCACAGCAGTGAAGTCTTGACCCGCCCGGTGAGCCCCGGCTTACGGTGGCCGCCGCCGAACAGGAGCCCGCGCCCATGACCAGCCCGTACGTGAAGGGGATCACCCGCGAGGAACACCTCGCGCATCTTCGGCTGCACCCGGACGCGAGCCATCTCCAGATCCCCGAGTGGGCAGACGTGAAGCCCGACTGGACGGCGGAGAGCGTCGGTTGGTTCGAGGGCGAGGCGCTGGTCGCCGTAGCGCTCGTGCTGTATCGGGCGTTCCCCGGCACCGGTCGCTTCCTCGCCTACCTGCCCGACGGGCCGGCGATCGACTGGCACAGCCAGCGCCCGGAACGGTACCTGGACCCCCTGATCGCGCACCTGGAGAAGGAGGGCGCGTTCTCCGTCCGCATCGGCCCGCCGCTCGTCGTCCGGCACTGGGACGCGGCCACCGTCGCGGCGGGCGTCGCCGACCCCTCCGTACGGCATCTGCGGGATCTGCCCACGGACGGCATCGACGGCTACGCGCTGGACGCGGCGGAGCGGCTTCGGCGCCTCGGGTGGCGGCGGTGCAAGGAGGAGGACGGGAGCGGGTTCGGGCTCGGACAGCCGCGTTACGGGTGTCAAATCCCCCTGGCCGGGCGGTCGGTGAACGATTTGCGGGCCGCGCTCTCCCCCAACTGGTTGCGGTCGCTGCAGACGGCTGAAGGCGGCGGGGTCGGGGTCTTCTGGGGTTCGGCCGACGATCTGCCCGCGTTCCACCGCCTGTACCGGGCCACGGCGGAACGCGACGGCTTCAAGCCCCGCCCCCTCGACTACTTCCGGCGCATGTGGCAGGCCTTGAACGCCGAGGAGTCCGACCGACTACGCATCTACCTCGCCGAGTACGACGACGAGGTCCTGTCCTCCGCCCTGATGATCAGCACCGGCCCCCGCGTCTGGCACTCCTACCCCGCCTCCGGCCGCCGCGGCCGCGAACTCCGCCCCAGCAGCCTCCTGTTGTGGCGCATGCTCTGCGAGGCCCTGGACTCCGGCGCGGACACCTACGACCTCCGCTCCATCACCCCGTCCCTGATCGCCGAGGACCGCCTCGTAGGCCGCCTTCTCTTCAAGACAGGCGCGGGCGGGCGGGCCGTGGAGTACCTGGGTGAGTGGGAACGCCCGGTGGGATCCCAAGGGCGGGTCCTGCAACGGGCGTTGAGCGTCTACCTGGCCCGCAAGTAGAAAGGGCGGGCGCAGTCCCGCCCTTTAGGGGCGCGGGGAACTGCGCGACCAGCCCCCACGCACCCGCACCCAACATCCGACCGAGCGGGGTCCGGGGGCGCAGCCCCCGGGGATGGGACGGGTAGGGGCGGCGGGGGCGATTCAACGCCCTTGCAACCGCGCCGCCAACTCCCGAACCTCCGGAAGCCGAGCCAACAACGCCGCCCCCGGGCAACTCGTCATGTACCCGTCCTTGTGCCCCGCCAGGGCAGGCAGCATCGCCGTCGCACCGCTGGCGTACCGGCTGAGGCTGTTGCTGGACACCAGCCGCGCCTTCGCCCGCGGATCCACATCCGCAAGCCCCAACTTCCACGCAGCCAGCGCGGCAATCGCATCGGTCATCACTTTCGGCACCGCCATCCCCGCCGTGAACGTCCCGATCGCCGCGATCCCCGCCGTACGGTGATTGAAGCCCTGCGTGTGCGCACCGGTGACCGCCCGGTCGACACCCCCCGCCCGCCCCTCGTAGATCGTCCCGCAGTGGTCGACGAGGAAGTTGTAGCCGATGTCGTCCCAGTCCCGGACCCCGGTCTGGCCGGCGTACAGGTACCGGATGATGCGGGGCGCGTCCGCGCAGTCGTAGCCGTTCGGCGAGTCCGTGTGGTGGACGAAGACGGCGAGGACCTTGTCGTCGTAGCGCGGAGGTGGCTGTGCGTGCCGGGAGAGGGCGTCGAGCCAGGCCGAGCGCGGGACGATGTGCGGTTTGGGCGCGCCGTGCTGGAGGGCCGCCGGGCGGGCCGCGACCGGTCGCCGTACGGCTGTCGTGGCGTGGTGGCCGATGCCGTTCGCGCACAGGGCGAGCACCAGGACGGCGGCGAGGCCGGGCAGACAGGCCAGCAGAACGACCGCCGCGCGGGGTATTCGTACCCGCAGCCGTCGTCTTCGTGCACCCGGCGTTCTTCTCAGGACACGCATGGTGACACTCTCGGCCGGATTCGGTCCGTCCGCGATGTGTGCTGTGCCACCCGGTGGAACCATCGTCCTGGTCCGGCACGTTTCTGGGGGTACACGCACGCGTGGAGGGTTGGCGGAGGCCACGCGCGCGTGACTGATCAGTGGGCCCGTTCCTCGCGTACTAAGGGTTCCGAGAGAAAGGCGGCTCCGTGGACCTGCTCGACCTGCTGTTGTTGCTGGTGATCCTCGCCTACGCGGCGTCGGGGTACCGGCGCGGCCTCGTCGCCGGATGTGTGTCGCTCGCCGGGTTCGTGGGCGGTGCGGTCATCGGCGTATGGGTGCTGCCGTGGGTGATGGACCTGGTGACTCCGGGGACCACGACGGCGACGGTGACCGCCGTGCTCACCGTGCTGACCCCGGCGGTGGTCGGGCACGAACTGGCGGGGCGGCTCGCGCTCAAGCTGCGCAAGGAGCTGGACCAGGGGCCGCTGCGGGTGGCCGACGGGATCGGCGGGGCCGCGGCGAACTCGGTGGCGGTGATGATCGTCGCGTGGGTGGCCGCGAGCGTGCTGGGCGCGTCCTCGTCCGCGACGGTCACGACGGCGATCCAGGACTCGACGCTGCTGGGCAGCGTGCAGAAGCTGATGCCGGAGACGACACCGACGTGGTTCTCGCGAGCCACCTCCGCGCTCACCGAGGCGGGCTTCCCGCAGGTCTTCAACCCGTTCGAGAACGAGTCGACGGCCGAGGTCGCCAAGCCCACCGGCGACAGCGTCACGGCCGCCGCGACGAACGCCTCCAAGCGGAGCACGGTCAAGATCGAGGGCTCCTCGGGCACCCAGGGCCGCGAGGGCAGCGGCTTCGTGTACGCCCCGCAGCACGTGATGACCAACGCGCACGTAGTGGCGGGCATCGACGACCCGACCGTCCGCATCGGCGGGGTCGGGCGGTCGTACGAGGCACGGGTGGTCCTCTTCGACCCGCAGAAGGACGTCGCCGTGCTGTACGTGCCGGGGCTGTCCGCGCCCGTGCTGAGCTTCGACGACAGCGCGGCCCGTGGCGACTCGGCCGTCGTCGCCGGCTATCCCCAGGACGGCGACCTGAACCTCCAGGCCGCGACCGTCGCCAACCGCGTGAACGCGACCGGCCAGAACATCTACAACAACGGGACGGTCACCCGCGAGATCTACTCGATCCGCTCCACGGTCCGCCCCGGCAACTCCGGCGGCCCCCTCCTGACGACCGGCGGCAAGGTCTACGGCGTCGTCTTCGCCCGCTCCACCTCGGACGACGAGACGGGGTACGTGCTGACGGCCGACGAGGTCTCCGGGGACGCACAGCGCGCGGCGACCGCCACCGCCGAGGTGGACACGGGCGACCTGGTCACGTCGTAGGCCACAAGCGGTCGTAGCTCAGAGCGCGCGGCCCATGAAGACGTCGTCGACGTACTTCCCGTCGAGCAGGAACTCCTCGGGCAGTACGCCCTCGACGACGAACCCCTCGGCCTCGTAGAGCCGCCGCGCCGGGGCGTTGTGCCCGAGCACGCGCAGCGTGAGCCGGCGTGCGCCCCGGCGCCGGGCCTCCTCCACGACCGCCCGGACCAGTGCCCGGCCGACCCCCTTGCCGCGCGCCTCGTCGGCGACGGCGAGCCCCTGGATCTGCCGGACGTGCGCGTTGCAGGCGAGCTCCGTGGGGGCGCCCAGCCGGATGTAGCCGACGATCCGGCGGTCGAGCTCGGCGACCAGATGGTCACCGGGCGCGTGCCGGTCGTCGAAGAAGGAGCCGTACGGCGGCTGCGGCAGCGGCATGACCGCGTGCAGGGTGGACCAGGTGGCGCGGTCCAGTGCGCCGAGTTCCTCGTCGTCGTCGGGCAGGGCGATGCGTATGTTCGGCTCGGACATGTGGGCCAGGGTACGGCGGGGGCGGCGCCGTCCTCATGGGGGTTTTATGGATCAACGAGGCAGGATGGACACCATGGAACGCTCGCGAATCGCGGTGACCGGCGCCTCCGGTCTCATCGGCAGCGCACTGGTCCGGTCCCTGACCGCGGACGGGCACGAGGTGGTGCGCCTGGTGCGGCGCGGCGCCCGGGGCGCGGGCGAGGTGTGCTGGGACCCCGAGGGGCAGTACGTGGACGCGGCCGGCCTCGACGGCTGCGACGCCGTGGTCAACCTCGCTGGTGCCGGGGTCGGCGACCACCGCTGGACGGACGCCTACAAGAAGCAGGTCCGTGACAGCCGCGTGCTCGGCACGGCGGCCCTCGCGGAGGCCGTGGCCTCGCTGGACCGGCCGCCGCGGGTGTGGGTGAACGGCAGCGCGATCGGCTTCTACGGAGAGACGGGCGACCGTGCCGTGGATGAATCGGCGCCCCCTGGAGACGGCTTCCTGCCCGCGCTGTGCACGGAGTGGGAGGAGGCGACGGCACCCGTGCAGGAGGCGGGCGTACGGACGGTGTTCGCGCGGACCGGGCTGGTCGTGGCGCGTGAGGGCGGGGCGTGGGCCAAGCTGTTCCCCCTCTACAAGGCGGGACTTGGGGGACGGTTCGGGAACGGGCGGCAGTACTGGTCGTTCGTCGCGCTGCACGACGAGGTGGCGGCGATCCGGCATCTCATCGACACGGACGGGCTGTCCGGCCCCTTCAACCTCACCGCGCCGAACCCGGTGACGAACCGTGAGATCGCGGCGGCGATGGGCCGCGTGCTGCGCCGCCCGAACCTCTTCACGGTGCCGGCGCCCGCGCTGAAGCTGGTGCTCGGCGAGATGTCGGGGGATGTGCTGGGGAGTCAACGGGTGCTGCCGAAGCGGCTGTTGGAGTCGGGGTTCACGTTCGCGTTCCCGGAGATCGAGGGAGCGATCCGGGCGACGCTGTAAGGGGCGCGCGAGGGCCGGGCGAAGGACGGGCGAGGGCCAGGCGAAGGACCGGCGCGCGGCGATGACCGTTTGACGCCCGCCGATGACACTCGGCGACCGTATGCGACCGCTGTGCGACCGTGCCCTGCGTATGCGCGACTCCCCTTGACCGATCACGGCCCTAACCTCGACCCGAACTCGGGTATCCCTGAAGGCTGTTGGGGGCATGACGTCTCCACCGGCCGCTCAACGTCGAGGAGGGGCACGTGTTTGAGCCCGCGTACCAGGCGGACGTAGTCGTCGTGGGAGCCGGGGTCGCCGGACTCGCTGCGGCGCATCGGCTGATCAGCGCAGGAGTAACGACCGCAGTCCTGGAGGCCGCCCCTTACGTGGGGGGCCGTATGTCGACCGAGAAGGTCGACGGGTTCCAGCTCGACCGGATCGGACAGTTCCTGTCCACCTCGTACCCCGAACTACGCCTGACCCCGGGCCTCGACGCCCTGGTGCTGCGCCCCTTCGCCCCGGGGGTCCTCCTCCACAGCGACGGCCGCCACCACCACGCGGGCACCCCGGCGCCCGGAGGGAGCGCGTGGGGCGCACTACACGCGGTACGCGCCCTGGCGAGCGCCCCCAGGTCGGGGGCGGTACGGAAGGGCCCTCTGTGGGGCGGGCCGGTGACACGGGGGCGCGGGGGCGTCTCCTGGGCCGCGGCGGCACCAGAGGGCAGGGCAACACTTGGGGACCGTACGGAAGGTGCCTTCGGGGACGGGGCCGAACCGGACCAGGCCGCGACCCGGGGCGCGCTCAGGGGCCGGGCGGGTTCTCCCTGGGGCGGTCCGGCGCTCAGGGACCGAGCAGGCTCCACCTGGGGCGGTCTCGCGCCCAAGGACCGGACAGGCCCCTCCTGGGGCGCGCTGACGCCCCGGAACCGGGCGGACTCCTCCTGGGGCGGGCCCGCGCTCAAGGAGCGCTCGGTGGACGCGCGAGGGTCCTCGACCGTACCCAGGTCCCGTTCCGGCGCCCCGCTCGGCGGCCCCGTCGACCAGGCCCGCCTCGGCACCGCGCTGACGCGCCTCGCCGGCACGCCGGTCGAACGCCTCCTGTCCCGGCCCGAGTTGGCCGCAGGGCAGGCGCTCGCGGCCCGCGGGGTACCCGCACGGACCATTGACGGATTCCTGCGCCCGCTCCTCGCCGCGCTGCTCTGCGACCCGGAGTTGACCACCTCCAGCCGGTGCGCGGATCTCGCGCTGCGCGCCTTCGCGGGCGGGCGGTTGTGTGTGCCGGAGGGCGGCGCGGAGATGCTGCCCGAGGTGCTCGCCGCGGCGCTGCCGCCGGGCACCGTGCACACGGGCGTGCGCGTGACGGCCGTATCGACGACATCGGTGACCACCGCCGAGCACGGCGAGATCCACTGCCGGGCGGTCCTGGTCGCGACGGACGCGCGCGCGGCGGCCGAACTCCTGCCCGGCCTGCGCGTACCCGACTTCCACCCGGTGACGGTGGTCCACCACACGACCGACGACCCGCCCACGACCGGAGCCGCCCTGCTCCTCGACTCCGACCGCGGCGGCCCGGTCGCGCACACGGCGATCGTCAGCGAGGTAGACCCCAGCCGCGCTCCGGCCGGCCGCGCCCTCGTCTCCTCGACGGTCCTGGGCCCTCCCCCGCCGGACATCGACACCGCCGTACGCATGCACTTGTCCCGCCTCTACGGCACCTCGACCACCCGCTGGGAGACCCTCGCCGTCCACCACACCCCCACGGCGGTCCCGGTCATGCGCCCACCGCACGATCTACGGCGCCCCGTACGCCTGTTGGCCGGCCTGTACGTGTGCGGCGACCACCGGGACACGAGCACCGTCCAGGGCGCCCTGCACTCTGGCCACCGGGCGTCGTCGGCGATTTTGGCGGACCTGGGCGCGGCAGGTTCGATGCACCTGGCGGAGCAGATGCAGACGACACAGGCCGCCTGAAACCCCCTAGGGGCGC
>NZ_BARF01000132.1 GCF_000367365.1 Streptomyces prunicolor NBRC 13075 | reverse complement strand
CAGCCCAGCAGCTGGCTCTGGAGGGTCAGTGTCTGCTTGAACGGGACCGCCTTCGCGACGCCCTTGCGGGACTGGACGATCAGGCCGAGGGTGTCGCCGGCCGAGAGGTACGCCTGGCGGACGTCCGCCGGGCCGACCGGCTTGTCCTCGACATACGCCGACGCCTTGACGTGATTGTCGAGGATCTCGGTCTTGACCGCGTCGTCGTAGGTGGTCGCCGGGGCGCCGTCGAGGGCGTAGACCGGGCTGTCGTAGGAGATGAGGCCGGGGGAGAACAGTTCGTCGGCGGCGACCGCGGTGCTGAACTGGAGCAGGTAGATCCGGGTCTGCGTGCCGTCCGGTGTGGTCCAGCCGCGGGCCGCGATGTGGCGGAGGCCGTCGTCGGTCAGTTTCTGGGCGAGTTCCTTGCGCTCGGCCGTGTCCGTGTACTGCGCGAGGAATGTCTTCGTCGGCAGCCAGCCGTCCGTGCCGCGCAGCGACGCGTCGGCCGTCGCGCCCTTCGGCGCCGGCAGGAGCAGTGCGCGCAGGTCCGCGTAGTGGGCGTTCGTCTTGTTGTCCGTGGCGAACGGTCCCGGGCTGCCGGAGGGCAGCGGCGGCCGGGTGATCACCGGGTAGTCCCAGCGCCCGTCCGACGCGGTGGCGAGTCCGGGTACGTCGGTCCGCTTCATCTGCGTGATGCCGTACGCCGTTCCCGCACCGGCCGCCGCGAAGACCACGACGGCCGTCGTCCAGCGCAGGGCGGCGCGCAGCACCCGACGGTCCTTGCGCACCCGGACCGGGACGGGGGGCTCCGATGCCGGTACCGGTGGGGGCGCTTCCGGCATCGGCGGAATCACGAACTGCTGTTGCTGCTCCTGCTGTTGCTGCTGCTCCTGCTGCTCCTGCTGCTCCTCGGTCATACCGCTTCCCCCGTTGTCTTGACGCGGTTGAGCTGACCGCTCAGGAACGACGCGATCTCCTTCGTGTCCATCGACTTGGTCCCGGACGCGATGAGGCTGATCATGGTGTCGGCCTGGGACGCGAAGCAGTACATCTCGGTGAGCTTCTCCCCGGCCACGCTCGTCGGCAGGAAGCACTTCGCGTCCTTGTGGCCCGGGACGGCGGGCCCCTTGCGGAACACGCTCACCTGGCCCAGGAGTTCGTTCTCGTACGTCACGAGGCTCCGCGCGGCCTTGTCGTCCATCTGAACCAACTGGACCCTGACGGTGTAGGAGTTGATCTCCTGCGCGGCGGGATAGAGGTAGCTGCGCATGGCCATGCCCTTGATCTGCTCCCGGTCGACCTGCTTCTCCAGCAGGAGCCGCTGGGAGCGGGGCAGGCCGCTGAACTCCTCCTTGCGCAGGGCGGTGGCCTCGCGCCCGGTGAGCTCGGCGTCGGACCCGAACTCGGCGATGTCCGGCCCGCGGACGTACCCGTCGGCGGTGTACGGCTGGAGCACGGCACTCAGCCCCTTGGCCGCCGCGGCCTTGCGCTCCGCAGCGTCCTTGGGGAACTTCCACACGGGGGCGCCCGCGTCCCGGTCGGCACCGTTCACGGTCACCACGGTGTAGCCGACCCCGCCGACGACGGCGAGGGCGAGCAGCGCGCAGCCGGCAACGGCGGCGATACGGCCCCGGCGCACGGGCTTCTTGGCGGCGTCGGGGGTGGCTTCTGGTGCAACTTCGGCTTCGGGTGCGGGAGTTGATGCGGGGGCGGCCGGCTCTTCCGGTTCCACCGGCTCCACGGGGCCCACCTCGCCGACCTGGTTCTCGGTCACAGCCGCTCCATCTGCCGCTCGGCAAGATCCATGATCTTCTTCTTCGGGATCGGCTTCGCGTCGTAGATCCAGATGTCCACGGAGATGTCGCCGCGCCAGGCGATGGCCTCGGCGCTGTACACGCCCTCGTCGTCGGCGCCGTGGACGTACGCCATTCCGTCGCCCGTGCCGGGGATGGGCCAGCTCGTGGTCTTGGGCTCGCGCTCGGCCCAGTAGAAGGCGCCGGTGCCGGACTCGGAGGCCCCGAGGCCGACCACCTGGCGGTACTGCACCAGGAGGACGTCGACGTCGCGCGTGCCTTCGCGCCACTGGGCGATGGCGGCGCGCCGGAACTCCTGGTCGACCTCGTAGGCGAACTCCTCGTCCGGACCGTTGAACCTCTCGGCGTACTCGGCGAGGTCCAGCCAGCCGTCGGTGCCGTCGGGGAGGACGGCGTCCTTCGCCCCGCTCGGCTTCTTCAGCAGCAGCTTGCGCAGGTCGCCGTCGACCTTGACCTGGCGGTCCTGCGCGGCGGACAGCGGCTCGGGCGCCGGGCCCTTCGCCTGCGTGAGGGTGCTCTGCGCGAGCGAGGGCAACTTGTCGGGTGCGCGGTTCGCCTGGACGAGGAAACCGGTACAGGTACCGGCCACGACTCCGAGTACGGCGGCGACGGCGATGAGGAGGGTGGTGCGGCCTCGGCGACGCGGGCGGGGCGCGGGCGCCAAGTCCGGCACCGGCGTGAGCTCCGACTCCGGCTCCGACGCCAACTCCGGCTCCGGCGTCTCCGGTTCGGGCGCGAGCTCCGGCTCCGACGCCGGCTCGGGCTTCGATTCCGGCTCCGGCTCCGGTACTTCTGCGATGGTTTTTTCCGGTACTTCCAAGACGTCCCCCACGGAACATGACGTGCGCATTCCATATGCGCGCACAGGAGACTCATGGCCGACGCGGGGAGTTGTAAGGGAGTTGATTACGATTCGGTCATGTCGAAGAAGCTCGTGATCAAGGTGACCGCAGGTGCCGACGCCCCCGAACGCTGCTCACAGGCGTTCACGGTGGCCGCGGTCGCCGTCGCCAGCGGAGTGGACGTCTCCCTGTGGCTGACCGGCGAGTCCGCGTGGTTCGCCCTGCCGGGCCGCGCGGCCGAGTTCGAACTCCCGCACGCCGCGCCGCTGCCGGACCTGATCGACTCGGTGCTCGCAGCGGGCCGCGTCACGTTGTGCACGCAGTGTGCGGCCCGCCGGGACATCGCCGAGAAGGATGTCATCGAGGGGGTACGGATCGCCGGGGCGCAGGTGTTCGTGCAGGAGGTTATGGCGGACGGTACGCAGGCGCTCGTCTACTGAGCCTTAGCCGAGCGCACGAACTCCGACCAGGCGTCGACGCCGAAGATCAGGGTGCCGTGGGTGGGGTTCTTGCTGTCGCGGACGGGGACGAGGGCGGGGAAGTTGGGGGCGAACTCGACGCACTCGCCGCCGTCGGGGTTGCTGTAGCTGCTCTTGCGCCAGTCGGCGGCGCTCAGCAAGTCGTCGGAAACCTCGATGCAGTTGCCGCCGTCCGGGTTGCTGTAACTGCTCTTCCGCCACGTCACGTTGGTCAGGTCGATGGCACGCACGGCACTTCCTCCAACATCCGCATGATGAACGACCGCGACTCAGCCAGGTTAAGTGCCTTGTCGCGCATTGCATCGTACGCACGTTGCAAATGCTCAACTGCGGCGCTGTCCTCGATGAGTTCGCCACGATGGGCGTTCTCCGTGTACGCCACAGTAGTGCCGTCCAACAGCCGTAAGAACATCACGGCGGTGCTCACCAGTCCGCACAAACCCGTGCTGAGCGGCAGGACTTGGATGGCGATGTCCCGTCGATCCGCCGCTTCCAACAGGTACTCAAGCTGGTGCCGCCACGCTTCAGAGTCCTGTAGGGGCGTGCGCAGTACCGCCTCGGAGATGAGCCCACGGAACGGCGGCGAGTCATCCAGCCTTTCCAACAACTTCCGCCGACCGGTGCGCGCCTCGACCTGTAGGTCCAGTTCCTTGCCGCGATAGCCACCCAGCGCGAGAACCTCACGTGCGTAGGCGTCCGTCTGAAGCAGGCCGGGCAAGATACTCACGGCGTAGTGCCACAGGCACGTCGCCTCGCCCTCAAGCATCATGTAGCGCCGGTACTGCTCCTTGAACTGGGTCGGGTCTCCCAACGCCAGCTCCCACAGGGTGAGTAGCAGCGGCCCGGTCCCGTAGTACTGATCCAGCGCCTGTACGACCTCGGGCCCGCCCAGCGTGTTCCCGCTCTCCATCTTCCCGAGCAGCGACGGATCCCAGCCCACCGCCTTCGACAAGTCCCGCAGGCTGAGGCTCCGTTCGATCCTCAGCCTCCGCACTTCCTCGGCAAACCGCTTCCTGGGCTCATGGCTCAGCGCCGTGACAGCCACCCGTTGCGGCATCACAACCTCCTTGTGGAATTTGTGGAATTTGGCGCGCCAGACGCGGAAGTTGAGCCCGTTAGCGCTGTATTCGCCTCCGCCCTGGGCCATCCTCGTAACACACCCAGGAATGCACAGAGTATTTCAACTGTCGCATTCTGTATGGAAGTTCCACAAAAAGGAAGAGGAGGAGGCGCCGATGGAACCCGGAACGCTGCTCTACGACCCCGCGACCAACACGGTCGGCGAGTACCAGGACAAGGCAGGGCCCTACGCGCTGTTGCGCCCCGTGGGCGGTGGGCGCGAATGGCAGGCCGACCCCGGGTCACTTCGCCCCGCCACGGACGCGGAGCGCATCCGCGCCGGGGTGCGCTCGGCGAACTACCGGCCCCGCACCGACGCCCCGTTCCTCGTCGCGGCCCCGCCGCAGCCGGCCCCCGGGTGCGCGAGTTGCCGGGAACTCGCCGAACTCCGCGTAGCGGCCCGCACCGCACGGGACTACAGCGCCGAGACCGACGCGAACGTACTGCTCCGCAAACACCGCAGCGAGGCCCACCCCGTATGAAGCGCCCCCTCCCTCACCAGCTGATCCAGGCACCGTGGGTCCCGTCGATGCCGCCCCCGCTCATGCCGCCCGCGCCCTGGCCCGTCGTAGAACGGGTAGAACGGGTGGAACGGCAGGAGCCCCCGGCACCACCACCCGCCGTACCCACTCCCCCGCCGCCACCCGCCCGGCGCCGCCGACGGTTCCGCGCACCCCGGGCGCTGCGCCAGGACGCGTTCTGGACCGGTGTGCTCACCACCATGTGCATCGGCGGCCTGTTGATGGCGATCATCGCGACGGCCTGAACCGGAAGGGCTGTCAGGGGTGTCCGCCGCAGCCGCAGCCCTTCATGGTCGCCCCCTTCAGGGCCGTCTCCTCCTCAGGTGGCGGGGTGGTCGCGGCGGCCTGTTCCACCGTCGCGAGCAGGCGGCGGCGTTCCTCCGGCGGGATCCACCTGCCGTCGACGACCACGCCGTGGATGCGGCGGGTGTTGCGGATGTCGCGCAGCGGGTCGGCATCGAGAACGAGCAGGTCGGCGGCCTGGCCGCGGGCCACCGTGCCGACGGCGGGCAGGCCGAGGGTGCGGGCCGCGTCCGACGTGGCCGCGCGCAGGACCTCGGCCGGGGTGAGGCCGGCCGTGACGAGCAGCGCCAGTTCGTCGTGGAGGGCGAAGCCGGGAACGAGGTATCCCGTGCCGGTGTCGGTGCCCGTCGCCAACCGCACACCCGCGCCGTGCAGTTCGTTCACCAGCCGGAGCCGGTGCGCGAAGATCTCGCGGATCCGCCGGGCCTGTTCGGGGGTGCGACCGCCGATCAGGTCCGCCAACTGGTCCGGCCAGCCCTCCACCTGCCAGGCGGGCAGGTACTTCCACTCCTCGGCCCGGGTCGGAACCTCGTCGGGCAGCTCCAACGTGCGGTGCACGCTGAGCGTGGGGACGACCGCGGTCCCGTGCACCGCCAGACTCCGGAAGAGGGCGTCGGCCCGGTCCCGGTCGTAGCCCCGCACCGCCCGCCATTCGAGGGGATGCACCTGCTGGAACCAACTGTGGTACCGGGAAAGGCTGCTGGGGTCACGCGGGTCGATCCGTACGGCGTCCAGGAGGCGCCGTATCTCCTTCTCGTGCCGTGAGGTCGCCAGGAGCAGCGCGTGCAGGTGCTCGATCGTGCGGTGACCGGCGACGCTCGCCTCCGCGATCCGTACGGTGTCGGGGCAGTGGCCGAGGTGGGGGATGCCCTGGCGGCGGGCCTCGTCCGCGATGGCGAAGTAGGCCTCGCGGGACAGGCGGGAGTACACCTTGACGAAGTCCGCGCCCTCGCGCTTGACCCGCCGTACGGCGCGGCGGGCCTCGGCCGCGTCGCCCACCTCGATGGTCGGGCCCACGTCGGCCGCCCAGAGCGAGGGCGTGCCGTCGACGATGGGGCTGCCGATCACCCAGCGGGGGCCGAGGAGTTCACCGCCGCGGATCTTGTCGCGCCACTCGTGGTGGACCGGCTCGCCCCGCATCTCCCGGACCGTGGTGACGCCGGTGAGGGCGTACAGCGCCGGGACCACCGACTCCGGGCCGTCGCTGTGGGTGTGCGCCTCGATCAGTCCCGGGATCAGGTACTTGCCGGTCAGGTCGACCGTGCGGGTGCCGGGGCGGAGGCGGGTGCGAGCGGTCGGGGCGAGTGCGGTGATGCGGCCGGCTTCTACGACGACTGTCATGCCGGGGGCTGCGGGTGCGCCCGAGCCGTCGATCACGGTGACGTTGGTGAACGCCAGCGGGGCGTTGCTGGCGCCGGTGCCGGTGCTGTTTCCGGCTGCGGTCGCGGTCGTCGTCCCGGTCGCCGTCCCGGCTGTCTTCCCGGCTGTCGTCCCGGTCGCGCGTGCCGTGTCGGCGAGCGCCGTGCCTGTCAGTGCCGTGCTCGTCAGTGCCGTACCCGTCACGGCGGCGGCCCCGGCCAGGAACCCCCGTCGGCCCACGCCCCGCTGTGCCCCAACTGTCGCTTCGGACATGCTGTTTCCCCTCCCGCTCGCGAATCCGTCGGCCGTGTCCGCCGACTCCCACGACTCTGGCGGAGCCGGGGCGGCAGGACAGTGCGGCCAGACCGTGGATGTGGGGGTGTTGCTGGGACCACCGGGGGATCGGGCAAACGGTCAGCTGCGGTCAGCTGGGGGCAGGGCCCTCAAGGAGTGCGAGCCGAGTGATGATCTCGTCCTCCAGCGGGCCGGGGGGCGGCCACGGGAATCGGGGAATGCGGGCGCGGAGCAGGATGATGCCGTGCAGGGCAGCCCAGAGAGCGGTCGCAGCACCGAGAGCATCCTTCGCGCGGGACGTGCCGTCGTGCATCGCGTCGGCGACGTCGCGCAGCAGTATCGAGAACGCCTCGGCGGGAGCGAGCTGACTCGCGATGGGCTCGCCGACGATGGGCGCGAGCTGGCGTACGGCCTGGTCGACGCGTTCTTCCGTGGTGCTGCTGCCCTTGGGGCGCGGCCGGGAGAACAGCAGGGCGTAGAGCTCGGACTGCTCGGCACCGAAGACGAGATAGGCGTGGCAGTCGGCCAGCAGCCGCTCACGCGCGCCTGGGCGAGGCCGAGCGGGGTGCCGCCGCGGCCCACGAGGCGCTCGACGACGCCGCCCGCATCGACTCCACGCTCGTCGCGTCCCGTCTCAACACGCTGCTGGACGCCGCCCGCCCGTACGAGACCACCACGGTCGACGACGTACGGACCCGGGCGAAGGAACTCGCCGCCGCCAGGCCGACGACGATCGCGGCCTGAGACCATCGAGCGCATGGGCAAGCACAGTCGACCCGGACCTCCGAACCAGCCGTCGCGCGCCGTCCCGCGCGTCGATGCCGACGACCCGCTCGCGCCGTACGACAAGCGGCGCCGACCGCCGATGGACGTCTTCCGGCGCCACCGGCCCGTGCAAGGTGGCGCCGGTCACCTCCGGCCCGACGAGCCGCGCGTCCTGGAGGAGTGGGACGGCTTCACCTACCAAGTGGTAGGCACCGCCGACGACTTGGCCGCGGCGCAGGAGTGGGTGAACGAACTCCGGATCGGCGACGACCCGGCCGCGTGACGCCCCTCGGTCACGCCCCCTGCTCCTGTCGCCACAGGCAGAAGGGGTGGCCGGCGGATCATGGACGGAGCCATGATGGTCGGCGACGTCGACGCGATTGCCGCGCGGGCCGTGCGGTTCGGGAGTGAGGGTCACATGTCGGGGACAGGGACAGGGATCGATGCGGTCGTGTTCGACGTGCTCGGCACGCTCGTCGACGAACCCGCAGGCCTCCGCGCCGGTATTCGTGAACTCGCCCCGGCGCTCGACGAGTTCGGGGTCGAGCGGCTGCTGTCGCTGTGGCAGCGGCACATCGAGCGCGAGCAGCGTCGTGTCCTCGACGGGGTCCGGCCCTACCTCGCCAGCGACGTGCTCGACCTGGAGGCCGCCCGGGTCGTCGCCGACGCCGCCGGGGTCGACGACCCGGCCGCCGTAGCGGCACTGGCCCTGTCCGCGCGCAGGCTCCCGCCGTGGCACGACACCGTGGCGGGGCTCGCCCGGATCGCCGAACGGTTCCCGCTGATAGGGCTCTCCAACGCGAGCCGGACCGCGCTGCTGGGCATCAACGCGCACGCCGGGCTGCGCTGGCACCAGGCCCTGTCCGCCGAGGACGCCCGGACCTACAAGCCGGACCCTGCGGTCTACCAACTGGCCGTCACCGTCTCCGGACTGCCACCGGAACGCCTCCTGATGGTCGCCGCGCACGCCTGGGACCTGCGGGGAGCACAGGCCCTCGGGCTGCGCACCGCGTATGTCGCCCGGCCCGTCGGCGACCCGCCCACCGCCTCGGACGGGTTCGACCTGCACGCCAACGACCTGACCGGTCTGGCCGACCAGCTCGACCACGTCTGAAGATCTGAAGACCCGCGGTGTCGATTGTTCGGCCCATGAGTTCACGATCATGAGCTCTTCGCCCCCTCAACTCCTGCCCGGCCTCAAGGACGGGTCCGTAGTAGGAGCAAAGGGGATCCCCGATGAACCCGGCCACGGCCGTCATCGTCTCGACCACCACCTCGCCCGCGCCCGCGACATCGCCCGCGTCCTCGCCCTCGCCCTCGCCCTCGACACCGCCGACGCCCGCGACCTCATCGTCGAAATTCGTACCGCCGAGGTTGGCCGAGCCATCGGCCTGGCACTCCGCCGGGAGCCCCTCGTGCTCGACAAGAACTCGCTGCACACGCTCCTGGACGACTTCACCAGCACCGACCTGACCGGCATCGACCTCAGCGGCGTCCGCTGGTCCGAACACACCACGCAGTGGCCATCAGCCATCGACATCGAAGACCTCAAAGCCCGCTCGGACGAAACCCCGCCCGGCACCGGCACCTGGATCGTCCGATCCGGCACCGCCACCATCCGCGACCACGCCGAACGGTGAGACGCGGACAGAGCCCGGCCGCGTGACCACCGCGTCCCACAAGGTCGGTCAGAGTTCGTCCCTGGGGTTGGGGTTGGAGCCGTCGAGGGCGATGGCCAGCAGGGCGGCTGCCTGGCGGGCGTCGGAGATCTCGGCCCCGGCGACGCTCGTGCTGGCGCCCTCGTCCGTGCCGTTGACGTGGCCGACGTAGACGTGGCTGACGTTGGCCCAGTTCCGGATCAGGGCGATCTGCTGGGAGCTGTAATTGACCGAATCCCCGCTGTCGAAGGAGGCGCGACGCGGTCGGCCAGGGTACGGAAGCGGGCCGCCTCCGAGATGCCGAAGATGATGCTGAGCAGACCGTGGGCCTGGTTGAGCCGGGACGAGCCGGTGCCGGCCAGGTCGAACAGGGCCTGCGAGAGGGGGCCGGGGCCGATGGTGACACTGGTCAGGGACTGGTTGGCGACCCGGGAGAGGGCGTCGTAGCCCTCCCGGCCGACGAAGAAGTTGTCGTCGGTGCTCGACTCGTTGGGGACGTTCCGGATGAGGTTGAGGACGCGGTTGTGGGACGTGCCCACCGTGTAGACCCGCACCACGTACAGGTCACTGAGGCGCACCACGGCGTGCACGGTGGGCGCGGAGTGTCCCGGGGAGCTGATGACGACGCCGGCGAAGTTGTTCGTCCTCGTGTTGTCCAGTTGTCCAGGACGGTGACGGTGACGCGGTTGCCCCGCGTGTTGACCACCGGGCCGGTCAGGCGCGCGTTGGCCGTGCTGCGGGCCAGCGCTTCCAGGCCACTGAGCATGCTGCGGTAGCCCTCGGTGCCGTCGTCGATGTTCCAGTGGACCTGCGGGAAGTTGGTCTGCGCCACCTCCTGCGCGTCGATCTTCACACTGTGGGGCGCGGTGGCGGTGGCGGCCGGGGAGGACATGCCGGATACCGCGACCGCTCCCGCGAGGACGCACGGAAGGACCGCCGAGAGGCTGACACGTCGGACGACGTTGGCACGCATGAGTTGCTCCGATCAAGAGGAGTACGGGGAGGACCCAAGCCGTACACGGCTCGGTCCCACCGAGACTCACTCCGGCGGAGTTGATGAACACCCCCCTCCCACCAGGGGAATCAATCCCCCGACCATGAGCTGGGTCACGTCTCCTCTTGCTCCTGCCGCCACAGGCAGAAGGGGTGCCCGGAGGGGTCCAGCAGGACCCGTACATCGTCCTGCGGCTGGTGCGCGTGGAGCGTGGCCCCTTCGCGTACGGCCCGCTCGGCCTCGCCCTCCAGGTCGTCGACCTCGATGTCCAGGTGCAGCATCATCTGCTGCTCGCCGGGGTTGCGGGTGGGCCACACCGGCGGGACGTACTCCGGCTCGGTCTGGAAGGAGAGGCCGGTGCCGCCGTCGGGCGGGCCGATCAGGACCCAGTCCGGTTCCTCGGCCCGGATCACGTAACCGAGCAGGCGGAGGTAGAAGCCGGCCAGCTCGTGCGCGTCCCGCGCGTCGAGCACCACGGTGGACAGTCTCGTAGGCGACATTCCCGCCCTCTACCCGCTCGCCGCGTGCCTTACTGGCGGCGCTCACTGGCGGCGATCACGGGCGGCGCTTCTTGCCGTCCAGCTCGTCCCACCAGTCGTCGGACTTGGGGTCGCCGGAGGGGTCGTCCCACCAGCGGTCGTCGGGGCCGCGCCGGTTGGCGACCATCGCGGCGACCGGCGGGATCAGCATCGCGACCACGCACATCCCCACGGCCGCGGGCACCGACCAGATCCGCACGACTCCCCAGGCCAGGACGAAGAGCCCGATGCAGATGCCCATCATGACGAAGTACGTGCGACGGCGACGTGCCAGCATGTCTCCAGGGTAGGCCTGGGCACGCCAAAGGGCCGTACCCAAGAAAAGCCAAAGGGCCGCACCCGGAGCAGGTGCGGCCCTTCGACAGTAAGAAGGCGATCAGACTGCGATCGCCACCTCCGCCAGGCCGCCCGTCTGGGCGACGACCGTGCGGTCGGCGGTGGCGCCCGGAACGAGGGCGCGGACGGTCCAGGTGCCTTCGGCCGCGTAGAAGCGGAACTGGCCCGTGGCGGAGGTGGGGACCTCCGCGGTGAACTCGCCGGTCGAGTCCAGGAGACGGACGTAGCCCGTCACCGGCTCGCCGTTACGCGTCACCTGGCCCTGGATGGTGGTCTCACCGGGCTTGATCGTCGAGGCGTCGGGGCCGCCGGCCTTCGCTCCACACATGTCTTGGTTTCCTTCAGGTCGCAGCGGTAATGCGGTTACTTACTTGTTGGCGCCGAGCTCGATCGGGACGCCGACCAGGGAGCCGTACTCGGTCCAGGAACCGTCGTAGTTCTTGACGTTCTCGACACCGAGCAGCTCGTGCAGCACGAACCAGGTCAGGGCCGAGCGCTCGCCGATACGGCAGTACGCGATGGTGTCCTTGGCCAGGTCGACCTGCTCGTCGGCGTAGAGCTCCTTGAGCTCGTCGTCCGACTTGAAGGTGCCGTCGTCGTTGGCGTTCTTCGACCACGGGATGTTGCGCGCGGACGGGACGTGGCCCGGACGCTGCGACTGCTCCTGCGGAAGGTGCGCCGGCGCGAGCAGCTTGCCGCTGAACTCGTCGGGCGAACGGACGTCGACCAGGTTCTGCGCGCCGATGGCCGACACGACGTCGTCACGGAACGCGCGGATCGCGGTGTTCTGCGGCTTCGCCTTGTAGGAGGTCTCGGCGCGCGCGGGAACCTCTTCCACCAGCTCGCGGGCGTCCAGCTCCCACTTCTTGCGGCCACCGTCGAGCAGCTTGACGTTGTCGTGGCCGTAGAGCTTGAAGTACCAGTAGGCGTACGACGCGAACCAGTTGTTGTTGCCGCCGTAGAGGATCACCAGCGTGTCGTTGCCGATGCCCTTGCCGGACAGGAGCTTCTCGAAGCCCTCCTGGTCGACGAAGTCACGGCGTACCGGGTCCTGGAGGTCCTTGGTCCAGTCGATCCGGATCGCGTTCTTGATGTGGTTCTTCTCGTACGCGGACGTGTCCTCGTCGACCTCGACGATCGCCACGCTCGGGTTGTCGAGGTTGGCCTCGACCCAGTCGGCGTCGACCAGGACGTCACTGCGGCTCATGCTTTTCTCCTCCGGGGCAGTTACGGCGGTGCGGTGCGTGAGAGAAAGGGTGCGCGCTCGCGCGGGTGCCCTGATCAGGGTCAAGGGCACGGGGGAACGCGGAAGTCTGCGCTTCCGCTCAGAAAGTGCGACAGAGCATGGCGGCGACGCGGCACAGGTCCACTGCCCGCCGCTTCGTGAGATCCGCCTGTTGCCTCATAGGGTCGATCGTAGGGACGGATCGCGCGGCATGTCACCGGTGTGTCGTATTTTGAGACGCGATCGTCCGGGATGTGAGACAAGCCAGCCGACGGACGCGCCACGGCGGGGAATCCGGGGGCCGGAAGCCGTTAACAGCACTGCCGTACGGACACGGGCGTCTCGCCCCTCGGACGCCCCTCGGACGCCCGTCGTCCACCCGGAACCGGCGCCCCGACCCGTCCTACCCGGCCAGGTCGACGTTCGAACCCTTCACCTTGATGTCCACACCGCCCTGCGCGGCCCGCACACTGTCCAGCTTCACCCCGCCCGGCAGTTCGCTGATCGTCTGCTGGAAGTCGGTGATCGAGCGGACGCGGGAGTCGGCGAGGTTGACCACCAGCTTGGGCAGGTTGTCCGCGTGCACCTTCACCGTGTTGCCGTCGACGGTGACCGTGCTGAGCACCGGGTACGTGGTCGTCCCGATTCCCGTGACCGTGACCTTCATGTCGGCCTTGATCTTGCCGTCGCCGCCGTCGGAGAGGCCGACGATCTGGGCCGTGACGCCGGTGAAGACGGGCGTCGGCGCGGACTTGGCGGCCTTGAGCAACTGGTCGTAGGAGATGCTCGCGGTGCCGGTCGCGCTGGTCGCCGTGGCCGACGAGGCGGTGTTGCCGCTGAGCGACAGCTTCACGCCCTTCATATGGGCCTTGAGGTCGTCGATGCGGATCGTGGTGGCGCCGCCGGTCGTGTTGCCGGTGGGCGCCTCGTAGCTCTTGATGCCGATCTCGACCTCGTCCAGGTCCCCGAAGGCGATCTGGGTGAGGAAGGGGAAGCCCTTGATGGAGACGTCCGGGGTGGTGGCCAGGTTCTCCGACGTCTTCACCCGGTCCGCCACCTCCTGCTCGGCGAAGTGCACCGCCACCCGGTCGGCGATGACGAAGAGCCCTCCCAGAATCACGACGACGATCAGAAGTATTCGCAGCGCGCGCATGCGGTGTTCCCCACCTAGGCGGTCCTCGACGACAGCGGTACTACGACCGGGTGGCCGCTGAGCGCGAGAGTAGTCCCGTGAGACGCGTGCACCGGGAAATTGTCGATCACCTGTGACAGTGCTCTCAACTGTCTCAGACAACTGCCACGGAGCTTTTAACTACCGCCCGCGGCACGGCACTTGGCCACATGTTGGCTACACCAGCGCCCGTCCCAGCAGGTACACCGCGGGTGCCGCCGCGGCGAGCGGGAGGGCCACACCGGCCGTGAAGTGGACGAAGCGGGACGGGTAGTCGTAGCTCGCCACCCGGTGGCCGATGAGCGCGCAGACCGCCGCGCCCGCGCCGAGCAGCGCGCCCTTCGCGCCCATGCCCGTCATCCCGCCGACCGCGATCCCCGCACCGGCGGCGGCGAGCAGCGAGACGATGACGGAGGCCACGGTCGGCAGCGGCAGCGCGCGGGCCAGGATCGCCACCGCGACCGCCGCCGCGCCGACCGTCACCGCGTCCGGCTCGGCGGCGAGGTGACCGGCCGCGAGGATGGCCAGGGCCGCCGAGGCGACCGTCGCCATCAGGCTCGTGATCCGGGTGTCCGGGTCGGCGTGCGAGCGCAGTTGCATGACGAGGGAGAGCAGGACCCAGACACCCAGGGTGCCGAGGATCGCGGCGGGACCGTTCTCCCGCCCGGCCGCGAGCAGCGCCACGTCCGCGACGAGCGCCCCCGCGAAGGCCAGCGCGATGCCCTGCCGCGCGGGCCACATCCCGTTCAGCCGGAACCAGCCCGCGGCCGTCACCGCCTGGAGGACGACCAGGGGTACGACGAGGGCGTACGACCCGATCTGCGCGGTGACGGAGAGGAGCAGCGCCAGTACGGCGGTGAGGCCGGCCGGCTGCATCCCGGGTTCGATGATCGGCGAACGGCCCTCGAGCCGGGCCCGCTGGGCGTCCGTGATGCGGGCGTTGCCGGCGAGGGAGGGCGGGCCGTAGCCGTCGCCGGCGGGTGCCTGTGCCTCGGGGGCCTCGGGTCTGGGGGGCTGGGCTTGGGGGTCGTGACTCTGCGCCGCCGCTTGGTAGTTCTGCGGCGGGAAGTACGCCAGGTCGGACGCGGCGGGCCTGGTCTGCTGGACCTGGGTGTCCCAGGTCTGGCCCTGCCACTGCTGGGTGTACTGCTGGGCGCCCTGCGGATCGTCGTACGCCTGCTGGTGCCCTGGCCACGCCTGCGCGGGTGCCTGTGCGGGTGCGGGTGCCTGCGGCTGCTGGTGCTGCTGGGCGTAGGGGTCGTGGTTCCCGTCGTAGCCCTGGTACTGGCCTTCGTACGGGCCCTCATACGGTTGGTTGCTCATCGCTTCGCTCATCCTCCTGCGAACGGCGGGAGCACCTCGACCGTGCCGCCCTCGGCCAGCCGTACCGTCTCATGTCCGCGGGTGCCCACGGGGTCACCGTCGACGAGGAACGAGCATCGCAGCAGTACGCGGGCGAGTTCCCCGGGGTGTCGCTCGCGGACGGCGGTGAGGGCCTCGGCGAGGGTGGCCGCGTCGTACGGCTCCTCGGCGATGCCGGCCGCGGCCTTCGCGGCGGCCCAGTAGCGCACCGTGACCTTTGGCATGTGCTTGCTTCCTCAGTAGATCGGTGTCGACGGATCGGGCGTCAACACCCGTCAGGCTAGCCGTCCTGTGAACTGCCCCAGCGACCGATGCGGGCCAGCAGGTCGTCGGTGGCCGCGTGTTCGGCGTGGCCCATGCCCGGCTCCAGCCAGAGTTCGGCGCGGTCACCGGCGGCTTCGGCCAGCATCCGGGGGTGGTCGACGGGGAAGTAGCCGTCGCGGTCGCCGTGCACGATGAGGAGCGGGGTCGGCGCGATGCGCGGGACCGACTCCACCGGGGAAAGCGGGACCGGGTCCCAACCCCTGCGCTCGATACGGGTGTTGAGGCCGTAGCGACCGACCATGCGGCCCTCGGGGCGGGTCACCAGCCAGTGCAGCTTGCGCATCGGGGCCGTCCCTCTGTAGTACCAGCGGGCCGGCGCACTCACGGAAACCACCGCGTCCGTGTGCGCTTCCGTGCGCCCCTCGCGCCTCCGGCCGTCGGCGTGCGCCTGGGAGCCGTAGAGCGCCGCGTGCCGCAGCACCACCGAACCGCCCATCGAGAAGCCGACGGTGACCACGCGCGCGTGCCCCTGCTCGCGCGCCCAGGCGACCGCCGCGGCCAGATCGAGGACCTCGCGGTCGCCGACGGTGGACCGTCCGCCGGAGGCGCCGTGGCCCCGGAAGGAGAAGGTGACCACGGCCCCGTACTGCGCGAACGCCTCGGCAACCCGCCGTACATGTGGCTTGTCCACATCGCCCGTGAAACCGTGCGCCACGACGAACACCGGATCACCGGAAGGTGACCGGGAGGCGTCGTATACGGGCGCCCCCGGTTCGTATACGGAATCGATCGTCACCCCGTCGTCGGTGTGCAGAAACGTCCGCAAAGGTGTACGTCTGATCGTCTCAGAGTTCGGACGAACGGTGGATCGTGCCACATGACCTGCCGTACCAGCGCTCATGTGGGCTATTCTGCTCGACAGAGGACTCGGGCAGCGAAGCCCCCGGGTCCTTTTGTGCTTCCGGGAGCGTTGTATACGAAGCGGTACGCCACGGGAAACCGCAGGTGACCGTGGGCGATACAGAGCCCCCGGGATCACAGAGCATCGCCGCAATGCCGCAGTGCCGCATACGTCCTCGCAGGGACCGAGGAGGAACCAGACATATGAGTTCTCTGCTGCTCCTGACCAATGCCCTCCAGCCGTCTACGGAGGTGCTTCCGGCCCTTGGCCTGCTGCTGCACAACGTGCGCGTGGCACCGGCGGAAGGCCCCGCTCTCGTCGACACCCCAGGTGCCGACGTCATCCTGATCGACGGCCGCCGTGACCTGCCTCAGGTCCGCAGCCTGTGTCAGCTCCTCCGGTCCACCGGTCCGGGCTGTCCGCTCATCCTCGTCGTCACCGAGGGCGGCCTCGCCGCCGTCACCGCCGACTGGGGCATCGACGACGTCCTGCTCGACACGGCCGGACCGGCCGAGGTCGAGGCCCGGCTGCGCCTGGCCATGGGCCGCCAGCAGATCGTCAACGACGACTCCCCCATGGAGATCCGCAACGGCGATCTCTCCGTGGACGAGGCGACGTACTCCGCCAAGCTCAAGGGCCGGGTCCTCGACCTGACCTTCAAGGAGTTCGAGCTCCTCAAGTACCTCGCCCAGCACCCGGGCCGCGTCTTCACGCGCGCCCAGCTGCTCCAGGAGGTCTGGGGCTACGACTACTTCGGCGGTACGCGCACGGTCGACGTCCACGTACGACGGCTGCGCGCGAAGCTCGGCGTCGAGCACGAGTCGCTGATCGGGACCGTCCGCAACGTCGGTTATCGATTCGTCACCCCGGAGAAGGGCGACCGCGGCGGCGAGGAGGCGAAGCTCAAGGCGAGCACCGCTCTCGCCGAGGCAAAGCCGGAGGATGCGGACGGTACGGCCGATTCGGCCGCCCTGGACGCCGCCGAGATCCCGGCCGAGGCATAGTCCGCGTCTGGGCAGGGCAGCACTTGTGCACCGGAAGGTGTGCGGAAGCTGAGAGAAGCTTCGATACGCCCTGCCCAGAGCGGGTCCATCCGCGTAGACTCCGCGCGTGGCCAAGGTGACTCGGGATGATGTAGCGCGACTGGCAGGGACGTCGACTGCCGTCGTCAGCTATGTCATCAACAACGGACCCCGGCCGGTTGCCCCGGCCACGCGCGAGCGTGTCCTCGCCGCGATCAAGGAACTGGGGTACCGGCCCGACCGGGTGGCACAGGCCATGGCGTCGCGGCGTACGGACCTCATAGGCCTGATCGTGCCGGACGCGCGCCAGCCCTTCTTCGGGGAGATGGCGCACGCGGTCGAACAGGCCGCGTCCGAGCGCGGAAAGATGGTGCTGGTCGGGAACTCCGACTACATCGCCGAGCGTGAGGTCCACTATCTGCGTGCCTTCCTCGGTATGCGAGTCTCCGGGCTGGTCCTCGTCAGCCACGCGCTGAACGACAACGCCGCCGCGGAGATCGAGGCCTGGGACGCCCGCGTCGTGCTCCTCCATGAACGCCCCGAGGCGATCGACGACGTGGCGGTCGTCACGGACGACCTGGGCGGCGCCCAGGTCGCCGTCCGCCATCTCCTTGAGCACGGCTACGAATACGTCGCCTGTATGGGCGGTACGGCGGAGACGCCGGCCGTCGGTGACCCGGTCTCCGACCACGTCGAGGGCTGGCGGCGCGCGATGACCGAGGCCGGTCTGCCGACCGAGGGGCGCCTCTTCGAAGCGCCGTACAACCGCTACGACGCCTACCAGGTCGCCCTCGGCATCCTCGCCGGGCCCCGCCGTCCCCCCGCGATCTTCTGCTCCACCGACGACCAGGCGATCGGCCTGCTGCGGGCCGCGCGCGAGCTGCGTATCGACGTACCGCGCGAGCTGGGTGTCATCGGCTTCGACGACATCAAGGAAGCGGCCCTGGCCGACCCGAAGCTGACGACGATCGCCTCGGACCGCCCGGCCATGGCCCGCGCGGCCGTGGACCTCGTCCTGGACGACGGCCTGCGGGTCGCGGGGTCGCGGCGCGAGCGGCTCAAGGTGTTTCCGTCGCGGCTGGTGACACGGCAGTCCTGCGGCTGCGAGGGCTGAAGCCCTTGAGCTGCGAGGGCTGAGCCCTTCGGCTGGGAGGGCTGAGCAGGACCGCCGTACCACTGCTACGGGGTTCGGTTCAGAACAGCAGGTTGTACTGGTTGTAGCCCGTGCCCAGCTTGATCCGCGTCCCGAAGAGGGCCGTCGTCGCCTTGTTGGTGCCCGGATAGAGCCACAGCGTGCCGCCCGAGTCGCGGGTGATGACATCCGCGATGCCGTCTCCCGTGACGTCACCGTTGGCGACGTACGAGGTGAAGTTCCAGCCGGTGCGGGCCTGGACGCGGGTCTTCCACGGGGTGTGCTCGACCTGGGTGCCCGCGTAGAGGTAGAGGACACCGGAGGAGTTGCGGACCAGGAGGTCGGCGCGGCCGTCGCCGGTCAGGTCGCCGTGGCCGAAGATCCTGACGTTCTTCCACGCCTTGTCGACGACCTTGACCTTGCCGTAGAACTCGCCGTTGCCCTTGCCCGGGTAGAGGTAGACCGAGCCGTCGGCATCCACCGCGACCAGGTCGGGGCGGGCGTCACCGGTCAGGTCGCCGGGGATCGCGTACGACTTGTAGCCGCCCCACACCGAGGTGATCTGCTTCCACGTGTACTCGCCGGTGGCGTGGTCCACGTAGTCGCGCCACAGCTTGCCGTCCGTCGCGTCGCGGACGATCAGGTCCTGGTAGTAGTCCCGGTCCAGGTCGGCCTGAAGGACCCAACTCGCCGTCTGCCAGCCGTTGCCCTGGTAGGCGCGCTGCGCGAGCGAGGTGCCCTTGCTGTCCTGCTGGAACAGGCCGCCCGAGGGCGTACGGCCGAGCAGGTCGGCGCGGCCGTCGTAGGACAGGTCGGTGTCGTCGATGCGCGGCTGGGCGGCCCAGGCGTAGGAGCCGACCTTGGTGAAGACCGGGTAGGCGCCCTTGGCGGTGCAGCCGGCCACGCCCCAGGAGACGATGCCGATGACCTTGTTGTCGACGATCACCGGGCCGCCGGAGTCGCCGTTGCAGGGGCTGGTGGTGCCCTCGTCGGCGCCGGAGGCGGGGGTGCCCGCGCAGAACATCGAGCCCTCGATGAATTCGTCGTCCCCGAGGACCGACTTCATCGCGCTGTCGCAGGTCGCGTCGTCGACGATCGGCAGCGTGGCCTTCTTCAGGTTCGCGGAGAGCTCGGTGCCGGTGCCGGAGGTCAGGCCCCAGCCGTAGACCGTGGCCTGCGCGCCCGGGGTGACGTACCCGAGGTCGTTCAGGTAGGCCAGGCGCATCCACTGCTGGTCCAGGGGGCGGTCCAGGGTGAGGACCGCGATGTCGTTCTGGGCGGTGTCGGCGTTGAAGCGCGGGTGGTTCCACTGGTGCAGGACGCCCGTGACCGTGCCGGACGTGTCGTCGTACAGGCCGGTCGCGCCGGCCAGGACAGCGCCGTTCTTCGTCCAGTCCAGGCCCGCGACGCAGTGCGCGGCGGTGAGGACCTTGTTCGGGGCGACGAGGGTGCCGCCGCAGAAGTAGCCGTCGCCGGTCGTGTCGTCGTAGTAGGCGAGCTGGACCATCCAGGGCGCGCTGGAGATCGTCGTCTCCGTGCCGCCGATGATGTACGGGGACTTGGTCGCCGTCTTCTTGGCGGTCGCCTGGGTGCGGGCGGCGTCGACGACTCGGGAGCGCAGTTCCTTGTCGGGCGCGGTGTGCTGCGGGGTGGTGGTGAGGGCGGCTGCTGTGGCCGACGGCAGTCCGGGCGGGCTGTCGGCCGCGGTGGTGGACGCCGGTGGGGTCGGGCCGTCGGCCGCGGTGGCGGGCTGGGCCGCGAGAACGCCGGCGCAGCTCAGCGCCAGCGCGAGGGCGGCGGCCGGGAACGCCGTGGCGGGGCGTCTCAGCCGGCCGCGCAGGGCACGTATCCGTATCACTCGGGGCTCCTGGTGTGGGTGTCGTAGTGGGCCCGAGAAGGGCGTACGACGCGACCACGCAGGGCCGGTGACATGCTTTTGTCCAGTGGTGCATGGAGCGGTGCATGTACCGGCGCTGTTCGCGGAGCCCCCCTCCGGCTCGGAGAGCGTAGGCCTCACCTGTCACCGCACACACGTGCCGCACAGGGGTCACACAAGTATTCGTCCGGCGCGTGCCGTGCTCTCACTCCCCCGCAACCTCCCGTTTCCCCGAGTTTCCGGGGATCCGGCGTCTTTATATCGGGCATACGAGGTTCTGTCGGGCTTCTCAGCGGGGACTCAGGTACCTCTCATGATCGCGCGACAGGCTCTGTTCCATGACCGAGAGCTTCCGCCGCAGCGGCGAGTACGAGACCCCCCAGGGCGACCAGCCGCAGGCGTACCCCCAGCAGCAGCACGCCTCTTCTCCCGTGAACCCGGAGTGGCCGCCCCCGCCGGTCCACCAGCCGGTGCAGCAGGCACAGCCCGTTCAGCAGGCACAGCCCGTGCAGTCCGCTCAGCCGGTGCAGCAGGCCGAGCCTGTGTGGGCGGCCCAGACGCCCGCCCCCTCGCCCGCCCCGCAGGCCGCGTTCGGCGCCGACGGCGGAGCGTACGGCGGCGGCTACGGCGCCGGTGACGGCGGGGCTCTCGCCGCCGACGGCAGCGGCGGTCACGGGGGCGGCGACACCGCTCTCCTCACCCACGTACAGGGCGAGGCGCCCAAGCCGAAGAAGCGGCGGGGTCCGCTCGCGCTGCTCGCGGCGGTGGCGATCGTCGCGGCGGCCGTCGGCGGCGGCACGGCGTACGCCTTCCAGGAGTTGACCGGCAAGGACAGCGTCGCCACCTCCAGCACCACCACGGCCGTCGTGCCCTCCAGCAAGCGGGGCGACGTCGCCACGATCGCGGCGACCGTCAGCCCGAGCGTGGTCGAGGTCGAGGCCACCCTCAGCAACGGCTCCTCCACCGGCGCCGGCGTGATCATCACCGCCGGCGGCGAGGTCGTCACCAACAACCACGTCATCTCCGGCGCCACGTCCGTCAAGGTCAAGACGAGCGACGGCAAGTCGTACACCGCGAAGGTGGTCGGCACCGACAGCAAGAAGGACCTCGCGCTCCTCAAGCTGTCGGGCGCCTCCGGCCTGAAGGCGGCCACCCTCGGCAACTCCGCCGGCGTCCAGATCGGCGACACGGTCGTCGCGATCGGCTCCCCCGAGGGGCTGACCGGCACGGTCACCAGCGGCATCGTCTCCGCCCTGAACCGTGACGTGACCGTCTCGACCGACGAGAGCCAGAGCCAGGGTTCGGGTTCGGGCGGCAGCGGTGAGTGGCCGTTCCAGTTCGGCGGCCAGCAGTTCAACGGCGACACCGGTTCGTCGACCACGACGTACAAGGCCATCCAGACCGACGCGTCCCTCAACCCCGGCAACTCCGGCGGCGCCCTGATCGACGCGAACGGCAACATCATCGGCATCAACTCCGCGATGTACTCGTCCAGTTCGGACTCCTCGTCCTCGTCGACCGAGGCCGGAAGCATCGGCATCGGCTTCGCCATCCCGATCAACACCGTCAAGGCGGACCTGGCTTCGCTGCGGGCGGGCGGTTCCGACAGCTAGGTCCGTAGTCCAGCGATCGGTTGTTCAGCGATCAGTGATCAGTAGCGGTCAGTAGGGAGTACGTCATGATCAAGCAGGTTTCGCACACGGTGACCGACACCGGAGCGGCCGGTCTCGGCCTGGCCCTCGGGGTGGCGTACGAACTGCACGCGCCGGCGGCGAGGGCGCCGGAGGTGGCACCGGAACTCATGGGCCTCCGCACCACCGCGGCCCGCCCGCACCACCGCAAGGTGCCGCTGAACCGCCTCCAGACGATGCGGGGCTGAGTCGGAGACCCGGGAGGCCGACTCGAAGGCCCGAGGGAAACCGGTCTCACCACGAGGCGCGGCCGATCTCACCCTTTTTCTCACTTCCTCCCCTCTTCACGCACCGGCCGGGAAACATGCGAGGCTGATTGCGACCAGCCGATCGTTGTCTCCCCGTCCCACCGCACCCGAGGAATCCAGCCCATGAGCCCCGCCGAAGGCGACCGTGACACCCAGCGCATCCTGATCGTGGACGACGAGCCGGCTGTGCGCGAAGCACTCCAGCGCAGCCTCGCGTTCGAGGGGTACGACACCGAGGTCGCCGTCGACGGCGCGGACGCGCTGGAGAAGGCGACCGCGTACCAGCCCGACCTGGTCGTCCTCGACATCCAGATGCCGCGCATGGACGGCCTCACGGCCGCCCGCCGGATGCGGGGTGCCGGCACGACGACGCCGATCCTGATGCTGACGGCCCGTGACACGGTCGGTGACCGCGTCACGGGACTGGACGCCGGCGCCGACGACTACCTCGTCAAGCCCTTCGAACTCGACGAACTCTTCGCGCGGGTACGGGCGTTGCTGCGCCGCAGTTCGTACGCGGCGGCGGCCGCCGCCGGGAACGCGCCCGAGGACGACTCCCTGACCTTCGCCGACCTCCGGATGGACCTCGCGACCCGCGAGGTCACCCGGAACGGACGCCAAGTCGAGCTGACCCGCACGGAGTTCACGCTGCTGGAGATGTTCCTGGCGCATCCCCGCCAGGTCCTCACCCGCGAACAGATCCTGAAGGCGGTCTGGGGCTTCGACTTCGAGCCGTCCTCCAACTCCCTTGATGTGTATGTGATGTACCTGCGCCGGAAGACCGAGGCAGGGGGCGAGCCCCGGCTTGTGCACACGGTGCGGGGCGTGGGGTATGTGTTGCGACAGGGTGGAGCGGAGTGAAGAACGTCCTCAACCGGTTCCTGCACCGGTTCCGGACACTGCCGATCCGGTCGCGGCTGGCGATGCTGGTCGCGGCGGCGGTGGCGTTCGGGGTGGCGGCGGTTTCGGTGACCTGTTGGTTCATCGTGCAGGGGAAGTTGTACGACCAGTTGAACGCCGACCTGGCGAGGTCGGGGATGCGCGGACCCGGCCAGAACCAACAGGTCCAGATCGCCCTCTTCAACTGCTCGACGACTCCGCAGGACGACAACAACAACTTCGTCCGGAACGCCTACGCCCAAGTGGTCACGGAAAAGGGAAAGGTCTGCGTCCAGGACAACTCCACGGGAGTCGTCAAGGTCACCCAGGCCGACAAGGACGAGATCAAGAAGGGGGACGTGAACCGGGCCTACTACCGCAACGGCACGGACACGGACGGCAACGAGGTGCGCGTGATGACGCGCTTCGTGGCCCCCAGCACCACCACCTCCGGGGCTGTCGGACCCAACGTCGGGCTCGTCGTCGCCGTACCCCTGAAGAGCACCCAGAACACGCTCAACGAACTTGCCCTGATCCTCCTCCTCGTCTCCGGCATCGGAGTAGTCGGCGCCGGTGCAGCCGGACTCGCGGTCGCCCGCGCTGGTCTCCGCCCCGTCGACAAACTCACCGAAGCCGTCGAACACGTAGCCCGTACCGAGGACTTGACCATCCGTATCCCGGTCGAGGAGGACAGCGACGACGAGGTGGCCCGCCTCTCCCGGTCCTTCAACTCGATGACCGCGTCCCTCGCCAACTCCCGCGAGCTGCAACAACAACTCATCGCGGACGCCGGTCACGAACTCCGCACCCCCCTCACCTCCCTCCGTACGAACGTCGAACTCCTCACCCGCAGCGAGGAGACGGGCCGCCCGATCCCCCCGGCGGACCGCAAGGCGCTGCTCGCCTCGGTGAAGGCGCAGATGACCGAACTGGCGTCCCTGATCGGCGACTTGCAGGAACTGTCCCGCTCGGAGGGCCAGCGGGGTGAGCGCGTCCAGGTGGTCTCGCTCCAGGACACGGTGGAAGCGGCCCTGCGCCGAGCCCGCCTGCGCGGCCCGGAGTTGACGATCACGGCGGACGTCCAGCCGTGGTTCGTCCACTCGGAGCCGTCCGCCCTGGAACGCGCGATCGTCAACATCCTCGACAACGCGGTGAAGTTCAGCCCCGAGGGCGGCACGGTCGAGGTGCAGCTCACGCGCGGCGTCCTCACCGTCCGCGACCACGGCCCCGGCATCCCCGCCGACGAACTCCCGCACGTCTTCGACCGGTTCTGGCGTTCACCGTCGGCACGCGCGCTTCCCGGTTCCGGCCTGGGCCTGTCGATCGTCGCCCGCACGGTGGAACAGGCCGGCGGCGAGGTGACGTTGGCGCACGCGCCGGGTGGCGGGACGGTGGCGACGGTGCGGATTCCGGGGACGGCCGCGGCTCCGCCGCCGGAGATGTCGTAGCGAGCCGGCGATGCAGCGAGGCGGGTTGATCAGCGCATGCGCGCGTTCCGCTTCGGTCGGCTCAGCTGATAAACGCTGGCTCGCGCCCCGTCCCGTGCCGCAGGATTCTCGGCGTGACCGACACGGAACCCACCGAAGAAGAGACGCCGGACGGGCTGCTGGGCTGGTGCCTGGTGGCCAACGTGGCGCGAGAAACCGTGCACGGCGAGGGCGGCCTCGACATCCAGCACGGTACGAAGCACTTCCGCACAGGTGCCCTGTTGTGGCTTCCGCCCGTCCGCTGGGACCCGGGCCACCGTCGCTGGCCCGCGGTGGGCCGGCACCGAGGCAACAGCCGCCGGTACGTCAACATGATCGTGCGCGCGGACGACCTGGAGAACTTTCGGGTCAAGGGTGTCTACAGCGAAGCCCTGGTGCGCAGCCTCAACGGTTACGACCACGACCCGGCCGCCCCGCGGACCCTGCAGAACCCGCGGTCCCGTGAGCAGGCCCAGAGCTGGGCGGACGGCTGGAACCGCCACCGGGAGCCTCTCTTCATCGAAGGCCACCCCTACGCCCACCCGCGGATCTCCGTTCCCAACCCTCCGCCCGCGGAGATCCAGATCGACGGTGAGACCCTCCACCTCGCCCACTACGGCACCAGAGGAGCCCGCTACAGCCGCAAGCCCCCGCCCGTCGAATGGACCCCCGAGCCGTGATCACCGGATGGACATGTCGTTGCGGGCGCCAACGGGGTCGGCAGCGGCGCGAGATCAGCCGTCGGCTTCCCGCGCCGCGCGCTCCAGTCGGTCCCGGTGGCCCTCCCACCACGCCTGGTCACCCGGTGGCATGTTGTCCTTGCCCTGCAGGTATCCGACAGAACCGTCGATGAGCTCGCGCACGATGTCGGCGTGACCGGCGTGCCGTTGGGTGTCGGAGATCACGCGCACGAGGATGTGGTTCAGCGTCACCTCTCGGCGTTCCGTCGGCCACCAGGGGACATGACCGATCGCGTCGAGCGGCAGCGCGGCGATCGTGCTGTCGGAGTGCTCCCAGGCCTGGTGATAGAGCCCGACGATGTCTTCGCGAGACTCGTCCGCGGTGGCCCACATGTCCGAGTTGGGCTCCGACTCCTCGGTGTACCACCAGGACGGCGGCGGCTCCTCTGCGAAGAAGGGCCGCCCGAACGTGTCGCCGAGGTACCCCAGTTCCACGCTGGCGATGTGCTTGACCAGCCCCAACAGGTTCGTGCCCGTGGGAGTCAGCGGACGGCGGATGTCGTACTCCGAGAGGCCGTCGAGCTTCCACACCAGGGCGTCACGACCTTCTTGCAGATACCGGAGAAGGTCCGCTTTCGGGTTCGGTTGAATCATGCCGGGCAGCTTCCCACCCGGCACTGACAGTCCCGGCCTGACGAGGTGGTGATGCGGTGATGCCGGAGGAAAGGCTGGTGCGGCGCCCAGCGCGGGCGTCAGGTGCGCCCAGATCGATTACGGGGAGACGGTGCCGGGTCTAACGGGACACCCGGATGGTCGTGGTCTCTGCCATCGCTACTCCTCCGCCGGAGGCAGAGCAAGAGGCTCAGGTTCTTGCCAGAAGACCTCTTCGACCACGATCTGGGGATCTTCGGTTCGGCGGACGAAGGTGTACTTCAGCCAGCCGTTTCCACGGTCGAAGAAGCAGAGGTGACGGCCCTTCGGTTCGGTGGACCGGCCCGGCATGACGCTCATGCCCTCGGGTAACCCGGCGTCGGCATTGATGCCACGGAAGTACGGATCCTTCGCGGTGACCAGTTCGGCTCGCGCCGCGAGGACGATCTCACGAGCGTGGTCGGGCAGTGCCTCGAAGGTGGCGAGGGCATCGGTTCGCCAGTCCGCCTGCCAGGGCGGCCCCATGAACCCATCGGTCACTCGCCGGGCTCCAGGTCTCGGACCCGGTAGTGAATCTTCGCCGCCTCTTCGAGAAGGGCCTTGGCCTCGGCGATGTCGGTGCACTCGTACGCGGCTCGGTGTTCGAGATCGCGGACATGCGCGTCCAGCCTGGGGTCGCGGGCGAGGGCGTACTCACCCCACCAGCGGGCCATGAACGCGGGCACGGGACCTACGTCGTACGCGTCGGCGATGGCCCACTTCCAGTGGGCGTCGAAGTCCGGGAGAAGTTCGGGAGTGTGCTGCGCGATGGCCCTGCGCAGCGCCTTCGGCGTCCGCTCGGGCATCGGCGGGACGGACGGCTCGGGTTCAGCAGCGTGAGCAGTCATGGCCGGTGCCCTCCTTCGACGCGTCGTGTCTACGACCATAACCGGCTCGCCCGTTCCCTCTCAGTGGTTGCTCTCCCGGCCGTCCATTCGACCGGAAGATCCACGATGAGGGAGGCGCGGCGGCGGATGTCAGGTCTTTCGACCCAGGTCACCCGAACGTGAGCACGCCCGCCTCAGCCTTGACTCCGTCCACGAACCCGGACCATGTCGCGGCGGCGAGGATCAACGGTGGGCCGGCGGGGGTCTTACTGTCCCGGCCGGAGACGAGGCCGGGATAGCTGTCGGCGACCTCGACACAGTTGTTGGCTCCCCCGTCGCTGTACGACGACTTGCGCCAAGCAGCTGAGCTGAGGTCCAGGGTGGACGTCATGCGCCCTCCTGACCTCGGACCGACTCCACGAACGTGAACCAGGACTCGGCCGTGAAGACCAGCGGGCGGCTCGTCGGGGTCTTGCTGTCCCGGACGGGCACCAGACCGGTGCAGCCGTCAGCGACCTCGACGCAGTTGTTGTCCCCGCCTTGGCTGTAGCTCGACTTGCGCCAGGCAGCGGTGCTGAGGTCAGGGGTGTGCGTCATGACGTCGGTGCTCCTTCAGTACGGCCCGGATGAACGCCAGCGAGTCCGGTGGGGACAGCGCCAGGTCGCGAAGACGATCGTAGGACAGTCGGAGTCGCAGAACATCGCCCGGATCATCGTCGAGTTGGCTGCAGTCGTCGCCTTCCTCGTAGGCAACAGCACTGCCGTCCTTCTGCCAGAGCAGTGTCAGGGACCGCGTCATGTGGTGGTGAACACCCGCCGAGAACGGCAACACTTGGAGAGTCACGTTGGGCATCATCGCGACGGCCTCGATCTGAAGCAGCTGGTCATGCCAGGTCTTCGCGCACGCAGCGGGGCGCCGGAACGCCACCTCGTCCATGATGATCCGGACGTCGGGCGCGGGCTTCTGCCGTAGGACGTACTGTCGCCCCAGCCGTGCCGCCACCTGCTCCTCGACCATTTCGTCAGCGTCAGCTGTTGTCCAGCCGCCAGACAACACCTCCCGAGCGAAGTCCTCGGTCTGCACAAGCCCGGGCACCGCCGGTGCGAACTTCCACATCACCCGAGCCGTGGCCTCCAGCGCCATGAACCGCTTGTACGGGTCCATGAACGCGTCCAGTCATGCCACCCTCCAGTGACTGACGAGCAGGTCACCAGCCTCGTAATAGACGTCGAGGTCCTCCATCACCGTCACCTTGGACAGCCGCTCCCCCGACTCCAGTCGGCTCAGGTAGCTCTTGTCGTAGCCGGTGCCCTCCGCCAGCTGCCCGAGCGACTTCCCCGCCTTCTCGCGCAGATACCGGAGCGTCCGTCCCAGCACCGCGCGCCCCGACTCGCCCTCCGCGTCAACCTGTTCGGTCACTTCACCCCTCCCCGTTGCCTGGGCCCGCAGACAACGCCAACCCTCTTCCGCAGCGTACGCCGCACCGGTGACCATCGAGGCACGAACGGTAATCACCGCTCGTCAACGCACCGTTGGAACAGAGGAGCGCGCCGGTATGAGTGAACACATCGTAGGAATCTGGGAGTTACTGCTGATGGCACTCGTGCACGCCCTGCTCCCCTCACAGCGTCGCGCTCGACACAAACGGCGACTGCAACGGCGGCGGCGACGTGCCCTCTGGCTCGCCGTGTACGGCATCGATGTCGGACCCCGTCGCATCCACGGAGTGGTGGTGCGGGCATGAGTACCCCCAACGGCATCCCCTACAGCGGCCCCAGCTACATCCCCCACACCACCCTCGGCGAACGGCAGTTGCGGCTGCTCCCCTGGAACACCCCCGACGGCAAGCCCTGTTACCTCAGTTCCGATCACGACGACAGCCGCCTCTCCCTCCTCGCCGACGACGGCCGCCGGACGCGCCTCCCCTATTTCGACGACTGGCAACTCCCCGACTTCCACACCGAACTCGCCGACCTGCGCGCCGTATCCGCCCTGCACCGCGGCATGGACTGGGAACTCCGGCCCGACACGGAGGACCGAATACGGCGTCGCGCACGGGACCGCAAGGTATGGGGCGCGGTGTGCGTCGCAGCCGTCTTCGCCCCGCTCGCGGCGTTCGTGTTCCTGGCGTAGCCCCTGCGAACCGGACCCCGGCTCACCCCCTTCCGGCCCGGCACAGCTCCCGACCTTAGGATCGCCCCCAACACAGGCTCTGGGGAGGGTCGATGGGCGGGGACGACGAGGACGACCGCGACGACGGTCGTGGGATCGAGCGGGAGTACAGCAGGCGGAGAAAGATGTCCCGGGGGAAGTTCGCCGGCCTGTGCATCGTCGAAGGGAACTTCGCCCTTCAGATGGCGCGGCCCGACAGCATCCCCGGCCGGTACAGGCTGCTCGCGGTGGCGCTCATGGCGATGCTGGTTGTCTGGGCGATTCTCACCGTGCGACGGGGACGCACCACCGTGGGAGCCGACGGCGTAGCCACCCGCGGAGCCTTCCGCGTGCGCAGGTGGGCCTGGCACGACATCTACGACCTCCGCGTAGAGACCAATCCGGGCCAACGTAGCTCCGACGTCAAGTCGTTGACCTTCCTCTACGACAACGACGGCCGCAGGGCACACCTCCGCCAACTCGACGACTGGCAGCTCCCGGACGTCTGGGGCGAGGTGGCCGACCTGCACACCGCAGCCGCCCGGCACCGGGGTATGACCTGGGAGCGGCGCCCGGGGGTCGAGGTGCGTATCCGCGAGCGGGCCGTGTACCGCAAGGCCCGGGAGCGAGCGGCCGTCGGAGCCATCCTCGTCTTCCTCGCCGCCATCGGGTATCTGGTGTGGGCGGTGTCCGTCGACGACGGTCACCGTCTCCTGGCCTTCCTCCTGCTCCCCGGCGCTCCGCTCGCCGCCTACGCCCTCCTCGTCACGTTCTTCCGCCTGCGCTCCTCCCGAACCCCAGCCCACGCATAACCCCCTGCCAGCCCCGGCACAGCCCCCCGCCCCACCGTGTTCGGATGGCGCGGAAGATCCTGCTTGCCGACGACGACGTGGACGTACGCGAAGGGCTCGGTCGGCTGCTCAGATTCGAGGGGTACGAGACCGTCCTCGCGGGAGACGGGCGTACCGTCCTCGATCTGGTCGGCCTGGTCGGCGTACCGGACGACGCCACCGCACCCGACCTCGTGCTGATGGACGTCACCATGCCGGAGTTGGACGGGCTCGCCGCCACGCGCCGCATCCGTGCCTCCGGGTCCACCGTGCCGATCCTGATGATCACCGGGCGGGACGCGGTCGGCGACCGGATCGTCGCCCTCGACAACGGTGCCGACGACTACCTCAGCAAACCGTTCGCCATCGAGGAACTCCTTGCGCGGGTGCGGGCGTTGCTGCGCCGTAGCGCCCCGGGGCAGACCCACCTCGATCCCCCGGCCGAGCTCGAACGGCTCGTCTTCGACGATCTCGTCATGGATCTGCGTACCCGGGTCGTCACCCGGGACGGGCGGCCCCTCGATCTCACCCGGACCGAATTCCTGTTGCTGGAGTACCTGTTGAGGCATCCGGCCACCGCGCTCACCCGGTCCCGGATCCACCGGCACGTCTGGGGCTTCGACTTCGAGCCCGCGTCCAACACCCTTGATGTGTACGTCATGTATCTGCGCCGGAAACTGGAGAGCCGCGGCGAACCGCGGCTCATCCACACCGTGCGGGGGCTCGGGTACAGCCTCCGTGCAACTCCCTCTACATGATGCCTACTTGAGGGGAAGCCGCAGGATCATCGTCTCGTCCGGTGCCTGCGGCGGGACCTGGCGCAGGGTCATCGTGTCCTCCGAACGATGCGAGCGGTGCGAACGATGCCGCCCCGTTCCGGTGATCGCCATCTCGGGGAGCGGACCCGCAAGTCGCGCATACGCGCCGCCCCTTGCCACCAACTCCGCGTGCTTGCCCGTCTCCACCAGGCGTCCGCCCTCGACGACCAGGATGCGGTCCGCGTCGGGGGCGAGGCTCAGGTCGTGGGTGATCATGATGGTCGTACGGCCGGACATCAGGCGGCGCAGGGGCTGGATCACCTGGCGGGCCGCCACCGAGTCGAGGCCGGCCGTCGGTTCGTCCAGGACCAGGACCGGGGCCTCGCGGAGCATCGCCCGGGCGATCGCGATCCGTTGGAGCTGGCCGCCGGAGAGTGCCGCCGTGCCGGGGGCGATCTGCGTGTCGTAGCCCTCGGGGAGGGCGGCGATGAAGTCGTGCGCCGCCGCTGAACGCGCGGCCCGCTCGATCTCCTCGTCCGTCGCGCCGGGGCGGCCGCACTCGATGTTCTCGCGGACCGTGCCGTTGAGGATGAGGGTCTGCTGGGGGAGCAACGCGACGTTCTCCCGCAGGAATTCGAGGGGTACGTCGCGGAGGGGGACGCCGTCCAGGCAGATCACGCCCGCCGAGGGGTCGTAGAAACGCGTCAACAGCTTCGACAGGGTCGACTTGCCCGCTCCGCTCTCGCCCGTGATGATCACCAGCTCGCCCGGGTCCGCCCTGAACGTCACCTCGTTCACCGAGTCGCGGTTGGCGCCGGGGTAGCGGAACGTCACGCCGTGGAAGCTGACCCAGCCGTGGACCGGCCAGGCGGGGACGGGTTCGCTGGGGTCGCCGACGGACGGGGTGGCGTCCAGGATCTCGTTGATACGGGCGGCGCCGGCCGTGGCGGCGGTGAGGGTGAGGCCGAGTTGGCCGAGGTTGCGGACCGGCGGGTAGAGGTAGCCGATGAAGGCGGCGAAGGCGAGGAGTGCGCCGAGGGTCATGCGGTCGGCGGAGATCTCCCACACGCCGAGGCCGATCACCGCCAGGACGCAGAGCGTCTCCACGACCTCCACGAACTGCTCGTACATCTCGCTGAGGCGGGCACCGCGCACCGAGGCCTTCATCCACGCGCGGGCTTCCACGTCGAGGCGCTTCTCCTCGTCCCGGCGGCGGTTGTACGCCTGGGTGAGGACCACGTTGCCGAGGGACTCCTCGACCACGGACGTGATCGCGCCGTCCGCGATCCGCTCGTCGGTCGAGGCCTGCTTGATGCGGCCGGAGAAGCGGCGGGCGGCGATGAGGAAGAGGGGGGCGAGGACGAAGGTGGCCAGGGCCAGGTCCCAGCGGAGGTACAGGGCCGCGCAGGCGTAGAAGACCGCGGAGAACGCTGCCGAGATCGTGCCGACCACTCCGGACACGACCATCTGCTCGATGGCCTCGACGTCTCCGGTGAGGCGTTCGACCAGGTCGCCCTGGCGGTGCTTCTGGAAGAAGTGGGGTGGGAGGCCCTGGACATGCCGGAAGACGTTCGCGCGCAGGCGCAGGACGAAGCGTTCGGCGGTCCAGGTGGCCAGGGAGTTGCCGAAGTAGCCGACGAGCGCGCCGAGCGCGGCGACGCCGAGCCAGGCCGCGGCCGGGCCCCAGAAGTCGGACAGCGAACCGGACTTGAGGGCGTTGTCGGTGAGGTCCGCGAAGATCAGGATCGCGGCGGTCTCGGAGAGCGCCGACACCACGACGCACGCGATGATCACCGCGAGCCACTTGCGGTCACCGCGGGTCAGCGGCCAGAAACGGCGGAAGGCCTCACGGGCTTCCCTCATGGTCAACAACTCCCTTCAGAGCAGGCCGGGTTCAGTGGATGGCCGAGTTCAATAGGTGGCCGATGCGCGTCCATGGCCTGGACGTGGCCGAGGCGGGGCCACCGAAGCGAGTTCGCTCGCTAACCAGTGGCCCCGCCTCACGGTGTGCGGGATCAGCCCTTGTGGGCGACCGGGCGCTTCGGCGCGGGCTTCTTGGGCGCGGGCTTCTTGGGGGCCGGGGCCGGCTTGCGGTGCTTCTTGACGGGGACGATCTTGTGGAAGCTCATGACGGGGTCCCTCCCGGTAAGTGCCGCGCTGGTGCGGCGAGTTGTGGGGTACTGCGGGTGGTGCGAGTACCGCGGGTGATGCTGCGGGTGCTGCAGGTCTTCTACGGCCGACCGAGCGGCTTACTTGTGACCCACGGGGCGACGCTTCGGGGCCGGGACGTGCTTCTTCGGGGCCTTCTTGGGCGCCGGGGCGGGCTTGCGGGTCTTCTTGACCGGGGCGATCTTGTGGAAGCTCATGGTGGGGTCCCTCCCTGGAAGTGCCGCTGTGTTGCGGCTCGTTGTGGGGTACTGCGAGTGGTGCTGCGGGCGCTACGGGTCTTCTACGGCCGGGGCTGCGGGTTACTTGTGACCCACGGGGCGACGCTTCGGGGCCGCCGCCGGCTTCTTCGAAGGCTTCTTCTTCGGCGCCGGGGCGGGCTTGTGGGCCTTCTTGACCGGGGCGATCTTGTGGAAGCTCATGTCTGTGTCCCTCTCTGTCGCGGCTACTGCCGGCTCTGCTGCGGTTCTGCAACAGTTCCTCTACCGATCTGCTGCAACTGCCTTTGATTTACTTCTGAATTACGCCTGTAAATTCTTTGTCAGCCCTTGTGGGCGACCGGGCGACGCTTCGGGGCGGGCTTCTTCGGTGCGGGCTTCTTGGGGGCCGGGGCCGGCTTGCGGGTCTGCTTGATGGGGTGAATCTTGTTGAAGCTCATGATTTATTTCCCTCCCTGGGAATTCTTATCTGCGGTTTATTGCGGCTGGCCGGACGGGCTACTTGTGGCCGACCGGGCGACGCTTCGGGGCCGGGACGTGCTTCTTCGGGGCCTTCTTGGGCGCCGGAGCGGGCTTGCGGGTCTTCTTCACCGGGGCGATCTTGTGGAAGCTCATCGTGCTCTCCTTCGTCTCTTGCGTTCTCTTGCGTCTTCTTGTCGTTTGCGCTGTTCGCTTTCGACATGGAAAACACTACTGGACTTCTGACGCAGGAAAAGCCTTTTCTGCTTAGACCTTCCTGAGCAATCCCTGTGGAAGATTCTTATGGACTTTGCGGAACTGAACCCGTCCTTACACAGAATTTAAAACGGGAAAACGGAAGGGGCCCGGCGCCGACCTGCGGCTCCGGGCCCCTCGTCAGGGATGGGTCAGGGATGGGTTACTGCACGATGTTGATCCGGTTCGCCGCCGGAGGCGTGATCGGGGTCGTCGCCGACGAGTTCGCCGTCAGGTAGTCCGCCAGCGCGGTCAGGTCGTCCGTGCCGACCAGGTCACCGGTGCCCTGCCCCAGCGTCGTGAAACCGTCACCGCCGCCCGCGAGGAAGCTGTTCGTCGCGACGCGGTACGTGGCCGCCGGGTCGATGGCGGAACCGTTGAGCTTGATCGAGTCGATGACCACCCGGTCCGCGCCGGTCTTCGTCAGGTCCAGCGTGTAGGTCAGCCCGGACGACACCTGGAGCACCTTCGGCGCCGCCGTGTTCGTGCCGCTCACCTGTTCCTTGAGCGCCTGGATCACCTGGGCGCCGGTGAAGTCCTGGAGGTTCACCGTGTTCGCGAACGGCTGCACCGTGAAGCCCTCGGCGTACGTCACCACGCCGTCACCCTCACTGCCCTTGGCCGCATAGGTGAGCCCCGCCCGCACCCCGCCCGGGTTCATCAGCGCGAGGTCGGTCTCCGGGTCCAGCTTCTTGCCGTACGCGAGTTGGGCGTCCGCGATGAGGTCGCCCATCGGGGACTCGGTGCCGGTGTTGTTGACGTCCCCGGAGATGTAGCCGATCGCGCGGTTGCCGATGGGGGCCGCGAGGGTGTTCCACTTGCCGATCAGCGCGGTCAGGTCGGCGGCCTTGGGCACGGTGCGGGTGACCACGTGGTTCGCCGACTTGACCGCCGTACGCGCGATGTCGCCCGTCTTACGGTCGTACGTCAGCGTGGTGTCCGTGTAGAGGCGGCCGAAGGAGGCCGCCGAAGTGACCATACGGGGCTGGCCACTTGGGTCATTGATCGTGCAGACGTACGCGTTGTGGGTGTGGCCCGTGACGAGCGCATCGACCGCCGGGGTGACGTTCTTCGCGATGTCGACGATCGGGCCGGAGATGCCGGAGCCGCCGCCGGACGCGTCGCAGTCGTAGTTGTAGGACGCGGAGGCCGGGAAGCCGCCCTCGTGGATCAGCGCGACGATCGACTTGACGCCCTGCTTCTGCAGCTCCTTGGCGTACTTGTTGATCGTCTCGACCTCGTCCTTGAACTGGAGGCCCTTGACGCCGTCCGCGGAGACGATGCCCGGGGTGCCCTCCAGCGTGACGCCGATGAAGCCGACCTTGACGCCGTTCTTCTTCCACACCCAATAGGGCTTCAGGATCGGCTTCTTGGTCTTCTCGTCGAGGACGTTGGCCGCGAGGTAGGGGAAGTCGGCGCCCTTGAACTTCTTGTCCGTGTAGCAGCCCTCGGTGGGGTGGCAGCCGCCGTTCTGGAGGCGGGCCAGCTCCTTGGCGCCCTCGTCGAACTCGTGGTTGCCGACCGAAGTGACGTCCAGATCAAGCTTGTTGAGGGCCTCGATGGTCGGCTCGTCGTGGAACAGGCCCGAGATCAGCGGGGACGCGCCGACCATGTCGCCGCCGGCCGCGGTGATCGAGTACGGGTTGCCCTTGCGGGCGTCGCGCAGGTGCGTGGCGAGGTACTCGACACCGCCCGCGTCGATCGTCTTCGTCGTGCCGTCCGCCTGGAGCTCGGTGACCCGGCCGGAGGAACCGGACGGGGGCTCCAGGTTGCCGTGCAGGTCGTTGAAGGACAGGAGCTGTACGTCCTGGTAGCGGCTGGGCTTGTGCCCCTGGCCGCCGGGGTTGCCGTGCGCGTCGGCGGGGAGCGCGGCGGCCAGCGCACCCGCCGTGGCGAGGCTCACGGTGGCGGCGAGGAGTGCCGCGGTACGGCGTCTGCGCGGGCGGTCGGGCTGGGTTGTGGCTGGCATGAGCCCCCCTGTGTGTCGGCTGAGAAGGTCACCACGTTCCGGCGCAGCCTAGGGTCAACGCGCGTAGCGTGACAGGGGGTTCTTGGTTACATCCTGGTTTCTTCTTTGCCGCCACTTTGCGGGGAGATCGGCTTACCCTCGTACCCATGACCAGCGACGACACCGTACGGCCCGCGCCCGGCTCCCGATCCATCGAGACCTACTCCGCGCTCTCCCCGGACCAGGGCGCAGCCGTCCTCGCGCTGATCTCGGAGGCCGCGCGGACCGACGGGCAGCAGGCGGTGTCCGAGCAGGGGCGGTTGCGGATCCGGGGCGGTGAGCGCGACGGGGTCTCGCATCTGCTGCTCACCCTGGGCGAAGAGCTCGTGGGCTACGCGCAGTTGGAGGACACGGACCCGGTCGAGGCGCCGGCCGCCGAACTCGTCGTCCACCCCTCGCACCGGGGCCACGGTCACGGGCGGGCGCTCGGCGCCGCCCTGCTGGCCGCGTCCGGGAAACGGCTCCGGGTGTGGGCCCACGGTGGCCATGCCGCCGCGCGTCACCTCGCGCAGGTTCTCGGGCTCACGATGT
This sequence comes from Streptomyces prunicolor NBRC 13075, assembly GCF_000367365.1. Lineage (GTDB taxonomy): Bacteria > Actinomycetota > Actinomycetes > Streptomycetales > Streptomycetaceae > Streptomyces > Streptomyces prunicolor. Next base: position 23,725 of record NZ_BARF01000132.1, on the reverse strand, counting down.
TCCGTGAACTCCGGCAGCTGCGGCGGCCGTTGACCGACCTTGAGCTGCCGGATCCGGTGCTCGCGAAGGGGGTCACCGTACGGACCTTCGTACCCGGCGTCGACGACTCGGCGTGGCTTGCCGTCAACGCCGCGGCCTTCGCCCACCACCCCGAGCAGGGGTCCCTCACCCAGGGCGACCTGGACGACCGTAAGTCCGAGGCGTGGTTCGACCCCGAGGGGTTCTTCCTGGCGGAACGGGACGGCGAACTGGTGGGCTTCCACTGGACGAAGGTGCATGAGCAGGAGCAGCTCGGTGAGGTCTACGTCGTCGGGGTGTTGCCGGGTGCGCAGGGTGGCGGGCTCGGCAAGGCGCTGACGACGATCGGTCTACGGCACCTTGCCGCGCGGAGGTTGCCCACGGCGATGTTGTACGTCGACGCGGACAACAAGGCGGCGGTGTCCGTGTATGAGCGGCTGGGATTCACGACGTACGAGACGGACCTGATGTACCGGTCGGAGTCGTGAGGCGGGGGTCGGGCCGCTGAACTCGCTTGAGCCGCGTGTGCCGGTGATCGACGCCGGTGCGGATCGCCCTGGCTGGGGCAGGTTACGCGGTTTCCCGTTCCGTCAACCGTGATCGCTTGACCCGTCCGCCCCTCGCTCGGGAGCATCGACTCGGAAGCGGGGTACTGGCAGCGCCACGGCGGGGGGGGAACGCGGACCATGAAGGTCACCAAGCTGGTCAGCACGTGCGACATCAAGGACTGCCCGACGATCTACGCGACGGACCGCGGCACGTTCCTGGTGCAGGGCGAGACGCCGACCGATCACGGGCTTGAGATTCCCGCTCACGAAACCCTGGTCGAGATCCCGATGGAACTGATCCGGAAGGCCATCCGTGGCAACCTCGTCTAGGACTCTCGGGGACCTCTTCGACACGTTCGAGCGGGAGGCGTTCCGCCTCGAAACCCTCGACGACTACAGCAGGTCCGGAAACGTCGGGGCCTACCACGCTTTCCTGGCCGGCAAGCCACAGCCGGACGACTACAACGCGGGCTGGATCGAAGAGCTCCGATCGCACACGGCGAAGCGTAAGCGGATCTATCGGGTGCACATTCTGCGCCGCCCGCTCTCGGACTATCTCAGGTTCGAACTCGGGTGGGGATATCAGAGGAACATGTCAGGGGGCGAAGAGTTCTTCATTCTCGACATCACCGAAAGATCCAATCCTCTGGAGAACGTGCCCGACTTCTGGTTCTTCGACTCCGAGACCGTTGCCACAATGAACTACGACGGGACCGGGAAGTTCCTGGGCGCGGAAGTCCTGTCGCCCGAACGAACGGCGGAATTCACGCGGTTCCGCGACGTGGCACTCGCTCAGGCGGAGCCGTTCACCAAATGGTGGGCCAAGTACGGGGCGTGAACAGAGCACAGCTTGGAGCCGCGCTGCGGGCGCTGCGGATGGCATCCGGGAAGGAAGCCAAAGCAGTGGCCCGCAGCGCCCTCATGTCTCCCTCCAAGCTGTCCAAGATCGAGAATGCGAAGCTCGCGGCCGGCGCGACGGACGTAGAGCGCATCCTGACTGCCATCGGAGTATCTGACGAGGTCAAGGCGGAGACACCGAGGCCGCACGAGCTTCGGCGACCGAGGCGACGGCATGGCGTCTCCTCAAGCGGATGGGAGTCCACAAGGGGCAGCAGGCCGCCAAGGCTCTGGAGACTCAGATGTCGACGCTGCGGCTGTTCCAGTCGGCCCTGATTCCCGGTCTGCTCCAGACACCGGAATACATCCGGGCCGTTCTGCGACGCCACCACCTCAGCGAGGACGCACTCACCCGCACGATCAACGGCCGACTTGAACGTCAGGCAGTCCTCTACGACAGCAAGAAGTCACTGCGTTTCATCATCACAGAGCCTGTCCTGCGGTGGCGCATCGTTCCGCCGCAGATGATGGCCGCGCAGCTCGACCGCCTCGTTTCTGTTTCACGATTCCCTCACGTGGACATCCGGGTAGTTCCCCTGCGGGTGCAGCAGCTCGATATCGCGAATCACGCATTCGTCATTCGCGACGACCGAATGGTCACGATAGAGACGGTCCACGCCGAGGTGGTCGTCACGGACCCGAAGGATGTAGAACTCTACGTCGAAAAGTTCGAGGGATTCGAGCGAATAGCGTTGTCCAGTGACGGCATGCGGAGCCTCGTCGAGAGAATCCGCGACGAATTCTTGCGGGAACAGGAAACAGGCTAGAGAAGCCTCTGCGGCGCGCCGAAGATGGCGACATGGAGAGCGAAGAAAGAACGTCCGATCCTCAGACCGAGGCCACGGCGGGAACGCACCTGACCGAACTTCCGCGTGAGCCTTCGGCTGTGCCTGGCTGCCCTGACTGCCTGTCCTTGTCGACGGCCCGCGAGAACGCCCGTTCCACAGGAGACTCCAGCGCCGTGATCGACGCCAACGTGAGGATTCGCCGACACCAGGCGAAGGCACATGCGGCATGAAATCCGGCTCGGACCTCTTCGCCGACCGCCCCTTGATGACCATGCGGGTCTCGCGTGACTCCGGACGTTCCTGGGAGCCCGAGCGGGCCGTGTTCGGCGGTGACGTAGACCTGGCTCCCTTGGGCACCTCGGAATGGCCCCCGTGCCAGTGCCCGCGTTGCGCTGCGCGCGCCAAGCGCTCCGGTCGCTGAGGCGTAGGGCTTCCTCTCCCCTCAACTCCCGCCCGCGACACGGGCGGTGGCGGTCACCCATGGCCGCGATCAGCTCAACAAGAAGGTAGGTGCAGCGATGCAGAACGGAACTGACCTGTACGCGCTCGACCTCAGCGGCGCCTCGTTCGTGAAGGCGTGCGGTGGCCCTTGCACCGAGGGGTGCGTGACCCTGGCGCGGATCGGTGTGGACGCCTGGGCGTTGGGCGACAGCAAGCGGCCGGGCGTGGAGCCGTTGCGGTTCACCTCGGAGGAGTTGGACGCGGCGGGGATCGACCCGGCGCGGTTCGGCCTGAACGTCTGATCCGTCCCCTCTGCCGGCCGGGCAGCCGGGCCCGTCCCCGCCCTTGGGCCCGGCTGCCCGGTCGGCACTTCTCGAAACGGGAACAACTGGTGCACCACCACGGCTACTTGTGGACCGGCCCGAAGGAGCGTTTCGACCACGAGGCGCTACGGCGGCCCCCGCATCCGGAGCCTCCTCCCGCTGGAAGCAGGCCGGAACTGATCCAGCGTTACCGTGAAGTGGCCGCGGAGTTCCCGACGGTGGATCTTCCGCCGCTCGAAACGGCGTACTGGCTCATCAAGCCCCCCTCGCTCGTGCGCGCCACGTGGGACGAGGCGAAGGAAGCGGCGTCATGGCTCGGGGAGCAACTCGCGGAGTATGCACCCCGGTTCACGTCCGAGGCCCAGCGCGACACCACCCGACTGGCCCGGCTGGTGAACTCCGCTGCCGAGCGGCTGGAGTCGGGGGCCGATGTGTCGTTCGGCTTCTATCTCGAACGCCCCGCGTATCTGTCCCTGGCGCTGGTGACATGTTCCCCGAACCGTTCGAAGCCAGACCTGCTCTGCCCTGTGCGGTAGTTCCGGCCGGACATCGCCTCAAGCCGGGTCTTCGAATGTGAGCGGTGCGGCCCTTTGCCCGTCCCCGCCGGAGCAGACGTTGCCCGCAGAAGTGTGACACTTTCCGCTTGAGTGTCACACTTCTGCGGCTCGCCTCCTGACGCCGAGCGCCCCGCCCTTCACTCAACTTCGAAGACCCCTCAAGCCGCAGCGAGCTCACACCACACGAGCTTCCCCCGCTTGCCGTTCCGGGACAGCGGCTGCCAGCCCCACTGGTCGGCGCAGGCCCGGACCAGTGCGAGACCGCGGCCGTCCTCCGCGTCGCCGAGTTCCGCCAACGACCGTGGCGGCTCGGGAGGTTGGGGGTCGGCGTCCCAGGCCCCGAGCCGCAGTACTCCCGCCGCCCAGCCCACCCGAAGGGCGGCGGCCCCGTTCGCGTGCCGTACGGCGTTGGCGACCAGCTCCGTCGCGAGGAGTTCGGCGGTGTCGGCGAGGCGGATCAGGCCGTGCACGGTGAGGATCAGGCGCAGGGTGCGGCGGCTGACGGTGACGGCACGCAGGTCGTTGGGGATGTAGAGGCAGTACTCCCAGGGCACGGGCGGGTTTTCGGGCATGCGTCAACTCCGGTTCGGTGATGGGGGGTTCGGAGGACTGCGGGGTGTCGCGGGCGGTGGCTTGCCGCAGCCGTCCTGGCAGGACGGAGTGGTGCGCTTCCGGTGCCCCGGGATTTCCGCAGCGTGTGCGTCGCATCACCGACGGTAGACCTAGCATTTTAAGTTTCGCAAGCCGGTCGCGTAATCTGACCCCCGAACGAGTCGCGCCCACGGGCGCGTTGGGAGGAACGGTCGTGGCATTGAGACGCGAGCCAACGGCACGTCAGATGCGCCTGGCAGTCGAGTTGCGCAAACTCCGCGACGCGGCAGGTCTCGCGGCCCGCGAAGGGGCGGCGCTGCTCGGAGTGAGCGCCGCGCAGATCAGCCAGATCGAGGCGGCCCTCACCGGCGTCAGCGAAAAGCGGCTACGCCGCCTGGCGGCCAACTATGCAGCCACGGATGAGGAGTTCATCGACGCCCTCGTTGCCATGGCGACCGACCGGACCCGTGGCTGGTGGGAGGAGTACCGAGGATCCCTACCCACGCCGTTCCTCGACCTGGCCGAGCTGGAGCACCATGCCAGCTGCCGATGGGACGTGGACTTCCTGCACATCCCGGGCCTTCTGCAGACCGAGCACTACGCCCGAGCCCTCTTCTCCTACGTGAACCCGGAGTTCCCCGAGAGTGAGGTGGAGAGCTGGGTGGAACACCGGATGAAGCGCAGGATCATCATCGAGCGCCCGGATCCGATTCCGTACGAGACGGTGATCCACGAGGCAGCCCTGCGCATCCGGGTCGGCGACCAAACTGCGGCGCGGGCTCAACTCGCCCGTGTCCTGGAACTCTCCGAAGCCGACCATGTCACCGTGCGTGTCATCCCCTTCGATCTGAACGGCTTCGGCGGGGCCGGAAGTGCCATGGTGTACGCGGGCGGCGCTGTTCCGCAGTTGGACACCGTGGTGCGTGACGGCCCCAACGGCCCCGTTTTCATTGACTCCGAGGCCCAGCTCAATCGCTATCGAACCCTCTTCCGTAGGGTGGAGGCGGTGTCACTTGAACCCGAGCGTTCGCGTGACTTCATCCACAGGCTGGCGAAGGAGCTGTGACCGCATGATCACCCCTGGCATCTGGAAGAAGTCATCGTTCTCCGGGGGCGGCCAGGGCGACGCCTGCGTGGAGGTCGCCCATCGCCACCCGCACATAGCCATCAGGGACTCCAAGGTCCCAGCCCGAGCCACTCTTACCTTCCCCGCCCGCGCTTTCACCGCCTTCATCGACGGGTTGTCCAAAGAACCGTGAGGCACCCCGTGAACACCCGCGACCACTGGCAGAAGTCGTCGTACTCCGGTGCCGGGGACGGCAACTCCTGCGTGGAGATCGCACACCGCCCCACCCGCATAGCCATACGCGACTCCAAGACCCCGGCCCGAGCCACACTCACCTTCCCCGCCGAGGTCTTCACCGCCTTCGTAGAGGCACTGAAGGAGAACCCCGGCCCCTGATCACGTCCAATCAGGTCGGGATCAGCCGCCTGCGCCTCACCGGCTCCGGCCCGCAAGCCGCCCACACCGCAACCGCCCCCACCAGCACCATCGCCCAGTGATCATGCCCCACCCCCCACTGCTTCTCCGTAGGGGAGACGTACATCCCCCAGTCATTGGGCAGCGCCAGCGGGGACACCAGGGCGATGACCAGGAAACCGGCGGCCACCCGCTGGCCCGGTTCCGGTTCGGCTGTGAAGCGGAGGGCCGCTGCCGCCGCCGCGAGGGAGAGGACCGCCGCCGCTGCCGCCTCCAGGGTCATGTCGCCCACCGGAGGGCGGATCTTCGACGGGATCAGCAGGACCGCCGCTGTCCACCAGGCCGCCGCGAACGGGGCCACCAGTGCCACCCGCAGGGTCGTGCGGAGGATGCGGCGGGTCGGTACCGAGGACGTCAGGTCGCGGGCCGGGTCGTCCAGGACGAAGGCCAGGCCCAGGGCGAAGGTGAGGGCGGCGGCGCGCAGGGCGATGAGCGCGGACCACTGGTCCGGTTCGTCCGAGAGCAGGCGGGGCAGGGCGGCGATCAGCAGCGCCACCGCTGCGGTCGCGGCCAGCCCCCGTACCGGCAGGGCGCGCAGGACGGGGCGGGTCAGCTGCGCCAACACCCTTGCCGTAGAAGGGGGTTGGACTCCCGCCTGCTCAGTCTCCCCGCTCTCCCTCGTCATCACTCGCACTTGTCAGCCCCACCGGGAGCCTTGACGCCCAGCAGCTGAGCGACCTTTGCCGTCGTCACCTTCGGAGCAGTCAGTTCCGCCCAGTGCGCCTTCACCTTCGGGGTGACCGTGGACGGGCCCGCCGCGAGCAACTCCCTCACGACGCTGGTCTGTCCGGCCGTCATGGTCATTCCGTTGGTCGGCGACAGGACGATGGAGGAACCGGTCACGGTGTCGCTCAGGCGGACCGCGCGGAGCTCGGTCACCGGGTCGGACGTCCAGCCCAGGGCCAGCCACATGATGGTGACCATGCGGCCGTCGCACACGTCACCGCCGGCCTTCTCGTTCCCGAGGACCAGTACGGAGGCGACCGCGGCGGAGAACTCCGGTGTCCGGGGTCCGCCCCACATCGTGCGGACGGTGACCTGGTTCGGTGTGGTGGACGGCTCGATCGCGCCGTCGCCCTCCATGCCGTAGCGGGCCTCGACCCGTTGCTGCACGAGCAGCTTCCGGGTCTGTGCGGTGCCGCCCGCGAGGGACTGGACGTGGTCCGTGACCTCGGCCCATGTCGCCGTCCTGGGTACCCACTCGGGGAACGCGCAGTACGTCGAACGGCCGTGCCGGACGCAGGACTGGACCTTCTGCGGGTTGAGCGTGGCCACCGTGCGGGCCGCGACCGTCTCCGACGAGACGCCTGCCGCCTGGCCGACTCCGCCGACCACGCCGAGGGCGATCGCTCCGGCCAGCGAGCCCGCCAGGACCGCCGTCGACGTCTTCGTACGGCCCTTGCTGATCAGTACCGCGAGCAGGGCGAGGGTCAGGGCCAGGCCCGTCAGGTACAGGGAGTGCGAGACGGCCGGGCGGCCGATCAGTTCGGAGGGGATCGTCTTGGTGCTCCCCTCGCCGACGATCGGGGTCAGCCAGGCCGTGGCACTGCCGCCGCCGATCGAGGCCGGCGCGAGGACGGAGAACACGAGCAACAGCACCGCGGCCACCGGGATCGCGAACGGCTTCGGCACCAGCCTCGCCATCAGCAGCCCGATCGCCCCGCAGAGCAGCACGCACAGCGGGCCTACCAGCAGCTCGCCCACCGAACCGTGGCCCACCGCCGTCGACTTGACCGCCTGCCAGCCGAACTGGGCCGCCACGCCCAGCACGACGAGTCCGGTCACCGGCAGGATCGACAGCGCGTGCGCGGCCGTACGACGCCACGGTTCGAGGACCAGAACCCCGAACAGCCGCTCTGTGTCGTGCCGTTGGGAACGCAGTACGGCCTGGTTGACACAGAGCAGGACCGCGAAGCCGACCAGCAGCGGGCCGGTCTGGGTGGCGCGGTCGACGTCCTGGAGGGCCGGATAGCCGTACCAGCCGCTCTTGGTGCGCCACACGATCCAGGCGACGTAGGCCGCCAGCATGAACAGCACCGGGATACGGAGGAGGAGTTTGCGGGACTCGAAGCGGGCCAGGGCGAAGATCGCCGACCATGGCTCGCGGGCGGGTGCCGTGCTCGTCTCGGCGGGGGCCTCAGTCAGTACCGTGCTCATGCCGTCGCCTCCGCGTGCATGCCGTCGAGGGTGAGCAAGTAGCCGTCCTCCAGGGTGGGTTCGACGAGTTCGGCGCCGGGCGGCGGGTCGCCCACGTTGCGGAAGACGCCGAGGCCGGTGCGCCAGCCCGCCTTCGCGTTCGGGTCCCGTTCCGAGCTGCTCCAGACGCGGCCCGCGGCCCGTGCGGTGAGTTCGGCCGGGGTGCCGTCGAAGCGGACGCGGCCGGCGGCCATCACGACGACGCGGTGGCAGAGCATCGCCACGTCCTCGGTCTGGTGGGTGGACAGGAGAACTGTTCGCCCCTCCCCTGCGCGGGCGATCAACTCCCTGAAGCGCATGCGCTGTTCGGGGTCCAGGCCGACCGTCGGCTCGTCCAGGACCAGGAAGCCGGGGTCGCCCACCAGCGCCGCCGCGAGCGCGACCCGCTGGCGCATACCGCCGGACAGCTTCTTGATGCGCTTGCCGCGTACGTCCGACAGGTCGACCTCGGCGAGCACCCGCCGTACCTCGTTGTGGCGGGCGGTGCGGTCGGTCAACTCCTTGAGGATCGCTACGTAGTCGACGAAGTCGAAGGCCGAGAAGTCGGGGTGGAAGCCCGGCGTCTGCGGGAGGTAGCCGAGCACGCGCCGGGTCTCCTGGCGGCCCGCGGGCGTGCGGGGGTCGTGGCCGAGGACGGTGAACGTGCCCTCGTCGGCGGGGACCGCGGTGGCCAGCACCCTCAACAGGGTTGTCTTTCCGGCCCCGTTGGGGCCGAGCAGGCCGGTGACGCCTTCGGTGAGCCGCAGCGACACGTCGTCGAGGGCGGTCGTCAGGCCGTAGCGCAGGCTGAGCCCGGCCGCGGAGACGGTGGTGGTCATGACGTACTCCAGTCAGAAAATGGCATGAAGTTGCGTGAAGTGGATGAAGTGGGGCGTGAAGTCGCTTGAGGAATCAGGCTGTTGGGCCGAAGCCCGGGGTCTTGGTGTCGAAGCGGTCGCGGGCCAGGTAGAGCAGGCCCGCGGCCAGGACCGCCACCGCCGCTGCCACCGTCTGGCCGGTCGCGGTGAACGGGGCGAGCGTGCCGCCGTGGGTCGCCCGCCCGTGGGCCACCAGCAGCAGGGCGGTCCAGGCCCCGCCGACCACACCCGGCGCGAGGACCGGGCCCAGGCGCGGGGTCAGCGCGAGGCTCGTCGCGGTGAGGGCGAGCGCGGGGAGCAGCCAGGCCAGGGCGGCGAGGCCGTATCCGGGCAGGGCCAGGGTCGCCAGGCCGTTGAGGCCAAGTCCCGCCACCAGTACGGCGGTTGTGCGGATCATGAGGAGCTTGAAGCCGTGCATCGGGGCCACGACCGTCATCTCGTAGGTCGGGTCGAGCACCGGGCCGTACGCCATCGCCACACCCGCGAGCGGCAGCAGCGGGGCGAGGGCGAGGAAGACGTCGGGTGTCGCGACGTTCGACGCGTCGGTCACCAGGACCGTCATCACGAGCAGCAGGGCCACCGCGCCGAACCACGAGCGGCGCAGTACCGGCGTCGCCGCCAGCAGCCGTGCCGTGTGGTCGGCGACGCCGATCCGGACGAGCAGGGATTCCACCAACCCCCTTCTGGGGGCGTCGAGTTCGGCGTCGAGGCGTTCCCAGCCCGCGTCGAGCGCCACCGGGTCGGTGACGGACGCGAGCAGGGCCCGGCACTCGGCGCACTGGGCGAGGTGGGTGTCGGCGGACCAGAGCATGGGCGGTGCCAACTCGCCCCGCGCATAGGCGCGTACGTCGTCTTCGGCCACATGCCAGGTCATGCCAGCTCCTCCCGCAGTTGCTTACGGGCCCGCATGGCCCGTGTCTTGACCGTGCCCGCCGGGATGCCCAGCAGGACGGCGGCCTCCCGGGTGGTCAGCCCGTCGATCACGGTGGCCTGGAGGACCGCCCGCAACTCCGGCGAGAGCCGGACCAGGGCGCCCGCGAGGTCACCGTGCTCGACTCCCGCGAGCACGCGCTCCTCCGCCGACGCCTCGTCCCGGTGCCGCAGCCGCGCCAGCGCCTGCCGCATCCGGCCGCGCGCCCCGTCGCCGCGCAGCACGTCGATCAGCCGCCGCGACCCGATCCGCCACAGCCACCCGGCCACATCGCCGTCCTCGCGGTAGCGGGCGCTGCCCCGCCACACCGCGAGAAACGTCTCCTGTACGACGTCGTCGACCATCCCGGCGTCGGCGCACCGGCCGCGCAGCCGCGCGGTCAGCCAGGGCGCGTACCGCCGGTACAGCTCCTCGAACGCGCGCCGGTCGCCGTCCGCCGCGATGGCCCGCAGCAGCTCCCCGTCGCTTCCCGTATCGCTCACATCTCCTCATCGCACGAGCCCCGCCGATCGGTTCACGGACCGGCACACCGATCTCGATCGATCTCAATCAATCTCGATCGATCTCACTTGACTTTCTCAGGCCCCTTGCACCACCCTTTCACTACTCAATTAGTGAAAGGGTGGTGGAACCCCAGTGGTCGAGTACCGCATCGACCGGCACAGCGGCGTGGCCACCTACGTTCAGATCGTCCAGCAGACCAAGCAGGCGCTGCGCCTGGGCATGCTGGAGCCCGGCGACAAGCTGCCGACGGCCCGCGAGGTCGTCGAGGCCACCGCCATCAACCCGAACACCGTCCTGAAGGCCTACCGCGAGCTGGAGCGCGAAGGGCTGGTCGAGGCCCGCCGTGGACTCGGCACCTTCATCCGCAAGGGGCTGAGCATCACGCCCGCCGACTCGCCCCTGCGGTTAGAACTCGACGACTGGGCCGAGCGCGCCCGGGAGGCCGGACTCGGCCGGGACGACGTCGCCGCGCTCTTCACCGCCGTACTCGACAAGCACTTCCAAGGAGAAGACTGATGACAGGCACCGCCGCGATAGAGGCCGCCGCTCTCGGCAAGCGGTTCGGCCGGCGGGGAGGGTGGGCCCTGCGGGACTGCGCCTTCCGGCTGCCCGCCGGACGCGTCTGCGCGGTCGTGGGACCGAACGGCGCGGGCAAGTCCACGCTCCTCACGCTCGCCGCCGGACTGCTCGCGCCGACCGAGGGCGCGATATCCGTCCTCGGTACGGTGCCGGGCGCGGCCCGCGAGCGGGTGGCCTACGTCGCGCAGGACAAGCCCCTCTACCCGCAGCTCAGCGTCGCCGAGACGCTGCGCATGGGCGCCGACCTGAACACCGACCGCTGGGACGCCTCCGTCGCCCAACGCATCGTGGACGACGGGGACTTGAACCCGAAGTCCCGCATCCGCACCCTCTCCGGCGGCCAGTGCACCCGGGTCGCCCTCGCCCTCGCGCTGGCCAAGCGGCCCGAACTGCTGCTCCTGGACGAGCCGATGGCCGACCTGGACCCACTGGCCCGGCACGAGATGATGGGCCTCCTCATGGCGCAGGCCGCCGAGTCCGGCACCACGATCGTGATGTCCTCGCACGTCGTGGCCGAACTGGAGGACTCCTGCGACCACTTGCTGCTGATCGGCGGCGGCCGGGTCCGGCTCGCCGGTGAGATCGACGAGCTGCTCGCCGCGCACGTCCATGTGTCCGCGCCCGCGCACGCGGTCCTCGCCCCGCACACGGTCGTCGAGTCCCGCACCACCGGCCGCCAACTCAGCGCGCTGGTCCGCCCGTCGAGCACCCTCGACACCGACTGGCGTACCAGCACCCCGTCGTTGGAGGAGCTGGTCCTCTCCTATCTGCGCAACCCCGAGGCCGGTGCCGCCCCCGCCGCCAAGACCGAGGAGACCGCCGTATGACCGCCCTCGCCACACCGCCGGTCACCGGGCGCCCGGCCGGCTCCTCGCCGCATCTGCTCCACTGGCTGCTGCGCCTGCACCGCCCGGCCCTGCTGGCCTGGACCGTGTTCGTGCTCGTCCTCGGCGGACTCCTGCTGTGGGTGGGCGGGCCGCTCACCGAAGGGGCGGTCGAAGGCTGGAAGCAGTACCACGCCTGCGAGACGGGCGGCTGCGCGTACGACCCGAGCGCGGTCGGCCGCCACAAGGACTGGTACATGTACACGACCTTCGCCGTCATCGGCGTCCCCGTCCTGATCGCCGCCTGGTCCGGTGCCACCCTGACCAGCCGCGAACTGGAGCACGGCACGGCGCAGTTGGCCTGGACCCAGTCGGTCTCCCCGGCCCGCTGGCTCGCCGCCAAGCTCGCCGTCCCGGCCGTACTCGTCGCGGTGGGCTCCGGACTGCTCGTCGGGCTGCACCACTGGGCCTGGTCGACGGGCCAGGGCCGCCTCGACTCGGCCAAGAGCTGGTACGACGTCGGCACCTACGCGGCCAACGGCCCGGCCACCGCCGCCATGGCCCTGGCCGCCCTGGTGATCGGCGCCCTGTTCGGCCTGCTCAAGCGCAACTCCCTTGGTTCGCTGGTCGGTTCGCTGTGCGGCACGGGGCTCCTGTGGAGCGTCATGGCCATCGCCACGCCCCACCTCTGGCCCACCGTCACCAAGTTCAGCAGCCTCAAGAACGACGTCCCGCAGGGCTCCGGCATCATCGTCGACCAGGGCCTGGTCACCTCCACCGGCGCCCACGTCGCCGACCCGCACTGCGGGGGCTCCGGTTTCGCGAGCTGCCAGGCCCGCTACACCAAGCTCGACGCCGTCGGCTACTACAACGACTACCACCCCCAATCCCACTACTGGCCGCTCCAGTTGACCGCGACCGCGATCATCCTCGCCGTCACCGCGCTCCTGGCCCTGGCCGCGTTCCGACTCCTCAGGCGCCAGACCGGTCCGTCGGCGCCCGCACGTAAGGCAGCCGCCGTATGACCGCCCTGGCCCTGAGCCCCACCACCCAGCCGCAGCGCGCCGTACTGCGCCTGCACCGACCGGCGTTGACCGTCTGGGGCGCGTTCCTGCTGCTCGCCGTGGGCGCGCTGCTCTGGGTGCACCTGTTCCGGGCGCCCGCCGAACGGCACCCCGTCGACCAGTACTTCGTCCTCACCGACGTCAACAACGTCATGAACTTCCTTGGCGAGGTGCTCAGTTACGTCTCCCTGGCCGTCGCCGCCTGGGCGGGTGCCGCCCTCGTCGGCCGCGAGCTGGAGACCGGCACCGCCCGCCTCGCCTGGACCCAGTCCGTCACCCCGGCCCGCTGGCTCACCGCCCAACTCGGCGCGGCGGCCCTGCCGTTGACCGCCGGCACCACCCTGCTGGGCCTGGTCTACGCCTGGGTCTGGACCGGCGACCAGGACGTCCTGGTCACCAACTGGTCCTACGACCGCGTCCTCGTCCCGGCCGGCCCGCTCTCCGTCGCCCTGGTCCTCTTCGCCCTGGCCGCCGGCACCCTCGCCGGAGTCGCCCTCGGCCGCGCGCTGCCCGCCCTCGCGGTGGCCGCCGGGGTCACCTTCGCGGCGCGCCACTTCTTCGGCGCCGAGTGGGACAACATCTGGCCCGACCGCCGCTTCTGGCCCGTCCAGCTCACAGCGACCGCCGTGCTCCTCGCCCTCACCGCCCTCGCCCTCGTGGCCGCGTACGCGCTGCTCGGCCGCCGTACGAACAGCAAAGGGACCGCCGTATGACCGCCCAGGCCGTCGCCGCCACGGCCCGCCCGAGACCGGCCCGCGCCTGGCGTGCCGTCCTGCGCCTGCACCAGCCCGCCCTGTTCCTCTGGGGGGTCTTCGTCACCCTGGTCTCGGCGGTGCTCCTGTGGGCGTACGGCCCGGGAGGGAACGCGGCCGGTGCCGCGTGGCGGCGGAAGTGCACCGTCGACCTCTGCGACCTGGAGGACTACTCCGTCGACAGGTACCACCTCGCCTTCCGGTTCAGCGAGGCCGCGATCGACTTCCTGCCGATCCTCGTCGCCCTCTGGGCGGGCGGCATGCTGATCGGCCGCGAACTGGAGAACGGCACCGCGGAACTCGCCTGGACCCAGTCGGTCAGCCCGGTCCGCTGGCTGGCCACCAAGCTCGCCGCCCCGGCCGCACTGCTCACCGCGGGCACCACCCTGCTCGTCGGGCTGCACCGCCTGCTGTTCGACGCGCACCAGGTGCCGAAGGGCTGGAACTGGACCGACAACGGCACCTTCGAGACCAACGGACCGATCGCCATCGCGTTCCCGCTGCTCGGCCTCGCCCTCGGCGCCCTCGCGGGTCTGGTCGTGCGCCGCGCCGCGGTCGGCCTCATGGTCGCCGTCCTGGCGACCGGGGTCGCGCGGAGCCTCGTCCTGTGGGCGAGCCCCCACCTCTGGCCGTGGCGGACCGACGTCAGCGCCCTGCCCGACGGCTACCCGCCGATGAAGGCGGCCTTCCACGGCGGCGAAGGCGCCGTCACCTCCACCGGCGCCCACATCCCCGACCCGTGCGGCACAGCCGAGAAGGCGTGCCTGGCCGCCCATGACATCGTCGGCCACTACCGGGAGTACCACCCCTCCTCCCAGTTCTGGCCCCTCCAGCTCACCGAAACCGCCCTGATCCTCACCGTCACCGCCCTGGCCGTCGCCGCCGCCTTCACCCTGCTGCGCCGCCGCACGGCCTGACCTGATCCCCCCTGCCCACGGCTCCCCGGCATCCGATACGTTCGTTTCCGTGCCGTAGACGTCCGGGAGCCGCCCTCCGATATCCCGCACGCCATGTCGCCGTAACCATTGGTTCAGACGGGCTTGCGACGCTCGGCGAATGACGCCCGTCGTGCCAGAGCCTTCGCCACCTCCCGGGGTGAACGGGAGGAACGGGGACGCCCTCCCGCTCCTTCCGGCGCTGTCCGACGCGCCCGTATCGCCGGTGGCGCGGAACAATGGGCACATGAGCAGCCAGCCCAACGCCCAGGCCCAGGTCCAGCACGCGCAGCCCTCCGTGGGCTCCATAGCCGCCCACCGCCCGCACACCGTGTCGGCGGCGGTCTCCGATCTGGAACCCGACATCGACGCCGACCTCGACGAGTACGAGGAGTCGCCGTACGACGGGCCCCAGCTTCCGCAGGGCCGCTTCCTGGACCGGGAGCGCAGCTGGCTCGCGTTCAACGAGCGGGTCCTGGAGCTGGCCGAGGACCCGAACACGCCCCTGCTGGAGCGGGCGAACTTCCTCGCGATCTTCGCCAGCAACCTGGACGAGTTCTTCATGGTCCGGGTGGCCGGCCTCAAGCGCCGTATCGCCACCGGTGTCGCCACCCGCTCCGCGTCCGGCCTCCAGCCGCGCGAGGTGCTGGAGATGATCTGGGCCCGCTCGCGCGAGCTGATGGCCCGGCACGCCGCCTGCTACCACGAGGACATCGCCCCGGCGCTGGCGGAGGAGGGCATCCACCTGGTCCGCTGGAACGAGCTGACGGAGAAGGAGCAGGCCCGCCTCTTCACGCTGTTCCGGCACCAGATCTTCCCGGTGCTGACCCCGCTGGCGGTCGACCCCGCGCACCCCTTCCCGTACATCTCGGGCCTCTCGCTGAACCTCGCGGTCGTCGTACGGAACCCGGTCACCGGCCATCGCCACTTCGCGCGCGTCAAGGTGCCGCCGCTGCTCTCCCGCTTCCTGGAGTCCTCGCCGGGCCGGTACGTCCCGCTGGAGGACGTGATCGCCGCCCATCTGGAAGAACTCTTCCCGGGCATGGAGATCCTGGAGCACCACGCGTTCCGGCTGACCCGCAACGAGGACCTCGAGGTCGAGGAGGACGACGCGGAGAACCTGCTCCAGGCGCTGGAGAAGGAGCTCATGCGGCGCCGCTTCGGGCCGCCGGTGCGCCTGGAGGTCGAGGAGTCCATCGACCGCGAGGTGCTCGACCTGCTGGTGCGCGAGCTGAAGATCAGCGAGGCCGAGGTGTACCCGCTGCCGGGCCCGCTCGACCTGACCGGACTGTTCCGGATCGGCGGCCTGGACCGGCCCGAGCTGAAGTACGCCAAGTTCATCGCGGGCACCCAGCGCGACCTCGCCGAGGTCGAAACCGCGTCCGCGCCCGACATCTTCGGCGCCCTGCGCAACCGGGACGTGCTGCTGCACCACCCGTACGACTCGTTCTCCACGTCCGTGCAGCGGTTCCTGGAGCAGGCGGCGAACGACGACGACGTCCTCGCGATCAAGCAGACCCTGTACCGCACCTCGGGCGACTCCCCGATCGTCGACGCGCTGATAGAGGCGGCCGAGGCCGGCAAGCAGGTCCTCGTCCTGGTCGAGATCAAGGCCCGCTTCGACGAGCACGCCAACATCAAGTGGGCGCGCAAGCTGGAAGAGGCGGGCTGCCATGTCGTCTACGGCCTGGTCGGACTCAAGACCCACTGCAAGCTGTCGCTCGTGGTCCGCCAGGAAGGCGACACGCTCCGCCGCTACAGCCACGTCGGCACCGGCAACTACCACCCGAAGACGGCCCGCCTCTACGAGGACCTGGGCCTGCTGACCGCGGACCCGCAGGTCGGCGCCGACCTCTCGGACCTCTTCAACCGGCTGTCCGGCTACTCACGCCGCGAGACCTACCGCCGCCTGCTGGTCGCCCCCAAGTCCCTGCGCGACGGCCTGATCGCCCGGATCAACAAGGAGGTCCAGCACCACCGTGCCGGACGCCCCGCGTTCATCCGCATCAAGGTCAACTCGATGGTGGACGAGGCGATCATCGACTCGCTCTACCGCGCGTCCCAGGCGGGCGTCACGGTCGACGTGTGGGTCCGCGGCATCTGCGCGGTACGGCCCGGCGTCCCCGGCCTGTCCGAGAACATCCGCGTACGGTCCATCCTCGGCCGCTTCCTCGAACACTCCCGCGTCTTCGGCTTCGGCAACGGAGGCGAGCCCGAGGTGTGGATCGGCAGCGCCGACATGATGCACCGCAACCTCGACCGACGGATCGAGGCCCTCGTCAGGGTCACCGACCCGGCCCACCGCGCCACGATCAGCCGGCTGCTGGAAACCGGCATGTCGGACACCACGTCCTCCTGGCACCTGGGCCCGGACGGCGAGTGGACCCGGCACGCGACCGACGCGGAAGGCCAACCCCTGCGCAACGTCCAGGAGATGCTCATAGACGCCCGGAGGCGCCGGCGTGGCACAGCAACACCTTGACCCGACGGATCCCACGGCCCGAGCCGTGCCAGGTGACGCCCTCGCGGGCTACCTGCGCGGACAGGCCACGGAGTTCCTCCGCGCCCTGCGGCTGCACCGGGAGACCGGCAGTGGCAGCGGCCAGAACGGCACGGAGGATTCCGTCGACGCGGCGCGCGCCCTGCGCCACTCGGCCCGCCGGATCAGCGGCAGCCTGCACACCTTCCGTCCACTGCTGGACGCCGACTGGTCCGAGGAGATGCGCCCCGAACTGGCGTGGCTGTCCGGCACGTTGGCCCTGGAACACGCCTGCGCGGCCCGGCTCGAACGGCTGCTGCTCGCCCTGCACCGGCTGTCGGGCTCGGCGGCGTTCCCCGCCCAGTCGGCGGCCTCGGCGGTGGGCGGCCGGGTCACCGGCGCGGGCCGGGGCGTCCCGGGACCCGGCACGGCCGTCGGCACCCGCGGACCGGCCACCCCCACCGCCGATCGCGGCAACCTCACCGTGGGCGCGGCCAAGGCGGGCGCCCTGCTGGAGCGCCAGCTCACCCTGGCCCGGACCCGGGCCCACTCCACCGCCCTCCAGGCCCTCGGCTCCTCCCGCTTCCACGCCGTAGCCGACAAGGTCGCCGTACTGGCCAGCGAGGTCCCGCTGACCCCGGCCGCCGCCATGTCCGACCTGCGCCCGCTGGCCGCCGCCGCCGGGGAGCGCCTCACCGACGCGGTCACCGCACTGCCGCTGATCACCGCCGGGCACCCCTATAACGCGGAGGCGCTGATCCACGGCCTCTCCCCCGACCCCGCCCCGCACCCCCAGGACGGCCCCTGGCACCAGGTCCGCCTGCTGCTGCGCCTGCACCGCTACGCCGGCGAGGTCCTGCACGGGAACGGCGCCCCCTTGGACGTACGACTCCTCACGGCCGGCCAGGCCCTCAACCTCCACCGGGACGCCTCCGAGGCAGCGGCGGCGGCGGCCTCGGCGGCCCGCACCCCCCGCATCGCCCCGGCGACCGCGTACGCACTCGGAGTCCTGCACGCCGACCAGCGCCACGAGGTGGAGGCGGCCCGCTTCGCCTTCCAGCAGTCCTGGCAGAAACAGGCGGTGGGCACGCTCTGACGCCCCGCGCCACCCACGCAGAGGAGACGGTGAACGACCAGTGACTTCCTCCACGCACGACACCACCGTCCAGGCAGCGGGCTGCGTCCTGTGGCGCCACCGGCCCGCCGGAGGGCTCGAACTGGCGCTGGTCCACCGGCCCAAGTGGGACGACTGGTCGTGGCCCAAGGGCAAGCTCAAGCGCGGCGAGACCTTCGAGGACGCGGCCCGCCGCGAGGTCCTGGAGGAAACCGGCTACACGTGCCGGCTGGGGACGAGACTCCCGTCCGCCCATTACGTCGACCATCACGGGCGGCCCAAAGAGGTCCGCTACTGGGCGGCCGAGGCGACCGGCGGAGCCTTCGCGCCCAACGACGAGGTGAACACGCTGCGCTGGCTCCGGCCGGCCGAGGCCCACCGCCGACTCACCCACGAGCGGGACCGCGACCTGATCTCCCTCGTCCTCATCGCGGTCGGCACGGACGAGGACCCTCTCGACTGAGGCTCGGCTCGGCTAGGGGGTGTCCTCGCGGCTTTCGGCCTTGCCGACGACGACGAGCTCTCCGCTCGCCAGCAGCTCCGCGAGTATCCGCGGCGCGCGCTCGAAGTGGCAGTGGTCCCGCTGTGCGCGGGCGCTCACCTGGCCCGGGTGTCCGAGCGCCGCCAGCACGTCCCAGTGCAGGTCCTGCGCCCAGACGTACCCCGGCTCCCCGTCGACGTCCATGTCCCTCTCGTCGAGCGGGGTGTCCGCGAGCGCGCAGGCCAGCCCGTACCCGTCCACGGGACCGGCGGCGAAGTCCAGGAACGCGGCGGGGTCCGCGTCCGTGGGTCTGCCGTCGGCGGGCTTGTCGTCCCGGTCGTACGGCGAGGAGTCGTAGCGGTAGGCACGGACTCCGTCCCGCCAGACCTCCAGCTCCAGCCGGTCGCCGTCGTACTGGAAGGCGGCCAGCACCGGAACGCCCAAGGCGGCGCTGACCGGCCCGGCGAGCGAGAAGACACCGTTGCCGTCGAGGAACCGGTCCGGATGGACGAGGCAGAACCCCGGCCCGGCGGGCGCCGCGTAGGCGGCCGCACAGACCTCGCGCAGAACGGGGACCGCCCGGTCGAGCGGCAGCGGAATCAACAGCGTGCCGTACGTGGCCACGGCCTCACCTCCTGGGACGCCGTGAACCTACGTGCCCATGACACCGCGAGGCCACCGAAATACGCCCGCCGTCCCGCGGGTGCCGTGCCGCCCACCTCGCGTTACGTTGCGAACGGGGGGCCGGAGCAGGTCCCTCACCCGGCCGGGGTAACGCCCCCTCGTGGACCCGCTGAAGACCGCTCTACGCCTGGCATAGTCCGGGATCAGCCCGTGTCCTCGACGTGAGCGTTCCGTGACCTAACCGCACCGCCCACAGGGGTTCACCCTCCGTTCACTTATGCCCATAGGCGCCTTCACCTGATCTGCCTACTTTCGGCCTTACGCGATGCGAGCCGCGACCTGGGGGTCGCACCCGCGTCACCCACGTCTTCGCACGCCGCCGTAATTCAGGACGGCGGCTCTCGGAAGGAACACTTTCAAGTGAAGCTTCAGCGCATGAACCGGCGGGCCCTCACCCTCGGTGCTCTCGCCGTCTCCGGCGCCCTGGCCCTCACGGCGTGCGGCTCGGACGACAACGGCGGCACGGCGACCGGCACCAGCTCCTCGTCGGCCAACGCCAGCTCGATCAAGTGCGACAACGCCAAGGGTCAGCTGCTCGCCGACGGCTCGTCCGCGCAGAAGAACGCGATCGACGCGTGGGTCAAGGCGTTCAGCCAGGCCTGTGGCGTCCAGATCAACTACAAGGGTGGCGGCTCCGGCGCAGGTGTCACCTCCTTCAACCAGGGTCAGCTGGCCTTCGCCGGTTCCGACTCCGCGCTGAAGCCCGAAGAGGTCACCGCCTCCAAGCAGGTCTGCTCCGGCGGCCAGGGCATCGACCTCCCGATGGTCGGCGGCCCGATCGCGCTCGGCTACAACGTCCCGGGTGTCGACAACCTGGTCCTGGACGCCCCGACGCTCGCCAAGATCTTCGACAGCAAGATCACCAAGTGGAACGACGCGGCGATCAAGAAGCTGAACCCGTCCGCCACGCTGCCCGACCTCAAGATCCAGGCGTTCCACCGCTCGGACGAGTCCGGCACCACGGACAACTTCACCAAGTACCTGATCGCCACCACCCCGGACAACTGGAAGTACTCCGGCGGCAAGGCCTGGCAGGGCAAGGGCGGCCAGTCGGCGGCCGGCTCCGCGGGCGTGGCCGCGGGGGTCAAGCAGACCTCCGGCGCCATCGGCTACTTCGAGCTCTCCTACGTCGGTGACGGCGTCAAGGCCGTCAGCATCAACACCGGTGCCGCCGCCCCGGTCGCGCCCAGCACCGAGAGCGCCACCAAGGACATCGCCGCCGCCCAGGTCGTCGGCACCGGCTCGGACCTGACGCTGAAGCTGGACTACAAGACCAAGGCCGAGGGCGCGTACCCGATCACCCTGGTGACGTACGAGATCGTCTGCGACAAGGGCAACAAGGCCGCCACGCTGCCCGCCACGAAGGCGTTCCTCACCTACATCGCCAGCGAGGACGGCCAGAAGCTGCTCAGCACCATCGACTACGCGCCGATCCCCGACGCGATCATCACCAAGGTCCGCAGCACCATCGCGGGCCTGAGCTAATCCGAGTGTGCGGCCGGGTCCCGGACCAGGGACCCGGCCGCACCGTCCGGTGCACCGCCGCCACGGACCGCACACAGCACGTGTGGACCCGCAGACCGGAGAATCCTGATGGACATATCGACCAAGAACCCCGAAGAGGCACCGCCTCCCACCCCCGAGCCCTTCGCCGCCGCGCAGCAGCGCACCGCACGCGGCGCCACCCGACCCGGTGACCGGATCTTCCTCGGTCTCTCCCGCGGGTCGGGCATCCTGCTGTTGGTGATCATGGCCGCGATCGCGGTCTTCCTCACCTATCGCGCCTCGCTCGCGATCAGCAAGGACCACGCGAACTTCCTCACCACCTTCGAGTGGAACACCAACCTGCTGCCGCCCAAGTTCGGCATCGCCGTCCTGGCGTTCGGCACGGTGGTGTCCTCGATCATCGCCATGGTCATCGCGGTCCCGATCGCGGTCGCCATCGCCCTCTTCACCACGCACTACGCCCCGCGCAAGCTCCGCGGCCCGGTCTCGTACGTCATCGACCTGCTGGCCGCCGTACCGTCCATCGTGTACGGCCTGTGGGGCGCCCTGATCCTCGTGCCGCACATGGTCGGGCTCTTCGGCTGGCTGAACGACTTCTTCGGCTGGACCGGGATCTTCTCCTGGGACGAGGGTGCCCCCCGCTCGATGCTCACCGTCGGCATCCTGCTCGCGATCATGATCCTGCCGATCATCACCAACGTGAGCCGCGAGGTCTTCCGCCAGGCCCCGCAGATGATCGAAGAGGCGGCCCTCGCCCTCGGCGCCACCCGCTGGGAGGTCATCCGCATGGCGGTGATCCCCTTCGGCCGCTCCGGCGTGATCTCCGCCTCGATGCTCGGCCTCGGCCGCGCGCTCGGCGAGACGATGGCCGTCGCCACCGTGCTCTCCCCGGACTTCATCATCCACGCCAGCCTGCTCAACCCGGGCGGCGGCACCTTCGCCCAGAACATCGCCAGCAAGTTCAGCGAGGCGACCCCGGACGGCCGGGACGCGCTGATCGCCTCCGGTCTGGTCCTGTTCGTCATCACCTTGCTGGTCAACGGCGCGGCCCGGCTCATCATCGCCCGCCGCGCGGAGTACTCGGGGGCCAACGCATGAGCAACGCAGTCGCAGCCGAGAAGCCCACGAGCACCCTCCAGGGCGCCACGCTCCCCAACTGGTCGCCGTACGCGATCGCCGGCGGCTCCATCGTCCTGGCCGTCCTCATCGGCCTGGTCGGCAGCCTCGACAGCAAGATCCAGTGGGGCCTGATCGCGGCGATCCTCTTCGTCGTCGGTACGTACGTCATCGCAGCGCGCGTCGAGGGCTCCCGCCAGGCCAAGGACCGCATCGCGACCAGCCTGGTCTGGGTCGCCTTCCTCCTCGCCGTCGTCCCGCTCGTCTCGCTCCTGTGGACGACGATCTCGCGCGGCGTGAAGGTCCTCGACGTCTACTTCCTGAGCCACTCGATGGGCGTGGTCGGCGACACCGAGCCCGGCGGCGGTATCTACCACGCGATCATCGGCAGCCTGGAGCAGGTCGGCCTCGCCACCCTGATCGGCGCCCCGATCGGTGTGCTCACCGCGATCTACCTCGTCGAGTACGGATCAGGCGCCCTCTCCAAGTCGGTCACGTTCTTCGTCGACGTCATGACCGGCATCCCGTCGATCGTCGCGGGTCTGTTCATCCTGTCCCTGATGCTCATGTGGGACCTGGGACCCTCCGGCTTCGCCGGTTCCTGCGCCCTGGCCATCCTGATGATGCCGGTCGTGGTCCGCTCCACCGAGGAGATGCTGAAACTCGTCCCGAACGAGCTGCGCGAGGCCTCCCTCGCCCTCGGCATCCCGAAGTGGCGCACGATCCTGAAGGTGGTCCTCCCGACCGCGATCGGCGGCATCACCACCGGCATCATGCTGTCGGTGGCCCGTATCGCCGGTGAGACCGCGCCCGTACTGCTGCTGGTGTTCGGCAACCCGTTCATCAACAACGACCCGTTCTCGGGTGCGCAGGCGTCGCTGCCGCTGTACATCTACCAGCAGTTCGCGCAGAGCGCGGGTTCCGGTGCGGCCTACGACCGTGCCTGGGCCGCGTCCCTCACGCTGATCGCCTTCGTGATGATCCTCAACCTGGTGGCCCGCGGCATCGCCCGCTGGAAGGCCCCCAAGACCGGTCGCTGACGCGACCTACTCAGCGACCGATCTGAATCTCTGGAAGTGAAGCAATCATGTCCAAGCGAATCGACGTAAGCGGGCTGACCGCCTACTACGGCTCACACAAGGCAATCGAAGACATCTCGATGACGGTCGAGCCCCGCTCGGTGACGGCCTTCATCGGCCCCTCCGGCTGCGGCAAGTCGACGTTCCTGCGCACGCTCAACCGTATGCACGAGGTGACGACCGGCGGCCGGGTCGAGGGCAAGGTGCTCCTGGACGACGAGGACCTCTACGGCCACGGCATCGACCCGGTGTCGGTACGCCGCGAGATCGGCATGGTCTTCCAGCGCCCGAACCCGTTCCCCACGATGTCGATCTTCGACAACGTGGCGGCGGGGCTGCGGCTGGCCGGCTCGTACAAGAAGAGCGAGCTGAACGACGTCGTGGAGAAGTCCCTCAAGGGCGCGAACCTCTGGAACGAGGTCAAGGACCGCCTGAACAAGCCCGGTTCGGGTCTGTCGGGTGGTCAGCAGCAGCGGCTGTGCATCGCGCGGGCGATCGCGGTGGAACCGAAGGTCCTGCTGATGGACGAGCCCTGCTCGGCCCTCGACCCCATCTCGACCCTGGCCATCGAGGACCTGATCGGCGAGCTGAAGGAACGGTTCACGATCGTCATCGTGACGCACAACATGCAGCAGGCGGCGCGCGTCTCGGACCGTACGGCCTTCTTCAACCTCGCGGCGGTCGGCCAGCCCGGCCGGCTGATCGAGATCGACGACACGGAACGCATCTTCTCCAACCCGTCGGTCCAGGCCACCGAGGACTACATCTCGGGCCGCTTCGGCTAGACCCCGGCCGCCTCAAGAACCCCTCGCGGTGCTGCATGGCGGTGCCACCGCGAGGACGAAAAGGGCCCGCCCCCGGCTCCCGGGGGCGGGCCCGTTCGTTTGTTTGTTTGCCCACCCGCCCACCCGACTCGGTTGG
>NZ_BARF01000133.1 GCF_000367365.1 Streptomyces prunicolor NBRC 13075 | reverse complement strand
GGCTCCAGGCGGAGCTGACCCAGGATGACTTCGAACTGGCAGGACCTGAAGAATGAGACCAGACCACGCCAGGCGGCCACCACTGACGACACGCGAAACGGGGGCGGGTGTGTATCGGAATACCGATGCACACCCGCCCCTGAACGAACGTCAGCGGCTTTCGACGCTTCGCCGGACGAGGTCAGTAGCTCTCACCAGGTCCTCCTGCGACCGGATCCGCAGCTCCAGAGGGCCGGTCCCCAGACAGCCGATCTTGCGTACGTCACGGGCGAAGCCCTCAACCAGTTCGACCGTGTCCGGGTCGACCGCAAGCCGGACCACGAGAGTGTGGCTGCGCGGTTGGAGGCGGACGGTGGCGACGTTCTTGATCCGCCGGTAGGCGACGTAATGCAGCTGGAACTCCTTCTGCACATCGGCATGAGAGATCAGCCTGGCGTCGAGGTCTGCATACAGATCCCGCAGCGACTGAGGCGACTCGTTGTAGAACTGCCGGACCGACTTGACCGTCGAGCCACCACCCTCAGCACCCGAGGAGGGTGCACTCGCCCCCGCGGACGTGTTCGAGGTCCGCAGTGGTGTTGCCGAGCCGGTCACGGAGGCGAGCAGCTGCAGAGCCAGCAGGCCCCCACCGAAGTCCCGGTAGCTTACGAGATCGATCCGACGACCGATCTCCTCCAACGCGTGCGCGTCGTGCGACGTGAAGTCTCCGGCGATGCACACCAGGCGGGGGTTGCTCCAGTCAACGGTGCCAGCTGCTTCGTCTCCTAGCCGCTCCTTCACCAGGTTCTCGAACTCATGCCGATGGTCACGCAGCCAGGACAGGTATGAAAGAGCTTGAGTGATCACCGCCCTGCCATTCGAACGTTTGTACTCAATAATCACCGGGTTGCCGTACTCGTCCAGCCCCAGCGAGTCGATCCGCCCTCTGTGCCGCGAACCGGTGCCGTACTCCGAGGCCAAGAACCGGATCCCGAGCATCGCGTTCATGTTGCGCTCGACCAACGTCTGCAGTTGGCGTTCCAGTGCCACCGCTGCTCCCGGTATCTCGGTCGCCTTGCCGTCAGCGACGCGGAACAGCTTCAGATCGTTCACCGGCTTCCCCCCATTCACCTCGATGGCCTCGCTCGGAACAATTGATTCCGGGTAGGCGTGTATTCCGCAGCGGTACTTGGCTGGCCCGATCAGGAGTGGTCGCGTCCCGTCTCGTGCACTCGGCGGGACACCATCTCAGGAGCACCTGGCAAGTACCCGGATGAGCCAGTCGGCCAACGATCGTGTGGCACCTGTACAGGTGCCGCGAATAGCGGCGATGAGCAGCAGATCATTCCGGTTTGGGGTCTGCTGCTGGTGCGGATCAGACATGTGAGCCTCCAGGAAGTCGACGTGTTGACGTTCATCCACCCTGGTTGCTTGCCTGACCCGCCCGAGCGAT
This sequence comes from Streptomyces prunicolor NBRC 13075, assembly GCF_000367365.1. Lineage (GTDB taxonomy): Bacteria > Actinomycetota > Actinomycetes > Streptomycetales > Streptomycetaceae > Streptomyces > Streptomyces prunicolor. The sequence goes on along the minus strand of NZ_BARF01000133.1, from coordinate 54,534 downwards.
ACCTGCCAGGACCGGACAGGCGCTGACGCCGACTGGGGTCATGTGACGTGGCAGGATGACTGCACGGTGTGATGGGTGGGGGAGGGCACGTGCCGGGTGTTCGTATGCCAGCGGAGAACGAACTCCCTGCTGGCCCGAGACGGTCGCTCGTATCTGCGCTGCACAGGGTGTACGGCATGGCCGGCAAGCCCTCCACGCGGGAGATCGCTACCGCGATCCGCAACCGTGACGATCTTCCCGGCACGCTCAGCCATGAGGGCGTGGGCGCTACTCTCCGGGGAGCTGGGGGCTTGCCGCGCTGGCCCAATCTAGAGTCATTAGTCCGGGTATTGGCTGATCGAACTATCGCCCGTGTCGATGCTGACGCCGCAGTAATCCACATCCATACGTTGTGGCTTGAGGCGGATGCAGAGCAGGCGCTGGGAGCCGGGGAGTCGTCCTCTGCAGATGCTGTCCATGCCGTCTCGCTGAAGAGTGGAAGCGCGGTCGACGCGAACGCGACGAGTCGCAATTCGCTGGATGTCAGCATGAGGGCCATGGCTGACCTGTTCTCCGAGATCAACGAGAACACTGGCACGATCGTGGCGTTGCTGCGCGATGGTGGAGCGGAGACGTTGGCATCTTCTTTAGTCGCGGATGGAGATTCCGCTAAATCCGATCTGCTGATGGAGGCTTCGACGTGGTCTCTGGAGGAAGTAATTGAGGCTGTTGAGTACTCGTTCAGTACGGGCAACCCAGAATTGCTCCTTCTGATCAGCTCGGCATGGCGGCCAGTGGATGAAACTGTGCAATTTATCGGCCAGTCCAGGAAAGATCTGAATCATCGGGCTATCCATCTGCTAGTGGTGTTCATTTCCTTATGGCGACCGGTAGGTGATGTCGTTGGGTTGCTATACGGGCTTCGGGCGAACGGACACCACGTGGAATCTCGCGTGGCGCTCCACGCCGCAGCTTGCCGATCGGTCGCCGAAGTCGTTGACCTCGTGAAGGCGTTACAGCGAAATGGCGGGCTAATAGGTATCAGCGAAGTGTGTATGGCATTGACTCGACGTCCTTTGCGGAACGTCCTGGAAGTGGTGCGCGAATTAAGAAACGCCGACAGCGGGGCCGCTGCGGATAGCATCCTGTGGCATGCGGCATGGGGACCCGTGGACGGCATTCCGACCCTATTGGCAGTACTGCGTGATGAAGGTCGTGACCAAGAGGCCGAATACGCTATACAAGCGGCGGCGTGGCGGTCGGCACGCGACGTGTCTGATCTTGTCGACACACTTCGACGGGAAGGACGAGATGGTGCAGCTGAGCAAGTGCTGGATGCAGTAACCCGCGTGCCTGTGGAGCGCGTGGTCGAACTCGTTCTGCTACTCCGGTGGCAGGGGCGAGACGAAGAGGTTGCCCAGTTGGTGGCGTTGGCTCGACGGCGGGGTGGACAAGAGCGGGACGCCCTTGCGGATGCTTTCCATTCCGTAGGACTGCAATCCGCTGCGGAGTCACTGCGCTCCTAGCGCCATGAGCCGACATTCGAGTCGTCCACCTGTCGTGCGCGATAGCTTCCGGCCGGGCTCTGGCCATCGCATATCGCCGTAAGCGGCATTCGGCCTTCGCCTGCACCCCCGACGTCGCCTGCCAGTTCCACCACCACGGAGCTCTGGTGAACCGACACACAGAACCAGTCTCTTGGTCACTCTCCTCAAGGCCTGAGCCGACTGCCAAGTCGCTCGGAGGGCCCCTCTTCGTCGTTCAAAGCCCTACGAGCGGCACCGCTGACGAGACGTCTAGGGTTATGGCTTGGTGAGGCTTGATGTGCTGGGTGGGTTTCGCACAGTTCGGGAGGCTGCGAGGGTGGTCGGGAGTCTCGTCCGCAGGGTGTGGCCTCGTCCGGAGCGGTCGTGTCCTCCGTCGGTTTCGGTTGGGACGCGATGAGTCCGGCGGCCTTGTCACTGGCATCGGCTAGGTTTGGGTTTGGCTGCTATGGGAGTGACGGAAGGACGGATCGTGAGTGATGTAGGCGAACGGGCCAACAATCGCTTGATCATGCTCGATGGTCACTTCGCACACCCCGTGAGAGTGGAGCACATCGAGCCGATCGGGACGGGCGTCTTTCTTGTCAGGGTCCGGCATGCCAATGGGGCGCCCGATGAAACTCAGGTGCTGGAATCTGAGCTTGAGGCGGCTCTTGCGAAGGTTGCACCAACACCTGAACTGGTTAATGCGCAGGATCTTTTTCTGTGGGTAGAGTCGCAGCGAATTAAGCACGCCTTCGCTCATGATCCGCTCTTCGCGGTTTCCATGAGTGGCGTTCGCGGTCTGCCGCATCAGATTGAAGCGGTCTATCGGCATATGTTGCCTCAGCCCAGGCTTCGTTTTGTGCTCGCGGATGATCCTGGTGCAGGTAAGACGATCATGGCTGGGCTCCTACTCAAGGAGTTGAAACTCCGAGGGGCGGTGGAGCGAATTCTGATCCTCTGTCCCGCTCCGCTCACTACTCAGTGGCAAGACGAAATGCTCGACAAGTTCGACGAACAGTTCGAGATTGTGTCAGGCGAGCAGGTTCGGCATCAGCTTGGGCAGAGTCCCTGGGAACGCTTCCCTATGGCCATCAGTAGTATCGACTTTGCCAAGCGTGACGACGTGCGCGATGAACTTCTTCGTGCCCAGTGGGACTTGGTCATCGTTGATGAAGCCCACAAGGCGTCAGCATTCACGAAGCGTGGTCGTGACGAGCGGGTCGTAAAGACGAAGCGGTACGTCCTGGTGGAGGGGGTAGCGCAGCAGGCTGATCGGTTGTTGCTGCTCACTGCTACACCGCACTCAGGTGACGAGGACAGGTTTACGCGTTTCTTGGGGCTGCTGGATCCTGATCAGTTTTCGACACCCGACCTCGTGAAGAAGCAGATTTCGGATGACGGCAATCCGTACTTCTTGCGGCGCCAGAAGGAAGATCTTGTAGACGAACAGAATCACGCACTATTTGTTGAGAGGCATGTCCGCACTCAGCCGTTCCAGCTCTCGACCGCAGAATATGCGCTGTACCAGGAAGTCACTGAATATGTGAACACCTACCTGGGATCAAGCGGCGGATCGAGGGGTAACGCGGTCGCTCTCGCGCGTACCGTTCTCCAACGTCGTCTCGCGTCGAGCCTGGGTGCCATCAGGTCCTCGCTGGCCAAGCGAGCCGACCGCTTGAGCGATCTGATCGATCAGCTGACCGCCATGGACCCCGCTGATCGAAACCGGCGCTTGGCCGCGCTGGGGCGTATGCCGGCGGACTCAGACTTCGAAGACGATGGCGAAGCCGAGTCGGACGACATCGACGAGATCGTAGATGACGCCCTAGCTACAGAGGTGAGCAGCGCGGAACAGATCTCCCAACTGCGTACTGAAGTAAGCGAGCTCCGCAAGCTGGTCTCCCACGCGGACCGGGTCCGAGCCCAGGGGGATGAGCGGAAGCTGGTGGCTCTGCGGGAGTGCCTAGCGAGGGCAGAGTTCGAGGAGCTGCGGGACGGCCGAGGGAAGCTCCTCATCTTCACGGAGCACCGCGACACCCTGAGCTACCTGGAAGACAACCTCCGTCGGCAGGGCTACTCCGTCTGCACCATCCATGGGGGTCACTCTCCAGCGGAGCGGAAGCGGATCCAGCACGACTTCCGGCAGAACAAGCAGATTTGCATCGCCACCGAAGCGGCCGGCGAGGGCATCAACCTCCAATTCTGCCATTTGATGATCAACTATGACCTTCCGTGGAACCCGGTACGCCTGGAACAGCGCATGGGTCGAGTGCACCGCATCGGTCAGAGCGCAGACTGCTGGATCTTCAACTTCTGTGCCACCAATACGGTTGAAGGCCAGCTGCTGGCAGGTCTCCACGCACGCCTCGAAGCGATGCGCGCCGACCTGGATGGCCGCGTCTACGACGTGATCGGCGAGCTCCTCACGATCAACGGCATCGACTTCGAACGGCTCGTCAAGGAGACACTCGCCAACCCCACCCGAGCCAACAGGGACGCTGCGGTCGCCGCGATCAACCGGCTCAACTCGGAGAAGTTGGCCGAGTATGAGAAGGACACAGGGATCGCCCTGGCGAAGAAATACGTGGACATCGACTGGGTCCGCGGCCAGAACTTCCTCTCCGACGAGCGTCGGCTCATGCCGGAATACGCAGAGGCGTTCTTCCTGCGTGCCGCGAGCCGCCAGCGCCTGCGTGTTGAGCGCCGAGCGGACCAGCTGCTCCGCATCGAGCACGTCCCTGTCGCGCTGCGCAGCGAAGATCTTGCGGCGGTGAAGCACCGGGGCCGCCCGGATTCCGAATACCGCAAGCTCACCTTCCGGAAGGAGGAACGAAGTCGCGTCGAGCACGAGGACTCGGTGCTGTGCTCGCCGGGCCATCCGTTGTTCGCGGCGCTTGCTGAGTCCCTGGAACGCGATCTCGCTGCTGACAATGTCCCCCAGGGCGCTGCAGCGTTCGTCGACCCGGGTGCTCTGGCCCCGTACTTCGTTCACCTCTTTGCCTATGAGGTGGTGGGTGAGGACGTCCACGGCGCCTCGGAGCTGGCGTTCGCTGAGGTCGTGGCGGTGATAGAGGACCAGGACGGCCTGCACCGGGGACCTGCAGATGTGCTTCACACGCTTACGCCCGCGACCCCAGTGGAAGCGCGGAAAGCGGCCGCTCTTTTGCCGGACCAGATCAAGACCGCGACCGACTGGCTGCGTGTGGAGGTCCAGCTTTCGCGGAGTACGGCGGAGCGGAACAGCAGGCTTGATCAAGCCAAACTCCGCGCCTCATACCTTGAGGAGGCGATGGATGCGCAGAAGCGCCGGCTGGAAAGCCGATGGGACACTTACGATGCCAAGGTCGCTGCCGGTGATGACTCGTACCGGCTCCAACGGGACAACGCTGCACGGCAGCTCAAGGAGCTGAAGCATCGACGGGCTTCCAAACTGGAGTCCCTCAACCGCCTTGGTGTCGTGCGCTCAGGCAAGGTGACGCACCTCGGCTCCGCCTCTGTGGTGCCGCCCCGCAGGCCAGAGCACCCAGACGTCGACGTCATGCGTCCCAACAGCAAGGAAGTCGAGGAGGCCGCGGTCGAGATCGCGATGGCTTTCGAAACGGAGCAGGGCTGGGAACCCGAGTACCTCGGACACTTGATGGACGGCAGCGGCTTTGACATTCGCTCGACACGGACGCTGCCCGACGGCAGCTCGCAGGTGCGCCGCATCGAGGTGAAGGGTCGCAGCGCCGCCTCGGGCGACGTGGGCCTGTACCGAACAGAGTGGTACGCCGCCCAGCGATGGGCGGCAGGCTTCTGGCTCTACGTTGTCTACAGCGCGACAACGAACCCTGTACTGATGAGGGTGCAAGACCCGTACCACACGCTGCCCAATGTGTCCGAAATCCGGCAGGTTACCGGCTATCGCGTACCGGGCGCTAGCATCCGAGCTCACGCGGTTGTAGAGACAAGAGCTGCGGAGCGAGAGGAATAGAGTGCGCGACAGCAGTGACAAGCGGCTGATCGAAGACGTCATCCCGATCGACGTCATCAGCCGCACGAGTGCCAGCGAGAAGGTGGGCGGTCGTGTCGGCCACCCCGCGTCGCTGCACCTCTGGTGGGCTCGTCGACCGCTCGCGGCCTCCCGCGCTGCCGTTTACTCGGCCCTTGTGTCGGCGGAAGGGCGGACACGTACGCTCGAAGAGGAGTCGAGCTTCTTCGACGCGCTCTGCACATGGGGTGCCGAAGACCACGCCATTCGCACAGCGCGTAGCGAGGTACTCGCCGCAAGCAAGGATGGTCCGCCGAAGGTCGTCGACCTCTTCTCCGGCGGAGGCGCCATTCCTCTGGAGGCACTGCGTCTGGGGTGCGAGGTCACGGCCAATGAGCTGAACCCAGTGGCCCACCTCATCGAGCGCATGCTCCTGGAGTTTCCGCAGAGTTACCCCGGTCTCGCTGACGACGTGCGTAAATGGGGTCAGACGTGGGTCGACGCGGCCTGGCGCGACCTGTCTGACTTCTACCCGACCGTCGACGGTGGCACGGGACAGCAGCACCTCCTCGCCGACGATGAAACCGAGCAGCGTCTCCCCCTGGCCTACCTGTGGACACGCACCGTGCGCTGCCCCAATCCAGCCATGCCCGAGCACGACGCCCATCTTGTCCGGCAGACCTGGCTTGGCCGGAAGAAGAACCGGGTCGTCGCCCTCAAGCCCGTGGTCGACCGTGATGCGCTGTCGCTGAGCTACGAGGTGGTTACGGGAACGACGGAAGATGATCTTGGGTTTGACCCGGCTGAGGGCTCGCGAGGCGGCCAAGTGACGTGCCGTATCTGCGGCGCACCAGTGACGGGCAAGCACGTCAAGGACGAGGCCCGTGCCGGGCGCATGGGTACGGCACCGCTGGCGGCTCTCGCGGCAAAACCGGGCCCGCGGCGGGGACGTGACTACCTGGCTGTCGGCGAATACGAACTCCCGGACGATGCGGAATGTCTGAAGCGCCTTGAAGAACTGCCGGTCGATCCGCTCAACGAGTCGCTTCCCGGCACCATGCGCATCACAGGCGGTACGTGCATGGTTTACGGGTTCTCTCAGTACCGTGATCTGTTCACTCCCCGGCAACTTCTTGCGCTGAGCACATTGGCCGCAGGTATCCGCACCGTCCACGACAAGGCCTGTGACGAGGGCATGGAGCCGGGTCGTGCAGCCGCGCTGTCGACGGCGTTGGCCATGGCACTGAACCGGGTCGCGGACCGACTGTCGAGCCTGTGCCGTCTTGACACGAAGAATGAGGGTGGAACGAATACGTTCGCCCGCCAGGCGCTGCCGATGGTGTGGGACTTCTATGAGGCGAATCCGTTCGCGGGGGCCTCTGGGGACGTGCGTAAGTACCTCAAGGAAACCGCCGACCTGATCGAACAGCTGTCTACTCTTCCGGGCGCTGCAAAGTGCGTGCGTGGGTCCGCCGCTTCCCTCCCGCTGCCCAGCGACTCCCAGGACGCGGTCATCACGGATCCGCCGTACTACGACAACATCTCGTACGCGGACCTGTCTGACTTCTTCTATGTCTGGCTGAAGAGGTCGGTCGGATTCCTGTACCCCACGGATCTCGGTGGGGAGCTGACGCCGAAGAGGAACGAGGCAGTGGTCGCTGCCTATCGTCACTCCGGCAGCAAGGATGACGCGCGCCGGCACTACGAAGACCTCATGGAGAAGTCGTTCAAGGAAGCCCATCGGGTACTCAAGCCCGGCGCACCGCTCGTCTGTGTCTATGCACACAAGACCACCTCGGGGTGGTCCAGCCTGGTCGAGGCACTCAAGGGCGCAGGCTTCACCATCACCGAGGCCTGGCCACTGGACACCGAGATGCCGGAGAGGGCAGTCGGTCACGGAACGGCCAGTCTGGCCTCGTCGATCTTCCTCGTCGCGCGCAAGCGCAAGCCCGACGCAGGTGTAGGCAGTGAAGCCGAGGTCATGGCCGAGCTCGGCCAGATCATCCTGGAACGCCGTACACGGCTGGAGGAACTCGGCATCACGGGCTCGGACCTGGTCATCGCCACCGTCGGGGCTGGTCTTCGGGCCCTGACCCGCTACGAACGTGTCGAGCAGGACAATGGCGAAGTACTGCCTGCGGAGACCTTCTTGGAGATGGTCCAGAGCCGTGTGCTGGACGCGCTCTTCGAGGGGCTCGCCGGCACGGATCCCGTTACCCGCTACTACGTGGCGGCTCAGTACTCCTATGGCTATGCGGCAGTCCCCTTCGATGAGGCCAACAACCTCGCCCGGATGACCGGCGCCAACCTCGACGGAACCGGCGGTCTTACGACCGGCCTCAACCCGCTCGTGTCCAAGGTCAAATCCACCGTCGTCCTCAGAGACTTCGAAGACCGTGGCGACGATGGTCGCCTGGGGCAGCCGGACAACGAGGCCAGCGGGACGATGCCGCTCTACGAGATTGAGTCATCCGTCGCGCCTCCCCTCATCGATGTCGCGCATGCTGTCCTGTGGCGTGCCGAACACCGTCCCGGGGAGGTGCGCCCCTATCTGATGTCCGTGAACGTTGATGCTGTTGCGCTCCGCCAAGTCATCCAGACCCTGGCGGGTCGGGCCCTGCGCGCCAGCTCAAGCGAGACGAAGAGCCGAGAGGCAAGCGCGGCAGAGCGGCTGCTGGTCTCATGGAGGACGATCGTTGGTGAACGGGGGCTGCTCTGAGGTGCTGGCCATCCACAACGTTGAAGTACAGGGGGTTGGAACGCTGTGAGTTCGAGTTATCGGCTGTCGCCTTGGACACAGGTTGCACGTCCGCATGATGACGTTGCGGCAGGCGTCCTCGACATGGGGACCTACGCGGCCAACCTGGCCGGGGTCTTTAGAGGCCGGACGGGTATCGCACCCGTCTACACGGACGCCGGTAGGTTCTATCAGGCGACGTACCTCACCAAGAAGATGGGGGAGTTGCTCACGGACGTCATGGACGTCCTCGCGGGTGGAACCGGCTCCCATGTCCTGCAACTCCGCACCCCTTTCGGCGGTGGTAAGACCCACAGCCTTGTCGCGCTCCTTCACCTGGTTCGCGACCGCGCCGCCTCCGTTGCTGCTTGCCCAGATTTGAAGGACATCTCTGATCCCGGCGACGTGCAGATCGCCGTGCTGTCCGGAGAGGAACTTGACCCTCTCTCGCCGATGAAGGCGACAGGAGTCGAGACACACACCCTTTGGGGAGAACTCGCAGCGCAACTCGGACGCTACGAGCTTGTAGAGCAACACGATCTGACAGGGTCCGCCCCGGGCGGAGATGTCCTCCGGCAGGTGATCGGTGACGGTCCGACCCTCATTCTCCTCGACGAAGTCCTGATCTATGTCGAGAAGGCTATGGCGCTTCAGCGGGCAGAGTCCACCGCCGGCCGCCAGGCCATGCTGTTTGTTCAGGCGCTCACGGAAGCCATCAGCGCGCAGCCACGTGCCGCCATGGTCTACAGCCTTCAGGCCAGTGTCGGTGAGGCCGTCGGTGCTGAGGGTCTGTTGAGCGACCTGGACAAGCTCGTTGCCCGAGTTGATGCCAAGCGCGAGCCTGTGTCAGGCGACGAGGTGCTCCGCGTTGTTCAGCGGCGACTCTTCGCGGAGTTCGGCGACGAGTCGGTCCACCGAGAGGTCGCTCGGTCCTATTCCGACGTCCTTCGGAAGCAGCTGCTGGCCACGGCGGAAACCGGCGACGCACGCCGGGAAGCCGAGGAAGCTGCAGACTCCCTGGAGAAGCGGGTACTGGCTGCATATCCCTTGCACCCGGACCTGCTTGATCTCATGTACCACCGCTGGGGGTCTCTGCCTTCGTACCAGCGAACCCGTGGCGCATTGCAGTTCTTGGCTTCGGTCGTCCACGCACTGTGGCAATCGGGAGCGAAGAGCCCGCTCATCGGGCCGGGTGACGTCGACTTCACTGATGAGGCGTCCCGTGGCGCATTCTTCTCCCAAGTAGGCGAGAGGGAGCGGTACACGTCCGTGCTGTCGAGCGACGTCACTTCGGAGGGCGCGGGGTGTACGACGGTAGACCGGACGCTCGGGGCTGACAGCCCGACGATCGCGCAGCTTCGGGTGGGGACGCGCGTTGCCACCGCCATCATGCTCTACAGCTTCGGGGCACGTGAGGGCGAAGACCGCGGCGTGCTCGAATCAGACCTTGTCCGAAGTGTCCTTGTTCCTGGCTTGACCCGGAACGTTGTCATCTCCGCATTGCACGATCTCCGCGAGGAGGAGCTGTACCTCCACTACACGGGACGCCGCTATCGGTTCGAGCCGACTCCCAACCTGACGAAACTCGTACGGGACGAGGCCAGCAAGTTCAACTCCAATGAGGTGCTCACCGAGGTTCGTGCGGAACTCGAAAAGCAGCTGCAAGGCAACAAGGGCGTAGCTCTGTGGCCAGAGACGCCTGGCGGTATCGCTGACGAGCGTCCCTTGTTCACGGTTGCCTACCTGCATCCGGACTGGTCTGAAGACCGCGATTCGCAGGAGAAGTTCATTGAACAGGCCGGCAAGGGAAGTCCACGGCGCTACCGCAACGGACTCGCCCTGGTCCTCCCGGACAAGGCCCAGTTCGACCTCGCCCGGCACGCCATAAGGCTGCGATTGGCTGCCAAATCACTCCTGGACCAGCACAAGAAGTACAACTTCAGCGCCGAGCAGATCGAGGAACTTCAAGACAAGGCGGCCAACGCTCGACGCGACGGCTCCGCGGCCATCGGCGCCGCCTACAGTACCGTGGCCATCCCCACACGATCGCGGTCAGGCGACGCACCCTACGTGCTTGAGCCTTCAGATCTCCGCACGATGCTGGCAGCAAGCCGTGCCCTCCACGAACGTGTCGTAGAAGCCCTCAGCCAGCGCGTGTTCACTTCTGTCACCACCGCGAAGCTCGTCGCCTTGGCCGGCTTGGGACCGGACCGGAAGGCGGTCACGTGCGCTGACTTGGTGGACTGGTTCTACAGCTACTACGAGTTCACCAAGCTCTGGGACAAGAAGGTCATCGCCTCGACCATCGCGAGCGCAGTCAAGACCTCCGAACTCGGCTACGCAGTCGGGCTTGTGCGAGAAGGGGACGAGATTGCTCCTCGCGACGCACGGCAAGTGCGCTTCGGGGAGCGCCTCACGGCCGATGAGATCGACCTCTCAGACGACGCAGCGATCTTCTGGCATGACTACGCCCGTGAGTGCCTGCAGGCGACCGTTGAGCCGCCCCTCAACGAGCCCGCAGCGCCCCAGCCCACTCCGCAGTCGCCAACTCCAAGTCCGCACGGAGGCACGTCGAAGGGAGGCGTTCCCGCTGCCCCAACTCCCAGTGACAATGTCCAGGTTGCGGACATTCAGGCAGTCCTCGACAGATCTGGCCTTTTCAACCTGCGGCGCGCCCTCTCCTGGCTTTCGGATCAGTCGGGTCTGGTTCGCATCGAGCTCAACATCCACGCTGAGGGGGAGTTCGATCGGGTCTCCTTCCGGAACGGCTTGGTAGAGCCTCTGGAGGAAGCAACCGAGGATCTCGACGTCAACACGCAGTAGCGCAGGCGCCGTTGCCCTAGATGGAAATCCAACGGCGCGCATGGGCAGATGGATGAGCGTCGAGTCGACCGGTCGCCGAGCTCCCGGCGTCCAACCGCGGCTCGATTGTCAGTAAAGGTGGCGAATTCGCCTGCCCGGTTGGAGTTGCAGGTCACCAGGAGCGCGGGCTCGGCCAAGCGCGCGATGTATCGGGCGGCGAGCGCACGCAAGCCCTCGGTCTGTGAACGGCCGTGCCCCTTTCTGGAGCCGCTAGGCGGAGCGCAGCAGCTTCCTTAGCCATTGGTGGACGGTCCTCAGCCATTGGTGGACGGTCCTCGCCAGTTTGCCGACCGCACCGCTGATCAGCACGCTCAGCACGATCAGTCCGCCGAGGACGATGAGGGGGTGCGATGGAGACTCCTGCAGCCAGGGGAGCACGTTGTCTCCGACCCAGCCCACGTCCTTCTCGGCACCGGGATTCGTGGTCTTCCCGAACAGGTCGTCGCGTTTGACCGTCGCGGCAGCCACGATTCCTGCGGTTAGGAGCAGGGCCAGGACGGTCGGAAACAGGCGGCGGCTCACGCCCCAGGCCCCCAGACCGAAGAGAAGGCATCCCACGGCCAGGAGTACGGCTGCGGTGAGCCCCAGCAAGGTGTCTTCCCCGGACATGACCCAGATGGCCACGGCTGAGCAGAGCACCCCGGCGATCGTCAGAAGCAGGGGCGATCCGCTGGTGAGGCCGGCTGCCCGGTAGCCCGCCATGGTCACTGTGCGGGCGGACGAGAAGAAGGGTCTGACCGACGCGGGGGGCTCCTTCACGCCTGTCAGGGCGCCAGTTGCCGTGGCCAGAGCCTTGGACACCGTACGCGTGAAGAGTGGCTGGCCCAGCTCCTTGGCGAATGTCTCGTCCGGGACTGGGCAAGTGGCGAGTTTCGAGGCCAGAACCAGCGCTTCGTCGAGCGTGGCAGCCGGCGCTTGCGCAGGCGTGGCCACAACCCCGGGCCTGACCGCCGAACGCATCAGTTTGCGCTGTTGCGGACTCCATTTGCGGTTCTTGACGGCCGAGACGGCGGTCTGTACCGCGGCCAGTGCCGTGTCCAGGCTCCCGGCCGCACTGAGCACCTCCAGGGCCCACGGCTCGTGGCGGGTGGCGGGTGTGCTGAGCATGTGCTCCGCGACGGTGGGCAGTTCGTTCGCGGCGATCCACTGCTGCCAGCGCACCGCCACCCAGAGGGAGGTCAGGGGGAGGCCGGCCGGCACGGGCAGGGCGGGGTCGTCGAGATACTCCAGTTCCTTGCGGACCATTTTCGGGGTGAGCAGGAACTCGGTCTCGCCCGGCCTTTGCACCGGCCAGCCCGCAGGCTCCATGCCGCCGAGCACCCGATGGCACAACTCCCGATAGAACCGCTCCGCCCGCAGGCCCTTCGGCGTGGGCAGCCTTTCGGCGTGTTCGAGGACGCGGCGTGGATCGAGTAGCAGGTGGACGAGCCAGCCGGCGCCGTCCAGCCGGCCCCAGGTCCAGTCGTTGGCTCGCCACGAGGGCTTGTAGAAGGCTCCGAAGTGATGCAACTGCATCCCGTTGAGCTTGTCGGCCGCCGTGACGCGCTGAGGGGCGAGCACGGTGCGGGTGTCCGCGCTCACCTGGATGAGCTCCACGGGCTGATCCACCTCCACATCGACGGGGAGCATGGAACGCGAGGCGATGTGCAGGTCGAGCAGCCGGGTCGGGACGGACACGGGTGACTGGGTGAGGAACTCCAGATAGTGCCTGAGCTGTTGTTCGGCATTGCGACGCCGCTCTTCCGCCTTCGGCCGGTCGAACGGACTTACCGTGTCCGTCGGTGCGCTGTCGGCATCGCCGACGAGCTCCTGAAGGGCTTGTACGACGGATGCCAGTGCTAGCCATCCGTCGTCAAGGGAACGGGTCGAGCCAGGTGTGGGGCTTCCCAGCTGTGCTGCGTAGTCGCTGGCAACCGTTGCGGCCACAGCGGAAATCGCGGGCCAGTTGGCTTGGGGCGGCTGACCGAGGTTCTGGAGCTCGTTGTCGACCAGGGTGTCGGTGTCCGGTCGTGGTCCTGCGACAAAGGCCGTATGGACCAGACGTGTCAGGTTCGACAGCTCGGTCCATTTGTACGGCCGGCAGATGTACGCCGCTCGCAGCATCGCCAGCACCGTGGCCTTGGCGCCGTCGAAGGCGGGCCGGCCGAATGCGGCCGCGCCGGTGATGTCACCCAGGGCTGGATAGACCCATTCCGTGGAGACCGCCTCTGCGGCTGCGTCCCGGCATTCCCGCTCCGCGCTGCGCCCCGGCGCGAGGTCCGCGATCCACGCGTCGGGCATCCGTTCCCTCGGCATCGTCGTCACGGCCCGCATGAGTGAGGCGATGACGGGCCGGATGAGCCAGAGAGCTTCGCGGGCGCGGTAGTCGGTCAGCATTTCCTCGGTGAGCAGGCGGCCGGTGCAACCGGGGCTCGTGGCGATCTCCGCCAGGCGCAGCCGTGTGTCGCGGATCGAGTCGACCCGGTCGTTGTGCTTTCGCAGGGCCGTCAGGTCCGCCTGGATGCTCTGGCCGAGGACGCTGCCCAGGTCCTTGAGCAGTGCCTCACCCAGGGTCCAGGGGGCGTCGAAGGACTCCTTTTCCGGAGGCGCTTCGCGCGGGTCCGGTGTTTCGCCGGGCGACGGGACGACGTACAGGAGCACTCGTCTGACCTGGTGTTCGGCCGGCCTGTCGAAGACGGACTGCAGCAGGGGGCCGATCGGCCGGTTCGCGAGCAGGCCGCCGTCTGCCACCCAGTGATCACGTGTGATGTTGGCGTACTTCTTCATCGCGGGATGCCTGAGGACCTTGGAGCCCGAAGCGGGGATCTCCTTCTCGAACGGGACGAACGCGGGCTCGAACGCTCCGGGATAGGAGGCACTGCAGCGCGCCGCGAGCGCCACGAGGTCGTTGCGGTCGGAACTCGTGAGCTGTTGCTCGTCGAAGACGAACAGGCCTCGCCGGTCCACGTCCTGGACCAGCGTCCCCAGGCTGTCGGTGAACCGGCTCGTCTCCCCCGTGAGCAAGGTGGTGGTGATGAAGACCCTGGTCTTCGCCCCGATTCCATCGGGCCGGTCCGGTGAACTGAAGTGCGGATCCACCGTCTTCAGCTGTGTGATCCCCGCCAGGAGTTCCTTGAAAAGCACTCCGTCGCCCTGCAGCAGCGAGGGCGGCTTGGTCTCCTTCGGGTCGCGCAGCAGGGTGTCGAAGGCACCGGACTTCAGCCAGAACTCACGCAGGTCTCCCAGATCGAGCGAGTTCGCCCTCGCCAGCCCGAGCAGCGCCCCGTTGATTCCTCCGGCGCTCGTGCCGGAGAGCATGTCGACGCTGACCGTGACGTCGAGCAGATCGAGGATCCGGACGTAGAGGTCTCTCACCTTGTCGTCGCAACTCGTCGACACACCGAGCTCGGGTTCGAACGTCAGCTCGGCATCCGGGTTCAGCTGCCGCGGGCGTCGCCGCCAGGACGCCTGTTGGAGCAGGTTCAGCTCGCGGGTGACGCCACCCATCCAGATCGCCAGGCTCACACCTCCCGTCATCGCGGTGGCGATACGGATCTCCTGAGTGTGCGCACTTACCTGCTCCACATCCATGCCGTTACTCCTCCGGCTCGGACCACTCACGTCCAGCTCGACCAGAGTCGCTCAGGACGCCGTATCTGGCATATCGCCGGATGGCATTCGGATCAGGGCGTGGCTTGCCGATCAGGTTGCCTTGTGTCGTCTGGCAGCGTGCGTCACTGCGGTCTCATGGATGGCCGCTGACCAGCTGGGGGTGTCGGTGTCCGCAACGCACGAGGTTCCCGTGCCATTGAGAGAGGTGTTCGAAGTCTCAACCTGCAGGCGCATGAGCCCTGTTGGTTGCCTATCGAGTCGCACTCGACCTGCCCCATACCTTGGTCGATGGGTCACCACGCTCATCGTCACCCGCGAGGGTGAGGGCCGCTGCAAGCATCCGCCGTGACAGCGGGTCCTGGTGTACCTGCGCCGGCATGCCCCTCCCTTCTCAGCTCTCTCCTGGGCATCACCATCAGCGCCGCTCTGAAGTGGACCCGCCGCGCTGGCCGGGACTGGAACACCTATCTCGCCACCAGAGCGTGAGTACTTGCGTCTGAACCCGAGAGTCCCCCTGCTCTTGCTGGGGCCTTCGACCCACTCCGTGTTGTTCCTGGAGGGCTTGCGGGGGGAGGATAGATCGAAGGGGCAGACCAGCACCTAGGTGGTGGCAGCGATGCCAGTGGTGTTTGTTCACGGGGTGGGCAGCCACGACGAGGATCGAGCAATGCGCGCTGCAGCGTTCCGCCAGCGGCTCTTCACCCGGTTCCTACTACCGGCGATCGGAGTTGACCCCCGGGACGACGCGGTGCTTCTCCCTTGGTGGGGCAAGGCGGGCAGCTTGCCCCGGTGGGGCCACGCGTGCCGTCCGGGCGCCATGGAGTCTTTGGGCGCGGCGGATGAGGCATCCCGGGTTCAACTGCTGGCAGCGGCTGAGGCACCTACGAGCGGCCGCACGCACGATGTCGTCTTGGATACTGCTCGGGACAGC
The DNA here is from genome assembly GCF_000367365.1 of Streptomyces prunicolor NBRC 13075. Classification (GTDB taxonomy): domain Bacteria; phylum Actinomycetota; class Actinomycetes; order Streptomycetales; family Streptomycetaceae; genus Streptomyces; species Streptomyces prunicolor. Next base: position 38,935 of record NZ_BARF01000133.1, on the reverse strand, counting down.
GTCGCGGATGCGGTCGACCTGCTCTACAGCGCTGTCGATGTGGAATCGTGCTCCGACGACGAGCTGGACGAGCTGGCCAGGCTGGCCGTCCCGCTAGCTTCCTACTGCGATAGTTACCGCCGGTTCGACCCGACCGATCCGTTCTGGAGCGGCATAGGCGACGACACGGACCTGATCGAGGCCTTCATCGACACCGGCCGGGAGCCGGGCCCTCCCGAGGAGACCCTGGGCGCACGCGAGGCACTCGGCCGCGTCGGCGAGCGGCTCCGCAAGACCGCCCGGGAACTGAGGGTTTCCGTGGTCGGGACCCCTACCCGGCTGTCCGCCAGAGTCTTGCGGCGGCTCACCGACGATCCGGTGCAGGAATTCCTGGGCGACGTCTTCAAGTACCTCGCACAGCGGGGCACCCCCGAGGACCCCGGCGAGATCGTCCAGATCGTGCTGGACGACCTGCTGAAGGCAGCCGAACAAAGGCCGGCGGAGGAGCCACTGGTGGTCGTGGCGCACAGCATGGGCGGCGACATCGTCTACGACATCGCGAGCCACTTCCGCCCGAAGCTGGAGATCGACGTACTGGTCACGGTGGGCTCCCAGGTCGGGCTTTTCGCCGAGTTCTCTGCCTACCACGGTGTGCCAGCTGATCTGCCCAGACCACCCGACCGCCGGAAGGTGCCGGCGCTGGGCAACATTCGGACCTGGATCAACGTGGTCGACCAAAGCGACATCCTCGGCTATTGCGCGAAACCGGTCTTCGAGGGGGTTGAGGACTACCCGTACGCGTCCGGGAGGCTCTGGGCGCATTCCGCCTACTTCAAGCAGCCGAACTTCCACCGTCGGATCGCGAAGCTGGTGGAGGAGGCGACGACATGACCGTGTACAGGATCGACGACGGCCCGGACCCCCGGATTCACGCCTTGGTGATCGGGGTGGGAGAGTACCCAAACTGTGGCGACAAGGCCCGACCGGGTACGCCGCCGTATTCGCTGCTCCGGCCCCTGCGGCGTGAGTTGACCTGTGCACCGCTCTCCGCAATGCACGTGGCCCGCTGGCTGATCGAGGCGGACTGGTCCGCGAGCGCCGTGAAGCTTGGCACGGTGGATGTCCTGCTGTCGCCTGACTGCACGGTGCCCTGGTGGAACGAACCCATGCGGTCCAGGCCGAAGCGGGCCGTCTACGCCAATGTCAAAGAAGCCTGGCAGCGGTGGGTGAACACTTGCGACCAGCACAGCGGCAACATCGCACTGTTGTACTTCTGCGGACACGGCTGGGGCGGCGGGCAGAAGTACCTGCTGGTCGAGGATCTTGCCGAGGACATCGCCAACTGGCAGGACCGCGTGATCGACTTCAACAGGACCCGCCAGTCCATGCGGGCCTGCAGGGCGCTGACCCAGTGTTTTTTCCTCGACACCTGCTCGAACGATCCCACTGACCTGGCTCCGTGGGACATCCGCCCGCCCCATTTGATCGACGACAACCAACCGGAGGCCGAATCACGCCAGTTGGACAGGGAGACGAGGGCGAACAACCCGATCTACACGCCGACGCCCAAGGGCTTTGGGAGCAGGGTGCAGGCGAGCAAGGTCACCCCGTTCGCCGATGCCCTGGTGAGGACACTCAATGGGCTTGGGGCCACCCACGAAGGTGCCCATTGGGAGGTCCGAACCAGAGTGCTGTACTCGAAGTTCGCCGATGTACTCGATTTCTTCTCGCCCGGGGTACTCGCCGGGAACGATCTAGCCCCTCCCCGCAGCGACTTTGGGCGCGACACGGTCCTCCGCCGATGCCCGGCCCCCCCGATGGTGCCATTCCGGCTCGACTGCTCGCCGGCCTCAGCTCTGCCCCGTGCACATTGGGAGCTGCGGTGTCTCCAAACCGGCGCGCAGCACTTTCATGGGCCGGAGCCCCGCAAGTGGGAAGGTAAAACGCCTGCCTCCGCGTACGACATCACGGTGGACTGCAAGGACGGGATTCACAAATTGACCCAGCCGGGCAGAACGATCACGCCGGCGCGCTTCATAACCACGATTCCGATCTAGTGGCCGACTCCGGAACCGAAGGGCAGGTGAGCTGAGCAGGTGAGCAGCCAAGCGACCGGGGCGGAGCTGCGCTTCGAGCAGCCCGGTGTCCCCTCCGGCACGGTGGTTGGCACGGCTGAGATCACCGCAGACGGGCCCGAGACGCAGACGGTCGCCGTCGTGACGAGTGGGGTACCGGTACGCGTGCGGATACCAACCAGACTCGGTTACAGCGTCCAGGGCAGGCTGACTAGCGGCGAGCGGCTCACCGGCTACGCCGCGGTGGACGGGAACGAGCCGTGGGTGTTGTTGCCACTAGCCGTACTGTCGGACGGGCCGCAAGTGGCCGTGCCAGCGAAACGGTTCCCCGACGCCCCGTGGGCGGCAGGATGGACCTGGGACATCCAGTCACGCCGCTTCGTGTCGAGCCACTGGCTTGCCACGCTCAAGCGTCCAGAAGCTGGCGTCTTCCTGACCAGCGGCCTGCAGAAGGCCACCCATGCGGTCCAGGTCAGCCCATTGGGAGGACCGGCCAGTTTCGTGTTGCTGCCGGCCGAAACGCCGCTGTGGGTTACCGGAGATCGCCTCGAACCCGAGCCTGGACTGGCCGCAACGCTGCTCAGCTGCCTTCGCCGGGCCGACCTGTCGGCCGCCGAGGCTGTAGCAGCCGAAGTACTCCGCATCCGGGACTCGATCGACTCGCCATCCCGGATCCTGCTCGATCTCGCGCTCGGCTACTTCATGCTGGATGCCGACGACGACCGGCTCACCCACTGGTCCGACCAGTTGACCGACTCCTATGACTGGTGTGCCGACGCTCATGTGATCGCGGCTCACACGCTGCTCCGGCGTCCCGGGGGGCACGGGAAAAGCGTCGCCGAACGGCTGGAGAACGCACTCGCGTGCGGGCTTCCAGTGATTACTCAAGGCCTGCAACTGCTCAATGACTGCATTGACCTGATCCCTGGGCCCGAGCTTGCCGTCCGGCGCGCGGTGCTGCCGTACGCGGTTTGCGCCCGAACCGACACGGACCTGACTACGTTCTGGGGCGAACTGCCGGACGTCCCGAGGGGCATGCCGATCCTCGGTGAGCAGCCTCCGCACGCCCTGACGCTCGGCGTGGAAGCTGGCCCGGTGGAGCGGTTCAGTCCGATCGCCGCACCCGTCAAGGCACTGGTCGAATCGCTTCCGGCTATGCCGCATGCCGTCCGGATCGTCCTCGCCGATCTCCGTCTGAACCTGGAGGAAAGCCTGAGGTTGGCCTCTTGCCTCTCGCTCGCCCGGACCGCGCCTGAGATCGTGGGTCTGGGTTCGCTGCTCAAGGAGACGCTGCGACATGTCGAACGGCCCACAGCCGTTCTGGCCGCCAGACTTGCGAAAGCTGGAACCACTGACCGCAGCGCCGGTTCGGCCGCTCAGCAGAAACATGATCAACAGGCCTTCGGTCAAATGAGCGCGGCACTCGCGAAGGCCAATCGCACGCTGCAGATCCATGCGAACGCCGCCGACCGCGCCCGTTCCCAAGAACATGCACAAGCGCAGGCAGTCAACAGCGCGGCCACCTCCGCTGCCCATCTCGCAGTCGACATCCGTGAGGCGGTGAGCATGTTGCGGAAGGCGGGCGTCGAGGTCGGTGGAGGATCGGTGCGGCCGGTTAAAGGGTCTGCACGCTCACCGGTGTAATTGATGATCATGGAAGAGGCGTTAAATGACTGACGCCGTGACCGAGTTCGGCTACTCCAAGACCTCGGTATCGCCCAGAGCGCCGCACGAGTGCTCCTCAACCCGCACTTCCAGTTCGCTCTAGAGCAACTCAGCCCCGGAACGCAGGAATCTGGCGACGCCGACTCCTGAGTACGGACCATGCGGACTTATGACTGGGCCCGCGCTCCGCAGCCCGAAGCTCCGCCCAGTTCCCCCTTTGCGCGCCCGACTGCGATGTGCCTCACGGCGGGGCTGAGAGTGTCCAGGCTGGTGGACATGTAGCGCTGGAAACCAGCGGCGCTGTGTGGCCCGCCCCTGACAGGATCGGCGCATGCTCATCACACCCCGCCCGGGAACCGACCGGCAGAACCTCCTTGATGCGCTGCGGACAGTGCACACAGCAGCAGTCAACGAACGCGGCGGCGGTCATTCCAGCGCCTATCGCCGACTGCTGAGGTACCTGGAGTGGGCCCTGCGCTCAGCCCAGCAGTTGCGGAACCAGGTCAGCGCCGAAGACCTCACCGCCCTGGTCCTGACGAAGCGTCATGACACGCTCCTGGACGGCGTCGGGCACCTCGCGGGCACGGAGCAGCAGCGTGTTGTGAACCTGCTCGTGGACCAGGAACTGGCTGAGCGCGCCGAGATGCTCGAAGCGACGATAGACCTGCTGCGTTCGCTGATGATCCGCTGGGAGGGACCGGAGTGGTTTGTGGTTGCCGACTCCAGCTTCTACATCCAGAACGCCGACAAGCTGAAAGACGCCGACCTGCACCAGGTGCTGGGACTGCCGTCCGGAGAGCACATCCGGTTGCTGTTCCCGATCACTGTGGTCGACGAGCTGGACGCGCTGAAGGAAGCGGGCAAACACCGGCCGCGATGGCGAGCGGGCCACACACTGGGACTCCTGGACGGCACGCTGAACGGGTCCCTGTCCGGGGTCCTGCGCCGAGCCGGTCTTTCCCAGGGCGAAGTCCGTGGTCAGGTCAGCCTGGAGATCGTCCTGGACCCGCCCGGACACGTGCGGCTGCCCCTCCCCGATGACGAGATCGTTGACCGGGCGGTCGCGATCCAGTCCCTCGCGGGGCGCCCCGTGCGGCTGTTGACCTGCGACACCAGTCAGCACACCCGTGGGAAGGCGGTCGGTCTCCACGTGACGAAAGTTCCAGCGAAGGATCCCGGGCCGGAACCCGACTGGGAGACCCAGGACACCCCTGGAAACGGCACCCGCGCCAAGCGCCGCGAGAGACAGGCCACCAGCGCTACAACCCACCAGGTAGACGCGTCGGTGGACTAGCTAGGCTGACCTGCCTGGGTTCGGCTGCAAGGGTGTGCAGGCAGTGGCTGGCCGTGTGGGAGCGCGGGCGGGACAAGGCACGGAGGAAGAGTGCAGTTCACGGTCGTGGAGACGGGCCAACGACAACCCAAGGGTGTACGGTCCCAGGCCCTGCTCGTCAGAGATGCATGGAACGACTTCGGCTTCGTCACCATGTTCCACCTGGTGATCTATGACGGGGATGGGCGCCGCCATGGGATCGGCGAGGTGAAGATCGGCGAGCTGGGGATGCACCCGGGGCGTGATCAGAGCAACGAAGGCCCAGGCCGCGTTGCTCGCATGCCGCAGAGTTTCGAAGTACTCGGGGAGCGTCACTTTTCCTTGGGCCAAGATGACTCGTACTACGAACGCCTGCGCCAACTCGGCGACAGCATTCGCGTACCAGTCCTGACGGCGTTGAAGGACATGGCCTTCAACGAGAGCATCTTCGACCGCGTACAGCACGAGCAGGTGACGCGCGATTCACTCATGCGGTTCTTGAAGCCGACCGCCGTCGAGGAGCAGTTCCGCCGCATCGCTCAGGGCGGCGTTCGAGTCTCAGGATTCCAGGTGGCCTACGAGGCGCCGGTCCCCGCTGGAGGCGGGGGCAAGTCGGTGATCCTTCCGTTCGAGGTGTCTCCAAACTCGCGGCCGTCCACGAACATCCATGTGCTGACCGGCCGCAACAGCGTCGGCAAGTCCTACCTCCTCAACAGCTTGACCCGCTGTGTCGGCGACTACGAAGTCCCTGAGGAAGACGTCGGCCGCATCATTGAGTACAACCGAGGCACTCGCAGGTCCTTCGCGAACCTGGTCAGCGTCACCTTCAGCGCCTTCGACGAGTTCCCGCTCATCCACGACGACGATGTGGCCATCTCCTACGCTTACGTCGGGCTGAAGATCCCCACTGGCGGATCGCGTGCGCCACGGGTCAAGACATCTGGCCAGATCAAGAAAGACTTCGCGGACGGTGTGGAAGCCTGCCTGACCGGGGAGCGGGCAGACCGGTGGGCGAAAGCCCTGCGAACCTTGCAATACGGTGGCAGCGGTCTCCTCGACGAGACATGGCTGGCGGACTTCCAGGCCACCCGGAGCGCAAATATCCGCCGGCGCAAAGCGCGGCAGTTGTTCAGCAGCCTCAGCTCGGGTCACAAGGTGGTCCTGCTGACCATGACCCGCTTGGTCGAGCACGTCACTGAGCGTTCGCTGGTAATCATTGATGAGCCGGAATCCCATCTGCACCCGCCGCTGCTGGCCGCGTTCATACGTGCTCTGTCCGATCTACTCGCGGACCGTAACGGTCTGGCGGTCGTCGCCACACACTCGCCCGTCGTCCTCCAAGAGGTTCCGGCGTCCTGCGTGTGGAAACTGAGGCGTCATGGCAACGAGTTGGTCGCCGACCGCCCCACCATCGAGACATTCGGTGAGAATGTCGGCGTTCTTACCCATGAGGTGTTCGGGCTAGAGGTGACCGACTCCGGATTCCACCGTGATCTGAAGGCCGCAGTACGCCAGGGGCTTTCGTACGAGCACGTTCTCGGACGGTTCAATGGCCAGCTTGGCGGCGAGGCCAAGGCCATCGTCCGATCCCTCATCGCTGTCCGAAACTCCGACGGGCCCGGCAACGAGGAGGGGCGGATCTGATGTGGACTCTGCCAGTCCCTGAACTCTCGGCCCGCACGGTCTACCTGACCTGCATCAGCATGTCTCGACCGAAGGCTAAGACGCGCCTAGAGGCGCTGGAGGAGGAGGTGGTCAACGCCGCTGACCGGTTCGAAACCGCAGCTGTGGCCGCTGCCCTCCACACGTTGGCTGACCTCAAGGCCAAGCCCACCGACAAGGCCGACAGGGCCGAGTTGAAGAAGAACTACACACAGCGCATGTCCCGCAAGGGTCATCCAGGAAGGGAGGAATACGACAAACTGAAGGCCGCAGCCCCCTTGGGGCGTTGTCCTTTGTGCGGTCACCGGGACGTAGAGACCCTCGATCATCAGCTGCCGAAGACGGCGTATCCGCTGCTGTCTGTCGTCCCGTTCAACCTGGTTCCCGCCTGCCGCAGCTGCAACACGGTTAAGGGTGAGACCGCTCCGGCGAGCGCGGGTGAGCAGACGCTCCACCCCTACTTCGACGACGTCGGCAAAGAGCAGTGGCTTTTTGCCCGTGTCCATGAACTGGCCCCCGCAGCCGTCGAGTTTTATGTGAAACCGCTGGCGGGGTGGGACACCATCCTCACAACGCGAGTTCACGGGCACTTCCGCATATTCGGGCTTGCGTCTCTGTATGGATCGCAGGCAGCTCGGGAGATGAGCAGCCTCCGGTACATCCTGAAACGCAAAGCCCCGTCGATGGTCGGCGATCACCTGCGGGACGAGGCCGCAGGCTTGGCCGAGGAAGATCCGAACCTGTGGCGGGCAGTCATGTACCAGGCGCTGGCTGGCAGCTCGTGGTACATCGATGGCGGCTTCGCTTTGGAGTAGTCGTGCGCAATGGCAGCCAGCGTCCAGCTCGCGGGCTCAGAGGCTTTCCAGGGTTTCGGCACTCAAACGCAACGCCCTACGAGCTCGTAACAGGATCTTGTTGAGGTGCCCTAGTCGGGCGTGACCGATGTGACGATTCGGCCGTACGGGAGAGTATGAATGTTCGGCCGTGGATCGTGGATGACGGCTTGTGGATGCTGATCGAATCGCTGCTGCCGCCCTGGCCCGAGAAGTCGCCGGGGCCACGGCCGGAGGCGGACCGGTTGTTTCTGCAGGGCATCCTGCATGTCCTCTGCAACGACGTGGCCTGGCAACTTCTGCCGCTACCATGCGCGTCCCTCTACCACGCCGGTCTTCGCCGCGTCTGGGCGATCTGATGCGGCATGGAGCGCGAGGGTACTTCTGCGTTTCTGATGTTCCCACGGCCCAGACGAGAAGGATGAGCGCGACGAGGCACAGGAGATCCTGGCGTTCGCGAGTTTTCTGATGCGGCGCCTGGACATCGCGGACGAGAAGCGGAACGCCGCAGAAGCGCTGCCCTGACAGAGCTTCAGTCCGGTACGAACTCAAGGTACTTGGTGGGCTGCAGATCACGACATGACGCAGCCGCGAAGAAGGGGGAGCTTGTGGCCGAGTCGCCGAAGACTGGCGGGCAGGTGCGGTTCCAGGCAGTGGGCTCCGACGGTCGAAGTTCCGCCTCGTGGACCGTGTTCGCGAACGGTAGTTCGTCCGACGTGTACATCGCGGCTCGGCCGATTGCGGGAAAGGTCAAGATCAGCCTCCACGAATCGGGGAGCTGGCGGCACGCCTTCATTAACGATGCCGCGGCGGCGCCGTTCCTCCAGCCTGGGGCGGACCGGGCATTCGACAAGTTCGCTCCAGCAGGCGAACCCATAGCCCCCGGATGGCTGCTGGCCTACACCATTGTCTTGCCCGAGTCGGAGCTACAGCCGTACCCGGCTGAGCGGAAACAGATCACGCCACTGGCGGTGGCCGGTCCTGCGTCGGCGGTAGCCGTGATGATTCTCCTCGGCGCTGCATCGGCTGCACCGGTGCAGTGGGATCCATCCCTGAGCGAAGTGGGTCGGTTTCAGTTGGCCGACGGGGGACAGGTGCTGCTCCTGGCACAGACAATAGCTGTGCCCGACACCTGGAAGCCCGACATGGAACGAGCGAAGGCGGAGGCACGACACCAGGCAGAGCAGAACGGGGTAGACGTGGCCGCAACGATGCCGGTCGTGGCCTTGATCATGGCGGGCGAGGACGGTGGCCGGCTGACGGTCGAGGTCTCGGCGTGGGAGTACGGTAAGGACTCCGACGAATTGGGTGGTCCCTCGTGATGACCAAGCGATATGGCCACGCTGGGGTGGGTTGTCAGTTGTCGACAAGAGCCTTTGCACTGAATTACGGTGCGGGTCGGTAGCCCCTCGATGGTCGACTGCCCCGCCCTTACTGTGGGGGCACGACGCCGTCCGGTGGACAGCCGGTGGACAGACGCCTTTGGACGGCGCATCACGGGGTACCACGAGTCAACCTGTTGCACGTGCTCTGATCAGGAAGAACGTCACTTGGCGGCACGACCAAGCATCACGCAACACGATCGCTCATGGTCTTGTAATGCGTAGGTCGTCGGTTCGAATCCGACAGGGGGCTCCGGCGAAGGCCAGGTCACATAGCCCGTGACCTGGCCTTTTGTGTTGCTCGGGGCATGACGGGTCACACGGCTGGGGTGCCGTGGGACGGCTTGCGTGAGCGATGCGTGAGCGGAGCGGCTCGGTGCCCTACTTCTTGGGCTTCTTCCGCGCCTTCTTCTTCTCCGCCTTGGCCTGGGCTTTCGCTTTCTCCTTGGCCTTCTGGGCGGCCTTCGCGGCCTTGCGGGCCGCCTTCTCCGCCTCGGCCTTGCGCTGGAGAGGGACCAGCTTGGCGGTGGCCTCGGCGGAGCTCTTGCCGACGTGGGGGAGGACGCTCTGGTAGAGGTCCCGCGTGATGCGGGTGTCGCTGTGCCCGAGGGTGTCCGACACGATCTTCACGTCGATGCCGGCGGCGAGCATGAGCGTGGCCGCGCCGTGGCGGAGGTCGTGCAGCCGGATCGGCGGGAGGCCGGAGGCGGCGACGAGCCGTTCGAAGAGGTCGGTGACCTTGCCGGGGTGCAGCCAGGAGCCGTCTTCCTGGGTGAAGACGAGACCGGTGTCGGCCCAGGGCCGCCCTGTGCTGGTCCGTTTGGTGCCGTCATCACCGGCACCAGCCGCCCAGATCCATCGCCACTGTGGAACAACGTCATCGCGGAAGCGGCAACATGACATCACCACGACGATGATGAATGCCAGCTGTTGCGGATGCCCCATTGAGTTGTCGATATCTCCATCAGGCGAGTACCCGGCTGACGTGCGCCGACCTCACGAGGAGTTTCCTCGAAACGGCCGCTCGTGAAATGACTGGCGAGAGTCTAAATTCGGCCATCGAGCTGCCGTGCGTGGCGTTGAAATCCATTCGGCCGCACGGCCCCGCTTGCTCGCGACGCAGTCCGCGGCTCCCGCATTGCTGCGCTGCGCACGCCAATTCAGAAGTCTGCTGAAGAGCGCTCAATGAGGCTGTGAGCGAGGGTTTTTGAAGGTAAGTCAACTGGCTTCGGGGCTACATTCGAGACCAGGGGGTGTGGGTGGTATCTGGTCCACTCATCCCGCGGTCGGCAGGGCTGGCCTGTGAGGGTGGCACACGTCGAATACAAGCCAACATTCACTTTTCAGGTTTAGAGAGAATGGGCGACAAGGGGCTGCCGCGCTCTGAGGTAAATCCTTGACGCAAGGTAAGAGAAGGGTTTGAATTCGCTTACTTTGAAGATCTTGTGACTCTGGGGGCGGGGTTCTGTGCCGTTGGCGTGGGGTGGTTCAGGTGCGGTCGGACGCCGTAGACGTAGACGCGGTCGGCACGGGAGAGCGGGAGCTACCACGGCCGCGTTGGCAGTGCTGCTGGGGGTGCTGGCGTTGCCGACGCAGCATGCTTTCGCTGCTCCGGCTGAGGGTTCCGCACCGCTGACCGAGGGACAGCAGGCGCTGGTCGAGGCCGAGAAGTCTGGTGAGCAGGTTGAGGTCGTGGCTGAGCGCACCGAACGGGAGACGGTATTCGCCAACCCGGACGGCAGGACCTTCACGCTCCGCAAATCGATCTCTCCGACCAGGGTGGCGAAGCAGGATGGCGGCTGGACGGATCCGGACGCGACGTTGGTCAAGCGCGCGGACGGGTCGCTCGGGCCGAGGGCAGCCGTGGTGGAAATGTCGTTCTCCGACGGTGGTGACGGCAGGTCGCTGGTGACCATCGGCGAGGACGGACAGTCGGTCACCCTGGGTTGGCCGGGTAACTTGCCGGAACCGCGGCTGGACGGCACGCGCGCGGTGTATGAGGACGTCCTCCCTGACACGAACCTGATCCTGACGGCGACTGTGGAAGGCTTTCGGCAGGTTCTGGAGGTCGAGACGCTGGCGGCGGCGAAGAACCCGGCCCTTGCGTCGCTCGAGTACTCGATGAATGCCGAAGGGCTGCGGGTGCGGGAGGGTGCGGCCGGGAGCATGGAGGCCCTGGACGGCAACGGCCAGGTCGTGTTCCGATCGCCGTCCGCGCGGATGTGGAACTCCGCTGGACGAACCGAGAGCGGCGCGGGAGTGAGTGCGCAAAACCTGGCGGTGCGAGCGCTCGACACGGTTTCCTCGGACGAGGAGACACCTGCCGCTACATCGACCGTCACGGACGAGGAGTCGCAGCCAGCCGGTCCGGTGGAAGAGGGCGACCCGCTCGCCGGTCCTGGCGCAGGGGACGAGGCCGCAGTGATGGACGTGGAGGTGACGCAGGACAAGGTCACGGTCACGCCCGACGTCGGCCTCATCGCGGACACCACGGAGACCGAACTGCCGCTCTACATTGATCCGTCCGTGGAAATGAACGAGTCCGAGCGAACGGTTCTGTCCTCGGACGGAGACGTCTTCTACAACTTCTCCGGCGGCGACAACGGCATGAGTGTGGGCCGGTGCAGCTCTGCGGTGATCGGCGGGGTGCGCTACCTCTGCACGACCGGCAGTGCCTACACCAACCGCATGTACTTCGAGTTCACGCCGGGCAAGCTCAAGGGCAAGCAGGTGTTGGACGCGACTTTCGCGGTGACGGAGACCTGGTCGTTCTCGTGCGACGCGCGCTGGGTGGACCTGGAGCGTACGGACGGAATCTCCTCGTCCTCAAAATGGCCGGGGCCGGGTGGTCCGAAGTCGGACAACTCCTGGGACCAGATGGTCGACCGTAACGTCTCGGCGGGCCGTGGCAGCGCGTGCAGTCCGTCCCAGCCGCGCGCGCAGATCGAGTTCAACGACAACCCGGCGGAGACGGACGAGAACCTCACCTCGACGGTGAAGGCCTTCGCCGACGGTAAGTTCAAGACGCTGACGCTGATGCTGAAGGCGAAGGACGAGTCGGACCCGATCGCGTGGAAGCGGTTCGACGACGATGCCGTCATTGACGTGGTCTACGTCGGCAAGCCTGCCGTTCCCACCGAGTACGGCCTAGAGACCGGTACCAACCAGATCTGCTCCAAGACCGCGTCCGCGCCCACGACATGGTCCGATCCCACTCCGAATCTCGCCGCGACCCCGCAGACGGCCGCCGGGGGCGAGGCTTCTGCCTCCTTGCGGGTGTACTTCGACCTGGACGTGAAGAACACGGACGGCACGTGGTCGGACGCGAAGGAACCCTCGACCGGTTCGGAGAGCCCGACCAGCGGATACGTGGGCGACGGTCACGATCTGAACAAGACGTGGGACGCAACCCTCACAGACGGCAAGCAGTACCGCTACCGCGCCTGGACCCGCTCGTACTACAACAGTGGGGACAGCATTCTGGGCGGATCCGCCACGAAGTTCTGCTACTTCATCGTCGACAGCAGCGCACCGAAGCCACCGACCGTCACCTTCACCTCGACGTACTCCGCGTGTGTGCCGGGCGACTGCTTGCCTAAAGGGCGGCCGGGCCAGTCGGGCACGGTGGTGTTCGGACCGGCCGGCGGTGACACCAATGTTGCCTACGCCTACAAGCTGTCAACGGACAGTGCCTGGCGGCCCTGGAACACAAAAGCGACAGTGACGGAAACGATCACCCCGGTGGACTCGGGCACGATCACCCTGGAGGTAATGGCCAAGGATTCGGTCGGACGCACGGGACAGAACAAGATACGTTTCCTGGTCGACGAGGGTGACGGCCCAGTAGGCCAGTGGACGTTCAACGAAGCCTCGGGTGCCGCCGTGGATGTCTCGGCCGGTGCCGACACCTCTCTCCGCGACGATGCGACTGTCAGCGGTGCGACCCGGGTGAACACCGGCCGTCGGGGTGTAGTCACAGAGAACGGTGCCACCGGCGAGGACAAGGCCCTCAAGACTGGCGGCACCTCGTACGCGGCGACCGCGGGAAAGGTGTTGGAGACGCAGGCGTCGTACACCGTCTCGGCCTGGGTGCGACTGGACGCGACCGGGACATCGGCGACGGTGATGGGTCAGGATGGCACGTACAACAGCCCCTTCTTCCTGGGCTATTGCGCCGGGGTGAATCGGTGGTGCCTGCGCCTGTCGGACGCGGACACGGCGACGACGGGACTGGACAGTCAGCGGGTGAATTCCCTGGACGCGCCCCAGGTGAAGGTGTGGACGCATCTGGCCGCGGTCGTCGACACCGAAGCGAAGACGCTCACCCTGTACGTCAACGGTGCGCCACAGGGCAGTGACACTCTGACCACGGGGGCCTGGTCGGCGGCAGGCCCGCTGCAGATCGGCCGTGTGAAGTACAAGGGCTCGTACGCGGACTACTTCCCTGGCGAGGTGGACGAAGTAGCGGTGTGGCAGGAGGCCAAGCTGGCCGACGCGATCGCCCGTGAGGCCAGCCCGGCCGACGCGAACGGCAAGGCGTATGCCGAGCTGGTCGCGCAGTACAACCCGGAGGGTTCCTCCGGGACGACCTTGACCGACACATCCGGCTACGGCAACAGCCTGACCCTGTCCTCGTCGGGCGCTTCCCTGGACGGCGAGGCACTTGTCCTGGACGGCACGGCGGGAGCGGCGACCGCGGCGCGGCCACTGGTGGCTGACAACGGTTCTTTTACGGCCGCGACCACGATCAGCGTGGACACCATGGCCCTGACGGGCAAGCCGGACGGTTACAAGGCGCAGGTGCTGGGCCAGCGGACGGCGTCCGGTTCCGCGTGGAGCCTGTGGGTCGAGAAGACCGGCACCGAGAGCGAGCCCGTGCTGGACGACGACGGCAATCCGGTCCTGGACGACAACGGCGTGCCCCGGACCAAGGACGTCGCGGTGGCCCGCTGGCACTTCGGGCAGCTGACCGCCAACGGGGATGGCGTCTCCGTGGTCAGTGACGATGCCGCAGTCCTGGACAGCGAGGTCGGTCTCGTCGGGGCCTACGACGCCCGGAGCCGGCAGATCACGCTGTTCGTCGGCAGCGAGCGGCAGGGCGACGCACTCGCCTACACGGCTGCCGTCGGCAGCGGTGAGTTCGCGGCGGGCAAGGCGTACCTCGGCAGCGCCTGGGGCAACTTCCTGCCCGGGAAGATCACCGACATCCGGCTGTGGGCGGGCGCGGTCACCGACGCCACCCAGGTCGAGGAACTCATCGGCTACTGATACGCCACCCGTGGTGGCCGTTTCACTCCTGATCAGGGGCGATACGGCCGCCACGGCACCTTCTGGGAGATCTCTCTGTGTTTACTCGCTTGTTTCCATCTGGCCGACGTGGCCGACGCAGAGCGCTGACCGTTCTTCTCGCGGCGGCCCTGTCCGTGCCCGCCCCTCTGACTCCTCTGGCCTCGGCCGCGGAACTGCCGGGCCGCCCGGATGTGCCCAACGTCAAGCCCACCAAGGTGCGGCAGATCACTACTCCCCAGGCCAAGGCCGCCCGGGCGAGGGTAGCTCAACAGAAGAAGGCCGATCAGCGCCTGGTGGCCTCCGCTAGGACGGAGCGCCAGGCATCCTGGCCCAGGCCCTCCGTCTCGACGACGGATCTCACCGGCGCGTCCAAGGCGAAGAGCCTGGTGGTCGTCAAGGCGGCGAAGACGGGCACCCCCGCTGCCGCAACACCGGCTTCGGGCAAGGCGAAGGTCGCTGTTCTGGACCAGAAGACTGCCCGCAGAGCAGGCGTGACGGGCGTTCTGTTCACGGTGGCGGCGGACAAGCCCGGCGCGGCTCAAATCACCGTCGACTACAGCTCCTTCGCGTCCGTCCTGGGCGGCAACTGGGCCTCTCGGCTCGAGCTGGTCACCCTCCCAACGTGCGCTTTGACGACCCCTGGGAAGGGGGCCTGCCGCACCACCACGCCCGTGGCGTCCGACAATGACGTGACCAGCCAGAAGGTCACTTCTCGCACGTTCGTTGCCTCGACCGCGACGCCGACTGTCATGGCCCTGACGGCCGCATCGGCCACCACGTCAACGGCCGGCTCGGGCGACTTCAACGCCACTCCGCTGGCGGCGTCCGCCGCTTGGACCGCCGGTGCCTCCTCCGGGGCTTTCAGGTGGTCGTACCCGCTTACAGCGCCCCCAGCCGCCGCAGGCCCCGCACCGTCCCTGGGATTCTCCTACGACTCCGCGAGCATCGACGGCCGTACCGCGAACACCAACAATCAGGGCTCACAGGTGGGCGAGGGCTTCAGCCTGACCTCCTCCTACATCGAGCGCAAGTACGGTGTGTGCGACGACGATGGCCAGGATGACAAGTTCGACCTCTGCTGGAAGTACGACAACGCCTCCCTCGTCCTGAACGGTTCTGCCAGTGAGCTGGTCAAGGACGACACCACGGGCGTCTGGCACCTGAAGAACGACGACGCCTCGAAGGTCACGAGACTCACCGACGCAGACAACGGCGACAGCAACGGCGAACACTGGCAGATCGTCACCAGTGACGGAACGACATACACATTCGGACTGAACAAGCTGCCTGGCGCGGGCAGTGAACGCACCAACTCGGTGTGGACGGTCCCGGTGTTCGGTGACGATGAGGACGAGCCTGGCTACGACAAGGGCAGCGAGTTCAAGAACCGTGCCGATACGCAGGCTTGGCGCTGGAACCTGGACCTGGTCCAGGACGTCAACGGCAACGCTTCCACCTACTGGTACACGGCCGAGACCAACAACTACGCCAAGAACGGCGACAAGACCGCCCTCGCCTCATATACCCGCGGCGGTTACCTGGAGGAGATCCGCTACGGGCAGCGGGCCGACACCCTGTTCAGCGCCACCGCCTCCAACAAGGTGACCTTCACGTACAAGGAGCGCTGCACCGCCTCCGACTGCTCGTCGCTGACCGAGGACACCGCCGACAACTGGCCGGATGTTCCCTTCGACGCGATCTGCGCGGCGAGTGAGGACGACTGCAGGGCCACCGGCCCGGGGTTCTTCACCCGCAAACGCCTCACCTCCATCAACACCTACTTCTGGTCGCGGGCGGCGGAGCCCGACGCCTTTCAGCCCGTCGACTCCTACGCGTTGGAACAGGAGTTCTGGGACGGCCAGGACATCGGCAACAGCTCCGACCAGGTCCTGGTGCTGAAGTCCTTGAAGCGGACAGGAAAGAACGGCACCGACATCTCCGTGCCACCCGTCGACTTCACCTATCAGCAGCGCCCCAACCGGGTCGACTCCACGAGCGATGACATCCTCGCCCTGACCCGCCCACGTATCGCCTCTATCGTCGCGGAGACGGGCGCGATTACCTCGGTGACCTTCTCCGACTCCGAGTGTGTGCGCGGCAGCAGGATGCCGACTGCCGAGGACGACAACAACCTCGCCTGCTACCCGGTCTACTGGAACATCAACGGCGGCGATCCGGCGCTGGACTGGTTCCACAAGTACCGCGTCACTGCGATCACCACCAACGACCCTGGCGCCGGGAACCCCGGCACGCAGACGGCGTACGACTACGACACGCCCGGCTGGCACTACAACGACGACCCCTTCACCAAAGAGAAGGAGCGCACCTGGTCGACCTGGCGCGGCTACCAGAAGGTCACGACCTACACGGGTGACGTCGGTGCCACGCGCTCGAAGACGGTGCAAATGTTCATGCAGGGCATGAACGGTGACAAACGGAAAGACGGCACGACGCGGTCGGTCACCGTCAAAGGCATTGACCTGAGCAATGTTTCCGGGGTCACGACCGACGATCTCGATGTCGCCGACGTGACCGACCACGACTACTACAGCGGGCGCCTCCGCCAAGAGATCGTCTATGAGGGCACCACCGCGCTCTCTGCCGCCATCCACGATTCCCGGGCCCAGGAGACGGCCAGCCAGCAGAAGTCGTACGCCCACGTGAAGGCGTACTTCGTCGGGACGGGCCGTAGCTACAGCGACACGTATCTCACCGCTGCCAGAAAATGGCGTGTTACGGCGACATCGAAAACCTTCGACACGACCTATGGGATGGTCACGCAGATCGAGGACCACGGCGAATGGTCGGCGGCGGGGGACGAGGCGTGCACACGCATCTGGTACGCGCGCAACGACGCCAAGGGGCTTACCGCTCTGGTCTCCCGCAGCCGTACAGTGGCCAAGTCCTGCGCGACCGTCGAGACATCTCTGGGCCTCCCGGCGGACTCCGGCACCCGCGGTGACGTTCTTTCCGACACCGCGACCGTTTATGACACTCCTTCGGTCACCGCATGGGCCCCCGACCAGGTCCCGACCCTCGGTCTGGCCACCTGGACCGGCCGCGCCAAGGCCTACCCCGCAGCCTCCGGCACAGCCGAGCGCAACCCGCTACAGGCAACCGGCTGGCAGACCCTCACCACCACGACGTATGACACGGCGGCTGCCAAACTGGGCCGTCCCTTGGCCGTCACCGACGCCAAGGGTCGGACCACGACCACCGCCTACTACCCGGCGGCCGCTGGTCCGCTGACCACGGTGGTCGTCACCAAGCCCAAGCTGGCCACCAACGGACAGGCGCACCAGACAACCACGGTCTACGACCCGGCGCGCGGCGCCGAGAGCTACACCCTCGACCAGAACACCAAGCGCACCGAGAACACCTACGACGCGCTTGGGCGCATCACCGCGACATGGTTGCCCAACCGGTCCAAGTCGGGCAACGACACTCCCAATGCCAAGTACGCATACAGCCTGGAGCGAGACAAGGCGCCCTGGACATCGGTGGCCACGCTCAAAGCCGACGGCAGTACATACGAGACGTCGTATTCGCTCTACGACTCGCAACTGCGTCCGATCCAGACGCAGGTTTCCTCGCCGCAGGGTGGCCGGGTCCTGACCGACACTCGCTACGACAGCCGCGGTCTGGCCTACGAGACCTATGCCGACGTCTACGACAACCAGAACGCGCCGAGCGGCACGTACTCCCAGGTTCCATACGGCGGTGGCACCCAGACCGGGACGGAGTTCGACGGCGCCGGCCGCGCCACGACATCCACTCTGTTGGTGGACGGCGTGAAGAAGTGGTCGACGACCACGACCTACACCGGTGACTCGACGGCGACCACGGCCACGCAGGGCGGCAACGCCACCCGCACCATCACCGACGCCTTGGGCCGCACTGCCGAGACCCGCACCTACGCGGGTACGGCCCCTAATGACACGCAGTACGGGTCCACCACCGACACGTCCTACATGCGGGTCCGCCGCTCCTACACCCCCGACGATCTGCTGGAGACGGTCACCGGCCCGGACGGCACCAAGTGGTCCTACACCTATGACCTGTTTGGTCGACTCGTCCAGGAGGTCGACCCGGACAAGGGCACCACAGTCACCAGCTACACCGAGCTCGACCAGGTCGACACGACCAAGGACGACGAGGACAACCTCCTCCTCTACAACTACGACGAGCAAGGCCGTAAGACGGCCATGTGGCAGACCGACCGCACCGACGCCCACAAGCTTGCCGCCTGGACGTACGACACGGTTTTGAAGGGGCTGCCGACCGCGTCCATTCGCTATGAAGGCGGGAAGGCGTACACCAAGCAGGTCACGGCCTACGACACCCTCGGACAGGCCACCACGGCGACGCTCACCCTGCCGTCCGACGACTCGCTGGTCACCTCCGGAGCCCTTGCGACACCGACCGTCACTTTCGAGACGACGTACCGGCCCGACGGCACGGTCGGCAGCACCAAGGAGCCGGCTGCCGGCGGTCTTGCCGCAGAGACGGTGGAGACGCGCTACAACAGCGCGGGACTGCCCAACGAGCTCTCCGGCGCCTCCGGTTATCTCCTCGCGGCCGATTACACCGCACTGGGCCAGGTCGGCCAGCTCCAGTTGGGCACCGCGTCCGGCACCAAGCGGGTCTTCGTTACCAACACCTGGGAGAAGGGCACCGGTCGGCTGCTGAACGCGGCCGTCGACGACCAGACCCGCGGCGCCGTTCAGGACCGGACCTACGCCTATGACCAGGCCGGCAACCTCACCTCCGTCACCGACACCGCAGACATCGGCACCGGCACCGACAACCAGTGCTTCGCCTACGACACCCAGCGCCGGCTGACGGAGGTTTGGACGCCGAAGACCGCCGACTGCATCGCCTCTGGGAGGACCACGGCCAACCTGGGCGGACCGGCGTCGTACTGGACGTCGTACACCTACACCACGGCCGGGCAGCGCAAGACCGAGAAGCAGAACACCACAACCCCGGCCACCACCATCTCCTGCTACAACGACACCACTCGGCCGCATGCCCTGACTGCCACCACGACCGGCAGCACCTGCACCGGGGTCGCGGCCCAATACACCTACGACGACACCGGCAACACGGAGAAGCGCGCAGAGAAGGCCGGCTCCACCACCAGCCAGAGCCTGGTCTGGAACAGCGAGGGCAGCCTCACCAGGCTCACTGAGGGCGCGGCGACGACAGCCACCAACTACCTCTACGACGCTGACGGTTCGCTTCTCATCCGTCGGGACAACGCCACCGACGGCGAGACCGTCCTCTACCTCGGCAGCACCGAGGTCCACCTCAAGTCGGGCAAGAAGTGGGCCAACCGCTACTACAGCGTGGCCGGTGCGACCATCGCCCTGCGCACCAACCAGTCCGGCACGGAGAAGCTGAGCTTCCTCGCCACAGACCATCAGGGCACGAGTTCCGTCGCCATCACCGCCGATTCAACCCAAGCCCTGACGAAGCGCTACAGCACGCCCTTTGGCGCGAGCCGGGGAGCGACGACCGGCGTCTGGCCCGACGACAAGGCATTCCTGGGTCAGTCCGCCGATGTCGGCACGGGCCTCACCCACATCGGGGAACGCGAGTACGACGCTTCCACCGGCCAGTTCATCAGCGTTGACCCCCTCCTGGACCTTGCCGACCCGCAGCAGTTCAGCGGATACGTCTATGCCCAGAACAACCCCGTGACGCTGAGCGACCCCAGTGGCCTCATGGCTTGCGCGACACCTGACGAGTGTGGGGGTGGCGCACAGTACGGAAACAACACCCCGACGAGGAACAGTGGGGGTAAGCCGCTCAACGACCCGTCCTGGGGGTGCAACGGCTGCGACGGCAACAGCTACGACGACGGCTGGTGGACCACAAGCGGGTGGAGTTCGGCGCCTGAAGGGCCGGTGCTCAGCCCCGGTCTGATGACGGTCTTTCCAGGTGTCGTCGTCCCTGACGACTGGACCGGTGCCGGGGAATTCAAGCAGGCACTTCAGGAGGACCTTGGCACCGCCTACTGTGGGCTGGAATGTGTCGCCGGTTGGATCACCAACCCTGCGGATACTGAGCAACTCGCCGGCGGTTACCAGACTCTGGCGCTGGCGAAGTGGCGTGCGTGTGGGCGCATTGAAGCCTCATGCTCGCAGAGTGTCTCCTCGTTTGCCGAGGCTCTCGGTGCCGCAACTGCCATGGCCATGGGAGCGGGAGGCGGCGGCCTTCGAGGACCCAGGCCCGGCCCCGGCATGGGAGGGGGAATTCCTGCCCAGGGTACGATCGCGCCGGGGGCGGTGCGGTTCACTCAGGACAGCATTGGTGCCAACTTCAAGAACGGGAAGTCGGTCCAGGGTCTTGTAGATGATCTGAAGACCGGAAAGGTGACTGCCGGGGATCTTCCGCCCATTCGAATTTTCCAAAAGGACGGCAAGATTTACAGTCTCGACAACCGTAGGCTCCATGCCGCTCGAGAAGCTGGCGTGAATGTTCGGTTCGTTCGAGCAAGTCCTGCGGATGTTCAGAATGAGTCCTGGAAGTTCACGACGAAGAACGATGGTTCATCTATCGTGGTTAGGGGGAAGTGAATATGGGCTTGCATGAAAAAGCAGACCTAGTGAGAACACGCGATGACTTCGCCCGATTCCTCACCGATGTTTTGGCTGATCTCCAGAATCGGCCTCAGGATTGGGAGAACGGTACGCTCGAAAGGTTCCTCGAAGCGTGGTCTGCCTGGGTGGTGGACATGCCTGGCTGGTATAAGAACCGCGGTGAGCGGATTCCCGACCAGCCCGACTGGAACCTCCTGGCGGCCATGGTTATGGCGGCTCGCGTATACGAATGAGCTGAAGGGTCCTCGCTCTCCGATTACGGCTAAAACGTGGCCGGAATCGGAGAGCGGCCCACGTAGGTCGTCGGTTCGAATCCGACAGGGGGCTCCTTTGAAGGCCAGGTCACATCGCCCGTGACCTGGCCTTTTGTGTTGCTCGGGGCATGACGGGTCACACGGCTGGGGTGCCGTGGGACGGCTTGCGTGAGCGATGCGTGAGCGGAGCGGCTCGGTGCCCTACTTCTTGGGCTTCTTCCGCGCCCTGTTCTTCTTCGCCTTGGCCTGGGCTTTCGCCTTCTCCATGGCCTTCTGGGCGGCCTTCGCGGCTTTGCGGGCCGCCTTCTCCGCCTCGGACTTGCGCTGGAGTGGGACCAGCTTGGCGGTGGCTTCGGCGGAGCTCTTGCCGACGTGGGGGAGAACGCTCTGGTAGATGTCCCGCGTGATGCGGGTGTCGCTGTGCCCGAGGGTGTCCGACACGATCTTCACGTCGATGCCGGCGGCGAGCATGAGCGTGGCCGCGCCGTGGCGCAGGTCGTGCAGCCGGATCGGCGGGAGACCGGAGGCGGCGACGAGCCGTTCGAAGAGGTCGGTCACTTTGCCGGGGTGCAGCCAGGAGCCGTCTTCCTGGGTGAAGACGAGACCGGTGTCGACCCAGGCCGGTCCCCATGCCTCGCGGTCAGCCTCCTGCTGCTTGCGGTGCCGCTCCAGGACGCTGACGGTGTCGTCGTCCAGGGCCACGACACGGAAGCCGCTGTCGGTCTTCGGTTCGGACGCCTCGACGTCCCATCCGTCCTGGACGAGTTGGCCGGTGACGGTGAGGGAGTGCCGGTCGAGGTTGGTCTCCGACCAGGGCTGGCCGCACGCCTCGCCGCGACGCAGGCCGCGGAAGGCGATCAGGTGCCACATGGCGTACAGCCGGTCCGCGGCGACGAAGTCGAGGAAGGCGCCGGTCTGTTCCGGCGTCCAGACCATGACGGAGGAGGGCTTCTCGCCTGTCTGCTGCCACCGGGCGACCCGCTCGTCCGTCCACACCAGGGCCTTCGGCTTGCGGACGGGGTCGATCTCGACATGGGCCGCCGGGTTGAACGTGATGATCTGTTGGCCGATCGCCTCGTTCAGGGCGGCGCGGAGCGTGGCCTTGACGTGCTGGCGCGTCGAGGGGCCCGTGATGCGGCGGAAAGGCGGCATCGCGTCGATGGCCGTCTTCATGGCCTTGCGGCGCGCCCGGTTCCCCAGGCCCTTCCACGGCACGGACGCCAACTCCTCTACCGCCGCACGCCGTTGGGCGTTCTGCTCCAGGATCTCGGCGTTGGCGTCGGTGATGGCGGTGAACATCTCGCTGAGGTGGCTGACGCGCAGTCGGTCGAGGCGCCGGTCGCCGATGTGGGGCTTGAGGTGGACGCGGACGTCGGTCTCGTAGCGGCTGACGCCCGACTTCCGGATGCGCTTGCCCGCGAGCCACCGGTCCAGCCACTCGCTCACGGTGAGGCTGCCGACGAGGTCCTGGCCGGCGTTGAGGCGACGCCGGGTCTCCTCCACGTCGGGCAGGGGAGTCTTCTCGCTGCTGACTTCCGCCAGCATGGCGGAAATCAGTTCCGTGCCTTCGGGGTCGTCGAACTCAGCCAGGCCCAAGAGGGCGCGGACGTGGTCGAGGCCGGCCTGGGCGGCCTTGCGACTGTCGTAGCCGCCACGGGCGAAGGACCTGCGGCTGCCGTCCGTACGCGGCGACAGCTCCTGGCGTATGGAGTAGGTGCAGTGGTTCTTGCCGTTGCGCTTGGGGCAGGACGTGCCGAGTTCCTTGCCGGTCTTGGGGTCGCGGCAGGAGCAGCGGCGGTAGGTGGAGCCCTTCAAAGATCGTTCTCCTCGGTGGTGCCGGTGTCAGGTTCGGGTGGGTCGAGGTCGGCGAGCGGCGAGGGCAGACGGGGTGGGATGCCGCCGCCTTCGCGGATGGCGTCGCGGTGCCGGCGCAACTCGTGCTTGGCCCTTGTGGCCTGGTCGGTGTAGCGGGCCAAAGCGCGCTCGGCTGCTTCTCGTTGGACGCGGTTGGCGGCGGTCTTCACCTTCCAGAGCTCGTAGTCCTCGCTTTCCACGGCGGCCAGGGCCGAGCGGAGTTCGAGGTCGTGGGCCAGGAAGTGGTCGAGCATGTAGTCGGTGGCGTCTTCGGCAGATGAGTTGCCGACGAACCACTGCAGCGCGTCCCAGGTCGGTTGCGGGTCCTGGTAGGGGAGTTCGCGGACTTCGGTGACGTAGCCGACGGGGTAGATCAGGCTGATCGGGGACACGCGCAGAGCCTTCGCGAGCACCATGATCTCGACCAGCGGCAGGACGGCGCGGCGGCCGGACTCCATGTTGGCGATCACGTTGCGGGGGATCGGATAGCCGATCTCCTCGCACCTGTCGGCCACATCCTGTGCGCTCCACCCCAACTCCTTCCGTCGTCTGCGGACCTCGCCGGCCACGGTGGCCATGACGTGGTCCTCCCATTCGAGGACGTCGTTCTCGTCGTCCTTCTCGTATCCATGGTCGGAACGGCGTTGTGTCATGAAGACACATTAGCTCGCTTAGCGTTGTTTCCATGGCCTGGAGACGAGCGCGATTGCCGTGTTCGCCGAGGGCTCAGCCATGGATGGAGCGCGTATGCGTGCGAACGAACCCGCCGACCGGGTGAAGGGCATGAGCCGCGAGGAGCTGCTGGAGCTTCCCGCTGCTGTTGACCTGGAGACGGGCAACCGGGCATTGGGGCTCGGGCGGAGCAAGGGATACGAGTTGGCGAAGCGGGGCCTGTACCCGTGCAAGGTGCTGAGGCTGGGCAACGCCTATCGGGTGGTGACCGCAGATCTCCTGGCCCTCTTGGGGCTGGCCGCATGAGGGGGCGGGTGCGTAGCAGTCGTTTCTGCGCTGAGCTGACACAGAAACGCTGGACTGTGGACAGGCGTGACCGTACTGTCCGTGGTCCCTCGCGGTACCCGAATGCCTGCGAGAAGAGGGAGAGCCCCCGGCGGTGCAACGCCGGAGGCCCCAAAGCTCCCCAGCAATCCACTGCGAACCGACCCGGCGGCACGGACATACACGTCCGCTACCGCCAGACGAGGAGCTGCCGAGTGCAACCCGAGAACCCCGAGCCCTATTCCGCCCCCGCAAAGGCGAGCTGGCCCACGACCGCCGTACCCGGCCGGCCCGGCGCCCACCTCCGCGCCGCGCAGGCCGGCGACGTCGATCCGGGTCACGGGGGCAATGCGACCGCCCGTAGCGCCGATGAGGCGGATGCGTCGAACGGGCTGGAGGCGATACCCGATGCGGAGCCGACCCACGGCTCGAAGCTGCTGGACGAACTGCGGTCGCAGATCGCCCAGTTCGTGATCGCGCCCTCGCCGGAGGCACTGGACGCGATCACCTTGTGGGTGGCGGCGACGCATCTGCAGCCCGCGTGGCAGCACGCCCCGCGCCTGGCAGTGGTGGGTCCCGCGAAGCGGTGCGGCAAGTCGCGATTGCTGGACGTGCTTACCGAGACGGTCCACGAGCCGATGCTCACCATCAACACCACGCCTGCGGCAATCTTCCGCTCCATTGATGAGGGGGAGCCACCGACACTCCTGGTGGACGAGGCGGACACCATCTTCGGCACGCCCAAGCAGGCGGAGCGGAACGAGGAGACGCGCGGCCTGCTGAACGCCGGTCACCAGCGGGGCCGTTACGTCACCCGGGTGGTCGGCAACGACCACACCCCGCACAAGTTCGCCACCTTCGCCATGGCGGCCATCGCAGGGATCGGCGACCTGCCGGACACGGTCATGGACCGGGCGGTGGTGATCCGGATGCGCCGCCGGGCCGAAGGGGAGAAGGTCAGGCCCTTCCGCTCCCGCCGCGACATCCCGGCCCTGCACGATCTGCGCGACCGCATCCACGCGTGGGCCAGGCCCCTGCTGGACGAGGCCGCGAACCAGGAGCCGGACATGCCGGTCGAGGACCGCGCCGCCGACACCTGGGAGCCCCTGGTGATCGTCGCCGACCTGGCCGGTGGCTCCTGGCCGCGCCGGGCCCGTGTGGCGTGCGCACGGATGGTCGCCGCCGAAGCGGCGGCCGAGGAGGACCACCCCAGCGGCGCGCGGATCCTTGCCGACATCCGCCGGGTCTTCGCCGCTCAGCGTGAGGTGGACAGCCTGTCCACCGAGGAACTCCTCCATCAGCTGCGCCAGGACCCCGAGGCTCCCTGGGCGGAGTGGGGACGCGGCGGGCTGACCGCCCGCGAACTGGGCAGGATGCTGCGGGACTTCGACATCAGGCCGGGCAACGTCCGGATGGCCGACGGAACCCAGCGCAAGGGCTACATGCGCAACAAGTTCCTCGACGCCTGGCGGCGGTACTGCCCCACCGTCCACCCTGTTCCCTCAGGGAACGCCCAACCTGCTCGTCGGAGCGACGGCTGAGCCCCGACGCCGCTGGTTGCCGTCCGTGCCGTCCCTGCCGTGATCTCGCAGGTCAAACGGCCTGCGGCCGAGACGGCAGTCGGGGTCAAGACGGCAACGTGATCACGACCAGCGCGTTGCCCGCCCAAGACGCTGCCCAGATCCGTCTTACGACGTCTTAGGCGTCCTTGCCGTATCAGCGCTGGTCACGGCCCTGCCCGTCGAGACGGGAGACGCACCGGCGCCGTCCTGGCTCGACAGGGCCACCCGAGCCGGGGTTCAAGCACGACGAACTGCCTGACCCTCCCTTGCCGCAGGGCTGAAGACGCCGACGGCACCCGCCGGGACGGAAGACCGAAGCCACTGCCGTACCTGCCCTGACCTGCGCTTGCAACGGCCAAGACGCCCAAGACGCACCACACCGCTACCCCAGGAGTGCCTCGCTTGACCCCCCTGCCCCTCGCCCATCCACCACTTCACCAGCCGCCGGGCGACCGGTCGAGCAAAGGGCGGTTGACGATGACCAAGCACGATGCCGAGCGATACGTGCTCGGCGCGGCCGGCATCGTCATTGTTGCCCTGACCGCCGGAGCGTTCTGGCTCTCGTACGCGCACTTGGCCGACGTCGCCGGCCAGCACGGGCTGGGAGCGTCACCGGTTCGCCGCTGGGCGTGGCCCGCCACACTGGACGCGTTCATCGTCGCGGGCGAACTGCTCATGCTCCGCGCGGGCCTGCGCCGGTTCACCGACGGCTGGGCCATCGCCGTGACCGCCATCGGGTCGGTCGGCTCCATCGCGCTGAACGTCGCCGGGGTCAGCGGCACGGGCAACGTCGGCATGGTCCCGCGCCTCGACTACGTGGTCGCCGCAGTGCCACCGGCCGCCGCGATGGTGGCCTTCGGCGTACTGATGCGGCAGATCCACCAACTCGTCGAGCAGCCTGGCGACCACTCGGACCCGGTCTCCATCCAGGTGTCGGAACCAGCGCTCACCACATCCGTCCAGCCCGTCGAGCCGTCGTCCGTCGCGGTCGCGCAGCCTGCTGAGACTCCGGTCGAGCGCGTCCAGCCTGCCGAGCTACCGCGCGATCCCGTCCAGGCCACTGAGCTATCGGCCGCCGGATCCGTCCAGTCGTCGGAACCACTTTCCGATACTGCGGAGAGCAAGCCGCGCGGTGGCCGTCCACCCGGAGCCCCGCTCGACGTACTCGTGGAGATCGGACGGGCTGCTGCCGCTGAGCAGGGCAAGCTCACCCGAGCCGTTGTCCGAACGGCAGTTGAGGACAAGGGGCTGACGATCGGCAGTAAACGGCTGACCGAGGTGATGGACACCCTCCGGGCCCAGCCCGAAGCCGCCTCCGACACCGGTCCGGCCAGCGGCTGACCGGAACCTCTACCGGGTGACCTGATCCCTTTCCGGTCACCCGGCCTGCGGGTCACCGCCCCACGCGTCCTTGCTCATCCACACCTGTGGACGGGGCGGTGGCCACCCGTGCTCCACCGGACCTTCCCGACCACCTGCCTGCCCTAGCGCCCTTCGCCGGAGAACCGTTCATGACGCACGACCCGCACCACCCCGAGGACGCTCGTGACGAGCCGCTGCCGTTGAGGAAGTCACCTACGCTGATGGGGCGTTTGCGCCGCGCGTTCGGACGGGCTGCCCCTGGCGGAGCCAGTAGTACCCCGAGTCCGACTCATGGCCGGACTTCGGGGGTCTCCGCCCCGGGGGTGGCGGAGACGGCCCAGCACCAGGGGACGCCGGACCAAGAGTTCGAGGCTGAGGGCGGCCCCGACTCGGACACGCTCCACGCCGTCCAGCGTGAAGTACTCCATCCCGCCCGCTCCGCCGAGACCGCCGCCGGCGAGCCCGCTGTGCAGAGCGTGCAGCCCATGATCCGCCGCTTCACCGGCACCAAGCGCGTCGTCCGCGTCGGCCCCCTGCGCTTCACCGGCAACGAGCACACCCAGCTCCAGGAGGCAGCTGTCGAGCACGGCTACAAAGGCGACTCCGGATTCGCCGCCGACATCGTCCTCGCCTTCATCACCGGCAGGTTCACCGCCAACCTGCCCCTGTCCGAGGACCGCCGCCGTACGCACATCTTCCGCGCCCAGGTCCTGCGCGAACTCAACCGGATCGGCGTCAACGTCAACCAGATCGCCCGTGCCCTCAACAGCGACCACACCCCACCCGACATCCGCCGGCGCCTCACCGAACTCCACGACCTACTGGAGCTGATCGCCGAAGCCCTGCGCCAGCCCGTCGACCCTGAGACGGAGGCGTCCGCGTGATCGCCGCCATCAAACCGGCCGGTTCCAACACCCGGGGCCTGCTCGCCTACCTCTACGGCCCCGGCCGCCAGGACGAACACCTCGATCCGCACATCGTGGCGGGGTTCGCGATGCTTGGCATGCCCGACCCCGGCCGCGACGAGAACGCCACCCTCACTGAATTGGCCCGCCATCTCGACGAGCCCGTCCGTCTGCGCAACAGCGAGTTCGGCAAGAAGGTCACCGACCACGTCTGGCACTGCCCCGTCCGCGCCGCCCCCGAAGACCGCTATCTCTCCGACGCCGAGTGGGGCGAGATCGCCCAGCGCATCGTCGAGGCGGCCGGCATCGCACCCGCCGGTGACGACTTGGCCTGCCGCTGGATCGCCGTACGCCACGCGGACGACCACATCCACATCCTCGCCACCACCGTCCGCGAAGACGGCCGCCGCCCCAAACTCCACGACAGCGGCCTCCGCGTCGGCGACGCATGCCGCGAGATCGAAAAGGACTACGGGCTACGCCAGTTGAAGAAGGGTGACCGCACCGGCATCCGTCGACCCACCCAGGCCGAGATGCACAAGGCCAAACGGCTCGGCTGGGAGCAGACCAGTCCCGCGTGGCTCGAAGACCGAATCCGTGCCGCCATCCCTCACGCCAAGAGCGCCGAGGAACTGCTCGCCTACCTCGAAGCCGACGGCATCCTGATCAAGGCCAGGCGCGGCCCGTCGGGGGATCTCCTCGGCTACGCCGCTGGCCGCCCCGGAGACATCAACGGAAAGGGCGAACAGATCTTCCACTCGGGCAAGAGGATCGCCACCGACCTCACCCTGCCCAAGCTCCAGGCCCGCCTGGAAAACGCCGTGCCGGAGGAGCACCCCACCGCCCGCCGCAACCGCCCCAGCACCTCCTGGCAACAAGCCACAGACGCCGTAGACACCTTCCACACCGATCTCACTGACGACTCCCACGCCCAAGCCCACATCACGGCCCTCGGTGAGCTCATCGAAGCCACCGCCCAGAAGGCCCCCGACAACCTGCGTCCACAACTCCAAGCCGCCTCAAGGGCGTTCGCCCGAGCCCAGCGGTCTCAGGTCTGGGCGGAAGACCGTGCCGCGCACACCTTGCGCAGTGCGGCACGTGACATCGTCCACACCGCCACCGGCCCCGACGGCAGCGCGCTGGCTGCCTTGATCGCAGCCCTGGTCTGGGCCGCGGTTATCGCCGGGCGCTGGCACGAAGCGCAGAACCACGCTCAGCAGACCGACGCCGCCCGCCAGGCCGTCCAGCACCTCCAGACAGCCGCCGACCGTGCGCTAGCTCCGACGCTCGCCGAACTCGCAGCCCGACCGCCAAGGGAGGAGGCGCGTCGCGTTCTGGTCAGCGATGTGCGAGCAGCTGTCCCCGACCACGCCGAGCGGATCCTCTCCGATCCGGCCTGGCCAGCACTCGCCACCGTCCTCGCCGACGCCGAAGCCCGCGGCCACCAACCCCATCAGCTCCTCAAGGAGGCCGCTGCTCAGCGCGAGTTGGACACTGCTCGCCAACCCGCCCGCGTGCTCATCACCCGCATCCAGCACACCGGCCGAAACCCGGCACCCAACCGCCGTGCCGAGGCCGCCCGCCGACGCTCGACCATTGCAAGCTCGACGCCTGTCCAGCAGAGCCGGGGGCCCCAGCCCTCACCGGTAGCGGTGACGACTGCTGAACAGCGGCATCAACAGCGCCGGTAGGCGGGAAATGCTTCGTTTGCCGAGCCAGCACTGCCAAGCCGAGATAGCGCCCTCGCCTTTCGTGGTGGCGAGGGCACGAGCGCGTCTTGCGGCTTGTCCCCGTGGCTATATACGTGAGTAGCGATGCCGTTTCGGCGTGAGCCGGGGAGTCGCGCACCCTTGCGGCTAGGTGCTGTACACGAGACCGGGAGTCACCCGCGCCCCGGTTGGGGGAACCGGCGAAATGGGGTGCTCGGGTGACGGAATACGCGGGCGCAAGGTCAGTCGGCTGGGCAACTTCGGCTCTGGCGGGACTCGCAGTGATGGGTCGGCGCCCCGTTAGCCGAGCTTTCGTAGCACCTCGGCGATGGTAGCCCGGTATGTCCGCAGCGCCTGCAGCCCGGCGGTGTAGCGGTCGCGGTGCTGTGCGATGTCCAGTGCCTGCTGCTGTGCCCGTGCAGCGTGCCAGAGCTCGGCCGTGTGGTGGCGTTGCTTGCAGGTGACGTCCGCGACGGCGGTGGCCCGCTCCCGTTGCGTATGCCGGGTGTTGCCGTCACTGCCCCGCTGCCAGGCGGTGTCCGTGTACGCCGCGACGGGGTCGGGATAGCGCGTGAATCCTTGTTCTGCGACACAGCGGGACCACACGTCCCAAGCTGCACGGAGGCGCGGATCGCGCTTGACCGCCTTGTCGACCTCGATCGCCCGTGTACTTGCGTAGAGCCAATCGCGCTTGAGGTCGATGCCGCGCAGCAGCAGCCGGCTCGCCTCAGCGTTGCAGGCGGGGAAGTCCGCGTACTCGGCATTGGTCATACGGCGGCCCTTCGGCGGGAGGGCCAGGGGCTTGGCCGGGTCCCAGCCGTAGCCCCAGCGGCGGGCGGCGGCGAGATCCAGGGCGCCGTAGTCGGTGCTGACCGCGATGGCGACGACGGGGTCGCTGGGGTAGCGGGGGTCGAGCGGGAAGTCCGGGTGGCCGCGCTCCGCCATGCACTGCCGGACCAGCAACGCTGATGCCCGCTGCGATCGTTGGTAGTCCTGCGGCGTGTAGTCGTAGCGGTCGGCCGGCAGGGGGCCGAGGTCCGACGCCGTGCGGATGACGTCCGGGCGCTCGGGACCGGAGACGCAGATCGCCGCCAGCACCGCCACGACACCCAGTCGCCACCCCCGCCTCGTCATGCGGAGAGATGTTAGCGGGCGGCGCGCAGCGGCGGCCGTGGCCCCCAGCAGCTCCTCCAACAGGCCGCCGACCAAAGCGCCTTGGACGGCCCCGACTCTGGGCGGCGAGGACCCGGCAGCCATCGCCGCTTTCTACTCAGGAGGGTGTCGGTGCTTGCCTCTTGGCCGGCCAGGCGCTTCCTGCAGCCTTATCGCTGTTATGCGGCCCTGGCTGAAGCGTCTGGAACACCGGCCCGTGTGACGGGCAACAGCGCTGCCCACGCCAGGACTTCGACCAGGTGCTCGGCCAGGAGTCCGACGTGGGGGTCAGGCTGAACCAGGGTGGTCGCCTGGCCGCGGGTGCTGCGTTCCGCCGCCCATTCGTGGTCGCGGCTGGTGAAGTCGTCGTCGATCCAGATAACTGGCGCGTCGCCGAGCCAGGTGTCGACGTGATCGCGTTTCCACAGATACCCGTTGGGGTGGCTGGTGGTGATCTGCGGGCGTGGGAGGTCGACGAACGGCAGGGGTGGGAGGCCGAGGAGCGGTCCGATCAGAGTGCTGGCATCGTGGCGCCAGCTGGTGCACCAGACGGGGGTGACCAGGCCGGTCCGGATCACCTGCATGAGCAAGGGGCCGTGCGCAGGGTTGAGCCAGATGGTGACCGGGTCGTCGGCGCTTCGGTCAGCGGGCACGACATCGTGCCGGTTGTGGGTTGCCGGACTGGCCTCTTCGGCGTCCGGAAAAGGTATGAGGACGCCGTCGACGTCGAGCAGGAGGTAGGGCGGGCGCATCGGTTTCTCCCAGGGGAGCCGGGTTGGGGGTCAGAGCTTGCGCGCGGTGATGAGGAGAGTGGTGGGCCAGCGGCCACCGTGGCGCGCGTCATGGAACTCCTCGGCCGAGGTGAGCCAGAGCCCGGCGCGGTCGAGGTGTTTCTCCCAGCGGTTGGTGTCGAAGTCCCAGCGGGCGATGGGCAGTTGGCTGCGGTCGGGGAGGGTGACGTAGTCGCGGCGGGGCCGGTCGTCGGTGGCGGGGCGTAGGCCGCCGCGTTGGGGGTGGGGGACCGAGAAGGCGAGAGTGCGCCGGGGTTTGAGGTGCTGGGCGATGGCCGGGAGCAGAAGCTCGGGGGCAACGAGACCGATGGCGCCGAAGACTGAGTAGACGGCGTCGAACTGCTCGTCTGTGGCTTGCAGGTAGTGCAGGGCGTGGCCGGCGACGAAGGTGAGGTTGTTCAGTCGACCGTAGTGCGAGCGGGCTCGGCGGACCTGGAGGCCGACGAGGTCGACGCCGGTGACGTGGGCGCCGTAGCGGGTGGCGAGGTGGGCAGCGTTGTGGCCGGGGCCGCAGCCGAGTTCGAGCAGTCGCTTGTGGCGCAGGTCCGGGCCGAGGATTTCGGCGCCGGGCCCGCTGCCGGGCCGGGTGGTCCATTCCATCCGGGCGGGCACGGCCAGCGGTTCGGCGGGAGCAGCCGTGGTGCGTTGCAACGCGTGGACGTACCAAGGGGAAGCCTGGGCGGCGAGCACCTAGACCTCCAAGAGGTGCAGGACATCGGTGAGGTGACGGCGTACGGCCTTGATGTACGCGGGGTCGCTGGCCGGGTCGTTGATCCAGCGGATGGACTGCTCCATGAACCACTCGACGGCCCACATGCGGTGCCAGCCCAGTGCCCACTGCTCGGCGGGCAGTCCGCCGCGTTCGGCGAGAGCATCGGGGGTGCCGCCTTCGGTGACGTAGGTGTCCAGGAAGACCCGCAGGCGCACGGGATCGGGGGTGTCGAGGGTGCCGTGCCAACTGGCGAGGTCCAGGAGGCCGGGGCCGGTGAAGGCGCGGGCGAAGTCCAGCAGCCGCCAGCCGTGCCGGCCGATGTGGAGGCTGGTGGGGTGGAACTCGGAGTGCACCCAGCCGAACGGCGCCACCGTCGTACCGGCCGAGCGGGTCTCGGCTGCCTGGGCGATCCGGTCGAGCGCGTCTTCGACGCCGTCCGTGTCCTGCCACCGGTCGGCTTTGCGGAGTTGGCCGAGATGCTCCAGGGCTCGGGTCGGCAGGGTGCGCAGCCGTTCCTGGTCCAGGACGGGCAGGGCGGAGGCGGTGCGGGTGCCGTGCAGGACGACGGCTGCGGCTGCGCCGTCGAGGTCGTCGGCCTCGCGAATCGGAGCGCCGAGGTCTTCCAGCAGCATGCCGAGCCAGCCGTCCAGCACCGCGGAGGCGTGAACGGTGGGCACCGGGACACCGAGGGTGTGGGCCAGCCGGAGGGCCTGGTCCTCGCTGTCGAACGGCCTCTTGGCGTACTTGAAGATGGCGGTGGTGTCGTCGGGGAAGGTCAGGCGCTCGACGCCGGACATGGACCACACGCGCACCTCCTCGCGAACGGCGGTGGTGCGGCTCGCCAGGGTGAGCAGGTTGTCGAGGAGTTCGGTGGTGGGGTTCGCGGTCACGTGGGGGCTCCAGGGGGTTGGTGGCGTCCGGGGCGGGCGAGAGGTGCCGACCCGCCCCGGAGCCAAGATGGTGGTGCTACGCGGCCGGGTCCACGCGGTGGGCGTAGACCTGCTCGATCCAGCCGGACTTGAAGGCCGCGAGGTCGTCGCGGAAGGCGGTCATCGAGGCACCGTAGGGCGCCACGACGCCACCGCTCTGGTCCGGCACGGACTGGCAGCCGTGCACGAGCCGTCCGCCGAGGGCGGCGTGGGCCTTGATGGCCTCGATGCGGCGGTGCTCGTTGAACCAGCCGCCGTGGTAGACCTCGTCGAGCATGCCGCCCGTCTCGTCGTCCAGGTCGAAGACGACGGAGGTGGCGGCGGGGAAGAACCAGCACGGGCCGACGTTGGAGATGTGTCCGTCCAACTCGACCTTGTTGAGCGCCATCAGCGTGGCCGCCTCGCGCAGCGTCCGCAGGTGGTCGGCGGTGAACTGCGGCAGGCCGAGGCCGGCGAGGTGCTCGTCGCGGAAGAGGTACGCGTACACCTCGTAGGCGGTGGCGAGCACCATGGAGGCGTCCGAGGTGGACTTGGCGTGGGTCTTGATGAACTCCAGCGCGAGCTGCTCGACCGCGCTCTCGGTCGTCTCCTCCACGTTCAGGAGCTGGGACTTGACCAGCTCCCAGTCGGCGACGAGCCACGTGCTGGACTCGAAGCGGAAGAAGTACTCGGCCGGGTCGATGGTGATGCGCCGGCCGTCGATCTGGATGCCGGGCAGGCGGCTCCAACGCTCGTCGAACGCCTCGGGCAGTACGACCGTGATGGCCGTCGTGTCCGTCGTAGCTGTGGTGTCGATGGTGGTCACCGTGTCTCCGTCTCTGATCGGCCGGGTCCGGGCACAGGAATGCCCGAACCCGGTGTAGGCGTACGGAACTTCGGGGGCCGCCCGGCCGAAGGGGGAGCCTGGTCTCGGTGTCGGACCGGGGCCGGGCGGCTGATGATTAGTGAACCCTCCGTCACGCACAGTGGGTACGGTGAGAGGCAGTTGAAGCGGTATACGCGGTTTACAGCCCCGGACGGGAGGCGAGCGTGGCAGCGCCGAGAGACCCCAACTCCCGCCTGCGCGACACCATTTCCGCGACCGGCTGCACCTACGAGGCCCTGGCGAGAGACGTCCGGCGCATCGCGGCCGAGAACGGCGAGATCCTCCAGACCAACAAGTCGGCCGTCTCCCACTGGGCCAACGGCACCCGCCAGCCCACCGGCCGGACCGGCCAGTACCTCGCCGAAGCCCTCTCCCGCCGCACGGGCCGCATCATCACCCGGACCGAGATCGGTCTACGCGCACCTGATGGCGAGGGGTCAGCCGAAGGGGATCCTGTTCTTGCCGCAACTGACCTCGGCCGGGCGGACGTTGAGCGCCGCCGCTTCCTCGCGGTGGCCGCCTTCACCACCGCTGGCGTCGCGATGCCGCTGGCTCACGACCATGAGGCCACTGCTCGCATGCTCCGTGCCCGCACTGGCACGTCCGTGGTCGGAGCGGAGGACGTGGACGTCGTACGGCAGATCACCGCTGCCTTCAGCGCGGCCGACGAACGCCTCGGCGGTGGGCATGGCCTGACCACGGTCACCGCGTACCTCGCCGACACCGCCGCCCCCATGCTCCGTGGACGTTTCCCGAGCGAAGTCTTACGGCGGGCAGCCTTCGGCGCCGTGGCCGAACTCGCCTACCTGGCAGGGTGGAAGCACCACGACCTCGGCCAGGAGGGCGCCGCCCAGCGCTACTACCAGGTCGGCTACCAGCTCGCCTGGGAAGCCGACCCGCA
This sequence comes from Streptomyces prunicolor NBRC 13075, assembly GCF_000367365.1. Classification (GTDB taxonomy): domain Bacteria; phylum Actinomycetota; class Actinomycetes; order Streptomycetales; family Streptomycetaceae; genus Streptomyces; species Streptomyces prunicolor. Next base: position 4,141 of record NZ_BARF01000133.1, on the reverse strand, counting down.
CGGCCACGCCGCTTGGATGATGCGCGCCCTCGCCCACCAGGCCCTTAGCCTCAAACAGCCCCACCACTGCGTCGATCTCGTTGAAGGCGCGCTCGTCCGTGGTCTCGGGTACGTCGACGGCCAGACCGAGGCGCTCCTGCACATCACCCACGCCCGCTCCTACGCCGCCGTCGGTGAGAGGCCCGCAGCGGCCCGCGCCCTGCTCGCCGCCGAAGACGCTCTCCTGCGCGACGACGTTCCTCAGCCCAGCTACTCCCGGGTCAGTGGCCCCGCCGCCGGCACCGTCGCCAGCCACACCGCCCGCACCCTTACCGACCTCGCCGACCACATCGGCACCGAACAGCAGCACCGAGACGCGCTGATCCGCTGGGACCCCGAGAAGTACAAGCGCGTCCACGCTCTCACCTACGCCGACCTCGGCGACAGCCTCGCCGCCCAAGCCCGCGCCGACGAAGCCGTCGCCGCCTGGTCCCAGGCCCTGACCCTCATGGAGGGAATGACCTCCGACCGCACCCGCAAAGCCATCACCTCACTCCGCTCCACCCTCTCCATTTACCAGCGCCGCAAAGTGCCCGGAGCAGCCGAACTCGCCCGCCGCGCACGCGAAGCACTGGCCTAAGCTGCCCACCAACCGGCCGACGAAGGGACACCAGCCGTGGCTCAGCGGACAACCGATGACCAGCCCAAAGCCCTACCGCCCGCCCTCGAATCCATGACCCTGCTGGTCGCCGCAGTCATCGTCCATGACAAGGCCACCAACCGCGTCGTCCTTCTCCAGCGCAGTGAGAACGCCAAGTTCGCTCAGGGGATGTGGGATCTTCCCGTCGGTAAGAGCGAACCCGGCGAGCCCATCACCGAGACTGCGGTGCGCGAGCTGTATGAGGAGACCGGCCTGACCGTGAAACCTGAGGCTCTGACGGTCGCCCACATCATCCATGGCGCCTGGGGCGTCGAGGCCCCGAACGGTTTCCTGACCGTCGTTTTCGTAGCCCACGAGTGGACCGGCGAACCGGAGAACCGCGAGCCACGTAAGCACGCACAAGTCTGCTGGGTCGATGCCGAGGCCATTCCTGAGGAGTTCGTGGACACCACCGCGAGCGCTCTCGGCCGGTATCTCACCCGTGGTCCTCAGGTGTCGCTGGACGGATGGGCATAGGGACGAGTGCGGCGTCATCATGCCCGAACGCAACGGTATTCGTCCCCACCTTTCGGCCCCCAGATGCTTGTTGAGCTATCACATCGTCGGCTCAGGCATACAAACCTGGTCGGCGGCCCGGACCTCACCCTGACGTGGGGTCAGGGCCTGTCCGCTGATGTTGCCACCTGGAGGATGGCCGCATAACCACGGCGCCTGCCATCGAACTGCGTACCTTCACCACCCTCGACACCGTCCGCAGTGACCTCCTCGACGTGTACGCCGAGGTGCGCGCCCTGCTGCTGCACTTGCCGAACTACGCGGTCACCGCGTTCGGCGAACGCCTGGACCGCGACGGTACTGAGGCGGGGTTCGTAGCCGTCCTCGCGTACGCGGACGGCCATTCGGTCGGCTACGCCTACGGCAACACCATCGACCACGGCGACCGGTACTGGCAGCGCACCAGCCCGACGCCGGCGGAGAAGTACACCGAGCGCCCGTCGGTGGCCCTGAAGGAGATCGGCGTCCGCCCGACCTGGCGGAAGACCGGCACCGTCGGCGCATTCATGACGCACTCCTCGCCACCCGTGAGGAGCGATACGTCACCCTCATAGTCAACCCGGTCGCCAGCGACGGAAAGGTCCACCTGCTCTACAAGTCGTGGGGGTACGAGGACATTGGACGGAGCCAGCCGTCGCCGGCCTCGCCGGTACTCACGGTGATGCTCCAGGCGAACCGGTGACCAACCCCGACGAGATCGCAGACGACCTGGTCGTGGATATGGGCACCGCTGACGTATGGGTGGTGACTTCCACAATCACGCTGTGGGGTTCTGACCAGGCGCGATGGTCGACGGCCGGTCTGATCTTGGCCCGACTTCCTCATGTCAGCCTCGCTCGCGGTGATGTGCCCCATGGGCTGTTGGGTGTGGTGGATCTCCGCCCGGCTTGCATGTCGGCCTGGGCGCCGCGGGGCGGTGGGTCGTCACGGGCCGGGATTGTCAGTGGTGAGTCGTAGCCTCTTGGGAACGATGTGGTGCGGGTTCGGCACGGGGCCGAGCTAGGGCGCAGTGGGCATGTGTGGCTTCGCGACTGAGCCCACTTCCGAGAGTGACGCACCATTGGGCGAGAGGACCAGGGATGGCCGCGCTTCCCACCCAATTCGGAAAGGCACTTAGCGCCGTCGAGCCGGATGAGGACGCTGCTCACGCGCAAGACGCACACGCGCAGGTATCGACAGTGCTGGAGGATGACGAACGCCTTCGTAGCCTCGGAGTCGATCCATTGCTCATTGGGTCGTACAAACGGCACGTTTCCATCAAACGGGTGAAGGACGTCGATGTATTCGCACGGCTGACCAAAGCCGATGGGTCCCTCAGGCCAGGGGCAATTCTTGATCATGTTGCCGATATTCTTGGCGTGGCGTTCCCGGGAGACGTGGAGCGTCAGCATCGCTCGGTCAAGGTCGACTTCCCCAACTACGACTTGTCGGTGGACGTGGTGATCGCACGACCGTGTGGAGATCACTGGGAAATTCCTCAGCGGATCGAGGAAGACGGCCTGGCGCGGTGGGTCGAGACCAACCCGACCAAAATGACGGAGCTGACGACTGCGGCGAACAAGTCGTTTCTCCTGTACGAGGACGACGAAGACAGCGGTGTTTACGTCCGGATCGTCAAACTCGTCCGACAGGTGCGCCGTACCTGGGTCGATGACCAACCGGGTGGCTACTTCTTCGAGGTCCTGACCTACCACGCCTTTCAAGAGTTGCAGCCGGACGAGCAGACGGTCGCTGCATACCTCACACGGATCCTGCGACGGATCGCCGAGATCCTGCCGGAGCACGTGGATGAAGGACCTGTCGATCCCACGCTGTCCGATAAGACGATCAAGACGAAGGCCACAGCAGAGCAGATTGAGGCGGCGGCAGACCAGATGGCGAGAGCTGCAGATCTCGCCGAGGCAGCACTTGGTGAAGAAGATAGGTGTGTGGCAGCTGTGAAGTGGCGTCGGCTTCTGGGTACGACCCAGAACACCGAGGTACCGGAGGATGTCTTTCCACTGCCCGACTACTGCAACGCGGACGGTACGACCAAGAACAGGAGCGTCATCAAGGGTGCGCTGGCGGTCCCGGCGGGGCAGGACCGCTACGCGTGAGTGGGGCCGATAGCTGGGACGCTGACCTGCTCCGCGAGGGCTTGGTAGCACATGGCTTCACCGACGATGGTGTACGCCTACGAGGACCTGTTCCTTGGCTCCGTGCTGGTGCCGAAACCTGGGCGCGCGTGGAGATCGAAGTCGACGAACGCTTCCCCTTTCATCCACCGCAGGTCCGGCTTCTAGACACGGGAGCACAGCTGGAGGTCACCTTTCACGTCGACCGTGCAGCTCGTCCTGGAGTCTCCGGCAACTTGTGCTTGTGGGACGACGTATGGCCGGCCGACAGAGCGCCGTGGACTGCCCCCGACACGTTGCTGTCCCGAATCGCTGGCTGGCTCGAGCAGACGGCGGCTGGATGGCCGGGAGACAACGTTTGTGATCTTGAGCGGTACCTCGAAGCAGACCTGACGACGTTCGTGCTCTATGACGCCGAGAGCCTGGCTCGGCTCGAGGGCCACGTCGTGCGCACCCGCTGCGGCTCCACGAGCGGCACTGTGGAGATCTGGAATACCCCGCACCGTTTGAAGAAGCGCGCAGGGCGCCCTGGATTCAGCCGGGCAAACAGGCAGCTCGCGTGGGTGGAGGATCTGGGACGGATTCGTAGACCTGTCCGGTCCTGGGCTGATATTTACGATGCGCTCGGGGAGCGCGCGGCTTCGGTAGAGCGACTCATTGCAGCTGGCGCGGTGAGCCTGGTACTGCTCCGCTACCAACGCGGTGACCAGCAATCGGTCCTGGCTCTGACGGTGAAGTATGCGGCCGATGAGATCAAGGTGCGAGCCTGCGAGAGCGCGGACACAAGCAGTCAGACACGTCAGATGCGAGCTGGCACGATGGCGCCACAACT
>NZ_BARF01000134.1 GCF_000367365.1 Streptomyces prunicolor NBRC 13075 | reverse complement strand
ACCTGCTTGAGGACGGAAAGGCCCGGCAATCCGCCCTCGTTCGGTTTGATCCCGGGGTCGTAGGCGAGCTGGACGACCTTGTCGGCGAGAAACATTAAGAACTCCAGTTCGATTCAATGCACGCCAAAGCCCGCGAGGGCGAAGCGGCGGTGCGAGAAGAAGAGGGGGGAGGGGGGAAACGTCGGTCAGACGACTCGGCGGGCCGCGAGAATCTGCGACTTCCAGGACACGAGGGTCGCGATACGGACCACGTCACCGGTGTGCGGGGCGTTGATGATCAAGCCCTGGCCGATGAACATGCCGACGTGTTCAGGGACTTGGGCCGTCCCTTCGGTGAAGACGAGGTCGCCCGGCTCAAGAGCGTCGACGGATACCGCCTTGCCCTCCTTGACCTGCGTGTACGTCGTCCTGGTCAGGGTGAGCCCGGCGGCCTTGTACGACTGCTGCATCAGGGAGGAGCAGTCGCAGCGGCCCATGGGATCGGACCCGTGGGAGTTGGTGCAGCTCCCACCCCACTGATACGAGGTGTCGAGCTGGCCCAGTGCCCAGCGGATCGCTGTCCGGACCTTCGTCGGGGCGTCGGCGGGGATCTTGTAGCCGGCGGGCACAGCGCCGGCCGGGATGGCTCCGAAGTCGGTACCGTCTCCGTCGGCCGTACAACTGCCTGCGGTAGTGGGCGAATTGCTGCCGGTCTCGGCCGCGTCGGACGCCGACGCGCTCGCCGACGTGCCGCTGGCCGTCGGCAGCAGGGGTGCGATGGCCTGCTGCAAGGCGGTGGCCAGGGGCTCCCACTTGGCGTAGGCCTCGGGGAAGCCGGACCTCTGTACCGCTTGGGCGGCCTGGGTGACCGAGAGGGACTGCCAGCCCGAGACCTTCTCCAGCGCCTCGTAGAACTTGGTCGCGGCGTGCACCGGGTCGAGGATCTCGTTGGCGGTGCCCCAGCCCTGCGACGGACGCTGCTGGAACAGGCCCAGCGAATCGCGGTCGCCGTAGGTGAGGTTGCGCAGGCGGCTCTCCTGAAGGGCGGTCGCCAGGGCCACGATCTGCCCGCGGGCCGGGATGTTCATCGCGACGCCGGTGGCCTGGATCGTCTTGGCGTTGGGCACCTGCTCGGCCGGATCGTCCAGCCCCGCCACGGAGACGGTCTCCGTGGTGTCGCCGTCCAGGATCGCCTTCACCTGAGCGGCAACGGCCGAGGTATCCACAGCCTGTGCGTTGCCGGTCGAGCACGAGGCCGAAGCCGTTCCGGCGCCGACGGCGAGGATCGGAACGGTCAGAAGCAGCGAACCGGACCCGATGAGACCGACGACGGCCCCGGTGGTCTTCTTCATCACCGCCGCCGTTCACCGAGACGGTGATGCTGGCCGAGCAGTGGTACTGGGTCGGGACGCGGGGGTATCAGGGCATGCTGCATCGCAGCGGCTCCTCGTGGTTCGCAGGAGGCGCGGTGCCGACTTCTCGTGCAAGGCCGTCGGCACCGCGCCGATGTGAATCCGCCTTTCGGGGCGGGCCCGGGTCAGGGGAGTTGGTAGCTCCCGGACGCCGGTCTCGGGTCACGCGCGGCAGCCAGCCGCGCTCGTAATCTCAGGCGGTACACCGATCTCCTCACGGCTTTCGGAACGAAGAGCACAACATGCCTTCTGTGCAGCTCTGTTGGACCAGGCGGCACGGATAAGCACAGGTCAGTAGGGGTGGAGCGGGGCTCCGTCCCGGTGACTTGGCGAGACAGTAGACGGGGATTCCGGCCGCACCAAACAGCTCCCAGGCCCGGACCCGGAGCACGGCACGGTTGGCTGGGTGCGGCCGGAAATCGCGGCTACCGTCCGGCGCAACCCCGCCCCGGACGAGCGCTGTTGAACGCGGCCTGGAGCGGGTCGAGTCCCGCCGTGCCCTGAAAGAGGCCCCGCACATGAGCTACACGCTGCACCGAGGCGACGCCCTCACCGTGCTGAAGACCCTCCCGGACGAGAGCGTCAACGCCGTCATCACCGACCCGCCCTACAACTCCGGCGGGCGTACGAGTTCGGACCGCACCGGTCGTACGGCGCGCGCCAAGTACGTCACCAGCAACAGCGCGCACGACCTCCAGAACTTCCCCGGAGAAAACCGAGACCAGAGGAGCTACCGGAGTTGGCTGACCGCCCTGCTCACCGAGGCGTACCGGGCCTCCACCGAGCACGCGGTCGCCTCGTCTTCTCGGACTGGCGCCAGGAGCCGACCACGTCCGACGCCCTGCAGATGGCCGGCTGGACCTGGAGCGGCACCATCCCGTGGATCAAGCCCGCCAGCCGGCCCCGCAAGGGCGGGTTCAAGCAGTCGTCCGAATTCATCACCTGGGGCGTCAAGGGCAGCCTTGCCAAGGACCGCGACCTG
>NZ_BARF01000135.1 GCF_000367365.1 Streptomyces prunicolor NBRC 13075 | reverse complement strand
AAGCCCCCTTTTCCTCCTCCGTAGTCACTTCCACCGGAGGTACGGGCCGCAGCTTCAGCCACCCGAGGAAGAAAATCCCCAGCAGCAACATCGCGATCCCGGTCCACAGATTGATGTTGACGCCCTCCGCCTTGTCCAGCGTCGCCTGCGAAGGACTGATCCCCGCGATCGTGACGATGACGCCGTAGACGACGAACAAACCCCCGATGATCAGCCGCAGATCGAACAGCCGGGACGCGGTCGTCGACTTGCTCTCCAGCTCACTGACCTCGCGCTGGACGTCGTGCTCTGAGTGTCCTGAGTGTTCAGACATGGTTTCTCAATCCTCCCGCGACTAGAACGAGAACGGGATGTAGCAGACGGCGGCCAGGATCACCGCGCCCCAGCCGAGCAGGGCCGGTCGGCGATACCACGCGTCGTCGCCCGCGGCCGGTGCCTCGGTCATGCCGGGGCTGGTCGTGCCGTAGACGAGGCCTTGGAGCTGTTCCGCCGACTTCGGCTGGGTGAACAGGGACACCACGAACATGACCACCGCACCGGCGACGAACCCGGCGATCGCGGAGACGAAGTTCGCGCCCTGGTCGGAGGGGATGGAGATGATCCCCTGCTTGTAGATCCAGAAGTAGTTGACCATCGCTGTCACCGTGCCCGCGAGCAGGCCCCAAAAGCCGGACTTCGGGGTGGCCTTCTTCCAGAACATGCCGACGATGAAGACGACGAACATCGGCACGTTGAAGAAGGAGAACAGCGTTTGGAGGTAGCTCATGATGTTCGAGAACGATGAAGCCAGGAACGCCGTGCCCACCGACGCCGCTACGCCGATCACCGTGATCAGGCGGCCGAAGCGCACGTAGTACGCGTCCTCGCGGTCCTTCACCACGTACTTGGCCCAGATGTCGTTGGTGAACACCGTGTTGAAGGACGACACGTTGGCCGCCATGCCGGCCATGAAGGCGGCCAGGAGGCCGGTGACCGCGATGCCGAGGACGCCGTTGGGCAGCAGCTGTTCCATCAGGTACGGGATCGCGTCGTTGTACTGCAGATCCGAGCCGCTGGTGCCGATCTTCGGGACGAGCGCCGCGGCGACCAGCCCCGGGATCATCACCAGGAACACGATGAAGACCTTCGGATACGCGGCGATGAGCGGGGTGCGCTGAGCGGCCGACAGGTTCTTCGCGGAGAGCGCGCGCTGGACCTCCGCGAAGTTGGTCGTCCAGTAGCCGAAGGACAGCACGAAGCCCAGGCCGAGGACGATGGTCAGCCAGTTCGCCCCGAGCGGGTTGACGCTGCCGATGCCGGTGCCGCCCCACGCGGTGGTGAAGTTGTTGCCGTGGGCCGCGTCGAGCTTGTGGGTGAGCCCGTCCCAGCCGCCGACCTTCTTCAGGCCGAGGTAGGAGATCGGGATGAGGGCGGCCAGGATCACGAAGAACTGCAGCACTTCGTTGTAGATCGCCGACGACAGTCCGCCGAGGGTGATGTACGCGAGCACGAACGCACCGGCGACCACGATCGCCACCCACTGCGGCCAGCCCAGCAGCGCCTCGACGACGATCGCGAGGGCGTACAGGTTCACACCGGCGATCAGGATGGCGGCGAAGGCGAACAGGATCGAACTCAGCAGGTGTGCCCACTTGTCGAAGCGGAGCAGCAGGAACTCGGGGACCGAGCGGACCTTCGAGCCGTAGTAGAAGGGCATCATCACCAGGCCGAGGAAGACCATGGCGGGGATGGCGCCGATCCAGTACCAGTGGACGGTGTAGGCGCCGTACTGGGCGCTGTTGGCGGCCATGCCGAGGATCTCGGTGGCGGCCAGGTTGGCCGAGATGAAGGCGAGTCCGGTGATCCAGGCGGGCAGCGAACGCCCGGAGAGGAAGAAGTCGAGGCTCGTCTTCACCGATCTGCGGGCGGCCAGGCCGATACCCAGGACGACCACGAAGTAGATCGCCAGGATCGCGTAGTCGAGCCCGTTGGTGGGGAGCCGTAGCTCGGCGGCGAGAGAGGTGGGGGTCTGCATCAAGCGCTCACCTTGTTTGGTGTTCTTTGTTTGATTTTGTTGGTGACAGCTGAGGGGGTTTGTGGTTTGATGTGTTCGGTTCGGTGTTTGGTTCTGTGTGAAGCCTGAATGGCGGCGTGGATGTACGTACGGATGGAGAGCCCGGCGTGAAGAAGACCTCGACCCGGCTGGCCGACGGTCGTGAGCTCATCTACTACGACCTGCGGGACGACACCGTGCGCGACGCGGTGGACCGACGCCCGCTGGAGCGCACGGTCACCACTTCGGAGGTACGGCGGGACGTGCTGCTCGGCGACTCGGTGGCGATCGCCTCGCACCGCCAGGGCCGCATCTACCATCCGCCGGTCGACCAGTGCCCGCTCTGCCCGACGACCGGCGACCGGCTGAGCGAGATCCCGGACTCGTCGTACGACGTCGCCGTGTTCGAGAACCGTTTCCCCTCGCTGGCCGGCGACTCCGGGCGCTGTGAGGTGGTCTGCTTCACCTCCGACCACGACGCGTCCTTCGCCTCGCTGACCGAGGAGCAGGCGGCCCTCGTCCTCGACGCGTGGACCGACCGGACGTCGGAGCTGTCGCATCTTCCCTCCGTCGAGCAGGTTTTCTGTTTCGAGAACCGCGGCGAAGAGATCGGCGTGACGCTCGGTCATCCCCACGGCCAGATCTACGCCTACCCGTTCACCACCCCGCGCACCGCGCTGATGTTGCGTTCACTCGCAACTCATAAGGAGGCGACGGGTGGTGAGAACCTCTTCGACTCGGTCCTGGAGCGTGAACTCGCCGGTGAGCGGGTCGTCCTTGAGGGTGAACACTGGGCGGCCTTCGTGCCGTACGCCGCGCACTGGCCCTACGAGGTCCACCTGTATCCCAAGCGCCGGGTGCCCGATCTGCTCGGCCTGGACGAGGCGGCCCGCACAGAGTTCCCCAAGGTCTATCTGGAACTCTTGAGGCGCTTCGACCGGATCTTCGGTGAGGGCGAGCCTCCGACGCCGTACATCTCCGCCTGGCACCAGGCGCCGTTCGGCACACTGGAGGAGTTCGACGGTGTGAGCAGGGACGACTTCGCGCTCCACCTCGAGCTTTTCACCATTCGCCGTACGTCCGGCAAGCTGAAGTTTCTCGCGGGTTCCGAGTCCGGCATGAGCGTGTTCATCAACGACGTGCCGCCGGAGCGCGCGGCCGAGCGACTGCGAGAGGTAGCGAGTTGATGAGCGGTAAGTACCTGGTCACGGGCGGCGCGGGATACGTCGGCAGCGTGGTCGCCCAGCACCTGCTGGAGGCGGGCCACGAGGTCACCGTCCTGGACAACCTCTCGACGGGTTTCCGCGAGGGCGTACCGGCGGGTGCCACGTTCGTGGAGGGCGACATCCGCGACGCCGCCAAGTGGCTCGACTCCTCGTACGACGCGGTCCTGCACTTCGCCGCGTTCTCCCAGGTCGGCGAGTCGGTCGTCAAGCCGGAGAAGTACTGGGAGAACAACGTCGGCGGCTCGATGGCCCTCCTCGCCGCCATGCGCGAGGCCGGCGTCCGCAAGCTCGTCTTCTCCTCCACGGCGGCCACGTACGGCGAGCCGGACGAGGTCCCGATCGTCGAGACCACCCGCACCTCCCCGACGAACCCGTACGGCGCCTCCAAGCTGTCGGTCGACTTCATGATCACCAGCGAGGCGGCGGCGCACGGACTGGGCGCGGTGTCGCTCCGCTACTTCAACGTGGCCGGTGCGTACGGCAGTTGTGGCGAGCGGCACGAGCCCGAGTCGCACCTGATCCCGCTCGTCCTCCAGGTCGCGCAGGGCAAGCGCGAGGCGATCTCCGTCTTCGGCGACGACTATCCGACGCCGGACGGCACCTGCGTGCGTGACTACATCCACGTGGCGGACCTGGCCGACGCGCACCTGCTCGCGCTGAAGGCGGCCACCCCGGGTGAGCACCTGATCTGCAACCTCGGCAACGGCGAGGGCTTCTCCGTCCGCCAGGTCATCGAGACGGTCCGCCAGGTCACCGGGCACCCGATCCCCGAGGTCGTGGCCCCGCGCCGCGGCGGCGACCCGGCGACCCTGGTGGCCTCGGCGACCCGCGCCAAGGAGCGCCTCGGCTGGAACCCGACCCGCGCGGATCTCGCGGGCATCGTCGCGGACGCGTGGGCGTTCGCACAGAACGTATCGAACTGATCGAAGGGTTAGGGGATCGCACGTGGGTGTACGGGGTGTACGTGAGGGCTTCGAGGCGCTGTACGGGACGGCTCCCGAGGGCGTCTGGGCCGCGCCGGGCCGGGTCAACCTGATCGGCGAGTACACCGACTTCAACGAGGGCTTCGTGATGCCGCTCGCCCTGCCGCACACGGCGGTGGCGGCGGTGTCCCGCCGTACGGATGGCGTTCTCCGCCTCCACTCGGCGGACATCGAGGGCCCGGTCGTAGAGCTGCACGTGGACGAGCTGGTCCCGCGCACGAACACGAGCTGGGCCGCGTATCCCGCGGGTGTGGTCTGGGTGCTCCGCGAGGCGGGCCACGAGGTGACAGGCGCGGACATCCACCTCTCCTCCACCGTCCCGACGGGCGCGGGCCTGTCGTCGTCGGCGGCGCTTGAGGTGGTCACGGCCCTGGCCCTGAACGACCTCTTCGAACTGGGCCTGTCGGGGCCGGAGTTGGCGCGTTTCTCGCAGCGCGCGGAGAACGACTTCGTCGGCGTCCCCTGCGGGATCATGGACCAGACGGCCTCGGCCTGCTGCGAGGAGGGCCACGCGCTCCACCTCGACTGCCGGGACCTGTCGATCCGTCAGATCCCCTTCGACCTGGCGTCCGAGGGCCTCTCGCTGCTGGTCGTCGACAGCCGCGTGAAGCACGCGCTGGGCGACGGCGCGTACGCGGAACGCCGTGAGGGCTGCGAGGAGGGCGCGCGGCAGTTGGGCGTCCCGTTCCTGCGGGACGTGGCGTACGAGGATCTGTCATCGTCCCTGGCCCGCCTGTCGGACGAGCGGATCCAGCGCTACGTCCGCCACGTGGTGTCGGACGATCACCGGGTCGACCAGGTCATCACCCTCCTGGACGCGGGAGACGTACGCGCGATCGGCCCGATCCTGACCGAGGGCCACGCCTCCCTCCGTGACGATCTCCGCATCTCCTGCCCGGAGTTGGACCTCGTGGTCGACACGGCGGTCGGCGCGGGTGCGCTCGGCGCGCGGATGACGGGCGGCGGTTTCGGCGGCTCGGCGGTCGTCCTGGTGGAGGCCGCCGACACGGACACGGTGACGAAGGCGGTCGAGGAGGCGTTCGCGGCGGCGGGTTACACCGCCCCGCGCGTGTTCCCGGCGGTGCCTTCGGCGGGGGCGCGGCGGGTGAGCTGATCCCGGGCTCGTTGTCGCCCCCGCTCGTCGGATGGTGGGGCGACGACACCGAGGGACGGCCAGGCAGGGCCGGTCACCCCTTGTGATGACGTTCGCGGATTCCGGCGGTTACCGTGGACGCGCAGGCCGAGAATCCCGCCCATGGGAGGAATCACCATGACCGCCGAGCCGATCGCCGCGCAGACCCCCGAGCCGCCGCCCGGGTCAGCCGACGGGCCCGGCACCCGTTGGCCGGTACCACCGCGCGACGGGTACACCGTCGATGACCTGTTCACCCTGCCCGACCTCCCGCCGCACACCGAGCTGATCGACGGGAGCCTCGTCTTCGTGAGCCCGCCGAGGATTTTCCATAGTCGAATGATCGACCTTCTGGTGGCCGGCCTGCGTCGTACGGTCCCCGGGGAGCTGAAGGTCTGCCGCGAGATGACTGTCGTCCTCGACCGCCGCAACGGCCCTGAGCCCGACCTCAGTGTCGTCCGTGCCGAAGCCATCACAGGCTTGGAGCAGACCTGCTTCCAGGCCGAGGATGTCCTGCTCGCCGTCGAGGTCGTCTCCCCGGACTCCGAGGCTCGCGACCGCGACACCAAGCCCCGCAAGTACGCCGCCGCCGGTATCCCGTACTTCTGGCTGGTCGAGATGGCTGAGGGCAACCAGCACCCGGTGGTGCGGGTCTACGAAATCGACCCGGTGAACAAGACGTACGCCCTGACCGGCATCCACCACGACAAGCTTGACCTGAGCCTGCCGTACGACATCGACGTCGACATCAGCCTGGACGCCCTCAGCGAGCTGTGACCAGGCTCTTCGTCAGGGTGTACTCCGTGACCCCCGGCGGATAGTCCGGGATCACGCACACCACCTCGTACCCCTGCTTCTTGTAGAAGTCGGGTGCCTGGAAGTCCCAGGTCTCCAGGCGGGCGGCCACGCAGTCGCGCTCGTCGCGGGCGATGCGCTCCGCGTCGGCGAGGAGGCGGGAGCCGAGGCCCGTGCCGCGGTGGCGGCCGTCCACCCACAGGTACGTCACGTGCAGCCAGTCCGCCCAGGTGTGGCCGACCAGTCCGCCCGCCAGTTCGCCCGTCTCGTCCAACGCCCAGATCTGGAGCGGAACTTCACGTTCGCGAGGGGTTCCGCGCAGGGCGCGCAGCATCGGCGACGCGGCCGTGTTGGTTTCGTGCAGCCGGGCGCGGAGCAGATCGCGTCGCTCCTTGTCGACTTCCGTCTCAATACGAAACATGCGGCCCACCATAAACGGGTCGGACAGTCAGTTCTGCAAATTAGCTTCCGCTGCTGCGCCCCAGCCGTACGCTGTGAGCAGCACCGGTGGGGGCCGGTGCTGTTCAGGGGGCGAGACAAGTCGGGTACGACGCCCGATGTGGGGGTAGCAGTGTCTGCACGGCGGCGGCCGTGCGGCTCAGGCCGCTCCCGGGCGTCGTACCCGCAATCATCGCTTCGTCTCCCGACGATGAGGTATCCCCTGCTCCACCAGGAGCCTGGGGAAGGGGGTTTCGTGGTTCGCATCCGAGTCCTGGTCGTCGACGACCATCGCATCTTCGCCGAGTCGCTCGCCGCGGCACTGGCCGCCGAGCCCGATGTCGACGTGTCCGCGGCCGGCAGTGGTCCCGCCGCGCTGCGCTGCATGGAGCGCGCGAACGCCGAGGGCCGCAGATTCGACGTCCTGCTCGTGGACGCCGATCTGGGCGGCAACGTGCCGGGCGTCCGGCCCGCCGTGCCTGTACAGGCGGGCAACGAGGACGGGCTGGTGGACGGGATCTCCCTGGTCGCCGGGGTCCGTTCGGCCCAGCCGAGCGTACGGATGGTCGTGCTGGCCGAGAAGGACGATCCGCGCCGGGCCGCGCTGGCCCTGCAGGCCGGGGCCTCCGGCTGGGTCGCCAAGGACTGCTCGCTGTCCAGACTTTTAACCGTCATCCGAGGGGTGCTTCGCGACGAGACGCACCTGCCACCCGCCCTACTGACCGGCGTCCTACGGGAGTTGATGGCCGCCCGTAAGCACCGCACCGAGAGCGAGCGGCTCGTGGAGTCCCTCACGCCGAGGGAACGGGAAGTGCTGCGCTGCATGGTGGCCGGACTGGGGCGCAAGGCGGTCGCCGAGCGACTGTTCCTTTCCCCGCACACAGTCCGGACGCATATGCAAAACGTGCTCGGCAAACTGGGCGTCCACTCCACCCTCGCGGCGGTCGCGCTGGCGAGGCGTGCGGGGGTGGGTCCGGTCGACCTAGCCGGGGATGTTGTCGAACGGGGCGGTCAACTGGCGTAGCAGGCCTGCCAGTTCGCCCCGTTGGGCGCGGGAGAGTTCCGCGAGGATCGCGCGCTCCTGTGCCAGCAGGCCGGCCAGGGCCTGGTCCGCGCGGTCCTGGCCCTCCTCGGTGAGGCGGACCAGGACGCCCCGGCGGTCGCTGGGGTCGGGGAGCCGCTCGACCAGGCCCTTCTGTGCGAGCCGGTCGATACGGTTCGTCATCGTGCCGGACGTGACCAGGGTCTGCGTCAGCAGTTGGCCGGGGGAGAGCTGGTAGGGGCTGCCCGCGCGCCTGAGCGCCGTCAGCACGTCGAACTCCCAGGGCTCCAGGCTGTGCTCGGCGAACGCCAGCCGGCGGGCCCGGTCCAGGTGCCGGGCCAGTCTGCTCACCCGGCTGAGCACCTCAAGTGGCTCCACGTCGAGGTCGGGGCGCTCCCGGCGCCACGCTGCGACAAGCCGATCGACCTCGTCCTCCATGACGATCAGTGTAGTGGTTGTGTCGACATGAAGTCTCTTGATATCAAGCCTCTTGATTCAGAGTCTCTTGACATCAAGATATGTGGGCGGGGAGAGTGGACGGCATGACGACTTGGGACCCCGCGCAGTACCTGCGCCACGCCGACCACCGCGCCCGCCCCTTCACCGACCTCCTCGCCCGGGTCACCGACGTACCCGGCACCCCGCCCCGGATCGCCGACCTCGGCTGCGGCCCCGGCAACGTGACCACCGTCCTCGCCGACCGCTGGCCCACCGCGCACATCACCGGCTACGACAACTCACCCGAGATGCTCGCGCAGACCGCCCCCTACGCCGGCCCCACCACCGGCGGCGGCAGCCTCGACTTCGCCCACGCGGACGCGACGGACTGGGCGCCGACGGAGCCGTACGACCTGATCGTGTCGAACGCGGCGCTGCAGTGGGTGCCGGGGCACCTGGACCGGTTCGGCGACTGGGTGTCCGCGCTGGCGCCCGGCGGCACCTTCGCCTTCCAGGTGCCGGACAACATCGACGCGCCCCTGCACGCCCTGATGCGCGAGCTGGCCGCCACCGCCCGCTGGAAGGGACGCTTGGGCGAGGTGCTGCGCCGCGAGGACTCGGTCCACACCCCCGGCGTCTACCTCGACCACCTGGCCCGCCTGGGCTGCGCGCCCGACGTCTGGCAGACGACGTACCAACACATCCTCGCGGGCGAGGACCCCGTCCTCGACTGGGTCAAGGGCACGGGCCTGCGCCCCGCCCTGACCGCCCTGGCGGACGACCCGGAGGCGCGGGACGCCTTCGTGACGGAGTACCGCGACCTGCTCCGCGAGGCGTACCCGACGAAGGACTACGGCACCGTGCTCCCGTTCCGGCGCTTGTTCGCGGTGGCCCGCAAGGGGGTGTGAGGGGTGCTCGCGGCCGTGGATCACGTGCAGTTGGCGGCTCCGGTTGGGTCGGAGGGTGCGCTGCGGGGGTATTACGTCGACGTCCTCGGGATGGTCGAGATCCCCAAGCCTCCTGTGCTGGCGGCGCGGGGCGGGTGCTGGTTCGGGGCGGGGGCGGTCCAGCTGCACCTGGGGGTGGAGGAGGATTTCCGTCCGGCGAAGAAGGCGCATCCCGGGCTGCGGGTGACCGGCATTGAGGCGTACGCGGCCCGGCTGAAGTCCCTTGGGGTGCCCGTCACTTGGGACGAGGACCTGCCGGGGTACCGGCGCTTCTACTCCGAGGATCCGGTGGGGAACCGGCTGGAGTTCCTGGAGCCCGAAGTCTGATCGGTGTTTGTCCCTCGCCCTCGTGGCTACCCGGTCGGTGGCGCCGAGTTCCGAGTACCGAGTTTCCATCCGACCGGGAGTTGATGAACCGTGGCGAAGGACGAGAAGGCCAAGGCCAAGAAGGAACAGGCCAAGGGCAAGCTCAAGGAGACGGTCGGCGGGGCCGTGGGCAACGAGACGATGAAGGCCAAGGGCCAGGCCGAGAAGTCCAAGGGTGACGCTCGGCAGGCCAAGGAGAAGGCCAAGGACGCCTTCAAGCGCTGACGCCGGAAGCGGTGAGGGGCCCCTGCCGGACGGCAGGGGCCCCTCTTGCTTGCTGCACTACGGGTTCAGCTTTTTCGGCGCCCTATCAAATGCGGCTTCGACTCCAGCCCGTCCAGCCCGTGCCACGCCAGGTTCACCAGATGGGCGGCCACCTCCGCCTTCTTCGGGCGGCGGACGTCCAGCCACCACTGGCCGGTCAGGGCGACCATGCCGACGAGGGCCTGGGCGTAGAGGGGGGCCAGCTTGGCGTCGAAGCCTCGGCTCTTGAACTCGCGGCCCAGGATGTCCTCGACCTGGGTCGCGATGTCCGAGATCAGGGACGCGAAGGAGCCCGTGGACTGGGGGATGGGGGAGTCGCGGACCAGGATGCGGAAGCCGTCCGTGTACTCCTCGATGTAGTCGAGGAGGGCGAAGGCCGCCTGCTCGCAGAGTTCGCGGGGGTGGCCGGCCGTCAGGGAGCTGGTCACCATGTCGAGGAGGCGGCGCATCTCGCGGTCCACGACCACCGCGTACAGGCCCTCCTTGCCGCCGAAGTGCTCGTAGACCACCGGCTTGGAGACCCCGGCCTTCGCCGCGATCTCCTCCACCGACGTGGCCTCGAAGCCCTTCGTCGCGAACAGCGTGCGACCGACCTCGAGCAGCTGGGCCCGGCGTTCCGCTCCCGTCATCCGGGTGCGGCGCGCGCGTCGGGGCTTCTCGTTGCTCGGGGTGCTGCTGGGATCGGTCGCCACGGCGTCAATCATGCCGCCTCCGCCGACTCCTTCCGGGGCTGAGAGCCGTCCGTACCGGAGATACGGCGCGAATCGATACGCGAGCGTGACGGCCAGCGCACGTCATAGGCCCAGCCGAGCTGCTCGCACCAGCGGATGATCCGCGCCGAGGAGTCCAGCTGGCCGCGCTCCACACCGTGCCGCGCGGACGTCGGGTCGGCATGGTGCAGGTTGTGCCAGGACTCGCCGCAGGACAGGATCGCCAGCCACCACACGTTGCCCGAGCGGTCACGGGACTTGAAGGGGCGCTTGCCGACCGCGTGGCAGATCGAGTTGATCGACCAGGTGACGTGGTGCAGCAGGGCCACGCGGACGAGCGAGCCCCAGAAGAAGCCGGTGAACGCGCCCCACCAGGACATGGTGGCCAGGCCGCCGATCAGCGCCGGCAGCGCGAGCGACAGCATCGTCCAGTAGATGAAGTGGCGGGAGATCGTCCGGATCGCCTTGTCCTTGATCAGATCCGGCGCGTACTTGTCCTGCGGAGTGCGCTCCTCGTCGAACATCCACGCGATGTGCGCCCACCACAGGCCCTTGATCAGCGCCGGCACGGTCTCGCCGTAGCGCCACGGCGAATGCGGGTCGCCGTCCGCGTCGGAGAACTTGTGGTGCTTGCGGTGGTCGGCGACCCAGCGCACCAGCGGCCCCTCGACCGCCATCGACCCGGCGATCGCGACGGCGATCCGCAGCGGGCGCTTCGCCTTGAAGGAACCGTGCGTGAAGTACCGGTGGTAGCCGATCGTCACGCCGTGGCAGCCCAGGTAGTAGAAGAACACCAGCAGGCCGAGGTCCAGCCAGCTCACCCCGCCCCAGCTCCACGCCAGCGGCACCGCCGCGAGCAGGGCCAGGAACGGGACGGTGATGAAGAGGAGAAGAGTGATCTGCTCCAGCGACCCCTTCTTCTCGCCGCCCAGCGTGGCGGCGGGGAGCGGAGTGCCGTCGTCGTTCGCCCGCGGGGCGTCGTCGATCACATCGGAGCTCGTGGTCATGGGCGTCCCCTGTGGGGTTCGGAGGTGGAGGCGGAGCGTCGGACGGCGGGAGCCGGGCAGCAACAGTTCAGCATGGACTTCCCTACGGTTCCGTAACCTACGGCAACGTAAGTATGGCAGCGCGCCGACCGGTGGACGAAGCCCGTGAGACCGCGCGTCAGAGTGGACACCTATCCTGGGTGTCGGTCGGACAGCGCGGTCCGCTCTGTTTTCTTCCCGGATGTCCGTCCTGTATGCGGCAGCCGCCGCGGGACCGCCGTCCGGGTTCCCTCCAGACGAGCTTCAAACACTGCAAGGAGCCGCACCTGTGAGCAGTGCCGACGACCAGGCCACCACGACCAACAATGAGCTGCGCGCCGACATCCGGCGACTGGGCGACCTGCTCGGCGAGACCCTCGTCCGGCAGGAGGGCCCCGAGCTGCTCGAACTGGTCGAGAAGGTCCGCCGCCTCACCCGGGAGGACGGCGAGGCCGCCGCCGAGCTGCTGCGCGGCATAGAGCTGGAGACCGCCGCCAAGCTGGTCCGCGCCTTCTCCACCTACTTCCACCTGGCCAACGTCACCGAGCAGGTGCACCGCGGCCGCGAGCTGCGCGCCCGCCGTGCCGCCGAGGGCGGTCTCCTCGCCCGTACGGCCGACCGCCTCAAGGACGCCGACCCCGACCACCTGCGCGAGACGGTCAAGAACCTGAACGTCCGCCCGGTCTTCACCGCGCACCCCACCGAGGCCGCGCGCCGGTCGGTCCTCAACAAGCTCCGGCGCATCGCCACGCTCCTGGAGACCCCGGTCATCGAGTCCGACCGCCGCCGCTACGACACCCGGCTGGCCGAGAACATCGACCTGGTGTGGCAGACGGATGAGCTGCGCGTTGTGCGTCCGGAGCCCGCCGACGAAGCCCGTAACGCCATCTACTACCTGGACGAGCTGCACGCGGGCGCCGTCGGAGACGTCCTCGAAGATCTCACCGCCGAGCTGGAGCGCGTCGGCGTCAAGCTCCCCGACGACACCCGCCCGCTCACCTTCGGCACCTGGATCGGCGGCGACCGCGACGGCAACCCGAACGTGACCCCGCAGGTCACCTGGGACGTCCTGATCCTCCAGCACGAGCACGGCATCAACGACGCCCTGGAGACGATCGACGAGCTGCGCGGCTTCCTCTCCAACTCCATCCGCTACACGGGCGCGACGGAGGAGCTGCTGGAGTCCCTCCGGACCGACCTGGAGCTGCTGCCCGAGATCAGCCCGCGCTACAAGCGCCTCAACGCCGAGGAGCCGTACCGCCTCAAGGCCACCTGCATCCGGCAGAAGCTGGAGAACACCAAGAGCCGCCTGGCCAAGGGCACCCCGCACGAGGACGGCCGCGACTACCTCGGCACCGCCGAGCTGCTGCACGACCTCACCCTGATCCAGACCTCGCTGCGCGCCCACCGCGGCGGCCTCTTCGCCGACGGCCGCATGGACCGTACGATCCGCACGCTCGGCGCGTTCGGCCTCCAGCTCGCCACCATGGACGTACGCGAGCACGCGGACGCCCACCACCACGCGCTCGGCCAGCTCTTCGACCGGCTCGGCGAGGAGTCCTGGCGGTACGCCGACATGCCCCGCGAGTACCGCGCCAAGCTGCTCGCCAAGGAGCTCAGGTCGAGGAGGCCGTTGGCTCCGACCCCCGCGCCCGTCGACGCGGCCGGTGAGAAGACCCTCGGCGTCTTCGAGACCGTCAAGAAGGCCCTCGCCGTGTTCGGGCCCGAGGTCATCGAGTCGTACATCATCTCGATGTGCCAGGGCGCCGACGACGTGTTCGCGGCCGCCGTCCTCGCCCGCGAGGCCGGGCTGATCGACCTGCACGCCGGGTGGGCGAAGGTCGGCATCGTGCCGCTCCTTGAGACCACGGACGAGCTCAAGGCCGCCGACACGATCCTTGAGGACATGCTCTCCGACCCGTCCTACCGGCGGCTCGTGGCGCTGCGGGGCGATGTCCAGGAGGTCATGCTCGGATACTCCGACTCCTCCAAGTTCGGTGGCATTACGACGAGTCAGTGGGAGATCCACCGGGCGCAGCGGCGGCTGCGTGACGTGGCGCACCGGTATGGGGTGCGGCTGAGGTTGTTCCACGGTCGCGGTGGCACGGTCGGCCGCGGTGGCGGTCCGTCCCACGACGCGATCCTCGCCCAGCCCTGGGGCACCCTGGAGGGCGAGATCAAGGTGACCGAGCAGGGCGAGGTCATCTCCGACAAGTACCTCGTGCCGTCACTGGCCCGCGAGAACCTGGAGTTGACCGTCGCGGCAACCCTCCAGGCCTCCGCCCTGCACACCTCGCCCCGCCAGTCCGACGAGGCCCTCGCCCGCTGGGACGCGGCCATGGACCTGGTCAGCGACGCCGCCCACGCCGCCTACCGCAGGCTGGTCGAGGACCCGGACCTGCCGACCTACTTCCTCGCCTCCACGCCGGTGGACCAGCTCGCCGATCTGCACCTGGGCTCACGGCCCTCCCGCCGCCCCGGCTCGGGCGTCTCGCTCGACGGACTGCGCGCCATCCCGTGGGTGTTCGGCTGGACCCAGTCCCGGCAGATCGTGCCCGGCTGGTACGGCGTGGGTTCAGGGTTGAAGGCGCTGCGCGAAGCCGGTCTCGACACCGTGCTCGACGAGATGCACGAGCAGTGGCACTTCTTCCGCAACTTCATCTCCAACGTCGAGATGACCCTCGCGAAGACGGACCTGCGGATCGCCCAGCACTACGTCGACACCCTCGTCCCGGACGAGCTGAAGCACGTCTTCGACACGATCAGGGCCGAGCACGATCTGACCGTCGCCGAGGTGCTCCGCGTCACCGGTGAGACCGAACTCCTCGACGCCACCCCGGTGTTGAAGCAGACGTTCACCATCCGCGACGCCTACCTCGACCCGATCTCCTACCTCCAGGTGACGCTGCTGAAGCGCCAGCGCGACGAGGCGGCGGCCGGCGCCGAGCCCGACCCGCTGCTGAGCCGCGCCCTGCTCCTCACCGTCAACGGTGTGGCGGCGGGCCTGCGCAACACCGGCTGACCGGATACGAACGAGGGGTGCCCCCGAGCTGTCGTAGAAGCTCGGGGGCACCCCTCGTTCGTCGTTCAGAGCGCCAGGAACGCCGCCGTCAGCAGCACGAACCCCGACCCGGCCAACACCCACGCGGCCCGGGTCAGCCGTAGGCCGCCCGCGACCACCACCGAGGCGAGCAACAGGGCGCCGCCGAGCGGGACCCAGGCGTAGAGGATGCCGGCGGGACCGGAGCGCATGACCTCGTCGGTGCCGGGCTTCACGACCACGGCGTACGTCTGGCCCTTCTTCACCGCGACCGTGTGCTCGATGACGACCTTGGCGCGGGCCTTCGATCCCGTCGAGACCGGGGCGTACGGGCCGGTGCAGGTGTCGTCGCCGCACGCGGTGACCTCGATCGTGCCGCTCTCGCGGCCCTTGGTCAGCATCACGTTGTGCGCGGTCGGCCAGGAACCCCAGATCCCGGCGATCAGGATCAGCAGGGCGACCGTGCCCATCGCCGCGAGCCGTCCGAAGTTCATGGCGGGGATCATTGGCCATACCTGTACACGCGGTCAACTCCGGTGACTGACAAGTCGGTCAAGTCAGGAGTTGTACGCGCTCTGCGCCCGCTCCAGGCCCTCGCTCACCAGACACTCCACGGAGTCGGTCGCCCGGTCCACCAGGAAGTCCAGTTCCTTGCGCTCCGTCGAGGAGAAGTCCTTCAGTACGAAGTCGGCGACCTGCATCCGGCCCGGCGGGCGTCCGATGCCGAAGCGCACCCGGTGGTAGTCCGGGCCCATCGCCTTCGTCATCGACTTCAGGCCGTTATGGCCGTTGTCGCCGCCGCCGAGCTTGAGGCGGAGGGTGCCGTAGTCGATGTCCAGCTCGTCGTGGACGGCGACGATGTTCGCGAGCGGCACCTTGTAGAAGTCGCGCAGCGCGTTGACCGGGCCACCCGACAGGTTCATGAACGACGTCGGCTTGACGAGGACGACCCGGCGGCTCGCCGGACCCGGCGCTCCGATCCGGCCCTCCAGGACCTGCGCCTGTGCCTTACCGGCCCGCTTGAACTTGCCGCCGATCCGCTCGGCCAGCAGGTCGGCCACCATGAAGCCCACGTTGTGCCGGTTGTTGGCGTACTCGGGGCCGGGGTTGCCGAGTCCCACGATCAGCCAGGGGGCATTGGCGTCGGTCGTCACGTCCATATCTCCTTGATACGCGCCAGCCGCTGCTCCCGGTGGGAACAGCGGCTGACACAGCGGTGAAGGTGAGGATCAGGCCTCGGTGGCCTCGGCGTCGGCGTCCGCGGACGCCTCCTCCGCCTGGGCGGCCAGGACCTGGAGGACGACCGCGTCCTCGTCGATCGCCAGGGTGGTGCCGGCCGGGAGCGGGATGTCCTTGGCGGCGATGGCGGCACCGGCCTCCAGGCCCGCGATGGACACGGTGACCGACTCGGGGATGTGCGTGGCCTCGGCCTCGACGGTGATCGTGCTCAGCACGTGCTCCAGCAGGAACGAACCCGGAGCCAGCTCGCCCTCGGTGTGGACGTAGACCTCGACGGTGACCTTCTCGCCGCTCTTCACGGTGAGCAGGTCGACGTGCTCGAGGTAGCCCTTGATGGCGTCACGCTGGACGGCCTTCGGGATCGCGAGCTGGGTCGTGCCCTCGATGTCCAGGGTGAGCAGGACGTTCGGGGTACGCAGGGCGAGCTGAAGCTCGTGGCCCGGCAGGGTGATGTGCAGCGGGTCGACACCGTGGCCGTAGACCACGGCGGGGACCTTCTTGTCACGGCGGATACGGCGGGCGGCGCCCTTGCCGAACTCGGTGCGGGTCTCGGCGGCGAGCTTGACGTCGGCCATGGTCACTCCTCGTAGAACAGTCGGGGAAGGTGGTCACCCGGCCGAACATCGGCCTGCTACGAAGAGCGCGTCGATAACGGACCGCCGTAACCGAAAACCGGTACGGCCTCCCTCGCCGAGCAACTTGGGCAGCTTACTCGGCAGGGAGGCCGTACCGGAAATCGATCTTCTTGAAGCGCCGGTTCACGAGCGCCCCAAAGGGGCGCGGGGAACTGCGCGACCAGCCACGACGAAGCCGCAGACAATCGACGGCATATCGCGGCCCTTCCAGCGGAGCGCCTAGTGTTCGTCGAAGAGGCTCGTGACCGAGCCGTCCTCGAAGACCTCTCGGACCGCGCTCGCGATGGTCGGGGCGATCGACAGGACCGTGATCTTGTCGAGGTCGGCGCCTACCTCGCCCGGGGTGGGGAGGGTGTCGGTGAGGACGAACTCGCTGACGCGGGAGTTCTTCAGGCGGTCCGCGGCGGGGCCGGAGAGCACGCCGTGGGTGGCCGTCACGATGACGTCCTCCGCGCCGTGCGCGAACAGGGCGTCCGCGGCGGCGCAGATCGTGCCGCCGGTGTCGATCATGTCGTCGACCAGGACGCAGACGCGGCCCTTGACCTCGCCGACGACCTCGTGGACGGTCACCTGGTTCGCCACGTCCTTGTCGCGCCGCTTGTGCACGATCGCGAGGGGCGCGCCCAGGCGGTCGCACCAGCGGTCGGCGACGCGTACGCGGCCGGCGTCCGGGGAGACGACGGTCAGCTTGCTGCGGTCGACCTTGCTGCCCACATAGTCCGCGAGGAGCGGGAGGGCGAACAGATGATCCACGGGGCCGTCGAAGAAGCCCTGGATCTGGTCGGTGTGCAGGTCGACGGTGAGGATGCGGTGCGCACCCGCCGTCTTCATCAGGTCCGCGATGAGGCGGGCCGAGATCGGCTCGCGGCCGCGGTGCTTCTTGTCCTGGCGGGCGTAGCCGTAGAAGGGCACGATGACGGTGATGGAGCGGGCCGACGCGCGCTTGAGCGCGTCGATCATGATCAGCTGCTCCATGACCCACTGGTTGATCGGAGCCGTGTGGCTCTGGATCACGAAACAGTCCGCACCGCGCACCGACTCCTCGAAGCGGACGTAGATCTCGCCGTTCGCGAAGTCGAAGGCCTTCGTCGGGACTACCCCGACACCCAGCTGCTGGGCGACCTCCTTGGCAAGCTCGGGGTGGGCGCGGCCGGAGAAGAACATCATCTTCTTCTCGCCGGTCGTCTTGATCCCGGTCACAGCACTGTCTCCTCAGAGGTCATTCAACTGGGTGTGCGTTTATCACGGTACGCCGTGTTCGACGCGCCCGTTTCCGGTCAGTTCTCGCTCTCGCCCTGGCGGGAAGCCGTTTCCGCGGCCTTCGCCGCCGCGCTGCCCGGACGCTTGCGGGCCACCCAACCCTCGATATTCCGCTGCTGGCCACGGGCCACGGCCAGCGAACCGGGCGGTACGTCCTTCGTGATCACGGAGCCGGCGGCGGTGTAACTGCCGTCCCCGACCGTGACGGGTGCCACAAACATATTGTCCGAACCCGTGCGGCAGTGCGACCCCACGGTGGTGTGGTGTTTGTCCTTGCCGTCGTAGTTCACGAAGACGCTGGCGGCACCGATGTTGGTGTAGTCGCCGATCGTCGCGTCCCCGACATAGGAGAGGTGCGGAACCTTCGTGCCCTCGCCGATCGTCGCGTTCTTCGTCTCGACGTACGTCCCGATCTTGCCCTTGGCGCCGAGCCGGGTGCCGGGGCGGAGATAGGCGAACGGGCCGACGGACGCCTGCGGGCCGATGTGCGAGCTGACGGCGACGGTGTTGTCGACGCGGGCGCCGGCCTCGACGGTGGTGTCCGTCAGGCGGGTGTTGGGGCCGACCTCGGCGCCCTCGGCGATGTGGGTGGTGCCGTGCAGCTGGGTGCCGGGGTGGACGATCGCGTCCTGGCCGAAGGTGACGTCGACGTCGATCCAGGTCGTCGCCGGGTCGATGACGGTGACGCCGGCGAGCATGGCCTCGGTCAGCAGCCGGTCGTTCAGGATGCGGCGCGCCTCGGAGAGCTGGACGCGGTTGTTGATGCCGGCGATCTCGCGGTGGTCGTCCGCGACGGAGGCGCCGACCCGGTGCCCGGCCTCGCGCAGGATGCCGAGGACGTCGGTGAGGTACTCCTCGCCCTGGCTGTTGTCGGTCCGTACCTTGCCGAGCGCGTCGGCGAGCAACTGCCCGTCGAACGCGAAGACTCCGGAGTTGATCTCGCGGATCGCGCGCTGCGAGTCGGAGGCGTCCTTGTGCTCGACGATCGCGGTGACGGCACCGGAGGCGCCGTCGCGGACGATCCGGCCGTAGCCGGTCGCGTCCGGGACCTCGGCGGTCAGGACGGTCACCGCGTTGCCGTCGGCGGAGTGGTTGGCGGTGAGGGCGCGCAGGGTCTCGCCGCGGAGGAGGGGGGTGTCGCCGCAGACGACGACCACGGTGCCGTCGACGGTGCCGAGCTCTTCGAGCGCCATGCGTACGGCGTGCCCGGTGCCGTTCTGCTCGGCCTGGACCGCGGTCCGTACGCCGGGGTCGGTCGCGCCGAGGTGCGCGGTCACCTGCTCGCGGGCGTGGCCCACGACGACGACCAGGTTCTCCGGCTCCAACTCGCGGGCGGCGGCCAGCACATGACCGACGAGGGTCCGGCCGCAGAGCTCGTGCAGGACCTTCGGTGTGGCCGACTTCATACGGGTGCCCTCACCCGCTGCGAGGACGACGACGGCTGCCGGGCGAATGGCGCTCACGGGTTTGCCCTTCGGCTTCGGAATGCTGGGGGGTGGACATTCGCAGGATACCGGGGCGTTTCATGGGGGACATGAGAGTGGGCCCTGACAGTGCTGTCAGGGCCCGAAGTGGGGTGCTGGGAGAGGGGGTTGCTCAGATGTCGATCAGTTGCGATCGGTTTTTGCTCCCCCGCCAGGACTCGAACCCGGACAAATGGCACCAAAAGCCACGGTGCTGCCAATTACACCACGGGGGATCAAACTCGTGAGAACCGGACATTTAGCCTGGTCGCCGAGTGGGCACAGAACACTATGCCGTACGCGATGCCCTCCGTGCGACGGGACTTGTCGTGGGTGAGTGGGTTCGTGGCTGTCCGATTACGGGCTGTGGTGGAGGTCGGTGCACGGAAACTCGCCGGAAAACCGGGCGCCGGCGCCCGTAGGCTGGAGGCATGACCACGACGGGGGAAGACCATGCCACGGCCCGGGGAGGGCCGGGGTGGTGGACCAGGTGGCGCAGTGCGGTGCTGGACACGGGGCTCGCGGCGGGGTCCGCCGTGGAGTGCGGGGCGGAAGGCGTTCGGTTCGCGCACGACGCGGGGATTCCGGCCGCGGTGGGAGTCGTCTTCGGGGTGCTGGCCGGGTCGGCGCTGATCGTCCGCCGGAAGTGGCCGATCGCGGTCGTGCTCGTCTCCATCGCCATCACCCCGGCCCAGATGGGCTACCTGATGGGCATCGTCGGTCTCTACACCCTCGCCGCGTCCGAACTGCCGCGCCGGATCATCGGGTCGCTGGCCGGGATGTCCTTCCTCGGCATGCTCATCGTCATGTTCGTGCGGGTACGGCAGGACATGCAGCGGGGGACGTGGGAACTCGGGGACTGGTTCGTCCCGTTCGCCTCGATCTCCATCGCGGTCGGGATGACCGCGCCGCCTGTGCTGCTCGGGATGTACGTGGGCGCCCGGCGCCGGCTGATGGAGAGTCTCCGGGAGCGTGCGGACAGTCTGGAGCGGGAGCTCCAGCTCCTCGCGGAGCGGGCCGAGGAGCGGGCCGAGTGGGCGCGGGGTGAGGAGCGGACCCGGATCGCGCGGGAGATGCACGACGTCGTCGCCCATCGGGTGAGTCTGATGGTCGTGCATGCGGCGGCGCTTCAGGCGGTGGCTCGGAAGGATCCGGAGAAGGCCGTCAAGAACGCGGCGCTCGTGGGGGACATGGGGCGGCAGGCGCTCACCGAACTCCGGGAGATGCTCGGGGTGTTGAGGAGCGGGGACGGGCGGGACGCGCGGGAGCGGGCGGCGGCCGTGCCGTTGGTCGCGGTGGGGGTGGCTGCTGCGGCTGCGGCTTCGCGGGCCGTTGATGACGAGGGGGCGGGTGCGGTTCCGGGTGACGGGCCCTGTCTGTCCGATGTGGACGAGTTGCTTGGGCAGTCTGCGGCGGCCGGGATGGCTGTGGATCTGTCCGTGGAGGGTGAGACCCGGTCTTACGCGGCGGAGATCGAGCAGACCGCGTACCGGGTGGTGCAGGAGGCGTTGACGAACGTCCACAAGCATGCGGCGGGTGCGAAGACGCATGTACGGCTTGCGCATCGGGTGTCGGAGATCGCGATGCAGGTCGAGAATGAGCCGCCGCCTGAGCTGGCGTCTGCTTCGGCGGCGCGGTTGCCCTCTGGGGGGAACGGGCTGGTGGGGATGCGGGAGCGGGTGCTGGCGTTGGGTGGGGTGTTTGTTTCGGGGCCTACGGATGCGGGTGGGTTTCGGGTGTCTGCGGTGATTCCGGCGGCTTGAGTTGTCGGGTGCGGGTCCGGTGGGGGCTGGTCGCGCAGTTCCTCGCGCCCCTGGGTAGTTGGGGGTGCGGCCTCGTTGTTATCGGTCGGTGCCGCGCCGGGGGGTCTCCGTCCTCGGATCGGCGCGGGAACGTTCCTCAAGAGGACGACGGTGTTGAGCGCCGACCGCTGCGGGCGGACACCCCCCGACACGACACCTTGCCGCCGTACGTGGCCTGCCGTCCGCTGGGCTCAGGTCAGCCCGCCGTCAGGCGTACCGGCTCTATGCCTGAGATCAGGGTGGCCAGGGCCTGGTCGATGGTTGGGCCCAGGTACCAGTCGCCGGTGTGGTCGAGGGCGTAGACGCGGCCCTCGGCGTCGATGGCCAGGAGGGACTGGGTGTCCGGCTCCTCGCCCAGGGGGCTGACGTCGGTGTCCAGGGCTCGGCCCAGGTCGCCGAGGGTGCGGGCCATGTGGAGGCCGTGGAGGGGGTCCAGGTGGAGTGCGACCGGGGAGATCTGGCGGCCTGGGCCGGAGGGTGTGATGCGCAGGCCGCCGAACTCGGCCCAGGCCTCCACCGCCGCCGGGAACACGGCGTGCTGGTGTCCTGCGGGCGAGGTGTGGTCGCGCAGGGTGTCCGCCCAGATCTCGGCCTGTTTTATGTCCCAGCGGCCGGGCTGCCAGCCGGCGTCGCGCAGGGCGGCGTCGACGGGTACGGAGAAGCGCGTGGAGTAGTGGCGGTCGGCTTGCATCTGCCTTCGATCGTCGGCGTCAGGGGCGGTTGTGCGGTGGAGTGGTTGTGCCGTCGTCTGTGTGTGGCGGGGGTGGGGTCAGCCGGGTTCCGTTGCGGGGTCCACTACTCGGACGCCGAAATGGTCGCTCAGGGCTGTGCAGGCCCGGCAGGGGGTCGCGAAGCTGCCGTGCAGGGGGTCGCCGTCCTCGCGGATGCGGCGGGCGGTGAGCTTGGCCTGCTTGAGGGTCTTGCGGGCCTCGCCGTTGGTCATCGGCTTGCGCGCGGCGCGTTTGCTGCGGGCCTCGTCGGCGGTGGTGATGTGCCGGGAGATGAGGATCGCCTCGGCGCAGCGGCCGGTGAAACGGTCGCGCTGGGCGCTGGTGAGGGTGTCGAGGAAGTCCTGCACGAGCGGGTGCAGCGCGGGCGCCTGGTCGCCGCGGGCGGCGGTGCCGGTGAGGGTGGTGGCGCCGCGCACGGAGAGGGCGGCGGCGACGGTCGGAAGTATGCCGTCACGGCGGTGGCTGAGGGCCGGCGCCTGCCGTGCCTCGGTGGCGCTCCAGCCGACCCGGGGGTCGCCCGAAGGTCCGGTGTGCGCCCCGGTGTGCGGTCCCGTCTGCGTCGCGTTCATGATCGTCATCCCCTCCCGAGCATCCCCCGGCGGGTCACAGAGTGCCAAATGCCGTGGCTGGTGCGGTAGCTGGGGCGGTGCGACACGCCAGGGCTTCGGCGGGCTGTCACGACGGAGTGACGTCAGGTCACGGAAGTGGGGGTTCGGTGACGAGTGCGGTGCGTTCGGTGACGGTTGCGGTGAGCGGGTGCGGCCGACCGCTGCCGGTGACCCGTGTCGCCGTACCGCATAGGCTGTCCGCACCGCGATCCACGCGGTCGACGCGTGGAGACACGCGGGGAGACGGTCGAACTAAGACGTCAAGAAGACGAGACAGTCGATACGGGGCACAGTGGGGCGAGTTGGACATGCGGCCGCTGTGAATCGTACTGAATGCCGCAGGGGGCAACCGCCATGACGACAGGTCGGCTCGGGCAGCGAGCCGCGCCACCGAACGCGGCCTACGCCGGGCAGGTCGTGCACTTCCCGGACCCGGTCCGGGCGGCCCGTCACCCCAGAGGGGTGCGGATGGACGAGCACGGCTACCCCGACTTCTCGCCGTACGCGCGCGCGGTCGCGGAGATCGCCGAGCCCCCGGAGGGCTTCGGCGTCGACGAACTGCGCCTCACGGACTACGTGTCGGCGAACGCGGCGCTCGCCGCGACCGGTCACGAGCTGTGGGACACCGTGCCCGCGGTGGCCACCCCGCACGGCTGGACCTGGCACCACGTGGTCGGCACCCGGCGCCTCGAACTCGTCCCCGTCGACGTGAAGGCGCTGCTGCGCCACCACGGCGGGATCGCCACGGCCGCCGTCGCCCACGACAAGCGCGGCACCCGCCCGCTCCAGGAGACCCGCCCCGCGCACTTCGGACTGCCGAAGTCGACGGTCGCGGTGACCGAGGCGCAGGTGCAGGGCGTCGAGGAGGACCTCGGCTACCGACTCCCGGGCGCCTACCGGTCGTTCCTCAAGGCGGCCGGCGGCTCCGCGCCCGTCGGCACCGCGCTGGACGCCGAGTTGGGGCTGCTGATCGACCAGCCGTTCTTCACGGTCCGCGACGAGGCCGCTGTCAACGACCTTGTGTATGTCAATAAGTGCCTGCGCGATCACCTCACCAAGGACTACCTGGCCGTCGGCTTCGTCCAGGGCGGCCTGCTCGCGGTGAAGGTGAAGGGACAGCGGATCGGTTCCGTGTGGTTCTGTGCCTACGACGACGCCCGCGACGTCGATCCGTCCTGGGCGCCGGCCCTGCGCGTGGAACGGCTGCTGCTGCCCGCCGGGGACGACTTCGATCAGTTCCTCGCCCGACTCGCGGGAAATCCCCCGGAGTTGGAGACGGTGGCGAATCTGATGGTGGACGGCGGGTTCGCGACGGTGCTTCCGGTGTCGGCGGCCTCTTCCGCGGCTTCTGCGTCTTCCGCGTCTTCGGTGGGGGAGTGAGCGAGACGATGGTGACCTTCGCGCAGGCGCAGGAGCGCGCCGAGGAGTGGATCAACGGCGATGTGCCGTCGTACCAGCATCGCGAGGTGCGGGTGCGGGAGTTCGAACTCGGCTTCGTGATCTGGGCCGAGGACCGGGCCGAGGGGCCGCGGTCGGACGGCGGCGCGCAGCGGCTGGTGCTCGCCCGCGACAGCGGCGAGGCCACGCTGTGGCCCGCGTTGCCGGTGGGTGAGGTCATCCGCCGGTACGAGGAGGAGTACGGCCGCGCCGACGAGATCGCCGACGCGGTACCGGTCGCTCCCGCGCGGGTGGATCTGAATCAGACCTCGTTCCTGTTGAGTCCGCCGGAGTGGTTGCAGGAGGCGGCGGACAAGCTGGGGATTCCGGATCGGCGGGGGGAGTCCGCTTCGGCTTCGGCGGCAGCTTCTCCTTCTACTCCCGCTGAGGGTGCGGGAGTTGGCGCTCCGGGTTCCTCGGCTCACGGTTCGTGGGGGAGGGCGCTTCCGGAGACTCAGGCCGGGGTGCCCGCCGCTTCGGCGTGGCCGGACGCCGGAGGGTCCGGGGTGCAGGACTCGCCCGCAGTGCCTGCCGGGGCCACGCCCTGGGCCGGCACCGACACCAACGCGGATCCCGGCGCGGACCATTCGGTACCGCTGCCCGCGACCGTTTTCGCGCCGCCGTTGAGCGAGCCCGAGGACAACACCCCGCCCGACGCCAAGACCGCGCTGATCTCCGGGGGCAGCCAACTCCCGCCTACGGCAACGGCTCCGGCGCTGGACGACTCCAACTCCAACTCCAACTCCAATTCCAACTCCGGTGGTGGGGTTGGGGGTTCGCAGCAGCAGGGGGTAGGTCAGGGGCAGCAGCAGGGGCCTGGGCCTGGGGTGCCTGGTGGTGCGCCGGGTTCGTCGTCGTACGGGTATCCCCACGGGGCCGGTAACGTGCCTCAGCCTCCTGCTGAGCCCGGGGTGCCGGGGCGGGCGCTCGCGCCCAACGCCGGGGACATCGCCGACGCCGCCACCAGCAAGGCGGCGCCTCCGCCGCGCCGGGGCGGTGGCTCGACCACGCCTCCGCCGCCGGGTGCTCCGGGGACGCCGGGTGCGCGGCCGCCTGGCTCACCTCCGCCGCCTCCGCAGGCGCCGGGCGGTGGGTACGTGGCTACGCAGATGGTCTCGGGGCTCGGTCCGGAGGGTCTGGGCGGTCCGGGTGGGCCTGGCAGCCAAGCGGGGCCCGGTGCTCCGCAGCCGCCCGGTGTGCCCGGTGCGCCGAACACTCCCGGGGGTACGCCTCCGGGTGGGGTGCACCATGCGGCGACGATGTTTGCCGACCCGGGACAGGGTGGGCCTGGGGCAGCGGGGCCGCGGCCTCCGCAGCCGCCGGGTGCCCCTGGCGTGCCGCACGCGCCCGGTGTTCCGGGTGGACATGGTGTGCCTCCGTCGCCGAACGCTCCCGGGATGCCGGGTGCTTCCGGCGCTCCCGGCGCCCCCGGTTCGCCGGGCGGTGGCCCCGATGCCGTGCACCACGCGGCGACCATGCTGGCCGGGCCCCCGGTGGGCGGGCCCGGTGCGCCTCCGCCGCCGCAATTCCCGGGCGCGCCCGGTGCGTTGGGCGCCCCCGGTATGCCGCAGGGCGCTCCGCCGCAGCCGATGCCGCCGGGTGCGGTTCCTCCCGGTGCGATGCCTCCGGGTGCCATGCCGCCGCCGGGGCAGCCGTTCCCCGGGCAGCAGCAGCCCGCCTACGGCTATCCGCAGCAGGGGGTGCCGACCGTAGGACCGGGTTATCAGGCCGTGTTGCGGTACCGCGCGCCGGACGGGTCCGAGCAGCAGCTGATCCGGCGGTCCGCGCCGGGGACGCCGCACCCGGAGTGGCAGATCTTCCACGAGCTGCGCGGCATGAACATCCCGCCGGACCAAGTACTCGAACTGCACACGGAGTTGGAGTCCTGCGAGCTGCCGGGCGCGTACTGCGCGCGGATGATCCGCGAACAGTGGCCGCAGGCCCGCATCGCGAGCATCGCGCCGTACGGCACGGATCACGCGAGCCGGCAGCAGGGGATGCGCGAACTCCTCGCCCACCAGGGTGAGTTGCACCAGGTCGCCGACGGGCCGGCCCGACTCGCCCCGGTGCGGGCGCCGTTGCCGCCGGTGCAGCCGACGCCGCCGATCCCGCCGGAGGCGATCGCGCAGGAACTGGCGGGCGCGTTCGGGCCGGGCGTGTTCCGGTTCGAGCAGGCGGCGGTGTCCCGGCAGGGCGTACCGCCGGTCGTCGCGCACACGCTGGTCGCGGCGGGACTGCCGATGGACATGGGCCCGTTCTTCTGGGCGCAGGCCCAACCGGGGCGCCCCGTACCGACGTTGGCCGAACTCGCGCAGGAGCGCGGGGTGCGGCCGTCCGCCGACGCGGGTTCGTACCTCGTCATGGGCAGCGACTTCGGCCGCGCGATCTGTGTCCAGTACGGCACGGCCAACATCGTCGCCGTGCCGGTGGAGGCGGGGCCGGGCGGTGCTCCCGTACCGCCGCAGTTCGTGAACTCGGGGCTGCCCGAGTTCGCGCGCTGTCTGGCGCTGCTCGGCCGGATGTGGCGGCTGCGGTACGGGTTGAACCAGGAGCAGGCGGGCCGTTGGACCGTCGACTTCCAGGCGCAGCTCGCTTCGCTGGATCCGGCGGCGCTGGGGTCGCCGGAGAGCTGGTGGTCGGTGTTGCTGGAGCAGATGTGGGACGGGTTGTTGTGACCCCGATCCGCTGAACAGGCTGTATTGAAGGGCTGGACCCGGTCGTGTGATCGGGTCCAGCCCTTTTGTGTGCGCCGGTGGTCGTTCCCGCTTCCGTTCTCGTTCGCGTGATGCCCGTGACCTGTCTGCGGAGTGTCGCGTTATGAACACTTACGCCCGATCCATCAAGATATGCGGCAAATCATCATGTCGTGTCCGTCGGATGGAGAGGGGTTCCAGGATGAGCAGCGCATCGGTGTCACCACGTGGCTTCGTGGCCGTACGGGGGCGCGGCTACCGCCCCGACCAGGTCGACTCGTACGCGGCGGCGATCTCGCAGTACCGGGATGTGGCGTGGGAGCGGGCCGCGCGGCTGACCGTACTGGCCAAGGACATGGAGGCGGAGGCCGAGCGGATGCGGGTCGCCGTGTCCCGGCTCGCTCCGCAGACGTACGAGACGTTGGGTGAGCGGGCTCAGCGGTTGTTCCAGTTGGGGGTGGAGGAGGCCGCGGCGCTACGGGAGTCCGCGCGGCGGGCGGCGGAGGAGCAGGTCGCGGAGGCCGAGGCGTGCGCCGCGGGTGTGCGCCAGGCTGCGCGGGAGTGCGCTGACGCGCTCCGTGCCGAGGTTGAGGAACGGGCTCGGCAGCGGCTCCTTGCCGCTCGTGCCGAGGCCGACGACATTCGGATCGGGGCTCGGCGGGAGGTGAAGGAGGGGCGTACGGAGGCGTTGTCCGCGTTGCGTGAGGTGCGGCAGCGGACCGCGGCGATGTTGGGGGAGCAGGCCAAGGAGCACGACGAGCGGTGGGCTGCGGAGGAGCGTTCCGCGGAGGAGCGCGCTGGTGCTCTGGACGCGCAGTACGCCGAGCGGATCGCCCGTGCCGAGGCGGCGCTCTCCGAGGCGCAACAGGCCTTCGCCGAGGCGGAGTTGTCGGATCGGCGGCGGCAGGAAGAGGCGGCGGAACGGGCGGCCGAGGTGGTGGCGGAGGCTCGGGTGCGGGCGGAGCGGGTTGCTCGGGATACGGAGCGGGTGCTGCGCGAGCATGGGGAGACTTGGGATGACGTGCAGGCGCATATGGATCATGTGCGGAGTAGTTTGACTGCGCTTACTGGGCGGGCTGCGGCGGAGTGATGTGACGGGGGGCGCGGTTGTGGTTGTGTGCCGGCCCGGTGGGGGCTGGTCGCGCCCACGCGGCGGTAGCCGCACATTGAACACAGCCCCGCGCCCCTAGGTAGATCGCGGTTGCCCGGCGGTCTAAGTCACGGGTGATCTGCGCAGCAAGGCGTCGGGTTGGGGACCTCGAACGGGGCCAGGGTGTTGCCTGCGGCCGGTACCAGAGCCAGGACCAGTTGTCCTTCGCGCCATTCGGGGCGTACGTGGTCCTGTGTCTGTACGGGTATGACGGGGTCGGGGCTGTCGCCCGACGTCGCGCCCACCACGATCACTCTGTCCACGGCGGACAGTTGCAGGAGGTCGGCCACCGTGAGCGTGCCGGTGAGTTGATCCGAGCCAGGGAAGAGAACGGCTCGGCCGGACCGGCGCGCGGCGTGCTCGGCCGCGGCCGCGGCAGCCGCCCCGGCGGGACCGTGTCTACGGTCGTCCAGGGCCGCGCCCATCTCTGTTGCCGTGAGCCGTCGCCAGACCTCCTCCACCGAACCGTTCTCCGGCAGGGCAAGGGAAACCGCCGTACCCCTCCGCCCCTCCGTCCGGATCAGGTGGGTGCAGGCGACCGTCCCCAGTGGAAGCCCGAGCGTGGTCGTCAGGTCGCGGATCAGGTGGTCCGCCTCGCGGAGCGTGGTCGTGCCGGCGTCCACCCCGATGACGGGGTGGACGCCGGACGGGTCGTAGGGGGTGGTCATGCGGGGAGGACCCACATCGGATTCGAGTAGAACCAGAGGTCCTTCCACGGGTCGGCGTCGCCGAGGACGTCCATCGCGGGGCCTACGGGGTCTACGGCGGCGCCGTTGATGCCTACGGCGGAGCGGTTGCCGTCGGTGCCGCGGAGGCGGACGTAGACCGGCTTGTCGAGGCGGCCGAGGGAGTATGTGAGGCGGACGGTGCCCGTCGACTTGTTGACCTCGAAGGACTTGACGACCTTTGTCTTCGGAGTGGCGAAGGTGTCCTTGTCCGTGACCGGGCCTGTGACGTCGCCCTGGATGACGTCGACTCGGGCCAGAGTCGGTTGGAACTGGGCCCAGTTGGGGCCGTTGGACAGGCTTATCCTGATGGTCAGGTCCACCTGTGCGCCTCGGCGTACGTGCAGCGCGCCGC
Organism: Streptomyces prunicolor NBRC 13075; assembly: GCF_000367365.1. Taxonomy (GTDB): domain Bacteria; phylum Actinomycetota; class Actinomycetes; order Streptomycetales; family Streptomycetaceae; genus Streptomyces; species Streptomyces prunicolor. Next base: position 21,031 of record NZ_BARF01000135.1, on the reverse strand, counting down.
CGAGGGTGACCTCTCGGCCGCCGTACGACAGGCGGGCGTCGAGGCCGCTGATCAGGCCGCCGTGGTCGACCCAGACGCGGCCCGCGCGGATGCCGTCCATGACCGCCTTGTAGGCGAAGGAGGACGCGCCGACGTGGGTGCGGGAGTACTGGCCGGGCCAGAAGTCGGTGTCGGTGAGGCTGATGCCGGTGCCGTAAACCGGGTCCTCGTAGCGGCCGTTGGCGTTGAAGTCGCCGCCCGGGCCGCGTACCGCCGTGTCCGCGTAGACGTTGTGGGAGTCGGAGTTGGCGGTGATCCACCAGGGCTTGCCCTCGGCGAGGAGGCTGTCCCACAGGCCGCCGACCGTCGACGTCATCCAGTCGAAGCCGCCCCAGGTGCGGTAACTCTCCAGCGGGTAACCGGGGAACGAGTCCGCGCTCGGGCTGCCGTCGTAGATGCCGCGTCCGCCGCCGGGGCCGTTCGGCTTGGGGATGCCGCCCGCCTGGTGGCCGGGGGCGCCCTCCATGCCTACGGCGATCGAGGGCTGCGCGTCGCGCCAGCCGCGGATCTCGTGCGGGGAGTCGATGCCCTTGCGCGCCGGGTGGTTGGCGAGGAACAGCGCGTCTTTGACCTTGCGGCGGCGGACCTGGTCGGCGAGGAAGTTGACGCCCGCGATGGCGAGGGCCTCGTTGGCGGGCGAGTTGCCGCTCGCGTTCTTGACGCTGCCGTCGAAGGAGTTCTCGAACTCCTTGAGTACGGCTACCTCGTTGGAGCCGGGGTGCACGAAGACCGTGCCGTGCTCGGCGCCCGGGATGTTCCACTCCAGGCCCTGGAAGACGAGGGTGTCGTCGGTCTTCTCGCGGGCGTCGACGATGTCCGGATTGACCTTCTCCACACCGATCTTGGCGTGCGCGACGCTGCCGTGGTCGGTGATGACCATCCAGTCCAGGCCGTGCGCGTTCGCCTGGCGTACGTGGTCGATGACCCGGTACTTCGCGTCGCTGCTGTACTGGGTGTGGATGTGGTGGTCGCCGGCCAGCCACAGGTAACGGCCGTTGCCCTTGGACGACTTGGCCGCCTGCTGCTGCGCCGCCTGCTGTGCCGACGCGGCTGCCTCCCCCGCCCCCGCGAGCACGCCGCCCGCGGCAAGTCCCGCGCCCAGCAGACCCGTTCGGCGCAGCATGCCTCTCCGCGACAGCTGACTGGGCGTCAACTCGGCGTCCGGGACGGATGTGTCGAGGGCGGGCGGCAGCGACGAGGTGTCGCCGTCCCCGTGGTGGTGATGGTGGTGGTGACCGTGGTCGCCGTGACTGTGGCCGTGGCTCATGTTCAACTCCCGCTGATGCAGGGACCTTCACGCTCGGACGTGCAGAGTCTGGAAAGGGGCGGTGAACAGCGGGAGTCGAGGTGGTGGTGTGGCAAAGAACGAGTCATGCACGGCTACAACGTGGGTCATGCGGGGCTTTTGCGTCGGTCATACGGTGTCTCTCCGTGTGCCTCGCCGCTGTCTCTGCGTACCGCCCCCGCCAGGATCCAGCCCTCCATCGCGTCGTACCGCCTGCGCTGTTCCTCCTCCTCGCGGCGGCCCGAGGCGATCGTGCCGAGCCAGCCGAAGGCGAAGCCGAGGGGGATCGTGACCAGGCCCGTCGTGGTGAACGGGAACCAGTTGAAGTCGGCGTGCGGGAACGCGGCGGTGGGGGAGCCGGAGACCAGGTTCGTGCCCGGCATCAGGAGGAGGACCGCGAGGGTGCCGCCAACGAGCGTGCTGAGCAGGCCTGTTCGGGTGTAGCGGCGCCAGAAGAGGCTGTAGACGAGGGCGGGCGCTATGGCCGAGGCGCCCAGGCAGAAGGACATGGTCACCAGGGGTTGCAGGCTGCGGTGCTGGACCAGCGTCGCGAGCAGGATCGCCGGAACGCCCACCGCCAGCGCCGAGTAGCGGGCCAGCGTCATCTCGCGGCGCACCGGCATCTCCTGGACACGGGTCGCGAAGACGTCGTGGGCAAGGGAGTCGGCGCAGGCGAGGATCATCCCGGCGACCGAGGCGAGCAGGGTGAGGAAGACGGCCGTGGTGACGGTGGTGAAGAGGAGGGCCTCCGTCGTCGACACGTCGGCCCCGAACGCCGCCCGCGAGCCCAGGAGATACGCCGTGTTGCCCTGCGGGTCGGCCCGCGCGATCGCCGCCCGGCCGAGCAGCGCCGTCGCACCGAACCCGACGACCGTCACGATCACCACGAACAGCGTCACGCTCGACACCGCCCACGACATCGACCGCCGCACCTGCCGGGCGCTCGACGCGGTGTACATGCGCATCGTGATGTGCGGGAGGCAAGCGCCGCCGATCACCACCGTCAGCTGTGAACTGATCATGTCCAGCCGGGGACTTGGGCCTCCGGCGAACTCGAGTCCCGAGTGCAGGAACGCCGGTCCGGCGCCGCTGCGCTCCGCCGCCGTGTCGAAGAACGTGCCCAAGTCCCAGTGGAAACGGTTCAGTAGGAGTACGGCTGTCACGGCTCCCGAGCCGAGCAGCATCACGATCTTCAGGATCTGGATGAGCGCGGTGCCCTTCATCCCGCCGATCGCCGCGTAGCTGATCATCAGCGCGCCGAGGCCGATGACGCAGCCGGTCTGCAGGAAGTCGCTGGAGAAGCCGAGGATGAACGCCAACAGCTGTCCCGCGCCCGCGAGTTGGACCAGCATCAGCGGCAGCAGCGCGATGATCGTCGCCGCGCACGCGACGATCCGTACGGAACGCCCCGGCATCCGGCGGGTGAGCGCGTCGCCCATCGTGAACCGGCCCGCGTTGCGCAGCGGTTCGGCCAGCAGGAACATCAGCAGCAGCAACGACAGGGCCGTGCTCAGCGCGAGCACCACACCGTCGTAGCCGTACAGGGCGATCACCCCGCCCGCGCCCAGCACGCTCGCCGCGGAGATGTAATCACCGGCTATGGCAAGGCCGTTGCGGAGCGGAGAGAGGGAGCCGTAGCCCGTGTAGAACTCGTCGAGGTCGTCGCGGTCTGGGCCCGTCATGACGCAGAGCAGGAGGGTGATCGTGGCGACGGAGGTGAAGGCCACCAGCGACATGGTCTGTGCGGAGTCCCTGAAGCCGGTCATCGCGGTCAGGGTGGTCGTCGCGGTCATCGTGCCGCCTCCCGCCTGGCGTCCAGTTCGGCCTGCTTGCGGAAGCGGTCCGCGAGGGGGTCGACGCGACGGCGGGCCGTGTGCTCGTAGAGCGCTATCGCCAGCCAGGTGACGGGGAGTTGGAGCAGTGCCAGCAGCAGCCCGGTGGGCACGCCGCCGGTGCCGGTGCTCGACATCAGCGAGGGCGCGAACGCGGAGAGGCCGAGGAAGAGGCAGAAGTAGCCGAGCGCGGCGGTGGTCGCCACGCGTCGCTGACGGCGGTACGCGCCGCGCAGGATGCGCAGGTCGCTGTGGTTGCCGAGGGCGGGACGACGGGGGAGACGGCGGCGTTCGGGCGGGGGCGGGGGCGGCTGCCAGGGGTAGGTGAGACGGGGTAGGGGCGAGTCGTGCGGGGCGGGTGAATCATGCGGAGGGTACGGGTCGTAGGACATCCCGTGCTCCTTGCGTGGCTCGGGTCCGTGGCGGCGGACCGCAGGGAGTGGGCGGAGCGGGTGACGCATGTTACTCGCCGGTTGGGGGATGTGGGTGCTTTTCGCCGAACTGGGCGGTCGGTGTGGGCTTGTGGCGTCAACCGGGTGCTGACCTTGGGTGTTGGCCCTGCTGTCTGTGCTGTCTTGCTGTCCGTACGGCCGAGCGAAGTGATCACTCGATCGTGAGTTTCTCCTCTCGTGTGCCCTGGCTGTCGCGATCCTGACAGGGGGGCGGGTGATCGGTGTCGCCCGGAAGTACTACGGGTGGGATACGGGTGGGAGTGGCATGACACGGGCGACGGATCGGCACGAGGGTCTGGGCGAGCGGGCGTTGTTGCTGGTGGCCGGGTCGGCCGAGCTGGCGGTGAGCACGGCGGGGGCGGTGGGGTCCGTGGTGGGCTCGGCCCTGGGGGTCGTACGGGGGCTGCTGTTCCGGTCCGACGTCGCGGAGTTGGCGGCGGACGCCGAGTCGGATCTGGCGGCGCGCGGGCGCCTGGTGCTGGACCGGTATGTCGCTGTGCCTCCGGCGCATCTGGAGACCCTCGCCCGGCACGCACTCGCCCGACAGGCCGCCGCCGATGGCGTCTGAGCGATGGGAACCGGCCGCTTTCAAGGGCCGTGTCGACCAGGTCCTCCATCGGTTCGTGGCCGAGGAGGCCGACCGGTTCGCGGAGATCGACCCGGCGCTGAGCCCGGTCGCCGGGCAGTTGGAGGCCGCGGTCGCGGACGGCAAAAGGCTGCGGGCGGCGTTCTGTTACTGGGGCTGGCGCGCGGCGGGGCAGCCTGACAGCGACGCGCTGGTACGGGCGGCGGCCTCGATGGAACTGGTGCACGCCGCCGCGGTCGTGCACGACGACCTCATCGACGACAGCCCGCTGCGGCACGGCCGCCCCACCGCCCACATCGCGCTGCGCGGAGCCGTACGCCGCCGCCCGCGGGCTGTCGCGGCCGCCAGGTCCCTCGCGATGCTGGTGGGCGACCAACTGATGGGCATGGCCGGGCAGTTGTTCGCCACCAGTGGGCTGCCGGGGGCGTATCTCGCCCGCGCCCGGCCGCTGTGGGCGGTGCTGGCACGGGAGTTGATCGCGGGTGAGTGCCTGGAGATCCTGCGCACCGGGGCCGAGCCGGACACCGCCGCGTCCCTGAAGGTGATCCGCTACAAGACCGCCAAGTACACCGTGGAACAGCCCCTGTTGATCGGCGGCGCGCTCGCCGGGGCCGGCGGGCGGCTGCGGGACGGCTACTCGGCGTACGGGCTGCCGCTGGGCGAGGCCTTCCAGTTGCGGGACGACGTCCTCGGCCTGTTCGGGGATCCGGAACACACCGGCAAGGCCAACGCCGACGACGTGCGCGGCCACCGGCCCACCGCCCTCCTGGCCGAGACCTGGCGCAGCGCCGGTGCCGAGGACCGGGAGCGGCTCCGCACGCTCATGGGCCAACGCGGTCTGGACGAAGCCGAGTTGGACACGGTGCGCGAGACGATGCGTCGGCTGAAGGCGCCCGACCGGGTCGAGGGCATGATCGCCGCCCGGGTCGAGGAGGCGCTCGACGCCCTCCACGAGCTGCATGTTCCCGCCCCCGCCGAGGCCGCGCTGACCGCGCTGGCCCACTCGGCGACGGTCCGCCTCTCCTGACCCGCGAACGTCCCGATCCGCGCACGTCCTGGCCCGCGAACTTCGAGGAGCCCACAGTGACTTACACCGAGACGTCGATGAACGGCCTGCGCCTGGCCGGTGACGAACTCGCCGACGCCACCGTCGCCGCACTCTTCGACCGCGGGGAGGTGGGCAAGTTCAACACCCTCATGCGCTACGTCTCCGTGGCGGGCGCCCCGCTGCCGGACGGCCTGCCCGCCGTAGCCCTGGAGTACCTCAACGCCACCAGCGCGCCGCCGAGTTGGGTCGACTGGGGCGAGATGGAGAGGGCCCGGCTGTTCTTCATCGACAACAACGTGCACATCTCGACCGCCCTGTCCTTCGCCTCCATGCCCGCCTGCTACGTCGTCCCGCCGGTCGCGAAACTCCTGTCGGCCAGCCACGGGCTGAAGTACCCCTCCAAACGCATGGCGGAGACAGGGCAGTTCACCGTCTATCTGATGCAGCCCGACGCCTTCGAGGCCGGCAGCCGCTTCATCCCCGCCGTGCAGAAGGTCCGCCTCCTGCACGCCTCCATCCGCCACCACCTCGTCCGCGAAAGGCGTTGGGACACGGCCGAGTTGGGGACGCCGATCTGCCAAGAGGACATGATCGGCGGGCAGATGTTCTTCTCGATGCTCGTGCTGGACAGCCTGCACCGGCTCGGCATCCACATGTCGACGGAGGGCGCGGAGGCCTACTACTACGCCTGGCGCGTGGTCGGCGCGATGCTCGGCGTCGACCAGGACGCCGTGCCCGAGTCCCTTGAGGAAGCACGGCAGTTCCTCGACCTGTACATGGTCCGGCACATGGGCCCGTCCGAGGAGGGCGCGCACCTGACCCGCCAACTCATCGACCTCTACGAGGAGGTCGTCCCCGGGACCTTCTTCGACCCGATCGTCTCCGCCCTCATCCGCCATCTCATCGGCGACACCTGCGCCGACTGGCTCCAGGTGCCGCGCACTCCGTGGGACACGGTCGTCAAGGCCGTGCCCCATCTCCTCGGCGTCCTGGAGACCATCGAGGACCATTCCCCGCTCGGCGCCTGGGCGTTGGACCGCCTCGGTCACCTCGTCACGGTCCTGGAGCTGTCCTCCCTCACCCGCGGCCGCGTCATGCACTACGCCATCCCCGAACAGCTCAAGAAGGACTACGGCGTCTCCAACTCGGTTCCGCGCACCCGCCGTTGGACCCCACCGGCCGCCACCGTCTCCTGAACCAAGCGCCCCTCACTGCTCCTTGAGGACCGGGAACCGGCGCGGCGCGAGGAACAGCAGCACCAGGAACGCCACCCCGGCGGCGACGCCCGCGCCGAGGTACACCGCGTGCACCGCGTCCGCGATCGCCCGCCGGGTCGCTTCCGGCACGGCCCCCGCATCGAGCCCCCGCGTGACCGAGTCCAGGTCGCTCGCGCCACCGAGCCGGGACGCCAGCACCCCGTTGGCCACGGCCCCGAAGACGGACGCGCCGATGGTCTGGCCGGTCTGGCGGCAGAACAGCACGGACGCGGTCGTCACGCCCCGCTCCTCCCACCCGACCGTCGACTGCACCCCGACGATCAGCGGGAGTTGGAAGAGCCCGAGGGCCGCGCCGAGCAGCAGCATCAGCACCATCGGCTGCCAGGCCGCGCCCGGATACGGCAGGAACGGGAACGCGAACAGGATCAGCGTCGCCGCCCCGATCCCGATCATCGCCGTGTTGCGGAAACCGATCCGCCGGTACACGTGCTGACTCAGCGCGGCCGACACCGGCCAGCTCAACGTCCAGACGGACAACACGAATCCGGCCGCCACGGGTGCAAGGCCGAGCACCGACTGCGCGTACGTCGGCAGGAACACACTCGGCGCCACCATCAGCAACCCCAGTGCGCCCAGGGCCAAGTTGACCGCCGCGATCGTACGGCGCCGCCACACCCACCCCGGGATGATGGGCTCGGCCGCCCGGCGTTCGATCGCCACGACCACTCCGGCCAGCCCAAGTCCCGTAGCGAACAGGGCCATTGAGGGTGCCGAGAGCCAGTCCCAGGCGACTCCACCCTGCACCAGCGCGGTGATCAGCACGCCGCCGCACGCGAACACCGCGAGTGCGCCCGCCCAGTCGACGCGGGGGCGGGAGGTGCGGGTGCGTTGCGGTTCGTGGAGGTGGCGGACGATCAGCCACAACGCCACCGCTCCGACAGGGAGGTTGACGAGGAAGATCCAGCGCCAGCCGGCGTACGCGGCGAGCAGTCCGCCCACACCAGGGCCCGCGACCGCCGACACCGCCCACACCGTGGACAACTTCGACTGGATCTTGGGGCGTTCCTTCAGCGGGTACAGATCGGCGGCGAGCGTCTGCACGGTGCCCTGCAACGCCCCACCGCCCAGGCCCTGTACGACCCGGAACGCGATCAGCGCGCCCATGCTCCAGGCCACCGAGCACAGCAGCGAACCGGCGAGGAAGACCACCGCGCCCGTGATCAGCACCGGCTTGCGGCCGAAGGTGTCGGAGAGCTTGCCGTAGACGGGCAGGGTGACCGTCACGGCCAGCAGATAGCCGGAGAACAGCCAGGAGAAGACGGAGAAGCCGCCGAGGTCACCGACGATCTGCGGTACGGCGGTAGAGACGATGGTGGAGTCGAGGGCGGCCAGTGCCATCGCGAGCATGAGAGCCGCGACGACGGCTTTCCGGCGCCGGTCGGGAGGGGCCGGCGTGAGTTGGTCGGGAGGCGTAGGTCGGTCGGGAGGCGTGGGTTGGTCCGGAGGCGCCGGCGTGGGCTGCTCGGCCGCCTCGGGTCGTATCTCGGTGTCGCTGTCCCTGTCCCCCTGGTCCACCGGAATCCTTTCCCCTTGCATCTATCTGCCGCGCACCAGCTTCTCACTTGACCCTCACGTAGCGGCAGGGCGGAACCTGGTCGGGTCACTGGGTGGACCGAACCCCGAGATCGACTCCACCCGGCGGTGGAGAGCCCCTAGGGGTCCCTCCGTACTACGACCCGGGGATGGTTCGTACCGACGGAGGAGGAGAAGGGCGGGGGGCTGTCCTTAACCTGGCTTTATGCCGCTGGGGGGCGGCAGGCCGAACCCAGGAGGGTGGGGTTTTCCCCCGGGAAAGACTGCGCTGAGCACCAGCGCGCCGGACCCCCTCCCACCACCAGACTCATCGTCGTAACCACGTGAACCGCATCGACCGGACACCGGCACGCTCATCTGCCGACCGACTTAGGAGACATACCGTGACATCGGCTGTGACCATTCCCAGGCACGGGGGCACTGGAGGGCGTACGGCCGTTGCCGCGCGAGCGCGGCAGGTCGTCAAGGCTTACGGGGCCGGGGAGACCCGCGTCGTCGCCCTCGACCATGTCGACGTGGACATCGCCCGCGGCCAGTTCACCGCGATCATGGGCCCCTCGGGGTCCGGCAAGTCCACGCTCATGCACTGCCTCGCCGGGCTCGACACCGTGACCTCCGGGCAGATCTACCTGGACGAGACCGAGATCACCGGCCTCAAGGACAAGAAGCTCACCCAACTGCGCCGGGACCGGATCGGGTTCATCTTCCAGGCGTACAACCTGCTGCCGACGCTGAACGCGCTGGAGAACATCACCCTCCCCATGGACATAGCCGGCCGCAAGCCCGACAAGGGCTGGCTGGAGCAGGTCGTGGAGACGGTCGGACTCTCCAGCCGGCTCAAGCACCGGCCCAACCAGCTCTCCGGCGGCCAGCAGCAACGCGTCGCCGTGGCACGGGCGTTGGCGGCCCGCCCCGAGATCATCTTCGGTGACGAGCCGACCGGAAACCTCGACTCCCGTGCGGGCGCTGAGGTGTTGGGCTTCCTGCGCCGGTCCGTCGACGACCTCGGCCAGACCATCGTGATGGTCACGCACGACCCGGTGGCCGCGTCGTACGCGGACCGTGTCCTGTATCTCGCGGACGGCCGAATCGTCGACGAGATGTTCAAGCCGACCGCCGACACCGTTCTCGACCGCATGAAGGACTTCGACGCGCGGGGGCGTACGTCATGACCGTCATGAAGACATCGAGGCGCAACTTCTTCGCGCACAAAGGGCGGATGGCGCTCTCCGCGATAGCCGTGCTGCTGTCGGTGGCGTTCGTGTGCGGCACGCTGGTGTTCACCGACACGATGAACACGACGTTCGACAAGCTCTTCACGGCCACCGCGTCCGACGTGACGGTCCTGCCGAAGGCGGCCAAGGCCGACGGCAGCACCCCGCAGAACGGACTGCCCGAGTCGCTGCCGGCCTCCACGGTCGCGCAGGTGGCGAAGGCCCAGGGCGTCAAGTCCGTTGAGGGCGGCGTCAGTTCGATGAACGTGACCGTCGTGAACAGCGCCAACAAGAACATGGGCTCCTCGACCGGCGCGCCCACCATCGCGGGCAACTGGACGAAGAACGACCTGCGTTCGATGGAGATCACCTCAGGCCACGCCCCGCGTGGTCCGACCGAGACGATGGTCGACGCCGACACCGCCGACAAGCACCACCTGAAGATGGGCGACTCGCTGCGCACCATCTCGCAGACCGGTGACTTCACCGCGAGGATCGTCGGCATCGCCACCTTCAAGGTGACCAACCCCGGTGCGGCCGTCGTCTACTTCGACACCGCCACCGCGCAGCGTGAACTCCTGGGCGCCACCGGCCGGTTCACCCAGCTCGGCGTCACCGCCGCGAGCGGTGTGACGGACAGCCAGCTCAAGCAGAACGTGGCACAGACCCTCGCCTCGTCGGGGACGTACAAGATCCAGACGGCCAAGGAGAACGCCGACGAGAACCGCAAGGGCGTCGGCCAGTTCATGAACGTCATCAAGTACGCCATGCTCGGCTTCGCCGGGATCGCGTTCCTGGTGGGCATCTTCCTGATCATCAACACCTTCTCGATGCTGGTCGCCCAACGGACCCGCGAAATAGGCCTGATGAGGGCGGTCGGCTCCTCCCGCGGCCAGGTCAACCGCTCGGTGCTGGTCGAGGCGACCCTGCTCGGGATCGTCGGCTCGATCCTCGGTGTCGGCGCCGGTGTCGGCATCGCCGTAGGCCTGATGAAGCTGATGAGCGCGGCGGGCATGGACCTGTCGACCCGGGACCTGACGGTGAAGTGGACCACCCCGGTGCTCGGTCTTCTGCTGGGTGTCATCGTCACGATCCTGGCCGCCTACCTCCCGGCCCGCCGCGCCGGCAAGGTCTCCCCGATGGCCGCACTGCGCGACGCCGGTACACCGGCCGACGGCAAGGCGGGTTGGGTACGGGGTCTGATCGGCCTGGTGCTGACGGGTGCCGGTGTGGCCGCCCTGTTCGCGGCGGCGACCGCGAAGAAGGCGGCGGACGGTTCGCTGGTACTAGGGGCGGGTGTCGTACTGTCCCTGATCGGCTTCGTCATCATCGGCCCACTACTGGCCAACGGGGTCGTACGGGTCATCAGTGCGGTCCTGCTGCGGGCCTTCGGACCGGTGGGGCGCCTGGCGGAACGCAACGCGCTCCGCAACCCCAGGCGTACGGGTGCTACGGGTGCGGCCCTGATGATCGGCCTCGCACTGGTCGCCTGTCTGTCGGTGGTCGGCTCCTCGATGGTCGCCTCGGCGACGAGCGAGCTCGACAAGTCCGTCGGCGCCGACTTCATCGTCCAGGGCAACCAGCGGATCGTGCCGCAGGCCGAGAAGGCGATGGAACGGTCGCCCGACCTCGTCCACGTCACCCGCTACAAGGACCTCGACGCCACCCTCACCTCGCCCGACGGACAGAAGGACACCGACGGCATCACCGCCGCCGACCCGTCCTACGCCCAGGACCTGCGCCGCGCCACCACGGCCGGCGAACTGTCCGCCGCCTACGGGACCAACGCGATGTCGGTGGGCTCCAAGTACGCCAAGAAGCACGGCGTCCACGTCGGCGACACGATCAGCGTCGCCTTCAAGGGCGGCGAGACGGCGAAGCTGAAGATCGCGGCGATCACGGACGACGACGTGGCCATCGACCAGGGTGCGCGGTACACGAGCATCGCCACGATGCAGAAGTACGTCCCCGCGAACAAGATCCCGCCGAACGAGATCATGTTCGCCAAGGCCAAGGACGGCCAGGAGAAGCAGGCGTACGCGGCCCTGAAGAAGGCCATGGCTCCGTACCCGCAGTACCAGGTGCGCGACCAGACCGACTACAAGCAGGAACTGAAGGACCAGATCGGCCAGCTCCTGAACATGGTCTACGGGCTGCTGGCTCTGGCGATCATCGTGGCGGTCCTGGGTGTCGTGAACACCCTCGCGCTGTCGGTCGTCGAGCGGACCCGGGAGATCGGTTTGATGCGGGCGATCGGGATGTCCCGTCGCCAGCTCCGCCGGATGATCCGCATGGAGTCGGTCGTGATCGCCCTCTTCGGAGCGTTGCTCGGCCTGGGGCTGGGGATGGGCTGGGGCGCGACCGCTCAGCAGCTGCTCGCCCTGGAGGGCTTGAAGGTCCTGGAGATTCCCTGGGGGACGATCATCGCGGTGTTCGTCGGGTCGGCGTTCGTGGGTCTGTTCGCTGCCTTGATCCCGGCGTTCCGGGCGGGGCGGATGAACGTCCTGAACGCGATCGCCACCGAATAGCCAACCGAGCCACTGTCCAACGGGGGAACGGGGGCAGGCCCGGCGCCGAGAAGTCACGGGGGACTTCTTGGCGCCGGGCTTGTTTTTTCTTGTCGTTTGTCTGTTGTCTTTGAGGTCCACTTCTCTGTTGGAAAGGCTTTTTCGGCAGCGCGGGGTGCCAAGGAAGCGAGGGTTATCCACAGGCCCCGGCATACGGCAGCGCACCGACGTACGCTGGATACCCCCCGGCCCACTACCCGCGTCGGGCCCTTCGTGTTGCCCACCCCCCGGACGGAAGCGCCCCTCCATGAGCCTGCACGGTCTGCTCGACGCCGTAGTCAAGGACCCCGCCCTCGCGGAAGCCACCCGCGCCGCGACCGACGGCAACCGCATGCACGTCGACCTGGTGGGCCCCCCGGCGACGCGCCCCTTCGCCGTGGCAGCGCTGGCGAGGGAGACCGGCCGTACCGTCCTCGCGGTGACCGCGACGGGCAGGGAGGCCGAGGACCTGGCGGCAGCCCTGCGCTCACTGCTCCCGCCGGACGGCGTCGTGGACTACCCGTCCTGGGAGACCCTCCCGCACGAGCGCCTCAGCCCGCGCAGCGACACCGTGGGCCGCCGCCTCGCCGTCCTGCGCCGCCTGGCCCACCCCAGGGAGGACGACCCGGAGACGGGCCCGGTCTCCGTCGTCGTGGCGCCTGTGCGGTCCGTGCTGCAACCGCAGGTCAAGGGTCTCGGAGACCTGGAGCCGGTTGCCCTGAGGACGGGCCAGACCGCCGACCTGAACGCGATCGTGGACGCGCTCGGCGCCGCCGCGTACGCACGCGTGGAGCTCGTCGAGAAGCGCGGCGAGTTCGCCGTACGGGGCGGCATCCTGGACGTGTTCCCGCCCACCGAGGAACACCCCCTGCGCATCGAGTTCTGGGGCGACGACGTCGAGGAGATCCGCTACTTCAAGGTCGCCGACCAGCGCTCCCTGGAGGTCGCCGAACACGGCCTGTGGGCACCCCCGTGCCGTGAACTCCTGTTGACGGAAGACGTCCGCACGCGTGCGCGTACCCTCGCCGAACAGCACCCCGAACTGGGCGAGCTGCTCAACAAGATCGCCGAGGGCATCGCCGTAGAGGGCATGGAGTCGCTGGCCCCGGTGCTCGTCGACGACATGGAGCTGCTGCTCGACGTGCTCCCCAAGGGCGCGATGACCGTCGTATGCGATCCGGAGCGGGTACGCACGCGTGCGTCCGATCTCGTCGCCACCTCGCAGGAATTCCTACAGGCCTCCTGGGCCGCGACCGCGGGCGGCGGCGAGGCGCCCATCGACGTCGGCGCGGCCTCCCTGTGGGCCATCGCGGACGTACGGGACCGGGCGCGCGAGCTGGACATGATGTGGTGGTCGGTGTCGCCGTTCGCGGCCGACGAAGAGCTGACGGAGACATTTGCCGCTGACGCGGCGGGGGACACCCTGAAGCTCGGGATGCACGCCCCCGAGACCTACCGCGGCGACACCGCGAAGGCTCTCGCCGACACCAAGGGCTGGCTCGCCGACGGCTGGCGCACGGTCTTCGTGACCGAGGCCCACGGCCCCGCCGCCCGCACGGTCGAGGTCCTCGGTACCGAGGGCGTGGCGGCCCGCCTGGAGACGGAGCTGGGGGAGATCGCCCCCTCCGTAGTGCACGTGGCGACCGGTTCGATCGACTACGGCTTCGTCGATACGGCGCTCAAGCTCGCCGTCCTCACCGAGACCGACCTCTCCGGGCAGAAGGCCGCCGGCAAGGACGGCGTCCGGATGCCGGCCCGCCGCCGCAAGACCATCGACCCGCTCACCCTGGAGGCGGGCGACTACATCGTCCACGAGCAGCACGGTGTGGGCCGCTACATCGAGATGGTGCAGCGCACGGTGCAGACCGCCACGCGCGAGTACCTGGTCGTCGAGTACGCCCCCGCCAAGCGCGGCCAGCCCGGCGACCGGCTCTACATCCCCACCGACCAGCTGGAGCAGATCACCAAGTACGTCGGTGGCGAGTCCCCGACCATGCACCGCCTGGGCGGCGCCGACTGGACGAAGACCAAGGCGCGCGCCAAGAAGGCCGTCAAGGAGATCGCGGCCGACCTCATCAAGCTGTACTCGGCCCGGATGGCCGCCCCGGGGTACGCGTTCGGCGCGGACACGCCCTGGCAGCGGGAGCTGGAGGACGCCTTCCCGTACGTGGAGACGCCCGACCAGTTGACGACCATCGCCGAGGTCAAGGACGACATGGAGAAGTCGATCCCGATGGACCGGCTGGTCTGCGGCGACGTCGGCTACGGCAAGACCGAGATCGCCGTACGGGCCGCCTTCAAGGCCGTACAGGACGGCAAGCAGGTCGCCGTCCTCGTTCCGACGACCCTGCTCGTGCAGCAGCACTTCGGGACGTTCACCGAGCGGTACTCGCAATTCCCGGTCAACGTACGGGCGTTGAGCCGCTTCCAGACCGACACGGAGGCGAAGGCGACCCTGGAGGGCCTGCGCGAGGGCTCCGTGGATCTCGTCATCGGCACCCACCGTCTGTTCTCCTCCGAGACCAAGTTCAAGGACCTCGGCCTGGTCATCGTCGACGAGGAGCAGCGCTTCGGCGTCGAGCACAAGGAGCAGCTGAAGAAGCTGCGCGCGAACGTCGACGTCCTGACGATGTCCGCCACCCCGATTCCCAGAACCCTGGAGATGGCGGTGACCGGCATCCGCGAGATGTCGACGATCACGACGCCCCCGGAGGAGCGTCACCCTGTGCTGACGTTCGTCGGCCCCTACGAGGAGAAGCAGATCGGCGCCGCGATCCGCCGCGAACTCCTGCGCGAGGGCCAGGTCTTCTACATCCACAACCGCGTCGAATCGATCGACCGCGCGGCGGCACGACTGCGCGAGATCGTCCCGGAGGCGCGCATCGCCACGGCCCACGGCCAGATGACGGAGCAGTCCCTGGAGCAGGTGGTCGTCGACTTCTGGGAGAAGAAGTTCGACGTCCTGGTGTCGACGACGATCGTCGAGTCGGGCATCGACATCTCCAACGCGAACACGCTGATCGTCGAACGAGGCGACAACTTCGGTCTGTCGCAGCTGCACCAGCTGCGCGGGAGGGTGGGCCGTGGCCGCGAACGCGGCTACGCGTACTTCCTGTACCCCCCGGAGAAGCCCCTGACGGAGACCGCCCACGAGCGCCTCGCGACCATCGCCCAGCACACGGAGATGGGCGCGGGCATGTACGTGGCGATGAAGGACCTGGAGATCCGAGGCGCCGGAAACCTCCTGGGCGGCGAACAGTCCGGCCACATCGCGGGCGTCGGCTTCGACCTGTACGTCCGCATGGTCGGCGAGGCCGTCGCGGACTACCGCGCCTCCCTGGAGGGCGGTGTCGAGGAGGAGCCGCCCCTGGAGGTCAAGATCGAGCTCCCGGTCGACGCCCACGTTCCGCACGACTACGCCCCCGGCGAGCGCCTGCGCCTCTCCGCCTACCGGTCCATCGCCTCCGCCAACACGGAGGAGGACATCAAGGCCGTACGCGAGGAACTCGTCGACCGCTACGGCAAGTTGCCCGAGCCGGTGGAGAACCTGCTGCTGGTGGCGGGCCTGCGCATGCTCGCGCGCGCGTGCGGTGTCGGCGACATCGTCCTCCAGGGCACCAACATCCGCTTCGCACCGGTGGAGTTGAGGGAGTCCCAGGAGCTGCGCCTCAAGCGCCTCTACCCCGGCACCGTCATCAAGCCGGCCGCCCACCAGGTGCTGGTACCGCGCCCGAAGACGGCCAAAGTGGGCGGGAAGCCGCTCGTCGGGCGGGAGTTGCTGGGCTGGGTGGGGGAGTTCCTGGCTTCGATCCTGGGGTCGTAGGACGAGGCTGAAACCCAGGTCACGCGCCTCCGTCCTGGGGCAATGTGGCCGCCATCGGACCGTCGGGCCGGGTGCGTGGTCCGAACCTCGCGGCACCCGGTGGCGGCACCGCTTCCCTGAGCCGAGCCCGCTCAGTCGGCCGCCACCCGGAACAACATCGACGCCAGCACCCGGAACACCTCCTCCGGATCCCGCTCACCCACCGCCCCGTCCAGGTTGTGACCCAGCAGCAGCGTCGCGAAGCCGTGCGCCAGGGACCACGCGGCGACACCGGCGAGGCGGGCGTCGGCGCCACGTCCCTCGGGCGGTACGGCGGAGACGGCATGGCGCAGGGCATCGGTGGCGAGGGCGCGGGCCGTGGCGAGTTCGAGGTCGCCCTCGCGCAACAGCTCGGGCGCGAACATCACTTGGAAGTGCGCCGGATGCTCGCGCGCGAAACGCACGTACCGCACGCCCGCGTCCTTCAGGTCCGCCGCCTCGCCGATCGCGCCGGCCAGCAACCCGAATCCTTCCGCCGCGATCACCGTCAACAGCCCGGTGCGGTCCTTGAAGTGATGCGCCGGCGCCGCGTGCGAGACACCGGCACGGCGGGCGAGATCCCGCAGGCTCAGCCCGGACGGGCCGTCGGCGGCGATGACGTCGAGCGCGGCGGTGAGGATGGCGCGGCGCAGATCGCCGTGGTGGTACGGGCGGCGGCTGTCACCGAAAGTCTTGGCTGTGCTCATGGTCAGCAGCGTACGCCGAATCTAGGCATTGACAAGTTCGGGCGGTTGGTGCAATCTTGTCAGTGTCAAGTTATGGAACTGCCGGGACGCGACGAGGAGTTACGCCATGTCGGAGAACGTGCGTGGAGTGGAGACCGCGGAAAGCCGCGCCACTGCGGGAGGCCCTGCCTTCGCGGAAAGCCCCGCCCCCGTGGAGCTGAGCCGTGTGCGTCAGCTCTGGCACCTGCTCGAACCCCTCCACGCGGTGCTGTATTACGCGCCGGAGGTCTTCGAGGAGGCGGCGGCGCTCGGATACGACACCGAGGAGCGCTGGCCGAGCTACTTCCCGCTGCGCGCCGCGCCCTTGGGGCCGGTCGGCGGTGAACGAGTGGCCTCCGCCTTCTACAGCTTCAGCCCCCGCATGGTCGCCGAGCACATGGACTCGGCGTGGAGCATCGCGAGCCCGGACGCCGTACTGAAGGCGAGGCTGCGCGGTATGGACCGGGCGTACCGCGCGATATTCGGCGACCGTGTCGACAGCCCGGAGTTGGCCGAGGCCGCCGCCCTCGCCCGCCGCGCCGCCGAGGCGGCGAACACCGCGGGCCGCCCCCTCGCCGCGGCCAACGCCGAGTTGGCCTGGCCCACCGAACCTCACCTCCAGTTGTGGCAGGCGGCGACGATCCTGCGCGAGCACCGCGGCGACGGCCACCTCGCGGCCCTGCTCGTCGCCGGCCTCGACCCCGTCGAGTCCCTGGTCTCCTTCGCCGCGATCGGAGCCGCCTCCGTCCAGCGCTTCGAGAGCCGGGGCTGGAGCCCGGAGGAGTGGGCGGCCGCCCGCGAACGCCTGGTCGCCCGAGGCGTCATAGACGACAGGGGTACGGCGACCAGGGCGGGCCGTGACCTGCGTCAGGAGGTCGAGCGCCGCACCGACCAACTGGCCGCCGCACCGTGGCAGTTCCTCGGCCGGACCGACACCGACCGACTCGCCGACCTGCTGGGGGAGTTCTGGGTCGCCGTACTGGGCTCCGGGCTGCTGCCCTCGGAGTCGACGCTCGGCATCGGCAAGGTCTGAGGCGGTGAGTGGAGTGGTGTCCGAAGCGGTGTCCGAAGTGCTGCCTGAGGCACTGTCTGCGGTGGTGCGTGAGGCGGGTGTTGGGGAGGGAGTGTGGGGAGGGGGTGCGAAGTAGGGGCGCCTTCGCCAACTCGGTCGCGGCCATACACCCTACTTGTGCGCCATGTGCCTCCGGGCCCTATATATCCGCAACATCTCCGCCGCTAACGTGGGCACCAGGTCACTATCCGTCCCTGTCGGGGCGGGGCCGGGTGAGCAAGGGGAGGGGCGCACGTGATGCGTCTGAGGAGTGGGGCGGCCATCGCCGCCTTGGTCATGTTGTCCGTCGCGGGATGCAAGCAGGACACGATGGGAACGGGCGACTCCGGGCCCGGGGCGACGGCAGGCGGAGGCTCCGGCACGGGCTCCGGCGGGGGCGCGGCCCTGACCGCCGCCGAGTCACTGACCGTCAAGGGGCGGGCACCGAAGACCGGTTACTCCCGTGAACGGTTCGGCGCGGCCTGGGCCGACACGGACTCCAACAGCTGTGACACCAGGGACGACATCCTCAAACGGGATCTGAAGCAGGTGAAGTTCACCGACGGCGACTGCAAGGTGTCGTACGGCGTCCTCGAATCCGATCCCTACTCCGGCAAGGAAGTCATATACAAGCGCGGCGCCAGCCTCGTCGACATCGACCACCTGGTCGCCCTGTCCGACGCCTGGCAGAAGGGCGCCAAGTACTGGGACGCCAGCAAGCGCATAGCTCTCGCCAACGACCCGCTCAACCTCCTCGCCGCCGGCGCCAGCGCCAACCGCAGCAAGGGCGACGGCGACACGGCGACCTGGGTGCCGCCCAACAAGGCGTACCGGTGCACGTATGTCGCCGCGCAGGTCGCCGTGAAGAAGAAGTACGGGCTGTGGGTCACCTCGGCGGAGAAGGCCGCGATGGTCAGGGTCCTCTCCACCTGCTCGAAGCAGGCCCTGCCGACCGGGGGCAACCCGACGAACGCGCCGGCCAGGTTCCACGCGAACTGAGGTGACACGGCTTTGACCTGCGGCTACGGCACGCCCCGTGAACGTGCCGTAGCCACAGGAGACTTGGGGTCTCGGCCGTTCAATTGCTCGGCCGCTCAACTGCCCAGTCGCTCAGCTGCCCAGCGCGTCCAGGTCCAGGATCTTGCCGGTGGGCTTCTTCGCCGGCACCGGCTTCTCGTACTCGCCGAACGTGAGCGTCCCGGGGTCCTTGGAGGAGACGCTGTCGATGCGCAGCACATACGGCTTGCCCTCGGTCGCCACGTAGAGCGTGTAGGTGTCCTTGCCGTCCTTCTCGTGCAGGGCGATCGCCGGAGTGCCGTCGAGGGTGGTCGTCTTCCCGCGCGTCGCGTCCGAGTTGCCGTCCTCGGCGCCGCCGAGCATCGACTTCAGATCGCAGAAGCTGGCTATGTCCTTGGCGTCCTCGCCCTTCGCGGACATCTTGGTCCACTTCCCGGCCATCATGTCCACGACCGCGTCGGTGTCCGCCTTGGACTCGCCGTCGCTCTGCGCACGCAGGAACGCCTCGTCGTACTTCATGTAGATGGTGTCGCCGGTCTTGACCATGTCGGCCTTGCCCTGGCCCTTGAAGCTCAGCGTGCCGGCGCACTCGCCCTTCTTGTTCAGCGCCATGTCGATCAGGATCGTGCCGCCGCTCTCGTCGTCGGGTATGTCGCCCTTCAGCCGCAGCGACGAGGCGGCGGTGGTGGTGGTCAGGGACCGGTCGGCGATCTCGCCACCGGTCAGCCCGGCGAACGGGCCCTTCGGCTTGCTGTCCGCCTTGTCCTCACCGGGCAGACACCCGGTGAGTCCCGCGGCGGCCACGGTGGTGAGGCAGAGGGCGGCAAGTGCGGTTCGACGCATGGCAGTTCCTTGGATGAAGTGGCGAGCGGTGACGAGATGAGGGGGGTGCCCCGAAGCGGGGTCCGGAGAGGTGCCGTCG
Organism: Streptomyces prunicolor NBRC 13075; assembly: GCF_000367365.1. Taxonomy (GTDB): domain Bacteria; phylum Actinomycetota; class Actinomycetes; order Streptomycetales; family Streptomycetaceae; genus Streptomyces; species Streptomyces prunicolor. The sequence goes on along the minus strand of NZ_BARF01000135.1, from coordinate 1,663 downwards.
GTTCTGCCGGTGCGGCGCGAGAGCGTTGACCTGACCTGACCTGAGCGTCAGAACGTCAGGCCGTCTTCTTCCAGTCCTTGCAGCCGGTCGTCTTGAAGTAGGCGTCCTTCGCGCTGATCGTGACGACGGCCGTGCCGGTCACGTTGTCGTTCGCGAGGATCGAGTCCAGCCCCTGCTCGGCGTCCTTCGTGCGCTCCCAGTAGCACATGTCGTCCGTGTTGCCGGTGGACTTGTAGGTGCCGGGGGCGATGTCGACGCCGACCTTGAACATGCCGCCGTCGCCGGCCAACTTCGTGGCGGGGGAGCCCTGCGCCTTCGCGTCGACGGCCTCCCAGTCCTTGCAGCCGCTCGACTTGAAGATCTTGTCGGTGGACTTGATAGTGACGTAACTGGCGCCGCTCACATTGTCGTTGGCCAGCAGCGAGTCCGTGTCGCCCGAGGCGTTCTTGGCCCGCTCCCAGTAGCACATGCCGTCGGTGTTGCCGCTGGTGCGATATGTGCCGGGCTTGATGTCCGTGCCGACCTGGAAGTCGCCGTCCCCGTCGAACGCGGCCTTCTTGGTCTCGACGGCCTCGGTCGAGCCCTTCTTGTCCGAGCTCTTCTTCCCGGCGTCCTTGTGTTCCGCGGACGCCGAAGAGCCCTTGCCGCTGCTGCCCGAACCGCTGTCCCCGCCGTTGCCGCCGGCGTTCGCCGACACGACCCCGATGACGACGACCCCCACGATGGCGCCCAGCGCGACCTTGCCCTTCATCCCCATGGCTGTCCCCTCCCCGATGCGGCGACCGCCTCCCTCCGGCGGTCGCTCGTTCGTTGGGTCAATAAGAGCAGAGACTGTGAACCGAGTCAACACGGTTCACGCATGTTCGCATGTACACGGCCGTGAAGGGGTAGATCTTGCGTGCGTCGGTATGCTCGGCGTCACAGACGGAACAGCAGGCCGACAGCAGGCGCAACGGGGTCCGCGGGACGGCGGGACGAGAGGAGTGGGGCGGGTGCAGGACAACGCGACAGAGGTGACCGCCGCCGGTATCGCACGGCTCGCCGGTGTGGGCCGTGCCGCCGTCAGCAACTGGCGCCGCCGCCACGCGGACTTCCCCAAACCGGTCGGCGGCACCGAGACCAGCCCCGCCTTCGCCCTCACCGAGGTCGAGTCCTGGCTGCGCAAGCAGGGGAAACTCGCCGAAGTCCCGCTGCGGGAACGGGTCTGGCAACAACTCGTCGGCCACCCCGAGGGCCCGGTCACCGCCCTGGTCTACGCCGGCTGCGCCCTCCTGCTCATCCATGAACGCCCCACCGTCTGGCTGGACGTGAGCGCCGGTTCGGACGAGCGGATGGCCGCGATGCTGCCCGGCGCGCTGGAGCAGGTGATCGTGCCGCGCTTCGGTGCGGTGCGCGGACGGGGAGTTCACGGGGGGCGGGAGGGAAGCGCCACGGAGGCTGTGAACACGCCGAACACCCACGCCGCCCGAAACGCCCCGAACACCCCGAACGCTGTGAACACCCCGGCCGGCCCGACAACGCCCCCGGCCCCCGTGAACACCGCATCCCCCGTGCACACCGCATCCCCTGTGAACACGGCTCCGCCCGCGAACACCGCCCCCACCGTTCACACACCGCCAGCCGTTCACGCACCGCTCGCCGCGAAACTCGCCCCCACCCCGAG
>NZ_BARF01000136.1 GCF_000367365.1 Streptomyces prunicolor NBRC 13075 | reverse complement strand
CAGACTCGCACAGTTGATGTTCTCGGTTCCTGACCAGACACTCTGTGTTGACTGCAGGGCAAGACCCCGTTTGAGCGTGCATCGGAGATACGGTGCCTGCACGGTCCATCCGGGGGTGATAACGGATACGTCGGCGCTCACCGCTCAGCCTTCCCCTGTCCGGGTGGCGGTGCGCCACCAGGGCTCTGGCGCTTGCCTGGTTCGCCCCTGCTTGGGCTAATTGGTCTTGGCGGCGGTCCCCGGGAGCAGGTGAACACGGCACCTGTGGATCATGGAGTTCTCTACGCTGCAAGATCCACGAAGGTGCCGTGTTCGTTCCTCCGTCATCTCCCTCCGTTGCTCCCGCGCTTCCGGCACCCCGCCTGGAAGCCCTCGCCGGAGGTGTCGTACGCGATCAAGTCCGCAGCCTGGTCGCCGAGTTCGAGTCGTTCACCGATCCTCGGGGCGCCAGTGGGGTGCGCTGCCGGCTCCCCTCGCTGCCGGCCCTGATGGCCTGCGCGATGACCGCGGCAGGCCATGACTCGATCACCGCGGCGGCGGAGTGGTGCCGGCACGCGACGCCCGAGGAACTGGCCGCCTTCGGCATCACTTGATCAAACTCGTCGTGCCGCATGAGGTGGTGGCCTACCGCGTGATGTGGTTCCTGGTGCTGCTGTCCGCGCAGGTCATTGGCTCGGGAGCAGGCGAATACCCAGAGCACTGCCGGTACACCGGGCGACGATGCCAACCGGGGACCCGGTCGCGCGGTTCGCGGTCCTCTGCCGACGGCTGCGGCACGACCCAGGCAACCTGCTGGACACCGACCTGGGCGCCGACGCCTGCCGACCGGTCCACGCCTACCGTCCCTGGCTGCAGCAACTGCGCGACGCACGGCGGCCATCAAAATCAACCCACCCTCCGGCACACCGGTCTGGTCAGCTACGGCGCGCAGGAACTCACCGAGCTCACCTTGCGCCCGGCCGTCCGTCCGGTGCCGCTCACCGACGGGTGGCCGCCCAGCTCGGCGCCCGCCGCCCTCGGGCTAACCAGTCACCGTGAAGCCGGCTGTCCAGCCCGCACCGAGTAACCGCCGACACGGGTGTCCGGTGGCGGGCGAGGGCCTCGGTGGCCCGCCGTCCGTTGTCGTGCGCGACTACGCCTCCTTGCCATAGGCGCGGCTCCGGCTCGTGGCCCCGGAGAAGCGGGATCAGGCCGCGACTTGGCCCCTCCCATTACGCAGGCCCGGGTGGCGCGGGCGATCCGCCGCTACGGGGCGCTTTCGAGCACAGTCTCAAACTGCCTATCGCACGCCCGTGGTCCCGTTGTGATGACCAGCGGCGTCGGCCGGCTCGTACTGTGTGCCCGGCCGGCGCTCCCGCCGTAGGGGCCACCCCCACCGCGGCCAATGCCTACCCCGGGCATCCCGGAGTTCGCCGGTCAGAGCTGCATTGTCTCAGTGGCCGAAGAGGTGGATCCGCCTGCCGCGGAGCCGGTGCGGCGCGGGCGACTCCTCGGGCGCCGATGTCGGAGGCGCGGGCGCTGCCGACCCTGCGCCTGGGGTCGCCGAGGGCGGCGACCCCGCAGCCGCCTCACGCTCGGACAGCCGGGCGGCCAGCGCATCCCGTTCCGCGCGCATCCGAACCCTTCGGCTGCGCCGGCGCAGGGCGCCACCGCTGGCCATCCACAGGCCCAGCGAGAAGATCAGGGCCAGGGCCAGGCCGGCGCAGAAGATCGCCAGGGTGTTCATGGTGGCGATGTCGTTGCCGAGGACGGACACCGTGTAGTGGGGTCCGCCGCCGAGATTGTCGGAGATCGCCAGTCCCGTGAAGGCGGCGGTCGCGGCCAGCAGAAGTAGTCCGAGGAACAGCATGCCGATTCACCTCCGGTCTCTGCCTCTGCGGCTACCCGCCATGGGCCACCCCTAACGCCCGCTGATAGCAGGGGCCGACTCCACCACACCACGGCCCCGGCCGCTCACGCGTGCCACGCATTGCCCCCGGGTTCCCGGGGGAGGCCGTCGCGCGGAGCATGCTGTTGCAACAGGTCGAGGCGCAACAGCCCCGGCCGACGGGGCGGTGAGGTCACGGCCGCCGGCGGCGGCGGGCCCACGCGCACAGGACGGCGGCACCCAGGGTCAGGGCCGCCGCACACGTCACGGCGAAGGCGGCGAGGGGCCCCGCCGCCGGCGTACGGGCAGCTATGACCGGCAGGGGCCCCGAGCCGAGCGCCAGCACGGGGAGCACCGCCGTACGCATCCGGTGCATCTCTTCCACACACTTCGCCGCCACGCTCAGGTGCAGCGTGCGCAGCTCCCGTTCCAAGCGCTCGTCCTTGCTCAGAGTGTTCTCGATCTCGTCCAGGATCTGCTGTTCACGTGGGGACAGCCGGGATCCGTCCACGGCCACCACCTCCACGAACCATCTCCCCATCTCCGACGTGTGCCGTGCGAGTTCCGTGAAGGGCGGTGTTTACGCCCTGACATCGCTGCCCAGTGCGTGCTGCCGGCCGAGCCGGTGGATATCGGGCCCAGTGCGATGCCCACTGGGTGGCGCCTCTGGTCCGCGAGGGAGATCCGCATCCCCACGACGGGGCGGACGCGGTCGAAGGCATCGGGAGGCATGGCGTCGGGCGCGGCCGAGGTGCACTGGGACAGCGGGGTTGCCACTTCGCGTACACGCTCTGTCTGCCGGTCCGGGCCGCACCTGGCGGCGAGTTGGCGCGTGGCCTGTTGGCACGTGGGCGCTCTGCGCTGTGGGAACAATCAGGAGATGCTGCTAGAGATCTTCAATGGCTGGGGTTACGGCGGTTGGAGGTCGAGTCCGGTTTTGGCGATGAGCCCTTCGATGAGGTGGGGCCGGTACTGCATCCGTTTCAGCCGGGTCCTGACCAGTGCGGTGAGCTGGTCGAGGCTGTGTTTGGTGAGGTTGGCCAGCGATCTCTTCAGGTGTGACCACACGCCCTCGACCGGGTTGAACTCCGGAGCGTACGGCGGCAGCTGGTAGACGGTCAGCCACAACCGGGCGGCGATCAGCCGTCGCATGGTGCGGCTGACGTGCGTGTTCAGGTTGTCCCAGACCAAGACAATGGGACCGCCGAGCTGCTGGTGTGCGCCATCCAGAAGGCGGGCGTAGTCGGTCTCGGTGAAGCCCTTGCGCCGGCCCTTCGCGGGGCCGCGGTCGAGGTGGACGCGGTAGATCAGCCGTGGCCGGTGTCCGGCCCTGATGCAGATCAGGGCGGCCATCGAGACGCGTTTGGTGCCCTGGGCGGTGACCTTCACGACAGGTGTGTGGCCACGGCGGCCCCAGGTGCGTCCTTTCGGCGGCCTCAGACCCTGGCTCAGTCAAGATTTCCGTGACGGGGTGACGGAGTGTGGTTGGGGTCAAGCGAGGAGGACTCGTTTGCGGAGTAGTGCGAATCCGGCTCTCCCATACATCTGTCGTTTCAGCATCTTGATCCGGTTGACGTGGCCTTCGACAGGGCCGGAGTTCCAGGGCAGCGTAAGTCCCGCGGTGACAGCCTGGTGATCACGCTGGAGCCTGTCGGCGAAGGCGTGCAGGGCGGGGAGGTCATCGGCGTGGACGGCGTTCCTCCAGGCCGGCAGGTTGTTTCCACCGAGGTCGCAGACCATGCGTGCGAAGGCGTGCACGTGGCCTCGGACGGCAGTCAACTCCGGGCACCGGATGAGTACTTCACCCAGCTGGCGTTCTTCGTCATCGCGCAGATGCTGGGGGTTCCACATGATCCAGTTGGTGATCTGCTGCGGTTTGAGCACGGGGGCCGGCGACCGGATGGAGCCGAGGCCGGTGCGAAGCGGCCGGAGATAGCGTCGCACCGCTTGCGGGGTTCGTCCCGGGTAGCCCTGAGTCTGGATCTCCCGGAAGAGACGGGCGGCATCGGTGCACCCTTCGTTCCAGCGCCGGACCAGGTAAGGCTTGTAGTCGTCCAGGCGTGTGGTGCGAAGGGCGCCCTCGATGAGGCCGTCGAGGTTCGTGCAGTGTGCATAGCGTTCCGCGGTGTGCCGGGCAAGGCCCAACTCCCGTGCGATGGCGCTGATCGTCCATCCGCGGGCCAGCAGTCGGTGAACCGCCTTGTGCCGCTCCCGGGTCCGGGTGACCAGCCACTTCTCTGCGCCGGTGTCCGGACTGAGCGTCGAGGGAGGAGCCACGGCCATGCGCCGGGCCGAAAAGGTGCCCACCTCGGGTGCTTGCAGACAAACACGGTGGGCGATCACAGTGCGCTCGACAGCGGTGGCCAGGTTGTCCCATAAATGCCACCGGTCGGCGACCTGCAGCGCGTTCGGAGCGCCGGCACGGGCCGCCTCGGCGTAGGCGCCGGCCCGGTCCCGGCAGATCACCTCGATGCCCGGGTGTCCGGCCAGCCAGGCAGCCACGGGTTCCTTCTCCCTGCCGGGCAGCAGGTCGAGGACGGCATGGGACTCGATGTCGACCAGCACCGTCCCGTATCTGCGCCCACGTCGGGTGGCGAAGTCGTCCACCCCGAGCACCCGAGGTGAGGGAGGGCACGGGTCGGGCAGCGCCGTCAGTACGTTCAACAGCGTCACTCTGCTGACGACGATGTGGAGTACCGCGGCAAGCCGGGCGCCTGCCCGGCCGGCAAGTGCCAGGGCAATCGCCTGCACCAGGGCCACCAGCACCACAGTGCGACGTCCGTAGCGGACGGTCAGGCCCTCGACCTGTTCGGCAAAAGTACGACGCGCACAATCAGTGACATCGCAGAACAGCCGCCGCACTGACAGGTCGACGACCACCGGACACCCGCCCACGGCGGCGTCCGCCAGGTGTCTCTCATACCGGCTGTGGACGCGGTAGGAGCAAAGACCGCACGACGGACATGGAAGCGAACCGTCCAGAGTGCGGGCCTTGACCCGCACCACGCCGTCCTCCACCCACACGTGTTCCACCAGCACCTTCTCCAGGTGCGGGAACGCGATGCCCAGCAAGTCATCACACACGGCAGACCATGCCACCGGAATGACACTCCGTCACCCCGTCACGGAAATCTTGACTGAGCCCAGCGACAAGCCGACCTGGATCGTCGAGAACACCACCACCGGGGCCATCACCCGCAACGTGGAATCCGCCGGACGCAGCCTCGGTGCCACCACCAGCAAGACCGGTGACGTCGTCCTGCAACTCGTCGACCTGCACAACGACGTCTCCCTCGCACTCCCGCTCGACACCTCCAAGGCCCCCACGGCCCTGACCACGGACGAGTTCGGCAAGCGCACCAGCACCGAGCAGGCCCGCTACGGGTTCTTCGGCGGCGAACAGCGCTCCGCCGACACCCTCGGCAAGCTCGTGCTCATGGGCGTGCGCCTGTACGACCCGGCCTCCGGCCGGTTCCTGCAGACCGATCCGGTCGCCGGCGGCAGCTGCAGCAACTACGACTACGTCTGCGCCGACCCGGTCAACGCAGAGGACGTCTCTGGCTGCCTGCCCTGCAAGATCCCGTGGTACGCGTGGACCGGCTGGCGAAGCGACATCAAGATCACCTGGTCCGGTAAGTGGTCCTACACCAGCTGGCGCACCAAGAAGTACTCCTGGATGTGGGACGCGCTCGCCGACTGGACGCCCCTGGCGATCGTGGGCTGGAAGGAGCGGTGGCGCTGGCGCACCCAGCGCGGTGTCCGCTGCACCCTCCTGTCGTGGAGCCGCGAAAAGGTCCTGGCCGAATGGGTGTCCGTCTACACCACCCAGTACCAGGACCGGATCACCTACCGGAAGACATACACCAACTTCCGGTTCTCCGAGACGTCGTCCTGGTGGACCACCTACCGGCGAACCTACGTCTACTCGTCGAAGATCTACTGGGGATACTGACCCCCGGTACATCCCAGGCTGCCCGGGCCGCTGAGAAGCGGCCCGGGCAGCCGCCCTGACTTCTCGAGCACCTCTCAACAGTGAAAACCAAGGAGCAATAAGCATGTCCCAGTCCCGCGTCGGCGTCCTGGTGATGTCGATCGGCGTCGCTCTCACAGTGGCCGGAGCAGCGATGTACGTTCTTCCCGGCCCGGGCCTTCCTGTCCTGCTGCTGGGCCTCGCCGCTGTCGTCGCAGGAGCGGCCGTATGGTTCATCGGCCGCAACTCCGCAAGCTGAACGCTGATCGGCCGTCATAAAGCGCACCGATTTCTCTTTTCGTTATCCGCCTGGGCTGCAACAACCCTGGCCGGTTGAATACTTGTGAGGTGGGGAAATGCCGAAGCATCGGCTGTCCAGAAAGGGCCGCTACATCGCCCTGGCGACGACCGGCATCGTCGTCGTGTCCGGCGCCGGGATCGCGGCGCAGACCTCGATGGCCGCCACAACGTGGCCCGCGCAGAGGACCTTCACCGGCCGGGCCTTCGACGCCTGTACGGCGCCCTCGCTCAGCGCGATGAAGGCGTGGAAGAAGGACGCCTACTACAGCGGCGTCGCCGTCTACATCGGCGGCAAGAACCGGGGTTGCGCCCAGCCCAACCTCACCAAGTCCTGGGTGAAGTCGGTCGACACCCTCGGCTGGCGGATCATCCCCTTGTACGTCGGCGCACAGCCGCCCTGCCAGAAGAGCCTCAACAAGGAGAGGTTCACCGCGGCCACCGCCGCCTCGGTAGGCGCTGCCAATGCCAACGACGCGGTAGCCAAGGCGTCGGCGCTCGGCATGAAGCCCGGCAGTCCGATCTACCTCAACATGGAGTCGTACGACATCGCCGACAAGGCATGCAACGACGCCACCCTCACCTACGTGCGGTCCTTCACCAAAACCCTGCGCGCCAGGACCTACCGCGCGGGCCTCTACGGCTTCAGCAGCTCCAGTGCCAAGGCGATCGCCACCGCCAAGAACCGCACGGACCTGCCCGGCAACCTCTGGTACGCCCTGTGGAACGGCCAGGAGACCACCACCAAGGACTGGCCCTGGGACCCGAAGCTGTACACCGACCACAGCCGCGGCCACCAGTACAAGGCCAACAGCAAGGAGACCCGCGGCGGCTACACCATCAACGTCGACCGCAATGCCTGGGACGCCCCGGTCGCCATCATCGGCTGACTTGCGTGCCGCCGTGCAGCGCCGCCGGCCATGTGGACTTGACTGGCCCCGTAGCCCCTGGTGACGGTTTCGAGGTGGCGCCTGGCGGGCCTTGGCCTCCAGTCCGACACATGACCGGCGCCGCACGTCCCCGCCGTTCGTCTGGGTTTAGCGCCCTGTGCTGGCCCTGTTGTCCGGCGCGGCTTGGTCATCGCAACAGCCCTCAGGGGGCTGGGCATTGGAACGCTCCTGGAACCCGAGCCGGGTGGTCGGGGCCGCGCCAAGGCGAGAAAGTCGTCTGCCCGCTTCGGCTGACTCATGCACCACCGACGCCTCGCCCGCGGCTACGAACGCCGTGTGGTGGGTGAAGCTGTGCTCGACGGGTGCCCGCACGGCCTCCAGCGCCGTGCTCGATACTTCTGGCTTCGCGTAAGGGACCGGTTCCGGGCAGCCCTGTGATCACAGGTGTGACGTCCCGGGATCGGACTAGATCAGCGACACAGCGGCCGTCAAGCAGGGATCCCTTGCCCTTTTTGCCAAGATCCTTACCAGCAGTCCCAGCCCGAAAACGCCAGTGGGGATCCCCGCCCACAAGAACGGGAAGCCCCGCCTGCCTGTCTGCGCCGGTCAACCGGCATGGCCGCCACGACCAGTGCAACAGCCGCACCGCACAGCAGCACCACAAGCGGCCATGCCGGCCAGCCGCGCCCGGTACGCCTGCGCCACAGCACCAGCCACAGCGCACACGCCGCCACGAACACGACCGTCACACCGCTCAGCTGGCCGTCCCGCCACGCCACCCGCACGGCGCCAGGGTCAGCACCCCATACAAGGAGCGCAACGAGGACGCCCACGGTCAGCGCGCACACCGCTTCCAGCAGCCTGCTCATACGGTGCCCTTCTTCTCCGGCGTCTCCGTCAGGTCAGTGCGCGGGCGGAACGGACGCCTCGACCTCGACGGTCTCCGTCTTACGGCCTTCTGCGTCCGTGCTGGTGGACCGCTTCTCCCCGGCCCTGGGACCGGCTAAGGGCGCCTGGGGCGCACCGGACTGCGCGATCTTGACGCGCGTCTTGACCATGAGGGTCTTGCCGTCTGCGTCCTTGACCACCTTGCCGTCCGCCCCGATCAGCGGCAGCTCTTCGGGCATCTTGGACTCGTCCACCGTGCCGTCGGGGTTGACCCACTCCGGGGTGGGCGGCGCCGGCGGCACCGCGGCCTTCTCGGCCTGCCCGCTGACGCCAGAGCGGGGTGCCTCATCGGCGGAGGCGTTCGCCGCCAGAGCACCCAGCAGCAGCACCCCGGCCACCGCTCCCACAGCCAGGGATACACATGTCTTCTTCATGCGTGGTGTCTCCAGTCCTTGCAGGCTACGGCTCGATGAAGTGCTGTCCGGACCAGATCGGAACGTTGTCCCCGTACCAGGTGCCGCCGTAGTAGACGGTGGACCCGGCCTTGGTGGCGTAGCAGCCGCCGCCGGGAGGAGGTAGACCCCGAAGCCGTAGGTGAGTTCCATCCTGGAGGTCTCGGTGGTGTTGGCGTAGCCACTCCAGGTGCCGTCGGGGTTCTGGGCGCCCATGAGCTGCCGGCACACGCCCCACTGGGTGCCGTCCCAGTAGAAGTACTGCCATCCGGTCTTGAGGTTGCCCGGGGGACGGTTCCAGACCAGGATGCACGACTGGGCGAGGGGGATGCCGGAGGAGGACAGCCCATAGGACTGTCCAAGGCGGCAGCGGCGACCTGGACGCGATCACCAACGCCACGGGCGCCGCATCCTGTGGACGGGGGGAGGTGGCCGGCAGGTCCCACGGCGCTGATCGCTGCAACTGGCGCCGGGGCGCTCATCGTCTGGACGTCCATGCATCGCGTGAGGAACGGCGGGATGCCGTCGTGGCCCAGCCTCAGGGACCGGTGGGACCCGTGTAACGCCTTGAGCCCCCTGCTGGTGATCTTGAAGCACGTCCACCGTGGTGAGAGGGGCGTCAGGATTGCATCAAGAGCGTGTCCGTCCCAGTACCGGGGTGGGTGCGGCAGCGGGATTCTTGCCTTGTCGACCGTGTTGTCGCGTCGACCCCTTTATGAGCGGCCCTTTGGGCAAGGGGCTGCTCCTCGCTCCCGTGAGGTGGTGGACCATGCGGATGCCGCTGCGTGACCGGATCGCCCTGGTGGCTGCCCTGCTCGCCCCGCTCGTCGTCGCGCTCGCCCTGGCACCGTTCCGTACGCACATGACGTCCGCGAACCTGGCCCTGATGGTCGTCGTGGTCGTCGTGGCGGTCGCGGCCCTGGGCAGCCGGGCCGCCGGGGTGCTGGCAGCGCTGTCGGCCGCGGCCTGGTTCGACTTCTTCCTCACCCGCCCCTACCAGCGGTTCACCATCTCGCACGGCGACGACATCACCACCATGCTGCTGCTGTTGGCGGTAGGCGTGGCCGTTTCCCAACTGGCCGCCCGCGCCCGTACGTTGAAGCTGGTCACCGTCACCGACGCGGCTCTCCTAGCACGGATCCACGACACGGCGAGCCTGGTCCAGGCAGGGGCCTCGTATGCCGTGGTCGATCAGGTGTCCCAGCAGCTCGTCGAGATCCTGGGACTGCGCAGCTGCCGCTTCGAGCACGGGACGCTGCTCGGACGGCACCCTCGCCTGGAACAGGACGGCTCGGTGACCGTCGGCCGGGCGTCCTGGAATCTGGAGAAGGACGGCTGGCCCGGTGAGGAGATCGAACTGCGGGCCTCGGTGGGCGGCCGTTACCTCGGCCGGTTCATGCTGGTGCCGGAATCCGGCGCGGCACCGCCGCCTCTGCAGACACGCCTGGTCGCCGTGAGCCTGGCCGATCACGTCGGTTCGGCGCTGGACACTGCGGGGCCGGTGCTCGACCGCTGACCCGACAGGTTTCAGGCGCCCGGCGTGCTGCTCAACGTGCCCGCCTTCCCCAGGAGTTCGTGCAACAGGTGGGAGGCGGCGATGACGCTGAGAAGGTGCGTGCCGTCCTTGGTCTTCTCCGCGACCGACGGCAGGGGACTGCGCACCTGCGCCATCAGCGCGGCGACCTCCAGGGCGGTGTCGTCCGGGTCGGCGATCGGCGGCGGGGCCGCCGTCTTGGAGAGACAGTTGACGACGCGGCGGCCAGCCAGCGCCTGGCACAGCCGGTCGGCGTGCTGCTCGTCGACCACCGCGCCGAGCGTGGGGTTCTCAATGACGTAGACGGGAACCGGCACTTTGATCATCTGGGAGGCCGGCAGGATGGCCTTCGGCTCCCCGCCCTCGCCGAGGACGAGCAGCCCGGGCAGCTTGTCCTCGGCCATCAGCCGGGCCGCATCCAGGGCGTCGCTGTCGACGCTCACCGACTCGTACTCCACCGCCAGGTCACGTGCGCGCACGGTCGGCTCTTCGTCTGCCTCACAACGTCCTCGCGCCCAGCGTCGTACGTCTCCCGCCCCGGCGCCAGGTCATCGAAGGGAAACATGCGCAGCCTATGCGCCGTCCCCGCTTGACGCGGCCAGGGCCCGCTCCACCAGCGCGACGATCTCGTCGGGCGCCTCGTCCAGCAGCAGATGCCCCGAGCCGTCCAGGACGTGCAACCGAGTGCCCAGGTGCCGCTGGGCGGCCGGGCCCATTCGCCGCGGCGGCAGGAAGACGTCGTAGCGGCCGGTGGCCACGAGACAGGGCACCGTCCGGCGCTCGGCCAGCAGCGCCGGAGGCAGCGGGGGAGGGGCGAGGCTGCTGTGGCAGCAGCGGGCGACCAGGCACATCCACTCGGCCAGTTCATCCGGCACGCGGCCACCGGGAGCCACCATGGGCCGCAGCATTCGGGCCGTCCGCGGCACGGTCGGCCGGGTCAGCCACGGCACGGTCCTGACCATGACGGCCGGCGGGAGGAGCAGCCGCACGAGCCCGGCGCTGGAGAGCACGATCCGCCCGGCGATCCGCGGGGAGGCGGAGGCGAGCACGATGGCTCCGCCTAGCGAATGCCCGACGACCAGGGCCTTGCCCGGCACCGTCTGCTCCAGTGCCTCAGTGAGCCACTGCCCATACCACGCCGACCGCCCCCGCCGCGGACGGATGTCCGCGCTCAGCCCGGGCTGCCCGGGTACGTCGAGCACCACCGTGGGCCACCGGGCGCAGCGCCTGGGCGACGTGCCGGTAGACGGCACCGTTCGTGTTCGTACCGGGCACCAGCACCACCGTCCGCGACGCGGCTGCCGGGTCCGGGCCAACCGTGACGACGCTGGTGGCTCCGGCTGCCGTCGAGATCTCCCGTCGGTGGTGCGGCACGCCCCACTCATCGAGTCGCGCGAGACACCAGTCCCGCATCTGCTGACGGCACTTGGGGCCGCGATAGACGGAGGCCACGTCGGCAGCGTAGCCCTGCAGGCCGGTCTCGGAACCAGGCTGGCATCGGCGTACAGGGGGCCGTCAAGCGGCCCGGATCGGCTGGCTACCTGGCAGCCGTGTCGCGTCGGCCGTCGTCCCTGGCCACGGGCGGCGCCCGGCGAGGAATCATGATGCATCCCTAATGCCTTGCACCCTCGCGGTGAACTTGCTGCGCGGATGGCCGATGCTGTCCCTGGCGGCCACCCTCCTGATCGCGGCTGGCCTGTACGTGCGGTGGACGCGGGCCGGCCGCCCCACCGGCATCGAAGACGTCGAGGCGCGCGCCGAGGCGGAGTGACGGCGTGATGCGTACGGCAGGGCGGAACGACTGAGGCAGCGGCCCAGGACTGTGCTGGTGGCCCTGGCGGCGCGTAGGGTGACGACAGCTCACCTCGCTGCTCGGGGGTGGGTGGTGTGCCGGGAAGCCTGGTCGGCGACGTGTCAGTCCGTGCCCGAAAGGCTTGCTGTGCCGCTCACGCTCCCTGCACGCTCTCGTGCGGTCGTCCGGCTGCGGGGCAAGTTGACTGCCGGTGATACTCATCGTGCCCGGCGAGAACTCCTGAGAGCCTTAGCCCGGGCCCCCAGCGTCGTGGAAGCAGGCCCCGGCAAGGTCCCTGTATTGCCCCGGAGACCAGCGCCCTGCAGCCGGTCCCATATGCGGTTCGTCATCGCCCGCGCTTCGCCCCGCAGCGTCTGATGGACACACTGCTTCTTCCCGATTCGTAGCCTCGCAATGAGATAAGAGTCCGGCCATGTCACTCCGAAACGGCCCCTCCTCCACACCTTTCCCCACGCCGCAGGAGGTGGTGATCCAAGAGGTCCTCACCTGCTTCGATGTCTATGCCCGCGTCCGTGGTGCGCGTGACAGTGTCCTAGCCTCCTCCCGCGCCGACCCGCGGGAGGAAGACCGCGCCTTCAACGAACTGCGGCAGGCCATCACACGGCTCCGCACCACCTCCGGGACCGGCTAACACCGGACGGCGTTCAGGCTGCCTGCCTCTTCAGCCGTCGCCGGCGTCTGGGCCTTGGAAGAGGTGAGGCGGTCAGGACTCGCTACTGGTCTGGATGGTGGTGTCGTGGGAAGCGACGCCGTGGAGGCCCGTCAGGCTGCGAGTGGCGGCCGCGTCGGCAGTCGGTCTTCGTCTAGGTCGGTGTGCTGCCAGGGCATGGGCAAGCGGGATCCACGGATGGTCCGGGTCCCGAGCCGCATGGAGGTACCGCGGCTGCGGCTGTGTTCCGATAAGCGGCCCAGGGCCTGTCGGATGCGGGTTGCCGGTTCGTCCAGGGTGGCGAGGTGACACTCGGCGGTGGTGGACGTATCCCCGAGGAGCGCGGTGGCGGTGGCGCCGTCCAGTTCCTGCGGCGGATGGAGCGTCAGCAGGCGCAGTAGCCGACGCGTACCCTTCGGCAGCCGTGCGTCGGAGGCGGCCAACGCGGCTCGTACGCCGTCCTCCAGGGCCAGGGTGATCAGGGGTTCGCGGTAGTAGTCCCGAGCCCCCAGGTCGGATGGGCTCGCATGTGGCGGCCGATGGCTGACAGGGCCAGCGGGAGGTGCCCCAGCAGGTCCGCGATCTGCTGAACGGCCGGGATATCCGGGTCGACGTGTTCGGCTCCCGCCGTGGCCCGCAGCAGCTCCAGGGAGTCGCCCGGATCAGCGGCACCGGCAGCCGGGTGGTTCCGCGGAGGCCGGTGAGGGCGTGTCGGCTGGTGATCAGCGTGCGGCATCCGTGGATCCCGGGCAGGAGAGGCCGCAGCTGTCCGTGCTCGCCGCGTCGTCCAGGACGATCAGCGCACCGGTTTCCGCCAGCAGTTGGCGGTAGAGAGCCGTTCGTGCGTCCAGCCCGTACGGGATGCGGTCTCCGCTGACGCCGAGCAGCCGCAGGAAGGTCTCCAACACTGCCGTCGGATCGGCGGGAGGTCCCTGCGGTGTGGAGCCTCGCAGGTTCGCGAACAGAACGGGCACGTCGGTGCGTTCCTCGGCGAGACACCTGTGGGCGATGTGCAGGGCCAGTGACGTCTTGCCGACGCCCGCCATGCCTTCCATCGCCAGTGCGGACACTTCTCTGCCGGCGTTCAGCAGAGCCTGCGCCCGGGTTACCAGGTCGAGCCTGCCGACGAACGAAGGAAGCCCTGTGGGCAGCCGGTCGTAGGCGCTGACCCGTCCCAGTCAGTGTTCCTGCTGGAAGGCGATCGCGGTAGGGGTGTTGGCGAGCCACCAGCGGCACACGTTCCAGTGGTTGTCCTTGCCGCCGGCGTCGTCGAACGTCACGACGGCCACGACCGGGCCGCTGCAATGCGGGCTCGGCGCGGTGTGCATGCTGCACTTGCGGTCGCTGTCCGGCGGCACTTCGTCGATGGCCGTGATGACGGATTTCATGGCGGGAGCTTATGGCGCCGACAGCCACGGCGCTGGGGCGGGAGGCAACGAGGCCGTCCCGTGGTACGTCGCTGACAACTCGCCGTCGGCCTGGGACCGATGCTCCGCGCCTTGACGGCGGGGAGCAGCCGCGCGCTCTGCCAAGGTCCGTGGTCCCGAACCCCGGACCGGCCGAAGCGGCCGTCGGCGGTGTGAGTGCTTGGTGCGCAAGCGACGCCGTGGGCCAGGGGCGACGAGGAGGGATGACGGGGACGCTCTCTGGGCGGTGTGCATCGTGAAGTCGCAGGTCACGGGTCTGGTGTGAAGGGCGAGTTGGGTACTCGTGCCGGTCGGTGGCCGATGTCCATGGCGTAGATCATCGGGCAGGTACGGCTCCGGCAGGATGCCGGGTTCGGCTGCGCCCACGACCGGCCCCGCCTACGATCCGTCAGCAGGTTGGGACGCCGGGAGAACGCGGGAGGGCAGGAGCGGCAGTGGATCACCGCCCGCCGGGGCGAACTGGACGCCCTTGTTGAGGAGTTGGCCAAGCAGCACCAGGAGGTCCAGGCCGAGCAGGATCCACTGGCGATCACAGATATCCCGTGGGTTCTTGCAGCCCGACAACGGCCAAATTGGGTGCGATCAAGTGATCCGTCGTTCTTCGGCTCGCATCAGGCATCCGCGTTCCATCCCAGGCCAGTATGCGGGGTCCCACCAACAGAAAATACGCCAGCCTTTTCATCAGCCGAGAGAATGGCAGCGGTCGTGCATCTGTCTGACTACGGTTCTGCACAAGATCTCATTACAGCGGCACTTGCCTGGTTCTTTGGCCCAGGTAGCCTCGTCGTTATCACTTACAGCGTTGTTATCAGCGCCCTCGGTTGGCGTGATACGGGCCGTTCAGTACTGTCCTTTGCTGTTACGGCGCGACACAGGGTCCGAGAGTTTCAGGAAATCAAGCCGTCGAGCGCGGGTGCTGTGGCGGCTGCCTACCTAGCAGTCCTCCTCTTGCAAGTTGTGTGGTTGGTCAGCGACTACGTTCTTGGGGTGATTATTTCCATCGATGCCAAAGTCGGACCAGACATACCCCCCGCCGAGTTCGCACGCAGGCAAGGGATTGCGACTGTCTTGGGTGACAAGACGCCGATATCTGTCGGCATTCTGGCTCTGGGAGTTCTTTGCATAATCTCTGCCTACCGCAAGGCAAGAAGAGGCGTCAAAGCCGACTCTCTGGCATTTCTGTTTGGCGGCCTGCCTTTTGTCTTCGCGATATTCGGCCTCCTCGGTGCAGCCATCTCGGCTGCGATGTGGGCGGCTGGGGCAAAGAACGATCAGGCAAACTTGTCGACAGTGGCTACACTGCTGGGCTGCGCCGCCGTCATGTTCGTATATTACCTGTCCTGCCAAGCAGTTATGGCAGCTCCATTGGTGCTGGCCCAGTCTCGGCAACGTCTGAATATGCCGTAGCTGACGCTTGCGCGTCACGGCTCATTGAGGCGGGACAACCTACCAGTTCAGCACTTCACTCCAACCGCACGTCCGCTCCTGGCTCACCCCGGCCATGACCCTGCGCCGTTGGTGGCCAGTATGGACAGGTCAGGACCCGCCGCCCGGACTCCAAGCCCTCCTCGATGCGGTCACCGCAGGCAGACCCCTTGACCTCTACCGCAGGGTTTAACGAACTATCGGTAGGCTGCACCGAACTGTTCGGAAATCGGAATTGGGAGAAGCGATGAGCCGGTTATGCGGGGACCACAGTTTCGTTGTTCCGGTGTCGTTCTATCTCTTCGGCATCCAGGACACTGACGAGGCAGCTCTCCCCTCGCTGTTCCCCGACGGGGGCGCGAGCGGCGATCTCGTGACCGCGCTTCCGGGCCGGCTGGATATCACGACCGGGGTGCACACGCAGTACGTGAGGCTGCATGTCGAGTGCTGGTCCGGTGATCCGGGAGCATCGGAGGAAGGCGCGTGGGACGCGGTGGCGTCGGGGACGCTCGCGGTTCCGAGTGGGGAGATGGCCGTCTGGGAGATGATGGGTCGTACCCCCGACACATTCGCACTGCCGCAGGGAGCGGGTACGTACCGGCTCGACGCCCGCTGTTCCGGGCGTGAGCAGGCCCGTGCGTTGTCCCGGCAGAAGGCCACGCGTATACCGCGGGAGGCCGAGGAGATCACTCTGCGGTTCTGGCCCGAGTCGGACATCGACGCGACGCAGTGAGCGGGCAGGGTCACCGGCTGCGGCCGACCCAGCCCGGGCGCCGCTACGGGGTGATCTCGACGTAGAACGTGTCGTCGCTGCCGTCGATGATGCGGTTGTACCCGTAGTAGACGCCGAGTTGGCTTCCGCCTGCCTGGTTCTCGGCTGAGTCGATCATCTTGGCGGAGAAGTTGTCCGCCGACGCGGTTGCGTCGTAGACGTGTTGTGCGGCGCCTTCATAGGTGGTGGCGAAGGGGAATTCCTCGCAGTCGAGGCAGGCTGTGCCGTGGTTGGTGGTCATCGGCCTCGCAGACGTCGCCTGCGGCATCAGGGTTCACCTGCTGGCGGCCAAGGCTTCCACCCGGCGGCCGGCACGATGCGGGCCTCTGGGCTTTGCCCGGATGAAGGTATGCGCGGACGGCGGGGTCCCGGCCCGTGAGCAGGGACCCCGGCGTCCGCAGGGGTGTTGCGGGGTCACACGGCTGTGGTCGCACCCCGGGTGCGCGCCTTGCGGCGGTGCAGGGCGAACGCGGTGGTCGCCGCGCCGGCGGTGAGGATGCCGGCCGCGATGGCGATCGGCAGGCTCGTGGAGGTGGAACCGGAGTAGGAGACGTTCTGTGCGGCGAGGTCCTGGTTGTATGCGGCCAGGTCGGACGCGGACGAGGCCGTCTTCGAGTAGTGCGGAATCCGCTTCACCGACTTCACGGAGCCGTTCGTGTTCAGCAGCACCTGCTTGTTGTTGGGGTGCTTGAAGTCGAACATGCCGGTGAGACTGCCGGCCCGCTGGTCGAAGGAGGCGTCACCGATCCGGCCCGTGTGCCAGTTGTCCTCGATGAACTGCGTGATCGATGCCTGCTCGGTGGCGGTGTGGTCGATCTTGTTGACCTTGCTGTACGGCGAGATAACCAGCAGCGGCTGCCGGGTGCCCGGTCCGCAGCGGTCCGCGTAGCCGCTCTTGGCGGCCGGACCGGACTGGCAGGCGGGGCTGTCGGTGGCCTTGCTGTTGGAGCCGACCGTGGAGTCCTTGGAGCCGTTGAGCACCTTGGAGGTCACGTGGTCGTACCAGCCGTCGGAGTCGTCGTAGGCGAGGACGACCGCCGTCGACTTCCACTCGGGCGACTTCTCAAGGGCGTTGATCTCCTTGATCAGGAAGTTCTGCTCGTCGGTGGGGTCGGAGTAACCGGCGTGCCCGTCCTGGTACTCGGCCGCCTTCAGGAAGCTCACCGCGGGGAGGTTGTCGGCCTTCAGCGCGGCGTCGAAGTCGGTCAGGTCGTAGTTGTGGTTCGCCCGGCCGTTGTGCCCGATCTCGGCGACGGACTTCGGCGCCAAGTGGTGCGGGTTGGACGTCGACTTGTAGTACTCGAACGGTGAGTGGTGCGGGCTGTAGTCCTCGGAGGCCGCGCCGCCGATGTTGGTGTGGGTGGTGCCGGCGCACTTGGCGTAGTCAGTGCTCTTGCCGTCCCAGGCGGTGCTGGGCCGGAAGCCGCCCTGGAACCAGCCCCAGCTCACGTTCTTGGAGTTGAGCAGGTCGCCGATGTTCTTGCCCTGCATCTGCGCGAGCGCGCTGGTCGCGGTGTGGTCCTTGTCCGAGCAGTCGTCGAAGGCCGGGTCGGGGTCGTTGATGACCGTGCCGACGCCCTTGGCGTTCGGGGAGACCACGGTGTACGAGTCCGGGGTCGTCGTCTGCTTCGGGTGCTCGGTGCCGGAGGCCGGGTCGACGGAGATCACGCCGTGGGTCTGACCGGAGATGAGGTTCAGGGCGCCGGGCGTCGAGGGGCCGTAGTTTGAGCTGAACGACTTGTCGTTGAGGGCGTACTGCTGGGCGTAGTTCCACATGCCGGTGACGGTGTTGCCGTCGTAGTAGTCCATGACCAGGCCGGGTTCACCGAAGAGGCCGGTGCACTTGTTGACCTCGGTGTTCTCGACGTACTTGTCGGCCTTGCCGCCGTCGGCCGCGTACTGCTCGGGGCCGTAGGAGTGGTTCTGGTCGCAGGTCATGGCCTGCGAGCTGCTCAGCCGCGTGGGGGTGTAGAGGTTCGGGTTCTTCTTCAGCAGCCCGGCGTTGAGCAGGTTGTCGGCCTTCGGCGTGTGCGCTGCGGCCTTGAACTTGGTGCCGTCGGTGTTCGCGGCCTTGGGGTAGGTGGCGAAGTAGTGGTCGAAGGAGACGTTCTCGTCGTAGATCACGACCACGTGCTTGATCGGTGTCGCGGTGTGGGTGCCGGAGGGGTGGTGACCGCCGGAGTTCGCCGACGCGGGGACGGCCCCGCCAGCGGTCGCCAGTGCGGCAGCGCCGAGCAAGGCGCCAATGCGCGTCACCTGACGTCGCCCACCTGTGGATCTTCCTGTGCCGATCATGCTGTCTCGCCTTCCGAGGGAGCATCGAAGTCCAGGGCCGGGCCCGCAGATTCGATGTTTGTGCCATCTACGGCCGGATCCTGCGCAATGGTGGCGGCGGCCCGGGGGAGCGGCAATGACGTCAGGGCGAACGGCGGGTCAGGAGATTCTCATGGTTTGTTGGCTTGTTCTTGACCCGTGTCTCAGATCGGCGGTGTCTCAGGTCAGCAGTGTGCGGCCCAGCCAGTCGGACGTGTCCCGCACGCCGGGCAGGGCGAAGAAGTAGCCGCCGCCGTAGGGCGAGATGTAGTCGACCAGCGGTTCACCGGCCAGCCGCTTCTGCACGTTCTCGAACTGCCGGGCCAGGTCCTGCTGGTAGCAGCAGAACAGCAGACCCATGTCGAGGTTGCCGTTGCTGTCCGTGCCCCGGTCGTAGTTGTAGCCCCGGCGCAGGATGCGCTGGTCGGCGCTCTGCGTGGTGCGCGGGTTGGCGAGCCGGATGTGGCTGTCGAGCGGGATCACGTCGCCCTGCGGGTCCTGGGCGAAGTTGGGTGTGTCCTTCTCGTGGTGTCCGTCCAGCGGGGCGCCGGTGTCCCGGGCGCGGCCGAACATCCGCTCCTGTTCGGTGATGGAGACCCGGTCCCAGAACTCGACCAACATCCGTATCAGCCGTACGACCTGGTAGCTGCCGCCGGTCGTCCAGTCGGGCTCGCCGCTGCCCCGGCCCACCCAGACGAGGTCGTTCATCGCGCGCGCGTCGGTCACCTCGGGGTTGGAGATGCCGTCCTTGAAGCCCAGGTGGTTGCGCGGGGTGCCCGAGGGGCGCGGCGGACTGATGAACCCGTCCGTCCGCCACCGGACTTGGAGCCCGCCGCGCGTGTGCCGGGTGACATCGCGCAGCGCGTGCAGCACGGTGTCCGCGCTGTCGGCGCAGAACTGCACGCTCACATCGCCGTGACACCAGGCGGAGTTGAGATCGTCGTCGGGGAACGACGGCATCGCGGTCAGCCGGCGCGGGGTGAGCTTCGCGAGCCCGTAGCGGTCGTCGAACAGCGAAGCCCCGACGCCGACGGTGACGCTCAGCCGGTCGGCGGGGAGGTCCGGGCCGAGCGTGCCCGAGTCGGAGGGCGGGGCGGTGATGCCCAGGTCCTCCGGGCTGCCGCCGGTGGTGAGGAAACGCGCCCGCTCGGTCAACGTCCGCAGCAGATCGGTCAGTTCGGTCCGGTCGGCGGCCGTCGTGTCGAAGGAGACGAACGCCGTGGCGCGCTGGGCCGGGGTGACGATCCCGGCCTGATGGAGGCCGTGGAAAGGCACGCTCGCGGCGGTCTCCACCGCGGCTACGGCCGCACCCAGGTCGGCGGCCACCAGCCCGGCACCGGCCACCGCCGCCGCACTCGCCAGGAAACCCCGGCGGCCCACCTCGTTCACGCGCTTCACGCGGTCCTCCGTACGTCCGTGAGGGCGGCCACGTCGGCCAGCCGCTCGACCAGTCCACCGAGGTCGGCGTCGACCTTCTCCCTTTGCGGACGGGTGAGTTGGGGCAACGGCGTCCACTTGCCGGAGTGGTCGAGGCCGTCCAGGGTGTGCTGGGCCCGGTCCATCCAGTCGCCCAGTTCGGCGAATTCCGCGTCCCGGGTCTTCAACAGCGGGCGCAGATACCCGAGCAGTACGCGGGTGCCGTCGAGATTGGCGCGAGCGGTGGCCAGGTTGGTGCCGCTGCCGTAGTCGGTGCGGCCGGTCAGCTCGAACTGAACGGTGTTCTCCAGGATTTCGTGCGCGCGCAGACCGGTGTCGGCCGGATCCATCCGCTGGGAGGGCCAACTGCCCTCCAACGCGTGCACGTCCTTCGCGAGTTGATCGGCCGGACCGCGCAGCCCGCTCGCCGACTCACCGTGCCACAGCCCGTACTCGACCCGGTGGAACCCCGTGAACCCGGCGTCGTGCACCCCGCCCGCTAGCCCCGCCGTGGTGCCGTTGATCGCCCCGTCGGAGTCACCGAACGTGCCGTACGCGGCGCCCATCCGCTCGTACACGAGATGCGCGGGCAGCCACGCCTTACGGGCCGCCGCGAGGTCGCCCCGATCGACGGCGGCCCGCAACACGTCCGTCTTCTGGGCGAGTTCGACCGTCCGGCCCTGTATCCACTTCTGATAGGCGAGCGTTGGCGGGATGAGTTCCTGCTGAGTGATCGGTGTGGCCGCGGGCCCGCTCTTCACCTTCGAGCCGCTGATCTGCACGGTGGGCCCGGTCACGGCGTCCGCGTCGTCGGGCAGACACTTGAAGGCGTACGAGCCGTTCCCGAGGGTCACCCCGAGCGGCCGGACCGTCCCCGGCGCGAGCCCCTCGACCTCGCCGTAGACCGCGCCGCTCTTCGCGTCGGTCAGATACACCTCGGCCGCCGTGCTGGACGTGTTGTGCAGCTCGAAGACCTGGTGACCGGCCTGCGGGTGCGTCCAGCCACTTCCGCACCCGGAGGTCGCGACCTCGACGGTGGTGTGCGGGAGCCCGTCGGCAGCGGCGGCTGGCCACGCGCTCGAACCGGATCCCCGGGCCGCGAGCACTCCGGCTCCCACGGCCGCCACGGCCACGAGAGCACCCGCCGCGAGCAGCACGGTACGGCGGCGGGTGGCCGGGGCAGACGATGCCGGTGCCGGATCCGCGGGCGATATCGGACCGGGTTCGGCTTCGGCGCCGCGCTTGGTGTCGGGCACGCCGGGCCTCCAGGGGGAGTCGTACGAACGGGGGCGGTGTTCTTGATCCTAGGCAGGTCGCAGGGCCCTGACCGGGCCTCTTGACCCGGTTCTGACCGGACGGCGATCGAGAATTCGCCCGTGGTTCATCCGCTCGTCCACAAGCATGGCGGTCTCATGGCGGGTTCCGGCCGTGGGCTGGTCAGGAGGGGTGATGGTTCACCCGTCCGTCGTCGGTCACCTCGTACAGGTCGATCCGCAGCAGCCGCCGGATGTGGGCTGGGACGCGCTGCGCATGCCACAGCGAGGATGTCGGTACGACGAGCGCGTAGCGGATGTTCAGGGACTTGCTCGTCATCCGGCGCAACAACTGGCCGTAGCCGATGTCGGCGTCGATCCCCTTCTCCTGGGTGCGGCCCTTCGCTTCGGCGATCAGTCGCTCCTCGCCGCGTACGGCCTCGGCGTCGGTCCACCGGTCCGTGGGGGTGACCACGGTCCATCCGTCGGCGATCAGATGACGGCGAAAGGCATCGGTGACGCGGTCCTCGTCGCTCACCGGTGCGAGGATCGTCTGTACCGCCTGCAGGTCCGCGTGTCTGCTTCGGCGAAGGCGTCCCCTGGAGCCGGCGTCGAGGTCGGCGGGCCGGATTACTGCCAGACGGATCCCGTGCTGCGGGATCAGGGTGTCGCGGCGGGCGTCGTAGAGTGCGCGCTGCTCCCCGCGGTGCACGCAGCTGACGGTGAGCTGGTCGGGCTTGTCGAAGTGCGGCACCGGCTGGTCGTGCTGGATCTCCCGGTACTCGACCACGAGGTGCTGACCGGGCCAGTACGCGTCGACCGGCAGCCTGGTGCGCCGTCCGTTCGCCGCCGGGTCGCCCAGCAGCCAGTCGAACCGGTGCTGGCGCAGGCTGCGTTCGCCGAGCAGTTCGTCGCACAGATCGAGGACGTACGCCTCGTCGCTGTTGTCCCTTCCCATGCCGCGGAATGATGCCAGGGACGCAGGTGCCGGGGGTGGGTGCGGAACCCGGCACGGAGCGGACGGGGGGAGGTGGCTAGCCTGGCCTGCCGGGTGCTCCCGCCGAGGCTAAGAGGGTCGGCTGTGCCCTTGTGCTGCGACCTTGCGGGAGGCATCGGGTGCCTGGCGGTTCGTTCGGGCGACTCTCGGACCTGGTGGAGTCGCTGACCGGCGACGTGGTCTTCGCGATGTCGAGGGGCAGCAAGGAACTGTTCCACAGCGACATGCTGGCCTGGTACGTGGAGCGCCATCCGGTGCTGGGCGAGGCCCTGCTGGATGCCTGGCTGATACCCGAGAGTGGTCATGGGTCCGGTCAGGTGCGGGTGCGGCGGGAGTGGCGGAACCTCGATCTTGTCGTGGAATACCCTGGTCGCAGCCCGCTGGTGATCGAGAACAAGGTGTTCTCGCTCCCGGACACCGACCAGTTGGACTCCTACGCCGACGGCAAGCTGCACGGGCTCGACCGTCCCGTCCTGGTGCTACTGAGCCTGCTCGATCCCGGATGGCCGGGACGGATGTGGACGACACCGGCCGGGACGGCGTGGCACTGGCGCGGCTACGACGAGCTGGCCGCCGTGCTGAGTCCCTGCCTTCCGGAGCTGCGCGGGGCGGACCGCTTCGGCGCCGACGTGTTCGAGCGCTGGCTCGGCCTGATCGGCACCCTCGTGGACCTGAGCGCCGAGGTCGGTATGCCCGCCGACTCGGAGCCGTTGCTGCTTCCCGAGGAGGTGGCAGCGATTCTCCGGCCCGCTCGCCTGGACGCGACGGTGCAGAAGATGCGCTGCCTGCACGCCACGAACCGGATCCGGGCGGAGCTGGCGGGGGAGATCGAGCGGGAGGGGATCCTGGTACGTACCGCGATGAGCCGGGGCCAGGGCATCGTCGAGATGTTCACCGCCTGCCCGGGGCCCGGTTTCGGCTGGCAGATCCAGGAGGGCCAGTTCCGTCTCGTGTATCTGACCGGCGCGGGGCCCGGGCACGGGAAGGGCGAGGAGCGGCGGGCGGTCCGCGAGGGCCAGGCGCGCGCCTTCGGCGACTACTTCCGCTTCGACCGGGCGCGGGACCTGCTCGGCGACACCGGACCCGAACGTCCCGGCGTCGCCCCGCACCAGCCGCTGACCTTCAACGGCTTCGCCCCCGACTTCGTCTACCGCAGCATCCCGGCACCCGATCTGACGATCGAACAGGTCGTGGACCTGGGCGTCACTTTCGCCCGCGAGGCGCTGAAGGCCCATGCAGACGCGTTCGGTGAAGTCCTCCGCGCGGACAGCTGACCGTGGTGGGCTATCGGACGGGCGCCGTCGCGGTAGGTTGCGCTCCTTGTATGACGGGGTGGATGGGATGGACGTCCTGGGAGTCGATGCCTGCGGTAAGCAGGGCTGGGTCGGGATCGGGCTCACGGGCGGTGCGTACGCGGGCAGCCTGGTGGATAGCCGGCTCGACACGCTGATCGAGCGTGCCGTCGGAGCGCGGGTGATCGCGGTGGACATGCCGCTCGGGCTCGTCGAGAAGGGCTGGCGTGCCGCGGACCTGGCGGCCAAGGCCCTGCTCGGTGTGCGGCGCAACAGTGTCTTCCTCATCGCGCCGAGGCCGGTGTGGCAGGAACGCGAATACGTGGCGGCAGCCGACCGGTGCCAGGAGCTCACCGGTAACCGGTTGAGTCAGCAGGCGTGGGCGCTGGCCCCGAAGCTGCTTGAGGCGCGGGCATGCTGGCTGGCCGATGAGCGGGTCCACGAGGTGCACCCCGAGGTGTGCTTCTCCGCCATGGCGGACGGGATTGCGCCGGCTTACGCGAAGAAGACCTGGCGGGGGCAGCACCTGCGCCGCTCCCTGCTGGCCCAGGCCGGGATCGTCCTCCCGGACGTGCTCGGTGAGGCGGATCGCGTTCCCACGGACGACGTTCTCGACGCTGCCGGCGCGGCCTGGTCGGCGCACCGGATCACACGGGGGACCTCGGACCGGGTACCCGAGGTGCCCCAACTCGACGCGGAAGGCCGCGCCGTCGAGATTCGGTTCTGACCCGCGTCGGACGCCGATGCCTCTCGCAGAGCCCTGGGAAGACAATGGGCGCTGAGCGACCCGTTCGTCCGCATGCGATGGCGGTCGTCCCTACCGAACGGGTCGAGCGGCGTCCGGCCCGGGAGCACGCTTCGCCGCCGCTTCGCAGGCTCGTCTCATCCGCAGGAGCTGGACAAGACCTACACGCGGGTGACGTGTGCCGGCACGCGGCACACGTACTCCACGCCATCCGCCCGCCGACGTGAGCAGTGATTTTCATCCGGGAAGCCGGCGACGGTGCGGTGCTGCCGCCGTCGGATTGCCGCTGTGCCTGCTACCGCTGGAGCGCTTGCGCCACCTGCTGGTAAGAGTCGTGGCGCTGTTGTTCCCGGGCTGCTCGGACGGCAGGGTCCGGCGACCACAGGGCCTGCCGGCCGGGGTGATAGGTGTGGACGACCTCGTACCGTGCCTCCCGCACGAGCTCGGGGTGGGTCTTCTCCAGTCGTCGCCAGCTGTCCTGCGCGTCGACTCCTTGCAGAAGGACGACTTCAAGGCGGGGAAGCAGACCGAGGAGGCGGGCAAGAACCGTGACGCCGGCTCTGCGTTCCTCGGCGTTGGGAGCGCGGTTGATGTACCAGGGGTAGGCATTCCAGGGGGTGGTGTCGCGGGCGTCTATGCCCGCTTCGGCAAAGCCGGTGCACTGGCGTTCGGCCGTGGCGTCGTCGTTTTCCACGCACAGGAAACCCGAACCGCTGCCGTCCTGGGTCTTGGGGCCGGGATCGCGCAGAATCGACAACACGCGTGCGTCGACGCCCCCGTGCCAGGGAGCCACGTACGGCATCCAGCCGCGGCCGTCCTGGTCGCGCAGCTCATCGACCATCTCGTTGATGGCACGGACGTGCGGCGCGTACCGGCCGCTCTCCTGCTCGTCACGGAACGCCTCGTCCGCCATGCGTCTGACCATGTCATCCTCCGGATTCAGATGTGGCGGTCCACGGTAGCCGCGCCCACTGACACTGGTCCGAGGAGGCCGTGGCGGACCTTCTGATCGCGGTTCCGGTGCTGCGAGTGGCCCGATACGGCTCGGTCCAGAGGGTGCCTGGCCATCGTCCGTCGCGCGCCGACGACCCCGGGACGCCTGCTGGCGTGCGCGGGGAAGCCGGTGATCCGCGGCCACGTCACGGCGGGAGCTCCCCCTGCGCTCTTCCTCAGCCGGTGTGCTCGCTGAGCATGCGGCGCGCCTTGCGTTCCACGAGGACGGGTATGTGGGTTCGAATCGGGAGGGCGCTGAGGGACTCGCGGGCTTCGGCAATCGCGGCCTCGATCTCGTCGGGTGTGTGGCGATCGCTGTAGGAGGTCTTGAGCTGCTCGGTGACGCGCAGGATGGCGGCGTCCTCGTCGAGGTCAATCGGCACGGCTCCCCCTGATGTCAGGGTGTTGCGTCTGGGCGGGGAGGCCCGCGGCAGCGCCATGGACATTCCTCGCGCCGTCATCTGGGCGGAGCGGGTGGCGCTGCCACGGAACCCGAGATGGAACGATAGCAAAACATTTCGGTGACCGATATATCCTGAGGGGTATGGCCACCCGAATGAGTCCCCGCCCGTCCAGGAGGCGCTGGTCCGCCGTGCTCACCGTGGAGCGGGCTCGTCCGGAGGGGATACGGTCGCGGCCGAACGCCTGGTGGCTGGCGGTGGGCACGGTGTGCTTCGGGGCGTTCATGGGGCAGTTGGACGCGAGCATCGTGACGCTGACCTACGGCAGCCTGCGCAACGAGTTCCATACCTCGCTGGCGGCCGTGGAGTGGGTGTCGCTGGCTTATCTGCTCACGCTGGTGGCGTTGCTGATCCCGGCCGGTCGGCTGGCCGACGCGCACGGCCGCAAGCTGCTGTACCTGTACGGGTTCGCGGTGTTCACGCTGGCGTCCGCCGCCTGTGGGCTGGCGCCGTCGCTGGGGGCCCTGGTGGGCTTTCGGGTGGTGCAGGCGGCCGGGGCGGCGCTGATGCAGGCCAACAGCGTGGCGCTGGTGACCACCAGCGCGCCGCCGGAGCGGATGCGCACGGCGCTGGGGGTGCAGGCCGCCGCGCAGGCGCTGGGCCTGGCGCTGGGGCCGACGGTGGGCGGGGTGCTGGTGTCGACGCTGGGCTGGCGCTGGGTGTTCGGGGTGAACGTGCCGGTCGGGCTGGTCGCGCTGGTGGCCGGGCACTATCTGGTGCCGCGTACCCGGGGCCGTACCCGCGTGGTGGGCTTCGACTGGCAGGGGTTGTCCCTGCTGGCGGTGGCGACCACCAGCGTGCTTCTGGGTGTGTCGGCGGCCTCCGGGCTGCCGGTGCCCGGCTGGGGTGTGGCCGTGCTGTTCGCATTGGCCGCGGTGGCGGGCTGGGGTTTCGTCCGCCGGCAGCGTCGGGCCGTCGCGCCGCTGTTGGACCTGGCTCTGCTGCGGGGGCGGGCGGTGGCGTTCGGGCTGGCCGGAGCGCTGAGCGGGTACCTGGTGCTGTTCGGACCGTTGGTGCTGGTGCCGGTCGTTCTGATGGCGCGGGGCACTTCGGCGTTGACTGCCGGGACGGTGCTGACGGCGCTGCCGGCCGGGTTCGCTTTGGCCGCGACCGGAGGGGACCGGCTGCTGCCGCGCTCCCTGGCCGACCGCAGGCGCTGCGTGGCCGGAGCCGGTGTCTTCGCCCTCGCCATGGGTGCGCTGCTGGCTGTTCCCTTGACGATCGCCTGGCTGGTGCCGGTCCTGGCACTGGCCGGGCTGGGTTTGGGCACTTTCACCCCGGCCAACAACACCATGATCATGAGGGGGATCCCGGCCCGCGCGTCCGGCACCGGAGGTGGCCTGGTCAACATGACCCGTGGTCTGGGCACCGCACTGGGCGTCGCCCTGGTCACGCTCGCCCTCCACCTGGCCGGCGGTGGCGGTGGCCAGGCCGGTGCCCGGTGGGCCTCCGCGATCCTCGTGGCGGCCTCGGCCGTCGCGGTCGCGTCGGCCTGGCTGAGCCCGGGCGGGGAGCCGGAGGGGGTACGGGAGACGTTGTGACGAGGTCCGCGAGGGGATCGCGAGAGTGATCCGGAACACCGGCGAGTGGGTGTGGGATGCCTGGGTGACCAGTCTGGACGTCCTGGTTGCCGCACTCTCGGTGACGGGCGCGGTGGTGTTGCAGGCGCGCTGGCTGGCCGCCGTCGCCGGAATCTGGGCGGTACTGGCGCTGCGTCAGGGCTTGCTGGCCGTGAGGGCGTTCCGCCGTAGAGCTGGGTAGGCCGGGCGGCCGGTGAGCAGCCGCTGGACGAGGAAGCCGACCGCGAGGGTGGCTGCGCCGGCTGCCGCGTCGATGACGAAGTGGTTGGCGGTGGCCAGGATGACGGTGAAGGTCGCCAGCGGGTAGCAGGCGCCCAGCACCCGCACCCAGGTGCGGCGGGCGAGGAAGGCCAGGGCCAGTCCGGACCAGGCGGACCAGATGATGTGCACCGAGGGCATCGCGGCGTACTGGTTGGACAGGGAGGCAACGTCCCCGGAGGCCCACGATCCCCAGGTGTGGTGGACGACCACCGTGTCGATGAACCCGCGTCCGGCCAGGAACCGGGGCGGGGCCGTGGCCAGGAACGCGAAGCCGGCCAGGGCCAGCAGGGTGGCGGTATAGAGGGCGGTGCGCACCGCGCGGTAGCGGCCCGGGTGGCGGACGTACAGCCACACCAGGACGCCGATGGTGACGATGAAGTGCAGGGTGGCGTAGTAGTAGTTCATCCCCACGATCAGCCAGCCGACCCGGTCGGCGGCGTGGTTGACGGTGAGTTCGATGTCCACGTGCAGCACCTGCTCGGCGTGCCAGATGGCGTGTGCGCGGTGCAAGGCGGCGGTGCGGTGGGCGGGCACGGCGTTGCGGGTGAGGGTGTAGGCCCAGTAGAGGAGCCCGCTGCAGGCCAGTTCCATCCACAGCCGGGGCCGGTCCAGGGGACGCAGGCGGGCGGGCAGCAGCGGGCCGATGCGCCTGCCCGGACGCGGGTGCCCGGAGGCGGCCGGTGACGCTTGGGTGGCCTGCGTCACGCCTTCTCCCGCGCGGACGCCTGGGCAGGCACCGGCTCGGCATCCGCACCGTCGGGGGCCGGGTACGGGGCGTCGTCGTCCGGACGTGGACGCCGGGAGACGATCAGGTATGCCAGCGCGCCGGTGAACAGGATGAGGGAGACGTAGTCGTTCAGGCGCAGGCCCAGGAAGTGGTTGGCGTGGTCGATGCGCAGCGCCTCGATCCAGGCCCGGCCGGTGGTGTAGGCCAGGACGTAGCAGGCGAACAGGCGTCCGCGCCGCAGCCGCTGGTGGTGGCGGGCGTCGAGCCACAGCAGCAGGGCCATCACGCCGAGGTCCCACAGCGACTCGTACAGGAAGGTGGGGTGGTACAGGGCGACGGTGGGGGAGTCGGCGGGGCGGTTGGCCGGGTCGATGTACAGCGCCCACGGCAGATGGGTGGGGCCGCCGTACAGCTCCTGGTTGAAGTAGTTTCCCCACCGGCCGATCGCCTGGGCCAGCACCAGCCCCGGGGCGACGGCGTCGGCGAAGTCGGACAGCTTGACGCCGCGGCGGCGGCAGCCCAGCCAGGCACCGACCGCACCCAGCGCCACCGCGCCGGGGATGCCCAGGCCGCCGTCCCAGATGAACAGGGCGTGCAGGGGCTGCTTGCCGGAGGCGAAGTACAGCTCCGGGTCGGTGATCACGTGGTAGAGACGGCCGCCGAGGATGCCGAACGGTACCGCCCAGATCGCGATGTCCGCGATGTCCTCGCGGCGCCCGCCCCGGGCCTCCCAGCGGCGGCCTGTGAGCCAGACGGCGGTGAAGATGCCGGCCAGGATGCACAGCGCGTACGCGCGGATCGGCAGTGGCCCGAGGTGCCACACTCCCTGCGAGGGGCTGGGCAGGTACGCCACGTTCATCTGCTCGACCGTTCTCGCGTGATGGGGGACCCGGCCCGCGGCCGGAGTACCCGCACGACAATACATCGGACACCGAAGCATTCGGAATCGGTGCGAGCGGAGCGTCCGCACGGCGGACGCCCGGCTGTACCCGGGCGCGGTCCGACTATTCTTGGCGCATGTCTGCGCAGCCCGACTCCGAGGTTTCTCCGCCCCGTTCCTCCGGACAGGCTCCGGACGCACGCCTGCTCACCGAGGCCGTCACCCGGCTGCGCCGCGCGCTGAGGGCCTCGATCCGTACCGACTACCCGTGGGAGACCCTCCCCATGGCCCAGGTCGAACTGCTGCAGGTACTCGGCGAACACTCCCCGGCCCGCGTCAGCGACCTCGCCTCCCGTCAGCGTCTGGCCCCGAGCACTGTCAGCGGGCTGATCGGGCAGATGATCACTGCGGGGCTGGTCGCGCGTGACGTCGACAAGGTCGACCGCCGCGCTTCCGTGGTCACCCTCACCGGCGCCGGGCGTGAACAGCTCGCCGCCTGGACCGCCGCCCACGAACGCCGCATGGACGCCGCGCTCGCCGCCCTCGACGGCGCCGAGCGCCGGGCGATCTCGGGCGCACTGCCGGCCCTCTTCCGGCTCGCCGAGAACCTCGGCGAGCCGGAAGAGGACGCGGCGGACGGTGCCCTTGGGGACGACACGCTTCCGTAGGAGCGACGCGGAGTCGCCGCGTATGCCCACCGATGAGGGGCGTTCGGCAGTCTGCGCGATACCACGCATCGGAACGGTGGGAGCCTCCAACCGGTGTGGAGGTGGGTGAGCAGCGGGTTGGCGACGAATGGGGGCCGACCGCGTATCGCTACCCTGCGGTGAGCAGGTCCCCTACGACGTAGCCGGCGGAGCCGACGCCCGAACTGCCGCCCTCCACGAGGGAGGCGACGGCGAGGTCGTCGTTGTAGGCGGTGACCCAGCCGTTGGTGCCGTCGCCCTCTTCCGCGGTGCCGGTCTTCGCGCCCACCCCGGGCAGGGTGCCCAGGCGGGCGCTCGATGAAGGCGGTTTTGCAGGACTCTGCGAACGCCTGCAGGAGCGTGGCGTTCGGGTTGGCCGGCACGTCCGCCTCGTTGTG
This sequence comes from Streptomyces prunicolor NBRC 13075, assembly GCF_000367365.1. Taxonomy (GTDB): domain Bacteria; phylum Actinomycetota; class Actinomycetes; order Streptomycetales; family Streptomycetaceae; genus Streptomyces; species Streptomyces prunicolor. The sequence continues at coordinate 18,706 of NZ_BARF01000136.1, read as the reverse complement.
GAAGACCTCGCCGGAGGCCGCCTGCGTCGTGTTGCAGGGAGCCGTGCTGTCGGGCGTCATGCCCGCCCGGTCGAACAGCGCCGCCGACGTAATGATCTTCATGGTGGAGCCGGGCGCCTTGGCCGCGTTGATCGCGATGTCGCCGTCCGGTCCGTCGTAGGCGACGGCCCGGATGTGGCCGTTGTGGCGGTCGAGCGCGACCACCCCGGCCGGCTTGCCGCCCACCCGCTGGTCGTGCACCGCCTTTTCGGCCGCCGCCTGCAGCCCGGCGTCGATGGTGGTGCGTACGGACGCGGCCGTCGGCTCCTTGAAAACCTTCAGGGTGGCAACGGTGGCCCCGGCGGTGTTCACGATCGTTACGCTGCTGCCCTTCGCGGTGGCCGCCGCGTGCGCTCCGATGGTGGTCACGATGGCCGCGAGAGACGGGAACTGCTCACCCGTCAGCCGCGTCTTGCCGTCCCGGGCGAGCACCCGCACCTGCGAAGCCGGTGGCGCGAGGGGGCCCAGGCGCAGGCTCTGGCCGGCGCCGAGCCTGGGGTGGAGGACCGAGGGCGACCGGCGCACCGCCTGCTGCCCGGCGGCGTCCTGCACCACGTCGAGCGCCCCGGGATGCGACCACGTACCCGCCGTGAGCCGGGCCGTGGCCGTTAAGGTCACCCGCACCGCGTTGCCGCGCAGCGGGTCGATTCCGGCCGCAGTGACGTCGCTGAACGTCAGGGAGTGCAGCTTCACCCCATCGTGGTAGGCATCCAGTGCCTGCCGCGCGCCCTTCGGCGCGTCCGTCTCGGCTGCCGCTCCCGCGTTGTGGGCGGGCCCGCGGCCCAGTCCTTCAGGAAGTCACGCGCGAACGTCCTGGCCTCCATCGCGGGCGGCGGTGTGCTCGACTCCGCCGCGGGAGTCACGGTTCTCCGCCTCCCGCCCGACGGCCGGCTCTGGGCGTGCGCGATGTTGTAGGCGCCGAACCCTTCCAGGCCCAGCGCGACCGCGCAGGCCACGATGACGCCGCTCTTCGCTGCCCTGTTCACTGTCAGCCCCCGGTGGTCGCAACAGCTCGGTCCACTGCCGGGGCAGGATCCTGCGACGCACCAACGGCACCCACACGACGGGGGGCAGGGCATGAGCTTCCCACCCCCGCAGCACCGCGTGAGCGGCCGTGCCGTCCGGTGCGTCATCCTCGACCATCTTGGCCAGCGCTGGCGTGCCGGGCCCGAGTCGCACGACATGGTCCCTGCCGAGGGCGACGACTTTTCCGCGCCGGATCCGTGAGCCTGCCGCGTGCAGACAGCGGTGGACGTAGGCGCGGAGAGCGAAACGAAGGGGTGAACGAATATGAACGGGCGGGGTACCAGCCCCGAATCTCTTCGGTTACCGATATATTTGGCAGTCAATATGTTCTGACAGCTATGTGTTCGGTGCTCATATCCCTGCCGGTGCAGCCGCGACAAGTGCGCCCCACGCCATGACCGCCGCCCCGCTGCCTTCGGAGAATCAGGAGACACGCCCGCATGACGATCAACACCACCGCGCTACGTGCCGCGGTTTACCGCGGCCGGCTTCGCTGGTGGTCCGAACTGCCGCTCATAGCCGTCGTCTACACCCTTTATTCCGGGGCGCGTCTGCTGGTCAGGGGAGGGGTGGGCGACGCCGTGAGTCACGGCGCTGACATCCTGCACGATGAGCAACTGGTACATCTGGACCCCGAACGCTGGTTCAACAGGCTCTTCGCGAACCACGCCTTCCTGGGCGTGCCCGCCGACTTCGCGTACGCCTCGCTGCACTACATCGTCACTCCCGCCACCCTGGTCTGGCTGTGGCGCCGCCACCCGGTGCACTACCGCAGGGCCCGTACCTGGCTGACGATCTCCACTCTGATCGGCCTGGTCGGCTTCACCGTGCTGCCCACCGCCCCGCCGAGACTGCTGAACGGCGGGCATGGCTTCATCGACACCATGGCGCTGTACAGCTCCTTCGGCTGGTGGGGCAGCGACGCGAGCGCACCGCGCGGCATGGGCCACCTCACCAACCAGTACGCGGCCATGCCCAGCCTGCACGTCGGCTGGTCGCTGTGGTGCGGAATCCTCCTCTTCCGCTACGGGCGGCACTGGCCAGTACGCACCCTCGGCGTGATCTACCCGATCGCGACCACCGTGATCGTGCTGGGCACCGCCAACCACTACCTGATGGACGCGGCCGTCGGCATCCTGGTGATGGGCCTCGGCTTCGCCCTCACAGGGCCCGCACTGCGGGCCGTCGACGCGCTGTCCGTCCGCCTCGGGCGCGCCGGAAAGCCGGGGCAGGCATCCACCGCCTCAACGGCCGGGGCTGTTCGCTGACATGCACGGCGTTGTTCCGCTCGCACCATCGGCGATGCGTTGCACGAACATCCGCACCCTGCGCAGCCAGAGATGGAACCCATGACGGGCCGACGAGCATGCAGGCGAAGGAGCGGATGTGCCCGGCGAGGGCCTGCGCCTCTGGGCATGCGGCGAGCGCGGCCTTCAGCCGGAGCATCAGGACGAGTAAGGAGGGAGCCGGAGACCGCCGTAACAGACACTCGCGCTACTCTGGCCTCCGGTCGTGATCTGTGATCGCGGCGCGGCGGTGGGGCTCGCCGTACCCGAACCGCGGCACTGGTGCCGCCAACAGTCCCTACTTGCGATGGTGTGTGCCCGCGTACGTGTGGGCCCCGGCGAGTAGGAGACGTACGTTCATGACAGCCCCGAAGCCCCAGGCGGTGGACGAGCCCACGGATCCCGACGTCGATCTGCACGTGCCCGCCCAGCGGCAGCAGTCCTGGCGGGCGCAGGGACCGATCGTGGCAGTGGTGGCGCTCGGCGGAGGCATCGGGGCATCGGCCCGGTACGGGGCCTCGCTCCTGTGGCCGGCCTCGGCCGGGGCGTTCCCGTGGACCACCCTGTGGATCAACGCCGTCGGCTGTGCGGTGATCGGCGTCTTCATGGTGGTGATCACGGATGTGTGGGCGGCGCACCGGCTGGTGCGGCCGTTCTTCGGCACCGGTGTCCTGGGTGGTTTCACGACCTTCTCGACCTATGCCGTCGACATCCAGAAGCTCGTGGACGGTGGCCATGCCCGCACGGGTCTGGCGTATCTCGCGGTGACGTTGCTGGCGGCGCTCGGCGCCGTTTGGCTCGCGGTGACGGCGACGCGCCGCGTTCTGGCATGGAGGCAGGGATGACGAGGCTGACGGGCAGAGCCCTGCGGGTGACGGTCTTCATCGGGGAGAACGACACCTGGCACCACAAACCGCTCTACAGCGAGATCGTGCACCGCGTGCACCGGGCCGGCCTGGCGGGCGCCTCCGTCTTCCGCGGCATCGAGGGCTTCGGCGCGTCGTCGCTGATCCACACCTCGCGGTTGCTGTCGTTGAGTGAGGACCTGCCGGTGGCGATCGTGATCGTGGACACCGAGGAGCTGGTGCGCGCCTTTCTGCCGCAGCTCGACGAACTCGTCTCTGAGGGACTGGTGATCCTCGACGACTGCGAGGTCATCCGGTACGTCGGCAGGGGGAGCGACGCGTGAACTGGCTGCTGGTGATCGTCGGCGGTGCGATAGGCGCCCCGCTGCGCTACCTGACCGACCGGACGGTGCAGAAGCGGCATGACACGGTCTTCCCGTGGGGCACCTTCACGGTGAACGTCGTGGGCTGCTTCGTGCTCGGCCTGCTGAGCGGTGCGGTGGTGGCCGGGGCAGCGTCTTCGCAGGTGCAGCTGTTGCTGGGCACCGGGCTGTGCGGGGCGCTGACGACGTACTCGACGTTCTCGTACGAGACGCTGCGGCTGGCCGAGGACGGGGCGCGGTTCTTCGCCGCCGCCAACGTGGTCGCGAGTGTGGTGGCCGGTCTGGGCGCGGTGTTCGTCGGTGTCGCGTTCGCCGAGGCGCTGTGGGCTTGATCAAGAGGGCGACCGCTCAGCAGCCGACTGGGATGGGGCCCTGGCGGTTCGTGGTGTGGTTCGGCACGGTCAGTCTGCTGGCGGACTTCGTGTACGAGGGCGCCCGTTCGATCACCGGTCCGCTGCTGGCGTCGCTCGGTGCGTCGGCGCTGGTGGTGGGCGTGGTGACGGGCGCCGGTGAGGCGGCGGCGTTGGGGCTGCGGCTGGTCTCCGGGCCGCTGGCGGACCGTACCCGCCGCTTCTTGCGGTCTGGCGATCGCCGGATACGCACTGACGGTGGTCTCCGTACCCCTGCTCGGCGTCGTGGGCGCACTCTGGGCGGCCTGCGCGGCCCGGCGCTGAGCCCAGGTGCGCCGTGAGTTGGGGGCGCGCCACCCGTCGGGCGGCGTGCCCCCAACCGTGCCCTTTGCCGGAACCGGGCGCGCGGGTGATCGCCCGGCGGGACCCGCGTCAAAGGGCTGGAGGCTGAACCGCGGGAGCCCGCCATGGGGCGCGGCCCAGCCCGTCCGAGGAGCGTCGGAGACACATGCGGTGGAAAATCGGCGGCAGCAGGTTTCGGGGCATCCCGACGGCTGAGTTCAGGGAGCGAGGTCCTGTATGGCGATTCCACCTGCGCACCTCCGGGAAGGCATGCGTTCCTGACCAGGTCAGGAACCATCAGCCCGGTAGGCGGTTCGGACCAGAACGGTCCCGGCGGGATCCATCGCCACAAGCGAGTGAACAACTCCGCGGATCGGCGGTCAAGATGGCCGGCTTTCCGGAGCGCCGCTCTATGCCACGGCTTTACCCAGGTACTCGTCAGCGGTTCAGCCCGTACGGCAGGGCGGGTTCGGACGTGGCGATCTCGATGAGCCTGTTGTACTTGGCGACGCGTTCGCCGCGGGCCGGAGCACCGGACTTGAGCTGGCCGCTGCCGGTGCCGACGACGAGGTCGGCGATGAAGGAGTCCTCGGTCTCGCCGGAGCGGTGGGAGACCATCTGCGTGTATCCGGCCTCCCGGCAGATCCGCATCGCGTCGAGGGTCTCAGTGACCGTGCCGATCTGGTTGACCTTGATCAGGGCGGAGTTGCCGATCTTCTTGCTGATCGCCTCGCTGATGATGGCCGGGTTGGTGACGAAGATGTCGTCGCCCATCAACTGCACGTGGTCGCCGAGGCGTTCGGTCAGGCGGACCCAGCCGTCCCAGTCGTCCTCGGCGAGCCCGTCCTCGATCGACCAGACCGGGAAGCGATCGGTGATCGCCTCGTAGCGGTCGATGAGCTGGTCACTGGTCAGCGCGTCGTCCGCGACCCGGTAGAGCCCGTCAGCCGCGTTGCGGAACTCGCTGGCGGCCGGGTCCAGGGCGATGGCGATGCCGTCGCGGCCGGGGGTGTATCCGGCGTCGGTGATGGCGTCGACGAGGAGCTGCAGGACGTCCTCGGGGCGGTCGATGGTGGGGGCGAAGCCGCCCTCGTCGCCCAGCCCGGTGGCGTGCCCCTCGGCGGAGAGACGGGCCTTGAGCTTCGCGTAGACCTCGGCGCCGGCGCGCACCGCCTCCGGCAGGCTCGGGGCACCGAGCGGGGCGAGCATGAACTCCTGGAAGTCCAGGCTGTTCGCGGCGTGGGCACCGCCGTTGACCACGTTGAAGTGCGGTACCGGCAGGCGCGGAGCGGTCCCGGCGACCTGCGCGAGGTGCTGCCACAACTCCCGTCCGGCGAGGGCTGCTTCGGTGCGGGTCGCGGCCAGGGAGACCCCGATGATGGCGTTGGCGCCGAGCCGGGACTTGGTGTCGGTGCCGTCCAGCTCGATCAGGGCCCGGTCGATGTCGGTGGCAGAGGTGAAGGTGCGGCCGGTGAGGGCCTGGGCGATCTCGCCGTTGACGTGGCCGACGGCCGTCAGCACGCCCTGACCGTTGTAGCGGGTCTTGTCGCCGTCGCGGAGTTCGACAGCCTCGCGGGTACCGGTGGAGGCACCGGAGGGAACCCCGGCGCGCACGCGGGTGCCGTCGGTGGTGGTGAGGGTGACGGCGAGGGTGGGGCGGGCGCGGGAGTCGAGGATCTCGGTGGCGTGCAGGTGGGCAATGTGCAGGGACATGCTGGGTTCCTCCGTCGTCCGGTCGGAGAGGGTGGCGGTTCGCTTTCGTGGGCTGTTCGTTCAAGCCTGTCCTTCGGCGGCGACGGCCGCTGCGGCCACTCGGGCACTGTCAGGGTCCAGATAGCCCCCTCCGCGTATGACAGGACGCAGTTGGCGGTCGAAGTCGTAGCGCAGCGGTGCCCCGGTCGGGATGTTCAGGTTCTCGACCTCCTGCTCGGTGAGCCGGTCCAGGACCGCGATCAGGGCGCGCAGCGCGTTGCCGTGGGCCACCACCAGCACGTGGCGCCCGGTGTACAGCTGCCCCGCGAGGACATCCGCCCAGTACGGGGCGACCCGGGCGATCATGTCGGCCAGGCTCTCGACGGACGGCAGCCCGCCGCCGCGCAGGGCGGCGTAGCGGGGATCCGCGCGCAGGCGGGCGAGTTCACCGTCGGGCAGCGGGCCGGGAACAACGGTGAGCGAGCGGCGCCACGCCTGGTACCGCGCGGGCCCCACCGCGCGGCGGACCTCGCGCTTGACGCGGCCGGTGAGTGCCCCGTACTGGCGCTCGTTGAGCCTCCAGGTGCGGTGGACCGGGATCCAGGACCGGTCCAGCTCCTCCAGGAGGATGTCCGCAGAGAGGATCGAGCGCCGCAGCACCGAGGTGTGCACGGCATCGGGTACCAGTCCGTCCCGGGCCAGCAGTTGCGCCGCGGCGGCGGCCTGTTTCTCCCCGTGGGCTGTCAGCGGGACGTCGGCCCAGCCGGTGAAGCGGCCCTCCGCGTTGGCGGTGCTCTGTCCGTGCCGCAGCAGGACCAGCGTGCCCGGCACGTTCACGAGTCCTTCTCCACGGACAGGTCCGCTGCCCGCCGACGGGACGCCTCGATCTCGGCGTACGCCTGCTCCCGTCCCTCCCAGTGGGAGCCCTCGACGGACTTGCCGGGCTCCAGGTCTTTGTAGACCTCGAAGAAGTGGGTGAACTCCAGCCGGTCGAAAGCGGGGACGTCGTCGATGTCCTGCACGCCCGCCCAGCGCGGGTCGTGGGCGGGCACGCACAGGACCTTCTCGTCCGGGCCGTGCTCGTCCTTCATCACGAACATGCCGACGGCCCGGCACTGGATGAGGCAGCCGGGGAACGTCGGCTCACCGACCAGGACCAGGGCATCCAGCGGGTCCCCGTCACCGCCGAGGGTGTGCTCGATGTAGCCGTAGTCGGCCGGGTACCTGGTCGAGGTGAACAGCAGCCGGTCCAGCCGGATGCGGTGCAGTGCGTGGTCCATCTCGTACTTGTTGCGGGATCCCTGGGGGATCTCCACGATGACGTCGAACTCCACGACGGCCTCCTTGCCTCATCGATGTCCTGCACTCGGGGGCCGGCCTGGTGAACCCGGCTTGGTGGGGGCTCTGTTCGCCCTGCCGGCGCGGCAGTACGGTCGGAAGAGCGCGCACGAGGAGGTGGGCGATGCCTGATGCCGGTGGCGCCGTCCGACTGACCGTCCACCTCGACGGGGCGGTGCTGTGGCACCACCGGCCCGCCTACGCCGAACTCGTGCACCGGGCCCATCGCGAGGGCCTGGCCGGGGCGAGTGTCTTCCACGGCTTCACCGGCTTCGGTGCCGAGCGCCGGATCTACCGCGAACGCCCTGCCCACCTGGCAGCCAGGGGCCCGTGCGCGGTCGTACTCGTCGACGAGGAGGACCGGCTGCGGTGCTTCCTGCTCGGCGTGCAGGACGTGCTGGAGCACACCGAGGCGGTGGCCGTCCTCGACCGGGTCCGCACCCACCAGGCCGGGGCACGGGCGGCGAGCTAGATCGCCTGTCCTCACAGGGCGTCCTCCTCCGCTTTGAGGGTGTCGCGCAACCGCCGCAGATCGTCCGCCGGCCGGCCCAGGCCGTTGAGCTGCAGCCGGGCCGCCTCCGTGCGGGCGTCCGGGTGCACGGTGAAGGCCAGGTTCACCGACTGGTGCACCATCCACTGGTCGTAGTCCAGCAGCCGCCCCGCGTACGCCGGCGTCTGTACCAGGTCGGGGTGGGTGAGCGGCAACTCCCGCAGCCGGGCGCGCAGATGGAGGAAGGCCGAGCTCGCATCGCAGCAGTCCCGGGCGGTCTGCCCGGAGACGGGGCCGGGCTCCCCGCAGGAGGCTACCGCCGCGTCGGCGGACTGCTGGGCGGCGACAGCGTCCTCCAGTACTGCGAGCAGCGCCCGCACCTGGGCCGGGCGTGGCAGAGGGGGCGGGGCAGGAGGAGGACGCATCCGTGTCACGAGGAGGGCGGCACGGCGCCGCAGGGCGGTGCCACTGCCGGTCGGCGATACAGGCATGGCTCCTCCTGGTCAGCACGGCTGGACCAGGGACCGTCAGCGGATGCCTCCGCGGTTGCGGTGAGCCCCATCACCGGCACCCCCGCCCAGGGGCGTGCCCTTCCAGTGTGCGCCTTCCGCCGTTCCAGGCCAGCCCACCGCCGCCCGCCATGGGCCGGACGGGGCAGCCGGCCGCGACCATCAGCGCACGATCAGTACCGAGCAGGGGGCGTGCCGACTGGTCTTCTCCGCGGTGGAGCCCAGGGAACGGCCCCAGACCGAGGAGTGCCCGCTGTGCCCGACGACGATCAGATCCGCCCGGTGCTGCTCGGCGGCCCGCACCAGCTCCTGCGCCGGGTGCCCGGCTCTGGTCTCCCCCCTGAAAGCCACCTCCCGCTCCGCGACGTACGCCTGGGCGGCGGCCAGCCAGCGGTGACAGGAACGCTCCTCGACCTCCAGCTCCTCGGCCACTTCCCCGACGGTCGCCCCGTAGTGCGGCAGATGCGCCTCCACCGCCACGGCGATCAGCTCGCACCCCGACGAGCGCGCCAGCTCGACCGCCCGCTCCAATGCGCGGCGCGCGCCCGGCGAGTCGTCGTAGGCCACCACGATCCGGTGGAACATACGACCGAGTCTGCTCCCGCCAGCCACAGGTCGGAAGACACGTCGCCGCACGCCCGGCCGCGGAGACAGGCATCCGGGCAGGCACTTGACCCGCACGCCGGGCAGGGGTTCACTCGGAAGCAGGCGATGGATCCCGCCCGAGTCGTTGTCTCAGCGGCTCCAACCACCCTCCCGGGGTTGATGGTTCCTGACCGCACACGTCAGGAACTGCTCACCCCTGCGGAGGCACCGCGTGGAGTCCGCCTACTACATCGCCGCCGTCCTTGCCGTCACCGCCCTCGCCGCCAGCATGCTCTCGGTGAAGCTGGGCCTGTCGGTGGCCGTCATCGAGATCTTCCTCGGCGTCGCCGTCGGCAACGCCCTCCACCTCACCGCACCCCAGTGGCTGGTCTTCCTCGCCTCCTTCGGCAGCGTCGTACTGACCTTCCTGGCCGGCGCCGAGGTCGACCCCGACGAGTTCCGGGCCACCTGGAAGGCGAGCCTGCTGATCGGCACCACGTCCTTCGTTGCACCGTTCGCCGGCGTCCTGCTGCTGTGCCGCTACGGCTTCGACTGGACCTGGAAGGCCGCCGAGATCGGCGGCACCGCCCTGTCCACCACCTCACTCGCCGTCGTCTACGCGGTCCTGGTGGAGAGTGGCCTGAACGCCACCGCGCTCGGCAAACTCATCATGAGCGCCACCTTCGTCACCGACCTGGCCACCGTCCTCGCGCTCAGCGTCCTGTTCATCCGGCCCACGTGGTGGCTGCTGCCCGTCGCCGCCGCCTCGGTCCTGCTGATCCTGGTGATGCCGCGCCTGGAACGCTGGTTCTTCGCCCAGTTCGGCAACCGCGTCATCGAACCCGAGATCAAGGGCGCGTTCGCCGCCCTGCTGGTCCTGATGTGGCTGGCGGAGAAGGCCAACAGCCAAGCCGTCCTGCCCGCCTTCCTCCTCGGCCTCGCCGTCTCCCGCACCTTCACCCGCCACCGGGCGACCCAACAGCGCTTCCGCGTCGTCGCGTTCGCCCTGCTGACCCCGTTCTTCTTCCTGCGCTCCGGGATGAACGTCTCCCTGCCCCTGGTCATCGCCAACCTCGGCCTGCTCGGCGCGCTCCTGGGCGCGAAACTCGCCCTCAAGTCGGCGGTGGTGTATCCGCTGGCCCGCCGTCACGCCCACCCGCACGCACCGTTCACCACGCTGCTGATGATTACCGGCCTGACCTTCGGCACCATCTCCGCGACGTACGGCTACACGGCCGGCATCGTCACCAAGGCCCAGTTCTCCGTCCTGGTCACCGTGGTCGTCCTCACCGCGGTCTTGCCCACCGCCGTCGCTCAGCGCTACTTCAGCCCGGCCGTTGCACCCCCTGTGCAGCAGCCCCGACACCCCGTCGCCGTACCCGACCCGAACGGACGTCAACGATGAACTGCTACGACTGCCACGCGCACAGCAGCACCGTCACCACCGCAGTCGCCCTCTGCACCCGCTGCGGAGCGGCCCTGTGCACCGACCACGTCCAGACCCGGCCAGAACTCGTGCACCGAGTACGGGGCATGGGCCTCGCCACGCTTCCGCATCCCGCGCGGCGCATCACCTGCACGCTCTGCTGCAAGGCGGAGGCCGGAGAGTAGGAAGACGTCTGGGGAGCCGGGTGCGCGTTGGCTGCGGCCTAGCGGCCCGGGCACCGGCGTGACAGGGGCGGTGGCGAAAGATTGGCCGTTTGCTGGTCTGCCGCTGTCGTTTCTCTGGGCTTGCTCTGGAAGGCGTGTTCCTGGGGTCGTTGACGTTCCCCCGGAAGTCCGGTCTCCCGGCTCCACCCCCCTTACCGCTCCGGAGAAACCTGACGCGTGCAATGCCCCGTCGCGTCCTGGCCGCCGCTCCCGCCGCCGTGCTGATGTTCGCACTCGTCGGCTGCGGCGGATCCGACTCCGATGATTCCGCAGCCCGCGCGATCTCGGAAGCGGGCGCGACAAGTCGTGGACAGCGCCCTCGCGGAATCACTTCCAGCCCAGTGGGACTCCGGAAGTGTCGTAGATCGATCCGGCTGGCGCCGTGTCATGGGGCGGACGCGGCAGATGGCGCCCTTGGTCGGTACGACCCGCCAAGGCGGTCGCCCTCAGCCCGTCCTCAGAAAAGGCTCAGAGTTCCGCCAAGGACAGCCCGGTGGCAGGACCGATGATCGAGCTGTCCAACGTCGACCGGCCCAGTCGCCAGGTGACGCCGATGCATGCCGACGGGCTCCACTTGCGCAGTCGGCCGGTCCGCTTCCTGGCCGGCGCCTACGGGGCAGGTGTCAGCTCGCGCCTGCCTCGTGCGGCACGCGTACTGCGGTCCGAACGCCCCGGCCGCGCGCGGACCGTTCGATTCCAAAGCCCGTCGTCGCCCACCGCGCCGACAACCGGCGGTTCCGGCCAACGCTACAGACCGAGAAACGGAGTTCCCGTGATCTACAAGAGCAGGTACCCGGATGTCCCCGACATCGACCGTCCCCTCCATGAACGCGTGCTCGGCGATGCTGCGCGGCGTGGCTCGCGGCCCGCCATGGTGGACGTGGCCAGCGGACGGACACTGACTTACGGCGAGTTGGCAGGGCTGGTCCGCAAGCTCGCGGCGGGTTTTGCCGCAGAAGGCATCGGTAAGGGGGATGTGGTCGCGCTGCACTCGCCGAACACGATCCTTTTCCCCGTGGTCCTTTACGCCGCCACCACCGCGGGCGGGACGGTGACCACGCTGTCGCCGTTGGCCACGCCGGCCGAGATCGCGAAACAACTGATCGACTCCGAGGCGCGGCTGATGGTGAGCGTGTCGGCGCTGGTCGAGACCGCGCGGGCGGCGGTCGGGGTGGTCAGGCGCATGATCGGCCGGGACATCGAGATCCTGGTCTGTGACACGGCCGACGGTCACCGGACGGTGCTGGGGATGCTCAGCGACGGCGAGGTGCCGGCGTTCGGGATTGATCCGGCTGTGGACGTCGCCGTGCTGCCCTATTCGAGCGGTACGACGGGTGTGCCCAAGGGAGTCATGCTGACCCACCGCAACCTGTGCACCAACCTCGATCAGGTGGACGCCCTGCATCGGGTCGGCGAGGGCGACCGGATCATCGCGATCCTGCCCTTTTTCCACATCTTCGGGCTGACCGCACTGCTCAACAACGCGCTGCTGCGCGGTGCGACCGTGTATGTGCACGCGCGGTTCGATCTCGACGCGTTCCTGAGCAGCCTGGAGCGCGACCGCATCACTCACGCGTACGTCGCCCCGCCGGTGATGCTGGCGCTGGCCAAACACCCTGCGGTCGGACATCTGGACCTCTCGCACCTGCGGCGGATCATCTGTGCCGCGGCGCCGCTGGACGCCGGGGTGCAGGCGGCAGCGGCAGCCCGGCTGGGCGTGGAGATCGGGCAGGGGTACGGCATGACGGAACTGTCCCCCGTCTCGCACCTCCATGCCGACGGCGACGTCGACGAGCCCGCCGCCTGTGTCGGACGCCTGCTCCCGTCGACCGAGGCGCGGCTGGTCGACCCGGTCACCGGGCTGGACGCGGCGGCGGGCGAACCGGGTGAGGTGTGGATCCGGGGGCCGCAGGTGATGAAGGGCTACTTCGGCCGCCCGGAGGCCACCGACGCGACGGTGGACGCGGAGGGCTGGTTGCACACCGGCGACATCGGCCGCGTCGACGGGGACGGGAACTGGTTCATCGTCGACCGGGTCAAGGAACTCATCAAGTACAAGGGCTACCAGGTGGCGCCGGCCGAGCTGGAAGCGATCCTGGTGCAGCATCCCGGCATCGCGGACGCGGCAGTGATCGGCGTTTATGACGAGGAGGGCAACGAGATACCCAAGGCGTTCGTGGTGCCGATGACGGGGGTGCTGATATCCGCCGCCGAGGTGATCGCCCACGTCGCGGGCCAGGTCGCCCCGTACAAGAGGATCCGCCGGGTCGAGTTCATCGAGGCGGTGCCGAAGGCGGCCTCCGGAAAGATCCTGCGGCGCCAGCTGAGGGATCGCGAGCTGGCGCGCTCCTGAGGCGCCGGCCGTACCCGCCGGCCCGGCGCCCGGGCCGGCCCAGAGGGCTCACAACTCCCTTAATATGAAGGGATGTTGTAAAGTTTTCGTGTGGGCGGCGCGGTTTATCAGTTCGGGCAGTACGCGTTGGACGCGGACCGCCGTCGGCTCAGCCGCGGTGGACAGCGGGTCGATGTCGAGCCCCGGGCCCTCGAATTGCTGTGCCTCCTGGTCGAGCACCGCGACCGTGTCGTGTCCGAGGACGAACTGTGCGACAGGATGGGGCGCGGACGCACGGTCAGTGAGGCCGCGCTCGCCGACTGGCTGCGCACGGCCCGCCTCGCGATCGGTGACAGCGACACCGGGCAACAGCTCATTCGCACCGTGAGCCCGCACAGCCATCGGTTCGTCGCGAGTACGACAGTGCTCTCCAGCACGCCGCTCTCTCCTCCCGCCGCTGCACCCGTTACGGAAGCCGATCACGAGGTCATCCGCTTCTGCCGGTCGGTCGACGGCACACGCATCGCCTACGCCCTCACCGGCGAAGGCCCGCCCCTGGTGAAGACCGCCAACTGGCTGACCCACCTCGACCTCGACCGGACCAACCCGATGTGGGCCCACTGGTTCGACGGCCTCACCCGTGGCCGGCAACTCATCCGCTACGACGAGCGGGGCTGCGGGCTCTCCGAGTGGACGGTGCCCAGCTTCACCCTCGACGACCTGGTCGACGACCTCGATTCCGTGGTCGACGCCGTCGGCCTCGACCGCTTTCCGCTGCTCGGCGTGTCACAGGGCGGTGCGGTGGCGGTCGCCTACGCCGCGCGCCGTCCCGAGCGGGTCAGCCATCTGATCCTCACCTCGGCCTACGCCCGGGGGCTGCAGATCCGCGCGGGCAGTGACGACGAGCGCGATGCCGCCGAGGTCGACCTCAACATCGCCCGCGCCGGATGGCGATCCCAGGACAGCAGCTTCCTGCGCTACATCGCGGCCCAGTTCCTCGCCGACGCCACTCCCGCGGAATGGGACGCGTTCGCCGCCTACCAACGGCAGACGACCTCGCCCGCCAACGGCCTGCGCTTCCTGGAGGAGTTCGCCCGCATCGACGTCTCGGGCATCGCCCACCAGGTGACCTGCCCCACGCTGATCGTCCACTCCCGTGACGACGCGCGGGTCCCCGTGGCACAGGCTCTGGAGCTGGCCACGCTCATCCCCGACAGCCGGCTGGTCCTCCTGGAAAGCCGCAACCACCTGTTCACCGCGGACGACCCCGCATGGCCCACCTTCCTCACCCACCTCTACAACTTCCTCTCCGAGTAGCCCGGCAGACGGAACGCCTGCGCTGACGAGAGGGCCCCGCGCGGCGCGGTGCACGGCCGTATCGCCGACTGCGTGCGGATGCCGGTCGCGCTCCGGTGGGTGTGGCGGTCGCACAGTCCGTGGCCATGCCGGGAAGAGATGAGCGACGGGCGAGGGCCCACCGGCACAGCGTCGGCCGGTGGGCCCCTGTTGCCCGCCAGGTGACGGTTACTGCTGGATCTCGGTGACGTCGGATTCGGTCAGGATCTTGAGGTCGATCCCCATGTCCTGGGCGGCCTTGATCTCCTCGTCCGAGAACTTGCGGGCGACGACGATCTTGGTGGCGTCGAGGTGCGGGAAGGTGCGGCCCACGTAGCTGCCGGAGTTCAGCTTCAGGTTGGCGCTGGTGACCAGGGTGCCGTCGCCCCGGATCGGGACCAGCAGATGAGTGTCGGTCCACAGCGCGCCGGCATGGTCGGCGGGCACGTCGTACGACACGCTCACCGCCTTGTTCTCGAAGGTGGACACGCTGTAGCGCGAGGTGTACCCGAGTTCGAGGGACGCGCTCACCGTGGCTTCCGCGTAGGAGCTGGCCCCCATGCCGAAGGGCTTGGCCGACGCCTCCACGCCCGCGGTGACGCTGACGGAGATCCCGACGTTCTGCGAGAACTCCTGCCCCCTCTCCTCCGAGACGCCTTGCTGGATCTCCTCGAGGATCGTCCCGCTGCCCGAGCCCCGGTAGTCCACGTGGCGGACGAGATCGTACTGACGCTTGCGCTGGATCTTGTAGAAGGGTGAGTTGGCCACCTTCCACGCCTCGGTGCGCCCATCGTCCTTGACCATGTGGTACGGCACGGTCACGGTCCGGTCGGTGACGATCGCCTGGGCCGGGGGCGGGTTGTAGGACGTCAGGGTCATCTCCGGGGCGTAGCCGGTCTTGTCGACGGAGGCCGGCAGGTCCAGCACCCAGGTCACGGCCGTCGGCGCGTGCGGCGTGTCGGGTCCGCAGCTGAAGGTGGCGGCCGGCAGGAGCAGATGCTCCTCGGTGTCGTCCGCCGGGAACAGCGGGGTCGTGACGGCCCAGAGGGCCTCCCCTGATCCATTTACCCGAAGCGGGAGCCGGCCGAGTTCGCCGCGGCGTACATAGGCGCGTCCTTCGTGCACCTGCTTGACGCACACGAGGCCCAACTCAGAGGTGCTGGGCTTGACATCCCCCGCGCTTGTGTGCATGGTCACCACGTCTCCCAGGGCGACGTAGCCGGCGGGCGGGACGGGTCGCCAGATGACGGCGTCGCGGGACGTCCAGGGGGCAAAACGGCCCACCTCCTGGAAGTCCACGGGCGGCCGGAGCAGGTCCTGGCCGGAGGAGAGATCCTTGACCAGGAGCCCTCCGAACTCGCCGCCCGGCCACGTCGTCGAAGATGCATTGTTCGCGAAGACTGCGCCCAGGGCGCGCCATTGCTCGTCCCCCGCGGGGACTCCGGCCGGGAAGTACGGGTACGGGTTCGCGTGCCACTGCGTGGTGTAGGCGACCTCCAGGTCGCCGTAGCGCTGAGTGATCATGTGTCTGGGTTCCCCCTGTGGTGTTCCGAAATGGCGTCCGTGAAGGCGTCGAACGGCTTCACGGACGCCCGTGGTCTTGCCGGGCCGGCACCGCGCCGGCCTGTGCGAACGGTGTGCGACTAGCCGATGACGATGTCGCAGTCGGCCCTCCCGTGGTCGGCGATGTCGGCGAAGTCCGCCTGGATGTTCGGGTCGTACGCCGTCGAGCTGATGGTGCGGGTCTTCTTGCCGGGCACGGCCTTGTCCCCGGTGGCGTGCGTGACGGTCGCCGCGTCCCACGTCAGATCACAGGTCCAGTGGAACGTGCGGACGAGGAGGTGCGAGTTGTGCCCGGTCCCGGTGATCGACCAGTTGCCGTCCGCGTTGACCACGAAGGAGACGCTTCCGCTGACGTCCCGGCTGCTGTCACTCGTGGCGAACGTGACCGACTGGCCGTCCGCCGAGACGACCTTGGTCGTGTCGTTGGCCTGCGCGGGCACCGTTCCCAGCAGCAGGGCACCCAGCCCCGCCCCCGAGGCGATCAGCAGCGCCAGCCCCCGTCGAGTCCGAATGGTGCCGGACGTCCTGGTGTTGTCGAGTCGCATCGACTGTCCCTCTTCTCTCGTGTCTCTCTTGGATGAAGGCCAGGCTTGGGTGCGATGTTCGTCAAGAGCCCCTCGGCCTGGCGTAGTTCGAGCTTCGGCCATACCCCGGTCTGGAGCTTGGGGGCGGTCTGAGGCTTCTCTGAGGGCGAGCTGAGGGCGCGCGTCCTCAGGTTGCGTGGCGAGCGGGTGTGGGGTGTCCCGAACGGGGCCTTCACGACGTGTAGGGGAGGGGGAGAGCAGCAGGGGACGGCCCCGGTGCCCGAGCACCAGAGCGGTGAGGTGGCGGTCACCGACCTCGTCGGTCGCTACCGCGGGCAGCCGATTGCCTGGTCCGGCTCCGGCCGGCCACCCGCTTCGAGGTCACTCCGCCAGGAAGGCGTCGATGTGGGTGAGGAACTCGTCCCAGGCCGGTTCGAACGCGGTCAGCAGGTGACTACGGCTTTTGAGCAGGACCAGCCGGCTGTCCGGAATGAGCGCGGCCAGTTCGCCGGCCTGCGAGACAGGAACTCGCTCGTCGTCCCGCGAGTGGATGATCAACGTCGGGCACTGCACCTGGTGGGCGATGTCGGACACATCGATCCGGGCGAACTCCTCCAGGAAACGTACCCCGTTGGCGGGCGACGTCGTCTGCCGCTGGAAGGTGATGAACTCCTCCCACTCCTGCGGCGTGCCCTCGGGCAGGAACTGGGAGGCGAAGACCCGCAGGAATTTGGCGTCCTGGTGGAGCCATCCGACCCGGGCCAGATCCAGATCGAGAGCCGCCTCCTCGCGCTCCACATCGTTCTGGGCCCGTACCTGGCGTCCCCGGGCGTAGGCGCCGGCGAGGATCAACCGGCTGACCCGCTCGGGATGGCGTACGGCGTAGGCGACCGCCACCGCGCCGCCCTGCGACACGCCGAGCAGGGGGAAACGGTCGAGCCCCACGGCATCGACCACGGTTTCGAGATCGTCGACCCAGTCGTCGAACGTGAAGCTGGGCACCGCCCAGTCCGACAGGCCGCACCCCCGCTCGTCGTACCGGACCAGTCGGCGGTTGCGCGCGAGGCCGCGCAGCCAGTGCGACCACACCGGCGTCGTCCACTCCAGGTCGAGGTGGCTCATCCAGTTGGCCGCCTTGAGCAAAGGCAGGCCCGACCCGACGGAGGCATAGGCGATCCGGGTGCCGTCGCCTGCCCGGCAGAACCGGATCGTCTGACGGTCGACGCCGGTGGGGGCAGGTATTGGTGGCGGCTCGACACCGCCCTCTTGACCGGATTCGGCCGAAGGGCTGTCTCCGACGGCCTCCGCCGGGGCCACGAACTGGTATCCCCGCCGGTGCACAGTACGGATCACCTGCTGCAGGCTTCCGGTGTCCCCCACGGCCCGCCGCGCGGTCCGCAGCGCCGTGGTCAGGGCAGCCTCGCTGACGAAGCGGTCACCCCACACCTCGTCCAGCAACTCGTTCTTGGTCACCACCCGGTCCCGGTGCGCGACCAGACAGCACAGAAGGTCCAGGGCCCGCGGCTCGACGTGAACCGACTCACCGGCTCGGCAGAGCTGGTGCCGACCCAGGTCCAGCTCGTACTCCCCGAAGCGATACTTGTCCCCCTCCACCTTTGCAGCGTACAACCCTCCTCCGTGGACGTACACACGTGCGAGCGCGCCGTGACCGGACGGAAGACCAACTGCCCTGGTCTGTCGGCATATTGAGCAGGGGGCAGGAATCCGTCGGCTGGCCTGAAGAGGTGGTCTCGCGTGCTGCCGGCTCGGGCCGGAGGCCGTCAAGGAAGCATCAAGTGGCTGGTCACAGGCCATACTTGACGAGTAGGGGCCGGCCGGTCGTGGGATGGTTCGATGCGGGAAGGGTGGTGTCCGGTGAGCAGCGCGGGCAAGGGGCTTGGGAAGGTCGAGGTGCGACTCAAGTGGGATCCGAGTCCCCTGGGGGAACAGCCTCGGCATCTCGACATCATCGCCGCGACCTACTCCGCGGACGACGTCTACGGGCGGCCGGTCTATGTCGTCCACTACGACAGCCGGTCACCCGACGGCACCATCAACATGTCCCGGCACAGCCGGACTGGGCTGGGCTTGGGCTACGTCGAGGTCATGAGTCTGGAGTTCGACCGGCTGGCATCCGCCTATGGCCGGGTCGTGGTGGGGGTGGCCATCCATCAGGACGGCGGGCGCCGGACCTTCGGCGACATGGCCAATGCCGGTGTGCTGGTCGTCGAGGGATACAGGGAACTACTGGCAGACGACTTCGCCAGGGTCGCCGACGCGACCGCCACGACGATCGCGGAGTTCAAGAGGGACGGCTCTGGTGCCTGGGAGTTCCACGACATGATCCGCGGGTTCGACAGCGACCCGTCGGTCTTCACCTTGGAAATGGGCGCCGCCGAGCAGTCCGGACCGGGCGA
>NZ_BARF01000137.1 GCF_000367365.1 Streptomyces prunicolor NBRC 13075 | reverse complement strand
GCCCCCACCGGCCCGCACCCGACAACGAACCGCCCCCAAGCCCCAGGCCTCAGTGCCGCCCAGCCACCCGATCAGCAAGCCGCGCCAACCGCGACGACTCCCCACTGAACCCGCCCAGTTCACGCCGATCCGCCACCCGATACGTCGCGTACATCCCCTGCACCCCCAACCAACGAAACGGCTCCGGCTCCCACTTCCGCACCTTGTGCCCGACCCACGGCAGCCCGGTCAGATCAGTCGCCCCCGCCTGCCCCGAGTCCAACTGGACCAGATCCCGCAACGTCCGCGCAGCGAGATTCGTCGTAGCCACCCCCGACCCGACGTAACCCCCCGCCCACCCCAGCCCCGTAGCCCGATCCAACGTCACCGTCGCGCACCAGTCCCGCGGCACCCCCAGCACCCCCGACCACGCATGCGCGACCCGCACCCCCGCAAGCGACGGAAAGAACCGCACAAGAATCTCCCGCAACGCCTCGACCGTCGAAGCCTGCGTCCGCCCGTCGTTGTCGGTCCGCGACCCGAACCGATACGGCACCCCACGCCCACCCAACGCGATCCGCCCATCACCGGTGCGCTGCGCGTACATGTACGCATGCGCCATGTCCCCCAGCGTCTCCAGCCCACCCCACCCCACCGACTCCCACTGCGCCTCACTGAGCGGCTCGGTGGCGATCATCGAGGAGTTCATCGGCAACCAGGTCCGCCGCTGCCCCTTGAGACTCGCGGTGAACCCCTCCGTGCAGCGCAGGACATAGGGCGCGCGAACAGTGCCGTAGGGCGTCACCGCATGCTTGGGCCGAATCTCGGTCACCGGCGTCGACTCGTGAATGGTGACGCCCAACCCGTCCACCACCGCCGCAAGCCCCTTCACCAGCTTCACCGGATGCAGCCGCGCACCGTGCGGCGTCCACGTGGACCCGACCGCGTCCACGACCCGGATCCGCTCACCGGTCTCCCGCGCGCCGTACAACTCGCGATCCGTCTCGCCGTACGACAACTCGTGCTCATGGAAGGCCTTCAGCCGCGCCAACTGAGCGGGCGTACAAGCGACTTCGAGCACCCCACCCCGATGGATGTCGGCCTCGATCCCTTCCGCCTCCGCCACCGCGACGACCTCGGCGACGGTGTCGTTCATGGCCTTCTGCAACCGCACGGCGGCATCCCGGCCATGGAGTTTCGCGTACCGATCGCGACCGGCGATGCCGTTGTAGAGCCACCCACCGTTCCGCCCCGAGGCGCCGTACCCGCAGAACTTCTGCTCCAGGACGGTGACCCGGAGAAAGGGCGCCGCCTTCTTCAGGTAGTACGCGGTCCACAGCCCCGTGTACCCGCCGCCGACGATCACGACATCGGCGGAGGCGTCACCCCCGAGTGGCTCCCGTCGCACCGGAAAGCCGTCATCCGCGTACCAGAAGGAGACGCCACCGTTGACGACACCACTCACGCCACCACTCGCCGAACCGCTCATATCCGGACGCTAACCCCTGAGCGCGGCGACTGTCTCCTTCGGATTCCATGCTTTTCCACAGCCCCTGACCAGCGGATAACACGCCAGCCCGATCAGCACGGACGTGAAATGCCCAAGATCGGTGAAGGTCCGGCCGGTCGCCAACGGCACCCCGTACACCGCCAGTACGACCACCAGATACGGATACCGCCACGGCACCGCGATCCGGTACACCAGCACCCCCACCACCCCCGCCAGCGCGTAACTCACCCCGATGTCAAGGGTGTTGACCGCGGACTGCGGCGCCACGCCCCTCCTGATCGCCTCCAGCAGCGCCCCCTCGCTGATCAGCGTGGCCAGCACATGCGCGGCCACACACACCATCAGCCACCGCGCCGTACCGAGCCACCGCTCGGCCTGCGCGTGGAACACCGTGTAGAGCACGGCATACGGCAACCAGCGCCCCCCATCCATCCACATCGCGCTCGCGAACAGCACCCGCACCGGATTGTTCGACAACTCGTGGATATTGGTGGACCGCTGCCGCAGGAACTCCTGCTCGAACTCCGGCGACATGTGGTGCACGGCGACCGTGGTGACGAACAGGATCCCCAGCCAGACGTACGTGCCGGGGGCGCTGCGGACGTACGCCCACACCCTGTGGAGGCCCCGGGTAATTCGCATGAGCCGATTCACGCACGCAAGTATCGTCGGAGCCGTGATCGACATTCCGGCCGCGCTGGTCGCCAGTTACGAGAGTTTCGGCGGGAAGGCGGGAGAGGCCTTCGCCACCGCTCTCCGGGAGCGGGCCGCGCGGTTCCTCGACCAGTGGGAGCTGCGCCTCGACGGGCCGTCGATGAACGGCCGGTGCGCGCTGGTCCTGCCCGTGCTGCGGGCGGACGGGACACCGGCCGCGCTCAAGCTCCAGGACGTGGACGAGGAGACGGCCGGGGAGCCGGTCGCACTGCGGGGCTGGGACGGCGAGGGGGCCGTACGACTGCTGGAGGCCGACGCCGACACGGGCACGCTGCTGCTCGAACGGCTCGACTCGGGGCGGGTGTTGGCGGATCTACCGGACTCCCGCGAGGCCACGCTGGTCATCGCCCGGCTGCTGGCCCGCCTGACGGCCGTCGAGGCACCGGCGGGGCTGCGGCGGCTCGGTGACCTCGCGGCACAGTTGCTGGACCGGACCTCGGCGGCACTGCCCCAGGTCTCCGACCCGGCCGAGCGGCGGCTGCTCGCGGACTGCGCGGCGGCGGTGCGCGAGGTCGTCGGCGAACCGGGCGACCGGCTGCTCCACTGGGACCTGCACTTCGAGAACGTGCTGGCCGCGGACCGCGCTCCCTGGCTCGCCATCGACCCCAAGCCACTCGCGGGCGACCCCGGCTTCGACCTCCTCCCGGCCCTGTGGAACCGCTTCGACGCGGACGAGGTCGGATGGCGGTTCGACGCCATGACGGAGGTACTCGGGCTGGACCGGGACCGGGCACGCGCCTGGACGCTGGGCCGGGTGCTGCAGAACGTGCTGTGGGCGGTGGAGGAGGGACGCCCACCGTCGCCGGACCACCTGGAGATCGGCCGGCGGCTGCGCGGCTAGGTCTGTTTTTACGCCCAGGCCGGTGTCCAGGTCTCCGTGTCGTCGGAGTGACCAGGCCCGCCGCCGTCGTGGAGGTGATCGCGGAGGGCGGCCAACGCGGGGTGCCGGTTGTCGCGGTGGCGGACCAGGGAGTGCGGGTAGACCGGAGTCGGATTCCGTACGGCGATACGGCGCAGGTCGTGACCGGCGGGCCAGACCAGGCGGGTCTGCTCGCCGACAAAGGTCGCCAGGGAACGCGAACCGGCGATGGTGTCCAGCAGCGGCTCCACTCCAAAATCGGGCCCGTTGCTCTCGATGGTGAGTCCGAAGGCCGCGGCGAGCGCGTCGTAGTAGGCGGCCCACTCGGTGCCGGGGACAAGGCCCGGCATCCAGATCCGGTGCCCGGCGAGATCGGCCGGGGTGAGGGTGCGGGCGGCGGCGAGTGCGTGGGCCGGGCCGGTGAGGAGCTGGACGGGCTCGTCGAAGGCCCGGCTGACCTCGATGTCGTCGGGGAGCCGGCGGCCGGTCATGGTGACGGCGCGGAAGGACGCGTCGACCGTGCCGGAGCGGATGGCTTCCACGGCCGCGTCGGCGTCGAAGAGGGTCACGACGTCGAGTTCGAACTCGGGGCGGGCGCGATGGAAGTCCCGTAGGAGCGCGGCCGGGGCGAGCCCGCGGCCGATCACGTCGACACGCAGGGCGCGGTGGCCGGGCCGGACGGAGGCGAACGCCCGCGCCTCGGCCCGCAGCAGATCGCGGGCGGGCGGCAGGAACGCCCGCCCGTCGACGGTCAGTTCGGCCCCGCGCGGGGTCCGCGCGAAGAGCCGTACGCCGACGGTCCGCTCCAGCGCGGCGATCCGCTTGGAGACGGCCTGCTGGGTGATCGACAACTCCATGGCCGCGTCCTGGAAGCGGCCCGCGTCCGCGATGGCCACGAAGGTGCGCACAGCGTCGAGATCCACGTCGGCGACGATACGGGCGGCCACTGACAATCGCTGCTCACCAGGTGACACAACCAGAGGTTGTAACCTCGCGGCGCGTCGGTTGTTTGACCGGTGAGGGTGCCCCTCGGTTGGATCCCTGAGGTCAACGCGGGGCTGTTCGACCGAGGGAGTGCGAGTGGGCAGGCGGGCGCTGGGGCGCCGGTTCGGGTGGCTGTGGGCGTCGTTCGCGGTCAGCTCGTACGGCACCGGGCTCGGGTTCGGCGCGTTCCCCTTCATGGCGATCCTGGTGCTGCACTCCGGGCCGACCCAGGTGGCGGTGCTGGCCGCCTCGGGGCGGGCGGTGGGGGCCCTGGTCGCCGTACCGCTGGGGCCGTGGGTGGAGTTCCGCCGCAAGCGGCCCGTGATGATCGCGATGGATCTGACCCGGTGCGCGGCGCTGCTGACGGTCCCCGTCGCGTTCGCGTTCGGGCTGCTCACCTTCGCCCAGCTCCTCGTCGTGTCGGTCGTCGTCGCCGCCGCGAACATCGCCTTCAACGCGGCCAGCGGCTCGTACCTGAAGGCGCTGGTGCCGCCGGAGGACCTGCTGGTCGCCAACTCCCGCTTCGAGTCGACGACTTGGACCTCGACCATGCTCGGACCGCCGCTCGGCGGGGCCGCGATCGGACTGTTCGGGCCGGTGACGACGGTGGTGGCCGATGCCGCCAGTTATCTGCTCTCGGCCCTCGGCATCCGGGCCATCGGCGGGACGGAACCGCGCCCCCAGCGGAGCGGTGCGCCGCGGCTGCGCGCGGGCGATCTGCTCGACGGCTGGCGCTACCTCCTCGCCCACCCCACCCTGCGCCCGTTGCTCCTCAACGCGATGGTGGTCAACGGTCTGATCATGGCCGCCGAGCCGCTGCTCGCCGTACTCATGCTGGGTCGCCTCGGCTTCTCGCCCTGGCAGTACGCCCTCGCGCTCGCGGCCTCCTCCGGCGTCGGGGGCTTCGTCGGCTCGCGCCTCGCGCGCCCGCTGGCGGCCCGGTTCGGAGCGCGCAGGGTGCTGCGGGTCTCCGGGGTGCTGCGCGCGTGCTGGCCGGTCGGGCTCGCGTTCGTCCGCCCCGGAGTCCCCGGGATGCTGCTCGTCATCGGCGTCCAACTCGGCCTGGTGACCTGCATCGGCGTCTTCAACCCGCTGCTGGCCACCAGCCGCCTCGAACACACCGCCCCCGACCGGGTCGCCCGTACCCTGACCGCCTGGTCGATCAGCACGAGTGCGGCGATCGCGGCGATGACGGCGGCATGGGGGGTGCTGGCAGCCGCGACCACCCCGCGCACGGCGATCGCGCTGGCGGGGATCCTGCTGCTGGCGAGCCCGCTGCTGCTGCCGCGCAGGGAGCGGCAATGGGCTCACCACGAGCAGGGCAAAGACCCGAGCCCGACTAGCCTCACCCCATGATCCGCACCCCGACCCCCACCGACATCCCCGTCATCCACGCCCTGATCCGCGAACTCGCCGCCTACGAGAAGGAACCCCAGGAGGCGAGGGCGACCCCGGAGCAGCTCCACGAGGCGCTCTTCGGCCAACACCCGGGCGCCTACGCCCACATCGCGACCGACGACACCACCGGCGAACCGGTCGGTTTCGCCCTGTGGTTCCTCAACTTCTCGACCTGGCGCGGCGTCCACGGCATCTACCTGGAGGACCTGTACGTCCGCCCCACCGCCCGCGGCACCGGCCACGGAAAGGCCCTCCTCACCGAACTGGCCCGCATCTGCGTCGACCGCGGCTACGAGCGCCTGGAGTGGTCCGTCCTCGACTGGAACCGCCCCGCGATCGACTTCTACGAAGCGCTGGGCGCCCGACCCCAGGACGAGTGGACGGTGTACCGGCTGACGGACGGGGCGTTGCGGAAGTTGGGGGCACCGAACGGGAGTTGAGGGGGCGACGGCGAAAATTCGCGCGCACGATCATGTGGAGATTGGGCAGGGTCGGGTCATGAGCTTCACGAATATGCCAACTTTTTTACCGGGCCTCGAACTCTCCCGCCGTTTCTACACAGAAGCCGTCCGCCCCCTCCTGGAGGAAACCGCCCCCGACCTCCCGCACTCCGCCGCCCGCATCGGCAGCGGCTCCGAGGTCCTCGGCTACGACACCCCGCGATCGGCGGACCACGAATGGGGCCCGCGTCTCCAGCTCTTCCTCCGCCCCCGTGACGTCCCCCGGCACGCGGGCCGCATCAGACACCACCTCGCCGAACACCTCCCGAAGACCTTCCACGGCTACCCGACGAACTTCGCCCCGACGGGCGACGGCGACATCCGCGTGATGCGCCCCACCGACGACCCCGTCCACCACCGCGTCGAAGTCACCCACACCACGGCCTGGTTCAAGGCGACACTCGGCTTCGACGCGACCGACGCCATCACCACAGCAGACTGGCTGACGACCCCCACCCAACTCCTCGCCGAGGTCACGGCGGGCGCGGTCTTCCACGACGGTCTGCACGAACTCGGCCCCGTGCGCCACACCCTCCGCTGGTACCCCCGCGACGTCTGGCTCCACGTCCTGGCCCGACAGTGGCAGCACATCTCCGAACAGGAAGCCTTCGTGGGCCGCTGCGGCGAGGTGGGCGACGAACTCGGCTCGGCGATGGTCGCCGCCCACATCACCCGCCACCTGATGCGCCTGTGCCTCCTGATGGACCGCCGCTACCCCCCGTACGACAAATGGCTGGGCAGCGCCTTCTCCCGCACGACGGCCGGCCACCGTCTGATCCCGGTCCTCACGGCAGCCCTCTCGGCCACGGACTGGCACACGAGGGAGAAGCACCTCGCCTACGCCTACGAAGCGGTGGCGGGCATCCACAACCAGCTGAACCTGACCGACCGCGTCGACCCGACCACCCGCCTGTACCACTCCAGACCCTTCCGCGTCCTGCACGCCGAACGCTTCGCCAGAGCCCTCACCGCCCGCATCACGGACCGGGCGCTGAGGGAACTGCCCGACGAGAACGGCGTCGAGTCCACGTACCAGGGCTGACTCGGACCGACCCAGAACGCCCCAGACCGGTCAGTCGAGCAGGCTGTCGCCCTCGACCGTGTGCGTCGAGCCGTGGGCCAGGTGCAGGGTGAGGGTGCCGGTGATCCCGCCGTCGGGGTCGCCGTCGGGCCACCAGGCGGTGAAGCGGCCGTCCTGGATCGTGGCCCCGGTGGTGTGCCCGTGGTCCCTACGGTGATGCCCTTGACGTCCGAACCCGCCCAGCCGACAACGCAGTTGAGCTCCTCGTCATCGCTGCCGTCCAGGCAGCGGGCCGACCGGCCGTCGCGCGTGACGACCGTCGAGGCGACCTTCCCGCGCAGGTCCGCGTTACTGATCACCGGCTCGGCGCCGCTGCCGGTCGAACGACAGCTCACTGCAGGCCGTGGTCGCGGCACCATCGCTCGATGTCGTGGCCCCCCGCTGCGAGCGTATGGCGCCAGTGGCTGTCGGCGGTGATGGCCTCCGGGACCGTCGGGTGGATCGAGAAGACCTTGGCGAGTCCGGTGATGCGGAAGATCCGGATGATCCGCTCGGACGACATCACAAGGTGCAGTGAACCCTCGCGCGTCCGCAGCCGCTTGAGGCCGCCCACGAGAGCGCCCAGGCCGGTCGAGTCGAGGAACTCCACGCCGCGCAGGTCCCCGATGAGGTACAGGCTCCCCGCGTCGACGAGTTCGATCAGCTTCTCGCGCAGCTGGGGGGCGGTGTACACGTCGATCTCGCCTGCGGCACGCAGGACGGCACAGCCATCCCCCGCGCTCACGGAATCCAGATGAAAGTGCTGCACTTCGGCCTCCGCTGCTCCGGGCCGGCTTCTCGACGACACCACGACGACACCACGACGGCCGCGCGTCGGTACACCGGCTCCTCACCATCTGTCATTCTGGAGACTGACAGAGCAATGCATGGCATTACGCTAGGGCGCTCGGCGGACGATTGTCAACGCCGAGGCTGATTTGTCATTGCAGCGGATGACACCTGGGAGTGGGCATGCGGGTCGAGGAAGCCATCGGACGGCAGATCGCGCGTCTTCGGGAAGCGCGGCGAATGTCACTCGCCGAGTTGGGCGAGGCAGTGGGGCGCTACCTGGGCAAACCCTGGAGCCGACAGGCCGTCCACCAGGCCGAACGCGGTGGCCGTGCCTTCACGGCCACCGAACTCACCGCCCTCGCCCTGGCCCTCGACACCTCGATCCCGGCGCTCTTCCTCACGGACGAGGAACGCGTCGATCTGCCCGGCAGGGAGATCTCCTCCGAGGAGTACAGAGGCGTACTCCTGCACGCGGACAAGGACACCCCCCTGGACGGCGTCGAGGAACTCATCGTGGCCCTGCACGACATCGGCGAGGTGCTGTCCAGGCCCGCGCTGGTCCGCCTGGCGAAGATCGGCCGGGTGGCGGAGCAGGGCACCGGGCCACGGGAACGCCACCTGCCGTGACGGAGGGGCCGGTCTCCAGGGAGTCTCCGGGGGCTTCACATCAGATGTCCCCGGCCCTGGGCAGGGCCGGCCGGCGATCATGAGGATGCTCCTGCGCGCCCGCTCCAGGACCTGCGCACAGTGCGCCGACGCCATCTCCTCGCGCATCCGTCAGGTGATCGGCAGCAGGTTTCACGCGGCGAGAGGAGCCACTCCGGTGGCAGCCGGGCGGCTCGCTCACGCTCCGTCGCTCACCGGGGCCCCGGTCCGCCGCCGAGCGCGTGCCGCAGCAGTTCCCCGTCCTTCTTCGGGACCGCGAGGTCGTACGTCCCGGCGCCGGTGACGAGTTCGTACCGCTCGAACTTCGGCGCCAGCCGGACCTTCCCGGCCGCAGGCTTCAGCCGGAAGGGCGCCTGGAGGGTCGCGCTCCGGCCGCCCCGCGCATCACTCCAGACCGGCGTCTCACCGATGGCGAGCCGGAGATACCCCTGCCTCGACCGCGCCACCTGCTTGCCCTTGCCGACCGAGACCTTGACCGTGCCGCCGATGGTCTGGGTGAATCCGACGACCCGCAACGGCTGCCCGGCGTCGAAGTCGGCGATGTCCCGGGCGGGCGTGCGGCGCCGGATCCATGTCCAGCGCAGCAGCACGTCCAGCATGGTCTCGGTGCCGGCGGATCGGCGTTCCGCGCGTGAGCCTGTCATTTTCCCATCCCGGTCGCCAGTACCGCGTCGACGAATTCCTGCGGCGGCTGGTGTCCGTGATCCACCACGTAATGCACGACCAGCGCCGGGGCGGCGTAGACACGGCCTTCGCCGCCCCGCACATGGACCTCTCCGCTGCCGATGAACACATCGCGGAACGTGACGTTCTTCCGCGCTTCCTGAAAGCTCGGGCAGAAGTCGCAGGAATGCATGCCCCGGTAGACGTTCACCGTGTCCTTGGCCAGCTCCAGGAGGGCTTCCACGAATCCCTCGGGGACGTCGCCGCGCGGGAACTCGTGCCCCTCGGCGAGCCACCCGACGTTCAGCAGGGACGCGCCGGAGTCCGCGCCCTCACCCGTCTCGTCCACGTCGTCCGAGTAGTCGTACGGGCTGAGGTCCTTGTAGTGGGCCATCGCTCACCAACTCTTGGGGTTCACATGCTCGCGGGAATGCCCCGGCCCGACCCGAACGTCTCGGTGGGCGGAATGTTCGCACCGCACCCCGGGTGGTGTCCTCCGCCGCCGAGCTGCCCACCTTGGCGCCACCGGCCGCCGCGGACTCCTCCGCCGTGCCCGTCTTCATGCCCACGGCGATCACCCCGGCTGCGGCTCCCGTCACCGCGGCCCCGAGACCGCCGATCTCGGCTCCGGCCGTGAAGCCCTCCGGATGATCCCGAGTTTCCGTAGGCAGGAAAACGGCGAGGAGCCCGGCGGCGCGACGGTCGCGCTGCCGCGGGCTCCCCGCCGTCGGGTCAGGCCTCGATGTCGACGACGATCTTGGCGTCGGCCGAGCCGTCCTCGACGGCCGTGTGGGCCTGGGCGACCGTGTCCAGGGTGTAGCGGCGGGGGTCCAGCAGTGGCTTGAGCAGGCCCGCGTCGGCCAGGGTGGCGGCTTCGCGCAGGATCTCGCCGTGGTGCTCGCGGCCCTTGCCGGTGAGCATGGGCAGCAGGGTGAAGACCCCGGAGTAGGTGGCACCGCGGAAGGAGAGCGGGGCCAGGCTGTGGCTGCCCCAGCCCAGGGCGCTCAGGACGTGGCCGGTGTAAGTGCGCACCGCGGCAAAGGAGTTGTCGAGAACGGTGCCGCCGACGGTGTCGAAGACGATGTCGAAGCCCTCGCCGCCGGTGTGGGCGGCGACGTACTCCTCCACCTCGGTGGTGGCGTAGTCGATCGCGGTGGCGCCGAGCCGGCGGACGGTCCCGGCGTCGGCGGCCGAGGCGGTGGCGAAGACCTCGGCGCCGCGGGCACGGGCGATCTGTACCGCGACGTGGCCGATGCCGCCCGCGCCGCCGTGCACCAGGACCTTGTGCCCGGCGCCGACCCGGGCCCGGTCCACCAGGCCCTCCCACGCGGTGACTACCGACAGCGGCAGCGCGGCGGCCTGGCGCATGGTCAGAGCGGCGGGCTTGTGGGCGAGCAGGCGGGTGTCGGCGGCGGCGTACTGCGCCAGCGATCCCTGCAGGTCGCCGACGCCGCCGCTCAGCCCGTACACCTCGTCGCCGACGGCGAAGCCGGTCACCTCCGGCCCGACCTCCTCGACCGTGCCGGCCAGGTCCAGGCCCAGCACGGCGGGCAGGACAGTGCGGGCGTGGGCGGCCTGACCGGCGCGGATCTTGGTGTCCAGGGGGTTCACGCCGCTCGCGGCGATCCTGACCAGGACCTCGCCGGCGCCGGGCACCGGCTTGGCGATGTCGGCCAGTTCCAGCGGGGTGGCGAATTGTCTGAGCACGGCTGCGCGCATGGTCACTGTCTTTCGGTGGGTGGGTGGGTGCGGGTGGTGGCCGCCGTCATGCGGGGCGGTGGAGGTGGGGTGAGGGTGGGTGGCTTCGGTTGTGTGCGGGGTGCGGGTGGGTGGGGGCTTGTCGCGCAGTTCCCCGCGCCCCTAAGGCATCAGGGCTCGCGGGGTGCGGGTGCGTGGGGGCTTGTCGCGCCCTGTGTGCGGCACCCGGCGGTGGGTGCGCGGGGTGTCGGGCGCTGCGGATCCCGGGGACGTCGTCGCCGCGGGGATCACTGCTGGAGCAGCCACTGGGCCTCGGTGCTCGCGCGTGAGGGGCGCCAGTCGATGACCGTGTGCGTGGCCACCTCGGCGATGCCGAACGGGTCCAGGGCCAGGACGCGGCCCAGGGCCCCGCGGTCGGTGGCCCGGGCCAGGACGACGCCGCCCGTCCTGGGGTCCTGACGGCCCGAGGCGAGGAAGTGGCCGGCCGCGTAGTTCTCCTCCAACCAGGCGTTGTGGGCTTCCAGGTGGCGGTCGATCTCCTCGAGCGGCGCGGTGTAGTTCAGGATCACGATGAACATGGCGGGCACTTCCGATCTTCGGACGGGACGGTCAGGGGAGGTGACGGGGCGGTCAACGGGGGCTCGGCAGGGGTCAGGCCGGCTGGACCCGGGCCCAGAAGTCGTTGAACTCGACGCTGTCGAAGAACGCGACCGCGCTCACGATCCGTTGCTCACGCATCGTCAGGAACCAGGCGTAGGTGTTGTCGTAGCGCGACCCGTCCCGCACCGTCGCGCTCGCGTCGAACAGGGCGACCACGGTGTCCCCGTCGGCGTACAGCGCGCGGACGGACGGCACCAGGGGGCTGCTCATCCGGGCGTTGAACGGACGGATGACCGCGTCGAGGAACGCCTCGCTGGTGGGGTAGGTGCCGGAGGCGACGCTGTTGCCGACGATGGTCCAGTCGGCGTCCTCGGCCAGCAGGTCGAACACCCCGCCGGTGCCGGCGGCCCAGGCGTCGAACGCCTCCGCGACCAGCTGTTTGTTGGTTTTCTCGGACATGGGGTTTCTCGTTTCATCGGTGATCGGTGATCGGTGATCGGTGAGGGGTAAGGGGTGACTGGTAGTGCGGGGTGGTGCGGGATTTCGGCGGCTGCGCCGTCCCTGCCCATGGTCGTCGCCGCCCCACCGCCGGGCATGAGTCATCCGACCCGGGTTTCACTGACCCCGGCCCACCTGGGCGGATACGGACGCCGGCCCGGTGCGCTCGTCACCGGTACCCGGCACACCCGGTGCGGGGGTGTCGCCGTAGGCCGCACGGCTCTGGCCCGAGGGCGGCGGCACGCAAAGACCCTTCGCAGTCAGGTCGGATGACTGGTGCGGCGTGTGGGGCCCCGGGGCGACGCTTCAGTTGTCCCCGCCGCTCGGCAGGGACGACGCATCCCCGACCCACCAAGGAGCACCCCATGCCGTTCGTCAACGTCAAGCTCGTCGACGGAGTGTTCACCACCCAGGAGAAGCACGACATGGCCGCCGCCCTCACTGAGGTCATGGTCAAGTTCGAGGGATCCGAGGCCTTCCGCGAGATCGTCTGGGTCCTCATCGAGGAACTCCACACCGACGGCTGGCACATCGGCGGCAAGCCCTTCGCCGGCCCCGCCACCCTCCTCGACACCCTCGGCCGCTCCGCCGCCACCTACCAGACCATCGACGGCCACCCCGTCACCCGCCCCGACCTCGCCAAGGCCGCCCCCTACCAGGAGAAGTGACCCCACCCGGAACGACCTTCGGCACGACCTCCGGCACCACCCGAAGAGGAACGGCCATGCCCCTCACGCAGATCTCGCCCGTCATCCTCACCCTGGACGACGCGGCCACGGCCACC
Source organism: Streptomyces prunicolor NBRC 13075 (assembly GCF_000367365.1). Taxonomy (GTDB): domain Bacteria; phylum Actinomycetota; class Actinomycetes; order Streptomycetales; family Streptomycetaceae; genus Streptomyces; species Streptomyces prunicolor. The sequence goes on along the minus strand of NZ_BARF01000137.1, from coordinate 20,983 downwards.
GCCGCAGGCGTCCACAAGGCCACTGAGCTCGGGGTCCCGTACACCTTCACGGTCCTCGACGGCGGCGGCAACACCGTGCTGGTGACCCGGATGGACGGTGCGGCGCTCGCCTCCATCGACACCTCCCGGGCCAAGGCCCGCACCTCCGTGTACTTCGGCGCCGCGACCGCGGACCTGGCCCCCGCCGTGCAGTCCGGCGCCCCGCTGTCCTCGATCCAGACCGCCACCACGTTCCCGCTGGCCTTCGTCGCCGGCGGCGTCCCGATCACCGACGCCCGCGGGGTCGTCGTAGGGGCGCTGGGCGCCGGCGGCGGATCACCCGCGCAGGACCACGAGGTCGCCGCCTTCGCGGTCCAGGCCCTGCGCCGGCCCTGAACTCCCCTTATCCCCGCGCCGTCACATCCACCTCCACCCACTCAGGAAGCGAAGCCATGCCCTACATCACCGTCGCCAAGGAAAACACCACCGACGTCGACCTCTACTACGAGGACCACGGCGAGGGCTCCCCCGTCGTACTGATCCACGGCTACCCGCTCGACGGCAAGTCCTGGGAGCTGCAGATCCCTGCGCTCCTCAAGGCCGGACACCGCGTCATCGCCTACGACCGCCGGGGCTTCGGCCAGTCCAGCCAGCCCACCACCGGCTACGACTTCGACACCTTCGCCAACGACCTCGACGTACTGCTCGACGTACTGCGCCTCAAGGACGTCGCCCTGGTCGGCTTCTCGATGGGTACCGGCGAGATCGGCCGCTACATCGGCACCCACGGCACCGACAACCTGCGCAAGGTCGCGTTCCTGGCACCCATCGAACCGTTCCTGCTCCAGACCCCCGACAACCCCACCGGCCTTCCCGCCGCCGTGTTCGACGGGATCGTCTCCGCCGCGGAGAAGGACCGGTACGCCTGGTTCACCAGCTTCTTCGACGACTTCTACAACCTCGACGTCAACCTCGGCACCCGCATCAGCGAGCAGGCGGTGCGCGGCAGTTGGGTCACCGCCACGCACATGTCCCCGTTCGCGTCCTCGGCCGTGGTGCCCAGCTGGCACACCGACATGCGCGCCGACATCGCGAAGATCGACGTACCGGCGCTCATCCTGCAGGGAACCGCCGACCGGATCCTGCCGATCGACGCCACCGGGCGCCAGTTCACCAAGGCGGTGCCCGACGCGCAGTACGTCGAGATCGACGACGCCCCCCACGGGCTGCTGTGGACCCACGCGGACCAGGTCAACGCGGCGCTCGTCGACTTCCTCGCCGCCTAGTCGTCACGTTCCTCACCGTCCAGTCGTCACGTACCTCGGTGCGTAGTCGTCACGCGGGCGGGCGGGAGCCCGGCAACTGCCGGCTCCCGCCCGCCCGACACCGAGGTCTGCCGGGCCTGCCCGGTACTCGACAGGTGCGCCGCGTTCGCGCTGAACACCCGTCAGCTGTACGGCATTTGGGGAGGCCTGACCAAACTTCAGCGGGACATCCCACGCCCCGGGTCGAGGGCCGCGTGAACCCGGCCGACCTGCGCCATGCCGCCTGACCAGGCTTCCCCCCTCACCCCCTCACCCGCTCTCCCCCACCCCCATCCCCTCCCAAGGAGATCCACCGTGTCCATCCCCCGTCCCCGCCCGCGCACCCTGCTGATCACCGCCGCCGTCACGGCCTCGGCCACCCTGTCCCTGATCCCGCTGGCCTCCGCCCACACCGCCCCCGCCGCCCTCAAGCCCACGGTGGTACTGGTCCACGGTGCCTTCGCCGACGCTTCGAGCTGGAACGGCGTGGTCGAGCGCCTGCAGCGCGACGGCTATCCGGTCGTCGCTCCGGCCAACCCCTTGCGCGGCCTGGCCGAGGACTCCACCTACGTCGCCAGCGTCCTGGCCGGTGTCAAGGGCCCGGTGATCCTGGTGGGCCACTCCTACGGCGGCGCCGTCATCTCCCAGGCGGCCGCCGGCGACCCCCAGGTCAAGGCCCTCGTCTACGTCGCCGCGCTCGTCCCGGACAAGGGCGAGAAGCTGAGCACGCTGTCCAACAAGTTCCCCGGTACCAACGAACTGGCCCCCGCCCTGCGCCCGGTACCCTTCAGCAACTCCGACGGCACCGGCGGCTCTGACCTGTACGTCGACCCCGCCCGCTTCCGGGCCGTGTTCGCGGCCGACCTGCCCGCTTCCCGGACCGTCGTGATGGGCGCCGAACAACGCCCCGTCGCCGCCGCCGCGTTCGCCTCCTCGGCCACGGCCGCCGCCTGGCGCACCATCCCGTCCTGGGCCCTGGTCGCCCGGCAGGACGAGGCGCTGGGCGCACCGCTGGAGCGGTTCGAGGCCCGGCGTGCCCACGCGCACACCGTCGAGATCAACAGCTCCCACGTCGCTCTGATCTCCCACCCCGACACCGTCACCCACCTCATCGAGGACGCCGCCGAGGCCACCGCCCCCTAGAGAACGGGACGACGCGGTGCCGTACGGCGTCGCATAGAGTCGGAACGGACAGGGGAAAGAGGCGCCTCCTCATGAGCGCAGAGCACCCGGGCACCGAAGGTCAGGACGTCGGGAGCGGTCAGGACGTCGGGACCGGTCAGGGCATCGCGACCGACCTGACCGGCCGGTCCAGCGAACTGGACCTCATCCGAGCGGTGATCGACGACACCGCCCGGCTCGGCGGCTCGCTGACCCTGTTCGGTGATCCCGGTGTGGGTAAGTCCGCCCTGCTCGACGCCGCCGCCGATCTCGCCGACGCCCGGGGTATGAGGACGCTGCGCGCGGCCGGCGCCCAGTTCGAGGCCAATATCGCGTTCGCCGGCCTCAACCAGCTGCTGGTGCCGCTGGTCCCGCTGTTCGCGGAACTCGGCCCGGACCACGAGAGCGCTCTACGGGTCGCACTGGGCTTCGGCGAGGGCGCGACCCCCTCACGCATCCTCATCTCGACCGCCGCGCTGTCCCTGCTCCTGCTCGCCGCACGGGAACAGCCGCTGGTCGCCATCGTCGACGATGCCCAGTGGCTCGACGACGCCAGCGCCGACGTCCTGTCCTTCGTGGCCCGGCGGGTCGCCGGAACCCGGGTGCGGGTGCTCTCGACCGTCCGTACGACCGGGGAACCGCTGCGCGCTCGCGGCGACGTCAACAGCCTCACGATGCGTTCCCTGGACGACGCCGAGTCCGAGGCCCTGCTGCTCGCCCGCTACCCGGACCTGGCCGAACACGTACGCCGGCGCATCGTCTCCGAGTCCCAGGGGAACCCGCTCGCCCTCGTCGAACTGCCCGCGACGCTGGCCTCGGACCGTTACCCCACGGCGGACATGCTGCCCGCCGTGCTGCCGCTGACCGAGCGGCTCACCCGGATCTTCACCGCCCGGATCGCCGCGCTCGCACCGGAGACCCGGGACCTGCTTCTGCTGCTCGCCCTGGACGGTTCGGGCCAGGCGCTGTCCACCGAGAGCGTGGTGGGACCCGATGCCGCCGACCACCTCGACATCGCCGAACGCGAGCGGATCATCGTCGTCGACAGCCGCCACTCCGTCGTCTTCCGCCACCCGCTGGTGCGCTCCGCCGTCGTGGAACTGGCCCGTCCCGAGCAGCGGCGCAGGGCCCACCGGGCACTCGCCGGCTGCCGGCGCGCCGATCCGGGGCGCCGTGCCTGGCACCTCGCCGACGCGTCCTACGGCCCCGACGAGGAGGTGGCCACCCTCCTTCAGCACGAGTCGATCCAGGCACTCAAACGCGGGGACCCGTCCGCGGCGGTGGCGGCGATGACGCGGTCGGCCGATCTGAGCCCGGATCCCGAGCACCGGTCGCAACGCCTGGCCGGGGCCGCGTACTTCGCGGCCGAGGTGATGGGCGATCTCCAGTCGGTCTCCCAACTCCTCGCCGACGCACGCCGATTGGACGCCGACGTCGGCTCGCTGGCGACCGCCTCGGCCGCGGCCTCGCTCATGCTGTACTCCGACGCGGACGTCGTCTCGGCCTTCCGGGTGCTCACCACCGCTCTACGAGCCCCCGGGGCGGAGCCGACCGCGGAGGAGGTCAACGCCGCGATCTGGGTCCTCTCGGTGATCGCCTCGCTCAACGGACGCAAGGAGATGTGGGACCCGTACCTCGAACTGGTCGACAAATACCGCGACTTGCTGCCCGAGGGCCTGCTCGTCCGCTCCGAGGTCGTGTCCAATCCGGCCCTCGTCTCCGCGGAGGCGCTGCGCACCCTGGACCAGGAGATCGCGACCCTGACGACCGAACTCGACCCCGGCCAGATCATCCGCGTGGGATACGTCGCCAACGACGTCGACCGCCTCGCCGACCTGCGAGAACCGCTCCTCCGCGTCTGGCAGGACGCCGCCCGCACAGGAGCCGTCGCCTCCGTCACCAACGCGCTCATGCTGCTGTGCGCGGAGAGCTACCTCGCCGGCCGCTGGGACGACACCCAGCGCTTCGCGGAGGAGGGACTGGAGCGCGCCGAGTCCTACGGGTACGTCAACTTCGTCTGGTTCCTGCACTACAGCAGGGCCCTCGCCGCAGCCGCGCTCGGCCAGCAGGAGGAGGCGGAGGAACCGCTGGAGGCGATGCTGTCCTGGTCGATCCCGCGCCAGGCCTTCATCGTCCCGCAGCATGTGTACCGCGTACGGACCCTCGCGGCGATCGGCCGCGGCGACTTCGAGACGGCGTACACAGAAGCGGCCAGAATCAGCCCACACGGACTCGAACCAGGCACCGCCCACCAACTCCAACTCTTCGTCGCCTACGACCAGATCGAGGCCGCCGTCCGAACCGGCCGCACCGAACAGGCCCGGGAGTTCGTCGAAGCGATGCTGCGGATGGACATCACGAAGATCTCCACCCGCTGGGCGCTGCTCGTGGCCGCGGCACAGGGCCTGGTGTCCGAGGGCGAGGCGGCGAACGCCCACTTCGAACGGGCCCTCGCAGCGGCGCCCGAGAACCTGTGGCCCTTCGAACGCGGACGCGTCCTGCTGGCCTACGGCGAACACCTGCGCCGGGAACGGGCCACCGTCGAATCCCGCGTCCACATCACCGCCGCACTGACGATCTTCGACCGGCTACGGGCCGCACCATGGGCCGAGCGCGCCCGAACCGAACTGGGCGCGAGCGGCGTCTCCCGACGCCAGACCGGCTCGACGGACACCCGGCTCACTCCCCAGGAGCTGCAGATAGCCACGCTCGCGGCCTCGGGCCTGACGAACAAGGCGATCGGCGAACGACTCCACCTGTCCGCCCGCACGGTCAGCGGCCACCTCTACAACGTGTTCCCGAAACTCGGCGTCACCGCCCGCGCCGGGCTGCGCGACGCACTCACGGCGCTCACGGCGCGGGAGGATCCGCCGATCCCGGACGCGCCCTCGCCGCGGTCGGCCGCTTCGTGGTGGTCCAGCGGTAGACCGTGACGACCGGTGGGGCAGAGTAGGTCCCATGTCCAAGTCCACGTACGAGACGATGCCGTTCCACCTGGAGACCGAGCGGTTGATCCTGCGGCCGTGGGCCGAGTCGGACGCCGCCGCGTTCTGCGCGCTCCTCGCCGAACGCGGCAAGGAGACGCCCACGGTCGAGCGCATCCGGACGGCCATCGCGGAGCTGCTCACCGCGACGGAGTCCACAGGGATCGCGCTGTTGCCCATCCAGCGCCGTGCCGAGGGCGACTTCATCGGCTATTGCGGGTTGATCATCGGCCGCTCCAGCGTGGAGGAGCCCGAAATCGCGTACGAGCTGTTCCAGCGCGCGCAGGGGCACGGCTACGCCACCGAGGCGGCCGGCGCGGTGCTCGACGCCGCTGTCGCGACCGGGCGGAAACGGCTCTGGGCGACCGTCGGCGCGTGGAACACACCCTCGTTCCGTGTCCTGGAGAAGCTCGGGTTCGAGCGGGATCACGTCTCCACGGAGGACAACGGTGAAGTCGTATGGCTCACCCGTTCGTTGCCGTGACGCGGGGTCGGTGGCCGGTGGCCGGTGATCAGTCGACGGAGGCCATGAAGTGCAGCATCCTGCGATTGGTCTCCTCCGCCTGGTCGATCTGCGGTCCGTGGCCCGTGTCGGAGATGATCTCGGCTCGGGCGCCGGGCACCAGGCGAGGCACCCGCTCCGCCTGCCGCCGCGGGTGCACGAGGAGGCTTCGCCTGCCGAGCACCAGGTAGAGCGGGGTCCGGACGGTGGACAGCTCCTCCTCGGACAGGGGAAGCGGCGCCGGGCGGCGGATGCGGTAGGCGCGAACGGCGGTTCTGATCATCGTGCGCAGTTCCGGCACGACGAGGACCGGCTGTTCCAGCCAGGCCGCCAGTCGCGGGCGCAGTGCCTTGGGCGCGAAGGTCGCGAAGAGGCTGGCGAAGATCCAGACGAAGAAGCGCAGCCCCACTTTCTCCAGGCCGCCGGGGTCGAGCAGCGTGACCGAGGCGAGGCGACCGGGCCTGCGATGCGCCTGGTTCAGGGCGAGCCAGCCGCCGTAGGAGGAGCCGACGAGGTGGACGCGGTCGAGCCCGAGCCCGGCGAGGGTCTCGTCCAGCCACCGCGCGGCGAGTTCGGGCTCGTGGATGGCTGCGCGCTGCACGCTGCGTCCGGGATCGCCCGGGGTGTCGATCGCGTAGACCGGCCGCTCGGCGCTGAGGGCCGGGGTGTTCGGGTACCACATGGCCGAGCAGGTGCCCGCTCCGTGCACCAGGACGACAGGGGTACGGGATCGGGCAGCCTCGCTCGCGGGCCCGTAGCGGTAGACGTGCGTGGTGCCGAAGGACGTCTCCACGTTCTCTTCCGCGAGCGCGTGCGCTCCCAGGGCGTAGACCGCGTCGCAGGCCGTGAAGTACCGCTCCCGCCAGGTATCGCTCACGTAGCGGCCGACATCGGCTTGGGTGCGGGCAGCGGTCTCGGGCATGGCCACCTCCGGCGTCTCGGTTTCGTGATACGAACGTACCACGATGGTGGTACAGCTGTATTATCAAAAGGTCCTACGGAACCGGAGCAGAACCAGAGCAGGACCAGAGCAGGTACGACGAGCGGAGAACCGGCCGATGCCCAAGCGCGTGGACCACGCGGAACGGCGTACCGAGATCGCCGAGGCCCTCGTCCGAGTCGCCGGGCGGCGCGGACTGCATGCCGTGGGGATGCGCGATGTGGCGGCGGAGGCGGGCGTATCGCTGCGGCTGGTGCAGTACTACTTCGAGACCAAGGAGAAGCTGCTGCTGTACGGGCTCGAACATCTGGCGGAGAGGTTCGGGGAGCGGGTCTCCGCCCGGCTACGGGCCGCCGGAGACGATCCCGGTCCGCGCGCGACGGTCGAGGCGCTGCTGATGGCGGCGCTGCCGACGGACGACGAGAGCCGCACCTTCCACCACCTCTACACGTCGTACGCCGTGATGGCCGTGCACGACCGGGCGCTCGCGGCCCAGCCCTTCATCAAGAACCCCGATGCCGCCGAAGACGCCCTGACCGGACTCCTCCGCCAGGCGCAGGACGCGGACCTGCTCGAACCCGGCGTGGAACCACGGCTGGAGGCGACCGCCCTGCTCGCCATGTCCGCGGGACTCGGCACCGGCGTCCTCGTCGGCCAGCGCGATCCGGAGTCGGCAGCCGCGGTCCTGGACCACCATCTGAACCGGGTCTTCCGCACCGGTACCGCGACCGGGCCGCGTCACATCGGCGTTCTGCCGGCCCGGCACGATCAGCGAGCGGACGGATCCTAGTCCGGCGGTCGGCTCAGGAGCCGTCGGGACGACTCGAAGCCCAGCCGTTCGTACACCGGCACCGCCTTGCGACCGGAGTGGACCGTCACGCGAAGGGACCCGAGACGTGCCGCATGCTCCGAAGCGGCCGCCACGAGTGCCGAGCCGATCCCCCGGCCTCGCTGCTCCGGCATGGCGAAGACGCTCTGGATGTCCGCGGACAGCCGACTCGTCGCTCCACGACACCCGGTAACCCCGGCCGCCCCGTTCCGCCTCCCCCGACTCCGCCTCCCCCGCCCCCTCGTGCCCCGCCCGCGCCGGCCGGACAGCGCTCCGCGGAACTCCCCGGACACGCAGCAGGGCGGCCACGAGCAGCAGACACGCACAGGCGCCGATCGCCCCCCGGTACACCGGGCCCGACTTCGCCGACAGGGCGACACACCCGCGACGACGGCACCGACTCCGTAGCCCACCGCACGCAACGAGCCGGTGATGCCGAACCACCGCTCGCGGGAGTGCCCGCCGGGATCACGGTCGGACAGATCGCTGACGAGAGTGAAGGCGGAGGACCAGAAGGCCCGCTGCCCCATCGCCGCGACGGTCGCGGCCAGGAGGATCGCACCGCTGCTGCGGACCATGAGGTACCCCAGGAAACCGGCCGCCTGGAGCAGTTGCGCCACCAGCACGATCGGCTTGGGGCCGAGCCGGTCGACGAGACCACCGATCCACAGCGGCAACGGAAGAGACACCGGACCGGCCAAGCTCAGCAAGGTCCCCACCCGCACCAGCGACGCACCCGAACTCGCCGACAGATACAGCATGGACAACGGGACGAACAGCCCGTTCACCAGAGAATCGACCGCCAGCACGAGGAAGACCGCAGTCCCGGCCGCGTCCCGTCGGGACCTCACCGGCCGCGTACCGAGCGAGCTCTCCCGCCTCCCCGCCCTCCACGAGGTCCGCTTCCCCGACCGCTTCAAGAATCCCCCTCGACTCCTGAACTGGTACGCGGGACGGTCTCCGCGCCCAAGCCCGCAGCCGAGTCGAGCGTCCCGCGGCACGTGTATCCACAGCGGCGAACCGACAATCCCTCGCCACAAGGGCGGACGGCGGGCGAGTTCGGCTGCTTCGGGCACTTTGCGGCGCCGGCAGATGGAGAGAGCGGAGCGGAACGAGGTGATGGCCTTGCGGGTGCGGTCGGAGGTCATGCCCTCCATGAGGGTCAGGGCCTGGGAGGCCAGGCGGCGACAGCCTCGCCGGACGGACCGCCGAGACGGCCACCGAGCAGGATGGCCACACCGCGGCCACACACGAGGCCGCGAAGATCATCGAGTTCCGCCCCCGCAGCCCCCGCAGCCCCCGCAGCGCCCGGGCACAGGCAACCCCCAGTTCAGACGCCGTCCAAACTGGGGTTTCGTGGAGCCCCCTGTGGATTCGAACCGACGACCTACGTATTACAAGTCCGGGCAGGATCTTGCTGGATGATTCCGGGCGCTGCTTCGGTGTCCGGAACCGCCTGGTCAGGACACATGTCGCCCAGTGCTCTGTCCACACCAGGACGGGCTCTGCCGCGCCGTCCGCTCACGCATCGCTCACGCACGGACAGGATTTCGAACAGGGCATTCGCGCACCTACCGCTGCTTGGCCAGGAAGCGCTGTCGAGTCCGGGGGTGAAGGGGCGGCCGTGGCTGACGTCCGGGAGGGCGAGGGCCGCCTTGCGAGCGGTGTCCTGGAGGCGGTCACCGGCCGCGGTCACCGGCCCGCCCGAGTGCTGGTGCCGTAGGTGTGCGGGTCGACGGGCTGCTCGGCCTTGGGCAGGTGGGAGACGACTAGCAGGTAGGAGTCGGTGACGAGTTCCCTGACGAGCTTGTCGTCGATGTCTGTCCCGCCCTCCAGCGTGATCCAGTGTTTCTTGTTCATGTGGTAGCCGGGGGTGATGTGGCTGTTGTGTTCCCGCAGAGCGTGGGCCTCGTCGGGGTCCGCCTTGAGGATCACTACGGGGCGCCCGGGGACCTCCCTCATCAGCATGAACACCTTGCCGCGCACCTTGAAGACCTCCCAGTCGGGGCCGAAGGGATGCTCCAGCTGGGCTGCGGGCAGGTCCTGCGCGCACTCGGCGGCGAACGTCTGCAGGGTCGATCCGTTCATGAGTGTTTCCTTCCTCGGGGCTCGGAGGGATCGGAGGGACAGGACCGAGGCGTCCTGGTCGGGCCGCCGGGCGGCGAGGGATGGGACGCGGGCCTGCTACCGGTGCTGTGCGGTGCGCAGCTCGTCGGTGAACCGGGCGAGCACATCCTCGGCCGTGGGGACCGGGCCGAACAACTGCTCCTGACGGCCGGGGTCGGCGACGTAGCGTCCGGTGTCGAACCAGCCGAACATCGCGGCCATGTCCTTGACCACCGGGTTGAAGCGGCCGACGACGGCTCCTGCGGCGCGGACGACGACGGAGGGGACGGCCCACACCCTGATCTTCCTTCCGGCCCGGTGGCCCATCAGGTCGGCCACCTCGCGCATGCTGACCGGACGGTCCCAGCCGATGTCGATGCGCTCACCGGCCTTGGCGTCGGCGTCGACCGCCGCTGCCAGGTACGCCGCGAGATCGGAGGTGCGGACGAAGGTGAGCGGGACGGTGGCCTTGGACATCCAGATCAGGCGGCCCTTGTCGAGCGGGTTGCCCGCCATGGTCGCGACCTGGTCGAGGAAGGCCCCCGGGCGCAGGGCGACGAACGGGACGCCGAGCTGTTCGAGCTTGTCCTCGGCGAGCTTCTTGTGCCAGAAGTGCGGGACATCCGGGGTCTGGTCGCTGGTGAGGATGCTGGTCAGGACGAACCGCCGGATGCCGGTGCGGTGGGCGGCCTCGGCGAGGTTGGCGTTGCCGATGGTGTCGATGTCGTTGGCGTTCTTGCCGCCGCGGGTGTAGCCGGCGGCGGTGGTGATGACGGCGTCGGCGCCGTTCATGGCGGCCACGAGCGAGCCGATGTCGAGCATGTCGCCGCGGGCGATCTGAACGCCCCGGCTTTCGAGCCGACCGGCGTCGGAGGTCGGCCGCACCAGGGCGCGGACGTTCTTGCCGCGTGCCAGGAGTTCGTCGACGACCTTGCTCCCCAGGGAGCCGGTCGCCCCGACGACGAGGACAGGGAGGGCGGTTGAGTCGGTGGCAGGCATGGGAGTCTCGCTTTCCATCAGGCTGGTGGGCGGTGGCTGCAGGCATAGGCACCCGCGTGCCGGGCGGGGCTAAGGGAGGCGGCCGTGGTGGCGCATCCGTAGCGCGCCTCGCCGCCACGCGCCGCGTCCGGAACAGCCGGTACGGGGTGGGTGACATGGCCTGACTGGAGGTGGTCGCGCCGCATGCGGGACGGTGTGCACCTGGGAGTCAGGTGGACTCTTCCTCGGGCAGCGCACGGTTGCTGATCGCCTCGGTGATGGCGTAGGCGGTCTCGACGAAGGACTCCGCCTGCTGCTCCGACAGATTCCGGGCGGTGGTCTCCTCCAGGGCCTGCCACAGGGCCGTGATGGGCTCGCGCATCGCCCGGCCCTTGTCGGTGAGGTGGACCACCATGACGCGCCGGTCATGTGCGGCCGGCTCGCGGATGACCAGGCCGGCCTCCTGCATGCGGCGTAGCGCCTTGGAGATGGTGGAGTGGTCCACGCCGAGGCATTCGAGCAGCTCGGACTGGGACTGGCCGTCCCGGTCGAAAAGGTGCATCAGCACCAGTTCCTGTCCGGGATGCAGGTCCATCTCGCGCAGCAGGGCGGCGGCGTAGGCGCGGTGGGAGCGGGCAAGTTGGAAGATCGCGTAGCTCATCGGTCCTGCGTCGGCCGTCGTGGGGATGCGGGGTTCGGGGGTGGGCATGTTTCGCTTCCTCGGCCAGTGCGGGTGGGGTAGTCGGTGCAGCCGGCCGCTCTGCCGCCTGGGGAGGCGATGGGCGGGCGTGCTCAGCCGACGGTCAGGACGAGCTTGCCCCACACGTGCCCGGCGTCGCCGACCGGCCGGGCCATGGCCGCTCGGTCGAGCGGGTAGGTACTGACGGTCGTGACGAGCTAGCCGGCTCTGCGAGCTTGCGACTGAGGCCGCTCACTGTGCGGGGAGTCGGACGATCGCCTGGCCGCACAGCTTGCGCCGACTGCGGATCCGCCGGGAACGACGCGACGACATCCACGAAGGCTTCCTCGGCCTCGCCGCCCACCTCATCACTCATCGGCACGTCCAACGCCCAGCTCCGTGAGACGTCTTTGTCAGGACTTCTTGAGCCAGCGTTGCAGCGCCTCGGGCACGTTCGTCGGATGTGAGCTGAAGCTCAACCGGATGTCGGGCTGGAGGTCGATGAGCACGTTGATGATCCGTTCGAACAGGACGGTGTACTCCGGGACGTTCTTGATGCCGCCGCCGATGAGCACCACGCCGAACGAGTGCCCGTCGAACAGTCGGCGCAGCTCGGCCTCAGCCTCGTCGGGGTCCAGGCTGACATAGCCCTCCTCGCCGTCGATGCCTGTGGCCCGGAGCGCAGCCCAGTTCCGCTTCCTCATGGCGACCAGCTCTTCGAGCGTCGTGACCCCCGGCGGGAAATCGTCCGGCGAAAGCGCATCAGGGGTGATGCCGAGGGTCAGCACGCGTTGATTGATCGGAGGCTTCACTTGAGAGTTCTCGTGGGACATGAGGTTTCCTCAGTTCGGTGGGGGAGGCCGCAGAGAAAGTGTGGCTAGCCACATGATTAACGTAGCAGCAATCGTGTGGCTAGCCAAGTATTCGCGGATGCAAGGGGTGGGCCGACGGCCATGCCTCGGTCGCCGAGATGCGCGGCGGCGGCCTGCTCCGGCTGGTAGTCGTTGAACGCCTGCTCGTAGAACGCGATGACGAGCGCCTTGTTGTCGGCAGCGGACACGAGTTTCCCCTGCTCCCTGGATGCTGGGGCGTGCGTCAGACGGCCATGGCGTCGCGGACGAGCGCGGTGTCGACGAACTGCTCGAAGCGCACGATGTGTCCGCCGCGTACGACGAAGTGGTGGGCGACGCGGACGGCGATCGGCTTCCCGGTGGCCTTGTTGGTCGCGGTGTAGCGGGCGAGGACGACGACGTTCTCCCCGTCGACGACGTAGGTGTCGTCGTGAGCGGTCCAGCCGTCCCAGTCCTGGCCCAGCTTCTCCATGACGTTGGCGGTGACGCCGTCGGGGGTGCGGTACGTGCCGGCGAGGGGGAAGCCGGCCATCTCCGTCCACTCCACGTCGGGGGCGAGGGTGGCCCGAAGCGCCTCCAGGTCACCTGCCGCGGAGGCGAGGTACTGACGCCGTACGACATCGACGGGGGCGGTGGAGGTAGCGAACTCGGCCATGGTCAGCCCCACTTCATCTCACCCTTGGCGACCTTCGCACCGATCTGCGCGGCGATCAGCATGCCGTTGTCGGGGTAACGCTTGACCAGCGCCTCGGTCAGCGTGGCACCGTCGGCCGCCTTACCGAGCTCCTCCTCGAAGGCGAGGAGGTAGTCGCGGGTGGCGATGATGGCGGACGCGTCCGCCGCCGTACCGGGCAGACGGTGGCCCGGCACGACCAACTCCGGCTGCAGCGCGGCCATTTCGTCCAGCAGGTCGATCCACGCGGCACGGTCGCCGGGGGTGGGGGTGTCGGCGACCCAGACGTGCTCCTGCTGGAAGAGCAGGACGCCGCCGAGGAGGGCGCGGTGCTCGGCCTGCCACAGGTAGTGACGGTCGGGCAGCGCGGCCGGGCCGCCCTTGAGCTCGAAGCGGTGGCCCTCGATGGTGAGGTCGCCGGTCAGCGGGGTGAGGTCGACCAACCGGGTGGGCAGGTTCGGGCCGAGCGCGGCCCACGCCTTGAGTTTGCCGTCGTAGGAGTGCTGGATGTGCTCGATGACGATCGGGGTGGCCACGAAGGTCGCGTCGGGGAAGGCGTCGGCGATGACTTCGGCGCCGAAGTAAAAGTCGGGGTCGGCGTGGCTGACGAAGACGGTGGTGAGCTTCTTGCCGGAGTCGAGGATCTCGGCGGCGAGGCGGTGGCCGTCGGCGCGGGTGAAGGCGGCGTCGACCAGCAGGGCCTCGTTCTCGCCGGTGACGAGGGTGGCGGTCTTGTTCTTGCTGCCGGCCGGGAAGTCGAGGTCGAGGACCTTGAAGGAGAGGGTGCTCATGCGGGGGCTCCATTACGCAAGGGATGGGGTGGGGGCAGGGGAAGATCAGTGGGCGGCGAAGCGCGCGTCGACCTCGTCGGCGGTGGCTTGGCCGTAGGCCAGCGAGGTGACGGAGTCGCCGTCGACGGCCAGCAGCGTGGGGAACCCGGTAACGCCGAGCTGGACCGCGCGGCGGAAGTCGGCGTGGGCCGCGGTCTGTGCGTCGGGTGCTTCGAAGGCGGCGACCACGGCGTCGGCGTCCAGCCCGGCCCCCTCCGCGACCTTCCGATAGGTGGCCGCTTCGGACAGGCTGCGTCCGTCGACGTAGAAGGCGGCCTGCAGGGTTGCGGCCAGTTCCGCCGCGCGGTCGGGGGCGACCTGGCGCAGGGCGGCGACGCCGCGGGCGGCGGCCTCGGAGTCCATCACGAAGGAGCCGTCGGCGATCAGCTGCTCGTAGGCTGCGCCGAACTCGGCGCCGGTCAGCTCGGCGATCTTGGCGTTCGCGCCCTGGACGTAGCCGAACTGGCGGACGGGCACCTGCCGCGATCCGGTGAACAGGCCGCCGGAGACGACTTCGACCGGCAGTTCGGGGTGACGGGCAGCGACCTCGCTCAGTGTTCGGGAGAACCCGTGCGACCAGCCGCAGTAGGCGTCGAAGACGTAGACGAGCTTCATCGAAGACCTCGGCAGAGATGTGCGCCCGCGGGTTGCGAGCGATTCACCTGACAGAACAGTAACTGACGCGTCAGATATTTCAAGGTTCGTGTGAGGTGGGGCACATGGGTGTGGCTGACCACGTCAGTACACCAGCGCGGCCGCTGGTCCGCAGGTCAGGGCAGACGGGGCAGCAGGTCCCGGGCCGTGTGGCTGAGGATGCGGAGATCCTCCGCGAACCGCTTCCGGTCCGCTGCGGGCAGCGGGTCCACGAGGTACCGCTTGATGTTCTCCAGGTGAACCCGGGACGCGCGTACGACCGTCTCCTCGCCCAGCGGCGTCAGCCGCACCAGCTTTCCGCGCCGGTCGTCGGGAGAGTCCGCGCGCGTCACGAAACCCGCCGCCTGCATGCGATCCACCAGCCGGGTGGCACCACCCGTGGTCAGCACCTGCTCCTGGGCGATGGCACGCATCGAAAGCCCCGGCTCGCCCGCACGCCCGAGGATCAGCAGCACCTCGAAGACCAGATGGCTGATGCCGCACTCCGCCTCCAGCGCCCGGCCGAGGATGTACTCCAGCCGGTTCGCCGCCCCCTGCAGCCGCCCGAACGTCAGGATGAGCTCGTGGTCGGCGGCCTCCTTGGCCGTCCTGATCTCAGCTTCCTCACCCACGGCAGCGCCGCCCCTCTCGTCGTCCCGATGCCACCGTACCGATCACGTAGGGGCAGGCAGGGCAGCCGAGTCCGCTGGACCGGTCACACGACAGCGGACCCACCCATTCCCACAGCGCCATACCGCTCCTGGGCGAAGCTTCGGCGTTTCTATTGCCAGCCGTCGAGGGAGACTTGCGGACCTCCAGCGAGGTAGCGGTGCAGGGCGCTGGCGGTGGTGTCCACGAACTCCTCGGGGATGGCGTCCGCGTCGACCCAGCAGACCTGGGCGTGCTTACGTGGCTCGCGGTTCTCCGGTTCGCCGGTCCATTCGTTGGCGGCGAAGACGACGGTGAGGAAACCGTTGGGGGCTTCGACGCCGAAAGCGCTGTGGATGATGTGGGCGACCTTCAGGGACTCCGGTTTCACCGTCAACCCGGTCTCCTCGTACAGCTCGCGCACGGCGGTTTCGGTGATGGGTTCGCCGGGTTCGCTCTTGCCGACGGGAAGACCCCACATCCCCTGGGCGAACTTGGCGTTCTGGCTGCGCTGGAGGAGGACGACGCGGTTGGTGGCCTGGTCGTGGACGATGACGGCGGCGACCAGCAAGGTCATGGATTCGAGGGCGGGCGGCAGGGCTTTGGGCTGGTCGTCGGTTGTCCGCTGAGCCACGGCCGGTGTCCCTTCGTCGGCCGGTGATGGGCAGCTTAGGCCAGTGCTTCGCCTGCGCGGCGGGCGAGTTCGGCAGCTCCGGGCACTTTGCGGCGCTGGTAGATGGAGAGGGTGGAGCGGAGCGAGGTGATGGCCTTGCGGGTGCGGTCGGAGGTCATGCCCTCCATCAAAGTCAGGGCCTGGGACCAGGCGGCGACCGCTTCGTCGGCGCGGGCCTGGGCGGCAAGGCTGTCGCCGAGGTCGGCGTAGGTGAGGGCGTGGACGCGCTTGTACTTCTCGGGGTCCCAGCGGATCAGGGCGTCTCGGTACTGTTGCTGGTGGAGGCGGGCATCACAGACCGCTGCCTCTACGACGGAAGCCGCCACACCACCGGCACGATCCTCAACGAACTCAAGGTCGACATGTCCACGATCATGGAGATCCTGAGGCACACCCAGATCAGCCAGACCCGCCGCTACGTCAAGGGCCGCTCGCACCTCTCCGAAGACGCCATGCGCCGCATGGGAGACACCTTCATGTCGGCCCCGGCCCCGGAGCCCGCCCCGGACCCCCCAACTGAGACTAGAACTGAGACTAGGGACCGCCGAGCCGCCCGCGCTCAGCGCCGCCGACGCATCCGCTAAAAAACGAAAGCCCAGCTCAGACACTGTCTGGGCTGGGCTTCGGAGAGAGCCCCCTGTCGGATT
The DNA here is from genome assembly GCF_000367365.1 of Streptomyces prunicolor NBRC 13075. Lineage (GTDB taxonomy): Bacteria > Actinomycetota > Actinomycetes > Streptomycetales > Streptomycetaceae > Streptomyces > Streptomyces prunicolor. Next base: position 4,566 of record NZ_BARF01000137.1, on the reverse strand, counting down.
CGAACCGACGACCTACGCATTACAAGACCACGAGGGATCATGCTCTCTGGTACCGCGCCGTGCTGCTGAGTGACGTTCGGCCTGATCAGAGCATGTGCGGCCGGTTGTCCTGTGCTGCCTCGTTTCACGTCGTCCGAAGGCGTCCGGCCACCGGGGGGCCACCACGAGCGGCACTGTCACGAGCACTACCGGCTTCGCGTGCGCGCCACACCGGTTGTGGCAGCCCTACAAGTCTCGGAGGATGCGCGCTCCGGCGCTCGACCTACGAGACTTGCAGGGAGGGCCATCGACGGGGAGTTCACGAGACGTCGACCTGGTCGGTGACCTGGGTGCTTTTCAGGTACCGGTTTCCGGTCTGGCTTCCCCTGCCCTCGCGCAGAGGGGCTTTGCTCCGACGGCCGCAGAACGGGAAAGGCCCAAGCACCGCCAGGCCGGGCGACTCGCTCACACTCTTCGGCGAACCCAGCGTGGGCAAGCCCGTGCGGGACTCCCCTTCACTCACCGAGGCCCCGGTCCGCCGCCGAGCGCGTGCCGCACCAGTTCCGCGTCCTTCTTCGGGACCGCGAGGTCGTACGTCCCGGCGCCCGTGACGAGTTCGTACCGCTCGAACTTCGGCGCAAGCCGGACCTTCCCGCCCGTCGGCTTCAGCCGGAACGGCGCCTGGAGGGTCGCGCTCCGGCCGCCCCGCGCATCACTCCAGACCGGCGCCTCACCGGCGGCGAGCCGGAGATACCCCTGCCTCGACCGCGCCACCTGCTTGCCCTTGCCGACCGAGACCTTGACCGTGCCGCCGATGGTCTGCGTGAATCCGACGACCCGCAACGGCTGCCCGGCGTCGAAGTCGGCGATGTCCCGGGCGGGCGTGCGGCGCCGGATCCATGTCCAGCGCAGCAGCACGTCCAGCATGGTCTCGGTACCGGCGGAACGGCGTTCCGCACGTGAGCCTGTCACTTACTTGTCCCTTTCCTCAGAACCGCGCAGCCGAGTTCCAGCAGCGGCTGATGTCCCTGTGCCGACCCGTCATGTTGATGAAACACATCAGGCGACCTGCCAGGCGGTCTGCACAGCCAGACGCGCCAACGACCCATCTACGACATCCACGGGTGGCTTCCAGTCGAACAGTCGCATCCGCTCGACGAATTCCAACGGCAACGTCACGCCGTGGCGTCCTACGTAATGCCCGAGGTCACAGCGCCAGACCCACGATCCGTCGGTGAACAATGACGAGCAGCCTACGAGATTCTCGCCACAGCCCCGAAGGCACTGCTCGGTTTCGGTGAACTCAGCAACCACCGGCGAGTCGGCGAGGTACGTAACGGCGAAGGCCGCGATCCCCTGCCATTCCCCGGCGTCCGAGCGCGTGAGTTCATGGATCCCCGGAAGATCGACCGGGACCTCGAAGAACTCGCGGACAAACCCGACTCCCAGCATGACTAGTGCGCGCCTCCCGCCATGGGAAGAAAGATCCGCCAGGTCCTCCAGGAACGATCCCTGCGACCCGGGATTCGCATGGCGCCGACCTTGATGGTGGAAGCCCGAACCGGCCCTTCAGAAGAAGGTTTTGTCCCAGGTTTCAGAGATCAGGGCCTGCATGGATTGCAGAAATCCGTTCCCGACGTACTGCATTCCGGCATCACCAGCGAGAAATACGTCTCCATCGCCCGCGATCAGTACCGCCTCTTCGGTGGCGAACGCAGAGCCAACAGGGACCAGGGGGCGTCCTACCCTCTGAGAAAATACGCGAATGTTACCGGGGTAGATGGAAAGGGCTTCTTCTGCGCTAATTTGCACACCCACTTCCATTTCGCGATACATCCACGAAATGGACATCTCTCGATACTCTTCGAAGAATCCACGCAATTCCGCCCCTACGTCATAACCAGCCTCTTCATAGAGCCCGGATACATGATCGACAGAGGCCGGCCCTAGGTCAATTCGGGTTGCGTCAGAGAATGCATCACGCAATCTCTGATGTCGGGAAGCATTATCGAGTCCGCTCATCCGGTGAGCACACTCCTGACCGTGCCCGGCACCCACGTCTGACAATTAGGGCACATTTTGAACTTGTTTCCCTTCTGATTGAGGGTGATAATGTCGAGGTTCTCCAACGACGCTCCGTCATTCAGGGCGTTAGTGCACATACGCGCTTCTGCGCACACGCCCGGCGGGCGACCGTTGGGGAGCTGAGATTCTCCTGGTAGCCGGGAAGTCACCTCTGCGTGATGCCCAGTGGCAGGTCCGCTCTCGCCATAATAAGTCAATCCAGTGGTTCGGTCACGCCCTACGCTGAACGCGCCCGGCAGGATTTCACCTTCGGAAAGGCTGCCCTTGACCTCTTCGATCCGAGCTTTTCCGAGATTGGTCAGCTCCCTCTTCAGTTCAGTGTCGTCACCGCTGGGACCACTCTTGGGTGAAGTGACCCCCTGAGGTCCGACACTTCCGTTTTATGCCGCGAGGTCGAGGCGTTGCTGATAGCGGGTCCGTGCCTGATACGGGGTGAGGTAGCCGATGGTCGAGTGGATCCGCTCTCGGTTTTAATACTGCGCGATCCATCCGAATACGTCCTGCCGGGCCTGCCTCCGGGTCGGCCAAGCAGTGGTGCCGATCTCGGACTTGAGTACGGCGAAGAAGCTCTCCGCGGCCGCATTATCGAAGCACGAGCCGGTTCGGCCTGTACTCTGCCGGACGTCCAACTCCGCCAATGTTTCCCGGAATTGGACTGACGTATATTGCGACCCGCGATCGGTGTGGAAAATCGCGTTACCGGCCGTATGACCGCCGACGTGAGCCATGCGAATGGCGTCATCGACCAGCTGCGTTCGCATGTGGTCTGCCATCGACCAGCCCACGACTTCACGCGTGCACAGGTCGATCACCGTGGCCAGGTACAGCCACCCCTCGGCCGTGGGCAGGCACGTGATGTCACCGACGAGCTTCAGGCCCGGCATCGGTGCGGTGAAGTCCCGCTGAATGAGGTCGGGGGCCGGTGGCGCCGTGCGATCCGGTTTCGTCAGCGACCGTGATTTCCGGCGTGTTATCCCGGCGATCTGCCGTTCCCGCATGACCCGCGCGACGCGCTTTCGATTCACGACGTGCCCCTGCACTCGCAGGGCGCGGGTGATACGCAGGGCTCCGTAGGCGCCCCGGGAATCAGTGTGGATCTGCCGGATCTGTCGCGCCAGTTCTTCTTCCTCATCCACCCGCTACTGTCGTGTCTCCTTGTTCTTGTGCCAGGTGTAGTAGCCGGAGCGGTCCCAGCCCAGGACGTCGCACATCCGCTTCACGCCGTGGGCGTTCCGGTGTTCGTCGACGAAACGGAAGCGGATCAGGACCCGTAATTTAACTACTGCCGGAGTTGATCTCGCTGTCGTGGTGCTCGGTTAGGCGCTTCAGGGCTTCGAGTGTGCGGGGAGGGTGAGTCCGGCGGAAGACGAGGACTCTGGCGAGTTCGGGCCCGGCGAAGGCCAGCATTGGCTTGGACTTGCCGGCGTGGTAGCTCAGCACGTTGCGCGTGCGTCCCATCAGCTCGGCCGCGAGGGTCAAGGTGACGGTGTTGCGGCTGCGGAGCACGGCGGCCAGGACGCGGTGGCGGTGGTCGAGGGTGCCGAAGCCGGGGTTGCGACCACGACCGTCCCTGCCTTCACGCTGTCGTTCGGCTTCGGTGAGAATCTGTTGGCAGGGTTCGAGCTGGAGCACGAGTTGTTCGAACTGTTCACGGGGCATGCCGGTGAGTGCGGGGTGGGTGAGGAGGAAGGTGGCCTTGGCCGGGACCGGAGGTCCCGACTCGTCGAGTGGGTCTTCCGGAACCTGCTGGTCGGGGTCCTGCGGGGCGATGGTGTAGTTCCACTCGCCGTGGAACTCGTCGCGTTTGACCCGCCGGTCGACGTTCTTGCGCTCGGCCCGGGTGAGCACGTGGCCGGTGGGGTACGCGTTCTCGTCCAGTGCGGCATGGACCGTCAGTCCGGTGCTGGTGCGGGTGGCAGAGATGGTCTCCAGCAGCACTTCGTAGCTGGTCAGAGGCTGCCCACGCAGGCTGTGGGTGATTCGGGAGAACAGCCGGTGTTCCACTTTGTTCCATTTTGAAGTACCTGGCGGGAAATGCATGATGGTGATGCTCAGCCCACACTCGTCGGCGAAATCGGCCAGGCCCATCTTGAACAGACGGGAGTCGGCCGAGTTGGCTCCTCCGGAGTCTGCGGTGACCAGCAAGCGGTCCACGCCGGGGTAGTCGAGGTGCCCTTGGATCTTCCACCAACGGCGCAGGGACTCCACCGCGAAGGCGGCGGTGTTCCGGTCGGTTCCCACGTTGACCTGTCCCGAGTTTCGTAGAGTCCGGTGCTCTTGGTTCAGGCGGACTGCGGGACTTGTTCCAGGCTCTGACAGAAGTCGCGTTCGTACTCGCTCGGCGGTACGTAGTCGAGGGCGGAGTGGAGGCGTTCTTCGTTGTACCACGTGACCCATTGGAAGATCGCTCGCTCGACCTGGTCGATGTCCCGCCAGGGGCCCTGCATTTCGATCAACTCAGCTTTGAAGGTGCCGTTCAGTGCCTCGGCCATGGCGTTGTCG
>NZ_BARF01000138.1 GCF_000367365.1 Streptomyces prunicolor NBRC 13075 | reverse complement strand
GTGGGGGCCGGTGGGGCCGGGTAAGGGGAGTGGGGCTACTCCCGTACCGGGCACGGCAGTTCGGGCATCGCACGGTTCGGGGAACAGGTGACGAGGGCCAGGGACAGGTACGAGGGCCGTTCGAGATAGAACCCGTACGACACATCACCGCCCGCCGCCAGGTCCTCAGCAGCGGAGTCGACAAGCCGCGCGAGGCGAGCGACGTCCCGCTCCGCCTCGGAGGTGAACCGAGGTGCGTGCAGGGCGAGTTGCTCCCCGAGCCAGGCCACCGCCTCCTTCGCCTCGCCCCACATGCCCCGCACGAGGGGACGGGGCTTGACGAGCCAGTACGCCGTTTCCAGCGGCGGCAGGTCGGACACAGGGAACTCCGCCGCCACCTCCCGGTACCGCTGGATCAGCTCCGGTCTGCTCCCGGCGGGCGGGGGCTCGGGATGTGGGGGCCGCCGTAGTGCCTCCTGATCGAAGCGCTGTTTGGGGCCGGTCCACAGATAGCCGTGATGATGCACCTGTCGTTTCCCGTTCGGGGTCGGCGATCGCGGGAGTGACCGGTCCCGGCCCTGTGGAGAGGCGGGCCGGAACCGGTGGGAGCGCGCGGAAGATCAGACCTTCAGCCCGAACCGCGCCGGGTCGATCCCGGCCGCGGCCAACTCCTCCGTGGTGAACCGCAACGGCTCCACGCCCGGCCGTTTGCTGTCGCCCAACCCCCAGACGTCCGCACCGATCCGGGCCAGGGTCACGCACCCTTCGGTGCACGGGCCGCCGCACGCCTTCACGAACGAGGCTCCGTCAATGTCGAGCGCGTACAGGTCAGTTCCGTCCAGCACTGAGCATCACCGCACCTTCCTGATCGCCTGTCACGGCCACATTTGGCCGCCGCCGTCCCTTGCCGGACGGGAGTTGAAAGAGGGAAGGCCGCATGTCCATCAGTGGGCCTCGGCCCGATGCGCACGCAACTCGACGTTGCGGTCCGACACTGCGCTCAGGTCACCCAGGGACCGGGCATTCCTGCGGGCGACCGCAAGAGACAGACAGGACGCGCAGCCGGGCTCGGCAACCGGTTCGGCCGGTAGCTCCGCCAAGCGGTATCCCTGCGGTTTCTGCGTCTGCATGGTTGGCCTCCCCGGCCGGTCTGAGCGATACAACGACCGTAAAGAGGAGGGAACTTACGGATCCACGGTCTTGCAGAAGCTTGCAGGTGGTTCACCCGAGTGAGTCGAGGGCTGAGACGATCAGCTTTCTCGCATGGGTCCCGTAGACGGCGATTGCCGCCAGCTCGGCAAAGGTGCGGGAGTAATCGGCGATTCCATCGGGTTGCCGCACATTGAGATGCGCGCTGACAAGTTCCACCGCGACTCTCTCGTCGTCGAAAACCGAGAACGACTCGGTCGGCCAGGCATGTCCGCGAGGAATTCCCATAGGGATGACGCCAAGGCTCACCGATGGCAGCAAAGCCCTCGGAATGAGCTGACCGAGTTGAGCGGCCATGACCGTGGAATCTCCTACGACGGTCCGTAGGACCCACTCTTCGATGATGAACGCAAAGCGGCGACCGCTGTGAAGGATTCGCTGACGCGCCATCCTCGCCTCGACAGCATCGGCGACGTCATCTGGAGCGCCTCGAAGTGAAGCGACCGTCGACAGCACCGCGCAGGCGTAGTCGGGTGTCTGCAACAGCCCGGGGACAACCCATGACTGGTAGAAACGAAACCTCTGTGTCCGCTCGTACAGCGGCAGGACGGAATCCTGGACCTGCTTGAGACCGGCCCGCTCCAGGCGCCGCCAGTCGACATACATTTCCTCTATGCCTCGTGCCATGGCGATCAGTTCGGCGACTTCGTCTTCCGCGCCGCACACGCGGCCCCAGACACGGATGTCGTCCTCCGAGGGCAGCGTTACACCGTTCTCGATCCTGGAGGTCTTTGACTCATGCCAACCGGCACGGGCGGCGAACGCCCGTGCCGTGACAAATCCCGCACCCCGGCGTATCTCCCTGAGTCTGTTGCCCAAGGTCTTGCGTGCTTCCCGGACAGCCGAGGCAGGTGACGCGTTCATCTGAATGTTCCTGCTGAATCCGCTCAGACCAACTCGAATTCATCGTGCGGCACGGCTCGTTCCCACACCGATTCAAATGCCGTAGAGCACAGGCGGATCGCTGCCGGATCAGCGGTGCGCTCTTCGTCGCCGTCCGGCGAGAGTTCTCCGTCGCCGGTGAAGTGCAGGAATACGACGAGTGTGTCGTCGAACAGCCAGAAGTCGTTGCCCGGCAGCGCGAGATCCGATGCCCGCCGCCGCGGAAGCCAGCGGACCTGCTCGCCGGCCTCGACGTTGCCCGCCGTCACGTGGTGCTCGAAGCGGATGTAGTCGGTGACCGGCTCGGACACGATCCGAGCCCGTTGTACCGAGACACCTCGGCCGACGGTGTCACGCATCAACGCGAGCCAGGGGCTTGCCTCGTGGTCCAGGTAGCGGGACGTTCCGCGAGCGCCGTCCCGCCAGGCGATGTACTCCGGGTCGGACGGCATATAGCCGTCCCGCATCTCCAGATGCACAGCGGACCTCTTGGCCAACCGGAACAACTCGTCAAACGCCGGCGCCTCCGCCACCCTTCACCTCCGGAAAGAAACGGACCATACGCTTGGGGATCTCGACGACGGTCTCGTGCTCGGGCAGGTCCAGTTGCTCCAGCCGTCCCGCGTCCAGCACCTTCCAGCCCTGGACCAGATAGTTGTCCGTCTCATCGTCGTAGTACACCGTCGGGGACTTGCCCTCCGGTGAATCAGGGTCCTTGCCGAGCAGATGCAGAGCCATGGTTTCCTCCGAGTCGAGGACTGTTGATCTCTGCCGTCGAGCTTGCACGACCCGGATGCGACGGCGCAGCCAACTTGCGTGTACTTGCAGGTTCTTAAGGTTCCAGCCTCGCAGCCGGGTGGCGAGATCCCGGCGTGAGGCAGTTCCCCGTCTTGCGTCTCAGGTTTGTCAGACGCTGAACGGCACGGCGCTCTCCAGTGCGAGATCCCGCCACGCGAGATACTGACCGAGGTCCGGCTCTTCGATCAGCTCTCGATTGATCTGGGTTCCATCGGGGCGGTAGTTGAGATGCACCACCGTTGATTCATCGAAGAGCCAGAAGTCCTGGTCGGGCAGTCCGGGGTTCGGCCGTTCCATCAGATCCACTATGCGGTAGGTCTCCCCGGCGGCGACGTTTCCGGGGATGCACCACTCAAAGAGATACCGGCTGTACGGCGTGAGCGGGCGCCGCACGATCTTGGCTCGGGTCATCGTCCGGCCGACCGCCACGTGATCCCGGACGGTCTGGTGCCACGGGGCATTGAAACCGTCCGGCATGGTGGCTCCGGCCAGGAAGTCGCGGACCGTATCGGCCTCGAAGGGCATGGTGTACGTCTGATGCACTTCGAGCCGGAACGCGGACCGCTTGAAGTCCCGGAAGTACGCCTGCCATTCGTCGCCGTCCAGCAGCACGGGACTTGTGCCGCGCTCACGCACGGGCAGCCTCCTTCAGATCGGTACGACCAACTCGTCGCCTGGGCATTGAATGGGGCGCCCGCAGTGGTGGATCAGGGCCCGCAACCGCTCGGGGGCCAGGGGCAGTACGTCACCGGGGGCATCGCTCTCGCGGAGGAGTATTCGGCCTTCGTGGTGGGCGAGTTCGAGGCAGCTGGGGCCGCTTACACCGGAGAAGGACGATTTCTGCCACTGCACGGACAATGCCGGGGCCTTTCAGAGTTCTCGGGCGAGGTGGTGGATGAGTTGCCGGGACTCCGCTTCGCTCAATGACGAGCACTCAGCGAAGTCGATCAGCATCCGGTACCTGTTCAGCTGCGCCTCAGCCCCCAGGTAGACACTCCCCATAGGATTGTCCAACTGGACCGTGTCGAGCTGCGGTACGACTCCCCCGACATACGTAGGGGCGTCCGTCGCCTCGATGAACTCCTCGCAGGTGAAGGGGAGTACGCGCAGCGTGACCGACGGCTGCTCCGACGCTTCGAGCAAGTACTCCAGCTGGCCCCGGGCGACCTTGCGACCTCCGAAGCGCATACGCAGCGCCGCCTCATGAACGATGACATTGAGCGGGAGCGGGGCGTCCCGCTCCAGGATGGTCCGGCGCCGCAGGCGGAACTCGACCCTCGCCTCGATGTTCTCGGCGGGCAGTACATGCCTGTAGCTGTGGTGGATCGCCCGGATGTACTCCTCGGTCTGCAGGATGCCGGGCACGTTGATCACGTTGACGCAGCGCAAGTGCGTTGCGTGGTGCTCCAGTTCGGCGAGATCGAGGAAGCCGGGGTCGAGGATTCCGCGGTACTCCTCCCACCACCCCTTCCTACGCTCCTCGGCCATCGCGCACAGCGCGTCGATGAGCTTCTGGTCCAACGCGGAGTACCGCGTGGCCAGTCGCCGGACCCGGTCCGCGCTCACACCCCAACGCCCGGCCTCGATATGGCTGATCTGGGCCTGGTTGCCGCCGAGGAACGCCCCCGCCTCACGGGCCGCCATCCCCGCCGCCTCACGGAGCTTGCGCAACTCCGCGCCGAGCCGGGCCTGACGGACCGTCGGGCTACTCCTGGGTGGCATCGCTTTCCTCCTGGTCGAGCGGTCCAAGTCTGCCGGGCCAGCAGGCGACGGGTCCACTCGGACGAGTGGCAATTCCGGCACATGGATGCGACGGTACATGGATGTGCCCTACTGTCGTCCTCGGCAACACACACCAGTGAACCCACAGTGCAGCCACGCCAGTTGGCCCGGCCGAGCCATGGAGGTGTGCGCCGCGAACGCCCCGTACCGGCACGAGCGAACAAGAAGGAGCCCCCCCCATGAATCCCGACCCCGCCCCACACCCCCCGCAGATCTACCGCCTCCGCACCCCCAACTCCCCCACCAGCCCCAAAATCTGCCGAGACCTCGTCGCCCTCCTCCTCCAGGTCACCGGCCACCCCCATCACGTCGACACCGCCAGGCTCCTGGTCTCCGAGATCGTCACGAACGTCAACCTCCACACCGACTCCCTCGCCGTACGCCTCGAAGTCGTCCTGCGCCACGACCGTTTACGCGTCTCGGTCCACGACGACGCCCCCGACGCCGACCCCCAACAGAAACCCGGCGGCACATGCGACGGGTACGACGAGAACGGTCGAGGCCTGCTCCTGCTCACCGGGCTCGCCCGGGACTGGGGCGTGCGGCGCGGTGGCAACGCGTACGGCACCCCCGCCAAACAGATCTGGTTCGAGCTCGGCGGAGCCCCCGGCCGCTAGCGTGCCCCCCATGTTCCTCGAACCGCTCACGCCGACCGAGGCCGGCGCGCTCCCCGGCGAGTTGCTCACCGAGCTGACCGCCCTCTACGCCTCGAACCACGCGTTCCACGCCCTGAGCGGTGACTTCCCGGACCCGGAGGACATCCGGCCCGAGCAGGTGGCGACCGCGTTGGCCGACGAACTGGCCGACCCTGACGTCGAGGTACTGCTCGCGCGCAGCGCCGGGCGGCTGGTCGGGATCGCCATCACCCTCGGGACACATCCCGACCCGGACGACGAAGACCCCTGGATCGGGCTGCTGATGATCGACGTCGCCCAGCAACAACAGGGACACGGACGGCAGTTGGCGACCCTCGTCGAGGACCGTTTCCGCGAGGCCGGCCGAACCGCCGTACGCCTGGCCGTCCTTGACAACAACCCCGACGCCCTCGCCTTCTGGACCACCCTCGGCTACGACGTCATCGACCACCGCAAGGACCGTCAACTCGGCCGCCCCTGCACCGTGTTGCGCAAGCAGTTCCACAAACTCCGCCGCGCCGCCCGCGTCGCCGTACTCGACCCCTCCGGCTCTGTCTTCCTCTTCCTGCACGACGACTCCGCGAACGGCACCTTCTGGGCCCTGCCCGGCGGCGGCATCGAGGGAGACGAGACCCCGCCCGAGGGCGCCCTGCGCGAACTCCGCGAGGAGACCGGCTGGACCGACCTGGCCACCGGCCACCTCCTCTGCACCCGGGAACGCGACTTCACCCGCGTCGGCATCCACATCCGGCAGCACGAGCACATCTACGTCACCCACGGCCCCCACCGCGAACCCACCGGCCCCGACCTCGCCACCGCCCACGCCCAGGACGGCATCCTCGCCTGGCGGTGGTGGACCCGGGAGGAGTTGCGCGGGGCGACCGAGACCACCTGGCTGCCCGAACTCGCCCGGCTGCTCGACGAGTTGGAGGAAGGGCCGGACACGAGCGCGGGAAATGGATGATCGCGTGACCGACGCCGCCAAGGACCGTCGGCAGCCGAACGGTCCGCGCGGACGCGGTCAACTCTCCACAGCAGCACCACAGTTGATCCCGTATATCGACTTGCGCACCGGCGGCCACTTGGCGTAGTTAATGAACGCCTGTCAGTGATCTCAGGGGGACTCGTGGAGAGAACCGAAGTGTCCGGTTTCCCGGACATCCCGCCGCCGCCCGCCATACCGCCGCAGGGGTTCCGCGCGATCGACCTGCGGGTCGGCAAGCGCCTGTTGTGGGTCGGCACGGCCACCTACCCGCTGGAGAACATCGCCAGGGTGCACACCTACATGCTCATGCCGAGGCGTTGGGAGGCCACGAGGCTCTTCCTGAAGCGTCTCGGGATCATCCTGTCGGTGGCGTTCGCACTGACCATCCTCGGCGGTATCACCGGGCTCGCCAGCCGGAACACGGCGAGCACGCTCATCATGTGGGTGTGGCTGGGCTCGACGGCCGCGCTGATCCTCTGCGCGGTGGAGTGGCTGCAGGTGCTGTCGGCGCACCCGCTGTACGTCCTGGCCGTGGAGACGTCCGGCCCGCCCATGGCCGTGGTGACGAGCGCGAACCCGTACCAGCTCGACCAGTTGGTGGGCTCCATCGTGTACGCGATCGAGCACCCGGAGACGGAGTTCCACGTCACGGTGGACCGGCTCATGGTCAACCCGAAGAACTACCACTTCGGCGACAACGTCAACATGTACGGCGGTACGGGCAACGTGGGAGTGGGACACGCATGAGCGGCGACAACTTCTACTTCGGCGACAACGTGAACATGCACGGCGGCACCGGGAACACGGGCATCGTCAAGCATCAGACGCCAGCCGGGCCGCCCTCGGTCGACCCCGCCCTCCAAGCCGCCGTCGAGGAACTCCGCCGACTGGTCGAGACGCTGCGTGGGCAGGTCCCGGCCGCGAGCGCGCAGGCCATCGACGACTCCCTGCCGGCCCTCACCACGGACCCGGGCGCCGCCCCGCAGGAACGGCACCGCGCGCTGATGGCCGTCGCGGGAATCGCGGCGACGGTCGGCGCGGTGGGCCAGCCCGCGCTGGAGGCGGTGAACCGGATCCTGGGGCTCCTCGGCAGCCAGTAGACGGCCGAACAGCCCCCGCCGCCGAAGCGATGACGGCTGGTTCGTTCGTCCGTCCGTCAGGGGCGGGCCGGCTTCCCCTCCCCGTACAGCCAGTCCTTCCAGATTCCGCTGAAGTCCTTGCCCGGCGCCATCTTCTGCACGTACGCCGTGAAGTCCGCCGTGTTCGCGTTGCCGTAGTGGTGTGCGGCTGCCCAGCCCTGGACGATGTCGTAGAACCGCGCGTCGCCGACCGTCTGCCGGATCTTGTGGAGGACCATCGCGCCGCGTTCGTAGACGGGGCTGTCGGAGATGTGGGCGGCGGAGGTGGGGCGGGCCGGCGGGAAGGACCAGATCGCGTCGCTGTCGGACTTGTCGTCGAAGTAGGTGCCCTTGTAGAGCGCGTCGAAGGTCTGCTGGGCCGTGTCACCGTCGTGGTCCTCGGCCCAGAGCCATTCCGCGTACGTCGCGAAGCCCTCGTTGAGCCACATGTCGCGCCAGGTCTTCGGGGTGACGGAGTCGCCGTACCACTGGTGGGCGAGTTCGTGGACGAGGGTGGCGGTGTCGGGGGCGCCGGGGAAGAACGGGCGGGTCTGGGTCTCCAGGGCGTAGCCCGCGTCGCCCCGGCGGTCGACGATCGCACCGGTGGAGGAGAAGGGGTACGGGCCGAAGTTGTACTCCTCCCACTCCATGATCTCGGGGATCTTCGCCAGCACCTTGCGGCTCGCTGCCGTCTCCTCCGGGTCGACCGCCGTGTACACGGGGAGGCCGTTCTTCGTGGTGGTGCGGGTGATGTCGTAGTGGCCGATCGCCACCGTGGCCAGGTAGGTCGCCATGGGGTGGGTCATGCGCCAGCTGTACGTCGTACGACCGTCCCCCGTCGTCGTCTCCGTCCTCAACTCACCGTTGGAGACCGCCTGCAGGCCCTTCGGGACGGTGATCGTGAGGTCGTACGTCGCCTTGTCGGACGGGTGGTCGTCGGCGGGGAACCACCCCATCGCGCCGGTCGGTTCGCCGAGGGCCAGCGCGCCGTCCGCCGTGGGGAGCCAGCCCTCCTCCGAGCCGTCGGGGTCGGTGATCGTCTCGGGGGTGCCGGAGTAGTGGACGGTCGTCTTGAAGGTCTTGCCCTGGGGGATGGTCGAGGGTGGGCGGACCGTCAGTTCCTGGTCGGTGCGGGTCCAGGAGGCCTTCTTGCCGTCCACCGTCAGCGAGTTGACCCGCATGCCCTTGAGGTCGAGGTCGTAGGCGGAGAGGTTCTGGGTGGCGCGGGCGGTGATCGTCGCCGTACCGGTCAAGGGAGTTGAGGTGTGAGGAGTGTCCGGGGTGTCGGGGGTGTCTGAGGTGCTTGGGGTGTACGCCAGGGTCAGCGCGTAGTGGGTCACGTCGTAGCCGCCGTTGCCCGCCTCGGGGAAGTACGGGTCGGCCACGCCCGCGCTGCCGGCGGTGCCGTGCACGCCCCCTGTTCCACCGCACGCCGTCAGGACGAGGGCCAGCGCGCACGCGGTGACCGTGGGAACAAGCGGTACGGATCGGGACACGTGCGCGATCCTATGAGTTCGGGCCCCGTCGACCTGGAGTACCGCGGTCCTCGTACGCTCGGGTCCATGCCCCGTTCTTCCAAGAAGCCTCGCCGACTTGTTGCCGATGGGCGCGTGTACATGTGGTCGCTGCGTCACAGTCACCGTGACAGCGGCAGCGACGGGGGCGGGGGCGGCGGCTCTGTGGGGTGCGTCCACACCCTCACCCTGAATCCCCAGCCGTCCGGCACCGGCGGGGCGCTGCGGATCGTCTTCGTCGCGGGGCCGGGGCGGTTCGTCCCGGGCGGGGCCCCCTTCGGTTCCGGGGACGTGGGCTACGTCCATGGCGCCACCCTCAACCTCCACGAACCCGGTGCCGTGCGCGCCCTGCTCGACGCGGCGGCGGCCCGGGGGTGGCTGCCGGCGCCGGGAGAAACCCGGGCGGTGGAGGTCGACGGCTGGGCCCTGCTGGAGGCGGCCGCCGCCGGGCGGGACGAGGCCCTGTAAGGGGGTGGCTACGGCTGCCGTCAGCTCGCTCTCCAGCCGTGACACCATCTCCTACGTGCTCGACATCGGCTACGCCCTCTCCAACCGCTTCCCCGACCCCCCGCAGACCGACTACCGGCGCGCGGACGTCCACGCGCTGCGGCACGACCTGTTCTGCGGTGACGTGTACCTCGCCGACACCAAGGCGGACCGGGAAGTGTCCACAGCCTGGGGATGGGTACCGGTGCTGGACTTCGCGTGGGCGTTGTGCGACATCGTGGAGCAGATCGATCAGGACCCGGCGGGGTCGCGGGCGTCCCGGCCGCAACGCGCCGAACTGGACTTCACCGAGTCCACCGACCGGATGTTGTTCGAGCGGCGGTTCGGGTGGGTGGATGTCGAGGCGGACTGGATGCGGCGGGACGAGGAGGCGTTGACCTTCTCTCACGCCGAACTCCGGCGTGAGGCGCGGGACTTCCTGCACGACCTGATCGCCGACCTCGTTGATCTGCATGATGCGCTTGGCGAGAATCCGGCGATCTGGACGTTGCAGGCCCGGTTTCCCAGGATTCCGTGAGCCTCTCGGATGCAGGAACTTCCCGGGTGCCCTGAGCTGGTGGCACCGTCCCTGGGGGCTGCGCCCCCAGACCCCCATCGGCCCTGAAGGGGCCTCGTCCTCAAACGCCGGACGGGCTGATTTTGCGGGCCTGCGCTGAAGAGGCGCCAGAGGGGCTGAGGGTGCGGGCCTGCGCTGAAAATGCGCCCCCTCGAAAGCCGAAAGGCACACCAGCCGAAAAGCACACCCCTACCCCCGGGAAAGGGCACCCCTCAGAAGCCTCCCCTTCCCCCCGCTCACCCCTCCACCCGAATCCCCATCTGCACAGCCAACACCGGCGCCAGATCCAGCAGTTGCCCCATGCTGATCACCGCCCCAGACAACCGATCCACCCCCCGCGCGATCTCCAGCTCCGCCACCCCCCGCAGATCCACGTCCGTGAACGTCACCCCCGTGAAGTCCACCCCCTTCAGCGCGCAGTCCACGAACTCGACGCGCTCCAGCCGGGCATCAAGGAAGTCCGGCTCGACGAGGACGCACCCCTCGAAAACAACATCCCGGAGCTTCGCCTTGCGCAGGTTCAGGTAGTCGATCTTGCCCCCACGAATCACCACCCGCTCCAACACCGCCCCATGCAACTGCACCCCACCCATCCGCGCGTCGATCACCTCGACGTCACGCAGGGTCGACTCCGCGAGGTCCGTACCCACACCCCGTATGCCGGTGAGGACGGAGTCCAGCACCCGCGCGTGATGCAGTCGCGTCTCGTCCAGCGCGCAGTCCGTCAACGCGCAGTCCATGAACCGGGCACCCCCACCGTCCTGCCCGACGAAGTCCTCGTCCCGGAACTGCAGCCCGTCGTAGTCCCCGTCCGGCTCCAACTCCCCACCCCCGTAAGCCTCCAGAGCCGGCAACCGCACCTCCGGCCGCCGCGCCCCCTTCACTCCACCCGCCCCTTTCGCTCCACCCGTCCCCTTCATTCCACCCGTCCCGCCCGCCGCTCTCCTCGCCATGCCCCCATCCTGCACCCCACCACTGACATCGAGGACGACGGACAGACGGACGCTTGACCTCAAGCGCGCTTGAGGTCGAAGAGTGACCCCATGCAGGCCATACGACTCCACACCTTCGGCCCCGCCGAGAACCTCACCCACGAACCCGTCGACGCCCCCTCCCCCGCCCCCGGCCAGCTCCGCATCGCCGTAGCCGCGGCCGGAGTCCACCTCCTGGACACCGTGCTACGGAAGGGAGAGCGGGGCCCACTTCCCACGCTCCCCGCCCTCCCCACCATCCCCGGCCGCGAGGTCGCCGGTGTCGTCGAGTCGCTCGGGGACGGGGTCGCCGGGCTGTGGCTCGGGAAACGGGTGGTCGCGCATCTCGGGCTCGCGCCGGGCGGATACGCCGAGTTGGCCGTGGTCGATGTGGACCGGGTGCACGAGATCCCGGCGAACCTGGACTTCGCACAGGCCGTCGCGATGATCGGAACGGGACGTACGGCGATGGGGATCGTCCAGTTCAGCGAGCTGGACGGCGACTCCGTGGTCGTCGTACCGGCCGCCGCCGGCGGACTCGGCACCCTGCTCGTGCAGTACGCCACGCACGCCGGTGCCACCGTCGTCGGCCTCGCGGGCGGCCCGGACAAAGCCGCCCTCGTACGCGCGAACGGCGCCGATCTCGCCGTCGACTACACGGACCCGGAGTGGCCGGGGAAAGTGCGCGCCTGGCTGGGCGAGCGGCACGCGACCGTCGTGTTCGACGGCGTGGGCGGAGCCGTAGCGAAACAGACCGTCGACCTACTCGGGCCGAACGGCCGGCACATCGTCTTCGGATGGTCGAGCGGAGAGCCGTACACCACCACAGGACTGTCCGAAGAAGTACTCGGGCTCGTGATGATGCGGAAGGCCGGCGGACCGAGCCCCATCCGAACCCTGGAGTTGCGCGCGCTCGCCGAGGCAGCGGAAGGCCGACTCACACCGGCCGTCCAACGATTCCCGCTGGCCGCGGCGGTGGACGCACACCGAGCGCTGGAGAACCGGAAGACAACCGGAAAGGTGGTCCTGGAGCCATGACCACGTCGAACGCACGCACTAACGCGACCGGGGATGCGATACCTACCGATTCATGTTCTTCTGGGCAGATGAGCGTCACCCAAACAGGTGAATCAAGCGCAGCTACCGGTCCCGATCCCCGGCGCTGGTGGGGCCTGGTGATCATCGCTCTCGCGCAGCTCATGGTCGTCCTCGACGCGACGATCGTGAACATCGCACTCCCCTCCGCACAGCGCGACCTGGGCATGTCCGACGGCAACCGCCAGTGGGTCATCACCGCGTACACGCTCGCCTTCGGCGGACTGCTCCTCCTCGGCGGCCGGATCGCCGACCTGGTGGGCCGCAAACGGACGTTCATCATCGGCCTGATCGGCTTCGCCGGCGCCTCCGCACTCGGCGGCGCGGCCACCACCTCCGGCATGCTCTTCGGCGCCCGCGCCCTCCAGGGAGTCTTCGCCGCCGTCCTCGCCCCCTCCGCGCTCTCCCTCCTCACCACGACCTTCACCGACCCGAAGGAACGCGGAAAAGCCTTCGGGATCTACGGCGCGCTCGCGGGCAGCGGTTCGGCGATCGGCTTCATCGCCGGCGGCCTGCTCACCGAGTACCTGAACTGGCGCTGGTGCCTCTACGTCAACATCCCCATCGCGATCATCGCCGTCTTCGGCGCCGTCGCCCTCCTCCACGACCGCCCGGGCCACTCCGGCGCCCGCCTCGACGTACCCGGCGTACTACTGGGCTGCGGCGGCCTGGTCGCGATCGTCTACGGCTTCAGCGAGGCGGAACCACGCGGCTGGACGGATTCCCTGGTCCTCGGCCTGTTCGCGGCCGGCGTCGTCCTCCTCACAACCTTCGTCTGGTGGCAGACCAGAGCCCCCAGCCCCCTCCTCCCCCTGCATATCGTCAAGGACCGCAACCGGGCCGGCTGCTTCCTCACCATGGGCCTCGCCACCATCGGCATGTTCGGCATGTTCCTGTTCATGACCTACTACCTCCAGGTCATCCTCGACTACTCGCCCGTGAAGACCGGCCTGGCCTTCCTGCCCCTCACGGTCGCGATCATCATCGGCTCGACCCAGATCTCGGCCCGCCTGATGCACCACGTACCGCCGCGCACCCTGATGGTGCCGGGCGCGATCCTCGCGGCAGCGGGCATGTCCTTCTTCACCCGCCTGACGGTCAACTCGGACTACACGACCGAACTACTCCCCGGCCTCCTCCTGATGGGCCTCGGCATGGGCCTGATCTTCATGCCGGTCTTCGCCACCGCCACAGCCGGAGTCGCCCCGCAGGACTCGGGCGTGACCTCCGCGACCGTCAACACCGCCCAGCAGGTGGGCGGTTCGATCGGCACGGCCCTCCTCAACACGATCGCCACCACCAGCAGCACGGCCTACATCGCCGCCCACCTCACCAACCCGGCCCAGAAGGCCCTGATCACCAGCAAGGGCATCGTCCACGGCTACACGGTCGCCATCTGGTGGGCCGTAGCCGTCATGCTCCTGGCGGGCCTGGTAGCAGGCCTCATGGTGACAGCACGGGCACCGAAGCACGGGGCGGCGGCACAGTCACCGGCACCGGAGTCGGCGTCCGAGTCGGTGACCTGAGCCGAGCGGACCGTAGGCCGCGTACGGCGGCAAGGTGTCGTGTCGGGGGGTGTCCGCCCGCAGCGGTTGGCGCGTCAACACGGGCGAGTCGGTGAGCGACGGTTCCCGCGCCAATCCGAGGACGGACACCCCCCGGCGCGGCGCCGCCCCCCAACAAACCACGGGCGAACCACAACGCACCCGCACCCAGCCACAAAGCCGCACCCCAAACCACCCAGGGGCGCGAGG
>NZ_BARF01000139.1 GCF_000367365.1 Streptomyces prunicolor NBRC 13075 | reverse complement strand
TTTATCAGAAGTTCTGAGTCGGATTTTCCGGCCCTTCGGGAGTGGCTCCCGTACACGCGAAGTGTCCGGGTTCCCCCTCAGGCGGAGCCGTAAACGTACTGGAGCGGGCCGCCTCGATGCAAATCGAGGCGGCCCGCTCCAGGTTCACGCGTACGAGGGGGTCGTACGACCGTCAGACCTCCACGACGACCGGGAGGATCATCGGCCTGCGCCGGTAGTTGTCGGAGACCCACTTGCCCAGCGTGCGGCGGATCAGTTGCTGCAGCTGGTGGGGTTCTACGACGCCGTCCTGGGCCGAGCGTTCCAGGACCTCCGTGATCCTCGGGACCACGTCCACGAAGGCGGAGTCATCGATGCCGGAGCCGCGGGCCTGGATGTGCGGGCCACCCGTGATCTTGCCGGTGGACGAGTCCACGACGAGGAAGACCGAGATGATGCCCTCGTCCCCCAGGATCCTGCGGTCCTTCAGCGCGGGTTCGCCGACATCGCCGACCGAGAGGCCGTCGACGTAGACATAACCCGCCTGGACCTTGCCCGAGATCTTGGCCTTGCCCTCGATGAGGTCGACGACCACGCCGTCCTCGGCGATGACGATGCGGTCGTGCGGGACGCCTGTCATGGCGCCCAGCTCGGCGTTGGCCCGTAGGTGGCGCCATTCGCCGTGGACCGGCATCAGGTTCTTCGGCCGGCAGATGTTGTAGAAGTACAGCAGCTCGCCGGCCGAGGCGTGTCCGGAGACGTGGACCTTGGCGTTGCCCTTGTGGACGACGTTGGCGCCCCAGCGGGTGAGGCCGTTGATGACCCGGTAGACCGCGTTCTCGTTGCCCGGGATAAGCGACGAGGCCAGGATTACTGTGTCGCCCGCGACGATGCGGATCTGGTGGTCGCGGTTGGCCATGCGGGACAGGGCGGCCATCGGTTCGCCCTGCGAGCCCGTGCAGACCAGGACGACCTGGCTGTCCGGGAGGTCGTCGAGCGTCTTGACGTCGACCACCAGGCCCGGCGGGACCTTGAGATAGCCGAGGTCACGGGCGATGCCCATGTTGCGGACCATCGAGCGGCCGACGAAGGCGACCCGGCGGCCGTGCTCGTGCGCCGTGTCCAGGACCTGCTGGATGCGGTGAACGTGGCTGGCGAAGCTCGCCACGATGATCCGCTTGCGAGCGCCGCTGAAGACCTGTCGCAGGACGTTAGAGATGTCGCGCTCGGGCGGGACGAATCCCGGGACCTCGGCGTTCGTCGAGTCGGCGAGGAGCAGGTCGATGCCCTCCTCGCTCAGCCGTGCGAACGCGTGTAGATCTGTCAGACGACCGTCCAGCGGGAGCTGGTCCATCTTGAAGTCGCCGGTGTGGACGACCATGCCCGCGGGGGTGCGGATGGCGACCGCGAGCGCGTCCGGGATCGAGTGGTTGACCGCGACGAACTCGCAGTCGAAGGGACCGATTCGCTCGCGGTGCCCCTCTGCGACCTCCAGCGTGTACGGCCGGATGCGGTGCTCCTGGAGCTTCGCCTCGATGAGGGCGAGGGTCAGCTTGGAGCCGATCAGCGGGATGTCCGCCTTCTCACGAAGGAGATACGGGACTGCGCCGATGTGATCCTCGTGGCCATGCGTGAGGACGATGCCGTCGATGTCGTCGAGGCGGTCCCTGATGGACGTGAAGTCCGGCAGGATCAGGTCGATGCCGGGCTGCTCCTCCTCGGGGAAGAGCACGCCGCAGTCGACGATGAGCAGGCGGCCGCCGTATTCGAAGACCGTCATATTCCGGCCGATTTCCCCGAGGCCGCCGAGTGGGGTGACCCTCAGGCCGCCTTCGGGGAGCTTGGGCGGCGGGGCGAGTTCAGGATGCGGATGACTCAAAAGACTCTCCTACCCATGCGCGCCACGTACCTGTGGGCACGTGGCGCGCATGACGTTCGTGCAAAAGCAGTTATCGGATGTGGGGTGCGGGCGCCGAAGCCCCGCGTATTCAGTTGTGAAGTCCGTTGTCAGAGCTGTACCCCGCCGGCGGCAAGATCGATCTTGAGCTGAGCGATCTCCTCGGGCGAGCACTCGACCATCGGTGAGCGCAGCGGTCCGGCGGGCAGTCCCTGGAGGGTGAGCGCGGCCTTGGTGGTCATGACGCCCTGGGTGCGGAACATGCCGGTGTAGACGGGAAGCAGCTTCTGGTGGATCTCGGTGGCCTTCTGGACGTCACCGGAGACGTACGCCTCCACCAGGGTGCGCAGTTCGGGTGTGACCACATGGCCGACGACCGAGACGAAGCCGACCGCGCCCACGGAGAGCAGCGGCAGGTTCAGCATGTCGTCGCCGGAGTACCAGGCCAGGCCGGTCCGGGCGATGGCCCAGCTGGCGCGGCCGAGGTCACCCTTTGCGTCCTTGTTGGCGACGATGCGCGGGTGCTCGGCGAGCCTGACCAGGGTCTCGGTGCCGATCGGGACGCCGCTGCGGCCGGGGATGTCGTAGAGCATGACCGGCAGTTCGGCGGCGTCGGCGACGGCCGTGAAGTGGCGGTAGAGGCCCTCCTGCGGGGGCTTGTTGTAGTACGGCGTGACGACGAGCAGGCCGTGCGCGCCGGTGCGTTCGGCTGTGCGGGCGAGTTCGACGCTGTGGTGGGTGTCGTTCGTGCCGACGCCCGCGATGACGTGGGCGCGGTCGCCGACCGCTTCCAGTACGGCTCGTACGAGATCCGTTTTCTCCGCGTCGCTGGTGGTCGGGGACTCACCGGTGGTGCCGTTGATGATCAGGCCGTCGTTGCCTGCGTCCACCAGGTGGGTAGCGAGCCGCTGAGCGCCGTCGAGGTCGAGTGCGCCGTCCGCCGTGAAGGGCGTGACCATGGCGGTGAGGACCCGCCCGAAGGGGGTCTGCGGAGTGGAGGTCGGAGCCATGGGTGACACGCTACTCGCTGCTCAATGCGGGGTCTGCCCTAGGGGCAGGCGACAAGTCGTGACAAATATGGAGCCCGGCACTGCCTGCTCGGGGGTTCAAGCAGTGCCGGGTCCGTTTGATCAGGCTAGATGAACTTCTCCAAATGCCGCAATACGGACACTTCGTGCGGCCCATCCGTACATGTGTGCCCGACCGGCAAACAGAGGTGCGCTACGGGGCGACACGGCCGTTGGCATTGAAGGCGGCGTAGGTGAGCGGCATGAGCTTGGCCCACTGCTCCTCCATCTTCTCGCCGACCATCTCGATCTCCCGCTGCGGGAAGGACGGCACCTTCGCCAGCTCGTGCTGTGTGCGCAGTCCGAGGAAGTGCATCAGCGAGCGCGCGTTGCACGTGGCGTACATCGAGGAGAAGAGGCCTACGGGGAGGACGGCACGGGCGACCTCGCGGGCCACGCCGGCGGCGAGCATCTCCTGGTACGCCTCGTACGACTGGCGGTACGAGTCCTCCATGGTGCGGCCGACCAGCTCCTGCTGGGCCTGGGTGCCCTCGACGAAGACGTACTTGCCCGGGCGGCCCTCCTGGACCAGCTTGCGGGACTCGCCGGGGACGTAGAAGACCGGCTGGAGCTCCCGGTACCTTCCCGATTCCTCGTTGTAGGACCAGCCCACGCGGTGCCGCATGAACTCGCGGAAGACGAGGATCGGGGCGCTGATGAAGAACGTCATGGAGTTGTGCTCGAAGGGGCTGCCGTGCCGGTCGCGCATCAGGTAGTTGATCAGGCCCTTGGAGCGCTCGGGGTCCTTGCCCATCTCGTCCAGGGACTGCTCGCCGATCGTCGAGACGCGGGCGGCGAAGAGCACGTCCGCGTCGGACGCGGTGTGCTTGACCAGCTCGACGGTGACATCGCTGCGGAAACTGGGCTTGAGGTCGTCGGCGGGGGTGTCGGTCACGGCTCGGAGGGTCCTTCCATCACGTCTCTCGGGCGGCGCCCACTCTACGGCCCGGCACTGACATCGGGGCGTTCGGTGCCGTGCCGCGACATTCATTGGCGAACTTCTGCGAATTCGGTGAAACAGGGCACCGATTGGGGCGTTCGCTCGTCTGTATTGGTGAGAGCCACCCGTTCGATCCCGACTCGACCCCAGAGGGGAGAAGCACCACCGATGTTCCGTCGGCGCGAACCTGTTCCGTTCGCCTTCATCGCCGAGACCGACCGCTTCCGCAGCAATGTCACCCCGCCGCCGCGTGAGCGTGCGTCCGCCGGGCAGATAGCCGGGCGTTGGCTCCTGGGCCTCACCATCATCGCCGGAATCGTGGGCTCTCTGGTCCTCGGGATGCCGGCGCTGTCCCAGAACAACCTCTCGACCCAGAACCAGCAGTCCCAGGCCGCCGACAATCGCTGACCTGGCGCGCAGCCGTACAGCTGACCATGACTCATCCGGACCCCCAACGGTGGTGAGCGGGAACACGGCCGGATAGCCTCACCGGGCACAGCCCACGCATGGATTCAGTGAGGACACCAGCCGTGCCCCTGCCCTTCCTTACGGCCGACCGCGCATTCGAGGCCGCGGACGAGCTCGCGCTGCCGTTCGACGACCGCGACCGCTGGCGGCGCCCCTACCGGCCCGGACCGTGGCGGGTGGCGGCAGCGGCGCTCGTGCTGCTGCTCGCGTCGTACGTGCTGTTCGCCGCCGTCATCATCGCGTTGACCGGCTCGCGGCCCGAGGCCGCGGTGATCCTCGGTATCGCGGTGGTCGTCATCCTCTGCGCCCTGCGGCTGCTGCGCATGGGCGTGTGGGTGAGCGCGCGCGGGCTGCGCCGGGTGCGGTTCCTCTTCACCCTCACGGTGCGGTGGGACCGGGTCGCCG
The DNA here is from genome assembly GCF_000367365.1 of Streptomyces prunicolor NBRC 13075. Lineage (GTDB taxonomy): Bacteria > Actinomycetota > Actinomycetes > Streptomycetales > Streptomycetaceae > Streptomyces > Streptomyces prunicolor. Next base: position 42,616 of record NZ_BARF01000139.1, on the reverse strand, counting down.
CCGTACGCACGGTGCAGCAGCCGGTGCGCTGGCTCGGGCTGCCGCGCACAGTGCAGGGGCAGGCGCTGCTCCTCGTACGCAAGGACCGTGCTCCGGAGGATGTGACCGCGCTGCTGACCACGCACGACATCGACTTCGTGGCGCGGGCCTCCTCCTTCGACCGGGCCGCGGACTCGGTCGAAGTGTGGTCCGACGAGTACCGGCGGAGCTGACCGCCCGACAGCAGCCGTAAGGCACACAGCCGTATGCCGAAGGGGCCGGTCCGCAGTGGGTGCGGGGCGGCCCCTTCGGCGTACGGGCGTTTCGGGAGTTCAGGCTTGGACGGGTCTGCCGTCGTGCAGGGCGATCGCGCGTTGCATCGCCTTGCGGGCGCGCGGGGTGTCGCGGGCATCGTGGTAGGCGACGGCCAGGCGGAACCAGCTGCGCCAGTCGTCGGGGGCGTCCTCCGTCTCGGCCTTGCGCTTGGCGAAGACCTCGTCGGCGGAGTCGCGGTCGATGCGGCCGCCGGCGGTGCGCCTCAACTCGTCGACGGGCAGGCCGCCTTCGGCGTCGAGTTCGGCGGCGAGCTTGTTGGCGTTGCGGACGAACTGGGTGTTCTTCCAGAGGAACCAGATGCCGATCACCGGCAGGATCAGGACCGCGATCCCGAAGGTGACCGTGATGAGCGTGCCGGACTGTATGAGCATGACGCCGCGGCTGCCGACCAGGACGAAGTAGAAGACCAGGACGGCGGCCGTGACGGCGTAGGTGAGTTTGGCGCGCATGTCGTGAGTCTCAGCCCAGGTCCAGGAAGTGTTCCAGGCCGAAGGTGAGGCCCGGGGTCGTCACCACGCGGCGGGCGCCGAGCAGGATGCCCGGCATGAAGCTGCTGTGGTGGAGCGAATCGTGGCGGACGGTCAGCGTCTCGCCCTCGCCGCCGAGCAGGACCTCCTGGTGGGCCAGTAGGCCACGCAGCCGGACGGCGTGCACCGGGATGCCGTCGACATTCGCGCCGCGCGCGCCGTCCAGGGCCGTGGTCGTGGCGTCCGGCGCCGGGGCCGAGCCCGCCTTGGCGCGGGCCTCCGCGATGAGCTGGGCCGTGCGAGTGGCGGTGCCGCTGGGGGCGTCCACCTTGTTCGGGTGGTGCAGTTCGATGACCTCGACCGACTCGAAGTAGGGCGCGGCGATCTGCGCGAACTTCATGGTGAGTACGGCCCCGATGGAGAAGTTGGGCGCGATGAGGACGCCCGTCTCCGGGGACTTGGCCAGCCAGCCGTTGAGCTGCGCGAGGCGTTCGTCGGTCCAGCCCGTCGTGCCGACGACCGCGTGGATGCCGTGGCCCACGCAGAAGTCGAGGTTGTCCATCACCGAGGCGGGCGTGGTCAGTTCGACCGCGACCTGGGCGCCCGAAGCCGTGAGCGTCTCCAGGGTGTCGCCCCGGCCCAGGGCGGCCACCAGTTCCATGTCCTCGGCGGCCTCGACGGCTCGTACCGCCTCGGCGCCGATCCGGCCCTTGGCACCGAGGACCGCCACGCGCAGCTTGCTCATCGTTCTTGCTTCCTTACCGGATACGGGTTCCGAAACCGGATACGGGTTCCGAAGGCGGGTGTCAGGCGACGGCGTCGTGCAGTCGGGCCGCCTGCTTGTCCTTGAGCGGGCCGATGACCGACAGCGAGGGCCGCTGTCCCAGGATCTCGCGGGCGACCTCGCGGACCTCGTCCGGGGTGACCGACGCGATCCGGGCGAGCATGTCGTCGACGGACATCTGCTCGCCCCAGCACAGCTCGCTCTTGCCGATGCGGTTCATCAGCGCGCCGGTGTCTTCGAGGCCCAGGACGGTGGAGCCCTGGAGCTGGCCGACGGCGCGGCCGATCTCGTCGTCGGACAGGCCGTGTTCGGCGACCTGGTCGAGTTCGTCGCGGCAGATCTTCAGCACGTCGTGGACCTGCGAGGGCCGGCAGCCGGCGTAGACGCCGAAGAGGCCGCAGTCGGCGAAGCCGGACGTGTACGAGTACACGCTGTAGGCCAGGCCGCGCTTCTCCCGGACCTCCTGGAAGAGGCGGGAGGACATGCCACCGCCGAGGGCCGTGTTGAGGACCCCCAGCGCCCAGCGGCGCTCGTCGGTGCGGGCCAGGCCCGGCATGCCGAGGACGACGTGCGCCTGCTCGGTCTTGCGGCCGATCAGCTCGACCTTGCCGGTGGAGCGCAGCACGCGGCGGCCGTCGCGCGGGGCGATGGGTGCCGCCTCGGGGGTGCGGAAGGCGCCCGCCTTGTCGAAGGCCGCGCGGACCTGTCGTACGACCTTGTCGTGGTCGATGTTGCCGGCGGCCGCGACCACGAGGTGGGTCGGGTCGTAGTGCTTCTTGTAGAAGCGGCGGATGCGGTCCGCGGTGAGGGCGTTGACGGTGTCGACCGTGCCGAGGACGGGGCGGCCGAGGGGGTTGTCGCCGAACATCGTGCGCGCGAACAGGTCGTGCACGCAGTCGCCCGGGTCGTCCTCCGTCATGGCGATCTCTTCGAGGATGGCGCCGCGCTCGACGTTGACGTCGTCCTCACGGATGAGGGAGCCGGTCAGCATGTCGCAGACGACGTCGATGGCGAGCGGCAGGTCGGTGTCGAGCACGCGCGCGTAGTAGCACGTGTACTCCTTCGCCGTGAACGCGTTCATCTCACCGCCGACCGCGTCGATCGCGGAGGAGATGTCCAGCGCGCTGCGCTTGTGCGTGCCCTTGAAGAGGAGGTGCTCCAGGTAGTGCGTGGCGCCGTTCAGGGACGGCGTCTCGTCGCGGGAGCCCACGTGTGCCCAGATGCCGAAGGTCGCGGAGCGGACCGAGGGCAGCGTCTCGGTGACGATGCGCAGGCCGCCCGGGAGGGTGGTCTTACGGACCGTGCCGATGCCGTTCGTGCCCTGGATGAGGGTTTGGGTACGGGCGACGGCCCGCGCCTCCGAGGAGGTGCGGGCCGTCGTCGTGGAGCTGGTCGACGTCACTTGTCGTCGTCGTCCTTCTTGTCGTCGCCGCTCTCTTCACCCTCGATGACGGGGATGAGGGAGAGCTTGCCGCGGGAGTCGATCTCGGCGATCTCGACCTGGACCTTCTGGCCCACGCCGACGACGTCCTCGACGTTCTCCACGCGCTTGCCACCGGCGAGCTTGCGGATCTGCGAGATGTGCAGCAGACCGTCCTTGCCCGGGAGCAGCGACACGAACGCGCCGAAGGTGGTGGTCTTGACGACCGTACCCAGGTAGCGCTCGCCGACCTCCGGCATGGTCGGGTTGGCGATGCCGTTGATCACTGCGCGAGCGGCCTCGGCCTGCGAGCCCTGCGCGGCACCGATGTAGATGGTGCCGTCGTCCTCGATCGTGATGTCGGCGCCGGTGTCCTCCTGGATCTGGTTGATCATCTTGCCCTTCGGGCCGATGACCTCGCCGATCTTGTCCACGGGGATCTTGACGGTGATGATCCGCGGGGCGTTCGGGGACATCTCGTCCGGCGTGTCGATCGCTTCCATCATCACGTCGAGGATGTGGAGGCGGGCGTCACGGGCCTGCTTGAGCGCGGCGGCCAGGACGGAGGCGGGGATGCCGTCCAGCTTGGTGTCGAGCTGGAGGGCGGTGACGAACTCCTTGGTGCCGGCGACCTTGAAGTCCATGTCGCCGAAGGCGTCCTCCGCACCGAGGATGTCGGTGAGGGCGACGTAGTGCGTCTCGCCGTTGATCTCCTGGGAGATCAGGCCCATGGCGATACCGGCGACGGGGGCCTTCAGCGGCACACCGGCGTTCAGCAGCGACATGGTGGAGGCGCAGACCGAGCCCATGGACGTCGAGCCGTTCGACCCGAGGGCCTCGGAGACCTGACGGATCGCGTAGGGGAACTCCTCGCGCGTCGGCAGGACCGGGACCAGGGCGCGCTCGGCGAGCGCTCCGTGGCCGATCTCGCGGCGCTTCGGGGAGCCGACGCGGCCGGTCTCGCCGACCGAGTACGGCGGGAAGTTGTAGTTGTGCATGTAGCGCTTGCGGGTCACCGGGGAGAGGGTGTCCAGCTGCTGCTCCATGCGGAGCATGTTGAGGGTGGTGACGCCCAGGATCTGGGTCTCGCCACGCTCGAACAGCGCGGAACCGTGCACGCGCGGGATGGCCTCGACCTCGGCGGCCAGGGTGCGGATGTCGGTGACACCGCGGCCGTCGATGCGGACCTTGTCCTTGATGACGCGCTCACGGACCAGGGACTTGGTCAGCGAGCGGTACGCGGCGGAGATCTCCTTCTCGCGGCCCTCGAACTGCGGGAGCAGCTTCTCGGCGGCGATCTCCTTGACGCGGTCCAGCTCGGCCTCGCGGTCCTGCTTGCCGGCGATGGTGAGCGCCTGGGAGAGCTCGCTCTTGACCGCGGCGGTCAGGGCCTCCAGGACGTCGTCCTGGTAGTCGAGGAAGACCGGGAACTCGCCGGTCGGCTTGGCGGCCTTGGCGGCGAGGTCGGCCTGGGCCTTGCAGAGCACCTTGATGAAGGGCTTCGCGGCGTCCAGACCGGAGGCGACGACCTCCTCGGTGGGCGCCTCGGCGCCGCCCGCGACCAGCGCGATGGTCTTCTCGGTGGCCTCGGCCTCGACCATCATGATCGCGACGTCGCCGTCCTCCAGGACACGACCGGCGACGACCATGTCGAAGACGGCGTCCTCGAGCTCGGTGTGCGTCGGGAACGCGACCCACTGGCCGTTGATCAGCGCGACGCGGACGCCGCCGATCGGGCCGGAGAAGGGCAGACCGGCCAGCTGCGTGGACGCGGAGGCGGCGTTGATCGCCACGACGTCGTACAGGTGGTCGGGGTTGAGGGCCATGATCGTGGCGACGACCTGGATCTCGTTGCGCAGGCCCTTCTTGAAGGACGGGCGCAGCGGGCGGTCGATCAGCCGGCAGGTGAGGATCGCGTCCTCGGAGGGGCGGCCCTCACGGCGGAAGAAGCTGCCGGGGATCTTGCCGGCGGCGTACATCCGCTCCTCGACGTCCACCGTGAGGGGGAAGAAGTCGAGATTTTCCTTGGGCTTCTTGGAGGCAGTGGTGGCCGACAGCACCATGGTGTCGTCGTCCAGGTACGCCACGGCGGAGCCGGCGGCCTGCCTGGCCAGCCTGCCCGTCTCGAAGCGGATGGTGCGGGTGCCGAAAGTACCGTTGTCAATGACGGCCTCGGCGTAGTGGGTCTCGTTCTCCACTAGCGTTTTCTCCGTTACTTGTCGTCTTTCGTCCCTCCCCGCCCGTGTGGCGGGGGGACGGTGGCGGAGAAGCGCTGTCTGATGCGGGCCGGTCTTCGATCGAAGCACCCGGGGTTTCCTGCCCGGGGGCCACTACCGAGGACCGGCGGCTGCGAGGCGCGCTTCTCCTCTTCGTGGTCGTGCTCTGTCGCACGTGGTCGTGCTGGGTCGTACGTTCTGCGTTCACATCGTGCGTTGTGCTACCACACTACAAAGCGTGAGTGACACTCCGCACGTTTCCGCACGTACGGGCAATCCGCACATACGGCAAAGGGAGCGGCTCCCGATCGCTTCGGGACCCGCTCCCCTCACGGCGTCTTACTTGGCGCCCGCAGCACCGCGGCGGATGCCCAGGCGGTCCACCAGCGCACGGAAGCGCTGGATGTCCTTCTTGGCCAGGTACTGGAGCAGCCGACGGCGCTGACCGACCAGGATCAGCAGACCACGACGGGAGTGGTGGTCGTGCTTGTGGGTCTTGAGGTGCTCGGTCAGGTCCGAGATACGGCGCGAGAGCATGGCGACCTGGACCTCGGGGGAGCCGGTGTCGCCCTCCTTCTGACCGAACTCACTGATGAGCTGCTTCTTCGTAGCGGCGTCGAGCGACACGCGTACTCCTCGTAGTCTGAGATGTGCCACCGAGTGCCCCTGGTCCACTTCTCAGGGGAGCTTCCGTAACTCGGGAGGCGGGATCCGTAGGGCGCTGCCTCCGGAGCGCTGAGCTCCAGGGGTGCGTACACAAACGGCCGCTACACAGCGTACCAGCCTGGGGGGATGCCTCGGTCCAGGTCCGTGAAGGGCCCTGACCGGGGCGGATACGGCCACTAGGGTGACTTCCATCCGTGGACGGAGCGTTCCGTCCACGGATGGAGCGTGGATCACGTCGGTTCGTCCGGAAGGGGTCGCTTCGCCATGGCGGAGACGGAGCAGGAGATCAAGGCACGCAAGGAGCGGGAGCGGGACGAGCTGTACGCCCTCGACATCTCGGGTGTCGAGTGGCGCAGCGCGCCGGGCACGGAGGAGCACGAGGAGCGCGTCGAGATCGCCGACCTGCCCGACGGTGCGGTGGCCATGCGCTCGTCGCTCGACCCGGACACCGTGCTGCGGTACACGGAGGCGGAGTGGACGGCCTTCGTGCTGGGCGCCCGGGACGGGGAGTTCGACCTGGAGCCGGCGCCGCACGACGGGGAGCCGGGGGCGGACGCGTAGCGCCTTCGCGCGACGGGGGGTGGGGGTCGGCCGAGGGTTCGGCCGACCCCCACCCCCCGTCGCGTGCGTGCGGGGCCGCGGCTACTTCACCGCCATGCTCTCTATGCCCAGGACGAGATAGACCCACTTTGACTGGCCGGCGGCGGGGCCCTCGGCCTTCTTGACGCCGAAGAAGATGCGCCCGTCCTGGACGACGATGTCGTTGTAGTCGGTCATCGTCATCAGGTCTGCCTCCTCCGGCAGATCGAAGTAGAGGTACGGGGTCTCCTTGCCCGTCTTCGGATCCAGGCTGACGAGCCCCGAAGGCATGATGTGCTGGTCGGTCACGCGCACGGCGAGGAGCTTGTCGCCGCTCATCCGTACCGGATACAGGAGCGAGCCGGGGCCGGAGTCGAACTTCATGGTGGTTTTCCCGGTCGCCAGGTCGAAGCCGATGAGCCAGTTGGAGTTGACCAGCTCACCCGACTCCTTGCTGCGCAGGAAGACCTGGCCGTCGCCGACGGCGATGGTCGGGCAGTCGTCGATGGTGAGGTAGTCGTCGTACGCGCACTCGCCGACGTAGGTGCCGTTCTGGAGGCGGACCACGGCGCGGATCTTGCCCTTGGCGTCGAGGGAGAGCATCTCGGAGATGCCGATCTCGCCGGCCTGGACGGCCAGGACAGGTGGCTCGGCGGACGGGATGTCGAGGTCCCGGATCCCCTTCGCGGCGGTGTACGTCCACAGGACCTTGCCCGTGTTCGGGTCCACCTTGCGGGCCTTGTAGGTGGTGGCTGCCAGCGAGCCGAGAGGGGCGTCGTCGTGGTAGCACTCCTGGCGTACGAGCAGCGCGCCTCCGCCGGCGGCGCCCATGTCCTGGCAGGAGCCGGTCGACGTCGTCTCCCACAGTCGCTTCCCCGTGGTCATGCTGTACGCGTCGGTGCCACCTCCCCAGGTCACCACGACCGTGCCGTGCGTCAGGGTCACGCTCGGAGTGTCCTGGTCGTCACCGCCCGTCGCGGAGCTCGTCTCGTCCCCGAGCTTGGAATAGGGGAAGTCGGTCTCCCAGACCTCGCTGCCGTCGTCGAGGTCGAAGAACGCCACGTGGTTGCAGTAGGCACCGCCCCGGTCGTTGGCCCGGTACAGGACAGCCGTGCGGTTCTCGCCGTTCACATGGCGCGTGTAGCCGCAGATCGGGCCGTCGAGGGGGAGCTTCCACTTCTCGTCGCCCGGGACGGCGTCGGTGCCCATGCGCAGGCCGATGACGGTCTTGTTGATGCCCTTGGCAAGAATCTTGTCCGTCGCCCACATGCCGGGCATCTGGTACTCCTCGCCCGGGCTCATGTCGTCCACCGAGAAACGGACGGCCATCTTTCCGGTGGTACTCGCGGGCTGTTTCTCCACGGTCTCGCGGACGTCGAGGCGGCCCTGGCTCGCCGCCGGGGCGTTGTCGGTCGTCGCCTCCGTCTTGTTGTCGCCCCCGGCCGCCAGCAGGCCGGCCGTGCCCACGGCCGCGACGAGAACGACCGCCAGCAGTCCGAGCAGCCTGTTCCGGCGGCGCTTCTTGCGCCGGCCGTCCTCGGCGACGGTGGACTGGGTGTACATGGTGGGAGGTGGGCCGAAGCTCACGCGGACGAATCCTTTCGTCGCCTGTTCGCGGGCATGCGTCTGTTCACGGGCATACGTCTGCTTCTCGTCGGCCGTCCCCTACGAGAAGCTGTCCCCTACGGGAAGCAGACGCCGGGTCAGCTCGTCAGTGACCGGACCGTCGCGTACACGTCGAAGACGGCGAGTGCCAGCGGCACCAGGGTCAGCAGGACGAAGCCCTCGGCGATCTCCAGGAAGCGCCCCCAGAACGGGGTGAGGCCGCTGCGCGGGACGATCAGGCCGAGCGCGGTCACCAGCGCGGTGGCCGCCGCGATCGCCGCGACGAGCCAGACCGTACGGAGGTCGAGGCCGCCGCGGTCGCCGCGGAGCGCCTCGTGGATCAGGGAGGTCGGCGGGTTGAGCGCCAGGCCCAGGCCGAGCAGCACGAGGGAGCCGAGTCCGGCGGCCAGGACGGGGGCGACCTGGGCGGTGTAGCGGAAGAGGTGGGCGCGCATCAGCAGCGCGACACCGGTCGCGAGGGCGAGCAGCTGGGCCCAGACGTCGTTCGAGAAGCCGAGGACCGCCGTGGCACCGACGGCGGTGACCGCGCAGCCGCCGACGAGGCCGACGAGGAGTTCGTGACCGCGGCGGGCCTGGGCGGCGACGCGTTCGGTGTCGACCGCTTCCTGGGCGGCGGGCTCGGTGCCGTACGCGCTGCGCGGGGCGGTGTTCGGGGGGTCGAAGCCGATCGGCAGGCGGGCGAAGCGCATCGAGAGGCCCGGCAGGAAGGCCAGCGCGCCGACCGCGACCGGGGCGCACAGGGCGGCGATCTCGGACGGGGTCCAGTGGGCCCGGATCGCGATGAACGCGACGATCAGGCCGACCGCGGACGCGAACACGAGGGCGACGAACGGCGCGTCCCCGCCGGGTGAGCACAGAGTGAGGACGACGGCGGCCACCAGCACGGCCGCGCAGGCGAGGAGGAACTGGAGTTTGCCGATCCCCTGGCCGTCGGTGAGCGGCAGCAGGCCCGAGCCGGCCACCCCGATGTTGGGCAGGGCGCCGAGGCCCAGCGCGATGGCCGAGGACCGGTCGTCGTAGACCCGGGCGCGGACGCAGGCCAGGACGACCAGCAGGATGCCGACGACCGCGGCGAGGATGCCGGGCAGGCTGTTCATGTCGTGGCGCGGGTCGGCGGTCCAGGCGACGAAGGCGAGCAGGGCCGGCAGGACACCGCCGCCGACGAGGCCGGCCGCGCGGGTCAACTCGCCGCTCCACAGCGTGTGTTCGCGGGTCACCGCGGCCGAGACCGCCTCGGACACGTCGTCGAACACGGCCGGCGGGAGCGACTCGGAGAAGGGGCGCAGGGTGAGGAGTTCGCCGTCGAGAATGCGCTGGGCGGCGAACGTGCGGGAGCTGTCGAGGACGGTGCCGTCCCGGCGCACCAGGTGATAGCCGACCGGGGCGCCCTCGGTGGGGCTCTGCCGGGAGAGCCTGAGGATCTCCGGATAGATGTCGGCGACCGGGATGTCGTCGGGCAGTGCCACGTCGATGCGACTGTCGGGCGCGACGATCGTGACCCGGCAGAAACCGAGCCCCGGTCCGGTGCCGACCGGGGCTCCGGTACCGGGCCCGCCCGCCGCGGAGGCCGTGATGCTCACCTGCTGCTCCCCCTCAATGATGATTCTGCGTCTGCGTCGTGAAGGTGTCGCGCAGCACGTCCCGCACACCTTCACATCGCGTGAAATGCCCTGTTTTTCCAGCCTGGTTCGCGTGTGCTCACGCGAACATCCGGCACCCTACCGCTCACCCGTCCCGCGCGAAGTCAGTAGGATCGCGCGGCGGCCTGCGTCCGCCTGACACGGGGTGGCGGACGGTAGTCCCGGGGCCGCGCAAGGGAATTGGTGAGCAGTGAGCCACATCGTCGTCAAGCGCCCGCCGCGCGCGCTGCCGTCCGAGGTGCCCACGGACGAGATCGTCCTGCAACCTCCGCCGGAGTTGCCTCGGGGGCATCAGGAGAGCGTCCTGATGCAGTTGCTGCCGACGCTCGGCATGGGCGGCTCGGTGGTGTTCTTCTTCACGAACGGACAGCCGTTCATGAAGATCATGGGCATGGTGATGATCGTCTCGACGGTGGCCATGTCCATCGCCATGGTGGTCCGCTTCCGCCGCGGCAACCAGGGTCAGCTCGCGGATCTGCGCACCGACTATCTCCGCTACCTGGCGCAGACCCGGCGGACCGCCCTGGACACCGCGCGGGCGCAGCGCGACGCGCAGTACTACCTCCACCCCTCCCCCGAGCAGCTCTGGGCGCTGGTCGCCGAGGGCAGCCGGGTGTGGGAACGGCGGCCGGGCGACGAGGACTTCGGCCAGGTGCGCATCGGCCTCGGCCGGCAGGCGCTCGCCACCGCGCTCATCGCCCCCGAGACCGGCGGGGTCGACCAACTGGAGCCGCTGACGGCGGGCGCGATGCAGCGCTTCCTGTCCGTCCACGGCACCCTGGACGACCTGCCGATGGCGGTCTCCCTGCGCGCCTTCTCCTACCTCACCATCAGCGGCGAGGCGCAGTCCGTACGGTCCTCCGCCCGGGCCCTGGCCGGTTCGCTGGCGGCGCTGCACTCGCCCGAGGACCTGATGATCGTGGTCGCGGCGGCCAGGGAGTCCCTGCCGCACTGGGAGTGGGCCAAGTGGCTGCCGCACGCGCAGGCGCCCGGTGCCACGGACGGCGCGGGCACCCGCCGGCTGATCGACAGCGACATCCGCGAGCTGGAGAACCTGATCTCCGCCCGGCTGACCGGCCGTCCGCGCTTCCACCCCGACGCGACAGCGCTGCCGGACGAGCCGCACATCGTCATCGTCCTCGACGGGGTCTCCCTGCCCCCCGACTCGGTCCTGGCCAACCCCGAGGGCCTGCAGGGCGTGACGCTCGTCGACGTCGTCCCCGGCGAACCGGCCGCGGTCCGCGGCGAGCTCTCCATCGTCGTACAGCCGACGTCGCTGCATCTGGAGTCCGGACACGGAGACGTCTACGAGGGGACGCCCGACGCCCTCTCGTACGAGTCCGCCGAGGCGCTCGCAAGGCAGTTGGCGCCGCTGCGGATGGCGTCCGGCGGGGACGACGACCAACCGCTGCTCGCCAACCTGGAGTTCACCGATCTGCTGAACCTCGGTGACGCGGCCTCCGTCGACACCAAGCGCACCTGGCGGACGCGTTCGCTGGCCGAGCGGCTGCGGGTGCCGATCGGGCTCGGGGAGGACGGGCGGCCCGTGATGCTCGACCTCAAGGAGGCCGCGCAGGAGGGCATGGGCCCGCACGGACTGTGCGTGGGCGCCACCGGCTCCGGCAAGTCCGAGCTGCTGCGCACCCTGGTCCTCGGCCTCGCGGTCACCCACTCCTCGGAGACGCTGAACTTCGTCCTCGCGGACTTCAAGGGCGGCGCCACCTTCGCCGGCATGGCGCAGATGCCGCACGTGGCGGCCGTGATCACCAACCTCGCGGACGATCTGACGCTGGTCGACCGCATGGGCGACTCCATCCGCGGCGAGCTCAACCGCCGCCAGGAACTCCTGCGCGACTCGGGCAACTACGCCAACATCCACGACTACGAGAAGGCGCGCGCCGCGGGCGCCCCGCTCCAGCCGATCCCCTCCCTGGTGCTGGTGATCGACGAGTTCAGCGAACTCCTCACCGCCAAGCCGGACTTCATCGAGATGTTCGTGCAGATCGGCCGGATCGGCCGCTCGCTCGGCGTGCATCTGCTGCTGGCCTCGCAGCGCCTGGAGGAGGGCCGGCTGCGCGGCCTGGAGACCTATCTGTCGTACCGCGTCGGTCTGCGCACCTTCTCGGCGGCCGAGTCGCGGGCCGCGCTGGGCGTGCCGGACGCCTACGAACTCCCGAACGTCCCCGGGTCCGGCTTCCTGAAGTACGGCACGGACGAGATGGTGCGGTTCAAGGCCGCCTATGTGTCCGGTACTTACCGCTCGGGCACCTCGCAGGCGTCGCTCGGTGCCGGTCAACTGCCGGTCGACCGGCGGCCGGTGCTGTTCACGGCGGCCGAAGTGCCGGTGCAGTACACGGCGGTGCCGCAGCAGCGCACCGAGTCCCCGGACATCGACGACGCGCTCGCCGACACGGTGCTCGACGTCATCGTGCGCCGCCTTGAGGCGCAGGGTCCGGCGGCCCACCAGGTGTGGCTGCCGCCGCTGGACAGCCCGCCCTCGCTGGACGGACTCCTGCCCGGCCTCACGGCGGTGCAGGGCCGCGGACTCACCCAGCCCGGCTACGAGGGCGCGGGCCGGCTGGTGGTCCCGGTCGGCCTGGTCGACAAGCCGTACGAGCAGCGCCGCGACCACCTGTGGATCGACTTCTCCGGCGCGGCCGGCCATATGCAGATCGTCGGCGGCCCGCAGTCCGGCAAGTCCACCCTCCTGCGCTCCCTGATCTGCGCCTTCGCCCTGACCCACACCCCGTACGAAGTCCAGTTCTACGGCCTCGACTTCGGCGGCGGCGGTCTGTCCTCGGTGGCCGGCCTGCCGCACGTGGGCGGCGTCGGCTCCCGCCTGGACCCCGAGAAGGTCCGGCGCACGGTCTCCGAGGTGTACGGCGTGATGACGCGCCGCGAGGAGTACTTCCGCTCGGCGGGCATCCCGTCGATCGCGGAGTTCCGCTCCCGCCGGGCGCGCGGCCAGATCTCGGTCACGGACCAGCCCTGGGGTGACGTCTTCCTCGTCATCGACGGTTGGGGCAACTTCCGCGCGGATTACGAGGGGTTGGAGGCCGCGGTCCTGGACATCGCCGCGCGCGGCCTCGGCTTCGGCATCCACCTGGTGCTCACCGCGTCCCGGTCGATGGAGGTCCGCGCCAACCTCAAGGACCACCTGATGAACCGCCTCGAACTGCGGCTCGGCGACACCATGGACTCCGAGATCGACCGCAAGGTGGCGGTGAACGTCCCGACCGGTGTCCCCGGACGCGGTGTGTCGCCGCAGCGGCTGCACTTCATGGCGGCGGTGCCGCGCATCGACGGCCTCGTCTCGGACACCGACCTGGCCGACGCCACCCAGGCGCTGGCGACCGAGGTGTCCCGGCACTGGGAGGCGCCGGGTGCGCCCGAAGTACGGCTGCTGCCACGCGAGTTGGCCGCCGCGCAACTGCCGCCGGGCGACCGGTTCCCGCAGCGCGGTGTCACGTTCGCCATCGACGAGAACAATCTGGAGCCGGTCTTCGTCGACTTCGAGCAGGACCCGTTCTTCCTCGTGTTCGGCGAGAGCGAGTCGGGCAAGTCGAACCTGCTGCGGCTGCTGATCAAGCAGTTGTCGGAGCGGTACACCGGCGACGAGGCGAAGCTCTTCGTCATCGACAACCGGCGCTCCCTGCTGGACGCGACGCCGGCCTCGCACCTCGCCGAGTACATCCCCATGTCCAACGCCATGGACCACCACATGGTCGCCCTGGCGGACCTGATGCAGCGCCGTACCCCGACGGCCGACGTAACGGCCCGGCAACTCCGCGAGCGGAGCTGGTGGCAGGGCCCGACGGTGTACGTGGTCGTGGACGACTACGACCTCGTCTCCACGTCCAGCGGCAACCCCCTGGGCAACCTCACGGAGATGCTGCCGTTCGCCCGTGACGTCGGCGTCCGCTTCATCATCGCCCGCTCCACGGCAGGCGCCGGACGCGCCGCGTACGAGCCGTTCATGCAGCGCATGCAGGAACTTGGCGCCCAGGGCGTCGTCCTGGCGGGCGACCCCGGCGAGGGCGACGTCCTGGGCGGGGTGCGGCCGCGGCCGATGCCTGCGGGGCGCGGGGTGTTCGTGTCGCGGAAGCGGGGGAAGCCGTTGGTGCAGACGGGGTTGATGCCGGAAGGGGAGTACTGAGGGGGCGCCGGGGCTGGAACGCTGCCGTAGGCCTCGGCGGGGCGTGAGGCGTGGGCGCGGTGTACCTGGGTGGTGGCTGCGGGGCGGTTCTCCTGACGGCTTTGTGCGCGGTTGACCGTGAGTTTCGAAGGCCCAGGCTCCAGCGGTGCCGCGCAGTGAGGCATCGCTGGTCGTGGCCACACACCGCTCCCGCGCCGGTCGCGCCACCGGACACGCCCTGACGCTTGAGCTCCGGGTCCGCTCAGCGCATCGGCTCCTCAGGCCCCCGCAGTGACTCAGAAGGCGGCCTGTGGAGGGGATGCGGAGGCTGGTCGTTTCCCTTTTGGAATCGGTCAAGTGAAGCTGATCCATTGGTAAATTGAGAGATCGGTTCCGCCAAGTCGAAGCACGCGAGGTAGCTCGCCGGCCTTCGTCGGGACGAGGGCCGAGCAGACCGACGGGGAGGGGCCGCGCATGGCGTGGGACGAGTGGGAGCAGCTGAAGTCCGAGGCGGCTCAGAAGCAGTCGGCGCACATGCAACTCAACCAGCTCGCGCCTTCGGGAGGCGGTGGGGGCGGGGGTAAGAGCGCATGGGGCGACCTCACCGTCAGCCAGAAGGATCTTGCCGCGATCGGCTCGGCGGCACAGGACTTGTTCGACGACTTCGGGCAGTACAGCGACTACGCCCGTGTCGCCTCCACGGCGGCCGCCGGCGGACTCAAGGACGAAGGCTTCGCACTCGGCGGGGCTCTCGATCATGTCGCGGAGCGCTGGGTCGACCAGGTGCAGTCCCTGCTGGACGCCTGCGCGCACATCTCGAACCACCTGCGGTTCACCAAGAACCAGCACGCGGCCGACGAAAGCTTCATCGCGGGCACTCTCAGCAGCATCTCCCTGCTGGACATCGGCTTCGACCACACAGGACGGGCCGCTGATGGACCTCGACGCTCTCCGCTTCGGTAACTTCTCGAAGCTCGGCGAGGCGATCACCGACTGGGAACAGATGACGACAAAGCTCGCGACCCTCAAGGAGGACGCGGAGCGCAACCTCAAGGGCAGGGCGGACAAAGCCAACTGGTCCGGCGTCAACGCCACTGTCACCCGCGAGTTCGTCGACAAGACGGCCACCGAGTTCGCCGACGCCCATACCCAGGCCGACTCCATCACGAAGATCCTCGCCGATACCCGGGGCGAACTCATCGGTTTCCGTGCCCAGTTGAACGACGCGATCACCCGGGCCTCGCAGCAGAACCTCAGCGTGATCGACACCGGCGCCGGCACGTTCACCGTCGCCGGGAACACCCGGCCCGACTGGGCGTCCGACCCCAGCGGAAAAACCGGCGTGACGGATCCGGGAACGGTGAACGGCTTCCGCGACGAGATCCAAGGCATCCTGACCAAGGCGACACAGAGCGACCAGAGCGCCGCAAAGGTTCTGAGGCTTCTTGTCGACGAGGCCAAGTACGGCTTCGCCGACGCCTCCTACACGGACCGGGACGAGGCGGCAAAGGCCGTCGCGGCTGCGGAGAAACTGGCGAAGATGGCCAAGGACCCGGCCGACATGAGCCTCGACGACATCGCGGTCTTCAACCGCACGATGGAGAAGTACCACGACGATCCCCTCTTCGCCGAGCAGTTCGCGACCCGTCTGGGGGCCAAGGGGACGCTCCAGTTCTGGACCGAGATGACCTCCGTCCACGCTGGTGCCAGGGGCTCGGAGCTCACGGCCATGAAGGACCTACAGGCGAACATGAGCCTGACCCTGGCCACGGCATCCTTCTCCGACTCGGACGCCATGCGGGACTGGAAGAAGGACCTCATCGCCGAGCGCAACACGAACTTCCGCGCCACCGACTCGCCCAACCCCGTCGGCGCCCTGGGCTCTCAGGTCATCAGCAGCCTCATGCGTAAGGGCGAGTACGACACCGAGTTCCTCGGCGACTACCGGGAACAGCTGTTCAAGGCGGACAAGGCAGCAGGGGACGCCGGCACCCATGACCTGTGGGTCAAGGGGTACGACGCCGTGGATCTCGTCTTCGGCGACGGGAACGGCAGAGACCCACTGGAGGGGCTGTTCGACGGCCTCTCCCACAATCCCGAGGCGGCGGAACACGCCTTCGAGTCCAAGTCGGATCTGGAGCACATGCTCGGCACCACCGGCTACACAGACCGAGGTGAGTCCCTCGGCCGCGCCCTGGAAGCCGCCGTCACGGGAGTTGCCGACGGTGACACCACCACCAAGGCACCGGGGCACAGCGTGGCTCAAGTACACATCATGGCGAACATCATGAAGGCGGTGGCGCAGCCTGGCGGGGGCGCGGGGCTCGTGGGCTACGGCTTGGGTGACAGTTTCGGCAACATGGCGGCTTCCTACATGCCTGAGATTAGTCAAGCATTGAACGGCCCGCAATCCGGTAGCGTCTTCCTTACGAACAGCGAAAGCCCGAATGGATTCAAAGAAATGGTCCCTGACGTCGCGAGATTCATTTCCGAAGTGTCCGCAGACCCCGCCGGGCGGGCTGGCATTGTCTTCGGAGAAAGCCTCTATACCACCGCCCTCACGGAATCACATTTGTCGGACCCATCTCTCTTCGATGGACCGCAACAGCAACTCCTTGGGGATATCGGCAGGAACGCGGGCATCATCCAAGGTCTCGTCGCACATTCCGTGGCGGACGGCGAGGTTGAAGCCGCTGTCGCGAGCGAGAGCGAATATAACAGCGCAATGAAGGAAAAGGGGGATTATGCCAAAACCTGGATCCAAGTCGGCATGACCTTTCTCAAGGTTCCTGCAGAGCTCGGAGGAGACGTAATGGGAAGTGTGGTCGGAGGAGGGCTAGCCACCATCGCTGGGGCGGCCGTTGACCATATCCAGGGACCGCAGGCAACCGGCGCTGGCGATCAAGCCTTGTACCACTCTGCACACGACTTCTACCAAACGCGGAACTCAGTGAACGAACAAACCGTATGGTCAGTCGAGGAAGCCATGCGTCGGAATCATGTGGATCTCCCGAAGGATGGGATAGACGACACCGTCGGACGATCCGTCGAGGATGGTTTCGACAATGCCAGCGAGCTCCTCTCTCGCTCCAAGGAGCGCCCGAATGGGTAAGTTGAGTTGGAGTCGAGAAAAAGTCGCTAGTCGAAAAAGCGTGAAAGTGGTTCTTTTCAGTCTGACAATTCTCTGCACTGCGGGCATCTCCGGGTTCGCATATGTTCACTTCTTCACCAAGGGGCTGGAAAACCTACCGTCCAGGGTTTGTGACGGCACCGTTGAACGGGACCTGGTCATCCAGGTGTTGCCACCGGCACGATCAGCCGACCAATGGACTGACCGTCAAAATTCGAGGGCGGACCTCACTTATTACTGTCACGTTACCACCACCAACAACTCGTCCCTCTTGAGTGAAACCCGGGTCCGCCCCATCTCCAAGGCGGACTGGCTCAAGAGCTATTCGAAAAACGGCGGAACCAACAAGATCATCCACACCACAGCAGATGACATAGAGGCATTGACACAACTCAACAGTGATTATGTGGAGGTATACGCACCTTGCTCACCTCCCTCAATCCCTTCCTATAACGCGTCTGAAGACTATGCGGTCCTCACCAGGCTGTGGGTGGACGGAGACACCAAAGCAACCGGCACGCCATTGGGACAGGCCTTGACCGACATCGCCTATCAAGTCACCAAACATGTACACAAACTGGCCGAATGCCAAGGCGCCCACGATTTTCCCCAGGAACTGCCCCGCTACGGAGACCGTTGATGGATGGCGACGAGATGCGGTCCCGCTTCGACGGCCGGGGCCGCGTCGAGTTCCGGCTCGATGCGTCAGCACTGCCTCGGGCCAAGGACATCGCCCACGCACTCGGGTACCGGCTGCTTTCGAGCGGGAGAATCTCCCGATGGGTTCACGTGCTCGTTTTCCAGCGCGACGACGACCCGCGGGCACGCCGCCGAGCCGAACAGACCATCGAGCGGCTGCGGGCGGGCGGCCCGGTCCTGCCAGACGGGGAACTGCCTGCACCCCCGCCTCCACCTCCGGCACCGCCCCTCACGCCCCGACAGCCTGAGCCCCGCCCCCGCCGATCGCTGGAACCCCAGCCCCCTCCACCTGTAGGCCCGCCTGCTGTAGGCCTGCTTGGCCCCCGGGTCCCTTCCCGGCCGCCGTACCCGCCACTGCCTCCACCACCGCCTTCCGCCACACCGGAATCCCTGGAAGATTCCAGTCCTGAGAGGCGGTCGTGACGCTATGAGGTTTGTGGTGCGGTTCGCGGCGCTTGGCCGGATCGTTGATCCAGACGGTCTGGCGTAACGCGGGTGGTCGGGGGCGCCGACCTACGCGTTCGGGATGGTGGGCTCATGCCTCGGCGAGAGTGGTGGCCCGCATGTACTTGGCGGTCTTGAACTGGGCCTCGCTGCAGGAGTTGAGGAAGCCCGGCAAGGCCGACGACAGTACCGATCCCGATCCCGATCGAGTCCGATTTGCCCGAAGGCTGGCGAGCTGCGCCTCCTAATGAAGTCGGCGCGCTTGGCGCACCGTTCGTCGCAGTCCGCCTACCGTCGTCGGACGCTGGCCTCGCAGCGAACATCACGATCGACGGGGAATACTGGCCCGACATGGCGACGCTCCCCGAGGTCACCGACGAGTCCGTGGCACCTACGGGTCGGGCGGTGACGTCCGTCACGGTGACCGCCCGCCGCGAAACCGGCTCCGTGGATGCTCCGCTCTTCACACAGGAGTCCCGGGCGAGGAGTTGCGGGCGGCTCTGCTCGGTCTCAATCAGTCCGACGTTCCGTACGTCATCCGTTGCGGTGACCGGGAGCAATGCGACCTGGTGGCGGAGTGGCGGCTCACGGAGCCCGCCTGGCAGCAGGATTTCGTCCGGTCCCACATCACTCACGCCGTGCGGATCCGGATGCGACTCGTCAACGAGGACCACGAATTGCGCGCACTTGAGGAACAGTGGGAGGTCAGCCGGGTGAGGAGTCCGACGAGGCTCCAGGTGCCGTCGGAGTACGTGCGCGGGCCGAGTCGAACAGGCAGCCGCGAGTGGACCTTCGGTCGTGGGCAGAACGGTGGCCTCGAAGCGACGGAGACCTTCCGTTTCGACAGCGCGGAACTGCGTTCTCCCCTACAGGACACCGTCCTGAAGTCGGGCTGGACCTGGCGGGGAGTGATCTTCGGCAAGCTGTGAGTGCGGCGCTCACCCTTCTTCCGTCACCCCACGGCGGCCGGTGGTCATCGAAGTATGCAGGTCCCGGCGGTGTGACGATCAGCAAGAGGGCACTGCGTACCCGAAGCGGCTCCGGTTGACGGGCCGGCCTCGCCAAATCGCCCGGTCTGTCTAGAACTTCGATGTACCTTCGTCCCGCCACCGTCTGCACCACTGCACCACCGAGCCGCTCACCACCCAACACGCCGCGCGCCACTCGCCCCACGCCCCACGCCATTGCGATGTGCCCGAGCCTCAACCACGACAAGGCCCCTGACAGTAGGACAGGTCATCCGTGCGCCGCCCCCACCAGGTGGGACTTCGAAGCCGCCTTCGGTTCACCGTGTGGAAGAGCTGCCCGAAACGCAAACACCGGGGTGGGCACCTCCCGTGCGTGCCCACCCCGGTGTTGCTGTTGTCAGCCTGTCCTACTCGAAGAAGCTGGCCGCCTTCTTGTCGCCGCCGCGGTAGTCGCCGCCGGCCTGGTGCACCTTCTGCGTGATGGACAGCAGCGCCTGGTGGATGGCAGTGGTGTGGCCGTCCCACTCCCTCGACTTCCGGTTGAAGGACTCGTAGGCGTCACCGGCCCAGCCCTCGGCCGCGTCGTGGACGCCCTTCTTCAGCGCCGTGAGGTCGCTCTCCAACTGCTTGGCCAGGTTGCCGAGTTCAGTGGCGAGCGCGTCCAGGGTGCCGTACTTGACGGCGAGATCCTGCATGTGCGGCGTGCCGGTCATGTTTCCTCATCTCCTTGACGATGTGAGAGGGACCTCGCGGTCCGGGGTGCGACGCTCGGGGCGGTCAGTAGAGGTTGAGCGCCGAGGTCTTCGCACCAGCGTCCACTTCGATGCTGGAGATCGTGGAGTGGAGTTCGTCCTCGAGCTTGTCCTTGTCCTGCTTGGTGAGGTGAATTCCGTTCAGGAAGTCGTCGAGCATGCGGCCGATCCCGACCATGTGGTCGTTGATCTCGTGCTGCTTGGTCTTGAAGGCGTTGGCACCGTGGCCCGTCCAGTTCGCCTCGATCATGTCGATGCAGCCCTGGAGCTTCTGCAGGTGCTTCTTGACGTTGTCGTACCTGTCGATGACGTTCGTCTGGAGCTTTTGTACATGTGCGTCATCAAGCTTGCGGCCGTCAGCCATCTCGGCACTCCCTTTCGCGAGAGAGGTTGGTGTTTCTGGGACGCAACACCGAGTGGTGAAGCGCTGGTTGGTCGGGTGAGCCCGGTGTACGAGCTCTCATGCGCCTCGCCGCGAGCGAACCACCGCGAAGGCTCCACCGCCGAGCACGACTACGGCCGCTGCGGCGCCGAGTGCGACCCACGGGGTGGTGTTGCCGGACGAGTCGGAGGTCGATGCTGCGGCGGAAGTCTGGCCGCCTGAGGTGGGGGTGGGGGTTTTGGACGAGGTCGATGCGGAGGCGGAGGGCGAAGCGCCCGTGACGCCGGTTCCGTTCTCGAAGCTGAGCGGGTCCGTGCCGGGGGCACCCGGGTTGATGCTGCTGTTCTCCAACACCTTGCGGGGGCGGATCAGGCCGTAGCCAAGGTAGTTACTCGGCTTGTTCTTCGGCCAGTCGCGGCCTGCGGTGTCGATGAGGGTGGCCAGGACCTGGTTGGCCGTCCAGGTGGGATGCGCGGACCAGATGAGGGCGGCGGAGGCGGAGGTGAGGGCGGTCGCTGCGCTGGTACCACCGCTGTCGCAGTACGACTTGAATGTCGCGTCGCACCACACCGGAACGTTGCGACCCGGGGCCGCCAGATCGACGTAGTTGCCGTGCTCCGAGAAGTCGGCCACCTTGCCGTCCTTGTCGGCTGCGGCTACGCCGACGACGTACGGGTCTGCGGCAGGGTAGCCAATGAAGTTCTTGGTCTCAGCGTCGTTTCCAGTAGCAGCGAACATCAACTTGCCCTTGGATTCGGCGTACTTAACGGCTTTGGCCTCGTCCGGGTTCATGATGTCGCCGCCGAACGACATGCTGATGATCTTGGCATCGCTGTCTGCGGCAGCCTTGATCGCATCGGCGATCGAAGGTGTCTTCTTTACGTCGGTCTTGTTCTTCACGCCCTTGGTCAGCACCCGGTAAGGCACGACCTTCGCACCGGGAGCCAGGCCCTGCAGACCACCTCCGGCGCCGGTGCCGGCAATCATCTCCGCCATGGTGGTCCCGTGGCTCAGATAGTCGTTGGTGGCGTTGTACGAGACAGCCTGATGCACCCCGTCCACGAGTACCTGGCCCTTGAGGGATGAAGTGTCCGGGTTTACCCCAGTGTCCAGCACAGCAACCTTGACGCCTTTGCCTGTGCTTACCTTCCACATCCCCTTCGCGTCCATAATGTCCAAGTACCACTGCTTCGACTGAACATCGGCGGCAACCGCGCTCGGAGCCAGCCCCGAAGACACAATGGCGAAAGCACCGACTGCGGCACACACGGCCGACACTCGTCTTCCGGCACGTCCTTGGAGGAACGCGGTCAATCCGCCACGCGGGCTGGTCCCTGTCATGCTTCTGTTGATCCTCGCTCGTGGTCAGTCGGTCACGGGCGGCGTGTTGCGCCGCTGCGCATCTTGCTCGCGCTCGCCCTCACGGTCTTCTCGGTTCCTACTGTGTCGACTTCCCGCCGACCCCCTCGGAACCCCCGGTGCACCTCCGGTGCCTCCGGCGCCCCTGACAGTGGAAGGCCGGCTTTGGGGAGTGCCGACCACCCCGTCGGGGTTGCCCACGGCGGGCCGACCGGACTGCCCCGGGCGCGCGCCCGGGGCGGATTTCGGCGCCCCGATGACCCCGCGCTGACCGATCTTGCCCGTAGGTGTACGGGAGTTGGAGTTGCCCTCGGCACCGACGACCGTGCCGCGAGGCACCCTGGGTCCGTTCGCTCCCGGGGCAGCGCCTGTGGTGGGCTTTCCTCCGACCACACCGTTGCCACGTGCCGCCCCTGTGGAAGTCGGGCCGCCGGCCCGGCCGCCCACCGGCCCGCCGACGGGGCGAGGCGTTCCGCCGGATACTGCCCGGCCGAGGGGTGATCTGCCTGCTGCTGTTTCACCACTCCGGATGCCCGACTGTCCTGTTGCGGCGGCACGCCCCATCGGGCCTGTGTTGCCACGCCCGCCTGTCGTACCACCGGGACTGACCGCACGTCCCTGCGCCGAAATCGGGGATCTGCTCCCGGTTGCTCCGCCGAATCCCGAGGTACGTCCCGTCGAGGTGCCGAAAGCAGGAGGAACCGCACCCGAGACCAAGGGCGGAATCATCCCGCTATTGCCTCCGCCCGAAGCGGGCATTGTCGGAGGCAGGTTGGTCGCCGGCTTCGTGATCTCCTGGGACGGCAGGGTGCCCACACCGTCGATCTTCGTACCGACGTTCACGTCTGGATGGACACGCGAGTCATCCGGGTGCCTGACCGTCTGCGTGGTGTCGACCGAACTCGGATGGTGGGTCACCACGCTCGAAGCGTGGTGACGAGTCGCCGCTGGCTCCTGAACGCCACCAAGGCTCTGGTCATCTCGCTTCTCAATGGGTAGATACGGATCCGAGATCGACGGCTTCGGCCTAGGCACCCCCACATCCGGCATAGCCTGCAAAAACGTAGGCGGCTCCTGTGCCGCCAACACCCCCTCCGACACCGTGTAGAAGGACGACAACCGATTCATCTGGTTGATCGCCTCCTGTCGGTCCTTCTCGACCTTGACCGCCTCGGTGTACTCCCCGTTGCCCGAGACGCGCGCGGGCAGCGGAATGTCGCTGGGCGTCTGGCTGGTGTTGAAGCGGGTGTCGCGTGGCGGCATGGCGATGCGGACGGAGGCGAGGCCCGTGGCCGCGGCCGAGATCTGGGTGCCTGCTACTTCCGCGAAGGACGCGAGGTTGACGGCGTAGGTGACGAGGTCGCTGCCCCAGTCGCGGAAGGCCTGACCGGAGTCGCCCTCCCAGTCGACGTTGTCGATGTGGCCGCGGAGTTCCTCGGCCGCGTCGCTGATGGCGTCGCGGGCCTCCCAGAGCGCCGTGCCCGCGTTCTCCAGGTGCTCCGGACTCGCGGTCTGGACCATGTCGATCATGTCGTTGAGGCGGTGGTTCTCGAAGTCGGTCGTGCCGAAGCACCGGACGTTGCCGCCGCCGAAGATGTTCGAAATGGTGCTGGCGGCATCGATGACGCCGACCTGCTGGGCCACCTGCGTCAGTTCCGCCTGGTGCGGATTCGGCTGCTTCTGCTCGTCACCCATCAGTACCCGGCCTTGGACTGCTTGTCGTCGGAACGCCCCTGCTCGGGCTTGCCGTTCTTCGCCGCCTCCGCGGCCTGCTGCTCCTGCAGCGCCTCGGCGTGCTCACGACTGAGCTGTGTCTGGATCTCCCAGAATCGGCGCCGCTGGTCCTCGTCCACGTTGTGGAAGTTGTTGTGCGCGGCGCTCACGGCGATCTGGAGCGCCTCGATCTGGAGGCCCAGGTTCTTGGAGAGCGCGGTGAGACGCTCGTGGACCCGCTCGTACTGTGCGTGCAGGCCCTTGGCCTCGCCGAAACTTCCGGCACCGCCGAAGGAAGCCTGGGTGAGCTCGTGCGCCCCGACCTTGTGCGCGCTACCCGGTGAGCTCTCGAAGTTCGAAAGCACCCCGTCCACACGCTTCTTGAACGTTCCGAGCGCTTCCAGGCTTGCCCTGAAGCCCCCTCCACCGTCAACAGGAGGCATGATGCCTTCCCCTCCCCGTTTTCGTCGCCCGCCCCTGAGCGACTGCACTCCTGAGCGTTCCTCTCCGCAACGCAATCACTCTAGTCGCTTCCTGTGACAGTCCCAACTGCCTTATACGACAGCTGTGCTATCACTCGACCAAGCTTCACCGCTCCTTCACGCCACGCTCTCGCGCCCACCTGGGCGGCTGCCGCCCTCTGACGCTACGTGACCTGCGGACCGGCGGCCTGAGTACGGCTACTCAGTCGTCGTACCCGCACACATGTGAGTGACCAACATGGCGGGTGGAGGGGTGACGCGGAGCCGTCGTTGCTGCGTGACCATTGCGAATGGCATCCTCCGTTTGCGTCAACTTCCGCCGTCTGCCTGCTCCTTCGCAGGTCGTGCCCTCTTGACAGGCGGACGGAGCCGACAGACGGAGCCCACGGGCGGCGCACCCCTCGGGGCTCGCCGGGCGTCAGTCCAGCCCCGCGACCCGCCGCGCCCGCTTGCGCGCGTCCCGGGTCGCCACCGCCGTGCCGCCCAGTCCCGCCACCAGTACCGCCGCGCCCAGGGCGACGTAGGTCGCGAGGCGGGCGTCGTGTTCGTCGGGGGTCTCGCCGAGTTGGAGTTTCGCGGGGGACGGGGCCTGGGCCTTGGTGAGGCCGTCCTGGGGGTTGGGGGACTCGATCGGGTGGTCGTCCTCCGTGAGCGCGCGGGCCGGGTCCACGACGCCCCAGCCGACGAGGCGGTCGTGGCCGGCGATGGTGCGCTCGGCGGTCTGCTCGATCTGGGCTACGACCTCGCGGGCGGTCCAGTCCGGGTGCTTCGCCTTGATCAGCGCGGCGACACCGGAGACGTAGGGCGCCGAGAAGCTCGTACCGTTGTCGGAGCAGTGACCGCCCTTGGGGACGGTGGAGATCATGTCGACGCCGGGTGCCGCTACGCCGACGAAGTCGCCCGACTGGGAGAAGGACGCGCGTTCGTTGTTGCGGTCGGAGGCCGCTACGGCGAGGACGCCGGGGAAGGACGCCGGGTACGTCTTCTTGACGTTGCCGCCCTGGCCGCCGTTGCCCGCCGACGCCACGACCACGATCTTCTTCGACAGTGCCGTGTCGATCGCCGACTCCAGGGAGGGGTCGGGCTTCACCGCGTTCGACGTGTCCTGGGAAATGTTGATGACGTCGGCGTTGGCCTGGATCGCGTAGTTGACCGCGGCCGTGAGCGTGTCCACCGTGCCGTGGCCGTCCGCGTCGTTCTGCTCGATCGGGATGATGGTCGCCTCGGGGGCCAGACCCACGAAACCAGTGCCGCTGATCGGGCGGGCGGCGATGATGCCGGCGACCTTGGTGCCGTGTCCCACGGTGTCGGTCGTGCCGTTCTCGCTGCCCCGCGCGATCTTGTCGCCGTTGCTGTCCTTGAGGTTCTTGGGCAGGAGGTTACGGCCGCTCTTCACGTCCACCGCGTGGGTGAGCTGGGGGTTCTTCACGTCCACGCCGGTGTCGATGACCGCCACCCGTACGCCCTTGCCCTTGGACTGGCTCCACAGCTCGTCGAGGAGGACGCGTTGCAGGGCCCAAGGGCGGCCCGGGTACTTCTTGTTGGGGAACGTGCACTGGTCCGAGAAGCCGTCGTCCGCCGCCGCGGGAGGCGCGAGCACGACGGTGGACACGGCCAGGGTCGCGGCTACGGCGGCCAGCGCCGCCGTAGCGCGGAGAGGGCGGAGGGGACGGCGGGAAATCGTGTATGGCATGCCCAACTCCCCCTACGAACCCTGCGGTTGACGTGCCGCCGCCGTCGACAGACGGGGACCCGTGGGCAGGAACTCGGACCAGGAGGCGGGGACCGGCGCCGGGTCGACGTCGGCGTAGCCGAGCCGGATCTGGGCCTGCTCGGCCTCCTGCTGCTCCTGTTGGCGTTCCTTGGCCGTCGTACCGATGCCCGCGTCGTTCGTGGCGCTGTCGGCGTTGGACTGCAGGACGTAACGCAGCCCCGTGTCGGTGACCAGGAAGACGGGGCCCGCCTTGGTCTCCTCGCCCTGGAACTGGCGGAAGAGCTGCCCGGAGCCGGGCGTTACGTAGGCGCTGGTGGAGTCGGTGGGGAGCGGGGCCGGGAAGTCGGTGCCCGCCCAGGTCGTCAGGGTGGTGACGCCCTTGCCGTCCACCTTCTGTAGGACATTGCAGATCGTGCTGCGGCTGCCGGACGCGTCCGAGGCCTCGTTGACGGCCGTGGGTTCCTTGGTGGGCCAGCGGTGTTCGGCGCCGAAGGTCCCCTCCGGGGTGATCGCGCCCGGGCTCACCGCGGTGGCGTGACCGGCTTGGCCGAGCGGGGCCAGATCCTTGCTGGACAGCAGGAGTTGGGCGACGAAGGCGGAGACCTGCGCGACCTTGCCGGGAAGCACTACGTAGTAGTGCTCCCCGCTGGCGTCGGACGCCTTGAGCACCATGCCCGCCCTGTTGGCCGACGCGTCCAGCTCGCCCGGGGCGCCGGCGGCCGTACCGGGTGTGGAGCCGATGGACGGGAAGGTGATCGGGTCGCCCTGGTGCAGGGTGGCCAGCCACTCCTGGGAGACGCGCTCGGGGTCGCGGCCGGTGCCGACGACCGCGCGCAGCAGCAGCTCGTCGCTCTTGTCCACGCGGTACGCCGTGCCGCTCGCGTCCACCACGTAGCGGTTCTTGTCCGGGTCCACCACGTAGAGCAGCTCTCCGCCCCGCAGCCGCTGCTTGCCCTCGGTCTTCTTCATGTCGCGCTCGGCGAGGACCAGCGCCGCCTTCTGGATGGAACCGCCGCCCGCGCTCGGGCGCTCGCACACCGCCCAGCGCTTCTCGGCGCCCGCCTCGCTCGCCGAGGGCAGCCGGTCGGGGGCGTACGGGATGCCGACGGTGACGCCGTGCGGGATCTTGCCGCCGTCGAGGACCGACTCGTCGACGGTGACGACCTCGCCCTGCCCGGCGTTGAGGAGCAGCTTCGCGGACGCCATGTTGAGGACGGGGTGCAGCTGGGCCTTGCCGTCGGTCGTCAGGACGACGTAGCGGGTGGTCGACTTGCTGGCGATGATCACCTTCGACTTGGGGGTGGCCCAGCCTTGGGGCGCCGTCGGTTTGAACATGCCCCAGGCGCCGAAGACCGCCATGACGACCACGCCCACGATGACGCCGGGCACCACTCCGCGCAGCGGTCGCGGTGCCCCCTCCTCCGAACCGTCCGGGGACGACTGCACGAAGGACGCCAGCATGCGGCGCTTCGCGAAGGTGTAGGCGTTGAGCTGGTCCCGCCGAGATGCCATCTGTGTCTGTCTCTCCCCGTGTTCAGCCTGGGCAGCGCTCGGGAGTTCGACGTCCCCCGCCCATCGATGTCAGACCAGGCACCTACTATGCCTGGTATCCGCGGGGACGTGTGGAGCGGGTAGGGTACCTGGACCTTCAGGGGCCCTATGTGGTGCTGAAACAGCAGTGAGTTGTGAGTAAAACGGGGGGATGGAGTGATGGCTTCCGGAACGCGGACACGGTCTCGTGACCGGTCGCGGACGAGGGGCTCCGGGACACCCGGGCCGGGGTCCGCGCAGCCGCCGTCCGCGGCGGGCGCATCGCCCCAGGGACCGGGCGGACTTCATCTCAGGACGCGCCGCGGACAGGGCGGGGCATTCCGGTTGCAACGGCTCGTCCTGCTGGAGCTCGCGGCGGCCGTCCTCCTCGTCGGCTGGGCGATCGCCCCGATGGCGCTGGTGCCGGCGGGTGTCGTCGCCGTGGCGCTCGTGCTGCTCGCCTTCGTCCGGCGGCGCGGCCGCTCCCTGCCCGAATGGATGGGCACCGCGCGGGCGTTGCGGGCGCGGCAGAAGAGCGCCGCGAACACGGAGACACCGCCGGGCACCGAGCCCGGTCTCGCACCGACCGTCGAGTGCGACCCGACCCTGCGGACCTACTCGTACGGCGGCCGGGACCGGCGTCCGATCGGGCTGATCGGGGACGGCACCTTCGTGACCGCCGTCGTACAGGTCGAGGCCGATGTCACCGCGCTGCGGGCCGACCGGAACCGGCAGCCGCTGCCGCTCTCGCTGGTGCGGGACGCGCTCGAAGTGGACGGTATCCGGCTGGAGTCGGCGCAGCTCGTGCTGCACACCCAGCCCGCGCCCGCGCTGCACCTGCCCCAGCACTCGGTGGCCGTCACCAACTACGCGCCGCTGCAGGAGCAGACCGGCGCCCCGGCGGTGCGCATCACCTGGATCGCACTGAAGCTCGACCCCGAGCAGTGCCTGGAGGCCGTGGCCGCGCGAGGCGGCGGCCTCACCGGAGCGCAGAAGTGCGTCGTGCGCGTCGCCGACCATCTCGCGAGCCGCCTCACCGGTGCCGGCTTCCGCACGACGATCCTGAACGAGGAGGAGCTGACCGCCGCCCTCGCCACCTCCGCCTGCGCCAACCCCCTGGTGACGGCGGAGGCCGGACGGACCGACACACGGGAGCGCCGGACCGAGGAGTCCAGCCGGAGCTGGCGCTGCGACAACCGCAGACACACGACGTACTGGATCCGCCGCTGGCCCCAACTGGGCGGTCGCGGCCCGTCGTTGCCCCAGCTGATCGCCCTGCTCACGGCCACCCCGGCGCTCGCCACGACGTTCAGCCTCACGCTCGCGCGCGGGGAGCGCCAGGAGGTGTCGATGTGCGGGCACCTGCGGGTGACGGGCCGCAGCGACGACGAACTGGTCGCGGCACGGCGCGCGTTGGAGGGCGCGGCACGGCACACCGGCCTGGCATTGGCCCGCCTCGACCGCGAGCAGCTCCCGGGTGTGCTCGCCACCCTGCCCCTCGGAGGTGCCCGATGACCGCGCTGACGATGCTGCGCAGCGGCCTCGGCCTGATCGGTCCCCGCCACGGACGGCATGTGCTCTCCCCCGAGCAGGTGGACGCGCTCGCGCTGCCCATCGGGGACGACGGCGTCGTGATCGGCGTCGACACCGAGGGACAGCCCGCGGTGCTGGGCCTCAACCGGCCCACTCCGTACGACGTCGTCCTCATCGGCGGGCTGTGGACCGCGCAGGTCATCGCCCTCAGAGCGGCGGCCACCGGTGCGCGCGTCGCCGTGGAGACCGGCCGCCCGCAGGCCTGGATGCAGATGGTCCACGCCATGGGCGGCGGACAGAACGGCCTGGCGGTGTACGACGTGGGCCGCGTCCAGCCGCAGGGTGCCTCGGCGGGCACACCCGTGCTCGTGGTGCGGGACTGCGGCATGCGGCCACCGCGCGGGCGGGTGGTGTCCGGGCCCTGGCAGTCGGTGCTGACCCTGCTGCCGTATCTCAGTCCCGTCGCGCCTCGGCTCATACGGCAGGCGCGGCTCGTCGGGGTGCAGCGGATCTCGCCGGACGAGGCGGCGGAGCTGGGCCGCGCCATGGCGCTCCCCCGGGCCGACGTCGACTCCCTGCCCACGCTCCCCGACGGCGTCACGCTCTGGTGCGGCGACCGCGACCGGCAGTATGTGATGACCCAGCCCACGGATGCCGAGATCGGATTGTTGGGTACACCACGCAGGATGGACTGAACCGGCGGACCACCGACCGAAGTTGAGTGATTCAGCCCGTTTCGCCCCTTCTTCCCCAGCGGATGCGCGCCACTATCTCCCGTTTTGCGCAACGGGGCGGTGGGCACATGTGCCGGTTCCGGGCGTCATGTGGCGCGTTGGACGGACGCGGAGAGGTGGACGGGCCTGCCGTGAGGTTGCTTGTGGTGATTAGGCTGGGACCGGGCGCCGCGTCAGGGCCCGCGGCCGGACCGGCAGCGCTTCGGGGGACGGGCCGGGCGGATCCGATCGATTCGGGCCGCCGACCGACCGTTCCCGACGCTTTCGGCGGACCGGGCCCGTACGACACGAGCGGTCGCCCCAGCACGACATGAGGGTGCTCGACCACACCAGGAGGAATTGTGAGCAGCGATCGGGACGGGATCCGCGGGGGCTGGGCCACGCCCGGCGATGACCAGCCCGACGACGAGTCCGCCATCGAGATGACGGGCGAGTTCACGATCGACTACGCGCCGCCGGCCTGGTACACGCAGAACTCGTCCGGCGCGTCGGGCGCTTCCGCGCAGGCCTCGCCGCCTCCGACTCCGGCGAACGGTACGGCGACACCGCCCCCGGCGCCTCCGGTCGGACCGTCGTTCACGGTGCCTGTGCTGCCGGACAACTCCGGTTTCCAGCCCGGCTGGGCACCGTCGGCCACGGTTCCGCCGCCCGCGGTCCCGGCCGAGGAGGACTCCGAGAACGGCGACCTCGTGAGCGGCGCGACGATGCGGATCTCTTCCGCCGCCCTGAAGCGGGAGATCACGGAACGGGGTGCGGGGCCGGACAGCACGCCGGAGCACGGCGACACGGACCAGGCCAACGCGGAAACCCCGGCGGCTCCGGCTCCGGCCGAGGGTTCCGTGGGTGACGAAGGTTCCGTGGAAGGCGCCGAAGGCTCGGATGCCGGTGCCAGTGCCAGTGCCGGTACTGGTGTCGGTGCCGGTGACGCCGAATCAGGCTCCGGGGAACCGGAGTTCGAGCCCGAGGTGCCGGATGCCGGTGTCACCGAGGGCACCGATGCCGCCGAGGTGAGCATCCAGGACGAGGACGCACCGGTCGCCGACACGGACACCGAGGACTCCTCTGCTTCCGCGAACCCCGCCGAAGGCGAGAGCACCGGCGACGCCTCCGCGTCCACGGCATCCCCCGACACGGACCCCAGCGCCGCCCAGACCGACGCCCAGGCGGATGACACGGCGAGCGACACGACCGACGACGCAGCTGGTGACCTGGCCGGCGCTCCGGAGCACGAGCCGAGCAACGCCGACGCCACAGCGCCCACACCGCCCGAGGCCGACTCCCCTCAGGCCCCTCAGGTCCCTCAGGGTGACGCCCCGGCCACCGGTGCCCCCGGCGACGTACAGGAAGCCCCTCCCGCCTGGACTCCGCCGCCGGCCCCGCAGAGCGGTGTCCCGCCGTTGCCGCCCTCGTACCAGCCCGCCGCCCCGGCCCCGGCCGACCACTGGCCGGCACAGCCTCAGCCGCAAGGCCAGGGGCAGGGCCAGCCTCACCCCCAAGTACCGCCGCAGCCCGTGCCGTTGGACGCTATGGCGCCCCCGCCGCCCGTGCCACCCGTACCGCAACAGCCCGTAGCGCCCCCGGCCCAGCCGCCGTTGCCGCCGCAGCAGCAGCCCCCGTTCCAGCCGCAGGCACCGCAACCCGCGCCGGCCGCCTGGAACGCACCGCCGGCGCCGAACACCCAGGGCGGCTACGGCTTCCCGCCGCCACCGGCACAGCAGGCCCAGCCCCAGCCCGCCCCCAACGCGCCGAACCAGCAAGGCGGTTACGGCTTCCCCCCTGCGCCGGCACAACAGGGCCAGCCCCACCCCCAGAGCGGCTACGGCTTCCCCCCGGCGCCCCCCGCGCCCGCACAGCAGGCCCAGCCCGACGCACCGCAGCCCCCGCAGGCACCCCAGCCGCAGGCGCCGCCGCCCACCCAGCCCCCGGTCGACCCCCGCACCGGCGCCGCCTGGCCCCAGCCCATTCAGCACGACCAGCGGCAGCCGACCAACCCCGGTGCCGCGCCGCTGGGTTACACCGCCGCCGTGGAGCTGTCGTCGGACCGGCTGCTCAACAACAAGAAGCAGAAGGCGAAGAGCGGTCGGCCCGGTGCCGCGCCCTCGCGGTTCAAGATCGGCGGCAAGAAGGAAGAGGCCGAGCGGCAGCGGAAGTTGGAGCTGATCCGCACGCCGGTGCTGTCCTGCTACCGGATCGCGGTGATCAGCCTCAAGGGCGGTGTCGGCAAGACCACGACGACCACCGCGCTCGGCTCCACGCTCGCCACCGAGCGCCAGGACAAGATCCTCGCGATCGACGCCAACCCGGACGCCGGCACCCTCGGCCGCCGCGTGCGCCGCGAGACCGGCGCCACCATCCGCGACCTGGTCCAGGCGATCCCGTACCTCAACTCGTACATGGACATCCGCCGGTTCACGTCCCAGGCGGCCTCCGGTCTGGAGATCATCGCCAACGACGTCGACCCGGCCGTCTCCACCACGTTCAACGACGAGGACTACCGGCGCGCGCTGGACGTGCTGGGCAAGCAGTACCCGATCATCCTCACCGACTCCGGCACCGGTCTGCTCTACAGCGCGATGCGCGGTGTGCTCGACCTCGCCGACCAGCTCATCATCATCTCGACGCCGTCCGTGGACGGTGCGAGCAGCGCGAGTACGACGCTGGACTGGCTGTCGGCGCACGGGTACGCGGACCTGGTCTCGCGCTCGCTCACGGTCATCTCCGGTGTCCGCGAGACCGGTAAGACCATCAAGGTGGAGGACATCGTCAGCCACTTCGAGACGCGCTGCCGGGGTGTCGTGGTCGTGCCGTTCGACGAGCATCTCGCCGCCGGTGCGGAGGTCGACCTCGACATGATGCGGCCGAAGGTCCGGGAGTCGTACTTCAACCTCGCGGCACTGGTCGCCGAGGACTTCGTCCGGCACCAGCAGATGCACGGCCTGTGGACGAGCGACGGCAACCCGCCGCCGGTGGCGGCCCCGCCGATGCCGGGCCAGCAGGGCTACGCGGGACAGCAGGGCTACGCGGGACAGCAGCCGCCGTACCCGGGCCCGCAGCCCGGCCAACCCGGGCCCGGCCAGCCGTACCCCGGGCAGCCCGGCCAGTACCCGCAACAGCCCCAGCCCGGACAGCCGTACGGTCAGCAGCCCTACCCCCAGCAGGGTCAGCCCCCGGCGCAGCAGCCCGCACCGCCCTACCCGCAGCACCCGGGGCAGCAGCAGGCCCAGCCGTACCCGCAGCACCCCGGCCACGCACAGCCCGGTCAGACCCCGCCCCCGCCCCCGCCCGCACCCCCGCAGCAGTAATCCCCACCGCCGAACGCGAAGGGCGGCCGGTGCTCACAAGCACCGGCCGCCCTTCGCGTCGTAGAAAGAAGAACAGCTACCCGGCATCCCCGGTATCCGCCGAGATCAGTTCCCTGCATCGCTTCACGTCCTGGGCGATCTGCTCCAGCAGGCCCTCCAGCGAGTCGAACTTCGCCTGGCCGCGCACGAACGCGAGGAAGTCGACGGCGACGTGCAGGCCGTACAGGTCGAGGCCGACGCGGTCGATCGCGTACGCCTCCACCGTGCGCTCGGTGCCGTCGAACTGCGGGTTCGTGCCGACGGAGATCGCGGCCGGCATGGCCTCGCCCTCGACGTGGAGGTAACCGGCGTAGACGCCGTCCGCCGGGATCGCCGTGTGGGGCAGGGTCTCGACGTTGGCCGTCGGGAAGCCCATTTCGCGACCGCGCTGGGCGCCGCGCACGACGACGCCCTCCACCCGGTGCGGGCGGCCGAGAATCTCGCGGGCGCCCTCGACGTCGCCCTCGGCGACCAGGCGTCTGGTCAGTGTGGAGGAGAAGGGCTCGCCGCCGCCCGCCGCACCGCTCACGTAAAGATCCACCACCTCTACCTCGAAGTCGTATGTCCTGCCCTGCTCGATCAGAAAGGCCACATTGCCCGCGGCCTTGTGGCCGAAGCGGAAGTTGGGGCCCTCGACGACCGCCTTCGCGTGCAGCTTGTCCACCAGGACCTTGACCACGAAGTCGGCCGGGGACAGCTTCGAGAACTCTTTGGTGAACGGCAGGATCAGCGCCGCGTCCACCCCCAGCTCGGCCATCAGTTCGGCGCGGCGGTGGTGCGGGGCGAGCAGCGGCGGGTGGCTGCCCGGGCGCACGACCTCGCTGGGGTGCGGGTCGAAGGTGACGACGACCGAGGGAACGCCCAGCTCACGGGCGCGCTCCACGGCATGCCGGATGATCAGCTGGTGCCCGCGGTGGACCCCGTCATAAGAACCGATGGTGACGACACTGCGCCCCCAGTCCTCAGGGATGTCCTCCAAGCCACGCCAGCGCTGCACTGTGACCGCTCCTCATCGAACCCGTGTCCGTATGTAGACCTGTGTCATTGACCTCTTACGCAGGTCTAAGGGTGCCATGCCGGGGGCCTGTGGCCCGCATCGGCCTGGAGGCTGTGACCGGGCGCACGTACCGAAGCCGCTACGCGGGAACCCCCACCCCGGCCAGGTTCTCGATCATGCGCCGCGTGCTGGGTCCGACCACCGCGGCCCAGTCCTCCGGGGTGTCGGCCAGCCAGCGGGCCATCAGCGCGGCGAAGCCGGGCACGTGGCGGCCCAGGTCGACGAGCCCGCGGTCGAAACGGGTCGCGCCCGCGGGGGTACGGACGAGCAGCCGGCCGGTGCGGTGGACGAGGTCGCGGATCTCGTCGTCGTCACGGCGGCCGGCCGTGTGCAGGAGTGCGTCCAGTACGGCGGGGTCGTGCTCGTGCGTGAGCAGGAACTCCAGGAGTTCGCGGCGCAGGGGGCGCGAGGCCGGGATGCCGGGGGCGGCGAGCACGGGGGCGAGGGCGGTGCGCGCCGAGGCCGGGCCGCCGTCCAGGAGGCCGGTGACCAGGGGGAAGAGGATCGCGCGGGCGGTGGGGCCGTGGTCGAGGCACCGGTCCACGTAGACGCCGAGGTGCGCCGCCGTCTCCGGCCACCGTACGGCGGTCTCGCGCACCAGGGCGGCGGCCCGGCGGGCGAGGTCCGGGGCCGTGACGTCGGCGAGGGTGCGGACGGCCTCGCTCGCGTGCGGTCCGTGCAGGCGGGCGCGGAAGGCCTCCAGGACCGGTTCGGGGTGGGTGGTCAGGGCGGCGGCCAGCGCGCTCGGCGGGAACTGCGGGTCGCCGGACACGAAGTGCCGTAGCGCCTGCGGGAGATGGCGGGCGCGGGTGTGTGGATCGCGGACGAGGAGGGCGAGCGCGCCGCCGTGCAGGGTGCAGTCGGCGGGGCGGGCCAGCAGGAACTCGGCCGCGTAGCGCAGGAGTTCGCGGTCGGCCTCGGTCCGTACGTGTGGTGCGGCCCGCAGTCCGTACGCCACCGCCGCCACCCGGCGCGCCGGCCGCTCGTCGTGCGCCCACCGGTCCACGGCCCGGCACACGGCCGACGGCTCCTCCTCGGCCAGTACGGCGAGAAGTTCGTCGGCCCGCCCGTGCGCACAGCCGACGAGCACCTCCGTCAGATCGTCCAGCGCCCGCCGCCGATGCGTGTGCAGCAAGGCCTGCGCGGCCGTCGCCACGGTCGCCTCCGGCGTCGCGGGCAACGCCCGCTCGTCGTCGAACCACCGGGTCAGCAGCGGCTGTACGACGGCGGGGTCCGCGGCGAGCAACTCAGCGGCGGCGTCCAGGAATCGGGGCTGTCCGGCGGTGTCCTGCGGGGGCCCATCGGCGAGCACGAGCCCCCGCAGCAACGCGAACCGCTCGACATGGGGCAGGCGCAGCGCGGTCCAGAACTCCGGCGCGAACTCCTTCGGTACGGCCGCCTGTTGCCGCCTCCGCGCCACCAACTGGTCGGCCAGCAAGCGCAATGCGTTGCCGTACGGCGTGGCATCGGGCACCCTTCGCAGCACCTCGGCGAGCAGGTGCGCGGCCCACCAGGAGTCCGGGTCGGCGTTCAGGGCGTCCGCCAACTCCTCCAGCCTGAGGGCCAGTTGATGGGTGACGTGTTGCCGGGCGAGGAGCAGCAGGGCCTGTACGACGGGGCCGATGCGGTGGTGCGGTACGGGGAGGGGGTGCCCGGAGCGTGGCGTCCTGGGCCGGTGCACCAGGGCGCGCAGGGCCTCATCGAGGTCGAGGTGCGTGCCCTGGATCCAGTCGGCCAACTCCTCGTGGGCGAACCGGTATCCGGTACCGGCCGGCACGAGCAGCCCTTCGGTGAGGACGGCGGACGCCCACCCGGTACCGCCGCCGAGCCGGGCCGGTGCGGGTCCCCACGGGAACACCGCCTCGAACGACTCCCGGTCCAACTCCCCCTGCCCCGGCCCGAGACTGCGCCGCGCGGCCTCGTGCACCTGCCCGGACACCTTCGCGGCGAGCCTCCGTACGGCGGTGCCGCGCAGCCCGTTCTCGGCGGCGAGCCGGACCGCGATCCGGAGGCACATCAGGTCGAGGTAGGCGGCGAACACGTCGTCCCGGTCGAGTTGGGCACCCGGGGTGGAGGGCAGCGCGGCGAGCACCTCGGAGAGAAGCCGGAGGGTGAGGGGGTGACGGGCGTCGGAATCAACGAGAACACCCTCCGGCACGGCATACGCTGCGCGAGCTCGGCGGGCTTCGTGCGGCCCAAGGTCCCCAAGCTGAACGCAGGCCGGGGTCACCCCCCTGGGGGCTGCGCCCCCCCAGACCCCCATCGGCCCTGAAGGGGCCTCGTCCTCAAACGCCGGACGGGCTGAAAAATACGGACCGGCGTCATCAGGCGCGAGCGCGCCGTAGCGAGCCGGATTTGCCGCGTCAGGAGCGGGCTCCCCGAAGAGAAACTCACCGACGCCGTCACCCACAGGCGCCCCGGAGCAATCCGAACCCGCCTCGCCAACCCCAGCCTTCCCCGACAAAGACCCGCCGTACAGCAACTCCCCCGGAAACCCCGCCCCCGCCCCTTCCCAGTACTCCGCCCGACACCCCACCACCAACCGCGCCCCGCTCCCCCGCAACCACTCCCCCGTCCCCCCGGTCCACTCGGCCAACCGGTGTGCCAGCACCGGCGGCATCTCCTCCGGCCCGTCGAGCAACAGCAGCAAGGGGCGGCCGGCGTCACGGGCGACCCGGGCCAGGCGTTCGGGGCTCACGTCGCCGAGGTCGCGGGAGCCTTCCGGCAGGGAGACGGACGCGGCGACGATGCGGGCCGCCCGTTCGACCGTCCTGCGCACCGCGTCCGCGACCGACGCGTCCCCGTCCCGCAGATCGGCGCCGCGCAACCACAGCGTGGGCGCCGGTTCGGCACCGCCGTTGCGCCGTGCGGCGAGCGCCGCGAGTTCCGTCGTACGGCCGCTGCCCGGTGCTCCGACGAGGCCCAGCACGGCGGCCGGGCTCTCGACGAAGGCGGCGAACTCCCGTACCAGCGAAGGACGTTCGACCGGCTCCACCACACACGAACCGTCGCCGTCACGGCCGGGACCGATGAACCCCGCCAGCGCCCCCGGCGGTCCGTCCGAGCCCACCGAAGTCGCCGTCAGTTCCAGGACTCCCGCCAGATTGAGGTCGGCGCCGTACGCGGGCACCGTCGCCGCGTTGCGGGCGAGGAGTTCGGTCAACGGGTCCCCGAAATCTCGGACTTGGCGCAGGGGTACCGCGAACCCAGTGTCCCGTTGGCCGGACTGCAGCGCCGTGCCGAGGACGCCGATCACCGCGCCGGTCGCGGCGTCCAGGACCGGGCCCCCGGCCGCTCCGCCACCCAGCCGCAGCGCGTCCCGCCCGGCCGTGCCGATCGCCAACTCCAGGGCGTCGTCGAGGAGATGGAAGCGGTCGGTGGCCGTGTAGGTCACGGAGGTCGCGCCCAGGAGGCGGGCCTCGCGCCAGCGGCCGGCGGCGACGCGTACGTATGTGCCGGTCTCGACGCGGTCCCGGACGGTGACCGGGAGCGGGTCGACGCCCAGGCCCTCGGTGCGGACGAGGGCCAGGTCGAGGGCGGGGAGAGGGGTCACCGCGTCGGCCGTCACGAGGCAGGTGCGGTCGCCCGCGGCGTGCAGGACGATGCGGGGCAGTCCGTCGACCGCTTCGTGGCTTGTGATCACCGTGCCATGGTGGTCGGCGACGAAACCGGTGCCGCGCGGGCGCCCGGCGAGGTCACGGATGCGCACCAAGGACTCGTCACCGGCAGCCGGGGCAGCCCCGGCCCCGGCCCCGTCAGCAGCATCGGGCGCCGCGCCGATCACGTCGCCAACAGCGGGTGCGGCGCCGTGCGTTGATCGCGCCGACGCCGGTGTGTCCTCCCGCGTCCGACGGCCGCCGCCCGTCCGCGGGCTCCGTCCCGCCATGGTCGAACCTCCCCGCCCGCCCCGCCGTACCCGTGCCCTGTGTTCGACGGTAGGCGTGTCGTGATCAGCGGGACAGATCGCGTGGTGAACGCGCCCCCTTCCGCTCCCTCGGTTCACTCCGAGCGCCTGCCCGGACGGGTGAATAGAAGCGGAGGGTTGGATACACCCTAGGGGTGGGGGAACCGAGGGGGGACCGTGGAGCGGCGGGAACGTAGACCCCGTGACCGCCGCTCCACGGGCGGGACTTGAGACCCCGCCCCCGCCCTGGCCCCGCCTTCGGCCCACCCCGGAAGGACGCTCAGGCGAAGACCGCGAGGCTCTTCGCCTTGCCCTTCTGTTCCTCCACGAGTGCCAGGAAGCGGCCCTCGGGGTCGAAGACGCCGACCGCGCCGGCGCCCGTGTACTCCTCGGGGATGTCCAGGCGGACGCCGTTGAGGAGGAGCTTCGCCCGACGAGAGTCCACGGACCAGCGTGGGAACGCGGCCTCGGCGGCCTCCGCGATCGGCATGACCGTCAGCTCCTCCTGGAGCTGCTCCAGGGTCCTCGCCGCGTCCAGCTTGTACGGGCCCACGCGGGTGCGGCGGAGGGCGGTCAGGTGGCCGCCCACGCCGAGGTCCTCGCCCAGGTCGCGGGCCAGGGCCCGGATGTAGGTGCCGGACGAGCAGACCACCGAGACCACCAGGTCCAGGACGGGGGTGCCGTCCTCGGCGACGGCGTCCCGGACGTCGTAGACCGCGAAGGAGGAGATGGTGACGGGGCGGGCGGGGATCTCGAAGTCCTCGCCGTCGCGGGCCCGTTTGTAGGAGCGGACGCCCTTGATCTTGATGGCGCTGACCTTGGACGGGACCTGCATGATCTGGCCGCTGAGCTTGGCGATCCCGGCGTCGACGGCGTCCCGGGTGACCTTCGAGGCGTCTGTCGACCCCGTGATCTCGCCCTCTGCGTCGTCGGTCAGGGTGCTCTGGCCCAGGCGGATCGTGCCCAGGTACTCCTTCTCCGTGAGAGCGAGATGCCCTAGGAGCTTTGTCGCCTTCTCGACTCCGAGGACCAGTACGCCTGTTGCCATGGGGTCGAGGGTGCCTGCGTGCCCGACGCGGCGGGTGCGGGCGATGCCGCGCATCTTGGCGACCACGTCGTGCGAGGTGAAGCCCGACGGCTTGTCCACGATGACAAGGCCGTCGGGCGTCGGGGTTTTCTCGGTCATTCGGCGGTGTCGTCCTCGTCGTCGTCCTCGTCGTCCGGCTTCTTGTACGGGTCCGCGTCACCCGCGTACGCGGCGCCCGCCGAGACCTCGCGTACCTTCTCGTCGGACTGCCGCGCCTTGTCGAGGAGGTCCTCGATGGTCTTGGCGGTGTCCGGGAGGGCGTCCGCGACGAAGGTGAGGGTCGGCGTGAACTTCACGCCCGCCGCGGCGCCCACCGCGGAACGGAGCACGCCCTTGGCGCTCTCCAGTCCGGCAGCCGCCTCGGCCCGCGCCTCGTCGTCCCCGTACACCGTGTAGAAGACGGTCGCCTCCCGCAGGTCACCCGTCACCCGGGTGTCCGTGATGGTGACGTGCGTGCCGAGCCGCGGATCCTTGATCCCGCGCTGCAGCTTCTTGGCCACCACCTCTCGGATGAGGTCCGCCAGCCTCTTGGCACGCGCGTTGTCGGCCACTGGTCCGTCTCCTTAGTAACTACGTCTTGCTGCAACTACGTCTTGCCGCTTGCTTCGCTCTTCGTCCGGCTTCGGTCTTCGTCCGGCTTCAGTCTTCGTCGCTGTGAAGTCTGCGTCGAACGGAGAGCAGTTCCACCTCGGGCCGCGCGGCGACGAGTCGCTCGCAGCGGTCCAGTACGTCGGTGAGGTGTCCCGTGTCCCCGGAGACCACCGCGAGCCCGATCTCGGCCCTGCGATGGAGGTCCTGACTGCCCGTCTCGGCCGCGCTCACCGCGTACTTGCGCTGGAGTTCGGCCACGATCGGACGGACGAGAGAGCGTTTCTCCTTCAGCGAGTGGACGTCGCCGAGGAGCAGGTCGAAGGACAGAGTCCCCACATACATGTATGTCCGGATGTCCCGCCGGTTCGGGGTATGGGCGCCGGTCTCGGACGCCGATACAGGAACCGTACACGCAACGGCCGGGGCCGATCGACGGAAATTCTCTCCGCCGACCGGCCCCGATCGCGTGCTGTGTCGATCAGCCGCGAGGCTTCTCGCGCATCTCGTACGTCGCGATGACGTCGTCGACCTTGATGTCGTTGAAGTTGCCGAGGTTGATACCGCCCTCGAACCCTTCGCGGATCTCGGTGACGTCGTCCTTGAAGCGACGCAGACCGGAGATGTTGAGGCTCTCGGCGATGACCTTGCCGTCGCGGACGAGGCGCGCCTTGGTGTTGCGCTTGACCTCTCCGGACCGGACCAGGACACCGGCGATGTTGCCCAGCTTGGACGACTTGAAGACCTCGCGGATCTCCGCCGTACCGAGCTCGACCTCCTCGTACTCCGGCTTGAGCATGCCCTTCAGGGCCGCCTCGATCTCCTCGATGGCCTGGTAGATCACCGAGTAGTACCGGACGTCGACGCCCTCGCGCTCCGCCATCTGCGCCGCGCGGCCCGCAGCGCGGACGTTGAAGCCGATGACGATCGCGTCGGAGCCGGTCGCCAGGTCGATGTCCGACTCGGTGACCGCACCCACGCCGCGGTGCAGGACGCGGATGTCGACCTCTTCGCCGACGTCGAGCTGGAGCAGCGAGGACTCGAGAGCCTCCACCGAACCGGACGCGTCGCCCTTGATGATGAGGTTGAGTTCCTGCACCAGACCGGCCTTGAGGGCCTCGTCCAGGTTCTCCAGGGAGAACCGGACTCCGCGCCGGGCGAAGTTGGCGTTGCGCTCGCGCGCCGCGCGCTTCTCGGCGATCTGACGTGCCGTGCGGTCCTCGTCGACAACGAGGAAGTTGTCGCCGGCGCCCGGGACGTTGGTGAGTCCGAGGACGAGGACCGGGGTCGAGGGACCCGCCTCTTCCACGTTGTCGCCCTTGTCGTCGAGCATCGCGCGGACCCGGCCGTAGGCGTCGCCGACCACCATGGTGTCGCCGACCCGCAGGGTGCCGCGCTGGACCAGGACGGTCGCGACGGCGCCGCGGCCCTTGTCCAGGTGGGACTCGATCGCGATGCCCTGCGCGTCCTGCTCCGGGTTGGCCCGCAGGTCGAGCGAGGCGTCCGCGGTCAGGATCACGGCCTCCAGCAGGCTCTCGATGTTGAGGCCCTGCTTGGCGGAGATGTCGACGAACATGGTGTCGCCGCCGTACTCCTCGGCCACCAGACCGAACTCGGTGAGCTGACCGCGCACCTTGGTCGGGTCGGCGCCCTCGACGTCGATCTTGTTGACCGCGACCACGATCGGCACGTCGGCCGCCTTGGCGTGGTTCAACGCTTCGATCGTCTGGGGCATCACACCGTCGTTGGCCGCCACCACGAGGATCGCGATGTCGGTCGACTTGGCACCACGGGCACGCATGGCGGTGAACGCCTCGTGACCCGGGGTGTCGATGAAGGTGATGCGACGCTCTTCGCCGTTGACCTCGGTCGCGACCTGGTAAGCACCGATGTGCTGGGTGATACCGCCGGCCTCGCCCGCGACGACGTTCGTCTTGCGGATGGTGTCGAGGAGGCGGGTCTTACCGTGGTCGACGTGACCCATGACGGTCACGACCGGCGGACGCGCGACGAGGAACTCCTCGCCACCCTCGTCCTCGCCGAACTCGATGTCGAAGGACTCGAGCAGCTCGCGGTCCTCCTCCTCGGGGCTGACGATCTCGAGGACGAAGTTCATCTCGTCCGCGAGGAGCTTCAGCGTCTCGTCGGAGACGGACTGCGTGGCAGTGACCATCTCGCCGAGGTTCATCATCACGCCGACGAGCGACGCCGGGTTGGCGTTGATCTTCTCGGCGAAGTCGGTGAGGGACGCACCGCGCGACAGACGGACGGACTGTCCGTTGCCACGAGGCAGCATCACACCGCCGACCGACGGGGCCTGCATGGCCTCGTACTCCTGGCGCCTCTGCCGCTTCGACTTGCGACCACGACGCGCGGGACCACCGGGACGGCCGAAGGCGCCCTGTGTGCCACCGCGGCCACCCGGACCACCGGGACGGCCACCGAAGCCGGGACGGCCACCGCCGCCACCGGCGGGAGCACCCGGACGGCCGGCGAAACCGCCGCCACCGCCACCCGGACCCGCGGGACGACCGGCGAAACCGCCACCGCCGCCACCCGGACGACCGGCGAAGCCGCCGCCGCCACCGGGACGACCGCCACCGGCACCCGGACCACCGGGACGACCGCCGCCGGCACCGGGACCACGGCCACCGGGGCCGCCACCGGGACGGGGGCTACCCGCAGCGGGACGCTGCGGCATCATGCCGGGGTTCGGACGGTTGCCACCGGGGCCACCGCCGGGACGCGGAGCGCCGCCCTGCGGGCGGGGCATGCCGCCCGGGCTCGGACGCGCGCCACCGGGAGCACCCGGACGGGCACCGCCCGCAGCGCCCTGGGGACGGGGACCGCCCTGACCGGCACCCTGCGGACGCGGAGCGCCACCGGGAGCACCGCCCGGACGGTCCTGACCGCCGGGACGCGGGGCACCGGGACGGGGAGCCCCGGGGCGCGCCATGCCGGTGGAACCACCGGAGGTGAACGGGTTGTTGCCCGGACGGGGACCGGCCGGACGAGCACCGGGACGCGCGCCCTGACCGGCCGGACGCGGGGCGCCCGGACGGTCGCCGCGGTCACTGCGCTCGGGACGGTCGCCACGACCCTGACCACCCTGGCCGGGACCGGCCGGACGGGCACCGCCCGGACGGGGGGCCTGGCCGGCCGGACGCGGGGCGCCCGGACGCGGGGCAGAGCTGGAACCGCCCGTAGAAGCAGGGGCGGCAGGCGCGGCCGGAGCCACGGGAGCCGCCGGGGGGGCGGTGAACTCGGGTGTGGTCGGCGCCGGCGAGGCCGGAGCCGGACGCGGCGCGGGCCGCGGACCCGGACGGGGGCCGCCGGCGGAGGCCGGTGCGG
>NZ_BARF01000140.1 GCF_000367365.1 Streptomyces prunicolor NBRC 13075 | reverse complement strand
GGGTGGGGGCTGGGCGCGCCCCGCGGCGGAGCCGCAAATCGACACAGCCCCGCGCCCCTTTGGGGCGCCCCCGTCACCGGCGTTTTTAGCCCTTGGTGCCGCCTGCCGTCAGGCCGGTTACCAGGTTCTTCTGTACCAGGTAGAAGAACGCAGCCACCGGTATCGCGATCAACACTGCCGTCGCGGCCATCAGGTTGCGTTGCGCGTCGTGTTCGCTCACGAACGTCTGCAGGCCGACCGCGAACGTGTACTTCGTGTCGGACAGCATGAACGTCGAGGCGAACGCGACCTCGCCGAAGGCCGTGAGGAAGCTGTAGAACGCGGCGACCGCCAGGCCCGGCTTGGCGAGCGGCAGGATCAGTCGCAGGAACGTGCCGAAGGGGTTCAGCCCGTCGACGCGTCCGGCCTCGTCGATCTCGAACGGGATCGTGTCGAAGTAGCCCTTGAGCAGCCAGGCGCAGTAGGGCACGGCGGTCGAGCAGTAGACGAGGATGAGACCAAGGTAGCTGTCGATGAGCTGCAGGTCGGCCAGAATCTGGTACATCGGCACGATGAGTACCGCTATCGGGAACATCTGGGTGACCAGCAGCACCCACATGAACTTCCGGTAGCCGGGGAAGCGCATGCGCGACACCGCGTAGCCGGTGCTCGCGGCGATGGTCACGCCGATGACCGTGGTGCCCAGCGAGACGATCAGCGAGCTCTTCAACCAGTCGAAGAATCCGGTGTGTTGGAGGACGAACGAGTAGTTGTCGAACGTCATCTTCTTCCAGATGCCGGCCGGGTGGAGATAGTCGTCCGAGTCCGGGCCGAGGGAGAGGAAGACCAGCCAGGCGATCGGGAAGAGCGCGATCAGGCTCGCGACGATCAGGATGCCGTGCGAGCCGAGGGCGCCGGCGCGGCTCAACTCGCCCCGGCGGCGGGTCCGTTGCGGTGGTGTCGTGGTGCTCATGGGGACTCCTGCCTCAGATCGCGAGCTGTTGGTCATTGCGGTTCAGCCAGCGGCGGTAGAAGGAGGTGAAGACGATCAGGATGGCCAGCAGCAGGATGCCGTAGGCGGCCGACTGGGCGAATTCGCGCGGCTGTTGGCCGAAGCCGAGGAAGTACGACCAGGTGACCAGGATCTGGGCGTCGGGCGCGGTGTTGCCGAACAGCAGGAAGATCACGGCGAATTGGTTGAAGGTCCAGATCACACCGAGGAGTACGACGGTGGAGCTGAC
Source organism: Streptomyces prunicolor NBRC 13075 (assembly GCF_000367365.1). GTDB lineage: Bacteria > Actinomycetota > Actinomycetes > Streptomycetales > Streptomycetaceae > Streptomyces > Streptomyces prunicolor. Next base: position 44,626 of record NZ_BARF01000140.1, on the reverse strand, counting down.
CGATCTGAGGCCCGGGAGCGTGACGTAGCGGAAGCGCTGCCAGGGGCTCGCGCCGTCCATCTCGGCGGCCTCGTAGAGCGAGGTGTCGATGGACTGGAGGCCGCCGAGCAGCGAGACCATCATGAACGGCACACCGCACCAGGTGTTGACCATGATGGCGGCGAACCGCTGCCAGAAGGTGTCCTCCAGCCAGTCGGGCTGGGGCAGATGCAGGCTGTGCAGCGCGGAGTTGATGATGCCGCTGTCGGCGAGCATGAAGCGCCAGCCGAAGACCGTGACGAAGGTGGGGACGGCCCACGGCAGGATCAGGATCAGGCGGTACAGGGTGCGGCCGCGCAGTTTCTGGTTCAGCAGCAGCGCCAGCGCGAGGCCCACCGTGTAGTGGAGGGCGACGCAGAGCGCGGTCCAGACGATCGTCCAGATGAAGTGCGACCAGAAGCGGTCGTACGACGTCGGGCCGAACAGGATGTCCTTGTAGTTGTCGAGCCCGATGAACTTGTAGGTGGCGTCGATGTGGTTGACGCCGATCGTGCGCGCGGTGTTGAGGCTGTTGGCGTCCGTGAGCGTCAAGTACAGGCCGTACGCCAGGGGGTAGAGCACGAGGACGCCGAGCACGACGACCACGGGGATGATCATCGCGTACGCGTACCAGTGCTTCTGGTAGGCGAACTTGAGGCGGCTGCCGGGGCCGGGTCGGGGGGCGCGGTCACCGTGGCGCTTGCCGGTCGCGCGGTCGATGGCGACTGTCATGGTTCGTTCGACACCTTCTGGAAGACCTTCTGGAAGTTCAAGCGGGTACGGCGAGTTCGCAAGCGGGTACGGCGAGTTCGCGGGCTACGGCGGCGCGTGCCGATGGCCGTCGGATCCGTCCCCCCAGTTCCTGATCCGGCGGATCCGACGGCCGTGCGGGGCTACTTGCTGAAGTCCGGGACCAGCTTGGCGATCGCCAACTCGGCGTTGCTCAGGCCCTTGTCGAGGGACTCCTTGCCGCCGGCGATCTTGGGCAGTTCGGTGTCCAGCGGGTTCCAGAGGGAGCTGTACTCGGCGAGCGCCTGGCGCGGCTGGGCGGAGCCGAGCACGCTCTGGTAGCCGGCGATGCCCGGGTCGGCCTTGACCGCGGCGGTGTAGGCGTCGTCGCGGGTCGGCAGCGTCGAGTTCTTCAGGGCGATCGTCGTCTGGGAGGCGGCCGAGGTCATGAAGTTCAGGAACTTCAGGGACGCCTTCTGGTGCGCGGAGTCCGAGCCGGCGTAGACCGAGAGGTTGTGACCGCCGGTCGGGGCACCGGACTTGCCGCTGGAACCGGCCGGGACCGTGGCGATGCCGAGGTTGGACTTGTCCTTGAAGGCCGAGCCCTTGTAGAAGTTCGTGATCTCCCACGGGCCCTGGATGATCGCGGCGACCTTGCCGGTGACGAACGCGTCCTGGATGTGGGCGTAGGCGTCCGCGGTGGTGTCGGCCTTGTGCAGGCCGGTGCCGGAGAAGAGGCTCAGCCAGGTGCCGTAGCCCTTCTTCGCGGCGGCGGAGTCCACGGTGATCTTCTTCGCGGAGGAGTCGACGGTGTCGGTGCCCTCGCCGTAGAGGAAGGTCTGCGCGTAGTAGGCCTGGGTGGAGCCCCAGTAGCCGTCGACCTTGGTCTTGGCCTTGACCTTCGCGGCGTCGGCCTTCAACTCGGCCCAGGTGGTGGGCGCTTGGGTGATGCCGGCCTGCTTGAAGAGGGCCTTGTTGTAGACGAGGGCCAGGGTGTCGGTGACCAGCGGCACGCCGTACGTCTTGCCCTCGTACTGGGCCTGCGTGATCAGGTTCGGCTTGAACTTGGCCTGGTCGGCGAGGGCTTCGGTGCCATCGAGCGGCAGGAAGTAGCCCTTCTTCGCGAAGGCGGGGGTCCAGCCGACGTCGGAACGCAGCACGTCCGGGGCGCCCTTGGAGCCGGCGGCGGTGTCGAACTTGTTCTGCGCCTGGTCGAAGGGCACGTTGACGTACTTGACCTTGATGTTCTTGTTGGCCGCCTGGAACTTGGCGATCAGGGCCTTGTACGTGGGTGCCTCATTGGTGGCGTTCGAGGTGTCCCACCAGGTGATGGTGACGGGCCCGTCGGACTTGCCGCTGTCACTGTCACTGCCGCCGCAGGCCGTCGCCGCGAGGGCGATGGACGCCACCAGCGCGGTGGCCGCTATGCCACGCCGCATGAGTTCTCCTTGAGGGTGAAAGCCCGTGAGGTGCAGGGCGGCGGTCCCGTCCGCCACCCTGTCGACTTGCCGACTGCGCCGTTGCGTCCGCCGGGCGTCGCCGAACGTAACAGCGATGCAAGCGCGGCGAAAGTCCTTGCTGCAAAAAACTGCAAGACGGTCTGAGAGTTACCCGTCCGTGACCTCTCCTCGACCCCCGCGAAACCCAGTACTGGTGCGGCTGAGCGGGCAGGGGGACACTTGTGCAAGACTCTGCAAGCTCTTGCCGCATGCCGTACGCCGACCAGAAGCCGGCCAGAACACAAGGGATCGCGATGACGCAGCAACCCGCAGCGCGCCGACGGCCGGTACAGTCCACTCCCGTGACCACACGGCTTGCCGACATCGCCGCCCAGGCGGGGGTGAGCGAAGCGACCGTCAGCCGCGTCCTCAACGGCAAGCCTGGCGTCGCCGCCACCACCCGTCAGTCCGTCCTCGCCGCGCTCGACGTGCTCGGCTACGAACGTCCGGTACGGCTGCGGCAGCGCAGCGAGGGCCTGGTGGGCCTGATAACACCGGAGTTGGAGAACCCGATATTCCCCGCCCTGGCGCAGGTCATCGGCCAGGCGCTGACCCGGCAGGGCTACACCCCGGTGCTCGCCACCCAGACCCCGGGCGGGTCCACGGAGGACGAGCTGACCGAGATGCTCGTCGACCGCGGGGTCGCGGGCATCATCTTCGTCTCCGGACTGCACGCGGACACCTCCGCCGACATGCAGCGCTACGAGCAACTCCGGGCGCAGGGCGTGCCGTTCGTGCTCGTGGACGGCTTCTCGCCGAAGGTGCAGGCGCCGTTCATCTCCCCCGACGACCGCGCGGCGATGATCCTCGCCGTCACGCACCTCGTCTCGCTCGGCCACACCCGCATCGGACTGGCCCTCGGCCCCAAGCGGTTCGTACCCGTACAACGCAAGATCGAGGGCTTCGTCCGCGCGATGCAGGACCAACTGGCCCTGACCGCCGACGATGTGGAGACCCGGCTGGTCCAGCACTCGCTGTACACGCTGGAGGGCGGGCAGGCCGCCGCCGCCGCGCTGATCGACCGCGAGTGCACGGCGGTGGTGTGCGCGAGCGACATGATGGCGCTCGGTGCGATCCGGGCGGCCCGACAGCGCGGTCTCGACGTACCCAAGGACGTCTCGGTGGTCGGTTTCGACGACTCCCCCCTGATCGCGTTCACCGATCCGCCCCTGACGACGATCCGCAAGCCGGTGCCGGCGATGGGACAGGCGGCGGTGCGGACGCTGCTGGAGGAGATCGGCGGGACGCCCGCGCCGCACAGTGAGTTCGTGTTCATGCCGGAGCTGGTGGTGCGTGGTTCGACGGCTTCGGCACCCGGGGACCGGAAGCGTCCCTAAATCATCCCCAAGGGGGAGGAAACGCGACCGCGTCCCGTGCGCTGGTAGTAGTCCGAGGCCTCTTCTCGTCGTAGAACATGCGAGCCGGACCCGACCAAGGGATGATCGGTCGCGGAAGCCTTTTCTGGCAGACTTCATGTCTATGGGTGAGACCACCGTGACGACATTGGAAGGCCGTGAAGAAGCCGTTCCGAGCCCCGTCGCGGACGCCGCGGGGCAGGGTTTTCTGCGCCGGTTGCGCACTCCGCGCCGGCCCCGGCTGTGGTTCGAGATCCTGCTGATCGCGGTGAGTTACTGGACGTACTCACAGATCCGCAACGCGGTTCCGGAACAGCGGGGCCAGGCACTGCGCAACGCCGACTGGATCTGGCGCGTCGAGCACCATCTCGGCATCGCCGTCGAGCAGTCGGTCAACCATGCCGTGAATTCGGTGACTTGGCTGATCGTAGGCATGAACTACTACTACGCCACACTGCACTTCGTGGTCACGCTGGGTGTCCTGGTGTGGCTGTTCCGCAGTCATCCGGGCCGGTACGCGGCGTCCCGCCTCGTCCTCTTCGCGACGACGGCCGTGGCCCTGGTCGGCTACTACTTCTTCCCGCTGGCCCCGCCGCGCCTCATGAACGGCAGCCACTTCGTCGACACGGTCATGGTCCACCAGACCTGGGGTTCGATGGCGTCCGGCGACCTGAAACACATGTCGAACCAGTACGCCGCGATGCCGTCCATGCACATCGGCTGGTCCCTGTGGTGCGGCCTGACGATCTTCACCCTGGCGAAACTCCCCTGGGTCCGCATCCTGGGCCTGTTGTACCCGGCGCTGACCCTGATGGTCATCGTCTCCACGGCCAACCACTTCTGGCTCGACGCGGTCGGCGGCATGCTCTGCCTGAGCTTCGGCTTCACGGTCTCCCGCCTCTGGTACGGCGCGTTCCCGTACGCCTTGCCGAGGACGGTGGGGGTACGGGGGGCGAGGGGGGCGTGAACGCTCCGCCGGCTGCGTGGATATGCGGCTGCGCCGCGGGGCCGCGCTGCGTCGTTCCGGTGCCGCGCCGTCGTGGCTGGTCGCGCCCGCGCGGCGGAGCCGCATATCGACACAGCACCGCGCCCCTTTGGGGCGCGGGGAACTGCGCGACCAGCCCCCACCGGCCCGTCAGCCGAAAAGCAACTCTCAGGCCCCGTAGAACAGCACGTCCACCACACCCCGCGCCCTACGAGTAGTACGCCGATAGTCATCCAGCATGTCCCCCACATGCCCGGGCCCATACCCCAAGTACCGCCCCACGGCAGCCAGTTCACGCGGATCGGACGGAAACGTGTCGCCCGCCCGCCCCCGCACCAACATCACCGCATTACGAACCCGCGTGGCCAACACCCAAGCCTCATCCAGTATCGAAGCGTCCTCAACGGAAATCAGCTCAGCCGCACAAGCCGCCGCAAGCCCCGCCCGCGTACGCGTCGTACGCAACCCCGGCTCAGCCCACCCGTGCTGCAACTGCATGAGCTGCACGGTCCACTCGACGTCGGAGAGCCCCCCACGCCCCAGCTTGGTGTGCAGAGTCGGATCCGCGCCACGAGGCAACCGCTCCGACTCCATCCGAGCCTTCAGCCGCCGAATCTCACGGACCGCGTCATCACCGAGCCCCTCCGCCGGATACCGCAGAGGATCGATCAGCTCGATGAACCGTCGCCCCAACTCCTCGTCCCCGGCGACAGGTTCGGCCCGCAGCAACGCCTGCGACTCCCAGACCAGCGACCACCGGCGGTAGTACGCCTCGTAGGAGTTCAACGACCGTACAAGCGGGCCCGACTTGCCCTCCGGACGGAGATCCGCGTCGATCAGCAGCGGCGGATCCGAGCTGGCCACCTGAAGCAGTCGGCGCATCTCGGAGACGACCTTGTTCGCCGCCTCGGAGGCCTCGCGCTCGGGCACACCCTCGCGGGGTTCGTGCACGAACAGGACATCCGCGTCGGAGCCGTAGCCCAGTTCGTGGCCGCCGAAGCGGCCCATGCCGATGACGGCGAAGCGGGTGGGGAGGGTGTCGCCCCAGCCCGCGCGGACCACCGCGCGCAACGTGCCGGCGAGGGTCGCGGCGGTCAGGTCGGAGACGGCGCCCCCGACCCGGTCGACGAGGGCGCCCTGGTCGGCCTCGACGGGCTGGGTCTCGGTGCCGTAGGAGCCGACGATGTCGAAGGCGGCCGTACGGAAGAGTTCACGGCGGCGGACGCCCCGGGCGAAGGTGACCGCCTGGTCGGCGTCGTCGGCGCGGCCGACCGCGGCCAGGATCTCCTGGTCCAAGTGGGCGCGTTCGCGGGGTTCGAGGCCGCTGCCACCGTCGCCGTCACCGAGGAGGGCGACCGCTTCGGGGGCGCGCATGAGGAGGTCGGGGGCGAGCCGGCCGGCGGAGAGGACGCGGGCGAGGTTCTCGGCGGCGGCGCCCTCGTCCCTCAACAGCCGTAGGTACCAAGGGGTTTTGCCGAGCGCGTCGGACACCTTGCGGAAGTTGAGGAGGCCCGCGTCCGGGTCTGCGGAATCCGCGAACCAACCCAACAGGACGGGCAGCAGGGTGCGTTGGATGGCGGCCTTGCGGGTGACGCCGGAGGCGAGGGCCTCGATGTGACGGAGGGCCGCCGCCGGGTCGATGTAGCCGAGGGCGACCAGCCGTTCGCGGGCCGCCTGCGGGCTCAACCTGGTCTCGCCGGGGGCGAGTTGGGCGACCGCGTCGAGGAGCGGGCGGTAGAAGAGTTTCTCGTGCAGGCGTCGTACGACGGTCGCGTGCCGCTTCCACTCGCGGTTCAACTCGGCGACCGGGTCGGTGCGCAGGCCCATCGAGCGGCCGAGGCGGCGCAGGTCGGCCTCCTCGACGGGGACCAGGTGGGTGCGGCGCAAGCGGTAGAGCTGGATGCGGTGTTCCATCGTGCGCAGGAAGCGGTAGGCGTCGTCGAGGCGGGCGGCGTCCTCGCGGCCGACATAACCGCCGGCGGCGAGGGCCTCAAGGGCGACGAGCGTGGTGCCGCTGCGCAACGAGGTGTCGGCGCGGCCGTGCACCAACTGGAGGAGCTGGACGGCGAATTCGACGTCCCGGAGTCCGCCGGGGGCGAGTTTCAGTTCGCGGTCGATCTCGGTGACGGGGATGTTCTCGACGACCCGGCGGCGCATCTTCTGCACGTCGGTGACGAAGTTCTCGCGCTCGGCCACCTTCCACACGAGGGGTTCGAGCGCGTCGACGTACTCCGCGCCGAGCGCGAGGTCGCCGGCCACCGGGCGGGCCTTGAGCAGGGCCTGGAACTCCCAGGTCTTGGCCCAGCGTTGGTAGTAGGCGAGGTGGCTGGCGAGGGTGCGGACCAGCGGACCGTTGCGGCCCTCGGGGCGGAGGTTGGCGTCGACGGGCCAGATGGAGCCCTCGACGGTGGTCTCGGAGCAGATCCGCATCATGTGCGCGGCGAGCTTGGTGGCCGCGCGGACCGCCTTGCCCTCGTCCGCGCCCTCGGCGGCTTCACCGACGAAGATGACGTCGACGTCGGAGACGTAATTCAGCTCGTGGCCACCGCACTTGCCCATCGCGATCACCGCGAGCCGGCACAGCGCGGCGTCGTCGGGTGCGGCGGCGCTCGCGATGGCAAGGGCTGCGCGGAGGGTGGCGGTCGCGAGGTCGGCGAGTTCGGCGGCGGTCTGCGCGAGGTCGGTGGTGCCGCACACGTCACGGGCGGCGATGGACAGCAGGCAGCGGCGGTAGGCGACGCGCAGGGCGACCGGGTCGGTGGCCTCGGCGAGCCCGCGCTCGAACTCCTCCACCCCGGGGTGGAGGTCACGCGGCTCGTACATCACGAGGGCGTGCCAGTCGCGCGGATGCCGGGCGAGGTGATCCCCCAGGGCGGCGGAGGCACCGAGGACGCCGAGCAGCCGGTCGCGCAAGGGCTTCGCCGCGATCAGGGTGTCCAGCAGCTCGCGGCGGGGAGTGTCCTCGGGCTGCGCCTCCAGCAGCCGTACCAGACCCTGAAGGGCCAGGTCGGGGTCGGCGGTGGCGCCCAGGGCCTCCAGCAGGACCGGGTCGTTCCTTATCGGCGCCAGCTCCGCACTCTCCAGGAGCCGCTCGGCGGCCGAGGGATCGGTGAAGCCGTGCCGCAGCAGTCGCGTGAAGGTGCTGCTCCTGCGCCCCAGCGTCGTCATCCTCGGCCTCCCTCGGATCAAGGTCGTTTGGCCGAGCCTAACCGGAGACGCTGACAGAAGCGCCGGGGCGGGAGAGGGGTTTCAGCGGGCCACCACCAGGGTGGCGGGGCGGGCCGGATCCACCAGCACCGTGTCGCCCGGCCCGCCGGGGCCGCCGTCCGACGGCAGCACCACCGCGGAGTCCGGGCGTCCGGCAAGCGGAATCAGGGCGCGGGAGACCGTGCCGCGCCGCCCGGTGCCGGGCAGGGAGGCGTACTGGACGTCGAGGCACTGCTTCCGGAGCCTGGCGAGTGCGGTCCCGACAGTCGTGCCTGCCTCCACCGCCGGGAGGACCACGCTGCGGTCGGTCCAGCGGTCGAGCCGTGCGCAGGCCCCGTCGTCGGGCGGCGGCGTGGGCTGTCCGGGCCGACCCCCGTGCGGTCCGGACAGGGTGAGCCGGGCGAGGTCTCCGGCGGCGGTGTTCGTGGTGTCGATCCGGAGCGTGGCGCGGCGCAGCCACTGCAACGGATGTCCGTCGAGCTCGGCCCGCACCCAGTCCTCGGTGTCGACGAGGAACCCGGTCTCGACCGCGGCCTCCTCCAGGGGCGGCATCCGGCGTGCCCGCCCGCGCGAGACCCGCTCCGTCCCGGTGTCCGGCCAGTGCCGCAGCACCACCAGCAGCGAGCCGGCGGGCCGGGTGAAGGGGTGGGCGCGGCCCGCGGTGACCGGGTAGGACCCGGCCGGCGTGATCGCCGTACGGGAGGGTCCGGAGAGCTGGACATCGCCGCGGGGGCCGAGCCGGAAGGCGACGGCGTCGAAGGTGGTGTCCTGCGCCGCTGTGGTGGCGGCCGGGCCGGAACAGCCGGTGGCGAGCAGGGTGGTGGTGAGGGCGGCGGCGCCCGCGACGAGGGCCGCGGCGCGATAGGGGCGTGGGTGGGCGCGTCCGTCATGGATGCGTGGATGGCGTGGGTGGCGTGGGTGGCGTGGATGGGAACGCATGAGCTGCCTCCGTGTCCTGCGCGGCCGGAGCGGCCGCCTGAGTCGACAGTGCGCGCATCAACGGGCGTAACCCATTCGGCATTTGACGAATCTCCGGCGCTCCGCGACCCGGCCGGGCGTAGATTCGCGACAGGCGAGAACCGGCCACCGGGAGGCTGCCATGACCCCACCGTTCACGACAGCCGAGGTCCATCTGCGGCGGATGGCGGACCTCCTGGACGAGGCCAGGCAGGACACCTCCGACGCCGTACCGCCGGAGTCCCTGCTGCTCGGTCTGCAACGTCTGGTGCCCTGCGACTGCGCCTGCTTCTCCGAGCTGGACGTCCCGACCCGCATCCACGTCAACGAGCAGGAGACGCCGTACGACGACTGGGGCGACGTGGGCGGCGACGCGACGCTGGAGGGCTACTGGCGCTGGCGGCACCAGCATCTTCAGTGTGTGGAGGTCGCGCGGGTGCACACCAGCCCCCAGGTCACGCAGATGACCGACTTCATGTCCCTGCGCGAGCTGGTGCGCCTGCCGATCTACACGGAGCACCTGCGCCCGTTCAAGTGCATCGCCGCCGTCGCGCTGCCCACCGCCCCGGGCCGTACCCGCGTCTACCAGTTCTTCCGCAAGGACCCGAAGCCGTTCAACGACCACGAGATGACCACGCTCGGTCTGCTGGCCCCGCACCTGTACGCCCTCTACCAGGAAGCCGCCCTCCGACACCGTTCCCCGGTGCGGCTGACCCGTCGCGAACTCGACGTCCTGCGCTGCGTCGCCCGCGGTATGAGCACCCCGCAGATCGCCGAGCAGCTCGTCGTGTCGACCAGCACCGTCCGCAAGCATCTGGAGAACGCCTTCAACCGGCTCGGCGTCTCCAGCCGCGTCGCCGCGGTGGCTCGCGTGTTCCCGGAGGCGGAGGCGGTCTGACCGGGCGGCCGACGGGTTCCCGCGCCGGGCGCGGTCCCTGGCCGGCGGTTCGGCGCTTTCGTGTTCTCTGTGGCGCCGCGCACGGTTTTCGGCTTCGGTAAGGGGGAGCCGTTCAGCCAGACGCGGTGGCGGTTCGAGCGACCCGCCTGACAAAGGAGTCAAACCATGGACATGACCCTCGAAGTGATCGTGCTGCCCGTCTCGGACGTGGACCGGGCCAAGGAGTTCTACCGCGACAAGGTCGGCTTCCATGTCGATCTCGACGGCGAGGTGATGGAGGGTGTGCGGATCGTGCAGCTCACACCGCCGGGGTCCGGGTGTTCGATCGCGCTGGTCGACGGGTTGCAGATCCCGACCGGGGCGCCACAGCCGGGGACGTACCACGGCATGCAGCTGTGCGTGCAGGACGCGAAGGCGGCCTACGACGAGCTGACCGCGCGCGGGCTCGAGGTGAGCGAGCCTGTGCAGTTCGCGCCGCAGGACGGGGCGACGTTCATGTACTTCAAGGACCCGGACGGGAACGGCTGGGCGATCCAGGAGTACCGCAAGCGGGCCGCCGAGCCGCTGCACCAGGTGCTGGCTCAACTGGCGGCGCTGCAGGAGTAGTTCACCAGCTGCAGCAGGAGTTCACCATCTGCAGCAGTAGTGGTTCACCACCAGCAGTAGTTCATCACTTCTTCATCCTCCGGGTTGGGAACGGTGGGGCGCGGGCATCTTGGCGTGTGCATGCTCAATTCGCACCGTCACCCCCGTCATCCCCCCACCCGGAGGTAGATGTGTCCGACAGTGAAGAAGTGTCCGGCGGTCCCAGCAGTTCCGGTAGTCCCAGCAGTTCCGGTAGTCCCGGCGGTTCCGTGTACCGCCGCAGCCGCGCCCTCGTGGCGTCCGCGCTCGCCTTCTCGGCAGCCGCCGTCGGGGTCTGGACCGGGTTCGGCACCGCTGCCACCGCGCATGCCGCGACCGGGGTGCCGACCCCGGACCACGTCGTCGTGGTCGTGATGGAGAACCACGCCTACAGCCAGGTCATCGGCTCCTCCAGTGCCCCCTACATCAACTCGCTCGCGTCCGGCGGCGCCGCCCTCACCCAGTCGTACGGGATCACCCACCCGAGCCAGCCGAACTACTTCGCGCTGTTCTCCGGCTCCACCCAGGGCATCACCGGCGACAGTTGCTACACGGCGGGCTTCTCCTCGGCCGCGAACCTCGCCTCCGAGGTGACCGCGGCGGGCGGCACCTGGGCGAGCTACAACGAGACGCTGCCGAGCCAGGGTTCGACGACGTGCAGCAGCGGCAACTACGCGCGTAAGCACAACCCTTGGTTCGGATTCTCCAACGTCGCGACGTCCACGGCGAAGACGTTCACGCAGTTCCCGACGGACTACACGGCCCTCCCCGACATCTCCTTCGTCACCCCCAACCTGTGCAGCGACATGCACGACTGCTCGGTGGCGACCGGTGACACCTGGATCAAGAACAACCTTGGCGCGTACGCCACTTGGGCCAAGACCCACAACAGCCTGCTCGTCGTCACCTTCGACGAGGACAACCTGCTCAGCGGCAACCGCATCCCGACGGTCTTCTACGGCCAGCCGGTGACCGCGGGCGCCACGTCCTCGACCACGTACAACCACTACAACCTGCTGCGGACCCTGGAGGACTCCCAGGGCCTGACCACCCACGCGGGCAACGCGGCCTCGGCCGCCGACATCACCGGCATCTGGGCGCCCTGAGATGTACGTGGCGGACAGCCGCGCCGACGCCGACCCAAGTGCCGGGAGTACTACGGGTATTGCCGGAGGTACTACGGGTATTGCCCGTAGTACCTCGCGGGTGTCCGCCGCCGTGACCCCCACCGTCTTCGCCCTCGGCGCGGTCAGCCTGATCACCGACGTGTCGTCCGAGATGGTGACCGCGGTCCTCCCCCTGTACCTGGTGACGGGCCTCGGCCTGTCCCCCCTGGGCTTCGGTCTCCTGGACGGCATCTACAACGGCTTCTCGGCACTCGTCCGGCTGGCCGGCGGCCACCTCGCCGACCGGGGCGGCGGCCGGCACAAGTGGGTCGCGGGCATCGGTTACGCCGTCTCGGCGGCCTGCAAACCGCTCCTCCTCCTGGCCCACACCCTCACCCCCATCGGCCTGATCCTCGCCGCCGACCGCACGGGCAAGGGCCTGCGCACCGCACCGCGCGACGCGCTGATCTCCCTCTCCTCCACCCCGGAGAACCGAGGTCGTGCCTTCGGGGTACACCGCGCGATGGACACGGCGGGCGCGCTGCTCGGCCCGCTGGTGGCGTTCCTGATCCTCCGGGCGACGGTGGACGGCTACGACGCGGTGTTCACGGTGAGCTTCTGTGTGGCGGTGGTCGGCGTCCTGGTGCTGGTGCTGTTCGTACCGGGGTCGTCGTCAACTGCCGCGCCCCGCACGGAGAAAGCCGTACGGGAGAGGGTCGTAGGGGAACGGGCCGTAGGGGAACAGGCCGTGGGTGAGAAGGCCGTAGGAGAGAAGACCGTACGCCCCACCCTCCGCGCGGCCTTCGCCCTCCTCTCCCGCCGCGACCTCCGCCGTATCACCGTCTGCGCGCTCCTTCTCGGCCTCGCGACGGTCAGCGACTCCTTCGTCTACCTACTCCTGCAACGGCGGCTCGGCGTCCCCGACCGCTGGTTCGCGCTGCTGCCGGTGGGCACGGCGGCGGCGTTCCTGCTCCTGGCCGTACCGCTGGGCCGGCTCGCGGACCGTGTCGGCCGCTGGCGGGTGTTCCTCGGCGGCCACGGAGCCCTACTCCTGGCGTACGCCTTGTTGCTGACCTCCTGGCACGGCACGGCCCTCCCCTACGCCGTCCTCCTCCTGCACGGCGCCTTCTACGCGGCGACCGACGGCGTGCTGATGGCGGCGGCCTCGGACAGCGTGCCGGAGCAACTGCGGTCGTCGGGGCTCGCGTTGGTGCAGACGGGCCAGGCGGCGGCACGGTTCGTGTGCTCGCTGGGCTTCGGTGCGGCGTGGACGCTGTGGGGCGACCGTACGGCGCTCATGGCGTCGGCGGTGGCGCTGGCGGTCTGCGCGGCGTTCGCGTTCACACTCCGCCCGGGCCGATCAGTTCTGGAGCCTGCCCCATGACCCTGCGCAACCGCATCCTGGTCCTCGTCGCCGCCGTAGCCGCACTCGCCGTAGTGGCGGTGGCCTCGGTCCTGCACGCGTCGGCCCGGTCCGAGCGACGGAACGAGACCCAGCCCGGCGGCCCGAAGATCACCGCGGGCAGGATCACGCTCACCGCGCCCGGCACCATGGTGTTCCGCAACATGGCCTGGGGCCCGCACCGCGACGAACTCACCACGGTCCCCGCCGCCACCCCCTCCGGTCCCCGCACCGCCTCCGGCCTCAAGTGCCTCCGTTTCTACGCCAGTTCGGGCACCGGGGTCTGCCTCCAGGCGGTCCACGGCACGGTCACGGACACGTACCGCGCGCTGATCCTCGACGCCCACCTCAAGGAGACGGCCCGTTACGACGTCCCCGGCATCCCCTCCCGCGCCCGCGTCTCCCCCACGGGCCACTTCGCGGCATGGACCGCCTTTGTGGGCGGCGACTCTTACGCGGGGACGAACTTCTCGACGCGGGCGGCGATCGTGAACACGAGGACGGGGAAGCTGATCCCGACGTTGGAGTCGTTCCGCATCCTCAAGGACGGCCACGCCTACCGGTCCGCCGACGTCAACTTCTGGGGTGTGACCTTCGCGGCGGACGACCGCACGTTCTACGCGACGCTGGCGACGAAGGGCAGCACGTATCTGGTGCGGGGCGACCTGCGCACGCGGACGGTCACCACGCTCCACACCAACGTCGAATGCCCGTCCCTCTCCCCCGACGGCACGCGCATCGCGTACAAGAAACGCGTGAAGGGCCTTCCGAAGGACGCCCCTTGGCATCTGTACGTCCTCGACCTCCGCACGATGCGCGAGACATCACTGGCGGAGCCGAGGAGCGTCGACGACCAGGCCGTCTGGCGCGACGACCACACGATCGTCTACGCCATGCCCGGTGACTACGGCGCCGATCTGTACAGCGTGCCGGCGGACGGCTCGGGCAGGGCGCGGCGGATCAGCGGCGCGGCGGTGTCTCCGGCGTTCCTGAGGTAGCGCTCGACAGCTGTGCGACGGCGCTGTGACGGGCGGGTGAACTATGCCGCAGCCGCAGGTCAGGCAATTGATTGGCCCCGGGAGGCGGGTGTCCGAACAACTCCCCGGCGTCGAATCTCGGTGTCAGACGCCCGGCGTTCGCTGCCGGCGCACGACGCAGAGGAGACAAGGGTGACGGTCAACGCCGGCACGCGCCGTAGTGGGGATTCCGTGGTCGCACGGAAGAAGACAAGCAAGAAGTGGATGGGGCTGGCGACGCTGGCGCTGGCACCGATGGTGCTGCTCGTGTCCCCCGGGGTCGCCTCGGCGGCGGGCCAGGAGTGCCTGCAGAACTCGGAGAACTCGTCGCACGACATGGCCGGCAACTGGTCCACCGACCACCAGACGCAGTCGGTGAGCGTGCAGCAGGCCAACAACACCTGGCAGGACTGGATATGGCGGGGCCCGACGTTCCAGTGCCCGTGGAACGTCCCGAGCTGCTCCTACGCCTGGCAGCAGTCGAAGACGACGGGCTGGCAGGCGTCGGTCGGTCTCAGCATCAAGATCCCGATCCCCAAGGTCGGCTCGTTCCTCGATGAGATCACCCCCTCCTACACCCGCAGCGGCTCCACCACCACCTCGTACACCTTCACGACCAACCTGAGCCCGGGACAGTTCGCCCAGCCGATCCAGGTCGTGCAGCGCCGCTGGACACAGGGCGTCTACCAGGGCATCTACCACTCGACCGGCGCGAAGTGCCTGCCGAGCCCGAGCAACCCGAACGGCAAGGCGTTCGAGTACACCTGGTCCCCGAACGAGCGCTGGGGCAGTTGGGCGACCAACCTCAAGGTCAGCGACTACGGGACGTACAACGTCTGGAAGTGATCAGTCGGCTTCCGCTTCCACTGAGGCACCTGGCCGTTCGGCGAGGTGCCTCGGCTGTCTCAACGTTTCTCGCTCCGCCCGACCCATAGGACCTGATCCCCATGATCGTGCGTCGTCGTCTCTTCCGTGCTGCCGCCGGTTCGCTCACCGTGCTCGCCTGCGGTCTGCTCGCCGCGTGCGACAGCACCGCCCGCTCCACCCAGTCGGCCGCGGCTACGACTGTCACCACCACCGCGCCCAGCCCCACACCTTCGGTGAGGACGCTGCCGCCGTCGCAGCTGTGCACCGTCCTGACCACGGGCGTCGCCCAGCGGATCGTCCCCGACGCCCGGTTCGCGGCCCGGGTCGGCCCCAACAAGGGCGCCGCCCCGGACGTCTGCGACTACACCTCCGCCGACGGCCGCTCGACGCTGAACCTCACCCCGGCGTCCCGCACCTACGCCGCCGAACTGTCCGCCGCCCACAATCTGAGCGCGAACCCGTCCTCGGCCGGCATGCGCGACGTACAGGTCGACACGGTGGACGCCCTGGGCCGACAGGCGTTCCGCGAAACCGCCTACCAGACCCAGTCGAAGCAGCAGCTCACCTTCGTCGTGTGGAACGCGGGGTCCCGGACCTGGGTGTTGACCTACGCGACCGCCACGAGCACGCCGTCGGCCCCGGCCACCGTGTCGGACGACAAGGTGGCCGGGGCCGCCCGATCGATCACCGCGAAGCTGCCGACCGACAAGTGAGCCTGCGGAAATGAAGCCCCCGGCTACAGCACCGGCAGGTTCTTCCGCAGCTCAAACGCCGTGACCTCGGAGCGGTACTCCTCCCACTCCTGCCGCTTGTTGCGCAGGAAGAAGTCGAAGACGTGCTCGCCCAGGGTCTCGGCGACGAGGTCGCTGCGCTCCATCAGGGTCAGGGCCTCGCCCAGGTTCTGGGGCAGGGGCTCGATGCCCATCGCGCGGCGTTCCGCGTCGGAGAGGGCCCAGACGTCGTCCTCGGCGCCCGGGGGGAGTTCGTAGCCCTCTTCGATGCCCTTGAGGCCGGAGGCCAGGAGGAGGGCGTAGGCCAGGTACGGGTTCGCGCCCGAGTCCAGGGAGCGGACCTCCACGCGCGCGGAGCCGGTCTTGCCGGGCTTGTACATCGGGACGCGGACCAGGGCGCTGCGGTTGTTGTGGCCCCAGCAGATGTACGAGGGGGCCTCACCACCGGCGCCCGCGGTGCGCTCGGAGCCGCCCCAGATGCGCTTGTAGGAGTTGACCCACTGGTTGGTGATGGCGGAGATCTCGCCCGCGTGCTTCAGCAGGCCCGCGATGAAGGAGCGGCCGACCTTGGAGAGCTGGTACTCCGAGCCGGACTCGTAGAACGCGTTCCGGTCGCCCTCGAACAACGACAGGTGGGTGTGCATTCCGCTGCCCGGGTGTTCCGAGAACGGCTTCGGCATGAACGTCGCCTGCACGCCCTGCTCCAGCGCCACCTGCTTCATGACCAGGCGGAACGTCATGATGTTGTCCGCGGTCGACAGTGCGTCCGCGTACCTCAGATCAATTTCCTGCTGGCCCGGGGCGCCCTCGTGGTGGGAGAACTCGACCGAGATGCCCATCGACTCCAGCATGGTGATCGCCTGGCGGCGGAAGTCCATGCCCACGTTCTGCGGGGTGTGGTCGAAGTAGCCGGAGTTGTCGGCCGGCGTCGGGCGGGAGCCGTCCAGGGGGCGGTCCTTCAGGAGGAAGAACTCGATCTCCGGGTGGGTGTAGAAGGTGAAGCCCAGGTCGGAGGTCTTGGCGAGGGCTCGCTTCAGCACGTAGCGCGGGTCCGCGAAGGACGGGGAGCCGTCCGGCATGAGGATGTCGCAGAACATGCGGGCCGTGCCGGGGGCCTCCGCGCGCCACGGCAGGACCTGGAAGGTGGAGGGGTCCGGCTTGGCGATCATGTCCGACTCGTAGACCCGGGCGAAGCCCTCGATCGCGGAGCCGTCGAAGCCGATGCCCTCGTCGAAGGCCTGTTCCAGCTCGGCGGGGGCCACGGCGACGGACTTGAGGAAGCCCAGCACGTCCGTGAACCACAGCCGTACGAACCGGATGTCGCGCTCCTCCAACGTCCGGAGCACGAACTCCTGCTGCTTGTCCATCTTCCGCTTCCCCATCCTTGCTGGTCAGGCCGCCTGTCCTCGTACCGCAGGAGGCGGTCGGGCACCTGAGCATCCCACCACAACACCATTTCGTGCGCGTTGCCGACCTTGATCGGCAGGCCGTCCTCGGGCTGAACGGCTCGCGTACGGCGGGTGTCCTGCGCTGTTGCCCCTCTGGTGACCATATTGCCTGCTCGGACTGACATTCGTAATGCCTGGTCCGGGGGTGACCCTGGTGTTCCCCTGACTTTGCTGTGGGCGGCCTACGAGAACGTGTTCCTCCCCACTACGATCAGTAGGTCCCGACCGTCCCGTCCCCTCCCTCAAGTCCCGTCCCTTCCCCCAAAAGGACACACATCGCATGGGTTCCGCCAAGAACACCGGTACCGCGGCGCGCAAGGCCCGCATCGAGGAGATGCGGCGCGCCGAGCAGTCCCGCGAGCGACGCACCCGGATCGTGAAGATCGCGGCGAGCGCGGTGGTCGTCGCCGGTCTCGTCGTCGGCGGGGTCGCGGTCGTGCACGCGCAGTCCGGCAAGAAGGACGGTTCGGCGAGCGACTCGAAGAACTCCGCTTCGGGGCACTTCGTCGCGGGCTCGGACGGCGTGAACACGTGGAAGGGCACGCTGGGCCGCACCCACGTCACCAGCACGGTGAACTACCCGATGCACCCGCCGGTCGGCGGCAACCACAACCCGGTCTGGCTGAACTGCAACGGCGACGTCTACACCAAGTCCGTCAAGGACGAGAACGCGGTGCACGCGCTGGAGCACGGCGCGGTCTGGGTGACGTACAACAAGAAGGCCTCGGCGGCCGACGTGAAGGCGCTCGCGACGAAGGTGAAGTCGACGCCGTACTCGCTGATGAGCCCGTACGACAGCCAGAAGGACCCGATCATGCTGTCGGCGTGGGGGCACCAGCGGACCGTGAAGAGCGCGAGCGACCCGGCCGTGAACTCGTTCTTCGAGAAGTTCGTGCAGGGCAGTCAGACACCGGAGCCGGGCGCCGCGTGCACGGGCGGGCTGTCGCAGTGAGGTCCGCGGCTCTGATCGCGGGGGCCGCGGCGACGGCGCTCGTCGCGGCCGGCGCGATCACGTACGCGGTCGCCGAGGACGGTGGCGGGTCGAGCAACTCCCCTGCTCCTACGGCCGATTCGGCGGACGCGGGCTTCGCGCGGGACATGGCGGTCCATCACCAGCAGGCCGTCGAGATGTCGTACATCGTGCGGGACCGTACGAAGAACGTCGAGGTGCGGCGCCTTGCATACGACATCGCGCAGACGCAGGCCAATCAACGGGGCATGCTGCTGGGCTGGTTGGACCTGTGGGGGCTGCCGAAGGTGTCCGCGGACCCGCCGATGACCTGGATGGGCATGGGTGACATGGCGTCCGGCAAGGACGGCGCGCTGATGCCGGGGATGGCGACCAACACCGAGCTGAAGAAGCTGAACACGCTGAGCGGCAAGCCCGCCGAGGTGCTCTTCCTGCAGCTCATGACGGACCACCACAAGGGCGGTATCCACATGGCCGAGGGGTGCGTGGAGAAGTGCCGGGTGGGGGTGGAGAAGCGGCTGGCGCAGGGGATGGTGGACGCGCAGCAGTCGGAGATCCAGTTGATGGCCGACATGCTCAAGGCGCGTGGCGCAAAAGCGCGTTCGTAAAGCATCCCCGGTCGTTCGTTACACGGCCGTAAGGAAAAAAGCCCCCAATTCGCCCTGGGTGACGGTTCCTTGGGCTTCTCTTGACTTTTGCGTTCCCCTGGCATGAACGGTTCATCGAAAGAGTGGCCCCACGTGTGATCCATCCCGGACCCTCCCGCCGCGGGTTCCGCACGGATCGACGACGACCAACCACTCCATGCGTCGAACCGCATAGCAGGGGGTTTTATGAGATCCAATCGCGCCACCAGGCGCGCCGGCGTGAGCATGGCAGCGACACTGCCCATGATCGCCGGGGCGCTGGCGCTCGGCATACCCGCGGCGCACGCCGCGGACAGCCCGGGCCGGGACACGCTCGCGGGCACCAAGCCCGCGTGGGCGACGGCCAAGGCGGACAAGGGAGCGACCTCCGACAGCTCCAAGGTCTCCGCCCGGGTCTACCTCGCCGGCCGGGATGCCTCCGGCCTCGCGGCGTACGCCAAGTCCGTCTCGGACCCGAGTTCGGCCCTGTACGGCAAGTACCTGAGCGCCGCTCAGGTGCAGCAGCGCTTCGGCGCCACGACGGCCCAGGTGACCGCCGTCAAGTCCTGGCTGAAGTCCGCCGGGCTGAAGGTCACCGGCACCACGCAGCACTACGTCACGGTCTCCGGTGACGTGGCCGCGGTCGAGAAGGCGTTCAGCACCTCGCTGCACAACTACTCGAAGGGCGCGAAGACCTACCGCGCCCCGTCGAAGACGGCCTCCGCGCCGGACAGCCTCAACGGTGCCGTCCTGACCGTGACCGGTCTGGACAACGCGCCGCACACGGCGAGCCACGACGACACGCTGCCGGGGCCGGGGGCGGCGTTCAAGAACGCCGGTCCGTTCTCCTCGTACTACGGCTCGAACACGGCGACCACCCTGCCGTCGGCGTACGGCAAGAAGATCCCGTACGCCGTCCAGGGCTACACCGGCAAGCAGCTGCGTGCGGCCTACGGTGCGGGCAAGTACACGGGCAAGGGCGTGCGCGTCGCCATCACCGACGCCTACGCCTCGCCGACGATCGCCTTCGACGCGGCCACCTACGCGAAGAACCACGGCGACCAGAAGTACTCCACCAGTCAGTTGAAGCAGGTGCTGCCCTCGGACTACACGCAGACCGAGGCCTGTGACGCGTCCGGCTGGTACGGCGAGGAGACCCTCGACGTCGAGGCCGTGCACGCGGTGGCGCCGGACGCGAACATCACGTACGTGGGTGCCGCGTCCTGCTTCGACGACGATCTGCTCGACTCGCTCAGCAAGGTCGTCGACAACCACCTGGCCGACATCGTCTCCAACTCGTGGGGCGACATCGAGGCCAACCAGACCCCGGACCTCGCGGCCGCCTACGACCAGGTGTTCCAGCTGGGCGCGGTCGAGGGCATCGGCTTCTACTTCTCCTCCGGTGACAACGGCGACGAGGTCGCCAACACCGGTACGAAGCAGGTCGACACCCCGGCCAACTCGGCGTGGGTGACGGCGGTCGGCGGAACCTCGCTGGCGGTCGGCAAGGGCGACAAGTACCTGTGGGAGACCGGCTGGGGCACCGAGAAGGCCTCGCTGTCCACGGACGGCAAGAGCTGGACCAGCTTCCCCGGCGCCTTCACCTCGGGCGCGGGCGGCGGCACCAGCAAGACGGTGGCCGAGCCCTTCTACCAGAAGGGTGTCGTCCCGGACGCGCTCGCCAAGGCCAACAGCGCCACCGGCAACCGCGTCGTCCCGGACATCTCGGCGATCGCCGACCCGAACACCGGTTTCAAGGTCGGCCAGACGCAGACCTTCCCCGACGGTTCGGTGCAGTACAGCGAGTACCGGATCGGCGGCACCTCGCTCGCCTCCCCGGTGATCGCGGCGGTCCAGGCCCTGGCCCAGGAGGCGCGCGGCGGCAAGGCGATCGGTTTCGCCAACCCGTCGATCTACTCCAAGTACGGCACGAAGGCCTACCACGACGTGACCGACAACCCGACGGGCTCCGGCCTGGCGGTGGCGCGCGTGGACTTCGCCAACAGCGTCGACGCCACCGACGGCCTGCTGACCTCGGTCCGCAGCCTCGGCAAGGACAGCTCGCTGTCCGCGGTGAAGGGCTACGACGACGTGACCGGCGTGGGCACGCCCGCGAACGGCTACGTCCAGTCGTTCACCCGCTCGCAGGGTCACCACTGACCTCGTAGCGGTAGCAAGTAGTCACCTGTAATGGGGTGGCGTGGGGTGCACCACACCTCACGCCACCCCATTGCGTCGCCCTGACGATTACAGGCGATTACAGTGGACCCCGTGCCTCCACTGAACTTCTGGTCGATCTATCAGCACGGCTTCGCCCGCGTCGCCGCCTGCACGGGCCACACCGTGATCGCGGACCCGCACGCCAACGCCGAGGCCGTCCTGCGCCACGCCCGCCGCTGCTCCGAGGAGGGCGTCGCGGTCGCCGTCTTCGCGGAGCTGGGCCTGTGCGGCTACTCCATCGAGGACCTGCTCCTCCAGGACGCCCTGCTCGACGAGGTGGAGACGGCCCTACGGGACGTGGTGACGGGCTCGGCGGACCTCCTCCCGGTACTGGTCGTCGGCGCCCCGCTGCGACACCGCAACCGGATCTACAACTGCGCGGTGCTGGTGCACCGGGGCCGGATCCTGGGCGTCGTACCGAAGTCGTACCCCCCGAACTACCGGGAGTTCTACGAGCGCCGCCAGATCGCCGACGGCGCGGACGAGCGCGGCGGTTCGATCCAAGTGGGCGGCGAGAACGTGCCGTTCGGGGTGGATCTGCTGTTCGCGGCGCAGGACGTACCGTCCCTGGTCCTGCACGCGGAGATCTGCGAGGACATGTGGGTGCCGGTGCCGCCGAGCGCGGAGGCGGCCCTCGCCGGCGCGACGGTCCTCGTCAACCTCTCCGGCAGCCCGATCACGGTAGGCCGCGCAGAGGACCGCAAACTCCTCTGCCGCTCGGCGTCCGCCCGCTGTCTCGCCGCGTACGTCTACGCGGCGGCCGGCCTCGGCGAGTCGACCACGGACCTGTCGTGGGACGGCCAGGCCATGGTCTACGAGAACGGCGCACTGCTGGCCGAGACGGAACGCTTCCCGCTGGGCGACGAGTACGCGGTGGCCGACGTGGACCTGGACCTGTTGCGGCAGGAGCGCCAGCGGATGGGCACGTTCGACGACAACCGCCGTACCCACCGGGCGAGGACGGCCGACTTCCGCACGGTTTCCTTCGAACTCGCCCCGCCGCTCACGGACTTGGGACTGCGCCGGAGTCTGGAGCGCTTCCCCTTCGTACCGGCCGACGCGGAGCGCCTCGCGCAGGACTGCTACGAGGCGTACAACATCCAGGTCGAGGGGTTGCAACAACGCCTCGCCGCGATCGGCGGCCCGAAGGTCGTCATCGGAGTCTCCGGCGGCCTCGACTCCACACACGCGCTGATCGTCGCCGCGCGCGCGATGGACCGCGCGGGGCGCCCGCGCAGCGACATCCTGGCGTGGACGCTGCCCGGTTTCGCGACCAGCGACCACACGAAGGACAACGCCCACGCGCTGATGCGGGCGATCGGCGTCACGGCGGCCGAGCTGGACATCACGCCGACGGCACGCCTGATGCTGAAGGAGATGGACCACCCCTTCGCCTCCGGCGAGCCGGTGTACGACATCACCTTCGAGAACGTCCAGGCGGGCCTGCGCACGGACTACTTGTTCCGCCTCGCCAACCAGCGCAACGGCATCGTGCTCGGCACCGGCGACCTCTCGGAGCTGGCGCTCGGCTGGTCGACGTACGGCGTGGGTGACCAGATGAGCCACTACAACGTCAACTCCGGCGTCCCGAAGACCCTGATCCAGCACCTGATCCGCTGGGTCGTCAGCAGCGACCAGTTCGACGAGGAGACCGGCAAGATCCTCACCGCGATCCTCGACACGGAGATCAGTCCGGAGCTGGTACCGGGCGAGGAGATGCAGTCGACGGAGTCGAAGATCGGGCCGTACGCGCTGCACGACTTCACGCTGTTCCATGTGCTGCGGTACGGGTTCCGGCCGTCGAAGATCGCGTTCTTGGCGTGGCATGCGTGGCACGACGTGGAGGGCGGGGCCTGGCCTCCCGGCTTCCCGGAAGCCAAGCGGGTCGCGTACGACCTGCCCGAGATCCGGTCGTGGCTGGAGGTGTTCTGTCGGCGGTTCTTCGGGTTCGCACAGTTCAAGCGGTCGGCCATGCCCAATGGGCCGAAGGTTTCGGCGGGGGGGTCGTTGTCGCCTCGGGGGGACTGGCGGGCGCCTTCGGATGGGTCGGCGGCGGTTTGGCTGCGGGATTTGGGGCGATTCGACTAGTGGGCGAAGCCGTGGTTCAGGGAGACGCAGTGGTCAGAGCCCTGCTGACGGCGGTGGCGACCTTGGAGGATCTCGTCGAGGTGGGGCATGACTCGCATGCGGCGTTGAGCACCCTGGAAGACGTCGCCCATGAGCTCGGCGGGATGAATTCGGGTGAGCGTCGGCGGTTCAGCGAGGTGCTGGAGCGCATCGCCGCGGAAGAACCGGGTCGGGCCGCTTGGGTCCGGGGCGTTCCTCATGCACTGGGCCTTGATCGTTGAGGCATGGGGCTGAAGGTCACGCGGCTTCAGGGACGGGGAACGTGCCATCCCGTACGGCCCGGTGAGGTGGGCAAGGGACCGAGGTCCGAGAGGGGAGAGCCCCTTCATCGGAAGGAGCTCTCGCTCATGTCTGTCGGGCTATGTCGCCGCGCTTCGGATTCAGTTCAGGGCTTTGCCCACCTCGTAGATGGTGGGTCGGTCCTCTGGTGCAGGGCTGAGCATCGCGTCGACCAGTTCGCCTAGTTCACCACGTACCTTCACCGGCCGTCGCCGACCATTCGCCACGGCTTCTCTCTGCACCGTGCGGGGAGCGTCGTCCGGGTACGCCATGGCCCGCCAGCCGGTGGCGGAGATGAGCAGGGAGGCGCCGAGCGCGTAGATGTCGGCCTCCTCGGTCGGCTCGGCTTCTCCGGTGGAGAGCACGCTGCGGGCGATCTCCGGTGCCTCGTAGTGGACGAGGCAGCCGCGGAACGGGAAGTCGTACCCCTTGGGCACGTCTCCGCCTCGGGCAAGAGCGAGGTCGATGAGGTGGGTTTGCTCCGGTCCGACGATGAAGTGGGCGGGCTGCACATCACCGTGTACCCAGCCCTTGGCGTGGAGTTCGGCCAACGCCTGGACGCAACTCGCCGCCACGGTGGTACTCGGTGCGATGGACGAGCCAGGTCGTCGGCACGGCTCCCACAGTTGGTACAGATCCGGCCCTTCGCGCCACGGCTGGAAGTTCCAAGTCCCTTGCTCCCACTCGCCGTACGCGAAGTCGACGGCGCCGAGGCGATGCAGCACGGCCCCCTCGCGCGCGGGTGCGAGGGCGGTCCAGGGCTGGGCGGGCCAGTCGGCGGTGGCCTCGATCGGATAGCCGACCTTCACGGCGTAGTGGCCCCGATGGCTCTGAACCTCCCAGACCATGGAGCCCCGGCGGTTGAGTACGAGGCGCTGGGCCGAGGGCATGAGCGCGTCGAGCACCACGATCGGCAGTTCAGGGGGTGACGCGGACAACGTCTGTTCTCCTTCCAGGCGAACGGCCGACACCACGAGTGAGGTCGGCCGCGTCGCTGATGTGGTGGGTGCTACGCCTGACCGTACGGTCGGCCGCAGTCCGAGTCGCACTGCGCGAGGTTCCTGCCGCCTACGATCCACAGGTCGTCGAAGACCATGAACCCGGCCGCCTTCATGGCGCGTGCCGAGGTGACTACCTTCTCCGGGTCGCGGCCTCCGCCGCCCGGCTTCGGGTTGTGGTGCAGGAAGCGGCCCGCGTACCGCTCGCACAGCTTCGCGTACTCCCTCGTGTGCAGGATGAGCGCGTGCAGGCCGAGGTCGACGTCGTCCGACGGGACCATGGGGACGGTGGCCGTGGCTGCGGTGACCAGGAAGGCGACCGCCTGGTCCGCGATCCGTTCGGCGCGCTGGGGCGACTGTCCGTTGTGGACGACCACGAAGTGGGCGAGGCTCTCGAACAGCTCCTCACCAGCCACCGCGCGACCGGTCTTCCGATCGTTCGCCGTTGTCGTCATGCGAGTACTCCTTGTGTGTGACGGTGCGTGGGTTGGATGGCCGGCCCCGAACGGGCAAGGCGGAGGCGGGAGTTGGAGTCCATTCGGGAGCGGCCGGTCTACTGGTCCTTGGCGAGAGTCGTGCCGATCACCAGGCCGCACGAGCCGCTGATCGCGATGGTGAACAGGGCTCCTGCTTATCGGCTGATCGCGCATCACAGCCCATCCCGGCTGTTGGCGTTCTTGATGGCCAGGCGTGCGCTGAGTTCCTCTCGTGGACTGAGCGCCACCACGTTGTCCGGCATGGCATCCCATTCGGTGCCGCCGCCGATGGGCCTTATCTGCACTCGGCCGCCGACCTCACCCATGACGATGCCGATCCGGTCGCGGGCGCTGTCCTTCGCCAGTTCACCGATGCCTGGTCTGGTCTGCTGGTTGCTCGCCATGTGAAGGAGCATCGCGATCGGGGGACCCGTGCCAAAAGGTCAGGCTGATTACCCAACTTGGGTAATATTGCGGTAAGTAGATAATCAGCGACGTTGCGTAGCCCTCGCAGTGTGGGAGCTTGCCAATGCCCGACGCAGACCGGCCGCAGGAACTTCCTGCCAGGCTGCTCACCGATCCCGAGATGATCAGCGCCTGTCGGTCACGGGACTTCGCCAAGGTCTTCCGACTGGTGAAGACGAAGGCAGGCATCTACCCGTCGATGATCGCCAGGCGCTGCGAGCTGACGCCCAGCCGTGTCGGCGAAGTGATCGCAGGGCAACGCCAGTTGCAGCACATGGACGTCGTCGAGCGCATCGCGGACGGCTTGCGCATCCCGGGGCACATGCTGGGGCTTGCACGTCGCGATTGGGAGACGCCTCAAGCCCTCGTGGTCACGGAGCGAGAGCCCCCCCAAGCACCGGAGCCCGAGCAGCAGACCCCCGCGTCTCTACCTGGCCCTGATGTGGACAGCATCTTGGCGCTGGCTACGCGAACGAGCTTGAGCGCGGCCACACTTGAAGCTTTTCGCTCGTCCATCGAGGACTACTGGCGACGGGACGATCAGCACGGAGGCCAGGCTCTGAGGCCAGCCATCGTCGGCCAACTCCGCCATGTGGTGGGACTCTTGAAGGAGAACCGTCCGCCGTCCATTCAGCAGGGCTTGTACGGAATCGCGGCCGAGCTGGCCCGCCTCACCGGCTGGACCTACTTCGACGCCCGCCAGTACAACCAGGCTCGCGCGTACTTCACCGAGGCACTGCAACTGGCCAAGGAGATTGACGACCGTCAGTTCATGGCCAACGTCCTTGCCTGTATGAGCTTGCAGGGCACCTACCAGGACAAGCCTGCGGACTCTCTGGCCCTCGTGACTGCCGCCCAGGACCAGGCCCGCTCGGCACTCGACACCACTCCACGGGGCCAGTCCATGCTGTCGATGCGTGAAGCCTTCGCTCACGCCATGCTCGGCAACCGGGACTCCACTCACCGGGCGATCGGGGAAGCGCACCACCATTTCGAGGAGATCCGGCCGAGCAACCCGGACCCGTCATGGGTGACGTACTTCGACGAGACAAAGCTGATCGTGGACACGGGCATCGCTCACGGCCGGCTGGGCGAGGCCGCGACCGCGGAACCCCTGATCGCGGACGCATTGCGGCGCGAGGCCCACACCAACCAACGCGGCCGGGCGTTTCACTCGTTCTGGCTGGCTCGCACGCAACTGGACCAGGGCAAGCTTGAGCAGGCGTGCCACACCGCAACACAAGCACTGGAGCCAGCGTCGGCAGTGGGCTCCGAGAGAGTCTCGGGCCATCTCAGGGAGTTCTACGACCAGTTGGCCCCACACAGGCAGGAGCCCGTAGCCCTGGCCTTCGAGGCACGGCTACGGGCGCTTCTCCCACCGGTCAGCGGATCGCTTCGTCCATGAGCAGGTAGAGCAGGCCGACGAGCGAGCCGCTGCTCACGACCTCGCGACGGTCGATCATGCCGCGCACCTCCGAGAGGGGGATCCACTCGATGCGGTCGGACTCGTTCTTCTCAGTGGGCGGTCCAGCGTAAGTCGCACCGTCCGCACGGAAGACGTGGTGCTGCGAGTCGGTGATGCCATTGGCCGGCTCGGCGTAGATCAGGGGCTTGATGGCTCCAGGGCGCCAGCCGGTCTCTTCCAGGACTTCGCGGGCCGCCGCCTCCTCCGGAGTCTCGTTCTCCTCGACCAGGCCCATGGGCAACTCCCAGGCCCACGAGTCCGTGATGAAACGGTGCCGCCACATCATCAGGACCTCTTGGCGGTCGTTGACCACGGCGGCCACGGCCAGGTGCCGCAGGCGAACGACGTGGTACTCCCACCTGCGCCCGTCAGGCTGCTGGACGTCGACCAAACACAGATTCACCCACTTGTTCGTGTAGATCTGCCGCTCACCATGCGTCTTCCACTCCATACCTGCGACCCCTCTCGATCGGTCTCCAGGATCTCAGACCGATCCCTTCAAAGAGGCGAGTTCACCAGATTAGCGTCAGGTTGACGAGATACTGGTCACGTGGGGCACCGTGAGGCTGACGGCGTGATTTAGCTGCCAGGTGGGTTGCGAGCACGGTTGCCCAGCCAATACGGCACCGCGTTGACACCCGTTGTCCATACGGCTTTGCAGCAGCCGGTCACGAGAGAGAGCCCTACATACCTGCAAAAAAACTTAAGAAAAGTCGCGCCGCACCACTTCAAGAGCGCGTTCCAGTCGGGGCTTATACCAGATTATTGCATATGAATCCGCCTTGGCTCGAAGAATTTCAGATTCGACTCCGCACTCCAGAAGCATGCAGACCCGGACGACTGAAATTACGGACTCGGTGAGGAATGCGAGCTCTGCTCCTCCGAATGACCGTGCGACTTCTCCCATGTGAGTCAATTCGTTACGGACTCGCGAGAGGAGGCCAGCCCATTGCCCTTTGTTTTTGATCAGGCCACGCGTTGCTGGTGCGGAACGCCCGGCAAGCTGACGGAGTCGTTTAACAAGGGGTAGGTCGTTTCCGTAGGAAATCCTTCCGAGCAGCCAAGGGTGATGTTCCTCCGGAGTGCTGTCAATATATGATTGCAGAAGGGCCTTGAACTCCCCGTCATCCATATAGGAGCCACCCTGAGTGATGCGATGGAACGCTTCCGCTGCGAAGGTTACATTCAGAAATCTATTTTCGGCAAACATTTGTTTGGCCCGCCAGACACTCATGAGCGAGTTGAGCGCAGAGTGAAATCGCGGCGCAATGTCAAGCCAATTTGCAACGGTTGAAATTCCGCCGATCTCGTCATAAGTGAGAAGCATGCGGTGTCGCTGGATGGGCTTACGGTCGAGAGGATCGCTATACCTCAAGGGTTGGGCGAAGAATTCGATCTCTTGTTCCGCAGGGCCCTCTTCGCCGGAAAGCATGGTAACTCGAATATCTGGACGGCGTAGCAGTAGCCTGTCAATGCTCGTTGGGGCGCCAGCGCATAGAGTCAAAAAGCTCTCCAGAAGGCCGATGTCCTTCTGGATTTCATCTAGAGTCCGCCTTTCATCGTATGTGATTTTCAGTACAGGCCACTGCTTTAGTGTAACGCTGTGGAATTCATCACTGTTCGTGTTCCATGCAAAACGCAGCGCGATCTCCCCGCGGGAGAACCTGCACACCTCACCATCGAGGGACTTCAGGCGATAGGTAAAATCATATCGCGTTTTCTCGTCCTCATCGCTTGAAGTCGACTCTTGAGTGATGGCGTTGCGGCCAATCCAGTTGTCCAGGTTACTCAGCGAAACGGAAGCTGATTGGAATTCTGGTGAAGGTTCAGATACGTGATGGCCTAGAAGCAGCGCGTTCGCTCGGTAGTTGCTTTCTGGGACTCCCGGAGATCTGTGAAAGGTGCCTCCAGAAAAGCAACGCTCCAGGGTGACTTTGTCTTTCCCAATCCACCCTAGGATACGGATTAGCTCGCCGTTCTCATTCGGGGGAACGGAATTGAAGGTTCCGATGAGGGAGAGCGTGATTCCGTCTTCTTCTGGATCGAATAGGAGGCGGCCCTGCAACTCGTCATCCTCGTGGTCTTCTACCCAGAAGACGCCCAACTCGTCGATCTTCCTCATGGCTGCCCCAGACTGTTGCCGCGTCTCTGTGTTCCTCATCTGCGAAATTTGATGTTAGGCGCGCGGAGGTGACCCGCGCAGTTAGTTTTTGCGTTCGAGTAGGTCCCACGAGTGACGGTAACGGCGGTACACAGAAACCGTTGTTCGCGATGGCCAGATATCACTCTGGGACAAGGCCGAGCCCCTGGCCAACAGGCTGCCCGATCCTTGGGACCAGAGGAGGCTGCCGGTACCACACGCTCTCACTGTTAGGAGGCCATGGTGGGGGCACGGCGCAACATGCTGGTGGAGCCCTCTCCGTTCTGGGGGCGCTGACGCGGCCCTGGGCTTCCACTCGCACTGTGGTGCGTGGGCCACTACGGGCCGGAGTAGATGCTGTTGGCTGTGGAGCAGAGCCAGTGGACCGCGTGTGGACCACGGCCCCCGAGTAAGGGGCCCGAGCCCGGTACTCTGCACCCGCTCCGTCCCGGAGGGCGTGTGTGCAGATGGGTTGCCTGGCGGCCTAGGGGAACGGTCTTGACAGTCGTCGGCAGTCCGCGCGACGAGGTACCCAACCCTGTCGACCAAGAGGCGAACCTCTCAACCAACCGAGACGGGTGGGAGGGTGGGCAGAGGTCAGGGGTGCAGCGCCGGTGCCTGTTCGGGGACGTGAGCCGCGACCACGCGCTCCCGCCCCGGTACCGCCCGGCGCCGGTCCACCGTCGCCGCCGTAGCCGCGACTCCCAGCCCCAGTACCGCCAACACCGCACCGGCCAGTGCGGGCGACGTGGCGCCGAAGCCCGCCGCCAAGGCGAGGCCGCCGATCCAAGCGCCGCCCGCGTTGGCCAAGTTGAAGGCCGCCTGGTTGGCGGAGGAGGCCAACGACGGGCCTGCCGAGGCCTTTTCCATCACCATCAGTTGGAGTGGGGAGCCGGTCACGAACGCCGCCACGCCCAGGAGGATCACCGCCAGTGCCGCCGTCCACTCCGTCGTCATCAGGAGCGGGAACAGGGCCAGGACCCCGGCCAGGGACAGCAGGCCGCCGAACAGGGTGCCCCGCAGGGAGTGGTCCGCCAGGCGGCCGCCCATCAGGTTGCCGGCCGTCGCGCCCACGCCGAACAGGGCCAGCAGCAGCGTCACGCTGCCGTCGGCGAAGCCCGCCGCGTCCGTGAGCATCGGGGTGATGTAGCTGTACGCCGAGAAGAGTGCGCCGAAGCCGGCCACTGTGGTGCCCAACGCCAGCCATACCGGGAGGGACTTCAGCGCCGCCAGCTCGCGGCGCAGGCCCACCGCGGGCGCGTGTGCGTGGTCGTGCGGGATCAGGAACGCCAGGGACGCTATCGCCGCGACACCGATCGCGCTCACGCCGAGGAATGTGGCCCGCCAGCCCAGGTGTTGGCCCATCAGCGTGGCCGCCGGTACGCCCACGACGTTGGCGACCGTGAGGCCCAGGAACATCAGGGAGACGGAGCGGGCCTTGCGTTCGGGCGCGACCATGGTCGTAGCTACGACCGCTCCTACGCCGAAGAAGGCGCCGTGCGGCAGGCCGCTCAGGAAGCGGGCCGCGAGGAGGTAGTCGTAGTTCGCGGCGAAGGCCGAGAGGACGTTGCCCACCACGAACAGGACCATCAGGCCGATCAGGACCGTGCGGCGGGACAGGCGGGCGGTGACCGCCGCGAGGAGCGGGGCGCCGATGACGACGCCCAGCGCGTACGCCGAGACCAGGTGGCCCGCCGTGGGGATCGAGACGTGCAGGTCGTCCGCGACCTCGGGCAGCAGGCCCATGATCACGAATTCGGTGGTGCCGATACCAAAAGCGCCGACGGCCAGAGCGAGCAGGGCCAGGGGCATGGAAGTGCCTGTGCCTTTCGAGGGAGAGCGGAGTTCCGTGTTACCGAGCTTAAGTTCAGTTACGGAACAAAGACTCCCAGGCCCGCTATTCCACGAGGTTAAGAGCTCGTGTCGAGGTTCACACGGGCGGCGATCGGGAGATGGTCGCTGCCCGTCTTCGGGAGGGTCCACGACGTCACCGGTTCGACGCCCTGGACCATGATTTGGTCGATCCGTGCCATCGGGAACGACGCCGGCCAGCTGAAGCCGAAGCCGCTGCCCGCCGCGCCCTGCGTGGAGCGCATCTGGGCGGTGACGGCGTTCAGCGAGCGGTCGTTCATCGTGCCGTTCAGGTCGCCGAGGAGGATCTTCCGCTTCAGCGGCTCGGCGGCGATGGCCTCGCCCAGCGCGTCGGCGCTCTTGTCGCGCTGCCGGGCCGTGAACCCGGCCTCGATCTTCACCCGCACCGAGGGGAGGTGGGCGACGTAGACCGCGATCTGTCCCTCGGGGGTGGCGACGGTGGCGCGCATCGCGCGCGTCCAGCCCAGCTTTATGTCCACGGCCTTGATCCCGCTCATCGGGTACTTGCTCCACAGCCCGACCGTGCCCTCGACCGAGTGGTACTTGTAGGTCGACGCGAGTGCCTTCTCGTACGTCGGGACCGCCGAGGCCGTCAGCTCCTCCAGGGCGACGATGTCCGCGCCGGACGCGGCGACGTCACGGGCCGTACCGGACGGGTCGGGGTTCTCGGCGTTGACGTTGTGCGTGGCCACCGTCAGGTCGCCGCCGGTGCCGGTCTTGTCGCTGAGCAGCAGCCCGCCGAAGAGGTTCAGCCAGACGATCGTCGGGAGGACGACGGCGATGAGCGCGGTCGCCGACTTACGGACCAGGCCGAGGATCAGGAGCACCGGGATCATCAGCCCGAACCACGGCAGGAACGTCTCCGTGAGACTGCCGAGGTTGCCGATCCGGTTCGGGATGCGGGAATGCAGCAGCATGACCAGGGCGAGGAGGATCGCGAGCGCGGCGAGGATCAGGCCCCGGCGCCAGATCCTCGGGTCGCCGCGCCAACCGTCGAGCAGTCTGTTCCACAGGCGCCGAAGCCGGGATCCGCGCGGCTGATCCCCCGAGCCGCCGTCGTCCGTCTCCGCCACATACGCCTGCTGTGCCATACCGTCGCCTCACTACCTGCCGTGCACACCATCGTCCCCGCGCCTACGACCCTAGGGGATGATCGGTTCCGATCCGCCGTCCCATGACGGCCCGTACGGGCACGAGGACGAACAAGTCGGTGTCCGAAGTTCCGAACACGCGCGACGACAGCGGCTTCTGTGACGGAACGCGCACATTCGGACGCGTGCTCAGATCTCGGTCCTGACGGGCCGTAGGGCCACCAGCACGGTGTCGACGAGGAGTTCCGACAGGCCCTCGGGGAGGTCCGCGTCGGCGCGCATGACGGTGCGCAGGAGCATCGGGCCGACCAGCATGTCGTTCATCAGCTCGGCGTCGATGTCGGTGCGGAGTTCGCCGTTCTCCTGGGCCCGGCGCAGGATGTCCACCTGCTTGCGGCGCCGGGGGTCCACGACGGTCGCGTGGTAGGCGGCCCACACCTTCGGGCTGCTCTTCATCTGTGCGAACACGTTGTGCAGGAGCGCCGAGGACCGGGTCATGAGGCCGCGCTGGCGCAGCTGTTCCATCATCGCCACGAGGTCGTCGCGCAGGGAGGTGCCGGGCAGTTCGGGGTCCTGCGGCTCGGCCTCGCGGACGACGTCGACGAAGAGTTCCTCCTTGCCCGGCCAGCGGCGGTAGATGGTGGCCTTGCCGACTCCGGCGGTACGGGCGATGCGCTCGATGGAGAGTTCGGCCAACGGCACGCCGTCCTCCAGGAGCTTCATCACGCCCTCCGTAATGGCCCGTTCGACGGCCTCGCTGCGCGGGCGTCCCCTGGTGGGCGCGCACGACGGCCGAGTCCCGCTGTCGCTGCCGTCGCCGGTGCCATTGTCGGTACCGGTGGCGGTGGCGGTGCCGTTGTCGGTACCGGTGCCGTTGTCGGCAAGGCTCACTTCACTCCGTCCCTTCCGCTGTTCCCCCGTTCCCGTTCTCGGGTGATTGTCCTCGCTATTCCCCTACGACGACCAACTCCGGCTCCTCCTTGCCCTCCTGAGGGACCGGAGGCTTGCCGGGCAGGAAGAGGAACGCCACCACGGCGCCGATGAGCGCGACGCCCGTGCCGCACAGCGCGGTGACGTGCATGGCGTGCAGGAAGGCGTCGTTGGCCGGGGTGACCAGGGCCTTGCCCTGCGGGCCGAGCTTCGCGGCGACGCCGAGGGTGGCCTCGATGGACTCGCCGGCGGTGTCGCGCAGGGCGGCCGGTACCGAGCCGAGCTTGCCCTCGATGCCGTTGCGGTACGCCGTGGACAGCACCGAGCCGAGGACGGCGATGCCGAGGGCGCCGCCGACCTGGCGGAAGGTGTTGCTCAGCGCGGACGCGGAGCCCGCCTTCTCGCGCGGCAGGGCCTGCATGATGACGACGCTGGTCGGGGTCATGACGTGCGCCATGCCGGTGCCCATGAGGAAGAAGATGACCTCCAGGATCCAGATCGGCGTGTCCGCCTTGAGGGTCGCGAAGGCGGCGAGCATCCCGGCGAGCAGCAGCAGGCCGACGCCGGTCGTGATCCTGTTGCCGAACCGGTCGACGACCAGCCGGGCCCGCGGCGCGAAGATCATCTGCGCGGCGGCCAGCGGCAGCATCAGCAGGCCGGTCTGGAGCGGCGAGTAGCCGCGCACGCTCTGGGTGTAGAAGACCGAGAAGAAGGTCACGCCCATCAGCGCGAAGAAGACCAGCGCGATGGCGGCGATCGCGGCCGAGAACACCTTGTTCTTGAAGTACGTGACGTCGATGGACGGGTGGTCGCTGCGCTTCTCGAACCAGACGAACCCGGCGAGGACCACGACCCCGGCGATGATCGTCGACAGCACCTTGGGCGCCGTGAAGTCGGCCAGCTCGCCGCCCTCGATGATGCCGTAGACCAGCAGGACGAGGCCTACGACGGACAGGACGACGCCGACCGGGTCGAGGCGGCCGGGCTTCGGGTCGCGGGAGTCGGGGACCAGCCAGATCATCAGGGCGAGGGCGACCAGCACGATGGGCACGTTGATCAGGAAGACCGAGCCCCACCAGAAGTGGTCGAGGAGCACGCCGCCGGTGATCGGGCCGATGGCGATGGCGAGGCCGACGCCGCCGGCCCAGATGCCGATGGCCTTGGGCTGCTCGTCGCGCTCGAAGACGTTCATGAGGACGGCGAGGGTGGCGGGCATCACGAAGGCGGCGCCGAGCGCCATCAGGGCGCGGTAGCCGATGAGTTGGTCCGGCGAACCGGACTCGGCGGCGAGCGCGGAGCCGATGCCGAACACGACGAGCCCGCCGAGCAGGACCTTCTTGCGGCCGATCCGGTCACCGAGCAGGCCCGCGGTGAACAGCAGGCCCGCGAAAACGAGGGTGTAGGCGTTGATCGCCCACTCCAGCTCGCTCTGTGTCGCGCCCAGGCCGGTCGGGGCCGGGGTGGAGATGGTCTTGATGGCGACGTTGAGGATCGAGTTGTCGAGCACCACGATCAGCAGGCTCAGCATCAGCACGCCGAGGATGGCCCAGCGGCGGCGGTGCACTGCTTCGGGTATCCGGGTGCCAGGGACGGGTGGAGTGGTCATGCGGTCCAGACTAGGGAACGCCGGGCGAATTCCGATACGAGACGTTACCGTATCGTAAATATTTTACTCAGACCTTACGCACACCGCGTCGAGTGCGGGGCGTGAGCGGCGTGATGCGGGTGACAGGGGTCCCTCTGGCCCTCCGTGGCACGAGGTGCCACCATGGAGGGGATCTGGGGACGCCGTGAGGGTGCCTCAAGATGACTGAAGGAGCCGTTGCAATGACGCAGCTTTCGGCTGCCCAGGCTGGGAAGAACAGCTCCTCCGACGGCGGCAAGACGCTGTACGGAGGCAAGGGCACACGCCGTATCACCGTTCGCGACATCGCCCTCGCCAAGGAACGCGGCGAGAAGTGGCCCATGCTCACCGCCTACGACGCGATGACCGCGTCCGTCTTCGACGAGGCCGGCATCCCGGTCATGCTCGTCGGCGACTCGGCGGGCAACTGCCACCTCGGGTACGAGTCGACCGTGCCCGTCACGCTGGACGAGATGACCATGCTCTCCGCGGCCGTCGTACGGGGCACGAGCCGCGCCCTGATCGTGGCCGACCTGCCCTTCGGCTCCTACCAGGAGGGTCCGGTGCAGGCGCTGCGCTCGGCGACCCGGCTGGTGAAGGAGGCCGGGGTGGGCGCCGTGAAGCTGGAGGGCGGCGAGCGGTCGCACGAACAGATCCGGCTGCTGGTCGAGTCCGGGATCCCGGTCATGGCCCACATCGGGCTCACCCCGCAGTCCGTGAACTCGATGGGGTACCGGGTGCAGGGGCGGGGCGAGGAGGCGGCTCAGCAGTTGCTGCGGGACGCGAAGTCCGTGCAGGACGCGGGGGCGTTCGCGGTCGTACTGGAGCTGGTTCCGGCGGAGTTGGCGGCCGAGGTGACTCGGGTGCTGCACATTCCCACGGTCGGGATCGGGGCGGGGGTCGAGACCGACGCCCAAGTCCTGGTGTGGACCGACATGTTGGGGCTGACCGGGGGGAAGATGCCGAAGTTCGTGAAGCAGTACGCCGATCTGCGTTCCGTCATGGGGGACGCTGCGAAGGCGTTCGCGGAGGATGTGGTGGGCGGGGCGTTCCCGCTTGAGGAGCACTCGGTCCACTGACGTCCTGAACTCATAGAGCCACTGCGGCACATAGGCAGCCCGCCGATCTTCCCCCGTCGGCGGGCTGCCCCTTTTCCGCCTGCCGCCCGCCCCTGAGGGCTCCGCCCCAGACCCCCATCGACCCTGAAGGGGCCTCGTCCTCAGACGCCGGACGGGCTGGGATGGGGCGTGCCTCCTGAGGGACCGCGTCAGGCGGGCAGGCGGGCAAAGGGCTGGACTGAACGGGCCTCGCCGCCAAACCCCGGACGCGTTGGGGTGGGCAAGCGGTGTCGGTCGGTTGTCGGGGGCTGTCGGTGGGATGTAGGTGTTCTGTCGGCAGGCCCTGGCACTGTCATCGGCATGACGCGAATCGACATGAATTCCGGCGGCACGGCCGTGTCCGTGCGGGGGCTGGTCAAGCACTACGGCGAGACCAAGGCGCTGGACGGCGTCGACCTGGACGTCCGGGAGGGCACCGTGATGGGTGTGCTCGGGCCGAACGGTGCCGGTAAGACCACCCTCGTACGGATCCTGTCCACGCTGCTCGCCCCGACCTCCGGCGAGGCCACCGTCGCCGGCTACGACGTCCTGCGCCAGCCCCGCCAGCTGCGCCGGGTGATAGGCCTCACCGGCCAGTACGCCTCCGTGGACGAGAAGCTCCCGGGCTGGGAGAACCTGTACATGATCGGGCGGCTGCTCGACCTGTCCCGCAAGGACTCCCGGGCCCGCGCCGACGAACTGCTGGAGCGGTTCTCGCTGACGGACGCGGCCAAGCGGCCCGCCAGCACCTACTCCGGCGGTATGCGGCGGCGGCTCGACCTCGCGGCCTCGATGATCGGGCATCCGCAGGTGCTGTTCCTGGACGAGCCGACCACCGGGCTCGACCCGCGCACCCGCATGGAGGTGTGGGACGAGGTGAAGTCCATGGTCGGTGGTGGCGTGACCGTGCTGCTCACCACCCAGTACATGGAGGAGGCCGAGGCGCTCGCCTCCGAGTTGACCGTCGTCGACCACGGCAAGGTCGTAGCGGGTGGTGCCATTGACGAGTTGAAGGCCAGGGTCGGGGGGCGTGCGTTGCGGATTCGGCCCGCCGATCCGTTGCAACTGCGGCCGCTCGCACGGGCGTTGGACGATTTGGGCATCACCGGACTCGCCACCGTCACCGTCGACGTGGAGAGCGGAACCGTCCTGGTGCCGATCCTCAGCGACGAGCAACTGACCGCTGTCGTCGGCGCGGTGAGCGCGCGTGGCATCGTCATCGCCTCCATCACCACCGAACTCCCCAGCCTGGACGAGGTGTTCCTGTCCCTCACCGGACACCGCGCCGGCGCCCCGCAGGACTCCGTGCCCACCCACGACCGCGAGGAGGTCGCCGTATGAGCGCCGTCACCGTGAATTCCGCCGGCGTATCCGCGGCGGACCCCCGTATCCCGCTGCGCAACCATCTGCGCCACACCGGCGCGCTGATCCGCCGCAATCTGCTGTGGATCCGGCAGGACCCGGAGTCGATGTTCGACGCCATCCTGTTCCCGGTCATCTTCACGCTGCTGTTCGTGTACGTCTTCGGCGGCTCGATCGGGCAGTCGCTCGGCGGCGGGCAGGAGGCATACGTGCAGTACGTCGTGCCCGGTCTGCTCGCCATGATGGGCATGAACATGGCCCAGGGGGTGGGTACCGGCTTCAACACCGACTTCCACACCGGGGTCATGGACCGGTTCCGGTCGCTGCCCATCGGGCGTGCCTCGGTGCTGATCGCCAAGATCTCGGTCGAGATGATGCGGATGCTGGTCGCGTCCGCCGTGCTGATGGTCGTCGGTGTCCTGGTCGGCTTCCACATCCACCACTGGCTCGGCATGCTCGCCGCGATCGGACTGTCCGCGGTGTTCGGCTCGGCCCTGATGTGGGTGTTCCTCACCCTCGGCGTGACCATGAAGAGCGCACAGTCCGTGCAGGCCATGGGCTTCCTGGTGCTGATGCCGCTCCAGTTCGGCTCGTCGATCTTCGCGCCGACCCAGTCGATGCCGGGCTGGCTGCAGAACTTCACCGACTACAACCCGCTCTCCGCCCTGGCCGACGCGGCCCGCGGGCTGATGGTGGGCGGCCCGGTCGCCCACGGCACGCTGCTGACGCTGGCCTGGTCGGTGGGGCTCACCGCGGTGATGGCCCCGATCTCGATCTACAAGTTCCGCACCAAGACCTGACCGGGCCGGACCGGTACGTTCCACAGTCGCGTCCCACCGGTACGCGTCAGCTTCGCACCAGGGCGGCGGCCTCCTCCACGGAGAGGCCGCCGCCTTCGGCGTACTCCGCCTCGTACGTCTCGAAGGTCTCGTCGCCGAGTGCGGCGCGCGCGTGCCGCTCGGCCCGGAGGTACACCTCGCGTTCCAGGGACGTGCTGACGTGTCCGGGCGGCAGCAACTCCCGTGCCGCGACGATGCAGCGGACGCTGTCCCGGGCCCGGCTGCCGCCGTCGGCCCCGGCGAGGCCGACCGCGGCGATGGCCAGGTACAGCGGCCTCATGTGCGGGGCGATGGCCTCGGAGAGTGGGTCGCCGGCCCGTTGCAGCGCCTGCCCTACCTTGTCCAGGCACTCCTCGTAGTTGCCGTCGAGCGCCTCCACCCAGGCCTCCGAGCCGAGGATGAACGCGTCGAAGACGACGAAGTGGGCGATCGAGAACTCCTCGCGCAGCAGCCGCAGTTCCTCGCGCGCCTCGACGGCCCGGCCGGTCAGGCCGAGGTAACCCGCGAGGAACATCCGGGCGGCGGGCATCGCCTCGTTGCTCGCCGGACCGTACGGCCTCTCAATCACCTCGCGCAGCATGTGCTCGCCCCGTTCGGACTCTCCCCCCTCGATGAGCGCGCTGCCGAGCCGGGCGCGGAGCACGGCCGTCTGGCCGCGGGCGCCGAGCTGTTCGGCGTGTTCGATCGCGGCCTCGTAGTCGACGGCGGCGAGACGGTACTCGCCGGTGCGTTCCCGGGCCTCGGCGCGTGCGGAGAGCGCCTCGGCGGTGCCCCAGTCGTCGCCGAGCCGGCAGAAGATCGCCAGCGACTCGTCGGCGTCCCGGGCCGCGTCGCCCGCCCAGTCGCTGCGGTTGGCGAGCATGTTGGCGCGCATCTGGAGGGTGGTGGCGAGTTCCCACTCCATGCCGGGGGTGGAGCGGCAGGTCTGGACGGCGGCTTCGAGGATCACGGGCAGCCGCTCCACGCTGCCGCTGAGCATCACGGCGAAGAACCAGAACATGCCGGGCGCACGGCAGGTCTGCGGGTAGCCGGGTTCGTAGACCTCGGTGATCAGGCGCAGTTTCTCCTTCGCCCCCGGTGCCTCCCAGGCCTCCAACTCCGTGTCCATCCAGGACAGATGGGCGAGATGGACACCGCGCCGGGCCTCGGCGAGGAGTTCTCCGGTCAGCGGGGGCGGGATGTCGGTGCAGCGCTGCCAGACGGGTTCGGCGCGGCGGAGGGGGGTGGCGAAGGGGTCGGGGCCCAGGGCCATGACCTCGACGCACCAGTTGCGGGCCTCGATGCGGACGTCGCGCATCTGCCAGTACCAGATCAGCGACAGGACCAGGCAGATGGCCTCCTGCTCGTCGCGCTCGGCGACGGCGTGCCGCAGGGCGGTGCGGAGGTTCTCGTACTCGAGCTCCAGCCGTCCTACGGCGGCGAGTTGGCCGGGGCCGCGCAGCAACGGGTCGGTGGTGCGGGCGAGTTCGCGGTAGTACGTCAGGTGGGCGCGCTCGGCGCGGGGGCGGCGGCCGGACTCGTCGAGCCGTTCGGCCGCGTACTCGGCGACGGTCTCCAGGAGCCGGTAGCGCATCTCCCCGTCGCCCGAAGGGGCGGCCACCACAAGGGACTTGTCGACGAGGGAGCCGAGCGTCTCGAACGCGACCGGCCCGCACACGGCCTCGGCGGCGGCGAGGTCGCAGCCGCCGGCGAAGACGGACAGGGTGGTCAGCACGTCCCGTTCGTCCGCGTCGAGCAGGTCCCAGGACCAGTCGACGACGGCCCGCAGGGTCTGCTGGCGGGGCAGCAGCGTACGGCTGCCCGAAGTGAGCAGCCGGAAGCGGTCGTCGAGCCGGTCGGCGATCTGACGCGGCGTCAACATCCTCAGCCTGGCCGCTGCCAGCTCGATGGCGAGGGGCAGTCCGTCGAGGCGGCGGCAGATCTCGGCACAGGCCTCGGGGTCGTCCTCGACGCTGAACCCCGGCCGGGCGGCGGCCCCGCGGTCGGCGAGCAGCCGTAGCGCGACGGGGTCGGGCAACGGCTCCACCGGGCGCAGCAACTCGCCCGGTACGCCCAGGGGTTCGCGGCTGGTGGCGAGCACGGTGAGCTCGGGGCAGCGCTCCAGCAAGGCCTCCACAAGGCGGGCGGCGGCGTCCACGACGTGCTCGCAGTTGTCGAGGACGATCAGCATCCTGCGCCTGCCGCAGTGCTCCGCGAGCCGGTCGAGCGGCTCGTCGTGCCGGTCTCCCCCGGCGGCCCGGATCGCCTCGGCGCCGGCGCCGTACATCACCGTCTCGCGCGCGCCCACGGCGGTGAGGACGGCCGTCGGTACGGCGTCCGGGTCGTCGACGGGGGCGAGTTCGGCCAGCCACACCCCGTCCCGCGCCACGTACCGCACCCCCTCGGCGACCTCCTGCGACAAGCGCGTCTTCCCGGCCCCACCGGGCCCGAGCAGCGTCACGAGGCGGGCCGAGGCGAGATCACCCCGGATGACGTCGATGTCGGCTTCTCGGCCGACGAAGGAGGTGAGACGGGCGCGGAGGTTGCCGGGGAGCGGGGCGTCCGCGGGGGTGGGGGTGGGGACGTCGGGGGTGACGGCGAGCAACTCCCCGTGCAGCGCCCGCAGTTCGGGCCCCGGGTCGGAGCCCAGCCGGTCCGCCAGCAGTTGTCGTACGTCCTCGTAGGCGGCCAGTGCCTCCGCCGTGCGGCCCGTCGCGCGCAGGGCCCTCAGGCGGAGGGACTGGAGGGGTTCGTCGAGGGGGTGGGTGTCGCAGAGGGCGGTCAGTTCGGGGAGGGCGGTGTCCGCTTCGCCGACGGCGAGGGACGCCGTCAGGCGGGCACGGCGGGCATCCAGCCGACGGGTCTCCCAGCGGGCCGCCTCCGCCGTGCGGTCGGGGAGGTCGGCCAGGGCCGGGCCGACCCACAGGGCCAGCGCGTCGTCCAGCGCCTCGGCCGCCTTCGCGGGGTTGCCGTCGGCCAGCGCCCGCAGCCCCTCCCCCGTCAACCGCTCGAAACGGTGCAGGTCGATGTCGTCGGGGGCGGCGGCGAGCCGGTACCCGCTCTCCGACGAGGTGATCGCGTCGGCGCCGAGCGCCCGGCGCAACCTGCCCACCAGCGCCTGGAGCGCGCCGGTCGCGTCGGCCGGCGGGTCACCGGCCCACACCTCGTCCACCAGCAGGCTCGCGGGCACGGCCCTGCCGGGGCGCAGGGCGAGCACGGTGAGCAGGGCGCGCAGCCGCGCCCCGCCGACCGGGACGGGCGTGCCGTCGGGGCGGAGTGCCTGGGTGGTGCCGAGGATGCGATAGCGCACGGGGTCCATTGTCTCCGGTGGCGTGGAAAGCGGTCACGGGGTTGCGGCGGCGCGGCGCCGGACTACGACGGCGCGGCGCCGGGCGCGGTACGACGCGCCACCTGAGGAAGCTCCCGAGGGGTGACGGGGTCGTAGAACGCGTGCCAGAGTCCCATGTCCCCACCTTCCCCCGTCCCCGGCCCCTTCCCCTACCTTCCCTGGAACCGATGGCCGCTCGCGAGACGTTTTCCCCTAGTGCCCGGTACCGTCGGGCATCGCGCGTCCACCGACCCAGCAGGGAGCCCGACCCCATGACCGCCACCACCACCCGCCCCAGTGACCGGCGGATCAGTCCCGTCTTCCTCGGGATCCTGGCTGTCACGGCGGTGACCGGCTGGGCCACCTGGACCGGGTTCGCCGAGCAGCCGGGCGTCGCCGTGTTCCTGTTCGTGACGGCGGCCTGGATCGTCTCGCTGTGTCTGCACGAGTACGCGCACGCGCGCACCGCCCTGCACAGCGGTGACATCTCGGTCGGCTCGAAGGGCTATCTCACCCTCAACCCGCTGAAGTACACGCATGCGCTGCTCAGCATCGTGCTCCCCGTGATCTTCGTCATCATGGGCGGCATCGGTCTGCCCGGCGGCGCGGTGTTCATCGAGCGCAACCGGATCCAGGGCCGCTGGAAGCACAGCCTGATCTCGGCGGCCGGTCCGCTGACGAACGTGCTGTTCGCGGCCGTCTGCACCGCGCCGTTCTGGCTGCACTCGCTGGACGGGGTACCGCGGGACTTCCGGTTCGCGCTGGCGTTCCTCGCGCTGCTCCAGGTCACGGCCGCGCTGCTGAACTTCCTGCCGGTGCCGGGCCTGGACGGCTACGGCGTGATCGAGCCCTGGCTGTCGCACAACATCAAGCGGCAGGTGGAGCCGTTCGCGCCGTTCGGCCTGCTGTTCGTGTTCGCGCTGCTGTGGGTGCCGTCGATCAACACGTACTTCTTCGATGTGATCGACGCGATCCTGCGGGGCCTCGGCATCAGCGACTTGGAGACCTACTGCGGTCAGAACCTGTACCGCTTCTGGCAGGGCACCAACGAGTACTGCTCGATCAGCCAGTGACGGACTTGCGCTCCGCGCGCTCCCGGCGCAGGTAGTACCAGCTCATGTTGGACGACAGGCCCACGACCATCACCCACACGATCCCGATCCAGTTGCCCTGGAGGAACGAGAGGACCGCTGCGGCCGTGGCCAGCACGCACGCGATGGCGGCGAGGAGGGAGAGGCGGGGCATGGGGTCGGCTCCTGTCGGGGGGACACTGCGCTTGTCTGCGTCGACCAGTGTCCCCCATCGACTTCCCCGGCTCACACGTCGGTGACGCGCAGCCCCGCGTGTGCCTTGTAGCGGCGGTTGACCGAGATCAGGTTCGCGACCAGGGACTCCACCTGATGGGCGTTGCGCAGCCGGCCGGCGAAGACACCGCGCATGCCGGGGATACGGCCGGCCAGCGCCTGCACGATCTCGACGTCGGCGCGCTCCTCGCCCAGCACCATCACGTCCGTGTCGATCTCGGCGATCTCCGTGTCCATGAGCAGCACCGCCGACAGGTGGTGGAAGGCGGCGGCGACGCGTGAGTCGGGCAGCAGGACGGCGGCCTGTTCGGCGGCGCTGCCCTCCTCCGGCTTCAGCGCGTAGGCGCCCTTCTTGTCGAAGCCGAGCGGGTTGACGCAGTCGACGACGAGCTTGCCGGCCAGTTCCTCGCGCAACGACTCAAGGGTCTTGCCGTGGCCGTCCCAGGGCACGGCGACGATCACGACGTCGCTGCGGCGCGCGGTCTCCGCGTTGTCGGCGCCCTCGACCCCGTGGCCGAGTTCCTCGGCGGCGGCCTGCGCGCGGTCGGCGGCGCGGGAACCGATGATCACCTTCTGGCCGGCCTTGGCGAGCCGGTAGGCGAGGCCCTTGCCCTGCGGCCCGGTCCCGCCGAGCACGCCGACGACCAGTCCGGAGACGTCGGGGAGGTCCCAAGGGTCCTTGGCGGGGGCCTTCGCGGGGGCGGTCTCGGCGGCCGTCGCGGGGGTCTGTGCAGCACTGTCGGTAGAGGTCATGGGCCGACTTTACGTCCGGCTCGGCACCCGGATCGGCTCAGGTGAGGTCCGTCACGGGG
The DNA here is from genome assembly GCF_000367365.1 of Streptomyces prunicolor NBRC 13075. Lineage (GTDB taxonomy): Bacteria > Actinomycetota > Actinomycetes > Streptomycetales > Streptomycetaceae > Streptomyces > Streptomyces prunicolor. Next base: position 1,780 of record NZ_BARF01000140.1, on the reverse strand, counting down.
ACCCTCCTGAACGTGATCGTCTCGTACGCCCCGAAGTCCCCGGTCTCGTAGAGGAGTCCGACCGCGTCGTCGTCGATCCGTACGAGGTCGGAGTAGGCGGCGGGCAGACCGTCGGCCGTGTACGCCGGGCGCCAGGTGGTGCCGGCGTCGGTGGAGGCGCGCAGGGTCATCAGGGCGCGGGCGGCCGGGTCGCCGGGGCCGGAGTACAACAGCAGGTCGGGGGCGCGGAGTTGGAGGACGCTGCCCTCGCAGATCGGGGCGATGAGGCCGGCCTGCGGGCGGAAGGGCTTGACGAGGGTCTGCCCGCCGTCCCGCGAATACGCGTCGGCGCGGTTGCCTGGGGACGTCGAGTCGTTGCGGGTGTTGAAGTAGACGCGTCCGTCCGGGAGTTCGGCGGCGGTGGTCTCGTTGCAGTTGATGTAGCCGTCCGGGTTCTCGTCGATGTATCCGAGGGACCAGGTCTCGCCCTTGTCGTCGCTGAGCAGACAGTGGCCGCTGTTGTACTTCGCCTCGTTTCCTACGTCGGTGCCGGTGGGCGGGACGGTGTGGTTGCCGGGGACGACCACACGGCCGGTGCTCAGCTGGATCGCGTGCCCGGGTGTGGTGGCGTACCAGCGCCACTCGGGCTTCTTCACCTGCTCGGTGATCTCCTTCGGGCTCGACCAGGTGACACCGTCGTCGTCGCTGTACCGCACCCACACCCGGCGCCCGTCGGCCGGTTTCACCTTGCCGCGCAGGATGGCGTCCTCGGTGGCGGTCGCGGCCGAGCGGACGTGGACGAGCAGGACGCGGCCGGTGTCGAGGACGACGGGGGCGGGGTTGCCCGCGAGGTCGGTGCCGTTGTCGGCGGCGACGGTCTGCGGGCCCCAGGTGCGGCCGCCGTCCGTGGAGCGGCGTAGGACGATGTCGATGTGGCCGTGGTCGCTCGCGGAGTCGACGCGGCCCTCGCAGAACGCGAGGAGGGTGCCGGCGGCGGTGACCACGACTGCCGGGATCCGGTAACTCGCGTAGCCTCCCTGGCCGGCGACGAAGGGGACGGATACTTCTGCGGTTTCTGTCATGAGGTGACTCCTTGTGCGGCGTGCGGGACCGATGAGTCCGATGAGCCCGCACCATCCCCAAGTCGGGCGAATTCGTGGTGAACTCCACGTCACGAGTGGCCGGTTGGGGCAGGATGCTCGGCCATGGACGCCGTACGGGTCGCGCTGCTGCGTGAAGTGCTCGCCGGGACCGAGTGGTTGGGGGCCACGCGACGGTTCGCGGGGGTGTTGCGCGGGTCGGTGGTGTCGCACGGGGGTGGGCTGCTGCTGGTGGGCACGCCCGCGTACGAGCCGTGGCATCTCGCGGCGCATCTGGTCGACGAGGCGGCGTGGTCCGGTACGCCGGAGCTGGCTCCGACTCTTGTACGGCATGACGCGCGCCCTTCCGATCCTGCCCACCTGGCCGTCGGGCTGGGGCGGATCGAGGCGGCCCGGCGTGGTGAGACGCTGTTGGTGGTGTCGCCGGAGGGGCCAGGTGATCCGCTGCTGGAGCGGGTCTCCGATGCGCGGCGGGCCGGGGCGACCGTCCTCGCGCTGGGCTCCGGTGACCGCGAACTCGCCTCCCTGGCCCACGAGTCGCTCGCCGTACCGGAGGGGACTGACCTGGACCTGGACACCGTGCAGCACCTGGTGAGCGCGGCGGCCGGGGAGAATGTGTTGCCGGCGGTGCGGGGGCGACGGCGTTTCCGTGACCGGTTGTCGAGGCTGACGGAACAGTTGACGGCACCGCCGCCTGCCCG
>NZ_BARF01000141.1 GCF_000367365.1 Streptomyces prunicolor NBRC 13075 | reverse complement strand
TTACGTCTCCTCCGTGCAGAACAAGCAGGTGGGCCAGGAGATCGGCCGTATTCCGGTCGACTCCATCTACAGCCCGGTGCTGAAGGTCACGTACAAGGTCGAGGCCACGCGTGTCGAGCAGCGGACCGACTTCGACAAGCTCATCGTCGACGTCGAGACGAAGCAGGCCATGCGTCCCCGTGACGCCATGGCGTCGGCCGGCAAGACCCTGGTGGAGCTGTTCGGTCTCGCCCGCGAGCTGAACTTCGACGCTGAGGGCATCGACATGGGCCCGACCCTGACGGACGTCGCCTTTGCCGCCGATATGGCGCTGCCGATCGAGGAACTCGACCTCACGGTCCGCTCGTACAACTGCCTCAAGCGCGAGGGCGTCCACTTGGTGGGTGAGCTCCTGGCGCGTTCCGAGGCGGACCTCCTGGACATCCGCAACTTCGGCGCGAAGTCGATCGACGAGGTCAAGGCGAAGCTGGCCGGCATGGGCCTGGCACTGAAGGACAGCCCGCCCGGATTCGACCCCACGGCCGCGGTCGACACCTTCACCACCGACAACGCGGACACGGGATTCGTCGAGACCGAGCGGTACTGAACGCCGGCAGCCCGCGCGGGAGCCCGGAGTCACTCCTGAGACCTGAACCGCCCTGCTCTGCACGGTAGCGATCAACTGAAAGCCGCACCGCCCCGACGCCGTGAGCCGCGCAGTCGGCGTCATCTGACGTGCAGGCCCCGGAGGCGTCCAGCCACCGACGAGGCTGACGTGATCGGCTCCGAATCCCCTGTGGGCTGGAGCGTGATTGTCACGGGAGCGGCAACTCTGGAACGGGGTGAGAAGCAAGCTGTCCATTGGCAGGGGGTGTTGACTGCCGGGATCGGAGGGCGGAAGAACCCAGGGAGGGGGAGGGCTCATGCACGTCTCGTCCTTGGATGAACTGGTGGACTTTCTCTACGCGCGCCTGGACGAGGACGCGCACGATGCCCACCTGTTCCACGAGCTGCCTGCCCGCACTCCGTCGCGCCCGACCCGTCAGCGGGATGCGCCCGCCCGTGCCCCGCGTCGCTGCTCGCCGCCGTCTGCGTCAACGCAGGCATCCTGCGCCGGTACGAACAGCGGCTCGAACACGAGCGCCGGTGCGGCGCTGTCTGGCCGTTGGAGTCGAGCCTTGTCTTCGCGGGTCTCAAGGCCATGGCCCTGCCCTACGAACTCCATTCGGCATGGCGGGACGCGTGGTCCCCCTAGCCAGTCCTGAAGCGGGGGACGGAAATCGACCTTGTGCTCTGAGCTTGGGCGAAGCGGTGGCACCTCCAGGGCGTCCACGAGCCGGGAGAGCATGGCCTGGATCAGGATGGGCCACGCTCTGCTGTCTGGAAGGGGCCGCGGTCCTGAATACCTCGCTTGCGGAGGTGTTGTCCGCCGCCCTGCTGGTGCTCGCTTGCGCGGTCCTACACCCCTGAGGCTGGCCAGAGGTGGCGGTGCCGGCCGCGGCTTTGATGATCGCCGTTGGAGCCGTGTCCCTTCGACGCTTCGAAGATCAGCCGGTGGCTGTTCATCTATGCTGGCACCGTCCCGATGACGGAGCAAACCCCCCGATCAGGTCGAGCCCGTACACCACTTCCCTGGACGCAACCGCGGAGCTGGGGGAATGGACGAAGGACGCTGCTGAGGAGTTCGGGCAGGCGGTTGCGCTTCCCCGGCCGGGCGAGCCCTTCGATCCTGCGGGAACCCTTCCCACTGATGCCTGGTGGCGAGGCGTGTCCGCGCCCATTGCGCACCCGTGGCGCCGCCCCAAGGGGCCGCTTGCCGTTCCGGAGGCGTCGGGTGATTTCGATCTTGCCGGTGAGCGGTGACGTCGGCAGTGGACGATCTCGCTTGGCTTGTGCGGATGCTGGGTGACATACGGTGCAAGGATCGGGAGGGCGTGATGAGGGTTATCGACGGGCCGCCTCGTATGGGGCATCCGGCGATGGCGCCGCAATTCAGGCACTTGCCCACGTCGAGAGGGTCCTCGCATGTTGTGGTGCGGACTCGAATCGTCGGCCCGGATGTTGAGTTGATGTCCGCTGGTCTTCCCATCCCCGGTCCCGGAGCAAGCTCCAAGGGGGCCGCAGTAAAGGATCCGTGCGCAGACTCTTGAGGGTTGCCCCCGAGTTGGGCTGCCGAAAGGCGACCGGATGGCAGAACCCGGCGTACAGCCCGGCTCGTCTGTCGGCGGGGCTCTGACCTGGACTTATGGTCCGGTCGGGGCCCTTCGTCCTGTCTGGGGTCTTCCCGCTTCTACCTGCGATTTCCCGGGAGTTCCCGTGGAAGTGTGCACGCGTTGTGCACCGGATCCGGGTGCCAGGCGGTGGGTCCGATGAGCGATGCCACCGAGCCCCGGGAGAGGGCTGCCGGGAGGCGGGGCTTCGATCCGGACGTGTGGATCCGGCCTCTGTGCGCTCTCGTGGTCGCTGGGGTCGCCGCCTATGCGTCATACGTTCACCAGCGGGAGTTCGCGTTGCAGGGTGGGGCGGACACGGTCAGTGCCTCGTTGTGGCCGCTGTCCGTGGACGGCCTTTTGCTTTTGGCCACGGTCGGCTTGCTGAAGCCTTTTGGGGCTCACACTCGCCGGGCCCGAGGCGCGGCGCGGTCGGCGTTCCTTCTGGGTATCGCGGTCTCCCTGGTGGCGAATGTTGCGGCAGCCCCGGCTTTGGAGTGGAAGCCGGTGTTGGTTGCTGGGTGGCCTCCGGCGGCGCCGCTGTTGTCAGTGGAGTTTCTGGTGCGCCGCCCGGATGGCATGCAGGGGGAGCGGGGAGGGCGAAGGGGGCAGGCGAAGAGCGAGCGGCTGCACGATGACGACGACCCATTGCTGGTACGGGCTCGGCTGCTTGATGCCCGGCACCGGGAGCTTCACCAGCGCCCCGCGTCGGCCGAAACTCTGCGGAAGGAGGTGCGGATCGGAGCCGGGCGATCGAGGCAGCTGGCGGCTCTCGCGCGAGGTAGCCGCAGCTACGGGAGATGGTGTCCCGCCGAGTGGTGTAGCCGGTCAGGGCCCTGGAACGCGCGGGTGTCTGCCCGGGGCGTGCACCCGCTGTCGGTGACTGCTCCCTGAACAAGGGTCGGCCATCGCGCAAGTCTTCCTGGTGAACGGGCAGTTCAACCGGAGGAGCGCACGATGGCCTTGTCCCAGTCTGACCTGATCCAGCTGCTTCAGTCACTACGTGCGGCCGACGGAGTTGAGACGATCAGGATGCTGTGCGAGCGCATCCTGCACGAACTCATCGAGGCCGAGGCGACCGACATCATCGGTGCCGCCCCGGGCGAGCACTCCGATCAGTGCACCACGTGGCGCAACGGCCACCGCGAACGGCTGCTGACCACCCAGGCCGGCGACCTCGACCTCAAGATCCCCAAGGTCCGGACCGGATCGTTCTTCCCCTCGCTGCTCGAGCGGCGCCGGCGAATCGACCGGGCCCTGTTTGCCGTGGTGATGGAGGCATACGTGCACGGCGTGTCCACCCGCTCGGTCGATGACCTGGTCAAAGCCCTCGGCGCCGACACCGGGATCTCCAAATCCGAGGTGTCGCGGATCTGCGGCGAACTCGACGCCGAACTGACCGCGTTCAAGGAACGTCCGCTGGACCACACCGTCTTCCCCTACGTCTTCCTGGACGCCACCTACTGCGAGGCCAGGGTGAACCATCGGATCGTCTCGCAGGCGGTGGTCATCGCCACCGGCATCTCCGCCACTGGGCACCGCGAGATCCTCGGACTGATGGTCGGCGACAGCGAGTCGAAGCCGTTCTGGGCGAAGTTCCTGCGTTCCTTACGGGCCCGCGGCCTGGACAATGTCCAGCTGGTCATCTCCGACAGCCATAGTGGCCTGGTGGCCGCGATCCGCACCGTCTTCCTCGGCTCGGCCTGGCAAAGGTGCCGAGTTCACTTCGTGCGAGACGTCTTCGGCGTGATCGAAAAGGGGTCAGGAGAGATGGTCGCGGCGACTATCCGCACCGTCTTCGCGCAGACCACCGGCGAGGCAGTACGCACCCAGCTGAATGTGGTGGCCGACATGCTCGGACGGCAGTTCCCCCAGGTCAAGAGGATGCTGCTGGACGCCGCGACGGATATCACTGCGTTCGCGGACTTCCCGCCGACGCACTGGAAGAAGATCTGGTCCACCAACCCGCTGGAGCGGCTGAACCGGGAGATCAAACGCCGGGCCGACGTCGTCCAGGTCTTCCCCAACCCCGCCGCCCTGGACCGGCTGGCCGCCGCGGTCCTGGCCGAACTCCACGACGAATGGCAGGTCTTCGACCGCCGCTACCTCTCCGAAGCCTCCATGGCCGAACTCCTCACCGCCAAGACAGACGAGGACGACCATCAACTTCCGCCACAGCAGGGACCGAACCAGCTCGGCCAGTGACTACACCACTCGGCGGGACACCATCCCACGACAGCCGCCAACTCCGACCACACCTGCGACCAGGACGGCCCGACCACGGTCACGATGCGACAACACCGCCGCCGAACGGGCCGACAACCGCGTCGATATCCCCGCCGGCACCTGTCCACTCCGTTGCGCGCCAGGGTGACGTATCCGCAGGTCACCAGGGACTTGTTGGCGTGGTCGGCAGCCCGACATCCCCCTCTGCACCCCCCCGCGCTCGCCCCCCAACAAAGGAAAACAGGGGACGGCGGGTGAACGGGCGGGTGCGTGCCTGCGGGGGATCGGGGGCGCCGTTGTTGATGTTGCGCGTCGGCGGCAGCCTCCGCGCCAGGGCCGCAAGAACGGCGCACACCCAGCAGAACTGCCACGACCTGGGGAGCGGAACGCGGACGAATAGGGGATCTCCAGAGCCGTTGCTTGAACGAGGATGTCGCGTTGGCACAGGGCTCAGGAGCTCACGGCCGACCGGAATGACCTGGCTGTCGGCGGGCGATGTCCACGTACCGCCCGCACGACGAGCTCAAAGCGCGAGGTCGGCCAGAAGGATGTCCAGGACGGTCTCCTCCTCGATGCGCACCCCGAGTTCGCCCAGCGCCACGGCCAGTGCGGGATCCCACGCCGCGTCGGTCGGTGTGCCGGTGAGGGGTGGGGCCAACGGTGTGGCGGCGGCCGCTGTGCGGTAGTCGGCGGCGGTGTAGTGCCAGGGCTGCCAGGGGATGCGGCGCAGCAGCGCGTCGGCGATCCGCAGACCGCCCCAGTCGAAGTCGCCGTGGTAGCGGAGCGTGGATCCGTGGGAGTGGAGGTGGCGCAGCAGGGTGAGGGCGGCGGCCGAGGGCTGGCCCTGGAGGCAGACCAGGGGTGGGCAGGCGGGGCCGTGGGTGTCGGCCGCGGTGGCCAGGACGGTCGGGTTCTCGCAGACGTACACGACCCCGGGCGCCATCCTCGGCGGGGTGTGGGTGAGCTGGCGCAGCGTCAGGACGGCCGGTTCGCCCGCGTCGGTCATCCAGTCGAGAGCGGGGGTGCCGCGCAGGCCCAGGGTGAGGACGGTGGAGGAGAGGGCATCTCTGAGCAGGCCTGCCGAGGCCCACGCCTCGCGGCGCCATTCGGCTCCGCTGCCGTCGGGGAAGCCGGTCAGGGCACGGATGCCTGAGAGGACGATCGTGGCGAGCGGGGTTCCGTCGTCGAGCGCGTGAGCGTCGCCGAGAGCGGTGGCGGCGAAGGCGGGCAGGGACACCGCCGGGTCGGCGGGCAGTGGCCGCAGGGCCGTCGTGGCGTCGGTGAGCAGGACCTTCGCCGTCTGCGGGGTGCGGGCGAGGCGGCGTACGAGACCGTCCTTGCGCAACTGGTCGGCCCACTCGGCCAGTTCGGGGCGCAGCGCGGCCAGTGGGGCGTATGCCTCCTGCCAGGCGTTCGCCTCCTGTTCGCGTACGTCGGCGAGCCGGGCGACGCGGCCGGTGAGCGCGGTGACGGCCGTGGCGAGGCCGTCGGGGCTGATGCCGGAGCGGCGCAGCACTGTATCCACCGCGTCGAGGCGCACGGTCAGTGAGCGTCCGGCGCGTGGGGCGCGGCCCAACAGGCGTTCGGCGGCGGCGCGTTCGGCGGGGGTGGGGGCGGTCAGGGTGAGCGGGCCGGTGAGGGGTTCGTCCCGCTCCATGCGGCGCCGGACGCGCTCGACCAGCCAGGCCAGGCCGGGGTCGCCGAGCAGCCGGCCGAGGCGGTCGAGGTCGATGCGTGGGCCGGGTTCGTCGGGGGAGCCGGGTAGCCCTGGCCTGTTCATGCCCACAGCGGGTCCTGGCCGGAGTCGGTGCCCTCGGTGGGTACGGGTGTCGCCGCGCCGACCGCAGCATCCGGGGGAGCAGCCTGTGCGGGGAGGGTCGCCAGGCGGTGATCCGGTTCATTCCCCCGTACGCGATCGGTGCCGTCCCATTCCCAGCGGGTCACCAGGACCGCGGCGATCTCGTCGACGCGGGAGAGCTGGGCGATGGCGATGCCGGGGACCTGGGGGTAGCAGGCCCACTCGCGTTCGCTGGTCATCACCACATCCAGGTCGAAGGCGTGCAGCAGGCCCAGGCACTTGGCCCGTGAGTCGTCGTCCACGCCCGCGAACGCCTCGTCCAGGGTGACGAGGCGTGGGGCGTCGGGGGCGGCCGTGGCGTAGTGCGAGGAGGCGGCGGCGAACAGCGGTACGGACACGGCCAGGACGCGTTCGCCGCCGGAGGCGGGGCCGGTGGCCGGAACCCAGGCGCCGTGCTGGTGGCGCTCGATGCCGAACTCGTGCCAGGACCGGTAGTCCAGCGCTGCGGTGAGCACCTCAAGCCAGCTGCCCGCCGTGTCGTCGGACTGCCGACGGGCGATCTCGGCCTGCAGGAACTCCCCCACCGCAGCCCGGTCCTCGGGTGCCCAGGCGTCTGCGGACTGGCGCAGGCGCTCCCTTGCCTGGGCCAGCCCGGTCGGCGCCTTGCGCGAGGAGCGCCACACCAGACGCAGCTTCATGCCGGTGGACGTGGGCCGCTCCAGCAGTTCGGCGTTCATGGCCCGCACCTGCCGCTCGGCGGCGGCGATCAGCTCTTGCAGGGTGCCCGCGACCTCGGTGAGCAGGTGGGTTTCGAGGATCTCGCGTTCGTGCGCGGACAGGATGTGCGCCAGTTCGGTCACCTCGGCGGAGAGGGCCGCGGCCAGGTCGGGCACGGTGCGCCTACGGCCCTGGTAGACGATGTCGACGACCATGCCGTCCTCGACCATGCGGGCCGTGGCGGTGTGGCCGCCGCGGGAGAGGGCGTCCTGGAGTTTCTTGTACTCCTCGCTGAGCCGTTTCTGGACGCGTTCCCAGGCGCCGTCGGAGTCGTCGGTGCCGGACGTGCCCGACAGCTGCGCCTCGATGGCGCGGGCGAGCGCGACGGCCGGGGTGGCCGCCCATGGTCCGTCGTCCAGCGGGGGCACGGCCGCCTCGGGCAGCGCGACGGCCAGCAGTCCGGTGGCCGCGAAACGCTGGAGCGCGGCGATCGCCTCGGCGCGCGAAGCGGCGGCCTCGCCCACGTCCTTCTCCAACTGCTCGAGACGGCCCTCCGCATGGCCGACGCGCCGGCCGGCAGCGGTGTGCTCCTCGCGGGAGCGGCGCTGGTCGCGGTCGCAGGCGACCAGGGCCTCGGCGGTGGCGGCCAGGCGCCGCTCCAGCTCCGCGACGGCGGCGCCGACGGTGGAGCGCAAGGTGGTGTGCCGTTCGTCGGCGGCGGCCGCCAGGCGGGCCGACTCCTCGGCACGCAGAGCCAGTTCCGCCACCCGCGCGCCCGCAGCCTCGGCTTCCGCGCGCTCGTCGGCCACCGCGCGTCCGGCATCTGCCCGCTCGCGCAGGGCGGGCCACAGAGCGGCCAGGACGGCGGCGTAGTCGGCCAGCGCCTGGCGGACGACGAGCAGCTGCGGACGGTCGGCGGGCAGGTTCACAGCCACTGCCGTGTCGGTGAGTTCGGCGACGGCCTCGGCTTCCTGCCCGGCCGCCGCGGCCAGGTCGGCCGAGCGTTCGTCCTGGCGGGCGCGGGCCCGGTGGGCGGCGTCCGCGGCGGCCGCGGCCAGGGCGTGTGCGTGGCGCAGGGCGGCGTCGTCGGGAACGGCGGCCAATTCGGCATCCAGAGTGCGGCGACGTCGGGCCACCGTTGCCCGCTCGGCCTCCAGCTTATTCAACTGGCCTGCCAGAGCGTTCAGTTCGCCGCGCAGAGCGGTGACCCGGGCCCGGCGCGCCTCTTCACGGGCGCCCTCGCCCACGTATACGGCGGCCTGCTTCGACCAGCTGCCGGTCAGCGCTCCGACGCGGAAACGGCCGTCCGCCGCCACCCAGGTGTCGCCGCCGGAGCCGAGCCCGACGGCAGTCAGAAGGAGCGCCACCGTCTGCTCGCCCACCGCCGCGGCGCGCGGATCACCGTGGTCGACTGCCGGGCGCAGCACGTCGCCGAGCACCGCCCCGGTGAGCGGGGCGCCCGGTGACAGCAGGACGTCGTGCAGGTCCGCGCGCAGGACGCTACCGTCCGGGCACACCCAGGCATCCAGGATGCCGGAGGCCTCCAACGCCGCCTCCAGACCCGCGCGTTCACCGGCGGTGACGTGATCGTGGAAGTCGACCAACCGCCACAGGGGCGCTCCTGGCGCCGGCTCGCGCACGCCGGGTGCACGTGTGTGCGGTGCCGTGGGACCGCGCTGGCCGCCAGCCTCCAGGTCGGCCAGCTCCCGCTCGCTCTCGGCGCGCCGGGTGTTCAGCTCGGTCAGCCGTTGACCGAGAGCCGCCGTCCGGTCGGCCAGGTTCGCGGCCCGGGCACGATGGGCGTCGGCGGCATGCACCCGCGCGGGAGAGGGACCCCGCAGATGCGTGACCCAGTCCTGCAGACCGTCCAGCAGACCCACCGGGTCCTGTGGGGTCAACTCCTCGCACACGTCGAGGTGTTCGCGTACGGCGGCGACCAGTTCCCGGCCCGCCCGGACTGCGGCGGCCTCCGCCTGGGCCTGCCGCTCGGCAGTGTGCCCGGCCTCGGTCTGCGCCTCGTCCAGCCGGCGGGCGGCGGCGCGCCGCTCGGCGGCGGCCTCCTCGGCGCGGGACGCCATCTCCTCCACGTGGTCGACCGTGCGTCGCCTGCGCGCCACCGATTCCTCGGCCGCGCGGCGCAGTTCGGCCTCCGGCGCGCCCTCAATGCGCAGATCGGCGTCGAGTCGGGCGGCCGAGGCCGCCCCCCGTTCGCGCGCGAGCGTGTCCGCGGCCTGCTCCTCGGCCGCCGCGAACCGCCTGCCGGCACCCTCAAGGCGGCCCAGGGCGCGGGTGTGCGCCTGGGCGGCCTGCTCCCGGTCCGCCTCGGTGCGGGAAAGCTCCCCGGCGGTGCGGCGTGCGTCCGCCGCCGCCTGCTCCAACTCCCGGGCGCTGCGCATCTCGGGGCCCTCGCGCAGCGCGGCCTCCTGCGCCTTCAGCCGCGCGGCACTCTCCTCCAGATGTGCGAGCCGCACAGCGATCCGCTCCCTGTCCTCCTCGGCCTGCGACCGCTCGGTCTGGGCCTGCGCGAGGTCGCGGTTCAGCTGTTCGTAGCGGGCGTGTTCGTGCCGGGGGAGCCGGGCGCGGCGGCGGGTGGCGACGCGGGCGTAGCGGCGGTAGTGGTCCAGGAAGGCGGAGGCGGCGCGCTCGGCCTCGGTGGCCGCCCGCAGCTCCTCCTTCTCCTCGTCCAAGGACCGGAACGCCTCGGCCACATCGGCGATCACCGCCTGGTCCATGGGCGGCAGCGCCTCGGTCAGCGCACGCGAGAGAGCCGTTTCATTGGGCCGCTTCGACAGCTGCGGCTGGCGCAGCTGGACGAGCAGGTCCACCAGGGCCGCATACCGCCGCTCACCCAGCCCGAACAGCGCCTCGTCCACCGCCCTGCGGTACGCCGTGGCCGTGTCGTACACCATGCCGCGCCCGGTGAGAGCCTCCGCGAGCCGGTCCCGCGACAGCGCGGTGCCGGTGGCGTCGAGCAGACTGAGTTCCGGTCCGATCCGCTGGTCGGTGACGGCGTACCAGTGACGGGCGATGCCGCGCCCCGCCACCGCCTTCAGCCCGCAGGCCAGGGTGAGGAAGCGGTCCTGTCCGGTGGCCTCGTCATGGCGGCCGAACTCGATCCAGGTGTAGCCGAGCCGCTCGGGGTACGGATGCTGCCCGCCCAGCAGCAGGTTCCACTCCATGCGTTTGCCGGGGTCGGCGTCGGGCTCCACGCGGCGCGCGGACAGGTCGCCGTCCAGGAGGAAGGGCAGGGTGAGGGCGAGGACCTTGGACTTGCCGGTGCCGTTGTTGCCACGCAACAGCAACCGTCCGTCCCGGAACCAGAACTCCTCGGTGTCGTAGTAGAAGAGATCGACCAGGCCGATGCGCAGCGGACGCCACCGGCCGGGCGCGGGGGTGGGCAGGGCGGTCACGACGGTCGTGCCTTTCGCTGAGAAGTACGAGGGGCGGGGACTCCCGGATCCCGTACGACGGTCTCGCCGACCGCGTACCGGGCCAGCGCCGGCAGCGGGGCGACGCCGCCTTGTGCGGCGGTGACCAGGCCGAGCGAGGTCAGTTTGGCCAGGGCCTGGTCGACCAGCTCCGCTTCGGCGCCCGGCTGTTTGGCGCTCTTGGACCAGAAGCCGCCGTGTTCGGTGGCCAGTTCTCGCACCCTGCGCTCCAGCTCGCCGCGGCTGACCGCGCCGTCGGCGGTCGCGAGGTGCTCGGCGAGCAGCAGGGTGACGTGTCCGTGGGTGCCCTGCTCGGGCATCCGTACGTCGGTCAGGTCGTCCAGGGGGTCGACCATGGCGATGCCCTCGGCACGCACCTCCGCGACCAGACCGGTCAGTTCGGTGATCCGGGCGGTGATGAAGGCGCGCTGGCGGGTGAGGTAGGCGAGCTCTTCGTCGGTCAGCTCGGCGTAATACAGCACCGGGTCGTCCAGCAGGCGCCGGGTCAACCGTTGGCGGATGGCGCGGAAGCGCAGTTCGTCGCTGTCCAGCGCGCTCTCGGAGGTCAGCTCGGCCAGGCGGTCCTCGAAACCGTCCGCGGTGATCATCGACGGGCCGCGGCGGGCGGCGAGCAGTCCGGCCAGGACGCGACGCTGGACGTCGTAGAGCACATCGCCCGCCCCGCTGACATAGGCGTCCTCGTCCCCAGCCACTCGTCGCAGCACGCCGTAGTGCATGAGCAGCCGTACCACCGCCGCCAGATCCAGTCGCTCCTCGCGCCGCTCCAGCGTGAACTCGATCCCGGCGGCGGCCAGTTCGGGATCGGCTGCGTCCAGGACCACCTGCTCGGCGAGCCGGCCGAGCGCGATCTGCGCCTCGCCGCGCTCCAGTGCGGCAAGCGCCAGGCACAGCAGCACATAGCGGCGGCGGGTGAACGGCGCGCGGGCGCGGGAGGCCTCGCGGGCCGGATGGCTGGGGTCGGCCAGGGTGCCGGGTGCTCTGCCCAGCCGCGCCGCCTCCGCGTCCACCCGAAGCGGCCAGCCGGCGTTGCGGTCGAACCAGTCGCGCAGGTCGCCGGCGTGCCGACGCACCAGCCGAAACTCCTCCGCGTGCGGGCCGTGCGCGAGCAGCAGCGGCTCCTTCAGCAGCGCGCGGGCGGCCTTGTGGAACTCGGCGGTGCGCCGGCCGTCCAGCACCTCACCCAGGGGCGTGGTCATGACTCCTCCCCGCCAGAAGTGCCGGCAGCGCGCGTCTGGCCGGTTCGGGTGAGATCGGTGATCTCGACCAGGTGGTCGGGGCCGCGGAAGGTGCCGCCCGGGGTGCGGATTCTGGCCCTCGTACCGTCCGTCAAGGCCGTGAGCCGGATCTCCATCGTGCCGTCGTTGCTGGTCGCGACGGTGGCCGTCATGCCGGGGCGCCAGGTGGCCAGGGCGTCGCCGAGCAGCTGTAGGAACAGGCCGAAGGCGAGCGGGTCGAGCTCGCCGAGTGCGGACAGCCTCGTGGTGCCGTCCGTCGCGAGGCCGGCGCGGGCGGCCGCGATCTCCTGGGCCTGCTGGGCGGCGATCTCGGCGAGGCGCTTGCGCTGCTCGGACCGGTCCTGCACCCGGCGGGTCCTGCCGCGCCGCTCATAGCTGCCGGTACGGCGCAGCTGCGGGCTGATCCGCAGCGGCTCGGCCTCGGCCCACGGGGTGGAGGCGGCCACCGGGCGGGCGGCGCGCCGGTCGAGGGTATCGGCGTCGACGGTGAGGTGACGTGCGGGATACAACCCGAACGCCGCACGCCACAGCCGGTGCCGCGCTGCGTCGTCGGGCGCCTCGGCGAACCAGCGGGCCAGAGTGCGGAAGTCCGCCGAGCGGTCCGAGCGCCCGGCCCGCCGCTCGTTCAACTGCCGTACGACCGCCAGCAATTGGGGGATAGCCCCAAGTGCGCGGCCGCGCAGCAGACGGGCCTGCGACTCACGGCCCTCCGCCGACACGAACCAGGCGGCCAGCCCCGACCATCTGCCCACCCACCGTTCATAAGCTCGCGCCTCGGCGCTCTCGGCCTCGCCCGGGGCGGCATCGGCAGCCTCCCGGGCCGCCGCCAGCCGCAGCAGCACGCCGACCCGGCCCTGCTCCTCCAACTCGCCGATGAGCAGGGCGATCCGCCCTCCCAGGGCGATCAGGTCCTGGATGAACCGCTCCAGGTACTGGATCAGTCGGTCCTTGTAGGCGAGGAACACATCGACCTCCACGCCGTGCAGGTCGATCGTGCGCTGCAGGGAACCCATGAAGGCCCGCGCGTTCTCCGCCAACGCCTCGAACCGGCTCGTCAGAGCGGACAGCGCCAGATGCGCCTTGGCCGCGTCCGGCTCGCCTTCCTCCTGCTCGGCGGCGATCACCAGCAGAGCCCGCAACTGGGTGACGATGTCGTGCAGGGCCACCGCCTGCAGCGCACCGGGCCGCCCCAGCGTCTCGTCGTACACGGACAGCGCCTGCTCGGCTGCCTCGCCGGCCTGGGTGAGCTGGTAGATGAAGCGTTTGCGGTAGAAGTCCTCGACCGCGGTGACTCGGGAAGTGTCCGGATCCGCCCGCAGATTGCCCCAATCGACAAGGCTGTCCAACGCCTTGACCACCGTGTCCACGTCGGCGGGCCGGTGCTCCGGCGGCAGCGCCGCGACCACGTCCTCAGGCCGCAGGTGAACGGCGAAGCGCTCCTTGGCGGCCAGGAACGCTCCCATCACCCGGCGGTAGAGGGCGGCGTTGGGCACGGTGAGGTGAGCGAAGGGCGTATACCCGGCCCGGGCCGGTCCGGAAGGCGTCGACGTCATCGTTCAGGCATTCTCTCCGACGGACACCCTGCTAGGGCAATCGTGGCCTGCTCTTCGCGCAGGGTCACGCCGGGGCGGGCTCTCGCCGCCGGCGCAGTCGGTCGCGCCTCGTCTGTCGCGTTGCAGCCCGCCGCCTCTGATGGGCTGTCCTGGCCACGGTAGGCCTGCCAAGCCCAGGGCCTATGTGAGGCGTCGCTATCGCCGTAGGCCTCACCAAAAGGGCCGCGTCGCCAGCCGGCAAGAGGCCGGCAACTGCGTGCCGCTGCAGGGTGGAGGCAAGAAGCGCTCACCGACTTGGCTGAGCCAGGCTAGTCGGTGTAGAGGTACCGAGCCTTGAGGATCTTGACTTGCTTGTCATCGGCTCGGTAGACGAGGCGGTGTTCGTCGTCGATGCGCCTCGACCAGTACCCGGAGAGGTCTCCCTTGAGTGGTTCGGGCTTGCCGATGCCGTTGAACGGATCGCGCTGGATCTCGCTGATGAGGCGGACGACGCGGCGCACCATCTTGCGGTCGGTCGCAAGCCAGTGCTGGAAGTCGTCCCAGGCGGCCGGGTCGAAGTTGACGTCCCTCACTCCTCACCGGCCAGTTCCTGGAGCTCCTCCAGGGTTTTGGTGACCCCTGTCTGGCCCGAACGGTCGCGGGCGACAGCTTCCATGAGGCGGCGGGCATTGGCCGGGGAGCGCAGGAGGTAGATGGTTTCCTGCCAGGCGTCGTAGTCCTCTGCAGACATGAGGATGGCGTCGCCGTTCTTGGAGTGAATCCGCACTGGCGCGTGGTCGTCGTTGACCTTCTTGATCAGAGGGAAGAGTTCCTTGCGCGCTTCGCTGGCGGTAAGTGTCATGACACACGTCCTCTCGCGGAGTGGTACCTAATATCGTACCGGACTGGTACGGAAATTCGTACCGCTTGGGGGGGTGATCTTCGGGTTAGTGTGCACGCGATGTGCACGGCCTCTGGTCACGCGGAACGTCTGCGCAGTTCAGAGGCCGCATTCATACATGATGCAGCTGTCCCCGGCGTACGGCCCGGCTCGTCTGCCGCTCGTTATTTCCGCAGTTCAGAGGCAATGTTTACTCTCTGAAGAACTGCCGGGCCGAATCGGGGGCGAATTCGGGCTGCGAGTATCGTCGTCCCTGTCCACCGCGCATGCGGCATATTTGGCATGCCGGGCGTCAAGTGCGGTCCGGTGTCGATCCGTAGTAGACATCTCGGCACCGGCTGCATGCGGAAGTACATGTACGCGGTGTCCTCTTGCCGACCTGCTCTGGCTGAACTTGAGCACCGATGGCGCCTCCTCCAGCGAGCCGTGCTCGGGCCAGGATGGGGGACATTGCTCGCGCAGCATGTCGAGACAGCTACCGATAGCGCCCTCTCGGGTGTCGTTGGACGCGGCGGATTGAACCCCCGCCTGCGGCCCTCGGTGGGGCGGAACGCGAGCTTCAGCGGCTGGTGGATGCCCGGTGATGGTGACCGAGGTGCCGGCCGGGCCGCCTTCGGTGGTCACGGAGCCGGCGGGAAGCCCGGTGGCGCGTTCGACAGCGCCCCAGCGGGAGACGGGCATGGCCGCGTCGGTCCTCGCGCCGGACTACCAGCGGATCGTGCCGGTGCTGGACTCTGAAGCGGGCTGCGGGGGCATGCGGTGTCGGCAACCGGCTGTCGCTCGCGGGCTGGATACGGTGCCGGCGAAAGTCGAGGGACTGCGATCGAAGGCGAAACGCCTGGTGGAGCGAGAGCGGGCCCTCCAGGTGCGGCCGGGAGTGTTCCCCGCTCCCGGGGCGCCGGCCGTCTGAAGCCGACAGGACGGCGTCCGGCCGGACGACCGCTGATGAGCATGGCCATCGGCCACAGCACCATGGCTTCGTGCCTGGCCGGCAGTGTCCCGTAGTCGCGCACCAGGCGACACGAGCGCATCAGCCGACTCAGCGTCCTTTCCGCCATCCACCTGCGCGCCGGCACCACGAACCCCGCTGTGCCATCGGTGCGTTTGGCGATCTGAGGGGTGAGATGGAGACGTCGTCGCTGTCGGCGTGCAGGCGGAGGGTGAGTTGAGCCGTCTCCGCCGACTCAGCCCTGACGACGAGGACTTCGGCATCCGGACGGCTGCCATCCGTCCTGTCGAGTTCGGCCGGCCCCGTAGTCACCGGTCGCTGCGCAACTCGTCGCCACCTGCACAGGAGTTGTGCGAAGCCGGGCATCACCTCTCCTCATGGAGCGAGTGGCGGCGGTTCTCCAGGCAGCCTCGCGAGTACCACGGGGGGCGAGGGCCTGGCGGGGCGTGAGGCGCGCTGTTGGTGAGGGGGCGGGCTCGTGGCTTCAGCACGCGGGGCGCGGGTCAGTGCTCCTCGACGACCCGTACGGTGTTCAGTCGCTGGTCGGCCGCGTCCGGCAGGAACATGCCGGCCTCGACTCCAGCGACGAGGTATTTCAGTACGGGCTCAGTGAGGCGTTCGCCGGGCAGGGCCACGGGGATGCCGGGTGGGTAGGGGGTGATCATCTCGGCGGCGATCCTGCCGACGGCTTCGGCCGTGGGCACCTTCGTGTGCTGGGCGAAGTAGGCGTCGCGGGGCTGGCGGGCCTGGTCCATCCGCAGTTCGGCGGGTGACGGGACGGCGACCTGGGGGACGTCCCGCAGCTCGGTGGTGTGGTCGGCCAGGTCGCGCAGGGCCGCCAGGAGACGGGTGGTGGTCTGCTCGTCGTCGGCGTGGGTGAGCTGTGCGCTGATCCGGCGGTGATCGAAGAGGTGGGCGTCGATGTGATGGTGGGCCCGCAGCCAGTCGGCGGCGCGGTAGCCGGTGGTGCCCAGTTCGCCGATGTCCATGACGACCGGGAGCGGGTCGAAGTCGTGGGCGAGGTCGGGGCCGCAGAAGTCCTTCGCGTCGTTGACGTGGAAGCCGCCGACCGCTTCGACGGCCGTGCGGGTGCGTGCCGCCAACTCCAGTGCCTCGCCGAGGAGTTCGTGGCCGTGTTGGACCATTTGCCGACGCCAGGCGTCGATGCCGGCGTAGATCAGGACGTTCGGACTGGTCGTGCCGAGGAGGTCGGCCCGCGAAGCCAGTTCGGCGGGATCGATGAGGTCGCCCTGGAGGTGGAACACCGAGCCCTGTTCCAGACCGCTGCCCATCTTGTGGATGCTGGTCACACAGATGTCGGCGCCGGCGTCCATGGCCCATGACGGCAGGTCGTCGTGGAAGGGGAGGTGTGCTCCCCACGCCTCGTCCACGATGAGCGGCTTTCCGAGCCGGTGGCAGACGTCGGCGATGCTTCTGAGGTCGGCGGCGGCTCCGTACGGGGTGGGGCTGGTGACCAGGGCACCGTCCGCGTCCGGATGCTCCGCGAACGCCTTGGCGTAGCCCGCCGCCGAGGGGGGATGGGCGAGGTGGCGGGAGGTGTCCCATTGGGGTTCCACCCACACGGGCTCGACACCGGACAGGATGAGTCCGGCCACCACCGACTTATGGGCGTCGCGTCCGACGAGGAGCCGGTGGCCGGGGCTGGTCACCGCCAGCATGGCGGCCTTCACCGACAGGGAACTTCCACAGGTCGAGAAGTACGTGTGGTCCGCGTGTACCGCGTGGGCCATGAGGTTCTCGGCCCGCTCCAGTACGCGGCCCCGGGTGAGCCGGTCGTCCAGGCCGCCGTTGGCCAGGACGTCACCGTAGAAGACGGCGTCACCCAGTACCGCACGGGCGCGGGGGTCCGCGCCGCGTGCCTGTTTGTGGCCCGGGGGAGTGAACCCCAGTCCGTCCGCGTCCGCGTAGCGGGCGAGCGCTTCGAGAATCGGGGCCTCAGCCTGGTTCGCAGCCATGGCGGCCGGGTTCCCCGCGGCGTGGCGATCATGCAGGCCAGGGGCACCGGCACCGCCGCGGCCACTCACCGTCCGGTACTCGCCCGGACGATGTCCCACTCCGCGTCCGCGTGCGCCGCAATCGGGGAACCGCCGCTCTCCACCGCGTTCAGATGTCGTGCTTTTCCAGCGGCCGTACGGCGGGCCCCTGGAGGATCTGTCCGTCCGGGGCGAAGCGTGAACCGTGGCAGGGGCATTCCCACGCCTGCTCCGCGGAGTTGAAGGCCACGATGCAGCCCAGGTGGGTGCAGCGGGCCGAGACCGCGTGGAGCTGGCCGGTCTCGTCGCGGTGAATGGCGCACTGCCGGCCGTCCGTCCGTACCACGGCACCCTCGCCGCGAGGGATGTCCTCCAGCGCGGGGCCCGTCAGCGGCGGCAACCGGTCACCGACGAAGCGCTGGGCCACGTGCGCCTGGTGCTTCAGGAAGGACCCGCCCTCGCGGATCACGGAGGCCAGGCGGCGCGGATCGTAGAGGCCGCTCCACTCGCATTCGCGTCCGCCGACGAGATCCCCGATCAGGCCGGCCGCCATGATGCCGCCGCTCAGTCCCCAGCCGCCGAAGCCGGTGGCCACGTAGGTGTGGCGGCTGCCGGCGTGGAGCGGTCCGACGAGGGGCACGGAGTCGGTGGAGTCGTTGTCCTGGGTGGCCCAGCGGTGGGTGAGGGTGAGACCCGGGAAGCGGTCCTGGGCCCAGGCGGACAGCCGGGCGAAGCGTTCCTCGACGTCGGCGGCACCGGGGGTGAAGTGCTCCCCGGTGACGATCAGCAGGCGTTTGCCGTCGGCGTACGGTGCGCTGCGGACCGACCGCGTGGCCTGCTCGGGCGTGATGTACATGCCGCGAGGTGCCAGGGCCTCGTCGACGGTGCCGGCCACCACCAGTTCCCGCCTCGGGGACAGCCTGGTGAAGAGCAGGGCCCGGTCGAACACGGGGTAGTGCGTGGCGATCACGACCTCGTCGGCGCGGATCGACACGCCGGCGTCGGTCGTCAGCACGCAGGGTTCGCCCTCGCTCAGGCCCACGACCCGGGTGTCCTCGTACACGGCACCGCCGCGCCGTCGCAGGTCGTCCGCGAGCGCCAGCAGGTACTTCCGGGGATGGAACTGGGCCTGCCCCGTCACCCGGACCGCGCCGGCCACCGGGAAGGGCAGGTCGGTCTCCGTGACGAAGTCGGCCGACAGCCCCGCCTCACGCGCAGCCTCTGCCTCGGCTCGCAGCTCCGCCACGCCCCCGGGGTCCTCGGCATAGGTGAAGGCCGCCGCCTCCTCCCACTCGCAGTCGATGCCCAACTCCTCGACGATCTCGGCGGCGTGGCTGATCGCGGCGGACTGCGAGCGCGCGTACAGCCGCGCGCCCTCGGGGCCACGGGTGCGGCGCAGATGGTCGTAGACCAGCGTGTGCAGGGCGGTCAGCTTGGCCGTCGTGCGACCGGTGACGCCGGCGGCGAGCCGTCCGGCCTCCAGTACGGCCACCTCGCGTCCCTGCCTGGTCAGTTCCCAGGCCGCGCTGAGTCCCGCGATGCCGCCGCCGACCACCGCGACATCGACGGAGAGGTCATGGGGCGGCGGGGGAGCGGGCTCGCCGGGCGGTGCGGTCTCCAGCCAGTACGATCCCTTGGTTCCGGCCTCGGTTCCTGTCTCGGTGTTCATGGTCGCCGGGTGCCCACGGGGCGACGGGATACGCGAAGCTACGCCAGCAGTCGCAGCACGGCTTCCTCCACGGCACCCTGCGTGGCCGGTTCACCGAAGCGGACCCCCGCGCCCAGGTCGTCGAGGGCCGGGGCGATGGTCCGGCCCTCCTCGAAGAGTTCGACGACCCTGGGGTTGATGTACGAGGCGCGGCAGACCGCGGGCGTGTTCCCCAGGTAGCCGGCCACCTCACGGACGGCGTGCGTCACCGCGCGTCGGCGGGCGGTGCGGGATGCCGCGGCGACGGGTTCCGCCACGGCGAGGGCGACGGCCGCGAGGACGGTGGCGTGCCAGGTGCGGAAGTCCTTGGCCGTGAGGTCGGTGTCCGTGCGCTCACGCAGATAGGCGTTGAGATCGTCCGCGTGCACGTCGTGCCAGGCACCGGCCTGCCAGTAGGCGAAAAGGCGCTCCCCGTCGTCACGGCGGCGCAGCAGCGAGCGCAGGGCCCGGCACACGGACTCCTCGGCCAGCGCCTGCGACACGTCCTTCGCGTCCTTGGCCGGATAGGCGAAGCGCACCTCGCCGTGGTGGCACGAGGCGTGCTCGCGGAGCAGCGTGGTGAGACCGTGCGTCTCGTTGTCACGGCGGTACGACTCGTTCCCGATCCGGAAGAATCCCAGGTCGAGCAGGCGCGCCGCGCAGGCCAGCACCCGGTCCCGGCACAGTCCCCGGGCCTTGAGATCCTCGGCCGTGTGCTTCCGCAGCCGGGGCAGGGCGGGGGCCACTTCGAGGACGTGCTCGTGCTTGGCCGCCTCCTGCTGTTCCCGGAACCGTGGGTGGTAGAGGTACTGGCGACGCCCCGCGGCATCGGTACCGGTCGCCTGGATGTGCCCGTTGGCCTCAGGACAGATCCACACGTCCTTCCACGCGGGCGGTACGACCAGGTCACTCAGGCGCTGCTTCTCGACCTCGTCGGTGATGGAGCGGCCATCGGGGTCGACGTAGCGGAATCCTCGCCCGCAGCGGATCCGGGTGATTCCCGGCCGGTGGACGTCGCTGTCGCGCAACCGGACCTGCTGCCGTGAACTGCCGTGCGGCGGCGCGGAGTTCACGGTCATGACCTGGTGCGGTTCCCGGCGCCGGCCGGACGGCGCAGCATCCGGAAGGCCAGCAGGAGGGTGATCGGCCACAGTGCGGCGAGGCACCACAGGACGGCGGAGTCGGAGGTGAGGATTCCCACGACGAGGAGGAGCAGTGACGCACATGTCAGGGCGGCCACCGACACGGGCAGCCACGGCCGGGCTGCCGGGTGGCGCATCCGCCGGGCCAGGCGTCGGTCCTGGCGGAGTTCCGCCTCGATACGCCACAGCGCGAGGCGTTCCTGCGACGACAGCGCGACGTCATCGGGGTTGTTTCGGCTTTCCACGGTGAATACCTCATTCGTCCCGTGCTGAGGCACCGGACCGCTCCGCTCCGGGGCGGCGCGGGAGTCCTCGGTGCTGATGACCGGACGAGTGCCCCGTAAAAACCGGCCGACGCCTTCCGGCAGCCGGGTCGGAGCCTTCGTACGGCTTTCCCGGGTACTGGGTGCCTCGCACACGCCGTAGCGGTCGATCCGCTTTTTGAAGGGGCCGGTCTCGGCGAGAACCACATGAGGCGGGACTCATGAGCACGGTCAAGGAAGCAGTCGGCGTGGAGGTTCCGCTCCGGGGGAAGCCGTCTGTATCACGCGGCCTCCCCCGTCACCCGCGGCCATTGCCTCACCCCGGCCGTATCCGGTCGAACCGAGCCCCGCGCTCTCCCAGTTGGGCGGGGACTGGCCGGTGGAGGGCCGGATCATCGCCATCGTCACCAGCGGTGCGGACGACCTGGACGGCGTACGCGAGGTGCGCCGGGCCGCCCTCGACGCCGGCATGGTCCCGCTGGTCGTCGCACCCGCGGGCGGCGTACTGGACCGGGAGGGCGATCCGGTGACCGTGCAGCGCACCTTCGCCAACGCCCGGTCCACCGAGTTCGACGCGATCGTGCTGGCCGGTGCGCCGGCTCCGGCCGCGGACGCCTACGGGGCCCGCGACGCCAAGGCGGACGACGACCTCGGCGTGGCCACCGTCGTCGATCCCCGGCTGCTGCTGATGGTCGCCGAGGCGTACCGCCACGGCAAGGCCATCGGGGCCTGGGGCGAAGGAATGGTTGCGCTGGAGGCAGCCGGCCTGCCCGAGGGCCCCGCAGGGGTGGTGTTCGGCGAGACAGCGGCCTCGGTGCTGCCGGCCGTGACACGCCTGCTCGGGGGACACCGCGCCTGGGGCCGTTTCACCCCTGCCCTCTGAGAGACGTACCGACCAGGTGCCGTTCGACGGCTCTGGTGCCCGCCGCGCTGACGGTGTGTCAGGAGCGCGGAGAAAGGCCTGGCACGCCCCTGGCCACAAGCGGGGCCGGGGGCGACCCGAGGGTTCGGGCCGGGGTCTCTTCGGCGCGGAAGCGCCGATGACCGAGGCCGCAGGAACCGAGCCCTCCCACCGGCCCCGGCTTCTACGGCACCGAGGCTGAACCCACGAAGGGTGCGCGGCCCGCGGAGCGGGCACCACGTCGCGTTCTGCTGCGGGCGGCCGTGCCGTCACTCGCCCTGGGCGTGGTCGGAGGCTTCGCCGGCGGCGTCCTCGACACGGCCGTTCCGCCCGCCCTTGACGCCGTCGGCTCCGCCGCATCCCTGGCGGGAGTGCTCTTCACCGGATATTCGGTCACCAGCCTGCTGGGCGGTCTGGTCTACGGGCTGCGCCGCTGGCCCGGCCGGATCCATCGGCAGGCGGCCATCTGGCTGGCGATGCTGTGCGCGGTGCTGCCCGCTGCGCTCGTGCCCAGCCTGCCGGTGATCGCGGTGATCGCGGTGATCGCGGTGGCGGCCGGACTGTTCGCCGCGCCGCAGATCACGGCGCGGGCCCTGACCCTCCAGCGCGACCTTCCCGAGTCCGCCTGGAGCGCCGGTTTCTCCTCCCTGTACGCGGCCAATGGTGCGGGTTACGGACTGGCCGGTTTCGTGGTCGCGGCCATGCTTCCCCTCGGCGCGCACATCGCCTTCGCCGTCCCCTTGCTTCTCTGCCTGTTCACCGCACTCCTCGCGACCCTGCCGTCCTGAGCGAGTCGGGTCGTGCCCGAGCGGGCGGAGTCACAGCCGAACGGCCCGCCGGCGCACGGTCTACAGCGCGTCCCTGGGGACCGACTCGTTCCAGGTGCGGGAGGCGACGCGTCGGCCGCCCTCGTAGGCGTCCAGTGTGGCGTTGACGTGGAACTCCTCGGCGTCGCAGGTCAACGTCGTGCTCGTGCGGACCTGTACGTCCCAGTCCCCGCGCCGGAAACCCATCGTCCAGGTCACCTCGCCGGCCGGTGACGTGAAGTCGTCGGCGACCGAGGTGTACCGCTCCTCGGCGCGGCAGCCGACGTCGAGGTCCATCGCGTCGAAGTGGACGGTGCCGCGGTCCTTGACGATGTTGAGGGCCGCGCCGTAGTCGATCAGATCGCGGGTGACCTCCCAGCGCTGTTCGGGCGGCGTGATCTGTGTCGTCGCGAGGGGGGCCGTGCCCTCAGGTGCCTCGAACGGGGCCGGGGTGTTCGGCTCGTCGGCCGGGCGGACCGGCAGGACGAGGCGACACGGCTGCTCGTGCACGGTCAGAAGCGTGGGCTTCGGCGGCGGCCAGGCGAGCGGCCAGTAGGACGTGGAGAGGGAGAGCCGTACGCGATGGCCCGGCGGGAAGGCCTGCGCCACGCCGTTCAGGTGCAGCGTGGCCCGCTCGCGCCTGCCCGGTTCCAGCGGGGCGGGCTCGTCCGTGCTGTCCCGGCGCGTCAGGTTGAGGACGCCGTAGGTGACCCGGGTGGCGCTGCCGTCGGGGGCCACGTCCGACAGCCGTGCTGCCACCATGGCCACGGGTTGGTCCGCGCTCACCTCCAGTTCGACGCGCGGCGCTCCGAGGATCTCCAGCCGCTCCGCCAGCGGCTCGGTCTCGTAGACCAGGGAGCCGCCGTCCTCCTCGCGCTGGTCGTAGGGCAGGTCCGGCGGGGCGTTGTAGGAGGCCCACTTTCCGGCGAACTGGCCCACGGACAGCGGGGACTTCAGCGTCTGGTTCCCTCCGTCGTCGGGGGCGTCGTGCTCGGCGGTGAGGTGGCGGGAGCGCAGCGCGTACGCGGTGTCGCGCACGTGCCCCGAGGGCCAGGTGGGCTCGCCGACCCAGCGGCCGGGGCGGTCCTCGTACGAGGTGGACGGCGGCACGCTCTCCTGCATCCACGCGCGGAGCATCGGACCGTCCATCGCCCCGTTGTCCGCCCCCTTCAGCCAGTGGTCCCACCAGCGCACCACCTCCTGGAGGTAGCCGATGGCGGGCCCGGGCTCGCCCAGGTGCGGGTACTTGTGGGACCAGGGGCCGATCAGCCCCTTGCGCGGCCCGTCGAGGTGGGCGAGCAGGCGGGTCACCGCGTTGGAGTAGCCGTCGGCCCAGCCGCTGGAGGCGAGGACGGGGATGTGGACGGCGGCGTAGTCCTCGCACACCGACGCGTGCCGCCAGTAGTCGTCGCGGCGCTGGTGTCGCAGCCAGTTCAGGATCCACGGTTCGGCGGCTTCGAGCCTCTCGTGCCACATATCGCGCCAGCGCTCGCCCACGGCGGAGGGGTCCGGTGGGCAGGTGGCGTAGGCGAACATGGTGCCCGCCTCGGCGAGGTTGTCGGACAGCATCGCGCCGCCCATGTAGTGCATGTCGTCGGCGTAGCGGTCGTCGGTGAACGAGGAGATGACGACGGCCCGCAGACTCGCGGGGCGCCGGGCGGCCACCTGCAGCGCGGCGAACGCGCCCCAGGAAAGGCCCATCATCCCGGTCGTGCCGTCGCACCAGGGCTGCGCGGCCAGCCAGTCGAGCACCGCCTCGGCATCGCTCTGCTCGACTTCCAGATACTCGTCGGTCAGCACGCCCTCGGAGTTGCCGGTACCGCGCAGGTCGACGCGGACACAGGCGTAGCCGTGCCCGGCGATGTAGGGGTGGTGGATCGAGTCGCGGACCGAACTCAGGTCGCTCTTGCGGTACGGGATGTACTCCAGGATCGCGGGGACGGGTGAGTCGTCGGAGGACACCGGACGCCAGACGCGGGCCGAGAGGTGGACGCCGTCCGGCAGCGGGATCCGGACGTGGTCCTCCTGCTTGGTGGGGTGGGGGAGGTTCTCGATGTATCGCATACGTCTCTCAGGTCGTACGTTCGGGCGTGTGGTCGAAGGCGAGCCTGAGCGCGCCGACGCAGCGGTCGTACTTCTCGCGCAGCTCATGTTCGTCGGCGCCGCCGGTGAAGATGTGCGCCACCTCGTAGCTGTAGCTGTCCTGCTGGTCGACGTCCGAGAGGCGCTGCCCCTCGTCGGGCACGATGTCGATCCGGACGCCGGGTATCTCCTTCTCGATCCGGGCGAGTTCCCCGGGCGTCGGCACCCTGCCGACGACTCCGTCGGTGAACCAGCGGTAGTACCACTTGGCGGCCAGGGCGTACGGACCCTTCCGGAACGGCATGGCGGGGGCCTCGCCCTGGGCGAGGGCGAGCATGCAGTGGTGGTTGGGCACGCCGTCGACGTAGGCGAAGAGTTCCGCGTGCGCCTGGGAGTGGCGGGGGTTGATCTCCAGGATCGAGATCGCGTCGGTGGCCGGATCGTAGAAGAACTCGATGCTGAAGGTCGCCTGCCGCCAGCCGATGTGCCGCATCGCCCGTTTCGACACCTCGCGCAGGCGCTGCTGCACGGGATCCGGCAGGGCCGAGGGGTACTGGTGGCGCAGGAAGCTGGTGGAATCCGGGTAGTTGATGGAGTCGAGGACGCCGTACACGGTGATCTCGCCGTCGTGCTCGTACCCCTCGACCGCGACCTGGACGCCGTTGAGTGTCTCCTCGGCGAGGCAGACCTGGCCGCCGACGCCCGCCATCTCCTGGGGCAGATCGAGCTGGTCCAGGATGTACTCGAAGGGTCGGCCGACACGGTGGATGCCCTGGCCGATGTGCTCCACAGCGGTGCGGAATTCGTCCATGTCCCCTACGCCGTAGGCGAGTTCGGAGGAGTACGACAGCGCCGGCTTGAGCCACATCGGGAAGCGCAGGCCCTCCGGCGGCCGCGGGTCGGCCGCGCCGAGATCCACCCGGCCGAAACGCGGATGCTCTGAGACGACCTCCTGCTGCACGAGACGGCTCCAGTACTTGTGCTCGCACTTGACCACCGACTCCAGAGTGGTGGCGCGCGTCCCGTACTCCCTTCCGAGCAGCGCGACGAGCGTGCTCACCGGGAAGTCCCAGTAGCCGACGATCGCGTCGACCGGCCCGTCGAAGCCGTCCAGCACGCTCCGGGCCCGGTCGATCAGGTCCGGTACGGTCACCTCGCCGTGCTGGAGTTCCTGGATGGTCAGCAGACGGTGGAAGCGCAGTTCTTCGGCGCGGGGGACCGCCCGCAGGGTTCGCAGGTTGGCCTCGTCGAGACCGACGACGAATACGTTGCGGGGGCGTGGGCTCACTGACGGCTCCAGGGATCGGGGTACGGAACCCGCCGTGTACCCGCGCGGCGACCAGGCATACGGCGACATTCCAGACGGCGTCAGGCCCTCCCGGGTGGACGGGTCCCTGCCGCGAACGCCCCACAACCGCTCATGTGCGAGCTTCTGGATCACGGGTACCCGGCGGGCATGAACGTCACATCGTCAGGGCCGACCCTGCCGTCCGCCCGTGGTCGGATCTCGGCGGCGCTCATCGAATATCTGCGTCATACGGGACCGCTACCGGACAGCGAGGAGATCTCCGCCGCCGCCCCGCTCGGAGACGATCTCCAGCTCGCCCTCTACCTCTGCTATGAGCTGCACTACCGGGGATTCTCCGACGTCGACGCCGACCGTGAATGGGACCCCGAGCTGCTCAAGGTCCGGGCAGCCCTGGAACAGCCGTTCCTCCAGACCCTCCGTGACACCGCGACCGTGCACAGGCACGCCGACGAGGCCCTGGACGAACTGCTCGTCGAACCCGTCGACGGCTCGGGCGTCAGCCACTTCCTGCGGGACGAGGGAGAGCTGTGGCAGGTGCGCGAGTACGCCGCCCAGCGCTCGCTCTACCACCTCAAGGAAGCCGACCCGCACGCGTGGGTACTGCCCCGGCTGTGGGGCCGGGCGAAGGCGGGCATGGCGGCCGTGGAGTTCGACGAGTTCGGCGCGGGCCGCGCCGATCGCGTGCACGCCCGCCTGTTCGCCGATCTCATGGCCGACCTCGGACTGAACACGGCGTACGGGCACTATCTCGACGCGACCGGTGTCGAGGCCCTCGCCACCGTGAACTTGATGTCCCTCTTCGGCCTGCACCGCGTCCTGCGAGGGGCCCTGGTAGGACATTTCGCCACCGTCGAGATCACCTCGTCGCCGGGTTCACGGCGCCTGGCCCAGGCCATGCGGCGCACCGGCGCCGGGCCGGCCGCCGAGCACTTCTACGACGAGCACGTCGAGGCCGACGCCGTCCACGAACAGGTCGTCCGCCGGGACGTCGTAGCGGGTCTGCTCGAAGAGGAGCCGCACCTCGACGGGGATGTCGCCTTCGGTGCGGACGCCACCACGTATCTCGAAGACCGCCTCGCCGAACGCCTTCTCGGTGCGTGGCGGGCGGAGGAGTCGTCGTTGCGCGTACCTGTCCGACCGGCGTTTCGACCACGAACAGGTTCTCCGGCATCAGTGGGAACCGGAGGCGAGGCCCCATGACCACGGTCACTCTGCCCGGCGTCTACAGCCCGCAGGACGACACCGGCCTGCTCGTCCGGCTCCTGCGCGACGAACACCTTCCCCCGCACGCCGAAGTTCTCGACGTGGGCACGGGAACAGGTGCCGTCGCGCTGGTCGCGGCGCGGCTCGGCGCCCGTGTCACGGCGATCGACATCTCCTGGCGAGCCGCTCTCAATGCCAAGGTCAACGCGCTGCTGGCGCGTCTGCCCGTCCGGGGCAGACGGGGCGACCTGCTGGCTCCCGTCTCGGGCCGGACCTTCGACCTCATCCTGTCCAACCCGCCGTACGTCCCGGCCCCCGCCGGCGCCTGCCCCCGGCGGGGCGTGGCCCGGGCCTGGGACGCGGGGCACGACGGCCGTCTCGTGCTGGACAGGATCTGCCAGGACGCACCCGCACTCCTTCGGCCCGGCGGAGTGCTGCTCGTGGTCCAGTCCGTGCTGAGCGGCCCGGAAGAATCGCTGCGGCGGTTGCGGGCGGCGAGCCTGCGCGCCGACGTCGTGGAACGCAGCGGCGTCGCCTTCGGTCCCGTCCTGCGCTCCCGCAGCGGCTGGCTGCACGACCGAGGCCTGATCGAAGACGACGCCGAGAAGGAAGAGCTGGTGATCATTCGTGCCGTACGACCCGGATGAACGGCGCTGCCGCATAGTGGCCCGGCGCGCGGGGCCCCTACTGGTGGAAGGACCGGTGGACGTCACGCTGGAGGACGGCACCACCGTGTCGTCCGACCGGTTCTGCGTCGCCCTGTGCACCTGCCGACGCAGCCGCACCTACCCGTGGTGCGACACCAGTCACCGCAGGTCCGAACGGACGAGACGGCCGGACGGCGGAGCCGCCCGCGACTCCTGAACCCTGGGAGCGGGCGCCGGGTCTGTCGCCCCGGCTCGGCCCCCGGCGCGCCGCATCGTGCTCGACGAGCCGACCGGCCGGCTCCACGTGGCACGGGGAACGTCGGCCGTGCGAGAGGTCACGAGAGGGGTACCCGCCCCTGTGTGGGGCTACCGACAGCCGACGGGTCGGCTGTGTGGCCCTTCGGTGTTCTGCGGACGGGGCCCGCGAGCAGGCGGTGACGGGGCCGAGGATCGTATTCGCGCAGGTGAACAGCGAGGGAGATGAGCGTCATGGTGCAGATCGGGTACACGATGATGACCGAGCAGGCGGGTCCGCGGGAGCTGGTGGGGCATGTGGTCGGTGCCGAGCGTGCCGGTTTCGACTTCTCCGTCACGTCCGATCACTACTTCCCCTGGCTGGAGTCCCAGGGCCACGCCCCCTACGCGTGGAGCGTGCTCGGCGCCGCCGCGCAGGCCACCGAACGCATTCCCCTGATGACGTACGTGACGTGTCCGACCACCCGCTATCACCCGGCGGTCGTCGCCCAGAAGGCCGCCACACTCCAACTCCTGTCCCAGGGACGGTTCCGCCTTGGTCTGGGCTCCGGTGAGAACCTCAACGAGCATGTGGTGGGCGGCGGTTGGCCCGCTGCGCACGTACGGCTGGCGAGGCTGGAGGAGGCCGTGGAGATCATCCGCGCGCTCCTCGCGGGGGAGAACGTCAACCATCACGGCACCCACTTCGACGTGGAGAACGCCAAGTTGTGGGACCTGCCCGACACCCCCCTGCCGATCGGTGTCGCCGTCTCCGGCGACAGCTCGTGCGAACTCGCGGGCCGTCTCGCCGACTTGCTCATCGCCACCGAACCCAGGCCGGAGTTGACCTCCGCGTTCGACGGATACGGCGGCGCGGGCAAGCCCAAGGTCGGCCAACTGCCCATCTGTTACGACACCGACCGCGACGCGGCGATCGCCCGCGCCCACGACCAGTTCCGCTGGTTCGGCAGCGGCTGGCCGGTCAACTCCGAACTCCCCGGACCCACCGCGTTCGCAGGCGCCACCCAGTTCGTACGACCTGAGGACGTCGCCGGCTCCATCCCCTGCGGCGACGACGTGGAGGCGGTCGTCGAGGCCGTACGGCCTTACGTGGACGCGGGGTTCACCGAGGTCGCGCTCGTCCAGATCGGCGGCGACCACCAGGAGCCGTACCTCGAATGGGCCGAACAGAAACTGCTGCCCGCCCTCCGCGAACTGTGAGCCCGCGATGACCACGAAACGCGCCGCGATCTTCGACGTCGACGGAACCCTCGTCGACACCAACCACCTCCACGTCGTCACCTGGTGGGAGGCGTTCAGACAGGGCGGTCACCGCGTCCCCATGCGGGAGATCCACCGGGCCGTGGGCCTCGGCGGCGACGACCTGATCGAGCACCTGCTCGGGGAGGACCGCGACCCCGAGGACGACGAGCGGTTCGTCGCGGCCCATCACGCCCTCTACGCCACCTACTTCGACCGGCTGCCGGCACTGGACGCGGCGGGCGACCTGCTGCGCGCCCTGGCCGGGCGGAGCTGGACGATCGTCCTCGCGACCTCGGCGAGCGGCCCGGAACTGGCCGCGCTGCGCCGCGCGATCGACGCGGACGACGTCATCCTCGGCGCGGCCAGCGCGGACGACGTCGCCGACGGCAAACCCGCCCCCGACCCCGTCCAACAGGCCAGGAAACTCGCGGGTGTTGCGAGCGAACGGGCCGTGTTCGTCGGCGACACCGTGTGGGACATGAAGGCCGCCGTACGGGACGGAGTGGTCCCGGTGGCGGTGCTGTCCGGCGGGATCCCCCGCGCGGACCTGGAGACGGCCGGCGCCCACGCGGTGTACCGGGACCCCGCCGACCTTCTGGAACGGCTCGGCTCCAGCGTCTTCGCCGACATGGAGTGACCGACGGTCGCTGCGGTACGAGGTCAGCCGGTGGTGAGTGTGGAGTCCGGCGAAGAACGAGGAACCCGTAGGGCGCAAATCCGGGCCGCTCGTGTTTGTCCGGGGCTCAGACGTGTACGCGCAGGACATGACCGAGTCGATACGAGAGACAGAGCGGAAGTACGAGGCCCCCTCGGCCGATGACACCGCGTGGTTGCCCGACCTCGCCGGCGTGGACGGGATCGCGTCCGTCGTGGATCAGGACGCCGAGGATCTGGACGCCGTGTACTACGACACCGACGACCTGCGGCTGGCCGGCGCGTCGGCCACGCTTCGTCGAAGGACGGGCGGGAGCGACGCGGGTTGGCATCTCAAGCTGCCGCTGTCCGGTGACAGCCGGGAAGAGCTACGGGCCCCGCTGTCCGAAGAAGTCCCAGACACCTTGCGGGAGTTGGCGCTCTCGCGTACGCGTGGTGCGGAGCTGCGGCCGGTGGTCCGAATCCGTTCCGCCCGTGGCGTACGGCAGCTCGTCGGCTCCGACGGAACGGCTCTCGCCGAGCTGAGCATCGACGCGGTCCGTGCCGAGTCCCTGCTCGCCACGGGTACCCGGGCCGCATGGACCGAGATGGAGGTCGAACTCGCCCCAAACACCGACCCCGCACTGCTGGACGCCGTGGAGAAGACACTGGGCGCGAACGGCATCGGCCGCGCGCACAGCTCCTCCAAGCTGGCCCGCGCCCTGGAGGAGACGGAAGTCGGAGTGCCCCGGGTGCCGGATGCGTGTACTGGGGCCGTAGTGTCCGGATCCGCCGGCGAGGAGGTCCTGCGCTATGTGGACGAACGGATCCACGCCCTGGTGAACCTGGACCCCGCGGTCCGCCGTGACCTGCCCGACGCGGTACACAAGATGCGCACCACCTGCCGCCGGCTGCGCAGCGTGCTGCGGTCCTACCGCTCGGTCCTGGACCGGAAGGTCACCGATCCCGTCCGCTCCGAACTCAAGTGGCTGAGCACCGAACTGGGCGCGGAACGCGACCAGGAGGTCCTGCGGGAGCGACTGTGCGCCAGGATCGAGGCGTTGCCTACGGAACTCGTCTTCGGAGCGGCCTCCGCACGTCTGCAGGTGTGGGACGTCGGCGACACCTCCGAGGCCCGGCTGCGCACGATCGCCGCCCTGGACTCCCCCCGCTACCTCGCCCTTCTGAACAGCCTGGCATCGCTGACGGAGCAGCCCCCGCTGCGTGGCAAGGCCGCCCGGCAGCCGGAGAAGGTCATGGCCAAAGCGATCCTCAAGGAGTACGGCCGCCTGTCCGATCGCATGGCCCACGCGCTGGACCTCCCGCCGGGAACGAAACGCGACAAGGCCCTCCACGAGGCCCGGAAGGCGGCCAAGAAGACGCGGTACGCCACGGAACCGGCGCGCGACTCGCTCGGCAAACCCGCCAAGCGGCTGGGCAAGCGGGTCAAGGCCGTCCAGCAGGTGCTCGGCGACCACCAGGACAGCGTCGTGGCCCGCGAGGCCCTGCGCAAGGTGACCTTGGCGGCACACGCGGCCGGCGAACCGAGCTTCACCTGGGGCCTGTTGTACGGACAGGAGCAGGCCGCGGCCGACCGGGACGAACGGGAACTGCCGCCCGTGTGGGCGGAGGCGTCGCGCCGCAAGCTGCGTAAGGCGCTCAACCGCTGAGCGGGGTCGGTCCGCTGGGGCATCACGTCGCCCGGGTATCGCGACCGGCACGTCGACGCCGCGCGCGACAGGGCCCGCTCGCCGAGGGCCCGGCGCCGACCTGGGCGTGGGCGCCGCCTGCTACCTGGACGCGGGAGGGATCCCGCCGTCGGGCGCAGGCGAGGACCGGGCTCTGGTCCAGGGCCTGGAGCACCGAAGGACCGAGGGCATCGGGGTACTGCGCACCGCGCAGTACCCCGATCTCACCTCACCTCACCTCGGCGCGGCTGCACGTTCGGGCCCGTGGCGGCTTCGGGGACCACATCTCCGCGCCGGCCCACGACCGGCGCCTGAGCGAGAACTCCGATTCTCACCTCGGGCTCGTCCGCGAAGAAGTCCGCCAGGGAGGCGGCGAGGGCATCCGGTGCCTGTTCGGCCATGTGGTGGCCGGAGTCGATGCCTTGGCCGCGGACGTCGTCCGCCCACCGGCGCCAGATCTCAAGAGGGTCGCCGTAGAGCTGCTCAAGGTCGTCCCGGAGCGACCACAGGATCAGCGCCGGGCAGCGGATGAGGTGGCCGGCGTCCCGGTCCTCCTCCTCGTGCCGTCTGTCGATGGTCAGGCCGGCCCGGTAGTCCTCCAGCATGGCGCGCACCACGGCGGGGTTCCGTGTCGCTTCCCGCCACTCGTCGTGGTTCTCCTGGCCCATGCTGTGCGGGTCCCCGCGGTACCAGCTGTCCGGGTCCGCGTTGATGACCCGCTCGGGAATGTCCGGCTGGGCGAAGAAGAACCAGTGCCACCATCGCGTGGCGAACTCGGCCGTGATGCGCGTCAGGTGTTCGGTGAGGGGAAGACAGTCGAGCAGTGCCACCCGCGAGACCGCACCGGGGTGATCGAGCGCGAGACGCAACGCGACGGCGCCTCCTCGGTCGTGTCCGGCCGGCCCGAACCGGTCATGGCCCAGCGTGCGCATGACCGCGACCATGTCGCCGGCGACCGCTCGCTTGGAGTGTCCCGCGTGGTCCTCCGTGGCAGCCGGACCGCGGGAACGGCCGTACCCCCTCAGGTCGGGGCAGACGACGGTGAAGCCGCGCCGGACAAGAAGCGGTGCCACGCGGTGCCAGGTCGCGGACGTCCGGGGATGGCCGTGGAGCAGTACCACCGGCGGCCCCTCGCCGCCGTGGCGGACGAAGACCGACACTTCGTCGAGCTGAACCCACCTGGTCTCGAAGCCCTCGAACAAGACCGACCCCTCTCCCGCCGCGCTGCCGCCGTCCCGGCGGCGTTGCCCTGCCTTCGTAGACACCGCACGGGTGCACGTCTCGTCACAGATGCGCCCGCGTGGCGGAGGCGTGGTCCGGGGCCCGGCCGCGGAAGACGCGGCGCCGGCGAAGGACCGTGGCCGTGGCCGTGGGCCGGGGCAGCCGATCAGAAGGTGGGGAGGGGGCTGGTCTTCGTGACCTCCGGCCCTCTCCACCCCCTTCCCTTGGGCGTCAGCCGGGCCAGGTTCCGGCCAGGCGACGGGTGGTGGCGGCGCCTGCGCGGTCGACGGCTGCCTTGACCGCGGCGAAGATCGCGCCCTGCAGCGTGGCGGCGAGCAGCACGGCGCCCCAGGAGCGTTCCTCGTCGGTGGCGTCCGGGGCGTCCGTGTCGTGGCCGAGCACTTTCCACGCCTGCTTGAACGCGGCTCCGGCGGCCATGCCGCTGACGGCGCCGAGTGCCAGGCCGACGGGCTTGTAGGCGATCTTCGATACCTTCACCCGGCTCACCCCTTCCGTCGGTGGACCAGCCACACCGCCACGGCGACACCGGCCGCCGCCAGCAGCGCGCTGCGGTTGTCCCGCGCCAGCCGCGCTCCCTGGGCCGTCTTCCGCCGTACCGGCTCGGGCGCCTTCTCCTGCCATACGCGACCGGCCTGGGCCGCCGTGGCGTGGGCCTGTCCGGAAGCCCGGGCCGCTTTGTCCCTGACCGGGTCGGGCAGCTTGTCCTGCGCCTGGTGGGCCAGGGCGGTGCCTTTCGCCGTCAGTTCCCTGGTCTTGACGGCGGCCTGCTCCTTGAGGTCGCCGGCCTTCGCGGTGGCCTGCTTCTTCGCCTCGGCGACCTCTTCCTTGGCGCGCGCCTTGATGTCGGCCTTGGCTGCCAGCGCTTCGACCGTATGCCCGAGTTCGGTCCGGACCTGCTCGACCTGCTCCCGGATTTCTTCGGTGCCGGCCGCGGTGGGTTCGTTGTGAGACGGCTGGGTCATCGCCGGGCACTCTCCTTGATCTCGGCCACGTCGGCCTTCACGCTGTCGATCGTTTCCTCGGGCAGGGGCGGCGCGGCATGGCCGACCTGCTTCTTCCCACTCAGTGCCAGCACCCCGGCGATCACGCCCAGAACCGCCGCGACGATCAGCGCCGCCGCCCACACCGGCAGTGGCACCGCCAGCGCGGCGATCGCGGTGGCGACCAGCGCCTGCAGCATCAGGAAGCCGACGACACCAGCGCCGCCGAACAGACCACCGCCTTTGCCGTAGCGTTCACCCTTCTCCTTCATCTCGGCCTGAGCCAGCCGCAGTTCGCCCCGCACCAGCTCGGTCAGCTGGTGTGAGGCTCGCTGCACCAGCTCGCTCATCGGTTCCTGGCCCGGGCGGTCCGCGCTGCGGGAGTCCGCGACGTGCGGCTGCGTTTTCGACACAGCGGTCATCTCCCCTCCGTGTGGGTGAGTGCGGGCCGGGCCGCGTCGTGCGCCCGACCGTCCGATGAGCGCGCGAGTACCCCGGACGCGCGAGTTCAGAGCAGGGAGCGGCCTGGAGGTCCGGGCGCGCCCGCTCGGTGTTCCCGTCCACGGCGGATCACTGTGCCCGCGCGGGGCAGTAAGGTCCGGACCCGGCGGTCGGCCAACGGCGCTGGAAATCCATGAACGGTGGCTTCCCGCGTCCTTTTTCCATGTTCCCGAGCATGGAACGCGGTGACGGAAGCACTCGAAGGGGCATGGAGTGCTTGATCTACCAGGAGCGGACCGGTGAGTGCGAACAGGTCGACTGCCGGCAGGAGGACGGGGGATGCCAGGTCACCTTGGACCGGCTGGCCGCGCTGAAGCCCGACGAGTTCGCCTGGATCCGCGTGGACGAACCCGGCGAGGAGGACCTGCAGCAACTGGGCGAGTACCTGAAGCTGCATCCACTGGCCGTCGAGGACGCGGTCCATGCCCATCAGCGTCCGAAGAGGGAGCGCTACGGCGACGTGCTCGCGATCGTCGTGAAGACGGTCTGGTTCGTCGAGGAGACCGCGGACGTGGAGACCGGCGAGGTGATGATCTTCCTCGGGCCCTCCTTCGCGCTGACCGTACGGCACGGCGCGAACGATCCCACCGTAGAGGCCGCACGCCGGCTCGCGCAGCAGCCGCACATGACAGGGCTCGGGCCGGTCAGCGTCCTGCACGTGGTGCCCGATGTGATCGTCGACGACTACGCACAGGCCGCCGCCCAGGTACGGACCGACCTGACGGACCTGGAACGGTGCGTGTTCTCACCCGCCCGGGACGAGCTCACCGAGCGGATCTACTCGCTCAAACGCGAGGTGGTGGAGTTCCGTGGAGCCGTCGGGCCGCTGGTCCCCGTCATGCGGCCCTTCGCCACGGACCAGGACGACTGGCCGCGCCAGGTCGTGCCGTACTTCCGTGACGTCACCGATCACCTCACCCGCACCGACACCGAGATCCGTGCCCTGGACGACCTGCTCGGCTCCGTCCTCGACGCCCATCTCGCGAAGGTGGGCACCTGGCAGAACGACGACATGCGCCGCATCAGCGCCTGGGCGGCCCTCTTCGCCGTCCCCACCATGGTCGCCGGGATCTACGGCATGAACTTCGCCCACATGCCCGAACTGGACTGGCGCTACGGCTATCCGTGCGCGCTCGCCGTGATGGCCCTCGGAGCCGGACTGCTGTACCGGGCGTTCCGACGCAACGGCTGGCTGTGACAGTGAACGGCGACCCGGTCCGGCAGGCCGGCCGACCGGGACGGGCGGCACAGGTGCCGCCGATCGGTGGCACCTGGACTGCCATGCATGCGATACGAGCCGCGGTGCGAAGGGTGCGGCGCCGGGTGCGGGCCGCCGGGCAGATGGCCGGACGGGCGTGGTCGGGGCCGAGCCGGGAGCGGGATCTGGCCGTGCAGGCGGTCAAGGCGGCCCTGGCCGCCTGGATCGCCTGGGCGGTGGTCGGCCGGTGGCTCGACGCGCCCATGGCGTTCGTCGCCCCCTGGGTGGCGATCGTGCTGGTGGAATCGACCGTCTACCGGTCCATCGCGCACGGGCTGCAGCAGCTCGCGGCGATCGCCACCGGGACGGTCGTGGCCACCGCGGTGGCGCTGCTGCTGCACAACACGATGACCGCGATGGCGCTGGTCCTGCCCACGACCGTGCTGCTGGGGCAGTGGCGGCGCCTGGGCAGCCAGGGCATCTACGCCGCCACCGGCGCCCTGTTCGTCCTCACCGGTGGGGCCGTCAGCATCCCCGCCGCTGCGGCCCGTATCGCCGAGGCCGTCTTCGGCGCGGTCGTCGGTATCGCCGTCAACGCACTGATCCGTCCCCCGGTCTACCTGCGCGACACCCGCGCCGCCCTGCGGGACGCCCTTCGCGAGACGCACGACATCCTTCACGCCGTGGCCGACGGGCTCGGCGAAGGGAGGTGGAACGCCGAGGAGGCCGACACCTGCCACCAACGCGCTCTGCGACTGCAACGCCTGGTCGACCAGGCACGCAGCGCCCTGGACACCAGCCGGGAAAGCCTTCGCGTCAACCTCCGCCGCCGCACCGGCGCGACACCCCTTCACGGCGGGGACTACGACGACGCGGTGGTGGTCCTCGACTGCGCCGCGCTCCACACCGCCGACGTGACCCGAACCGTCCTTGAGGCCGCGGCCGAAGATGGCCCAGCCGCCCGGCCGCACCCCGCCCTCGCCCGCCGCTACGCCACGTTCCTGCGCCGCACCGCCGACACTCTTCGCCTCTACGACCACAGCCGTTTCGGCCACCGGGGCGACCGCGAACTGCGTCAGGCCGTACGGGAACTGCACCGCACGCTCGACACCCTGCGCCACGATCTGACGAAGGCGGGGCCGGGCAGTCCCGGCGAGTTCGCCACCTACGGCACCCTGCTGGCCCAGGCCCACCGTCTGGCCGGCCGGCTCGCCGCCCCGCCCTGAGCGGCAGGCCGCGAGCAGGACGCCAGGGCCCGACGTCGAGACTTCCACCGCGGGAGACAGCTGCTCCGGAGGTGGGCGCACGCCCCGCCTCCGGAGCAGCGCGGCGCCTTCCCGACCCGTCCGCGCCCCGGGGAAGGTCACGCATCCGCGCCCGTTCGCATGCGCCGGGCCGCACCGCGAACGCCGACGGTGACCGGCCGCACCACCCATGCCGGCGTCGCACCGGGTGGATCCCGGGCAGGGCGGACCGGGCACACGTGGACGGGTGCCCGCGGGGGACAGGACAAGAAGAGGGGCACCGCCGAGAACGGTGCCCCTGGCTTCCCGGACAGTCAGCGTCGGGTGATCCGAGGGAAGACGGCGTCGTCGAGGACCAGCCCGACGGCCACCGCGACGGGGATCGCGAGCAGAGCGCCGATGATGCCTTCGAGGACGCCGCCGGCCAGTACGGCGAGGATGGTGACCAGGGGGTGGACCTGAATCGCGAACTTCATGGCGCGGGGCAGGATCAGGTAGTCCTCGGCGAGCCGGAAGACGACGTAGAACACGGCGGTCGCGATCGCCACCGGCAGGGAGACGGCCAGGGCCACCAGCGACACGACGATGCCGCCGATGGTGGAGCCGACCACGGGGATCAGGTCCATCAAGGCGACGAACACGCCCAGCGCCGCCGGATAGGGGACCCCCCAGACCACCAGCCAGATGAACGTGGCCAGCCCCGCGATGACCGACGTGGCGACGTTGGCCAGCATGTAACGCCCGGTGCGCAGCAGGATCTCGTCGACCAGAGCCGCCGTGTGGTCGCGTCGGCTGCCGGGCACGAAGCGCAGGCAGAAACGCTTGAGAGCGGGCAGCCCGGCCAGGAAGTAGATGGTCAGGGTGATGACCAGGAACAGACCGGTCAGGGTGGTGACGAGCAGTTGACCCGCGCCCATCACGCCGTCGGCCAGGCTGCTGGTATCGGTGCCCAGCTGCCTCTTGGCCTTCTCGATGATCTGGTAGCGGTCCTCCGTCCGGCCCAGGAAGGAGTGGTGGTCGTGCAACTGCTGCAGCCACGTGGGTACTTGGTGGACCACCGCGGTGATCTCATGGGCGGCGGGCGCTATGAACAGCGTGGAGAGGCCGCCCAGGACGAGGAACAGTCCCACGATCACCGTGGCCACCGCCCACGCGCGGCCCAGCCCCCGTTCGGTGAGCCGGCTCACGAGCGGGTCCGCGCTGATCGCGATCACCAGGGAGAGCAGCACCAGCATCAGGAGGCTCTCCATGAGCTGGACGGACCGCACCAGCCAGTACGCCGTCAGCGCCCCCAGGCCGACCCGGAATCCGATGGAGAACCACGACCGTGACGGTCGCCGCTCCGGCCGACGGCTTGCGGTGTCTTTGGCGACGGGCGGCTCGACGGAAGCCGCATGGCTCCGGCCGCCGTCCGGACTGGTCCCCTCCGCGCTCACCGGCGCCCTCCTGGCTGTCTGGATCCGCCACACCCTCGGCTGTGATCGACTCGGACGGAATGCGGGTGGGCAGGCATCCCTGACCGAAGTGCCCGTACGGGGAAGGGTGTTCGTGGCCGGAGGAGCCGGCGCCCTGCTCGGCCCCGGCGTTCGTACGGGCGTCTGTCGGCACCGATGACCGGGTACCCCGGTGCGCCGACGGAAACGGCGGCGGACGGGCGAGCCGGGATGGGAAGGGGGATGGTTTGCGGGCACCGCGACGGGCAACTCGACCACCAGGACATCGCGCCCGTAAGCCGCTCTCCGTTCCGAGGAGTCAGGGCATCGCGCGCAGAAGGAAGATGAACGACCGTGACCACTCAACTCCCGCCCACGCCGAAACCGTCGATCCGCGTCGCCGAGACGGGCTGGTCGAAGGCCCGTCACCGCCGGGCGAAGGGCGTGCGCACCTGCGTCGCCGCCGTCGCGGACGAGAGCACGCCGACAGCGGCACAGTCCGACACCGAGGCGAACATCATCCGCAGCACGGACTGACTCCGCCTGGATGTCTTCAAGTCCTCTCCCCGGGTACCCGACGCGACCCGGACCCACGCCGGTCCGCCGATCCGGCGATCTGGTGTGGACGATCCCCGACGAAGGAGGAGCGAATGAGCACGAGCACTGTGAAGGAAGCCGTGGAGGTCGGTGTGCCGGTCCACACGGCCTACAACCAGTGGACCCAGTTCGAGCACTTCCCCCACTTCATGGAAGGCGTGGAGGAAGTGAGGCAGCTCGACGACCGGCACAACCACTGGATCACCAGCATCGGCGGCGTGCGGCGCGAGTTCGACACCGAGATCGTCGACCAGGCCCCGGACGAGCGCATCACCTGGCGCTCCGTGGACGGCGACACACGGCAGCGGGGCTCGGTGCGCTTCGAACCTCTGGACGCCGAGCGCACCCGGGTGGAACTCACCATGGAGGTCGAGCCGACCGGCGTCGCCGAGAAGTCCGCCGACATGCTGGGCGTGATCGACCGGCGGGTCAAGGGAGACCTGCGGCGGTTCAAGGACTACATCGAGGACCGCGGCGGCGAGACGGGCGGCTGGCGCGGACGTATCCGCCCCGAGGACCCCGGAACGTCACTCTGACGCTCCGAAGCTCCATTCCAGTCGTGAAATCCGTTGACCAAGTTGATCAAGGAGATGTATTCGTGAGTGCGGACATGTGGGGGTACCAACCGGCGGTCGGTTACACCGGCGGCACCAGCCTGATCGGCTACAAGGTCGAGGCGACCGACGGCGCCATCGGCAAGGTCGACAAGCATTCCGACGACGTCGGAGCCTCTCACCTCGTTGTCGACACCGGGGCGTGGATCTTCGGTAAGCACGTTCTGATCCCCGCCGGCCTCGTCATCGGCGTCGACACGGCGGAGGAGAGGATCTACGTCGACCGGACGAAGGAGGAGATCAAGAACGCTCCCGAGTTCGACAAGGACAAGCACACTGGTGACGCGGGTTATCAGGAGCAGCTCGGTGGCTACTACGAGGGCCACCGTGCGTGAGATCTGAGCCGGGGTGCGCGAGAGGTGGGCCGGAACAGTCGTTCCGGCCCACCTCTTCCTTGTGGTTGTGGAGCCGGTTTTCAGCCGTCGGCGGCTTCGCGGACGGCCCGAGGAGACTTCTTGTCGAGGGCGACGCGGACCAGGGCCGCGGCCAGTACGGCCGGCTCCGTGCCGTCCGTCAGGCGGAGCAGGGCGGCGGGTGCGGTGGGCAGGTCCAGGGCGCGGGCGCCCTGGAGGGCTTTGGCGTCGAGGTAGGGTGCCGTCCCGGGCCAGACCGCCTGTGCCTCGCGCAGGAAGATGTCGGCGCCGGCCGGTCCCAGTCCGGGGAACTCCTGGAGTCGTCGCCGTATCGTCGCCGTGTCGCCGTCGGCCTGCTCCCGCAACCGTCGCAGGTCGCCCCCGTAGCGTTCGATGGCCAGCGTCGCGCCGTCGCCGAGCTGGGTGGCGGTGCGTTCGTCGTAGCGCCGGTAGCCGCCGCGGCCGAGTGCGTCGACCCGCTGCTGCCAGGTGGCCTCGGCCATCCGGCGTGGATCACGCATCCCGGCGGCGGTCAGCTCTTTGGCCGCGGCGACCGCGATGTCGGCGCGGATACGCGCACTGAGCAGGCAGGCGAGCACGAGCAGCCGGTACAACGGCTGAGGGGTGTCCTTGAGCGGGATGCCCGCCTCGTCGGCATAGGTGCGGCCGTGGGCGTCCAACAGCGCCCGCATCACCCCGCGTTGAGTGGTCGTGGCCATCTGTTCTCACCTCCGAAGACCGTGTTCGGTATGTCGTGTCCCCGGATGGGTCCGGGTGAAGGGGGTGGACCCGATCGCGCCTCGCTCGGGAGTGGAATGTGCCCCGGACTACGTTCCGTTCGTGATCGTGGCGAGTTCCCTGTCGAGCGCCGGAGCGATGCCCCGGGCGTCGAGGCCGGCCCTCCCGCGCACCTTCCGCACGAACTCCGCGACGCCGTCCTCAGGCAGCCACACCCGTGCGGTGGACTGGGCGACGAGGCTCACCTCGACGCCGTCGACCGGTCCCCGTGCGGGGCGCACGGTGATGTCTCCGTCGCCGGCGGGGGACATCAGGCCCATGGCGAGCAGTTCCCAGGCGAAGGTCCAGCCGACTGCCAGCCCGTCGGGTCCCAGCAGCACCAGACGCGCGGCCAGGCAGTCGTCCGGCCGGTAGACCAACTCCGTGGGGATGAGGGCCCCTTCGTCGTCCGCGAGGACCACGAATCCGGTCGTGCCGACCTTCAGCTGCGGCTCGTCCCGGGGCTGGGTCACGGCACGGCCTCCGTCTGCGCGGAGCCGCTTTCGGCCGTAGGGACCATCGACGTCTGCGGTCGCGGAGGTGTGGGCGTCAGGGAGCCCGGGCACAGCGGGTGCATCGCCGACATGGCGTCCTCCACCGTGCGAGTGCCGGTGAGGACGCACAGGGCGTAAGCGGCGTTCCGCGGACTGACGGCGGCGGCCGGGTACCGGTGGGCCGCGAGCGCCAGGTAGCGATCGACGGCCTGCCGTAACACCGCCGGGTCCGGGACCATCACGTGGGTTCTCCACCTTTCCGGCGGGGCACCCGGGCTCGTCGGGTCGGAGTCGTGGCGAGCGTGGGAGGGCACGATGACACTCCTCAGGGGGGAAGGAAGGGTGCCTGCCGGGCCGAGGCACTTGACTGGGCTCCCGTGTGCCCCGTCCGCACGACCCGAAACAGACCGGGCTACGGCGGACGCCCTCGTCGGTCACTGGGGCTGTGCTTGGCCCGGTTCCTGTCCGGCGCGGAAACGGGGGTGGCAGAGGTACTCGGCGGCGCCCGACCGCGTCCGTGCCCACGGCCTGCAGGTGTCCGTCGGCCGGCAGATCCACACGTCCTGCCATGCCGGGGGATGACCAGTGCCCGGATCCGGTTCGGCTCCGCTGGATCGCGCCGAGGTCGGCCCTCGGTGTCGAAGTACCGGAAGCCCCGGCCGTGGCGTCGGCGGCGGTACCCGGCTCGGTGCGCCGACTGCGGTAAAGACGCGCCCGACCGCCTGGGAAGCCTCCTGGCACACAAGGCGCCTTCCCGCGCACTCCTCGCGGTGCTGGACCGATCAACTGCCGCCGCCGGGGGAACGGGGGGACTCGGCGGCCCCCGACGCCCCCGTTCCGGTGGTGTCGTGCGGCCCTCATGTCGCCCCCGGCCCATGCCCGGTGAGCCCTCCGCGCCGCTCGTCCTGACGGACGCCTCCCTCCGTACGCACTCGCGGCGCGCCTGTGCTCGTGCCATGCCGGCAGATCGCGGCGGGCGAGTACCCCGACTGCGCGGAACAGACGCGCGGCGCCCGAACCGGTGCGTGCCGGGTGCCGGGGGACACGTACCGGGTCTCTCCGGAGACGGAGCCAAACGAGGGGCGGGCCCTGGCCCGACCGCCTTCGCCGATGCCGCGGTGCGCGTTGCACGGTCCGTGGGCAGGGGACCCGGATCGGGTCCACCGGGCGCCGGGAGGGGCTCTCAGGACAAGGGGGAAGCAGGTCCGTGACGAAGGCGCCGGAGATCAGGTCGGCACTCTCCACTGGCACCGGCCGAGGCGTTCACACAGCCGAGGTCACAAGTCCGCTTCCGCGCTGCGCACCTGCGGGGGCACCGCCTCCTGCAGCTCTTGCGGTCCGTCGTCGTGTTCGGCGTCGTGCTGGGCGAGAAGGGACAGCAGGTCGGCCACCGTCAGCCCTGCCTCGGCGGGGTGGCGCAGGATGGTCCCTTCCTCGATGCGGTAGGCATTGGAGCGGCCGTTGCGCGTGTGGGTGAGGAAGCCGCTCTCCTCCAGATCGGAAACGATCTTCTGGACCGCCCGCTCGGTGAGGCGGCAACGCGCGGCGATGTCACGGATGCGCGTGGTGGGATCCTCCGCGATCGCGGCCAGCACACGTGCGTGGTTGGTCAGGAACGTCCAACCGGTATGTGGTTCCGGTGCTGCATGCATACCCCCAGGATACGCTCCATGGTTCGCGCATTCAGAAGAGCGAAACAGGATTCCTGTATAATTTGACGTGCGATGGTGTTCGAGCGGAGCCTTGACGGGCACGAGGTGACTACATACGGATGCCAATGGAGCGGCTGCCATGTCAGAACGTGCCTCTACGACGCACCGCGCGGCGGGAAACGAGGCCGGCTTTCACACCCCTTCCCGTCGTGGGTGGTCCCGAGCGGGCTCCGCTGGGAATCGAAGCGCACTCCGCGGGCGACCGGGCGCTCGTGATGGTGTCGGGCGCACTCGACGGCCTCACCGAACAGGCCCTCGATGACGCTCTGCGCGAAGTCCTCAGCCGACCGGTATGCGGAATGGGCCTCGATCCGAGCGGGATGGACTTCTGCGACCGCGCCGGCCTCGACGCGTTGCTGCGCGTGCGTCGCCACGCCCGCGACGAGGGTAGGACCGTCGTCATTCGGACGGCGAGCGCGGTGGTGCACCGCCTGCTCTCGGTCACCTGCACGCGCTCCCTCTTCACCGTTGTGGACGAGAACCACGCGGGTGCCCGACGACTGCCGGATGCGACGTCCGGCCCAACACCCCACCCCTGGAAGGAATCCGTGTCCCTCGGCGAAGCGCACCAGGATCCGTGCATCGAACTCGTTCAGCTGCGACGGGCCATGCGGACACGGCCCGTGATCGATCTCGCCCGCGGAGTGCTGATGGCGTCCTTCGGGCTGTCCCCCGAGCGCGCCTGGGAGGCCCTCGTCACGGCCTCCCAGAACACGAACACCAAACTGCACCATGTGGCCGAAGAAATCGTCAGCGCCGTCACCGGACCCCCGCTCTCCGAAGCCCTCCAGCAGCAACTGGCCGCGACGGTGGCCGCCCTGCCGCGGACTCCGTCGGCAGCACGCGCGGCGGAAG
Source organism: Streptomyces prunicolor NBRC 13075 (assembly GCF_000367365.1). GTDB lineage: Bacteria > Actinomycetota > Actinomycetes > Streptomycetales > Streptomycetaceae > Streptomyces > Streptomyces prunicolor. The sequence continues at coordinate 638 of NZ_BARF01000141.1, read as the reverse complement.
CCGGCGAGGACTGAACCCCAACAGGCCTTTTCCACCACGCCGTTGACCTTCCTGCCGGTGCCTTTCGGTTTCCGGTCGTCCGGCATGGGCACTCGGGCCGAAATCCGGACGGACGAGCCGTATTCGGGACAGGTCATTGAGGAGGCGTTCATGGAATGGGCTCAGCGGGCTGCCTGCGCTCATGAGGACCCGGAGCTGTTCTTTCCCCTCAGCTCCACAGGACCGGCGCTACGGCAGGAACGCGCCGCCAAGCGCGTCTGCCTCCGGTGCCCCGTGATCCGGCAATGCCTCGGCTGGTCGATGGATAACGGCCAGGCCCACGGCGTATGGGGTGGAACGAGCGAGCGGGAGCGCGCCGAACTGCGCAGGACGACCGCCCTGGTGGTCGCGCACGAATGAACGAGGCCCGGCGCGTAACGCGCCGTCAGGTCACCTGTGGTGGCCGGCGGGTGGCGCGGGGCGGTGAGGGCGAGGTCGTGCCATGAGCTGCCGTTGCCGATCAGCAGGTCATAGGGCGTGATGGTGTGTTCCCCGATGTGGCCGCAGACGGGGAAGCGGTCGGGGTTGACGCGCCCGTGGAGCAGGCTTCGGGATGCCGGGTGGATCTGATCCCGGCCCACGGAGTACGGGTTGCCCCG
>NZ_BARF01000142.1 GCF_000367365.1 Streptomyces prunicolor NBRC 13075 | reverse complement strand
TGACAAATCTGCTAACGATCACTAGGTGAATGGATGCGCTGACGTGTGTATCTAGTGATCGTTTCGGGATCTCTTGCCGTGGTACGGCATGCTTCTGACCTGGGTTTTCCTGGGGCAGTTGGGATGCGGGCAGGCTCTTAGGTGCAGGTTTAGTGATCACTTCGGAATGTAGTGATCGGCTCAGGATTTCCTTATGGCTGCGTGGCCTGGGTGTGTAGGTATGCGCTGGTCAGGGTTGGTCTGGCGGATCGTGGTGGTTACGAGCTCGGCTGCGGGAGCGGATCGGTGCCGGACCGAAAATCCTGCCCGCATGTCAGTGGTGGTGACGGCACTTGGTTCATGACGCTTGAGCGTGACAGCGGCGTCGGTGGGCAGCGGGGTGCTGGCTGGCTCCGGCATTACCAGCGCCCGCTGCTGGCTCGTGGGGCGGACCGTGTCTGCGAGGCGTGGTGTGACTGAGGTGGATGTGCTGCTTCTGCTCGCCGTACACCAGCTGGTGTCTGCCCCTTCGCTCTCGGGGAGCTGGTCCATGAGAACGTCCGCAGCCGTGAGCGTGGCACGGGCCTGCTCTCCCACGACCCGGCCCAGCAGTACGCTCTGCCAGCGGCCGTGGCCAAGCGCGACACCCCGTGATGGCCGGCCGCCGCCCGTCGTACGGCTCCGAGATCGGCCACCCTGCGCAATGGGGCATCGAAGCCCGCGAACAGTTGCAGCTCAACCCCGAGACCACGGAGCGGACCTCATGCCTGACCTTCCTGCCCCTGGCCCCACCGGTGTGCGGATCGCCGGCGATAGATACCAGTGGCTGTGGGCCTGGCAGGGTTGCGTCACAGCACTACGGGACGCTGCCCTCCGCACACCCAACCCGGTCGTCGGCGTCGGTGTCGAAGCCGACCAGGCGGGCAACCTGGACGATGTTGTCCTCTACCGGGCCAGACCTCCGCACACCTACGCCCAGGTGAAGTACACCGCCGACGCCGCCACCCCCGTCAATGAGACGTACCTGTTCACTCCCAGCACCTCCGGCGGCACCTCGCTCCTGAAGAAGATCACCCAGAGCTGGCAGCGTCTGACCGCCGACGGGGCGCCTGTCGACCTGGCACTGATCAGCAACCGGGCGCCCGACCCCGCCGACCCGCTCGTCTCGCTGCGCGATCCACGCACCCAGACCCTCATGCCCAAAGCCGGCCAGCAAGGACCCCGGTCCGCGAAAGGCCGGGCCCGCAGCCGCTGGGCGGCGAACGCCGGGACGGACGAAGAACAACTTCTCGACCTGCTGCGCGTACTGCGCTTCGACATCGCCCGCGACGTCTCCCACCTCCACGAACACCTGCAACTGTTGATGTTCGCTGCGGGCCTTCGCCCCGACGCGGCTGCCGTACAAGCAGGCGCGGACTGGGTGGCCCGCCAGGTGATCAACGGTCAGCGCACGCTGTCACTGGCCCAGATCACCGATGCCGTCCAGACGCTCGCGCTCACGGCCGGTCCCAACCGCGCCGTCGTGTCGATCGCCACCCTCAAGCCCGACCCGATGGCCGACGACGCCGACTACGCTATCGACTGGGCCGACCGCTTCGAGGGAGACACCGCTTACTCCAAGTGCCGGCCCAAGGCCCCCGCCACCTGGGCACAGCTTCAGGAGGAGATCGAGGCGGCGCCTCACCGGCTTCCCCCGGGGACAGCCGCTGTGGCGGTAACCGGCAGCCTGCGTCTTGCGCCCGCCTTCCTGACCGGTACCGCCTTCCGCATGGTCACCGGAGCCGACTTGGCCGTACTACAGCGCGGCCAACTCTGGTCCTCCACCGAGCCCTACGACACTGTGCTCGCTCCCGCCCGGGAGACGCACGCGATCGACGCAGGCCAGGATCTGGCCGTTGCTATCGCGGTGGCCACCGACCCCACCGCCGATGTCCTAAAGTTCCTGCAGGACAGGCAGCTGCCGGTATCGCGGCTCCTGGTCCTGCGCCCGCCCGCGGGGGCGAAGGACAACTCGATCCCGGACGCCGCCACTGCCAACGCCCTGGCCATCGGAATCCGTGACGCTCTCCGTACGGCCAGCCACGGTGCATCCCGGATCCACCTTTTCCAGGCCTGCCCCATGGGTCTCGCCCTCCTCCTCGGACACCGCTGGAACCGGCTGCGCCCCACTGTGGTGTACGAGCACGTGGCAACGGAGGACCTCTACGAGGCGGCCTTCACCGTGGACGCCTGAACCACACCCGCCTCACCCTCAGGAAGCAGACGTCACGGCACCCACCACACATCTGACCGCTCCGGCACCACCCCGCCCCGCAGGCGGCGGCGGATGACGCCGGGGCGTTGTCAGTGGCGGGTCCTAGGCTTGTCGGAAGGAACAGCTGTCGGTGCCTCCAACTCGACCCGCTGACCGTCTCCCGACGGCCGACGGCGGCGCGCACTCGGGCTGAACGGCGAGCCTGAGGAGGCACGTGATGGGGATCAACGACGCGTTCGATGAGCTCCAGGCAGAGGTCAACGCCGACATCGACCAGGTCAAGCTGGCGCGCGAACGCCGGGACACCTTCAAGAAGGCTATGTCCGGCGAGGAGGACGTCCTGGAGACGTTCGGATCGGGCTCCCTGAGCCGAAGCACTCAGCTCAAGCCCATCCACGATGTGGACATCGTCGTGGTCTACGACGTGACCGCGCACCCAGACTGGGGCGCACCGGGCGACAGCGCGGGCGAGGCTCTGGACCACGCCGGCGATCAGATCCACCGGCTTTTGGGCCAGACCTACGGCACCGTCGCCCAGGAGGTCCGCCTGGCTGTGCCGCGCAACCACGCGGTCAAATGCTTCCTGGACGACAAGGACGAGGAAGAGGCGTTCACGGTCGACGTCATGCCGGCACTGCGCCAGAGCGACGGCACCCTGCTGATCCCGGAGAAGCTCAACCGCTGCTGGGTCCCGGCGGATCCGGAGTATCTGATCCGCAAGGTCGCCGAGCACCAGGGCGCGTGGGAACACTTCCGTCCGCTGGTGCGGGTACTCAAGGACTGGCGCCACAGTGCGCCGGTCCAGGGCCGCATCAAGTCCCTGGTCGTCGAGGTCCTCGCGCTGGAGTGCATGCCGAAAGAGGGCAGCCGCGCGGAGGGGCTGAAGGCGTTCTTCACCGCCGCCGCGGTCAGGGTCAACGAAGGAGTCTCGGATCCCGCGGGACTGTGCGGGGAAGTGCAGCCCGACCTGGACTACGACGGACTCTCCGACGCGTTCGCCGATGCCGCGGACCTCGCCGAGCGGGCCTGCGCCGCTGCTGCTGCCGGGGACACCGACGGTGCGCTGCGACTGTGGCAGGACATCTTCGGCGACGGCTTCCCCGCACCCGCCAAGCCCGCGTCGAAGATCACAGGCACACCCGCCCTGGTCGCACCCCGGCCGATCAAGGACGCACCCCAGGGATGACAGCCATGGACAGGTCCGACCGTGAACCGATCACATGGTGGAAAGCCGAACCCCGGCGCCTTGAGCGGGACCAGTCCGAGATCACCGCCCGGTTCAGCGGCCTGGTGTGGAACAGCGACGGCGCCGGCACCTGGACCGGCGTCCTGCCGCGCTGGCCGTTCGACCGCCCGCAACCGCCGAACCTCAGCGCCTGGGTGGGGGAGGAGGGGCTGCGCCTGACCGTTGCCTACAACCAGGCCTACCCCATGGTGGAACCCGCTCTGCTCCCCCTGGACCCCCTGCCGCCGCCCCAGGAGTGGACCCAGACCCGCTGGCACGTCAACGGAGACGGCACTCTGTGCCTGCTGCAGGAACACGCCTGGTGGACCGGACGGGACTCGCTCATCGACCTGCTCCTCAAAGCGGCTGGATGGCGGCTGGAGTACGCGCTGATGAAACACGGCCTCATCCAGGAGATGTCCCGCTGCGGCATCGTCAGCGACAACCGCCACGATCACTTCTTCTCCCAGCCGCCGCCCGCAGCCGGCCAAACAGATACCGCACCAGCAGCCGGCCAAGCGGACACCGGCCCGAAGACAGAGGCGCCGTGCTGATCCTCTTCCCGCACCTGGCCGCCGCCACGATCCGCCAGGCCGGCACATGGGGCCACCTGACCCTGCGGGTCAGCGCCCCGGACGAACTGGCCGTGGTGTGCGCCCTGTCGGACGGCAACAACCCCAAGGTCTCCGTCGACCCCGAGCCCGCCGAACGGCTCCTTGCCAACTGCGACCCCGCTCCCATCAGCCTGTGGTACCGGGTCGACCCCGCCCTGCACCTGGCGTGGGCGCAGTGCCGCGCACGCCAGGACACGGTCATTCCCAGAACAGCGTTCCGGGACGCCGTACGCGGCGGCTACCAGACCTTCGGAAAGCCCTACCTCGCCATCACCTACGCACCCGGCCTGGCAGAGGCCTTCCCCGACGCCGCACTGCCCGACCTGGCCGCCTGGCAAGTCACCCCCGAAGGCGCCCTCCCGCTCGACATCCTCATCCAGCCCGCCGTCACCGGCATCGCCCAGCTGGAGCCGCACTGGCCGGCAGCACACCTGCAGAAAACCCGTGCTCTCCTGGTCGGGGCCGGCAGCATCGGCAGCGCCACCGCCCACGCCCTGGCCGGCTACGGCATCGGACAGCTGACCCTGATGGACCCCGACCGCCTGTCCTGGCACAACCTGGTGCGCCACACCAGCGCCGGCCGCTACATCGGCCGCCACAAAGTCACCGCCCTGGCCGAAGAACTCACCCGGCTGCGCCCGGACACCCAGGTTCAACCGCTGCCCTGGGACGTGATCACCCAAGCAGACCGCGTACGGGCACTGCTCCCCGCCGTCGACATCGTGGTGTGCACCGCCGACGGCGTCGCGGCCCGCAGAACCACCGGCCACCTCGCACGCCGTGCAGGCGTCACCGCCGTCCTGGCATGCGTCCTGCAGGACGGCGCCATCGGCGAGGTACTCAGGCTCCGACCCTGGCCCCGCCACGGCTGCCTGACCTGCCGCCGCCAGACACTGGTCAACAACGGGGGCATGGACCCCGAGCCCGCCCTGGACGCCGGCTACGGCACCGGCACACGCCACCGGCCGATGACCGCAGTCGGCCCCGACCTGCACCTGGTCGCCCATTTCGCCGCCAAAACAGTCGTCGCCACCATCCTGGAACGCGCCGGGCACCCCGACCAGCGGCTGCCCAGCGAACACGCGCTCTTGGCACTGCGCCGCCAGCCCGACTGCTCCCCGCCCTTCGACCTGAACCGCACGGGCGAACTGCACTGGCTACCCGCGACACCCCCCGAACCGGGCTGCCCCACGTGCGAAACACCATGACCCTCCAGCAGCCGGTCACCCGGGTACGCCTGACTGCACGAGCGGTCCGCACCATCACGACGGAGCTGGCCACCAACGACCATGCCACCGAAACCGGAGGCATCCTTCTGGGCCGTCACGATCGCGACACCGTCGTCGTCCGTCACGCAGGCACCCCCGGCCCCGCCGCAGTACGGACACCGACATCCTTCCTGCGCGACCTGGCGCATGCTCAAGCATTCGCGGACCAGGCGTTCGCCGACGACGGCAGCATCTGGATCGGCGAATGGCACACCCACCCCACCAGCGCCACAACGACCCCTAGCCCGCGCGATGCAAGCACCTACCGCCGGCTCCTGGGCGACCCGGAACTGGCGTTCCACACCCTTATCGCCGTCATCCTTGCCCCTCACCGGGGCAGCTGGGCAGTTCAGGCATGGGCCTGCCGCCACCACAGGATCACGGCCACTCAACTGCAGCTCCCTGTACACCTCATGTCCCCGACAGACCATCGTGACCGTGGAGGCCCGTCATGACCACCCCGGCCGGACCCCGCTGGAGGTTTCTTCCGTGAAGCGCGCTCGTGCCACGTTGCTGCTGACCGAGATGCTCGACCGCCTGGAGGGAGGCGAATGGCCGCTGGGCCTGGTCGATCAGGTCCTGGTGTTCGGCTCTTACGCCCGCGGCGCGCTGGAGCCGCACGACGTCGACGTCGTGGTCGAGCACCGCACGGACAAGCGGCTGACGTCCGAGTTCGTCCATGCCATGTCCTACGGCGGTGATCCGTCCGGGTCGATGAAACGCGCCTTGAAAGGCCGCAGCCGCGGCCTGCAGCTCCACTTGCGCGAGCGCAGCACCCTGGAGGAGGACGGCTTCCCCCTGACCGTGCTGTGGACCCGCCCCGAACCCGTCGACGCCGCCCGCGCTCGCCTGGCCGCACTCACCCCCGACCCCACCGCCGGCCGGGCCCCGCGCGACCACATGATCGAGGCATTCGAAGGACTGGACCGGTGGATCCCACGACCAGTCCGCATCGAACTCGTCGACCTGGTCTCCCATGGAGCCGTCCGCATCGACCGCCTCGACCTGCCCGACGCGGTACCGCAGCATCCAGCAGCGCTCGAAGCACTGCACCGCTGGACCGAGACCAGCCCACTGCGCCGCGCCGCCGCCGGGGCACTCGCCCATCTGGAGAGCACCGGACACCCCCTCGACCACGTACTGCTCCACGGTGAACCCCTGACCGACAGCCACCACAGCGCTCCCACGCCCACAGTGGGGATCGGACTCGGCTGGCACGACTTCGGCTACCTACCCCGACTGCTGGAAGACGTGAGCGACTGGTTCGAGGTGATCCGCCCCACTCGGACCCGGCCTCTGCACACCCTGCACCTGACCGTCCTCGACCACACCGCCGTGAAGGCGCGCTGACGCCCCATACACGATCTTCCCTACCCGACTCCTCCGGTCCGGACTCGCAAGCGGACTGCGCGGGAGCATCGATCACACCGTCGCACGGCCAGGGCAGCGCCACATCTCGTCAGCACCGTCGGTCTCCCGTGGAGACAGTCCCGCCAGACGCGCCCTCCCCGTCACCCTGGCCTCAGCGAATCCCCCGCACCACCGCCAGCCGACCTGCTGGCAACCCGCTGGCCCGCCGTGCCGACCTTCTAGAGGTCGAGTACTGCGCGTAGTGCCTGGCCAACCCGTCCATGGCGGTGCTGTCGACCATTCCGATCAGCAAGTGGCGATCATACGGCGCCGTCGGCGTTGGACGGCCGGGCGGCCGGGGCGGGTCCATCGGTGATCTGGTCCAGCGTGCGCGCCAGAGCTGGCAGGACCTCGTGGTAAAGGGTTTCGTGTTCGCAGCCGTCGCCGCCGTTTGCGGCGATTTCGGCGGCCAGGGCGCGCAGTGCGGGCGGTCCGCTGACGGCAAGCCGCTCGGCGAGTTTGAGGTTGCCCGCCCGTTTCTCGGGTTTCTGGTGGTACTTCGTACCACTCCTGTAGAAGTCGACGTCCATGCCCACCGGGGTGATGGGCCGGCCGATGCGCTCGGTGAGGTTGGCGATGATCTGGATGCCGTGGGCGTCCAGATCCTGCCAGGCGGCCACCGGTAGCGGCGCCATCGCCTTGAGGAACGCGGCCAGGCCGTGCGTGGCGTAGCCGGCGCCCCATATGCACAGCCACTGCTCCGCGACATCGGGGAGTTTGCACACCTGTGCGAAGGCGTCCTCGTTCTCGACCAGGAACACGCCCACCGCCGAGCAGTCGATCAATCCAAGGCTGCGCAGGCCGCCTGCGGGCAGTCCTAGCCAGGGGAGGCAGGCTGCGGCGTCGGCGATGACGGTATCGACGCGCCAGCGCAGGGGCCCGCGCATGCGCAGCTCCGTGTCGGTCTCTTCCACCGCCTGGTCGAAGGGGCGGCCGACGAGGTTGGCGAACGCCTGCCGACGCGCCGGCAACCACCTGTACTTGGTGTCGCGCATGCTCTTGCCCGCCAGAACCTTGGCGGTCATCGGCTGGGGGTGGGACTGGGCGGCCCACCACACCGCGGCGGACCTGACGGCCACCTCATACACCCGCCAGTCCCCGGTTCCGGTGGCGCTGCCCGCGGGAACCTGCAGGGTGCGGGCCGGGGCGGTCGCGGCCAGCAGGTTGTGTTCGCCGGCCAGTTGGGGGATGCCTGCCATCGCTTGCAGCAACTCGGTGTGCAGCCGCAAGGGGTCGGGGTGGCCGCGCAGCTGGGCGAGCTTGTCCTCCCTCAGCGATGCCCAGGACGGTGTCAGCCGCCAGGAGTCGGGGGCGAACCCGGTGGCCTGGACGACCTTGCAGCGCAGGACGACGGCGCCGCAGCGGATCAGCGACGCGGTCGTGCGCCACGCCTGCTCCTGGCCGAAGTCGGCCTCGATGGTGGCCCACCGCTTGCGGGTCCGGGTCGTCAGAACCTTGATCAGATCACGGTCGGCCAGGCCGGCCGGCGGGTCGTAGGCGGGGACCGGATCGGAGGCGACGAGGTCGACGAAGGCGGGGTTGACGCGCCGTTTGCGGTCCACGGGCACGCGGGTGAGGACCTCGTCGCCGTCTTTTCGGGTGCGAGGCACGGTGACGGCGATGATCCCGGCGGGAAGTCCGTGCAGCGGCACTTCCCGCCGACCGTGGGCTTCGCCGACCAGCAGGGCGGGGCGGGGGAGGGGCGCGCTGGGTTCAGGCATGTCAGGCATCGGAGCGCCCTGCGGTGATCCAGTCGGCGGTCAGTTCCACACGCTGGCCGTCGGCGTCGTGTCCCCAGGCGCGGGTGGGCTGGTTGTAGGCGTCGGAGGAGGAGGCGTGGACGAACCACAGCAGCTCGTCGCAGACGTCGGCGGCATCCACCAGCACACTGTCCTGGCAGGTGCCCAGGATGGTCAGGTGCTGGCGGCGCGCCACGTCCCGCAACGCGACGAGCATGTCCTTGCGGTTGACCTCGCCCAGGCTGTTGCCGAGCTCGTCCAGGATCAGCACTCGGCCCCTGGTCTCGGCATCGGCCAGCACTGCGGCCAGGACCAGCTGGATGGCATGCACCTTTACCTGGGCGCCGTTGGCGTTCTCCCGGTAGTGCACGAAGGCGCCGCGCGGGGAGCGTTTCCAGCGCGGTGTCACCTGCCACCGCCAGGGCCTGGCACCCTCGGGCCGCACGCTGTCGTATTCCAGGCGCGCACCGTCACCGCCCCGCTGCTGGTCCAACACGTTGAAAGCTTCGCTGATCTGCACGAACAAACCTTCGACGTGATGCTCGATCATGTCCTGCAGAGTCTGGAGGGTGTGCTCGCTGCGCTCTGCGGCAGTGGTGAGCTTGGCCAGGGCCTGCTCGCGCAAGGAGCGGCCGGAGGCGATCCGGGCGGCTTCGACGGCGTCCTTGTCGGCGTGGCCGTCCAGCCGGATCTGCAAGGGCGCGGCCACCTCGCCGAAAACCGTGCGCGGCAGCGCGGACGCCTCCTCCTCCGCGAAGGCGGCACGCAGGCGCTGCGCCAGCAGCAGGTCCTCGTCGACACCGGCCACAGCGCCAGCCGGCAGACCGTAGTGCTCGTACGCCTCCCGCAGATGATCCTCAACTTTTCGCCGCAGCCGGCCGGGCCGGGGCACCAGCGTGCCGGGATCGGCGGCCTCCAGGAGTTCAGCCGCCTCCTCGGCGGAGGCGCTCCACAGATGCTGCCACTGCGCGCAGGCGATCTCGGCACGGGCCCTGACCAGCGCCGTGTGCTCCTTGATCTGCTCCTTGTATGTCTTGGAAGCCGCGTCCCGGGTGAGCTTCGCAGCCGTCACCGCCTGGTCGTGGGCCGCCACTGCGCTCTGGGCCCGCTCCCACACGTCGTGCAGTCCCTCTTCCGCGTCCCGGGCAGCGGTGACTTTGCCGTCGGCCTCGGTGATTGCGTCCTTCAAGGTGGAGGCATGCCCTTCCAGGGCGGCCAGATCCCGTGCCGCCACGGCCGCATTGTGCTCGATCTCGGCGACCTCGAACTCCGACTCAGCCGTGCCCAGGCCCTCAACTGCCGCAGACACGTCGTCCGCGCACTGGCGCCGGTGCGCGACGGCCTGGGCCACGCGAGCGTCCCGTCCGGCGATCGGAGCCTGGAAGCCGCCGACGACCGCCAACGATAGACCGGCATCGTAGGCCGCCGGCGGGTCACCCAGAGCCGTCATACGCTCCTGCAACATGCCGAGGAATCCTGCCAGCGCCCTGCCGCTGCGCACCCCCTGGGGCAGGACATCCCCGGCACCCCCCGTCCCGTCGGCGGGATCGGCGGCGATGACCTGGGCACCGGGCAGGCCGCGCAGAAACTCCCGAGCGCGTTCGGCTTCGCCGCACGACACCACCACGGCGTCGCGCCAGGGCCACAGGCGCGCTTCCCACTGCGCACGGGCCGGCTCCTCCAGTTGCAGTTGGTCCATCAATCCGGCGGCGCTGATGCCGTGGCCGTCGAGGATCTCCAGGGCCTGACCCGCGACCCCACTGCGTCCCTGACGGGCCGCGTCCTCCAGCCGCAGGGCCTGTGAAAGGGCGCTGTCTGCGACGGCCTTCTCCTGCCGCGCCGCATACAGTGCGTTCCGGGCGGCTTCCAGCGCGCCGCGGGCATCGGCAACCGGAGTTCCCTGCCACAAGCCGGCGCTCGGCCGCAGGGGAGCCATGTCCCGGCGGACGATGTCCCGCCGGGTAGCCGCCGATGTTCGTTGTGCGGCGGCCTCCTCGGTGATCTGCCTGGCGTCCACCCACTTCTGGCGGGCGGCGCTAGCAGCCGCGGCCAGCCCGGTTGCCGCCGTCAACTCGCGCAGCCTCTCCTCGGCGCCGGCGACCAGCGTCCGCGCCTGCGCCACCCGCTGCTCTTTGTCCTCCAAGTCCGCCGCCAGCTTCCGGTCGACTGTGGCTGCCTGCAGGTAGCAGGCAGCCACATAGCGCCGCCACGCATGGCGTCCTTCCTCCAACGCACCGCGCGCGGCGACACGTGCCCGCACGCCCTCAAGCACCGTCTCCTCGTCCGCCAGGGCCAGCGCGTGTTCATCGCGCGCCTTCTCCAACTGCGCGGCATGTTCCAGGGCCTTGCCGCGGCGGGCACCCTCCTGCTCCAGCAGATGGGACATACCGGATAGCGCGATCAGAGCCTCCCCGATGTCATGCGGTTCCATCGCGGTCATCTGCTGGCTCAGCAGCGAGGGCACCGCCGGGCGCAGCGGCGTGTCGAGGTAGGTCAGGCACCGCGGTGCGTTGCCGTAGAGGGCATCGGCCATCCGACGTGCCGACAGCCGGCTCGCACTGCCCAGCTCCTGCCACAGGGCATCCGCCTGCACCGCACGCTCGGCATCGGACGAATCATCGGCCACGTGGACGCCCTCGGCCCAGTTGGCCTGGACGTACGGGGCGGACGCGGCGATGCGCACCCACACCGTCAGCACCCCCTCCCCGAGCTCGTCGCCGGTGACCGCACTGTCCGCGTGGTACGGGCCGGACCTGTCGTGCGCGAAGACGCCGACCACGTAACCGTGCGAGGCAGCAGGCATCTGCTGGGCCCGATCCACCCCGGCCGCATCGGGCTTGAACAGGATCCCGCTGGCGTACAGCCCGTGGTTGGACTCCAACCGCCACTGAGGATCGGCCAGCAGCAGCGAGACCGCGATGAGGAACGAGGTCTTGCCCGAGCCGTTGGAGTCGTCCTTGGGGCCCATCCCGGACACGGCGACGAACGTCTCGGGCACCACCGGCACCGCGTGGGTGGTCAGCCGGGCGATGTCGAACGTCTGGACCGCCACCAGATGACGGCCGCCGATGATGCCGCGGTGCTCGACGAGCTCGGGCAGTCCCTCCTCCCCGTCCTCGCCCGGCTCCTCGGTCCTGTCCTGAGTCCATGTGTCGTTCATGGCTCCTGCCTTTCCTGGCCGGCGGCGCGGGCCCGGCGCCGCCATATCGACTCGGCCATGACCCCCCTCGGCTCGGCCAGCAGCACCAGCTGTTCGAACAGGTCCGCTTGGGCTGCCGGCGTCAACCGCAGCAACTGGCTGCCCAGCACGATCCCCGAACTGGTGGACCGCACCAGGTCGGCGGCGGCAAGACGGCTCAGCGCGGCGTCCACGACCCCGTCGGGCACCGTGGACTCCTTCAACCGCTCCCGGCTCACCGGCTCCCCCTGAGTCCACAAGGCCTGCGGCAGGACACTGCCGCCAGCGCGCGGGACAGCGACGCTGAACAGCAACACCAGCGTCAGCACCGCACGGTCCTCAACAGGCAGGACACCGACACCCTCATCGGCCAGCCGCGCCCTGACCGTGTCGTCATAGCCGGATAGGAATCCCTCTCCCACACCGAGCAGCGTCCGGCCCGAAGCAGCCAGTACCTCCTCCACCACCCTGCGCAGCGGCACCTCTGCCAACGCTCGGAAACGCGCCGACGGCACCGGCCACCGCGCGGTCTCCACCGCGCACACCGCCGCCCGCACCTCTGCGCGGCGCTGCTCCGACAGCGCCTCCAGATACCGCACCTCCACGTCTACCCCTCCTCCACCCGGCAGGGCAGCAGGCCGTAGCCGTTCCGTAACTCATCGACATCCTGCTCGCTCCACGCGGCCACCATCGGCCCCAGCCGCACCATGCCGTCTCCGGCATCGGCGGCCAGGTAGCCCCACGCGCGCAGGACCCGCAGCGCGCTGCGATACGCCGAGGTCTGCGCGATGAGCGCCATGCCTTCCCGCAGCAGACCGTCCCCAGGCGGAGCACAGGCCGCCAGCACCTCCTCCTCGGCCACCACGCCCCCCGGGTACAGCCGCCGCTCCGGATCGGGCCAGCACAGGCGCACAGCCGCTCCCAGCGTCAGCAGTTGCGACGGCGTCGCCTCCCGATGCGTCAGCGGATCACCCACCACACCGCTGACCGGCTCCACGTCCGGCGCCCAACGCACCATGACCCCTGGGCCGCCAGCCGACTCCACATCGACAAGGCGCCGCTGCACATCGGCGGCGGCCCGCCGCAGCACCGACAGCCCATCCGCCGCACCCGCGGCCAGCGGCACGACCCGTCGGGCCCGGGCCCGGGCCAGCAGATAGGCGTCCTCGTTCATGCCGGCCCCTCCTGCACGGCCGAAGAGTCCCCGCCCACGGCACCCGACACGTCCTGCGGCAGCCGGTACAAGGACAGCGGACTGGCATAGGTGACCGCCCCGGCCGGATCGACGAGGATCTCTTCGTCGATCTCCACGAAGAACGGTGTCGCCGGGTCCGCGGACGCCTGCAGCAAGTCCACCACCGTGGCGATCGCCGCACGCCATGGCAGTGCTCCCAGCGTCCCGGTCAGGTCTGCCTCCTGCCCGCCCCTGGCCAACGACTCCATCGACGCCGAGCGCCGCCGGCGCAACAGCAGCGCCTTCTCCCGCGCCGCTTCCACCGGATCAGGACCCGGGGGGAGCGGAGCTGGCCGCGCCGGCCGCCGCCGGGGGGCCGGTGGCCGCCGCTCCCCGGCGGCCACGAGTACCTGCGCCGCGGTGATCTCCACGCTGGCGGGATCAAACACTGTGGCCGCGAACGCCTTCGCGAGCGTGTCCACCGGCGCGCCCAAGGCCGCCGACAGGTACTGCTCCGGCAGCAGCATGCTGAAGTCCCGCCGGGCACGCACCTGTTGCAATAGCCGGTCGGAGAACTCATCCACGGCCGCCGAATAGTGAAGCGCCTCATCGATCAACCGCGTCCCTGACGCTCTCAATCGCGGGAAGCGGTTGCTGACGGCTTTGACCAGCTGCTTCGCGTGGTCCAGCAACACGGCCTTGGACTGGTGATGGTGACGCTCACCCACCAGCTCCTCGATAGGCTTGGACCGCACCAGCCGCAGCAGATGCGCGGTGGTGATGGACAGATCACGCCGCACTCGCCGCAGCCGTCCGGCCAGCTGATCCTCACTCAACAAGCCCTGCGCCAGACCGACCTGCGTACGGTCCAGCAGGGTCATGATCTCCTCGACGCCGCCGGCTTCCGCCAGCCGCTCGAAGACCAACAAGGCCGCACCGCTGGTCGGATTGAAGACGTAGCGCCCCTCGTATGCCTTGCCGCGGGCCTGTTCCAGCATCCCCAGCTCCGCAAAGACCCGGAACCGGGCATCAAAGGCATCGCCCGAGGCCACCGAAGCACACGCTGCAGCAATCTCCTGCCGGGTCAGCCCCCGATCGGAGGCAAGATCACCAAACGCATCGTGAATCGCCTCGGCCAGCTGCAACGACAAAGGATCGTCCGAGACCGCACCCACCGTCGACGCCACCGGCGCAACAAACGGCCGCACGAAGTCCAACGGGTCACTGCGAACCCCAGCGGCAGCACCATCGAACAGATCACCCTGCTCGAAGCCGCTCTCCTGTCCAGACAAGCTCCCCCCAGAACCGGCCAGGTGCCCCCGCACCCTCCTCTAAGGGGCCGAACCTATCCGCCACGGGCGCTGCCTGCTGCCACATCACCAATACCCGCCGCATTCACAACGGATGGCGCAAACCCTCTGCCCGTCGGGCACTGCAGCACACGGTGGCGCCCTCGGCCAGGGCCCCCACGGCCGCTCGCTGCGGACCTGCGGTGCGATTCAAGGGCCGAGTTGGGCTGTCGCGGCGTCGATCTCTGTCATGGTGATGTTCTCGCTGCCGCTGCGGATCGCGATGACGGCGGCAGTGGAGATGACGTAGGTGAGGGCTTTGAAGTAGCCGCCGGTGCGCCGGTGCAGCTCGGCGGCGTGCTGGCTCAGGGCGTTTTCCTCAAGCCGGTACAGGCTCAGATCGGCCTCGAAGCTCGCCAGTACACGCCGGAACATCTTCTGTTCCTCCCTCTTGGCGCCCAGGGGCAGGGGGTGCAGCCAGGTCACCGGCAGCAGCGCGGTCGGTGAGGGGGAGACGGGTTGGGTCGGCTGTCCCGCCCGTTCGAGCCGCACCCGGTTCTCCTCACCGACCCGGATCAGGTCTCCGGCCAGGATGCGGGCCTGGTGCAGGCGGTGGCTGGCGCCGGTGCCGCAGAAGATGAGCGAGATGCCCAGCTTGTCGCGTAGGTAGTCGAAGTAGGGCAGCACGTTCGCCAGGTGCTGCGGGGAGGCGCGGTTGATGTCGTCGATGAGCAGCAGGCGGGTCTGCGCCGTCTCCAGGACGTAGTTGACTGGCAGGGTCACGTCCTGGTGCTTGCGCATGTCCAGGACTTCTTGGAGGTTCTTCGGCTCGGGGTTGAGGCCCAGGTAGGAGCCGATCTCCCAGAGCCAGTTCACCCTCGGCTCCGGGTCTGCGGGAGTGGTGATGTGCACCACCGGGATCGTGTTCTTCTGCCGGCCGTTCGTGGTGGCTTCGATCTCTTTCTGGGCGGTGCGTCCCATCGCCCGCAGCAGGCAGGTCTTGCCGGTGCCCGGGGGACCGTCGATGACTTGGTCCATGAGCCCGTCACGGCCTCCGCTGTTGCGGTGGATCGCCTCGACGACCGTCTCCTGCATGTAGGTCGTCGCGTCGGTGGGCACCATCCGCAGATGCCGGTGGTAGGCGATGGCCTGTTCGTCCTTCTTCCTGTCCGTGGCGGGACTGCTGCCCGCAGCCAGGACGGGCGGCTTCACCTCCTCGTCGACGAAGTGGGTCCAGCCGGTGAGCTGGAACAGCGGCAGAGGCCGCATGGGGGTGTCCTGCAGCTGCTGACGCAGGCGGGCTTCACGTTTGTCACGCAGTTCGACGGATGCCTTCATCACGCTTCTCTCTCATCGCGGTTCCCGCGGCCTCGACGCCGGCGGACCGGCTTTGGACCGCAGAACGCGTCCGCCCCCGAGGCCTGCCTGCGGCTGCGGCGTTCACGGCCCCTGCCCCAGGTCGTCTACATCTCCCATACGTCGTCCTCGGCCTCGTCGTCACTGTCCGGATCGAGGTCGTCGAGGAGCTCCGCCTCGACGACCTCGTCGGCAGCTGCCGGTACTTCGGCCGTGGAGGCCTGCGGACCGCTGCCGTCGCCGTCGTCGGGGAAGAGCCCTGCCAGCGGATGCGGAGTCTGCCCGCTGTCCGACGGCCGGTCTGCGCCGCCGGTGCCTGCGGGCAGCGCCGGCGGCGCGGATGCGGGCGGGGGCGCCATGGGGGAGATGGGCAGCGCCGGGTAGGGCCGCAGGGTCGACAGGTCGAACTCCTCCAGATCCGCGTACGGGTCCTGGGACGGTTGTTCGGTGTCCAACTCCAGTCCCTGGAAGGGCGGTTCGGCCCCGGTGCGCTTGGGTGGCGGTCTGCGGCTGCGCCGTCGCCGGTCGCGCTGTGCCAGGGACAGGGCGATCGCCTCTTCGTCCTTCTCGCTGCCGCCGGCCGCGCGGTTCTGTTCGGCGTGCTCCTGCCACATGTCCGCGGTCCACGGATCATGCAGCAGGTGCCGCAGCCGGAAGTCGCAGGTGACCCAGGTGCCGCCCGTGTGGTCGTACAGCCACACCCGCTCGGGACGGTAGGGGTTGAAGCGGCACTCCCACTTGTTCTCTGCGCCGGGCAGCTTCGAGCCGCCGCGCAGGAGGATCTCCCGGTAGTGGGCGGCGTCCTGCGCGACGGGCTGATAGGTCCGATAGTTGATCATGAAGCCGCCCTTGCCGGGGACGACCCAGCGCGACAGCAGGAAGAAGCGGTTCTGGGCGGGGGAGAGCGGCACGGGCCGGTAGCCGCTGCGGGCCACCTGGACGGCGTACATGTCGTTGGGGGACAGCACGACGCCTGGCCGGAACGGATCGCGCAGTCCCGCGTTGGGGGTCTGCTGGTACTCCAGGGCCACCCATTCCTGGGCCATCTGCTGGAGCTCGGCGATCGTGTACAGCGGCATCCGTTCGATGCCGCGGCCGCGTTTCTTGTGGCTGCGGCCCTGCCAGCCGTGCCGCACGTACTGGCTGAACCGGTGCGCGAGGGTGGTGAAGGAGTGCTCGACGAGCGGCTTGTCGGGCCCGGTCCTCTTGCGCGCCGGGCGGCGGGCGATGCGCAGCCGGTCGCAGACCTCGGTGAAGTGCTCGCTGACGTAGGGGCTGCCCTGGTCGTAGATGATCAGCTCGGGGCGGATGACCGGGCGGGCGGCGGTGGCCTCGGTGAACCGCTCGTCCGCCGCGCGCAGCGCCCCGAAGGGCAGGGTAGAGGCGGCGGCAGCGCTCAGCGGGTCCCAGCCGGGCATCACCGGCCAGGGCGCGAAGACCTGGGCCAGCATCAGGGTCAGGTCGATCGCCCGGGTCGCCTGGCCCGCCTGTCCGCTCTCGGCGTCCCGGGGACGGCTGGGCGTGATCATCAGCGCGCACATGCTGTGACTGGCCACGTCGATCAGCCACGTCAGCTCCGTGGCGGTGGGCCGGCCTTCGTCGCCGCGGGCCAGGATCCGCAGCGGCGTGGTGTCGACCTGGGTGACCTGTCCCGGCCGCAGCACGATCTCACGCCCGCCGTGGGGCAGGGGCGGGGTGGAGGCCAGGGCGGCCCGGGCCCGCGTCGGCTGGTCCAGGACGTCGGCCAGGCCGGACTCCTTCATCCGAAGGTAGAAGGTGGAACGGGAGGGCAGCAGAGCCGCCACGGCAGCCGGATCGCCGAACTCCTCGCCGTAGCGCGAGTGGAGCAGGTCCTCGACCTCCTCGCGGATCAGCTCGATGGTCACGTCCGACTCGCGTGCGCGCCGGGCCACCACCTCCTGCATGGCGGTCAGACACCGCGGGTCGGTGAAGCCCCCCGGCCGTTTGTCCCGCGCCGTGGGCAGCAGGACGACCGGGTTCTCCCCGGCCGCTTTCCACTTGCGCCGCTTGTCGGCGAGGGTGTGGGCGGAGCAGCGGATGCCGTCGGCGGCCAGCCGCGACGACATCGCGGCGCACCGCTCAGCCAGCGTCGTGCCCGGTCCGAATCCCCGCGCATGCTCACTCCTGCCCGGCGCCAGACCGGTGTCGATCTCCACCATGCGCGCCTGCCACAGCGCGGCCTCCTCCTCCGCTCCCTCCTGCCGTCCCCACCCGCCCAGGGCCGCGCCGTCCGCGACCGGTGCCCCACCGCCGCTGACGACGGCGAAGTCCTCCGCGCCCACCAGCCACCGGTACGACACCGCCCGCGGCGCCTCCCCACCGTCCTGCGGCACCAGCGTGACCTGCACCCCCTGCCACGCCACCACCTCCCACTCGCGCCCCTGCCAGCGCACCCACGCCCCGATGGACAGCGACCCCGCAAGCCGGCCCTCACCCGATCCCGCCATGTGCCCCCTTCCGGTCCTTCAGGCCGTCCAGGCCACGGCGTCGGGCAGCAGCGGCCGCGCGATATCGAACAGCAGCCGCCGCTGCCACAGCATCCGGTAAGCAAGATCAAGACCCATCAGCTCGTCCAACCCGCTCGCCGCCACCCCCGCCCGCAGCCCCGCCGGCTCCCTGAACGCCTCCAGCAGCGCCCGCCCTTGACCTTCCTGGTCGCCTTCGGGGAACCGGTAGCCGGCCAGCCACCCCAGATTGCGTCCGCGCACTCCCGCCGGCTCACGCACCTGCCGCACCCGCCACCCGGCCGCCCGGGCCACCTCCTCCAGCACCTCAAGCCTCGACGCGGGCAGGCTCTCCCGGCCGGGCGGCTTCAGTACCAGCACCTCGCGCACACCCGCGGCCGTGCGCGCCACGAAATCCGGGCGCCAGCGGCGAAGACGGCCTCCCGCCCGCCACCGCAGTTCCACCGGCCCGGCACTGAACGCCGCCCAGGCCGGCTCGAAGTCCAGCTCCACCGCCAGCCGCCACTGCCGCAGGCTGCCGCACACCACGGTCTGCTCCCGCGTCGCCACCGGCCAGTAGGTGATGATGCCTTTGCGGCCCCGATAGGGCACCGGCTCGCTCACCGGCCCGAACTCCTCCAGCGCCACGCCCCGAAGCCCGGACGCGCCGCACACGTGCACCGGCCCGTACGGCTCGCGGTACACAGCCACGACACCCTGCCCCGCTCCCGCTCCCGGCACCGCCTCGCCGTCCGCCAGGTCGCCGTGGGCCTCCACCGTGCTCACGCAGCCCACCTCGTGTGGCGCCGCAGCACGGCCCCGCACATCTGCCCGGCCGTCCGTTCCTGCGGTTCCGGTCCCTGACCGTGCGCCAGCCGGCGCACGAATCCGCCCTCCGCCGTCTGCCCCCGTACCGGCAGCGGCCTACGAGGGCCGGATCGCCAGTCTCCCGCCACCTCTTCCCCCACCCTCTGCCCTTCCGGGCGATGACCGCTGCCGCACCAGCCCGGCATCCCCATGCTGCGCCGCGCCGCGTCGCGAGAACTGCGCCGCCCGCCGGATACGCCTGAAGGGGTGAACAAGCTGGCGCTGAGGAAAGGCGTCGGGTAATGGCCGCCCGCGTCGTGTGTGGCGGCTCGGCTGTCGAACTCGCCCACCGGGAAGCCGACTTCGCTCCGCGCGAGGTCTCCTGCACCGACCGGTCCCGGGAGAGGAGCGAAGAAGCCCCACGGGCGAACACGCCTGCGGTTCCCGGCCCGTGGCGTGTTGCCTGGTGTGACTGAGACGGCAGGTGTATGCAGACAGGAAGCCTGGTTCACGCGGTCCAGGCGGGTCGGGGGGTGAACCGGTGACGGGTGGAGCGTACGAAGAGCTGTCACAGACGGGCGAGCCCGGGCCGAAGACGCTGGAACTGCTGCTGCGCATGGTCCACCAGGTGCGCCGCGCGTCGGGGTTTCCCCCGCCCGAGGAATACACGCAGTGGAGCGACGACGCGGCCTACGACGTGATCACGGCCATGCTGACCCGAGAGGGCGCAGGCCAGAAGTTCGTGACCGCCTGCTTCGCACTGGCCATCAGCGACGTCACGCTGGAGCGGCTGTTCCTCGCGTCGATCAAGAACTTCCTCATCGACGAGGCGAAGAAGACCCCGCGAGGCAAACTGCGGCGCCGCATCGCCCGGCTGATGAGCGAGGACACGTCCTTCCGCCGCAGCCCGGGCTCCCCGCCGCGGTGGGCACTGAGCGGCCTGCCCGAGGACGCGGTGTGGCAGGGCGACCTCGACGATCTCATCGCCGAGGCCTCGCGCGTGGACGGTGTCGGGATCACCCGCTGGAATCACTCCGGGCCCACACCCCGCAAAACGGTCCACGCACTCATGACCGTTCTCACGCGGGTCCTTGAGCACGCCCAAGGGGCGGTGCGGGAGGAAGACCTCGCCAGGGTGCTCGAGTCACGGTTCGGGCTGTTGGCCCCGGCCCGCTTCACCACGCTCTTCGCCGACGACGGGACGCTCGCCGATCCGGCCGAAACCGGCACGGCGGCCGTCCCTGCCGACTCCACGGGCGCGAGCGGCGACGCCGAAGACATCTGGCAGCGGCTGACCGCCGACGAGCGACAGCTGCTGCCCTACCTGGACGAAGACGCCCATCATGCAGCCCAGCTGTTGGAGATCGGACAGGCCCAGGCCCGGGCCGTTCTGGCAGGACTGAAGACAAAACTCCGGCTTGCGCTGTCCCAGGACAGCGACCGGGAAGCGGTCATGCGGGCACTGCTACGACGCTGCGAGGATCCGTCCCCTGAGCCGCCCCTGTGACGTCGTCCGTATCCAGTGAGAAGAGAATGCGCTGATGGACCACAGCCGAGGAGAGGGGGAGACACGATGAACCCTGCCCAGAGCAGTGCCTACGAGCGGCTGGTGGCTGCTGCGGCGGGACTGAAAGTGCCCGACGCCGTCCGGAAGGTCGCCACTGCGCCGCCTCGAGATCCTGAACCCAGCCAGATCTGGAGAGCGGTCTGGGAGGACACCGTCCAACTGCAGGTGCTCACCGCGGTCACGGACGGCACGGTGCAGGCCGTTCCGGTCTCCTTCGAACGCTACGCCGACACGGACACCCTGCTGCTGCCCGCCGGCGCCTCCACACTGGAGCAGCCGCTGGCCCTGTGGTGGGGACTGCAACTGCCCCTGCCCTGGTACGTGCTGGACCGCCAGATCAGCCAGCTGACCGCGCCGCTGCCCGCCTCCACAGGCCCCACCCGCCCCCGCGAGGTGCCGCCGGGCGCGACCTGGGGGAGCACCGCGCCGCACCCCACGGCCGCGGCGGCGGAGTACCGGGGCGTCCTTGCCGACGGCCTCGCGGAACTGAGCGGTGCGCAGTGGGTGCCACAGGGATCGGGGGCCCTGCCCGAACTGCTGCAGCGCCGAGGCATCACCATCAAACAACTGGCCTCACAACTGAACCTGCAGCCCCCCCACGCCCTGGCGGTGTGGCGAGGACAGGCACCGCTCGCACCCGAACAGGCAGAAAACCTCGCCGCAACGCTCGGCCTGGCCACCGATGAGGTCCTGGCGGCCAATCCGGCCCTGCCCGCCCCCGTGATCCACGAACTCGGCCGCCCCGCGCGCCGCCCCCAGGTACGCGCCCTCGCCACCCGCACCGCGACGAGCGAGCCCGCCGCCCGCCGCCGTGCCGCCTTCGGCATCTACGCCCTGGCGGCACGCCAGGAAGGCACCACCACCGACTGGAGCGCGAGAGCGGACCGCTACTTCGAACTCCATCTGCGCTAGCGAGGTCAGCTGTGGTCAACTACGTACTCGCGGCTGCCGCACGTCACCAGGCCACCGCGATGCTGGCGGAACTGGAGACGCACACCCCGGGCGCAGCACAGCGCCTGGCGCGCTCGGCCTTCACCGAACTGCGGACCTGGCCGGAACTGACCGTCGACCTCGTCCCCGAAACCCAGACCGGCTCCCGCTGTAGTGTGGCAGGCGCCTACGACGTCGGGCCGCCTGCGCTGATCTCCGTCGCCGACGCGGCCAGCCCCGCCCGCCGGGACTTCACCGCCCTGCACGAACTGGGCCACCACCTCCAGAAGAACAGCTTCGACCTGATGGAGGCCTTCGAGAGCCAGTCCGACGGCGGCCTGCAGCTGGAGGACGCGGCCTGCGACGCCTTCGCCGCCGAGATCCTGCTGCCCACCCCGCTCGTCGACCACCACCTGGATGCCGCCGGCCCCACCGCTGACACGGTCGCCGGCCTGTGGCGGGCGGGAGCCGCCTCCCGCATGGCCGTATGCGTGCGCGCCGTCCAGCGTCTGCCCGCCCCCGGACACATCCTCCTGCTCGATGACGGCGGCCGGATCGCCTTCGCCGCCTCCCACGGCCTGCGGCCGCTGCGCCGAGGAAGCTTCCAGGGCGACATCCCGGTCATCGACCGGGCCCGCTCCTCCGGCCGGGGGCGCGCGCAGGGGCGCACCCAAGTCCGTTACCGCGACGGCATCCTGGGACGGGAACTGCACACGCAGACCGCGCCGATGGGCGGCTACCTGGTCGCCGTCCTCGTCATCGACTCCGCCCCCTGGCGCCGCTTCACGCCCCCCACCAAGGACACCGGACCCCAGGCAGGCGATTACCTCTGCGCACACTGCGACGAGGAGTACCGCTCCTTCGAACCCGCCTGCTCCGCCTGCCGCGTCCCCCACTGCCCCGAGTGCGGCCGCTGCTCATGCACACCGCGTGCGAACGGACATCTGTGCCCGGGATGCTTCATCCAGCATCCGCCCGCGATGTTCGCCGACGGCAGCGACCGCTGCCTGGACTGCTCCTGACGCCCCGCCAGCCCCTCCAGGACACTCCCGTTCCGCTACCCGCGAGTTACGTCGTCCGTCCCAGGCGAAGCACCCCGCACCCGGGGTGACGGGTCCCGGCGCCGGCTCCGGAACCCCGTCGGGCAAGGCCGGCAGAAGAGAACCATGGCCATCCAGATCACCGCGGTACGCCTGTCCGGCGGCACCATGCACGAGCACATCACCCACCTGTGGTGGACCGACCAGTCGGACGGCAAGACCGGCGACAACACCCGGGCCCAGATCGTCACCTGGATCGAAGACAAGAAGGGACAGGCCTACACGAGCGATGCGGGCGGGCACCGGGCGGAGGTCGTCGTGGTGACCCCGCAGCGCGGCGAGAAGTACCTGCAGACCCGTGCCGACGGCCGGTTGACCAACAACCTCCTGGCCCTTCCCCGCCGCTGAGCACTCCCGTCCCGGGGCGGGAGGAGGGCGCCGGCCGTGCCGCTGCCGGGGCGCACCGCCCCGGCAGCGGCACGGGCTTCCGCAGCACTGACGGCCCATCACGGACTGCTTCCCGGCTGCCGTGAGAGGCTTTCGGATCGTGCGGTGTCTTCGCCGTGCGGGGAGTGCGCGGACAGCTCCCACCGGATCTCGTCGCTGTCGTGATGATGGTGCCAACTGCTCACGAGGCGGGCGCGGACCAGCTGGTCGAGGAGGTCCTCCAGCTGCTGGAGCGGTTGCCCGCACTGGCGGGTGAGGACATCGGGCTCGCCTCCGCCCGCCCCGGCAGTGCTGTGGGCGGCCAGGGCGAGTGAGGCCAGCCGCAGGGCGGAGGGCAGGGCGGGCGAGATGGCCAGTGGGGTGGGGTGCAGGGCCCATTGGGCGGCGCGGATGCGCGCGGTGCGCCCGGGGGTCTGGTGGAGGACGGCGGCGTCGAGCAACTGCGCCTGGAGAGGGGAGCGTCTGCCTCCGGAGGGGTGCAGCCAGCCGGCGTGCTCCAGTTCGAGCCACAGCTCCGCGCGGCCGTGCAGCCGCATGCCGCGCAAAAACCCGTGAGGCAGGCGGATCTGTCCGTGGCGGTCGGCGCGCAGCGCGCACTGCAGGGCGAGCAGCCGGGCGGCGGGGGAGGAGAAGCGGGGCAGCGCCGCGGCGAGGTAGGTGAGCATTTCGCGTACACGCCGCTGTTCCGCCGGGCCGAACGGCGGCGAGTTGCGTGCGGCGTCCGGCGTGCGGGCAACCGGCTGGGCGCGGCCGGCGGCGAGCAGGGTGGAGGGCACGACGGCGGTGTGGCTCATCGCCGCCGCGCAGGCGGCGCAGGCATCGGCCAGCCGCCACACGCGGCCGCTGCGGTCGCAGGTCAGGGCGAGCAGGACGGGCCCCGCGCAGCCGCGGTGGCGGGGGTGCCAGTGGCAGCCCCTCGTCCGGCACTGGCAGGTGCGCAGATGTCCGGGCAGCACGTCGGCGCGGGCGTGGCGCGCCAGATGGGTGAGAGCGGCCGAGCGGGCGGAGGCGGCCGGCAGGACAGGACCGGGTGTGCAGCGCGGACAGGCCAGAGCCGGTCCGCCCGTCTGCGGGCGCAGGTGCACTGTCCAGATGCGCTGCACCGTGGCGTGTGTGCTGGCAAGCCGCATCGGCTCGTTGTCCCCTTCCGGTCCGGCCCGCGCCGGCCGCGTGCGGTGGTCTCCCGGTACGCACGCCGGGCCGCCCGCACCGTAGTGCAGATCCCTGCACTTGCGCAGGGCGGGTGTCCAGCGCGCTCACCTGCACTGATAGTGCAGAAATCCGCACTGACAGGGCAGGTGTCTGCACCGTCGGATGGTGGGGTGACGATCTTGCCGCCCGACCCGGACCGCAACGCCCTGCGTGTGACGCTGGCGCGGCTGAGGAACGCGCGCGGGTGGACCTTCGACGAACTCGCCGAGCGCAGTGGCCTGGCCCGGCGCACGCTGATCGACCTCGAACACGGCCGAGCCGCCGGCACCGTCACCACCTGGCACGCCCTCGCGCACGCCTTCGACGTCCCCATCGAGCGGCTGCTCGGCCCGCTCTGCGACGACCACACCCCGCCCGGACCCAAGGGCGCCTGACCCCGCCCCTCCCCGGCCCGGCACGCGCCGTAAATCACCCGGACCGGCGAACCCGTACAGAACGCACGTACGCCGTACCGTGCTGGTATTCGATACTGCTGGGCCACCCGGGGGACTACCCTCCCGCCAGCCCCGCCTTCACGGTGTGCCGCCTGGCACGGTCCTCGCCATGCACCCCAACTCCGCCCCCACCGGCTGCCACTGGGACGGCAGCACCCCCACCGTGCCGGTACGCCGTCCGCTGCGGGTGGCGGCCACCAGCCCCAGCCGCCTGCTGCGCGCCGGCCAGAGCGGCCGCTGCCACCGCTGCGGCAACCGCACAGACCTCTACCAGCGCGCCGACGGACGACCCATCGCCCTGCACCCCGCCGAACTGGCCACCACCCACATCCCCGCCTCCTGCCGCTGGCACCTGAGTTCCGGCATCGCCCACCCGCACGACGACGGCAGCGCCTGGTGCCGCATCCCGCACGCCGTGCTCTGCCCGCAGCGCACGCCCGTCTGCCGGATCAGCCGCCCTCTCGCGTCGGCACGCCGCCAACTCGCCGTACGCACCCGCCGCCTGATCGACACCGGCGCCTTCACCCCCACGACGTCCCCCACCGGCGCAGCGACTGCCGTCACCGGCGAGCGCCCGGTCGTGCGGATGCTGCTGGTCCTCTACCTCGCAGACGGCCCCCTGGAGGGCATCCGCTGCGTGGCCCAGACACACCGCCGCCACCGTTGCCCCAGCCCCCTCCTGACCCCCGACGGCCCGGCCGGATCCTGGAGACAACTGCCCGTCGGCCCCCGGCGCGGCCAGCTCCCTCTGGCCGAACAGACGACGGCCGTCTATGACCTCAGCCGGCTGCCCCACGCCGAACAACGGCGCTGGCGCCTCCAGCACTGCCCCGCGCACGCCGCCCCCCACGGCGCCGCCGACCTGGCGCTGGCCGGATGGCAGGTCTTCGACCCCCTCCTGCACGCACAGCACCTCCGCACCGGTCCGCCCCATCCGCCGGCACACGGCAGCAGGGAGAGATGACGATGCCGCACCACGCCCTGGAAATCCTCCTCACCCGCCCCCTGGCCCCGGCCGAACTACGTGACGCCGCCCGCGTACTGCCGCTCGCGGCCAACCACGACACCACCCGCCTCATGACCCTCGTACGCGCCAAAACCCCCGGCCACGCCGCACACCGGCTGCGCCAGCGCCTCGCCACGCGGCTCCCCGTGGACGTGATCACCACCCATTACCCGGACACCAGCGGGCAGGTCCTGCTCAACCTCGCCTTCCCGCCCGCGGCCCGCGCCACGATCCGCCACGCCGCCCACCAAGCGGGTCAGAGCCCGGAACTCTTCGTGAAGCTGGCCCTGCACCGCGCACTGGCCCAGCACGCCAGCGACGAGACCGACCGCCTCGACCGGGCCGTGCAGCACCTGCTCGCGGGCACCACGGCCGCACACCTCCTGGCAGCCGTCGGCCACGCCCTGACCCGAACCCCCGGAGCAGCCCCCGCATGAACCCGACCGACGAACAGACGGCCGCGGCCGACGCCTTCCACGCCGGCCAGCACCTCGCCCTGCAGGCCGGCGCGGGTACCGGCAAGACCACCACTCTGACTCTGCTCGCCCGCACCACCAAACGCCGCGGCCGCTACCTCGCCTACAACCGGGCCATCGCCCAGGACGCACGCACCCGCTTCCCCGACACCGTGCAGTGCAAGACCGCCCACGCGCTGGCCTACGCGGCTGTCGGCCACCGCTACGCCCGCCGCCTGAACGCCCCCCGCCGCCCGGCCTGGCAGACCGGGCAGGCCCTCGGCATCACCAAGCCGATCCGCATCGGCGAACGCGACCTCTCACAAAAGACCCTCTCCAACGCCATGCTGCGCACCGTGGCCGGCTTCTGCCACACCGCCGACGAGACGATCACCCGCCATCACGTCCCCCGCCTGCGCGGTCTGGAAGACAAGGACCTGCACACCCAACTCGCCGCCCACATCGTGCCGTTCGCCGAGAAGGCATGGGCCGACCTGCAGCATCCCGACGACGGGGCCGCGCGTTTCGACCACGACCACTACCTGAAGATCTGGGCCCTCAGCCAGCCGAAGATCGACGCGGACTTCCTGCTGCTGGACGAGGCTCAGGACACCAACCCCGTCGTCGAGCAGGTCTTTCTCGATCAGCGCGGCCACGCCCAGCTGGTGATGGTCGGCGACTCCGCCCAGGCCATCTACCAGTGGCGTGGCGCCAAAGACGTCATGACCGGCTTCGAGGGCACTCAGCTCGTCCTGTCGCAGTCCTTCCGCTTCGGTCCCCACCTGGCCCAGGAGGCCAACCGCTGGCTGGCCATCGCCGAGGCGCCGATCCGCCTGACCGGTACCCCCGCGGTGCCCACCGAACTCGGGCACCTCGTCCAGCCGGACGCTGTGCTGTGCCGCACCAACGTCGGCGCCATGGTCCACGTCATGGACCTGCTGGCCGCCGGACACCGGGTAGGGCTGGCCGGGGGAGGGGGCAGCCTGCGCGCTCTGGCCCTGGCCGCTCGCGACCTCAAGGAGGGCCGCCGCACCTCCCACCCCGAACTGGTGCTGTTCCCCTCCTGGGGAGAACTGCAGGACTACGCCGCCCATGACCCGGCCGGACGGGACCTGCAGCCGCTGGTCGACCTCGTCGACACCCACGGCGCCGACGCCATCCTGGCCGCCCTCGCTCACCTCACGCCGGAGCAACAGGCCGAGGTGACCGTGTCAACGGCTCACAAGGCCAAAGGCCGTGAATGGCCCCGCGTGAAGATCGCCGACGACTTCACCCCTCCGAAGGACACCGACAAGCACGACGACACCGGCCGCCCTGTCCCCGGACCGATCAGCGACAGCGAAGCCCGTCTCGCCTATGTCGCCGTCACCCGCACCCGCCAGCGACTCGACCTCGGCGGCCTCTCCTGGATCCACGAACACCCCGACGGAAACCCGTCGGCACGCTGAATTGTCCTCGGGAACCCGCGGAGGGTGGGCGGCAGGGCCGTAACAGCTTTTTGTAAGCGGGCGAGGGATGCCAGCGCCGCTCTCTCGCCCCCGACGAGCCGGACGTGCCGCGCTGCTGGGCGTCAGAGTCGACCAGTGCGGGCGGCGCCCCGCCGGCGTCTGGTAGTGGCCGGCGGCGAGCCGGTGACCCACCGGCAGCTCCCCGATCAGCATGGATCCGACCCGGTAGCCCGGTGACAGGGAGCCGATCAGTCGTACGGAGAAGGCGGGCCGGATACACAAAGCGCGCTGCAGCGGAGGAAAGCGCACGCTCTGCGGCCAGCCGCTCCGCTCTCCGGTTCTGCCGCAGGCATCGAGGCCGCCCGCTGTCCACAGACGGCCCCTGGCAGGTTCCTGAAGCCATGAACACCAGCTCGCCGGGCAACGCCCGGAACAACAGGAAGGTGCCGCGCTGCGAGCGCCACGACTCCTTCCTCCGCCCGGAAGAGCAGGACGAGTCCGCCGACCGGTTCCCGGCCGGCCACCAGGCACAGATGACCTTTCTCCTGGCCGCCTACGCCGGCAACGCCTCTGTGGTTGCTGCGCTCTTGGGCACCCGCGCGCCTACGGTGCGCCGTCACTGCCGTGGGTGGCCGCTGCCTCCCGGGCCCCGGCTGCGCCGGGCCCTGCACCGCCGCGTCCTGGACCTTGTGTGCCCGCGGTGCCTGTCCGACCGGGCGGCTGAAGAGGCCCGCCGGGCGAGGCGGGAGGCCCGGCGCGCGGCCCGCCGGATTCCGCGTGAGTAAAGCGGTCCCCATCACTGAACTGCCGGCCTGGGCGAGAGACCGCGTAGCGAGGGCTCTCAGCTCGCACGTGAGCCGGGTGAAGCCTCTGCGCATCATTGATAGTAAAAAGCTAATTTAAATGCGAAAGCTGCATGAAATCGGGTAGGATAGGGGGATGGGATTGGCGTTGGAGGAGTCGTTGCGGCTGACGGTGGCCGCGTTGATGCAGGTGACGGGTGACTCGCAGCGGTCGATTGCGGGGGTGCTGGGACTGACGCAGACGCAGGTGTCGCGCCGACAGTCGGGTGCTGTTTCGTGGAGCCTGCGCGACGTCGATGTCCTGGCCGAGCACTACGGCATCGGTGCGCTGGACCTGCTGGCGGGTCCTACCAGAGCGTGCGAGGTGCTGCTTGCCGACCGGCGCCGTTCCGTCCGGACCGAGACGAAGGGGAGAGACCGGTGAGCGACTTCGACGCGATCGACTCGCTGCTCGACGCCGTCGGCCACGAGGCCGAACTCCCGCCCCACCAGGTGCGCCGCGAGCTGCGGGAGCGGGCCCGACTGTCCAAGGCGCAGGTGGCACGTGCGCTCGGCGTGAGCCCCTCCACTCTCAGTGGATGGGAGGGCGGCCGGGACCCGGCCGGCGAGGCCCGCACCAAGTACGCATATCTGCTGGACGGACTGAACGCCAAGCTCGCCACCGAGATCGAGGCGGAGCCGGCTGAGGAGCAGCCCGTGGCGGCTGTCACCTCTACGTCCTCGCCGGTACCCGGCCAGGACGAGGACGACGTAGAACTGCTCGCCGTGCCCGAGCCGTGTGTGCTGTGCGGCCGTCCCGCCGAACAACGCGTGGCGGGGTTCGCCCAGCACCTGGACCCCTCCGACTGCCAGACAACCCCCGTCGAAACCCCGAAGCCCCCGCCCACCGCGCCATCCGTCCAGGCCCAAGAGCCGCGCACTGCACACTCGCCCCGGCCGGCCGGCCGGAAAGACACGGTCCCGCGCGGGCGGGCGTTCCAGGAATCGTCCGGGCCGGCCGACTTGATCCACGAGGCGGTGCACGCCGCACTCGCCGAGCACCGGGGCGATGTCGAAGCCGCAAGCGCCGTACTGCTGAAGCGGGCCATCCCGGACGCGATGCGCCTGCTGGACGAGACCCGCAAGGGCGCCCGCTACGACGTGATCGCCCACCCCCAGATCCCCGACATCCTCAGGAAGCAGACCTCCAAGGGTGCCGACCAGATCTGGGAGGCCCGCCCGAAGTGGACGCGGACCGAACTGCCGCCCGGGAAGCACGAGGTCACCGCGCTCGACATCAACGGCGCCTATTTGAGCGCACTCAAGACCCACCTCCCGCTCGGCCAGCTGGAACACTCCACGGGCTTCGCCCACGACCGGCGCCGCGCCGGAGTCCACCTGATCACCCCGCCCGCCTGGGACCACGACGCGGTGCTGCCCAACCCGATCGGCCAGCGCGACGAACCAGGCCCCCTGTGGGTCACCGAACCGACCCTGCGCCTGCTGCTGCGCCTGTCGGGCCCGAAACACCGCCTGTGCAAGCCGCCCGAAATCCACGAGTCGTACACCTCGGGCGCCACCGAGAACCTCCTGGAGAAGTTCCGGATCGCCCTCAAGGACGCCCGCGACACCGCGATCGCAGACGGCGACGAGCTGACGCTGGAGTACGTGAAGGCGATGTACTCCAAGTTCGTCTCCACGATGGGGGAGTCGAACTACAACCGGGAGCTCTACCGCCCGGACTGGATGCACATCATCCGCTCCCAGGCCTTCGCCAACCTCTGGATGAAGGCGCTCAAGGCCCACGACGCGTCACTGACGGTCGTCCGGGCGATGGGAACCGACGAACTCCACGTCATCGGGGACTGGCGCCGTGTCTTCCCCGAAGGCCGCTCGGTTACCGAGGTCAAGGTCAAGGACGCGTACAGCGCCGGAACCGACGCCGAAGCCGGCACGGGGGAGGAGCAGTAGATGCCGGAGAAGAACATCGACTTCGGGAAGTTCGGCGCGAGCGGGATCAAGGGCAGCGACGCCGTCGCCCGCCAGCTCGACCGGCTCGCCGGCCACATCGCCACCCCGGTGACCGTCAAACGGGGCCTGATGGCACGCCTGCACTACCTGACGACGTCGGACCGGGCCTGGCAGGCAGCCAAGGACGCCGGACTGGCAGTGAGCGACCGGACGCTGAAGGCATGGATGCAGGGCACACGCCGTCCCTCGAAGGCCAACCTGGAACGCATCGACGCCGCCTACAGGGCGGTACGGCGCCGCAACGTCGCCCGCCACCTCACCGCCCGCCTCAACCGCGAAGGCCGCGGCACCCGCGTGGAGATCCACCCCCTCGACCAGTCCGGCGTGGCGCGCCAGCTCCAGCGGGTGGTGGCACACCGGACGATGAATGTCCGCCGCTGGGACAAGATCGTCGGATCCTGGGCGGCTGGCGACCACCAAGGCCTGGACGAGGCATGGACCGCCGACGTCCTGCCCGATCTGGGCTCCCAGTGGGGCCAGTACGAGTACGTCAAAAACATCGGTTTCGCCGCGTAGCCGGCGGCCGGCAGGAAAATGGTCTCCGGCGCCCGCCGCCCTGACGTACGGTGGGGTTCACCGACGCGGGGTGGAGCAGCTCGGTAGCTCGCTGGGCTCATAACCCAGAGGTCGCAGGTTCAAATCCTGTCCCCGCTACTGCCAGGTGGAGGGCCCGGAACCGTACGGTTCCGGGCCCTCCACCCGTATACGGCCTACATTTCGGCGGCCGTCATGCCCAACTGCCAGGTCAGGCAGGAGCGTTGGCCCACCGAACCGGTCCGGGACGCGATCCGCTCGTGCCCCGACGCCAGCATCAGGCGACACCCGTCCGCCGGACTTGACGCAGCGGGCACTCCCATACGGTGGCGCCCCAGCCACACCAGCAACGCCTGACGTCCTTCGGTCACGTCCACCCCCCACCCGGCCATCAGCTGTTCCACACCCGCGAGCCACCGGGCCCGGCCCGCCGTATCCCGCTGCCCCGCGCGTTCGAAGTCCAGCATGGCCCGCGCGAGCCGTGCCGCCTCCGGGTAGATCACCAGCGGGGCCGCCCTCATCTCGCGCGCGTCCAGCCCAGCCGTCCAGGCCCGCTGCACCCAGCACACGGTGTCCGGCATCCGCGTCCACCAGTACACCGCGACCTGGAAGGCATCGGCGAACAACTCCTCACCGGCCGGCCCCCACCGTGCGGCCAGCTCCTGCCGCACGCCGTGCGCCGTCACCGTCTCGGGCAGTTCGGCCAGTTCCACGAAGTCCGGACCACGGCCGCGGGAGTCGTCCGACCAGCAACCGTGCCGCAGGCACACCTGCCAGCTGTCCGGCGACATCAGCCACACCGCCTCGCCGGCCCCCAGCTCATCACCGCACAGCGCGCAATGCCGCACGAGATGCCCCGCCATCGGCTCCCAGGGCCACCTCCACTCCGCCGCTTCCTCCTGTCCGCCCGCCAGCAGCCGATCTGCGCCCAGACTGGGCAGATCCTGCCGCAGAAGACCAGGCGACCGGTCAGCCAGGACAGCCAGATACCGCAGCCCCGCCTCGTTCACGTACATCTCGGTGCACTGCGGATACCTCTCCACCCGC
Source organism: Streptomyces prunicolor NBRC 13075 (assembly GCF_000367365.1). GTDB lineage: Bacteria > Actinomycetota > Actinomycetes > Streptomycetales > Streptomycetaceae > Streptomyces > Streptomyces prunicolor. The sequence continues at coordinate 9,859 of NZ_BARF01000142.1, read as the reverse complement.
TCGGGATCCGCGGACGCCTCGCCCTGCCCGACCCGGTCGAGGAAATCAGCCAGGCTCAGACCGTTGGCGTGCGCGAGCCGGTTCACGAACGACCCTGTCGACTCACCCGCCACCGGCCCCACGCGCAGCGGCAGCGCCCTGCGAGGCCCGTACAGGCCAAGATCGTCCAGCACAGCCGTCCTTCCGCCGAAGCTGCCGCCACGGGCACCGTGACCGGCCCGGCAGCGGGAGGTCAAGAGCGCCGGCACTCGTTCGGGTGAACCCAGGCGAACGTCCTGCCGCGGTACCGCACACCCCTTCCACCCTGGAAACCAGGTGCTCGCGCACGCCGTCACCAGGGGAGGGGCCATAGCCACGACGACGCGCATCCGCCCGGACTCAACCACCTTCGCCTCTGCCCCTCGCCTGAAGACCCGCCTGCGCGGACGCCAGCAGAGCGCCGCGGACGCCTGCGTGAGCAGCTTCATCGACGGCTACCGCCGTGTCAGCGTCTACATGGCCACCGGCACCGGAAAGACCCTGGTGGCCCTGCACACCGTCCAGGAAACCGTGCCCGAAGGCGTCTGCCTGGTCGTCGTGCCCTCCCTGCTGCTGCTTGAGCAGACCGCCGCGGTATGGCACCGCGAAGGACGCCCCGGCCGCTACCTCGGCGTCTGCTCCTCGGACAAGCCGGCGGACCCCTACCTGGCCGGCATCCTCACCATGGTCCACACCGGCGACGAACTGGCCGGGCAGGCAGCCGGCACTCACGGACCGCTCAACGTGTTCTGCACCTACGACTCCCTGGACAAGGTCGTCGAAGCCCACCGCGACTTCCACCTGCCCCGCTGGGACGTCGTGGTCGCCGACGAAGCCCACCGCACCGCCGGTGACTACGACAAACCGTGGGCCCGGATCCACCACGACGACAAACTGCCCGCCCGCCACCGCCTCTACATGACCGCGACGCCCCGTGTCCTCGACGAGAAGAAAGCCCGCGCCCAGGGCATCGGCGCCGACACCGTCATCGCCTCCATGGACGACGTGAGCATCTACGGGCCCGTCGTCTACCGCATCTCCCTGAGAGAAGCGATCGACGAGGGACTCCTCGCCGACTACCGCATCGCCGGCGTCGTCATCAGAGACGAAGACCTGCGCGGTCTCCTGAACCGGCTCCCCGCAAACACCTGGAGCGGCGAAGCGTTGCGTGCCGCAGCCGCCCAGGTCGCCCTGCTGGTCGCCCAGCACCGCTACGACCTGCGCCGCACCCTGACCTTCCACCCCTGCATCGACGCGGCGGAAGTCTGCGCCGACACACTCCATCAGACCGCAGCCCTCATGCCCCCGGCCTACCACGCCCCCCTGCAGGTCGGCACCGTCAGCTCCCGGCAGAACCCCTTCGAACGCCACAAGAACTACACCGCCTTCGCCGACACCCCCCTCAACACCCCCGCCTCACAGCAGCCGCCCCGCCGGGCCGTCCTCACCAACTGCCGCTGCTGCTCCGAAGGCGTCGACATCCCCGCCATCGACTCCCTGCTCTTCGCCCACCCCAAGACCAGCACCATCGACATCATCCAGTCCATCGGACGCGCCCTGCGCCAGACCCCCGGCGACGGCAAGATCTCCACCATCGTCATCCCCATCTACATGGCCCCCGGCGAAACCCTCGCAGAGGCCGTCAAGAAGACCGCCTTCCACCTGATCTACCGCGTCCTTATCGACCTCGACGTCTACGACGAGCACACCTTCCACCTCGTCGACCACTTCCGGTACCCGGCCGACCCTGCCGGACCTCAGCTCGCCCCGCCCCCGGAGCGCGCCGACGAGATCATCCCCGTCCTCGACCTGAACGACGTCATGGCCCCCAACCGCGTATGGGAGGCCGCCTTTGAGGTCGCCACCGACTTCCACACCCAGCGCGGCCACCTTGACGTTCCCAGCCTCCACCTCGAGGGCCGTTTCCACCTCGGCTGGTGGACCGGGGTGCAGCGCTCCATGCGCAAGAACGGCCTGCTCCTGCCCGAACGCATCGCAGCCCTGGACACGCTCGACATGATCTGGGAACACCCCCCGCACAGCATCGAGCGCAAACTCCTCATCGCCCGCGACTACGTCACCCGCCACGGGCACCTCGCACCCCGGTGGGCCGAACACCACCAGGGCATGCACCTGGGCCGCTGGCTCGCCGACCGCCGAACGGAAGCCACCACCCGCCGCCTGCCCTACTGCTACCAACGGGCCCTGAACGAGATCTACCCCTGGTGGAACGCCAAAGGCAAAGCCGAATGGAAACGCACCTACGCCCACGCCCACGCCGCCGCGCGCGACAACACTTTGATCTTCCCCGACCCGCACCAACTCACCGGCACTGCACCGCCACTCACCCACTGGCTGGCCGAGCAGATCGACAACCTCGGCAGACTCGAGACCTACCAGCAATACCTCCTGGGCGACCTCCCCATCGAGCACCCCCTGGCCCTCCTGCTGCGCCGTCCCCGCGGCGCCTCCCAACGGGCCTTCGCCCGAGGACTGCAGGCCGCCTACACCTACCGTCGCCGCCACCATCACCTGGACGTTCCCTACAACTACATCTGCGAAGACGGCCCCGAATTCGGCCTGGGAAGGTGGCTCGCAGAGAAACGGCGAGCTCCGCAGACCCTCTCCCGGGAACAACTGGACGCCCTGGAAGCCCTCGACATGCGCTGGACCTCACGCCACCGGCACAGCACAACCTGAACCGCCGCACACCAGCAGACCATAGGAGTACGGGCGTCCCTCTGCTCCGCCCTCCTGCACACACGGCTGTACAGGACCCGCCGGAACGCCTGCTGCACCCGTCCGACAGACCCGGAAACCGAGTCTCCAGCCAGCATCACCACACGCACCGCAGTCAACCAGCGCGAAAAAACGGAACGACCTCAACCAGGAGTACTCCGGCATCATGACGACACCGCCCCGCTCACCCGGCCGGCTGCCCGCCTTCAACATCGGCCTCACCCATGTCACGCTCCCCACCTCACAGGTACAGGTCAACCGCCTGACCGAACTCATCAACGAATTCACTCTGGGCACCGACGTGATCGTGATCGTGTTGAGCACCGTCACCGACCCGGCCTCCCCCCGCCCGGACGAGACCGACGTCGATCGAAGCCGCTTCACCTGGCCGCCCTGGCAGGGAGACGTCATCCCCGAGGCCCACCAGAAATGGAAGGCAGTCTTCGCCCCTGAGGACCGTACTTTCAGGGGCCTCTACCACGAGGGCCCCACCCTTGACGAGACGCCGACCATCCGTGTCCCACCCACTGTCCTGTCCGACGCGATGTGGAAGATGGTTCAGAAGGAGTCCTGCGCGGTCCTGTGCACCGGCCTCACCGGGGACCCCTCCGCAGCCGAAATCACGGCCGGCCTGGAAGAAGGAATGCTCCAAGCAGTCCTGGTACAAGCTCTGTTCGCCTAGCGTTGCACGGACACGACCCACGCCGACCGCCCCGCCCTCCCGCAACACCATTCAGCGAAGGACACACGGCACGATGGATCTCGCCGACCGCCGTTCCCTCGCGCACTGAGGACCCTGCCCCATGTCGTCCCCCGACGAGCCCTTCGCTGAAATCTCGGCTGTCACCGCCTCCCAGGCCCGCCCTGCCCGGCTCTCACTGCGCCCGGACCAACAACGGGCGGTCGACAGCGCGGCACGTCACCTCGCACGCGCGCGGACCCGCGGACACGTGGTCTCGGCCTGCGGCACCGGCAAAACACTCACCGCGCTGCGGACCGCCGAGGCTCTTGACGCCCGGCACCTGCTCATCGCCGTGCCGAGCCTGGACCTCATCTCCCAGTGGGCCCAGACGGCCCGCAACGACGGACGCCGGGAAGCGATGATGGCCATCTCGTCCCTGGCCGCGGCCAGGCATCCGGTCCTGGCCGGGGCCGCTGTCCACAGCACCAACAACCCGGAGTTCCTGGCGACTTGGCTGGCCCGGCACGAGCACGCCACCGTCTTCGTCACCCTCGACTCCCTCCCGAGAATCGAACAGACCCAGCACACTCGCGCTCCCGCACCCACCTTCGACCTCCTGATCGTCGATGAGGCGCACCGCACCGCGGGAAGCTGGGACAAGGACTGGACCGTCCTGCACGACCCCACCCGCATCCGAGCCGACCGCCGCCTCTACCTGACCGCCACCCCCTACGAATGGGACCCGCCCCGCCTGACCGAAGCACCCACCACCCGTCCCCAGCCCAAGCGCACCGCCGCGACCGCACCCGCCTGGGATGCCCCGGCCCTCGTCGCCTCCATGGCAGACCCCAAAACCTTCGGCCCGCGCCTGCACACCTACAGCCACGCGGACGCCATCGAGGACGGAGTGCTCGCCGACTACCAACTGGTCGTCCCCACGATCACCGACACCCACCTGTGCACCGTGCTCACCACCCCCGACACGCATGCCGGCTTCGGCCCGGCCGCCCGCCGCACCACCGCACTGCACCTGGCGGTCCTCAAGGCGATGGCCGAACACGACCTCCACCACGTGATCGTGTACTTCCAGCAGGTCGCCGACGCCACCGACTTCGCCCGCCAGTTCCCCCACACCCTGCGCACCCTCGCCGAGGACCAACGCCCCGCCTGGGCGGGCGACCTGGTGGTCCAGTCGATCAACGGCACCCACAGCCCCGGCCAGCGCCACGACATCCTGACCGACTTCGCCGCCGCCGACCGCGCCGTGCTGACCAACGCCCAAGTGTTGGGGGAGGGCATCGACCTGCCGGCCGTCGACGCCGTCGTCTTCGCCGACCGCACCGCCAGCGTCCGCCGCATCGTCCAGGCCCTGGGCCGTGCCCTGCGCAAACCTCCCACCCGGGCCACGAAGACCGCCAGCCTCGTCATCCCCGCCTACATCCCCCACGGCGCCGATCCCACCGACCTCCTCGGCACCCCCTACGAAGCCCTCTGGCTCGTCACGGCAGCCCTGCGCCACCACGACCAGACCATCGCCGCCCGCGCGCCCCGCACCACCGCCGAACACCGCCTGGAACAGGGCACCCGCACGCTCCTCGCCCGCCGCTTCCGCTTCGACTTCACCCTCGCCCCCGACAGCATCGCCCGGGCCATGGACCTGATCGCCTGGCCCGCCGACCACGCAGCCCTCTCCGCCCCGCGCCGGGCAGGCCTCGCGGCCGCGACCCGCTTCCACGCCGAACACCACCACCTGCGCGTCCCCACCGACTACGAGGACGCCTACGGCTACCGGCTCGGCAGCTTCATCGCCGGCCAGCGCACCGCCCGCAGACAAGGCATCCTCACCGAGGACTGGATCGCCGAACTCGACGCGCTCGGCATGATCTGGGACGACCACGAAGCCATCTGGCAGGGCCACCTCACCACCGTCACCGCCTTCCACACCGAGCACGGCCATCTCGCCATCCCCCTCCACGAGCCCGGCGGACAGTTCCTCGTCAGCCAGCGAGCCCTCGCCCGCAACCACCGCCTCCACCCCGACCGCCACGCCCAGCTCACCGCCCTCGACCCGCACTGGGCCCTCCCGCACGGCCCCGACTGGCACCGCAAATACCACCTCCTGCGACGCCACATCGAAGCCGGCCACAGCCCCGCCACGCTGCGCCGCGACACGGTGATCGACGAGGTGAAGGTGGGAAGCTGGCTGCAGCGCCAGTTCTCCACCTGGGACCGGCTCGCCCCCGGACAACGCGACCTCCTCGGACGCCTGCGGCTGACCCCGACCGCCACCCCTCTGCCCCCTGCGAGGCAGATGAGCCCTCTCGCAGCGAAGCGGACCCGCCGTTCCTTCGAGCAGACCGCGCAGATCCTGCGGCTCTTCGTCGAACACTGGAACCGCCCGCCCGATGCCCGGGAATGGATCGAGGCCGACGGAGAACGCATCATGATCGGACCGTGGCTCTGCAAGGCACGTTCCAAACGGAACGCCGGTCAACTCACCGAAGAACAAGACCACTTGATGGCAGAGATCCTCCAAGCGGACTGGACCACCCGGGAATCCGAGTAAGAGCATCCGGCCTCAAGCCAGACACCCCCACGCGAGGATCTTCCCCGGCCCACGTCACCGACAGGCGTACAAGGCTCCGTGTTCACAACGCAGCGGCGGGCACGGGCGACATGCAGGATCGGCGCTCCAGGTCAGAGCGCCGATCCTGTGCGGTTGACGCGGCAACGTCTACCCGCTGGTTCCTGATCGCATGGGTGGAGCCCGCAACTCTCAGGAGTAGCCGGACGATTCCGACGAAGAGAGCTTCTCGCGAAGCCCAAAATGTTCGATGAACCTGAGGGCCCCATGCTGCCTCTCTGCCGACAGGCACCTTCGCCAAGCACGTATCACCAGGCCAGGGCTCCGATGATCTCAGTAATGGCGCGGAGCCGACGCCCAGGACGACGATCGCCGGCACGGTCCAACTTGGGATAGCGCCGCATTTATCCCCCGGATGGGCCTGGCCCCATGGGCGCTCCACGATGCCTACCCCAGCTCACAGCCACGACTTCCCTCAACGGCGATTGATGCCGACGCTCCGCACGGTGGACACCAGCGCATCAACGACCGTGGAGGGCTCGCCTAGCGCGAGGGGGCAATGCCACGATGCAGGTGCTCATCTCGGTGTCGGCAAACACCAGTTGAGCGACACACCTGGAGCCCGCAACACGCCGACGCGCCCTCAGCGCGGGCGTTGAACTCAGGAGGCAGGACATGCCCCACACATCTCGCGTGGTGGGGTGCGTTGTAAACGGCGCACCCCACCACAGGCTCTCGACACCCGATGCCGTGGTGATCGTCGTACTGGCCTGCGTGATGGCAGGCAGCGGCCTGGACACATCAACGACCTTGGCGGTGCTGAGCGGCGCCAGTCTGACCGCAGCGGGCACACTGCTGGCACTGCGGGGCACAGGGCAACGGCTGTGGCCACTGATCGTGCGGATGGCGAACGCGATCCCGACACCGTAGGCGCACCGGCCGTGGGGCGCAGGGAGAAACCGGTAGCCACCTCCAACGGGGCGCTGGAGAAGTTGGCCTGCTGGCTGCGCGCTCAGCGCGCGGCCGGAGGATGGTCCTACGCCCAGCTGGCGGACCGGGCAGGATGCCACGCCACGACGCTCCAGCGTGCGGCGTCAGGACACGGCGTGCCCAGCGCGCGCGCCGTCCAGGCCTACGCGCAGGCCTGCTGCGCTCCGGTCGATGTGGCGATGGAACTGTGGAGGAAGGCCCGCAGAGGCGGCCACTACGGGTCTGGCGACGCTCGCCCGGCGCCGAGTCCGATGTACCTCGACACCATCGGCAAGTTCAAGGCCGGCCTACAGGAGCTCTACGCGTGGGCCGGCCGGCCCACGGTGCGCGACATGGAGCAACGGGCGGGGGAGTGGGGAAGGCTGCCACACAGCACCGCTCATCGCATCGTGCAGGGGCAGACGGTGCCGCGCGACGAGCATCAACTGATTGGGTTCCTGGTCGCTTGCGGGGTCACTGAAACAGAGCACCGCTTGTGGGGCGACGCATGGAGACGCGCCCTAGGACACGCCCCCCGCAAGGCGATCCCACCCGCGCAGCGGACAGCACCCGCTGCACCTCCAGCCCGGGCTCGGGCACCGAGATTGCGCTTCAGCCTGCTCGGACCAGTGCGCGCCTGGCGCGGGGAGGAGCCACTGCCCACGGGCTCCCCCCAGCAACGGGCCCTGCTAGCCGCGCTACTGCTGCGGGAGGGCCGTACGGCAACTGCGGGCGAACTGATCGACGCACTGTGGGGCGACGAGCCGCCAGCACAGGCACTCGCGGCGGTACGGACCTACGCCTCGCGTCTGCGGAAGGCCCTGGACCCAGGCGTCCTGGTCAGCGAGTCGGGCGGGTACGCAATCCGCTCGCTGGGCGAGGACGCGCTGGACCTGGCGGTGGCGCAGGAACTGGTGACCGAGGCAGGCAAGGCGAGGGCGGCGGGAGACCTGAGCCACGCCCGGGAGACGCTGGGCCGCGCGCTGGCGTTGTGGGACGGCGAAGTGCTGGCGGGACTGCCGGGCCCCTACGCGGAGGCGCAGCGTGTCCGACTCGAGGAATGGCGGTTGCAACTCCTCGAGTCCCGCATGGACATAGACCTGGAACAGGGCTGCCACGCGGAGGTGGTCTCCGAGCTCACCGCCCTGACAGCGGCGCACCCCCTGCGCGAGCGCCTGCGCGAACTGTTGATGCTGGCGCTGTACCGCAGCGGGCGCCAGGCGGAGGCACTGGCGGTGTACGCGGACACGCGGCGCCTGCTGGCGGACGAGCTGGGAGTGGACCCGCGTCCGCGGATGCAGGAACTACAGCAGCAGATTCTGCAGGCGGACCCGGGCCTGACGGAGCCCCCTCCAAGAAGGCTTGAGCCCCACAGGCCGGTCATACGCCCCGCCCAACTCCCGGCAACCGTACCCGACTTCACCGGGCGCGCGTCCTTCGTGGCGGGGCTCGAAGACGTCCTGGCCTCGGCCGAGGGCCGAATGATGGCGGTCTCCCTGCTCGCCGGCATCGGCGGCGTGGGCAAGACGACACTCGCGGTGCATGTGGCGCACGCGGCCCGCGCCCACTTTCCCGACGGCCAGCTGTACGTCGACCTCCAGGGAACAAGGGACCGGGCGGCGGAGCCGGAGACAGTACTGGGCGCGTTCCTGCGTGCCTTGGGCACAGCGGGCTCGGCGATCCCGGACACACTGGAAGAGCGAGCGGCGCTGTACCGGTCGATGCTCGACGGCCGCCGCGTGTTGGTGCTCCTGGACAACGCGAGGGACGCGGCGCAGGTTCGTCCACTGCTGCCCGGAACGGAGGGCTGCGCGGCTCTGGTGACGAGCCGGGTACAACTGGTGGACCTGGCAGGGGCGCACATGGTGGACCTGGATGTGATGTCACCAGAGGAAGCCATCCAGCTCTTCACGCGCATTGTGGGAGAGGAACGGGTGGAGAGGGAGCGGGCGATGGCCCTCTACGTGGTCGATGCCTGCGGCTTCCTGCCCCTGGCGATCCGCATCGCGGCGTCCCGTCTTGCCGCCAGGCGCACCTGGACCGTGGCGGTCCTGGCCGCCAAACTTACCGACGAACGAAACCGGCTGGACGAGCTCCGGGCCGGAGATCTGGCCGTACGGGCGACGCTTGACCTGAGCTATCGCCAACTCAAGGTAGAACAAGCCGACACCTTCCGGGTACTCGGCGCACACACCAGCCCGTTCATCTCGCTGGACTCCGCACGCAGCATGCTCGGTTGCGGCATCGACGCAGTGAAGGGCCCTGGGGATCAAGTCATGGATGAGGTGAGTGACGCATAGGTACGCCGAACTCGTAGCTGTTACGTCGTTCAGGACCCCCTACTTGTCGGTCTGCGGCTCTGCTTAGCCACAAGTAGGGGGCGGGAGGCTGGCCAACTCGCGGATTATCAGACGCGGTTGCTGCAGAGGACTGGCTCGACACCGGACCGCATCCCCTGAAGAAGGGGAGACCAGCATCTCAGATAATCCATAGTTTTTTGCTTCCATCAAACTCATGGGGAAGCGTCCACCAGGTCGGCCCGTGGAGGGTGGCCACACTGCTTAGCCCCCGCCCGGACCTGTTTCATGGAGCCGTGCAGTAAGACGGCAGGTCCGCTGTTAGCCAGCCGGTAGTTGTCCGCGGAGCGGACTACTACCCGTCACCCACCTTAGCCAACAGGCGAGTTGTCGATTTCGAACAGAGCTGAGGAGGCATGGAGAGTGGATCGCGGAGCGATCAGCGCTCCATGCCTCCGACCCGGTTGCTGATCCACGGAGTGGATCACCTTCGCCACGGAGTGGCGATAGCCACGCGGAGCGAGGCTTTTCCGTCGCGTAGCGACGGCGCGTCGTGTCTGCGGAGCAGAC
>NZ_BARF01000143.1 GCF_000367365.1 Streptomyces prunicolor NBRC 13075 | reverse complement strand
GTGGGCCCAACTGGGGTGCTGGGGGCGGCGGTTGACCAGGAGCGGGTCTTGGTGTCGTCGGTGGGATCGACTGGGGTGCTGGGTGCGGTCGGCGACCAGGCACGGGTGTCGGTGTCGTCGACGGCGGGGCTCTGCGCGGCGGACGCGGAGGCGCCGGGGCCGGATGCGCCGGGGCCGGATGCGGTGGGGCCGGATGCGGTGGGGCCGGCGGAGTGAGGGCCGGAGGGATAGGGGGCATTGGCACCGGAGGGCGACCACGCACCACGACTGGGCGCGCCGCCGGTGGGATCCGTGAACGACTCGCCTCGCCAAGGGGTGCCCGACCGGAGCTGGTCGGTGGGCTCCGAGTGGGGCTCCGGGGCGGGAGCGGGTGGAGGTGTGGCTGGGCGGGTGGGGGTGTGGAGCTGCCGGTCGGGTGCCTGTGCCGCGGGGTCGGTTGCCGGGCGGGGAGGTGTTGCCGGGCGAGGGGGGTTCTGGCGGAGCCGGTCGGACGGTTGGTGCGGGGGCTCGGCCGGCGGGCCGGGCGGGGTGGTGGGGGCGGCGGCAGAGGTTCCCGGGCGGGTGGGGACGTAGCGCTGCGAGTTGGGTGCCTGATGCGCGGGCTCGGTTGCCGGGCTGGGCGGGGTGGCGGAGCCGGCAGAAGTACCCGGGCGCGTAGGGATATAGCGCCGCGAGTCGGATGACTCACGCGAGGCCTCACCGTCGGGACGTTGCGAAGTACCCGGGCCAGGGGGAGTTACCTTGCGGGCAGAGTCCTGATGCGACCAATCGGACGACTCACGCGGAGACTCGGCTGCCGGACCGGGCGGAGTGTCAGAGCCGCCAGAAGTACCCGGGCGCCTGGGGGTGTATCGCTGCGGATCGGACGACTGCCCCGAGGCCTCACCCTCAGAGCCCGGCGAAGTGACCGGACCAGGAGGCGTTGCCCTGCGCTCGGAGTCCAGGCCCCACTGGTCGGACGCTTCGCGCGGTGCCTCACCCGCAGGACGGGACGGGACGGCGGAGCCGGGAGGCGTTCCCGGGCGGCCCGGGGCATGGCGAAGCCGATCGGAGGACTGATCCGAAGCCTCACCCTCGGGACGCGACGAAGTGCCCGGACGAGGAGGCGTTGCCCTGCGGTCAGAGTCCTGACGCGACCAGTCGGACGACTCACGCGGAGACTCGACCCCAGGACCAGGCGAAGTGGCGGAGCCGGCAGAAGTCCCCGGACGCGTAGGGATATAGCGCCGTGAGTCGGACGACTCACGCGAGGCCTCACCCTCGGGATGCTGCGAAGTAACCGGGCCAGGAGGAGGCGTTGCCCGGCCGGGCGGGTCCTGGCGCAACCCGTCGGACGCCTCACGCGGAGTTTCGCTCGCCGGGCGCGGTGGACTGGAGGAGCTCGGGGGAGTTCCTGAGCGGCCGGGGGCATGGCGAAGCCGGTCGGACGGCTGACCGGAGGCCTCGCCCGCAGGGCGCGGCGGCGTGCCAGAACCGGCCGGTGTGGACGGGCGGAACGGGGCCGCCGTCTCCGAACTGGGCTCGCGTAGCGCCTCGTTGGCATACGTCGCCGCCGTGGGGCGGTGAGGCGGCCGGGGCGGGACCGCTCCCGGTGTGGCTTCGTCGTGGCTCGCGCGGCGCGTGTCGCCCGCGGGCGCGGGCGGGACGTCCGGGAAGCGTGCCGAGGCGGGAGGAGGGGGTGGGCTCACGGCGTCCGTGGCACGGGGCGAGAACGGCCGAAGGCCGGGGAAGCGCGGCCGCCCGTCGGAGGAAGCCGGTGGGGCACCGGACCCGTCGCGGGTATCGGAGCCGTTGCTCTGAGACGCGGTACTGGGATCGGGGTCGCTACCCGGAGACACCGCCCGGGCATCAAAACCGTTGCCCTGAGACGCGGTACGAGCGCCAGGACCGTCACCCGAAAACCCCGGACCGGCATCCGACCCACCACTCGAAGACACAGCTCCGGCACCAAAACCATTGCCCGAAGACGCGATGCGCTCGTCGCGACCGTTCCCCCGGGACACCGTACGGGCGTCGGACCCACCGTCCTGCGGTGCCGTACGCCTCCCGTTGCCACGGTCCCACCACCCCGTGCTGGACCCGTCACCCCCGGTCCTTGCCGGCGCGGTACCGGAACCCGCCCCAACTGCCGACGCACCGGGACCTGCCTCTTGTGACGGCACGTCGGAACCCGGCGCGAACGGCTCTCTCCCGTTTCGCGAGGCTCCCGCAGCCCCGGCCCCGGAAGTCCCCGAGCCGCTCGGCCCCGACACGCCCGTACCGTCGCTCGGTCGCGCAGCCCCCTCCGCCCGGCGCCCTCTCGCGTGGGCGCCCGAAGCAAGCCTGCGGTCCGGCGAACCGCCGTTCGTCGGCGCACCCGGCATCCCTGGCGCACTCCACGCATCCCACGCACCCGAAGTGCCCGACGCACCAGGCCTGTTGGGCGCACCCGGCCGGTTCCCCGCACCTTGTGTGCCCGACCCGCCCTGCACGTCCGACCCGCCCCCCACACCCGGCATCCCCGGCCCATCCGAAACCGGACCAACCCTCAAACCAGAACCCGAACCGGAACCGGAAACAGGACCCGAAGTACCCCCCGAAGCCGGACCCCAGGCAAAACCCGAAACAGGACCCGAAGTATCCCCGGAGACAGGCCCCGACGCGGAACCCGAGGCGGCCCCTGCCGCACCCCACGCCGGCCTCGGAGTCCCCGGCATCGCCCCAGAACCAGAACGCGGTCGGTCCGCATCCCCGCCTGTTGCGTCAGCGGCATCGGTGGAACCAGTCGCATCAGCCGCACCAGCCGCGTCATCGGACGCCGGCCACCCCGCCAAATTCGTCATGTTCGCCGAGTTCGTCACGTTCCCCGGGTCCAAAGGATTCCCCGCGCTCGTCGACCCCGGCGGGCGGCCCGGTGGCGGCGAGCCCGGTGATCCGGGGGCGCGTCGCGCTTCCGTGCTCATGCACCCCCCGTTTCCTCGTACCGGGCCGGCGTCCGTCCGTATGCGGGCACCGTCTGTCCTGTGCGGGGCCGGTCCAGTCCCGCTCTTTGCTCGTATACGGACCGGCGTCCGCCCCGCCTCACCCGGCACGTACACAAATACAAAGTCATCCCGAGCACGCATACCCGCAGCGGCGGACGGCCATCCCGGACGCGGTCGAACGACCGGCGGCGTTTCCTCCGTGCGTGCGCGTCACTCTACGGGTTGACCCCGCTCGAACGGGAACCAGTCCACACCCCCGGGGCATCTGCCCGGAACGTCCCCCTACCCTGCGGTAATCCTGTCTGGCAGGCTGCGTTCATGACTGCGCGCGCCGCCGACCGGGCCCGTTACGACCGGGCCACCGCCCACCTCGACGCCCCTCTCGCGATCGTCGACCTGGACGCCTTCGATGCCAACGCGGACGACCTCGTCCGCCGGGCCGGCGGCAAGCCGGTCCGCGTCGCCAGCAAGTCCGTCCGCTGTCGAACCCTCCTCGAACGCGTCCTGGCCAGGGACGGCTTCGCGGGCCTGATGTCCTTCACCCTCGCCGAGTCGCTGTGGCTCGCCCGTTCCGGGTTCGAGGACGTCCTCCTCGCCTACCCCTCCGCCGACCACGCCGCGTTCGGCGAACTGGCCAACGACCCCAAGCTCGCCTCCGCCGTCACCGTCATGATCGACGACCCCGCACAGCTCAAACTCATCGACGACTCACGCGACGGCGGCACCGAAGTCATCCGCGTCTGCCTGGAGTTGGACACCTCGCTGAAGATGCTCGGCGGCCGGGTCCGCATCGGCGCGCTCCGTTCGCCGCTGCGCTCCCCCGCCCAACTCGCCGACATCGCACGGACGGTGTCCGCCCGCCCCGGCTTCAAGGTCGTCGGGATCATGGCCTACGAGGGACACATCGCCGGTGTCGGCGACTCCGTCGCGGGGCGGCCGTTCCGCTCCCGCGCGATCCGGCTGATGCAGGCCACCGCCAAACGCGAACTCGTCGAGCGGCGCGCGGAAGTAGTGCGTGCGGTAAGGGCAGTTGTGCCCGATCTGGAGTTCGTCAACGGTGGTGGCACCGGCAGTGTGCAGTACACCGCCGCCGAGGATTCCGTGACCGAGATCGCGGCCGGTTCCGGGCTGTACGTGCCGCGCCTCTTCGACAACTACACGTCGTTCACCGGCCGTCCGGCCGCGCTCTTCGCCCAGCCCGTCGTACGGCGCCCGGGCGTCGGCGTCGTCACCGCCCTCGGCGGCGGCTACCCCGCCTCCGGCGCCGCCGGCCCCGACCGGCTCCCGGTGCCGTACCTCCCGGAGGGTCTGCGCTACGACCCCCAGGAAGGACCCGGCGAGGTACAGACGCCGCTGCTCGGCTCCCCCGCCGACGACCTCCTCATCGGCGACAAGGTGTGGTTCCGGCACGCCAAGGCCGGTGAACTCTGCGAGCGCTTCGACGTGTTGCACCTGATCGAGGGCGACGCCGTCACCGCCACGGTGCCCACCTATCGCGGCGAGGGCATGACGTTTCTCTGACGGACCGACAAAAACGCACGACGGCCCGGAGTTTCTTCCGGGCCGTCGCCGCGTGCTGACCGACTGAGCGCTCTCACATCTCCTACATCGGCGTGACGTACGCCCCCGAAATGCCCCCGTCCACAAGGAAGTCGGCGGCGTTGACGAACGACGAGTCGTCACTCGCCAGGAAGGCCACGGCCGCGGCGATCTCGGTCGCCTCCGCGAAACGGCCGACCGGAATGTGCACCAGGCGGCGCGCGGCGCGCTCGGGGTCCTTCGCGAACAGCTCTTGCAGGAGTGGGGTGTTGACCGGGCCCGGGCAGAGCGCGTTGACGCGGATGCCCTCGCGGGCGAACTGCACGCCCAGTTCACGGGACATGGCGAGGACACCGCCCTTGGACGCCGTGTACGAGATCTGCGAGGTCGCCGCGCCCATCCGCGCCACGAACGACGCCGTGTTGATGATGGACCCCTTGCCCTGGCGGCGCATGTACGGGATCGCGGCCTTGCAACACAGGTACACGGACGTGAGGTTGACGTCCTGGACGCGCTTCCACGCCTCAAGTCCCGTGTCGAGGATGGAGTCGTCGTCCGGCGGCGAGATGCCCGCGTTGTTGAAGGCGATGTCGACGCTGCCGTAGGTGTCGAAGGCCGCCTTGAAGAGCGCCTCGACCTGCTCGGGGTCGGTGACGTCGACCTTCACGAACAGCCCGCCGACCTCGTCGGCCGCCGCCTTGCCGTGGGTCTCGTCGATGTCGCCGCAGACGACGTTGGCGCCCTCGGAGGCGAGCCGGCGCGCGGTGGCGAGACCGATGCCGCTGCCGGCTCCGGTGATGACGGCGGTACGGCCGACGAGACGCCGGCAAACAATCTCTGAGGTCACTGTGCGGGGCCCTCCGTACTGATGAAGACGTTCTTGGTTTCGGTGAAGGCGGTGAGCGCGTCCGGGCCCAGTTCGCGGCCGATCCCCGACTGCTTGAAGCCGCCGAAGGGGGTCCAATAGCGGACGCTGGAATGGGAGTTGACGGACAGGTTGCCCGCCCGGACGGCCTGCGAGACCCGCAGGGCGCGGCCGACGTCCCGGGTCCAGATGGAACCGGACAGGCCGTAGTCGGTGGCGTTGGCCAGGGCGATCGCCTCCGCCTCGTCCTCGAAGGGGAGCACCACGGCGACCGGGCCGAAGACCTCCTCGACGGCCACGCGCGCGTGCGGGTCGACGCCCGTCACCACCGTCGGCGGGAACCAGAAGCCGGGGCCCTCGGGTGCCTTGCCTCGGATGCCGGCCAGGTCGTCGGTGACGTACGAACGCACGCGCTCCAGCTGGACCTTGGAGATCAGCGGGCCCATGTCCGTCTTCTCGTCGGCCGGGTCGCCGACCGTCACCCCCTCGATCGCGGGGGCCAGGAGCTCCAAAAAGCGGTCGTAGACGCCGCGTTGGACCAGGATGCGGGTGCGGGCGCAGCAGTCCTGGCCGGAGTTGTCGAGGAAGGACATGGGGGCGGCGGCCGCCGCGGCCTCGATGTCCGCGTCGGCGAAGACGATGTTGGGGCTCTTGCCGCCGAGTTCGAGGGTGACGCGCTTGAGGAGGTCCGAGCCCTTCGCCAACACCTGTTTGCCCACGGCCGTTGATCCCGTGAACACGATCTTCGCGACGCCGGGATGCTCGACGAGTGCGGTGCCCGCGACCGGGCCGTGGCCGGGGAGGACCTGGAGGAGGCCCTCGGGAAGGCCTGCCTCCAGGGCGAGTTCGGCCAGCCGGAGCGCGGTCAGCGGGGTCGTCTCGGCCGGCTTGAGGATGACCGCGTTGCCCGCCGCGAGCGCCGGTGCGGTGCCCCACGCGGCGATCGGCATCGGGAAGTTCCAGGGCGCGATCACACCCACCACACCCAGCGGTTCGAGGATCGTGATGTCGAGGCCGCCCGCGACCGGGATCTGCCGGCCGGTCAGCCGCTCCACTCCCCCGGCCGCGTAGTCGAGCAGGTCACGGACGTTGCCGGCCTCCCAGCGGGCGTTGCCGACCGTGTGTCCGGCCTCGCGCACCTCCAACTGGGCCAGTTCTTCGAGGTGTTCGTCGACCGCGACAGCGAAGCGGCGCAGCAGCCGGGCCCGGTCGGCGGGCGGGAGCGCGGCCCACTTCGCCTGGGCCCGGGCGGCGCGTACGACGGCGGCGTCCACGTCGGCCGCGGTGGCGGCGGGGACGGTGGCGACGACCTCCTCGGTGGCCGGGTTGAGCACCTGGAGTTCAAGCTCGTAGGACAACGAAGGACCTCTCACAGACGTTCGAATCACAGACGTTCGAAGGAGCGACGCAGCTCCCAGTCGGTGACGGCGGCGTCGAAGGCTTCCAGTTCGACGCGTGCCATGTTGCGGTAGTGCGCGACGACCTCGTCGCCGAAGGCGGCCTTGGCGATCGGGCTGTTCTCCCACAGCTCGGCGGCCTCGCGGAGGTTGGTGGGGACGTGTGCGTAGTCGCCGCTGTAGGCGTTGCCCGCGCAGGCCTCCGGCAGCTCCAGCTTGTGCTCGATTCCGTAGAGCCCGGCCGCGACGAGGCCCGCCACCGCGAGATACGGGTTGACGTCGCCGCCGGGCAGCCGGTTCTCGAAGCGCATGGAGCGGCCGTGACCGACGACCCGTAGCGCGCAGGTGCGGTTGTCGTACCCCCAGGCGACGGCGGTCGGCGCGAACGAACCGGGCTGGAACCGCTTGTACGAGTTGATGTTCGGGGCGTAGAGCAGCGAGAAGTCGCGGAGCGCGGCGAGTTGCCCGGCGAGGAAGTACCGCATGACCTCCGACATGCCACCGGGGTCGGAAGCGGAACCCGCCATGGCGTTGCCGCCGTCCCCGTCGCCGAGCGAGAGGTGGATGTGGCAGGAGTTGCCCTCGCGCTCGTTGTACTTCGCCATGAAGGTCAGCGAGACACCCTCCTGGGAGGCGATCTCCTTGGCGCCGGTCTTGTAGACGGCGTGCTGGTCGCAGGTGACGAGGGCGTCGTCGTAGCGGAAGGCGATCTCGTGCTGGCCGGGATTGCACTCCCCCTTGGCGGACTCGACGGTCAGACCCGCGACGGCCATCTCATTCCGAATACGGCGCAGCAGCGGCTCGATGCGCCCGGTCCCCAGCACCGAATAGTCGATGTTGTACTGGTTGGCCGGGGTAAGGCCTCGGTAGTTGGCGTCCCAGGCCTGTTCGTACGTGTCCTTGAACACGATGAACTCCAGCTCCGTACCGACCTGCGCGGTGAAACCGTGCTCGGCGAGGCGCTCCAGCTGGCGGCGCAGGATCTGGCGGGGTGCGGCGACCACCGGCGATCCGTCGTTCCAGGCGAGGTCGGCCATCAACAGGGCGGTGCCGGCGTTCCAGGGCACCCGGCGGAGGGTGGACAGGTCCGGGTGCATGGCGAAGTCGCCGTAACCGCGCTCCCAGGAGGACATGGCGTAGCCGTCGACCGTGTTCATCTCGGTGTCGACGGCGAGGAGGTAGTTGCAGCCCTCGGTACCGTGCTGGAGCACGTCGTCCAGGAAGAAGGGGGCGGCGAACCGCTTGCCCTGGAGCCGCCCTTGCATGTCGGGGAAGGCCAGGACAACAGTGTCGATCTCACCACTGGCGACGAGGCGTTGGAGTTCCTCGACGCTCAGTGGGGGTGTGCGGTCTGCCACGGGAAAGCCTCCTTCGGCTTCTACGGTCAGCCGGAAGCCATAAGGTATTGCGGAGAACCATTGCTTGGGAAGGGGGTGCCGCCATATGTCGCTGGATGCGGAGAACGGGCTTGAGGACCGGTTGACCCCGGTACTGCGGCCGGTGCGGGCGGGCAACGGCTTCGAAGAGGCGCTGGAACAGATACTGCAGGTCGTACGGCTGGGTCTGGTGCCGGGGGGCGAACGGTTGCCGGCCGAGCGGGAGCTGGCCGAGCGGCTCGGGATCAGTCGGGTGACGCTGCGCGAGGTTCTGAAGGTACTCCAGGACCAGGGCCTCGTGGAGTCGCGGCGCGGACGCTACGGCGGGACCTTCGTCCTGCCGAAGTCGGACGCGGGCGGCGAGGACGAGCTGCGGCGGCGGATCAGCGCGGTCGACATCGAGGACGTGCTGCGGTTCCGGGAGGTGCTGGAGGTCGGCGCGACGGGCCTGTGCGCGACCCACGGCCTGACCGCCGACCAGGCGGACCGCCTCCGGGACGCCCTCGCCCGCACGCACGACGCCCCGCTCGCCGACTACCGCCGCCTGGACACCCTGCTGCACCTGACCCTGGCCGAGCTGTGCGGCTCACCGACCCTGACCGCGCAGTACGCGGCGGTACGGGCCACGGTGAACGACCTCCTCGACTGCATCCCCCTCCTGGTCCGCAACCTGGAGCACTCGCAGCGCCAGCACATCGCGCTGGTCGAGGCGGTCCTGGACGGGGACGCGGACGGGGCGCGGGAGATGATGCGGGAGCACTGCGCGGGGACGGCGGCACTGCTGCGCGGGTTCCTGGCGTGACGGCCTGACCAGCGGGGTAGTTCAATGGTTCCCACGGAGTCCATTCAATTCGCTTCACGTCGGAGGGGTGCATGGCGGGCAGGCCGCTGATCGGTATCAGTACGTATCTGGAGGCCGCAGCACGTTGGGGCACCTGGGAGTTGGAGGCGGCCCTGCTGCCCGCCGGCTACCCGCGCCTCGTCCAACGCGCGGGCGGCCTCGCCGCGATGCTGCCCCCCGATGCCCCCGAGCAGGCCACGGCGACCGTCGCCCGCCTGGACGCCCTGGTCATCGCGGGCGGCCCGGACGTGGAACCGGTCCGCTACGGCGCCGACCGCGACCCCCGCACCGGCCCGCCCGCCGCCGCCCGCGACGCCTGGGAACTCGCCCTGATCGAGGCCGCGTTGACGGCTGGCATCCCCCTCCTGGGCATCTGCCGGGGCATGCAGCTCCTCAACGTCGCCGTCGGCGGCACCCTCGTCCAGCACATAGACGGCCACGCGGAGACCCCGGGCGTCTTCGGCCACCACCCGGTCAAGCCGGTACCGGGAACCCTGTACGCGTCAGCGGTACCGGAGGAGACCTCGGTCCCGACCTTCCACCACCAGTCCGTGGACCGCCTGGGCGCGGGCCTGACGGTGTCGGCCTGGGCGGAGGACGGCACCCCGGAGGCGATCGAACTCCCCTCCGCCGACTGGGTGTTGGGGGTGCAGTGGCATCCCGAGATGGGCGAAGACCTGCGGGTGATGCGGGCGTTGGTGGAAGCGGCTACGAAGGCTCGCTAGCCCTGCGAAAGCCCGCTAGCCCCGCGTCAGCGAGAGCAGCTCCCGTGCCGGTCCGGTCGGCCGGTGCCCCGTGGGCCAGACCGCTCTCAAGTCCCGGGCGAGAGTGACCCCTTCGACCGGGATACGCACCAGCCTCCGCATCGACAGCTCCTCCCCCACGGCGAGTTCACTCAACACCGCCGGCCCCGCCCCGCTCACCACCGACGCCTTGACCGCCGTGGTGGACGACAACTCGATCAACGGGCGCGCCAGGCCACCCAAGGCCGCGTCCAACACCTGCCTCGTGCCCGAACCCTTCTCCCGCAGGATCAACGGCGTCGTCGCCAACTCCGCGGCCGGGACCGGGCGTTGACGGCGGGCCCACGGGTGGGTCGGAGCGGTCACGACGATCAGGTGGTCGTGGGCGATCACCGTGGAGTCCAGGCCCGCGGGCACGGACAGGCCCTCCACGAACCCCAGGTCGGCCTCGTCGGCGAGGAGCCGTTCCGCGACCGTGGTCGAGTTGCCGGCGAGCAACGAGACGGCCGTGTCCGGGCGTTGGGAGCGCAGGGCGAGGAGCCAGCCGGGGAGGAGGTACTCGGCGATGGTCATGCTGGCGGCGACGCGGAGCCGGGAATCGCGACGGTGCCGTAGCGCCTGGGCGCCCGCGTCGAAGGCCGCCGCCGCCTCGACGACCCGGCGGGCCCAGTCCGTGACCAGGGCCCCGGCGTCGGTCAGGGTCGATCCGCGCGGTGAGCGGTCCACCAGGGCGACGCCGAGCTGACGTTCCATGGAGCGGATCCGGCTGCTGGCCGCGGGCTGGGTGATCCCCAGTTCGCGGGCCGCCCCGCCGAGACTCCCGAGCCGGGCCACCGCCAGCAACAGCTCCAGCGCGCCCAGATCCGGCACCCGGTGCGCGATCGACCCCTCCCGCTGCTCACCCATCTCACCGTTGCTCATAAATCCAGTTTATGTCCCCATAGACAGATACTCCCTGGTCGCCCGTCTCGGTCGGCGAGACGGTGGAGGCATGGTCACCGCCGTTCGTCATCTCGGACCCAACTGGTACGCCTCCGTCATGGGCACCGCCATCGTCGGCACGGCCGGTGCCGGGCTCCCGCTCCACCTCCCGGGACTGCGCACGGCCTGCACCGCGGTCTGGGCCCTCTCCCTCGCGATGCTGCTGACCCTGCTCGTCGCCCGCACCCTGCACTGGACCCACCACCGCGACCAGGCCCGCGCCGATCTCCTCGACCCGGCGATGGCCCCCTTCTACGGCTGCCTCGCGATGGCCCTGCTGGCGGTGGGCGGCGGCGCCCTGGTCGTCGGGCGGGACTGGATCGGGCTCCGGGCGGCGGTCGCGCTCGACACCGTGCTGTTCGGCGCCGGTACGGCCGTCGGGCTCACGGCGGCCGTGGCCGTCCCGTACCTGATGGCCGTACGGCACAAGGTGCACCCTTCCCAGGCCACCCCCGTGTGGCTGCTGCCCGTCGTCGCGCCCATGGTGTCCGCGGCCCTCGGACCGCTCCTGGTGCCCCACCTGCCGCCCGGACAGCCCCGGGAGACGCTCCTCCTCGCCTGCTTCGCGATGTTCGGACTGAGCCTGCTGGCAACCCTGTTGATGCTGCCACTGGTCTTCGCTCGCCTCGTCACCGGCGGACCACTCCCCCTCGCGCTCACCCCGACGCTGTTCCTGGTCCTGGGCCCGCTGGGCCAATCCACCACCGCAGTAGGCAAGTTCGCGGACTTCGCCCCCGGTGTCGTGTCAGCCTCGTACTCCCAGGGCTTCAGCCTCCTCGCCATCCTCTACGGCGTCCCCGTCATGGGCTTCGCCCTGCTCTGGCTCGGCCTCGCCACCGCACACGTCGTCCGCGCCCGCCGCCACGGCCTGCGCTTCACGATGACCTGGTGGGCGTTCACCTTCCCGGTCGGCACCTGCGTCACCGGCGCCGAGTCCCTGTCCCACCACACCGGCCTCGCCGTCTACGACGGGCTCACGATCGTCCTCTACGGCGTCCTGGTCGCCGCCTGGGCCACCGCCGCCGTGTACACGGCCCGCGGCCTGCTCAGCGGTGCGCTGCTCGCAGGGCCGCGCCCAGCACCCGTGGCGCTTCGCCCAGTGACGGCCCGTACCACGTGAGGTGCCGGCCGCTGACGAGCACGCAGGGCAGACCGGCGAACGCCTCCGGTCCGTCGTCGGCCGTGAAGCGGTACGGCTCGTCCGGGAGGACCACCAAGTCCGGTTCCGCGGAACGTAGTTCGTCGACCGTTGGCGGGTAGCGCTCGGCGTGCGTCGCGTACAGGTGGTCGACTCCCAGTCGGGCCAGCACATCGCCCGCGAAGGTGTCCCGCCCCAGCACCATCCATGGACGCCGCCAGACGGGCACGACAGCGGTCCTGCGGCGCCCCGGTCGTGGCAGCTCCGACCACGCCCGCTCCGCCTCGTCCAGCCAGCGTGGGCGGGACGGCGTTCCGCACGCGTCAAGGACCCGGGCCAGTTCGCGGAAGGCCTGCGGGACGTCACGCACCTCGGTGACCAGGACCTCAACTCCCGCTCCGCGCAAGGCAGTCAGGTCCGGCTCACGGTTCTCCTCCTCGTTGGCGATCACCAAGTCGGGGGCGAGGGCGAGGATCGGGTCGAGTTTCGGGTTCTTGGTGCCGCCCACGCGCGTCACGTCGAGGTCGGCCGGGTGACTGCACCAGTCCGTCGCGCCGACCAGAACTCCCGGAAGCGATACGGCGATCGCCTCCGTGAGGGACGGCACGAGGGACACGACGCGCATCAGCGCTGGCGGTCCTGGACCGCCTCGATGTGCTCGGCCACCGCGACCACGACCACCCGGGTGTCCGGCACGGTCGCGCGCCAGCGGTGGCGGACGCCTCCGGTGAGGTACATGGTGTCGCCGCGCACGAGCCGGTACGCGCGCCCCTCCGCCTCGATCTCGACGGCACCCTCCGCGACGTACATCAACTCGTCGTTGCGGTGCTGGAATTCGCGACCGGCGTCATGGTCACCGGTGAACTCCGAGGCGTGCAGCTGGTGATGACCCCGCACCAGGGAACGCATCCGGGGCGCGCCGCCCGCCTCGGGCTCCTCCGCGCGTACGACGTCGACGCTGCACGCGGGGTCGGCGGCGGCGAGGAGTTCGACGGCCGTGGTGCGCAGGGCGTCGGCCACCTTCTCCAGGGAGCTGCGGCTGGGGCGGGCCCGGTCGTTCTCGACCTGGCTCAGGAAGGGCACCGACAGGCCGCTGCGTTCGGCCACGACGGCGAGGGTCAGCGAGAGTGCGCGGCGCCGCCGCCGTACGGCCGCACCCACCCGAAGGGGCTGTTCTTTGTGGTCGCCCATCGCTCCGGCTCCCTCCTTCGCTCGTCGGTTTTCAGTTGCCTCTGATGAGTTCTCTGCACCCTACGCATGTTCGGCAAACCGTTTCATGCGCCTGTCACATCCACGTCACACAGCGTGCGATCGGACGTCACAGTTCTGGCCACTGTCCAAGGGCTCGCCGGCCCTCGATCAGCGCCAGACCTCGTCTCTACTCTTCAATGCATACGCAGCCGCCTGTGTTCCCGCTCACATCACGGGCCTGATTGCGGGGTTTCGTAGCGCTATGTGGTTGGCCGGATCCTTTTCGTACCGGATCGGGGCACGGACAAAGGTGGGCCCCGCCGCACGAAGGGGGGAACGTGCGGTGGAGCCCACCTCTGGGACGGCGGCTGCGGGACTGTCAGGTCACCCGGCCGCCTGGCTTTTCCGGTCCTACCGGCTCTGCTGGTTCTTCGCGACCGGGGCCAACTGGTCGACGAGGCCCGGGTGTTGCTTCAGCCAGGTGCGGACGGCGTCCTGCTCCTCGCCCTTGCCGGACTTCTGGATCTGCGCCTCCAGACCGGTGAGCTGGCTCTCGGTCATCTTGAAGTCCTTCAGCCACTTGCCGACGTCGGGGTTGTCGGCGGCGAAGCCCTTGCGCGCCACGGTGTGCACGCCGTCGCCCTTGCCCCAGGCGTTCTTGGGGTCCTTGAGCTTCTTCAGCTTGTAGTCGCTGTACGCCCAGTGCGGCGACCAGAGCGTGACGACGATCGGCTGCTTCTTGGCGTACGCCCGCTTCAGCTCGGCCAGCATCGCCGGGGTGGAGCCGTCGACGACGTCGTAGGAGCCCTGGAGGCCGTACTCCTTGAGGACCTTGGTCTTCAAGAGGCCCATCATTCCGGCGCTCGGTTCGATGCCGGTGATCTTGCCGCCGAACTCGGAGGCGTGGGTCTTGAGGTCCGCCAGGGTGTTGACGTCCTTCATGTACGCCGGGACGGTCAGCTCCAGCGAGGTGGAGCCGTACCAGCTGCCGAGGTCGTCGAGCTGCTTGCCGTACTTCTTCCAGTACTCGGCGTGCGTGGTGGGCAGCCAGGAGTCGGTCTGGAAGTCGACCTGGCCGGTGGCGAGGCCGGTGTAGAGCGGGCCCGCCGCGTACTGGGTGGTCGTCACCTTGTAGCCGCGTTCCTCCAGGATCTCCTTCCAGAGGAAGGTGGAGGCGATGCCCTCGTCCCAGGGGATGTAGCCGATGGTTATGTTCTTGCCCTTGCCGACGTCCGTGGCGGAGGTCGCCTTGGTGCCGGAGGAGGAGCCGAAGACGCCCATGCCGCCGGCCACGAGGGCGAGGACGACCACGCCGATCACGGCGAACGCCGGGCGGGGGCGGTAGTTCCAGGGCTTCTCGTTGCCTGCCGCGCGGGCCTTGGCGGCGGCGCGGCGGCCGAGCGGGGAGATCTGGGTGCCGAGCGCGCTGGTCATGCGGTCGAGGTAGATCGCGAGGACGACGATGCCGACGCCCGCCTCGAAGCCGAAGCCGATGTCGAGCTGGCCGATGGCCTCGTTGACGGCGCCGCCGAGTCCGCCGGTGCCGACCATGCCCGCGATGACGACCATCGACAGGCCCAGCATGATGACCTGGTTGATGCCCGCCATGATCGTCGGGAGGGCCAGCGGCAGTTGGACGCGCAAGAGTGTGTTGCGTGGTGAGGTGCCGAACGCCTCGGCTGCTTCCACGAGTTCGGCGTCGACCTGGCGGATGCCCAGCTCGGTCATGCGGACGCCGGGGGCGAGCGCGAAGATCAGGGTGGCGATCACGCCGGCCGAGGTGCCGAGGCCGAAGAAGAGGATCGCCGGGATCAGCAGCACCATCGACGGCATCGTCTGGAGCAGGTCGAGAGCGGGCCGTACGACCGCGCTGACCGTCTTGGAGCGGGCCGCCCAGATGCCCAGCGGGATCGAGATCACCAGGGCGATGACGGTCGCGACGAGGACGAGGGCCAGGGTCGACATGGCCCGGTCCCACAGGTCGAGCGAGTCGATGAGCAGGAATCCGGCGAAGGCCAGGACACCCGCGACCAAGCCGCGCAGCCACCAGGCGATCACGGCGAAGATGCCCGCGAGGAGCAGGGGTTCGGGGGCGGTGAGGACCGCGTTGATGCCGTCGTACATGCCCTCGACGACCGTCTTGATCGCGTCGAAGAGCCAGGACATGTGGGCGAGGAGCCAGTCGACACCGGAGTCGACCCAGTCGCCGAGCGGGAGCCTAGGCATGGGCGGTCACCTTCTCGCCGCCGTCACGCGGACTGACACAGGGGGTGGGTTCGTGCTGCTCGTCACCGAGGAAGGCGACCAGGCGCTGCCTGGGGACGACGCCGACCAGTTCGTGGTCCTTGTCGAGCACCGCGACGGCGTGCGTGAGGCGGGCGCTGATCGCGCAGAGCTCGTTGAACGGCGTGTCCGGCGTCGCGGTCTCACAGGCGCAGTCGGCCTCGTCGCCGCGCAGGTCGGTGTCCATGACGGAGCTCGCCGTGAGGACCCGGGAGCGGTCGACGTCCTGGATGAAGGAGGAGACGTAGTCGTCGGCGGGGCGGACGAGGATGTCCTCCGCGGTGCCGGTCTGGACGATGCGGCCGTCGCGCATGACGGCGATGCGGTCGCCGAGGCGCATGGCCTCGTTGAGGTCGTGCGTGATGAAGACGATCGTCTTCTTCAACGACTGCTGCAGTTCCAGGAGTTGGTCCTGCATGTCCCGCCGGATCAGCGGGTCGAGCGCGCTGAACGACTCGTCCATGAGGAGCAGGTCGGCGTCGGTGGCGAGCGCGCGGGCCAGGCCGACGCGCTGCTGCATCCCGCCGGACAGCTCGTCGGGCCAGGAGTCCTCCCAGCCGGCCAGGCCGCACAGGGCGAGCGCCTCGCCGGCGCGCTTCAGGCGCTCGGCGCGGGGCACGCCCTGCACTTCAAGACCGTAGGCGGCGTTCTCGCGGACGCTGCGGTGCGGGAAGAGCGCGAAGTGCTGGAAGACCATGCTGATCTTGCGGGCGCGGACCTCGCGGAGTTCGCGGTCGCCGAGCGCGGTCAGGTCCTGGCCGTCGAAGAGGACGCGGCCCGCGGTGGGCTCCAGGAGTCCGTTGAGCATCCGCAGGAGGGTCGACTTGCCGGAGCCGGACAGGCCCATGACGACGAAGATCTGGCCCGGTGCGACGGAGAAGGAGGCGTCGATGACGGCGGCGGTGGTGCCGTCGGCGCGCAGTTCCTCCCGGTCGGCTCCTTCGCGGAGCCGTTCGACTGCCTGGTCGGGTCGTCTGCCGAACACCTTGTACAGATGCTCGGCTTCTAGCCTGGCTGACACGCGTACCTCTCGATCGGGGGCAGGACGGGAGGCGACGGCGACGGACCTGGAAGGCCCCTCGACGGTTGAATGTGCAACCGGCATCGCTCCGAGGCCGCGCCTTCCCAGGCTTTCCGGGCGCAAACGCAGGAGTGGTCCAGCTCACCAACCAGGGGTGCTCGCCCGTCCGGAGCCGGCGGTGTTGGTCCCTCCGGATGACATTGAGGGGTGGTCGTCGCGCCGTCGTGCGGCATGATGCGAGGCGTGACCGGACGACTGATGCTCCTCGACACCGCCTCGCTCTACTTCCGCGCCTACTTCGGCGTCCCGGAGTCCGTGAAGGCACCGGACGGGACGCCGGTGAACGCCGTACGCGGACTGCTCGAGTTCATCGACCGCCTGGTCAAGGACCACCGCCCCGACCAGCTGGTCGCCTGCATGGACGCGGACTGGCGACCACAGTGGCGGGTCGACCTGATCCCCACCTACAAGGCGCACCGCGTCGCCGAGGTCCGCGAGAGCGGCCCGGACGCGGAGGAGGTGCCGGACACGCTCTCCCCGCAGGTGCCGATCATCGAGGCCGTCCTCGACGCGGTCGGCATCGCGCGCGTGGGCGTCGAGCCGTACGAGGCCGACGACGTCATCGGCACGTTCACGGCACACGCCAAGGGCCCGGTCGACATCGTCACCGGCGACCGCGACCTGTACCAGCTCGTCGACGACGCCCGCGGGATCCGCGTCCTGTATCCGATCAAGGGCGTCGGCATGCTCCAAGTCACCGACGAAGCGTTCCTGCGCGAGAAGTACGGCGTCGACGGCCGCGGCTACGTCGATCTGGCGCTGCTGCGCGGCGACCCCAGCGACGGTCTGCCCGGCGTCCCCGGGATCGGTGAGAAGACGGCGGCGAAGCTGCTCGCCGAGTTCGGTGACGTGCCCGGGATCATGGCCGCGATCGACGACCCCAAGTCCAAGCTGACCCCCTCGCAGCGCAAGCGCCTCGACGAGGCACGGCCGTACGTCGCGGTCGCGCCCAAGGTCGTACGGGTCGCCGACGACGTACCGCTGCCCGATGTCGACACGACGCTGCCGCACGCCCCGCGCGACCCGGAGCTGGTGGGCGCGCTGGCGGAGCGCTGGGGGCTGGGCGGATCATTGCAACGACTGCTCACCACGCTGGGCGCGTAAGCATTGTTATTGCTCTCGCCTTCTTGCCTATCACAAAGAATCTAGTGCTAACTTAGGTAAGCCTAAGCATGGGAATCTGGGAGGCCGTCATGGCAGAACGTCCGGCACGGAAGCCGCGTAAGCCCCACTCCGCGCAGGTCGTCCGCACTGAGCGCCTGACCCCCCATATGCAGCGCGTGGTGCTCGGTGGCGAGGGTCTGGCCGAGTTCTCTGCGGATACCTGCACCGACCATTACGTGAAACTGCTGTTCCCGGCCGGGGGCGCGGTCTACCCCGAGCCCTTCGACGTGGAGCGCATCCGCGCCGAGTTCCCGCGTGAGCAGTGGCCGGTGACCCGCACCTACACCGTGCGCGCCTGGGACCCCGCGCACCGCGAGATGACCCTGGACTTCGTGATCCACGGCGACGAGGGCCTCGCCGGCCCGTGGGCGTCCCGGGTCCAGCCCGGCGAGACCGTCCACTTCATGGGCCCTGGTGGCGCCTACGCCCCCGACGCGGACGCCGACTGGCATCTGCTCGCCGGGGACGAGAGCGCGCTGCCCGCGATCGCCCGTGCCCTGGAGTCGCTGCCCGAGGGCGCGGCTGCCCACGCCTTCGTGGAGATCTCAGGCCCCGAGGAGGAGCAGAAGATCGAGTCCGACATCGAGGTCGTCTGGCTGCACCGCGGTGACCGTCCCGTCGGCGAGGCGCTCGCCGAGGCCGTACGGGCGCTGGAGTTCCCGGAGGGCCGGATGCACGCGTTCGTGCACGGTGAGGCGGCCTTCGTGAAGGACCTGCGGGCCCTGCTGCGGGTCGAGTTGGCGATCCCGCGCGAGGATCTTTCGATCTCCGGGTACTGGCGGCTGGGCCACAACGAGGACGGGTGGCAGGCGTCTAAGCGGGAGTGGAACGCGAAGATCGAGGCGGAGCAGGAAGGCGTTGCCGCGTAGGTGCGCCACTGGGGGTGCCGGTTTGGGTCGCTTGGCGTCTGCGGTGGCGTCGTGGCTGGTCGCGCCCGCGCGGGGGAGCCGCACATCGACACAGCCTCGCGCCCCTTTCGGAGCGCTGCCCCGGGGCGGCACCTTTGGAGTGCCGCCCCTCTCGCTTACACCGACCGCTGATACGACCTGAACGTGCGGATCGATAGCCATACCGCCGTCACCGCTAGCGCCAGCAGCGCGCCGCCGCGGCTGAGGACGTCGCCCCAGTCGGGGTGTTCGCTCATCGCCGAACGGCCCGCCACCATCGCCCAGTTGAGTGGGTTGAAGTCGGCGATGTGTCGCATCCACGAGGGCATCTGGGACGGCGCCATGAACGCGCTGGAGAGGAATGTCAGGGGCAGCAGCAGGAAGGTGTTGATGCCGATGATCGACTCCCGTTGCTGCACCAGCATGCCGAGCGCGTTGGACAGTGCGCCGAAGATGGTGCCCAGGAGCACGGAGGCCACGATCAGGATCGCTATGCCGCCGATGCCGCCCGGGTAGTCGGCGCCGCCGAGCAGTCCGAGCAGCACGATGATCGCCGATTGGAGCGCGGTGACGAGGCCGTTGTTGACGACGTTGCCGTTCATCAGCGCGGCCCGGCTGACCGGGGTGGTCAGGAAGCGGTTGAGGGTGCCGCGCTGGATCTCCTCCAACGTGCCCATGCCCGCCCACATGTTGGAGCTGAGGGCGCTCATCACGACCACGCCCGGGACGAGGTAGTCCAGGTACGAGGTGGTGCCGAAGCCGCCGAGTTCGACGACCTTCTTGAAGAGGTTGCCGAACAGGAACAGCCAGATCACCGGCTGGATGAGGGTGATGATCGCGAAGGCGGGCTGCCGTGCGAACACCATGAGTTGACGCTGCGTCATGTACCAGGTCTGCGAGACGGCGGTGCTCATCGCGCACCTCCGGCGACCGCGAGCCGCTCGGTGCTGTTCGCGTCGGCCTCGGCGTAACGGCGGCCCGCGTAGCGGAGATAGACGTCGTCCAGCGAGGGACGGGCGACGGTCGCGCTGGCGACCCCGACGCCGGCCCGCTCGAACGCCGCCAGCAGGACGGGCACCGCGGCCGCTCCGTCGTCGGCGCGGGCACTGACCCGGCGCCCGTCGACCAGCACCTCGCGCACGCCCGGCAGTCCGACGAGGGTGTTCCGCAGCAGCGTACGACCGGCGTCGCCGACCGCTTCCCGCAGCTCCAAGTGGACGGCGTCGCCCCGGAGTTCGCCCTTGAGGGAGTCGGGGGTACCTTCCACGACGACCCGGCCGCGGTCGACGATCGCGATGCGTTCGGCGAGCCGGTCGGCCTCTTCGAGGTAGTGCGTGGTGAGCAGGATGGTCAGCCCCTCCTCCCCCGCCAGCCGGCCGATCTCGTCCCACATCGCGGTGCGGGCCTCCGGGTCGAGGCCGGTGGTGGGTTCGTCGAGGAAGAGCACCTCGGGCCGGTGCACCAGGCCGAGCGCCACGTCCAGGCGGCGGCGCATACCGCCGGAGTAGCCCTTCACCGGACGCTTCGCGGCGTCGGCGAGGGTGAAGCGGTCGAGGAGCTCGTCCACCCGCTTCGCGAGGGCGGCGCCCCTCAAGCCGTAGAGCCTGCCCTGGAGTTGGAGGTTCTCGCGGCCGGTCGCCGTCGGGTCGGCGCCGGAGTTCTGGGCGACCACGCCGATCGTGCGGCGGACCCGGTCGGGGTGGCGCAGCACGTCGTGGCCGGCGACGGTGGCCGTGCCGGAGTCGGGCCTGGCGAGGGTGGTGAGGATCTTGACGGTGGTGGACTTGCCGGCGCCGTTCGGTCCGAGGAGGCCGAAGACGGTGCCGGGTTCGACGGTGATGTCCATGCCGTTGAGGGCGGTGACATCGCCGGGATAGGTCTTGATCAGTTGACGCGCCTCGACCGCGGGCGCACGGGTACTGCCCATGACAGCTCTCCAAGGAATGAGCGGATGTGCGATGTGAAAGGTCTCGACTGATCCGCGTGAAGAGCGCCCGGCTATCCTGGGTGTGCCGCACCTCGATCGCCTGGCTTCGCCGCACGGCGGGTCAGTTCGGGGTTCGTGACCCCGGCGGGGCTGCTCCAACAGCCCGGTCGGGGTTCTTCGTGTCTAGGTGAACTCCGGTGGCAGCTCCCCCGTTTCGTGGAACTGGCGCCATCCGTCGACGCCGAGCATCGAGCCCTTCCTGATCTCCTCCAGGAAACCGCGCACCCACTCGGCCTGCGCCTCGATCATGTGCAGTTGGTACTCGACCTCGATCAGGAACAGCCGGGGCACCGACTCGTACAGCTTCTCCAGGGCCCCGCGCTCACTCGCCGCCTGCACGTCCAGGTTCTTCACCCGCTCCTCCAGAAGCGTCATCACCTCGTCGGGGTGCAGGGCGCCCAGCAGCGAGAGGGCTGTCTCGAAGATCGGGTACTCCTTGACCGGGCGGGCCAGCAGCTCGGACAGCCACTCGGTGGTCTCCTCGCGGCCGGCCTCGGTCACTCCGTAGACCGTGCGCTCGGGGCGGTTGCCCTTGCGCTCGGTGTCGGCGACCTCGACGAAGCCGTGCTTCTCCAGGTTCTGCACGACCGTGTAGAGCGAGCCGTAGTTGATCTTCGTGCTGGTGTCCTTGCCCTGACGGCGAAGGGTCTGGGCGATCTCGTACGGATGCATGGGCCCCTGCCAGAGGGTCACCAGCACGGCGAGCGCGAGCGGATTGCTGAGCTTGCGACGCTTCGCAGCCATCGGGATCACCGCCTCCATCCGTACCTCGCGCCCGAATATCCGTGACCGAACATATCGCGAGTTGAGCGGGAGCGTCAATACACACGATGTATCGCGATTCCGCCGCCACGGCAAGAGCGTGAGGACTTAGGCCCCCCGCAGATACGACGGCGTGACGCGGCCGAAACAGCCCCTCCCTAATTTCTGTCACCCGACAGGAATTCAGCTGTCGCCGTCAGGATTCCGCTCTCCTGCGCCGAAGGCAGGTGCCGCCGTGACCACAACAGCCCCCTCCGACATACGCCCCGATCCGCCGCACTCCCCCAGCTCCGACGACGGCTCCCTCGCGGAGTTCGGCTACCGCCAGGAGCTGCACCGCAGCCTCGGCCGGTACGCGTCGTTCGCGGCCGGGTTCTCCTTCATCTCCGTACTGACGACCGTCTTCCAGTTCTTCGCCTTCGGGTACGCGTTCGGCGGCCCGGTCTTCTTCTGGGCCTGGCCGATCGTGCTGGCCGGCCAGCTGCTGGTGGCCGCCTGCTTCGCGGAACTGGCCGCGCGCTACCCGATCTCGGGCGCGATCTACCAGTGGTCGTCACGCCTCTCCAACGCGACCTTCGGCTGGTTCGCGGGCTGGATGATGGTGATCGGCCAGATCGTGGTGGTGGCCGCGGCAGCCCTGGCCCTCCAGATGGTGCTGCCGGCGATCTGGTCGGGCTTCCAGCTGGTGGGCACGGACCCGGCTCCCACCTCCCCCGACGGCGCGGCCAACGCGGCGGTCCTGGGCGTGATCCTGCTGGTCCTGACGACCGTGGTGAACATCCTCGACAACCGCGTGATGTCGATCATCAACCGGGTCGGGGTGACCGCGGAGATCATCGGCGCGATCCTGATCGTCGTCCTCCTCCTGACCCACTCGAAGCGCACCCCGACCATCACCTTCCACACGACCGGCAGCCTGGAGGGCGGACTCCTCGGCGCCCTGCTGGTCGGCTCGTTCACGGCGGCATACGTGATGATCGGCTTCGACAGCGCGGGCGAGATGAGCGAGGAGACCCACAACCCGCGCCGCACCGCGCCCCGCACGATCCTCACCGCGCTCACCGCGGCGGGCCTGCTCGGCGGCCTGATCATCCTCGGCGGCCTGCTCGCCGCCCCCAGCCTGACCGACGGCCACCTGGGCGTCGACGGCCTGAGCTACGTCCTGACGAGCCGCCTCGGCGACGGCGTCGGCAAGGCCCTGCTGGCGGACGTCGTGGTCGCGATCGCGGTAGCCACGCTGGCCATCCAGACGGCGGCCTGCCGCATGCTCTTCTCGATGGCCCGGGACAGCCAACTCCCCTTCTCCGCCCGCCTGTCCAAGGTCAACCCCCGCACCGGCATGCCCAGCACCCCGGCCATCGTCGTAGGCACCCTGGCGGCGGCGCTGCTCCTCCTCAACTTCGCCTCCCCGGACGCCTTCCTCGCCATCGGCACCACCTGCATCGTGATGCTGTACCTGGCGTACGCGATGGTGACGGGCCCGCTGCTACTGCGCCGCGTGCGGGGCGAGTTCGAGGTCGAGGGCACGGACGAGACGGGCGCGCGTCTCTTCTCCCTGGGCCGGTGGGGGGTGCCGGTCAACGCGCTGGCGCTTGTCTACGGCCTTGTCATGACGGTCAACCTGGCCTGGCCGCGGGCTGCCGTGTACGACCCGGCGGGTGGGCACTGGTACTTCCAGTGGTTCACCGTGCTGTTCCTGGTGGTGACGGTTGCGTTCGGAGCCTTGTACCGGCTCATGCGCGCGCGGCGTGTGCGCTCCGCGACCGAACCTGCTCGATCTCTTGCGGATTCTACTCAACTGCCGCCTGAATAAGCCTTGTTGTGGTCGGCTGGCGGCGCATGGACGGCGCACTGGACGGAGCGTGAAGCCGCGCATCCGGCCAGCGGAGAACCGCTCCATGCGCCGGGGTAGCACCATGCGCCGGGGCAGCACGCCCTTTTGGGGAGACGTGGGCCGTCGCATGGTCCGGAGCAAGGGCCTTTCAGGGCGAATTGACGACATGACTCGATGTCGCACCCTGACCCGTTGGAGGTGGTGCCCGGATGCCCGCGACGGCCGGCGGCGCAACACCTCGCGACGGCGCCTTACTTGAGCTCCGACCGGCCTCGAACAGTTGACTGGACCCGCAGGCACATCGGAAGGTGGAGACGCCCCGCGACCGCACCGTCCGGCGGTCGCCGCCAGAGTCATGGCTGACGGCACCACCCGGCACTCGGTCGATGGGGCCCGCTCGACCGGTTCAGCCCGCAGGTCTTGTTCGTGTACGAATCAGCCACGCCGCAGTCACGGCGCAGGGAGTACACGCGCAGTTCGTGGACTTGGTCGACTCCGTCACCCGGAGGGCACCGTCAAGGGCTCCGCCCCCACCCGGCCGCCAGGGGCCGTAGCCCTGGCCGTCGGCTGCGTGCGGCGGCCCGGGGTCCCCCTCCGCGAGTCTCCGATTCCGTGCTCCGCCCAAGCCGAAAGGCCTGACAACCACTGCTGATGCCAGGTCTTGCGTCCCGACAGGAGATCAGCACGATGAGCACATCCGCGCTCCGAGCGCATTACACATGGCAGGGGAACCCGAACGTCGACCTGCTGAATCGCAGCGGCGACGACTGGACGTACGACATGGGGCTCCTGCCCGTCGCGGCCGACCCGGAGGAGTGGGCGGCCATCGGACTCGCCGACTGCACCGCGTGGTGCTACCCCGCCGCGGACAAGGACGAGCTGTTCCTGGCGTACCACCTCTACGCGTGGATGTTCGCCCTCGATCTGCTGTTCCCGCGGACGTTCAAGGCCGAGCGCGACCTCCAAGGAGCGCGGGCCCTGGTCGACCGGCTGTCTCTGTTCATGCCGTTGCACGGCACCTCCCCCGCGATGCCGAAGCACCCCATAGAGAGGTCCCTTGCCGATTTATGGATACGGATGACGCCGACCAGGTCGACGGACTGGAAACGCAACATGCGGAACGCCGTGCTGGAATATGCCGACGGCCAGTGCTGGGAGCTGGAATGCATGCGCTCCGGGCGTATCCCTGATCCGGCCGAGTACCTTGTCCGCCGCCGCGGCTCGTTCGGCGGCCAGGTCGGGATCTGCCTCGCCGAGCACGTGGCCGCCGCGGAAGTGCCGGCCCGAGTGCGCCGCTCCCGTCCCTTCCGTGCGCTGACGGACGCCTGGATAGACCTTCAGACTCTCTACAACGACGTCCGCTCCTACCGTCGAGAGGTCGAGAAGGAGGACGAGATATGCAACTTCGTCCTCGTGTTCGCGAGGTTCCTGGACATCTCCATCGACGAGGCCGCGGCCGTGACAACCCGGCTGCGTACGGCCAGGCGGTCGGAGTACGAACACCTTGAGAAGACTCAACTCCCGGACCTCTGCGAGCAGTTGCGGCTGAACGGCAACGACCGTGAGCAGTTGTCGGCCGTCGTCGAAGTGATGGGTTACCACCTCGCCGCCGTCGACGCCTGGACGACCACCGCCCCGCGGTATCAGGCGCCTGCCCCGGGAGACGTGCCCGCCACGGTTCTCGGATCCTGAGGAACCGAACCGCCGCGTACGCTTGATCGTGATGAGACGCCGTACCCCGCCCCCGCCCTCTCCCCTGCCCCAGCGCGACGGAGTGGATCCGGTGCGGGTGCGGCTGCCGGCCGGGAACGCGTGGGTGACCGTGCGGGATCATCTCGTGGCGCGGCTCGCGGCCGGGGCCGAGGTGATCGACACCATGCTCGCCGAGGAACGGATCGTGGACGTCACCGGACGCCCGGTGTCGCGGGACACGGCGTACGCGCCCGGGATGTTCGTGTGGTTCCACCGGGAACTGCCGGACGAGGAGCGCGTGCCGTTCCCGATCGACGTCGTGTACCGGGACGAGCACGTGGTGGTGGCCGACAAGCCGCACTTCCTGGCCACCACCCCGCGCGGCAGCCACGTCGCCGAGACGGCCCTGGCGCGGCTGCGGCGGCAGCTGGGAATCCCGGCCCTGGGCGCGGCCCACCGCCTCGACCGGCTGACGGCCGGGCTGGTGCTGTTCATCGTGCGACCGGAGGAGCGCGGCGCGTACCAGTCGCTGTTCCGTGACCGGCGGGTGGCGAAGGAGTACGAGGCGGTGGCCCCGTACGACCCGACGCTGACCCTGCCGCGCACCGTGCGCAGCCGGATCGTCAAGGAGCGCGGGATCCTGGCGGCTCGGGAGGTCGAGGGCGAGACCAACGCCATCAGCCGGATCGAGTTGCTGGAGCACCGACACGGGCGGGCCCGGTACCGGCTCACTCCGCGTACCGGGCAGACGCACCAACTGCGGGTGCACATGAGCGCGTTGGGCGTGCCCATCCTCGGCGATCCGCTCTATCCGGTGGTGACCGACCCCGTGCCGGCCGGTGATTTCCGGCGTCCGCTCCAACTGCTGGCGCGGGGCCTGGAGTTCACCGATCCGGTCACGGGGTGCGAGCACCGGTTCGTCAGCCCGCGGGTGTTGCGGGCCTGGTCGTCGTACGAGGAGTGGGCGGGGTGACCGCGGTGGCCGGTCGCCTCATTCGCCGTGCCACCAGCGCAGGATGCGGCGGAACAGGCCCGGTCGGTGGGCCGGTTCGGGCACCGGCGCCGCGGCGGGCGCCGCGGTGGGCTCGTCGACAGGTACGGCGGGCGCCGGAACCGTGGGCGGGGTCGGCACGAAGCTGACCTGCCAGTCGTTCGGGCGCTGCCGCAGCGACGGGTTGACGGCGGGCTGCTCGGCGACGTCCTGCTGGGCCTTCGGCGTGAACCTCACCGGCAGTTCCACCAGGTGCCGGTTCCCGATGGACGACCGCCAGCGCAGTTCGTCCTCCTCGCAGGCGAGCTGGATGTCCGGAACCCGGGTCAGCAGCGCGTCGACGCCCACGTCGGCGATGGCACGGCCGATGTCCTGGCCCGGGCACTCATGAGTGCCGCCGCCGAAGGCGAGGTGCGAGCGGTTGCCCATCATGTTGGCCTTGAGGTCGGGCCGCACCCGGGGGTCCACGTTGCCCGGCGCGGGCGCGAACAGCAGTCCGTCGCCCTTGCGGATGCGCTGGCCGCCCAGCTCCGTCTCCTGCTTGGCGAAGTAGGCGAAGACGGTGCTGAACGGCGGCTCGTCCCACAGGGACTGCTCGACCGCCTCGGGCACGGTCATCTGGCCGCCGTTCAGCTGGGCCCGGAAGCCCGGTTCGGTGAGCACCATGCGCAGCACGTTGGCGAGGAGGTTGGCCGTGGTCTCGTAGGAGGCGAGGAGCACCACGCGCAGGTGTTCCCTGACCTCGTCGTCGGTGAGCCCCGCCGGGTGGGTGACGAGGTGGCTGGTGAAGTCCTCCTGCGGCTGGGCCCGGCGCCGTACGGCGAGCCGGCTGAGGACCTCCATGAGGTAGGCGTGGCTGGCGATCGCGGTCTCAGTGCCCTTGAGGCAGTCGCGGGCGGCCTGCACCAGCCGGTCGCCGTACTCCTCGGGCATGCCGAGGATCTCGCACATGACCGCCATCGGCAGATGCTCGGCGAACTCGGCGACCAGGTCGGCGTTGCCGTCCTCACAGAACTGGTTGACGAGGTGTTGGGTCGCACGGTTGATGTGGCGGCGGATGCCCCGGTGGTCGATGGTCGACATGGCGCCGGTGACCGCGCCGCGCAGCCGCAGGTGCTCGTCGCCCTCGGCGTGCGCGCAGATGGGCTGCCAGGCGAAGTACGGCATCAGCGGGTGGTCGGGCTCGACCGTGCCGTCCCGCATGGAGGTCCACAACCGGCTGTCCTTGCAGAACTGCGAGGGGCTGCTCACCATGTGCAGGTTCTCGCCATGCCCGAGCACCACCCAGATCGGCACGTCCTGGTGCAGCAGCGCAGGGGCCACCGCACCGTGTTCGGCGCGGAGTTTCTCGTACACGGCTCCCAGGTCCTCGGCCTCGGGACCGTACAGCCGGCGCAGCCCGCCGGGGCCCGTGCCGTGTGCGGGGCAGCCGGGCGGCGGGCCGAGCCTGGTGTCGTCCGTGTCGGTCGGGGAGTGAGGTTCAGACGTCACAGTGATCGCTCCGGGAACTGAAGTGGATCCGGTGTCGGGGGAGTTGGGCGGGTCAGGTGAGTGAGCCCGTCATCGCCAGGGAGTGCAGGAAGCGCATCAGGGTCATCAGAACGTCCCGGCTGGAGGCGCGGCGGCGCGCGTCGCACTCGATGATGGGGACGTCCGGCGACAGGTCGAGCGCCGTACGCAGGTCCTCGACGGGGTAATGCGGGCCGTCCGGGAAGGAGTTGACGGCGATGACGAACGGCACCCCGCGCTCCTCCAGCCGTCCTATGACGTCGAAGCTGACTTCGAGGCGCCGCGTGTCGATCAGCACCACCGCGCCGAGGGCGCCCTCGAACAACCCGTTCCACAGGAACCAGAAGCGTTCCTGGCCGGGGGTGCCGAACAGGTAGAGCACCAGTTGGTCGGTGATGCTGATGCGGCCGAAGTCCATGGCGACGGTGGTGGCCGTCTTGGTGTCCGAGCCGTAGTTGTCGTCGACGCCGACGCCGGCCTGCGTCATGGTCTCCTCGGTGGTCAGCGGCCTGATCTCGCTGACCGAACCGACCATGGTCGTCTTGCCGACCCCGAAGCCGCCGACGATCACGATCTTCACCGCGGCCTGGGCCGTGTGCGGGAGATGGTCCTCGGTGCGAGGGCCCGTGATGGTGTCAGAGCTTTTGAAGTCCATGCATCACCGCTTCGAGGAGGGAACGGTTGGGGAGCGCCTGGCGGACGATCGGGGCGCGCGCCTGCACCAGTTCGGCCGTCAGCAGCTCGGTGAGCAAGACGGTCACCACGCTGTACGGCAGGTTGAGATAGGCCGACAGCTCGGCCACGGACAGGGGGGCGATACAGAGCCCGAGCAGGGCCGCCTGCTCGGGAGTGGCCGACTGCGGCGCGTCGGAACGCGCCACGATCAGCGTGACCAGGTCGAGTTCGGCCCGGTCACCGTCCTCGGTCGCGCCGGTGAGCACGTACAGCCGCTCCGGGATCTTCCCTTCGCCCGGTTTCTTGCCGGGTTCGGGCGGCGCTTTCTCCGCGGGTTGTCGCCGCTGGCGTTGCGGAGGAGTCATACGGTCTGCCCGTTGCGCCTCGGCGGGCTGGTGAGGTGGGCGCCGATTCTGACGACGAGGTCGCGCATGCGGTTGCTCATCATGCCGGGCTCGGCGACCACGTCGGACAGCACCGCCAGGTAGGCGTTGGCGCCCGCGGCCATCAGATAGAAGTAGCCGCCGTTGATCTCGATGATGACCATCTTCATCCGGCCGTCGCTGCCCGGGATCTCGGAGGCGACGGCACCCGCCAGGCTCTGCAGTCCGGCACAGGCCGCGGCGACGCGGTCGGCCGCGTCCGGGTCACCGCCGTAGCGGGCGATGCGCAGGCCGTCGGCGGAGAGCACCACGATCTGCTGGATGCCGGGCACGCCGTCGGCGAGATCCTTGAGCATCCAGTCGAAGTTGGCTCGCTGCTGGATCACTTGAGGTCCCCCTCGTCGTCGGCCTCGACTCGGGCCGGCTCGGTCTTCTGGATGAAAGCGGTCGGGTCCGGGTCACCCTTGAGGCCTTCCATGAACGCCTCGACCCACAGGCCCGGTTCGGGTTCGTCCTTCTTCTCCGGCTCGGGCTCGGGCGTGCCCCAGGCGGAGCGGGCCTCCCGGGCGGCGGCCTCGGCGCGCTCGGCGGCGGCCTGTTCGGCGTACCGCTGGGCGAGCGGCACCTTGACCCGGCTGCGGCGCTGCGGCAGGCCGCCCGCCGTCCACTCGGTGACCTCGGGAACCTCGTCCTCCATGCTCACCGAGGCCGGGATGCGCGGGCTCGTGGGACGGCGCCGCTTGATCGTGCGCTTGGGGCCGTCGACCGCGCCGAGTTCGGCCTTGGGCATGGCGGTGGCGCCGATGCCGTGGGCGAGTCCGGGTGCGGTGCCGGGGGTGAGCATCTCGCTGGGCACGATCAGGACGGCGCGGACGCCGCCGTAGGCCGAGGCGCGCAGCGAGATCTGCATGTTGTACGTCGCGCAGAGCCGGCCGACGACCTGGAGGCCCAGGCGCGGGCTCTCGCCGAGGTCCTGGAGGTCGGTGCCGGCCTTGGCGCGCTCCAGCATGCCCTCGGCCCGGGCCCGCGACTCCTCGCTGAGGCTGACGCCGCCGTCCTCGATCTCGATGGCGACACCGGTCTGCACCTCTACGGCGGTGACGTGCACCTTGGTCTGCGGGGGCGAGTAGCGGGTGGCGTTGTCGAGGAGTTCGGCCGCCGCGTGGATGACCGGCTCGACGGAGATGCCGCGGATGTTGACCTTGGCGATGGAGTGCAGCTCGATGCGCCGGTACTCCAGGATGCGGGACATGGCGCCGCGCAACACGCTGTACAGCGGCACCGGTTCGGGCCACTGGCGACCGGGCCGGCCACCGCCGAGCACCGAGATGGAGTCGGCGAGCCGACCGATCAGCGCGGTGCCGTGGTCGATGCGCAGGAGGTCGTCGAAGACCTCCGGGTTACGGCCGTGGTCCTCCTCCATCTCCCGGAGTTCCTTGGCCTGTTGGTGGACGATGGCCTGCACACGGCGGGCGATGCTGACGAAGGAACGCTGCGCGGAGTCACGCATGTTCTCCTCGCGCTCCACGATCCTGAGCACGGTCCTCAGCAAGTCGCGCTGCGGATCGGGAAGTTGCCGCCACTCCGGATCGGCGTCGACGACTTGGCGAATCACCTCTCCGGGGGATTCTCCACTGCTGAGCCGGTGCAGCGTGGCGGGCAGGATCTCCTGACCGAGGCGGACCATCTCCTGGTTCTGGTCGGCGAGCCGCCGTTCCAGATACGCGGTGTGACGGTCGTGCTCGGCGCGGGCGTCCCGCAGGTTGCGTCCGCGACGTACCGCTTCGGCCGCCGTCATGATCACCAGCAGGGTGGCGACGGCTCCGCACCAGCCGACGGCGATCCGGGCAGGCCCCGCCACCAGGGCGACGGCGGCCCCGGTCGCCGCGGCCATCACTATGGCAGGCGGCAACAGCACGCGCGCGTAGGGAAGTTCACGGCCGGCGGGAGGCGATTGAACACTCACCATGTATGCCCTCTAAGACAGGTCGGCTGGGGGGATCGGGGGAATCTGGGGGGAGCTTCTGCATCTTTTGCATGTTTGGGAACAAGCGCACGAATACAGCCCAACTCGGTGCGCTGCGGGCGAGCTTAGTCCGACCGGATCACCGCTGTGTCATATTCAGCAAGCCCCTGAAAAGGGACATGGAAGAGGAGTACCCTCAGCCCATTTACACGCTGTGGCTTCAATCGCACACAACGAGTTACGGCGCACGGATATGCGAATATCACTCACCGTAATGAGTGAAGCATCCGTTCCGGATCAGATTCCGGCGATGCGCAACGCGGCGTCGGCCGTCGCCTCCGCGAAGGCGGACACCGGCCGCTCGGGGTCGGAGCGGTGCACGAGGATGACGCCCTCGATGAGCCCGAACACCAGATCCGTCCGCAGTTCCAACTCACTCTTCGCGAGCGCCCCACCCGCGGCCGTGGCGGCGAGCAACTGCCGGTAGGCGTCCTTGAGTTCGGCGCGTACGGCATGGAAGCCGGCGAACCGCTCGGCGCGCACTTCGGGCAGCAGATACAGCCCGCCGAGGTTGTGCGAACCGCCGCACAGCAGCTCGACGTCGGTTCGGCACAGCTCCCACAACCGGCCCTCGGCCGGGGTCGCGTCGTCCGCGAGGAGTTCCCGGGCGTACGCCAGCGAGGGCGTGACCGTGGACTCCAGAAGGTCCGCGAGCAGCTCTTCCTTGCCGGAGACGTAGTGGTACATCGACGCCTGCCGCATGCCCGCGCGCTCGGCGACGGCCCGGGTGGTGGTGGCCGCGTAGCCGCGGGTGGTGAACAACTCGGCGGCGGCGGAGAGCAGTTCGGCGCGCGGGGACAGTCCGCTGTCCGGCCGCTGATCGGCCCGCGGCCTGCCGACCCGACGGCCCCCCTGTGCACCTGGTGTCCCCATGCGTTCGATCCTCGCACACGGCCCCGGGCGGCGAACGCCCACCGAATGCGCGCCGAGCGACCGCCGGGCGCCCGGCGATCTCCGTGAGGGCTCGGTAACCGAGCGGCAACACCCGGGCAACCCCGATGACCCGCCCGCCTCCTAATTTCTGTCAAGCGACAGAAATGCCGTACGACCAAGACGTCCCCGCAGCCGGAGGTCCCCCGCGATGGCGACAGCGACCACTTACGGAGCCCGCGACCACGCCCGCGCCCAGGAGGGCAAGCGGGCCGAGGCGATGCCCGTCGTCCCGGCCGGCGACTGGCCGGCGCCCCCCTGCGAGGCGGGCCACCTGGTGTGGGCCGAGACCGTCGCGGGCGGCAACTACACCCACCGCGTCCTGGCCCGCGGCACCGAGCTCCGCCTGACCGACCTGCGCGGCGACGCCTGCGCCCACCTGCTCCTGTACGCGGCCGACCGCCCCTGGGAACGCCTGAACGTCGCCGACACGGTCAAGGTCCAGTGGAACGCCTACCTCGGCGAGGGCCAGCTCCTCCTCTCCGACCAGGGCCGCGTCCTCGCCTCCCTCGTCGCCGACACCTCCGGCCGGCACGACGCGCTGTGCGGCACCTCCACCCTGGTCCGCAACACCGAGCGCTACGGCGACGGCACCCCGCAGTCCGACTCCCCTGCCGGACGCGAGCTGTTCAAGCTCGCCGCCGCCAAGAACGGCCTGGAACCACGGGACTTGCCGCCCTCGCTCTCCTTCTTCCAGGGCATCGAGGTCCGCGACGACGGCTCCCTCGACTTCACCGGCTCGACCGGCCCCGGCGGCAGCGTGACCCTGCGCGCCGAGCAGGACGTGACCGTACTGATCGCGAACGTGCCGCATCCGGCCGACCCGCGCGACGACTACGTCAACTCCCCGCTGGAGGTGCTCGCTTGGCGCGCCGAGGCGACCAAGCCGGGCGACCCGCGGTGGGAGGCCACGCCCGAAGGCCGCCGCGCGTTCCTCAACACCACGGAATTCCTTGCCGCAAGGGGGCTCGCATGAGCACGACCGTCGTTCCCGCCCGCGCCGCGTGGTCCGCCGTCATCCGCACGGGCGACACCCTCACCATCACCGACCTGCACGGCAACCAGGCCGTCGACTTCCTCGTCTACGACGCCCACGACACGTCGGTCCGCTACAGCGCCCCCGACACCATCCAGGCCCAGGGCAACCTCTTCCTGACCACCGGCAGCGTGCTGATGTCCAACGAGCACACCCCGCTGATGACCGTCACGGACGACGAGGTCGGCCGGCACGACACGGTCGGCGGCGCCTGCTCCAAGGAGTCCAACACCCTGCGCTACGGCCACCACACCTGGTCGCAGCACGCCTGCGTGGACAACTTCCTTGCGGAGGGCGCCCGTTACGGCCTCGGCAAGCGCGACCTGGTCTCCAACATCAACTGGTACATGAACGTGCCGGTCGAGAAGGACGGCACCCTCGGCATCGTCGACGGCCTCTCCGCGCCGGGCCTGAAACTGACCCTGCGCGCCGAACGCGACGTCCTGGTCCTGGTCTCCAACTGCCCCCAGATCAACAACCCTTGCAACGGCTTCGAGCCGACGGCGGTGGAGATGACGATCACCGAGGCGGCCGTCGAAGAGGACGCCGCTCAGAGGGATGCCGCATGACCTTCGACACGCTGCTGATCGCCAACCGGGGCGAGATCGCCGTCCGCATCATCCGCACGGCCCGCGAACTCGGCCTGCGCACGGTCGCCGTGTACTCCGACGCCGACCGCTCGGCACCCCACGTCCGGCTCGCCGACGAGGCGGTACGACTCGGCCCGGCACCCGCCAAAGAGTCGTACCTGGACGCCGACTTGGTCCTCAAGGCGGCCAAGGACACGGGCGCGGGCGCGATCCACCCCGGCTACGGCTTCCTCTCCGAGGACGCGGCCTTCGCACGCCGCTGCGAGGACGCCGGAATCGTGTTCGTGGGACCGACTCCCGCACAGCTGGAGCTGTTCGGCGCCAAACACACGGCACGGGCGGCAGCCGAAGCAGCGGGTGTCCAACTGGCGCCGGGCACCGGTCTGTTGGCGAACCTGGACGAAGCTCTCACCCAAGCAGCCCTGATCGACTACCCCGTCATGCTCAAGGCGACCGGCGGAGGCGGCGGCATCGGCATGTCGGCCTGCCACTCCCCCGCCGAACTGGCCGAGTCCTGGGAGCGGGTGCAGCGCGTGGCCGCCGCCTCATTCTCCTCCGCCGGAGTCTTCCTGGAACGCCTCGTCGAGCACGCCCGCCATGTCGAGGTACAGGTCTTCGGCGACGGCGACGGCAAGGTCGTCACCTTCGGCGACCGCGACTGCTCCCTCCAGCGCCGCAACCAGAAGGTGGTGGAGGAAGCCCCCGCACCGGGCCTCCCCGACCACATCCGCACCCAACTGGCCACCTCCGCCCACGACTTGTGCGCCTCGGTCGGCTACCGCTCCGCCGGCACCGTCGAGTTCGTCTACGACGCGACCCGCGAGGAGGCCTACTTCCTGGAGGTCAACACCCGCCTCCAGGTGGAACATCCGGTCACCGAGGAGGTCTACGGCGTCGACCTGGTCGCCTGGATGCTGCGGCTGGCCCAGGGCGAGCCCGACGTCGTCCGCGAACCCGGCGCCCCGCGCGGCCAC
The DNA here is from genome assembly GCF_000367365.1 of Streptomyces prunicolor NBRC 13075. Lineage (GTDB taxonomy): Bacteria > Actinomycetota > Actinomycetes > Streptomycetales > Streptomycetaceae > Streptomyces > Streptomyces prunicolor. The sequence continues at coordinate 4,225 of NZ_BARF01000143.1, read as the reverse complement.
GCCGTCGAGGCCCGCGTCTACGCCGAGGACCCGTCCCGCGAACACCGGCCCAGCGCGGGCCTATTGACCCGGGTCGAGTTCCCGCACGGGGTGCGCGTCGACGGCTGGGTGGAGACCGGCACCGAGGTGACCACGTCCTACGACCCGATGCTCGCGAAGGTCATCGCGTACGGCTCCGACCGCGCCCACGCACTCCAACGGCTCGACGAGGCACTGGCCCGCACCCGCGTGGACGGCATCGAGACGAACCTGGGCCTGGTCCAAGCGGCGCTGGCCGAACCGGACTTCAGGGCAGCCACCCACTCCACGGCGACCCTCGCCACCGTCACCGACCCCACCCCCCGCATCGAGATCGTCGCCGGCGGCACGCTCACCACGGTCCAGGACTGGCCCGGCCGCACCGGCTACTGGCAGGTCGGCGTCCCCCCGTGCGGCCCGATGGACGACCTCTCCTTCCGCCTCGGCAACCGCGCGCTCGGCAACGACGAGGGCACCCCCGGCCTCGAATGCACCCTCCAGGGACCGACGTTGAGGTTCACCCACGCCACCACGGTGTGCGTGACGGGCGCCCCGGCACCGGTGACGGTCGACGGCGCGCCGGTCCCGCAGTGGGAGCCGGTGACGGTACCCGCGGGCGCGGCCCTGGAGATCGGCACCCCGGCCGAACACGGCCTGCGGACCTACGTGTTGTTCGCGGGCGGCCTGGACGTGCCGGCCTTCCTCGGCAGCGCGAGCACCTTCACCCTGGGCCGCTTCGGCGGACACGGCGGCCGGGCCCTGCGCACCGGCGACGTCCTGCACGGCGGCACGATCACCGAGGGCACACCCGTACCCCCGGCCGACCGCCCAACCTTCGCCGCCATCTGGGACGTAGCAGCGGTCGAAGGCCCGCACGCGGCACCGGAGTTCTTCACCGAGGACGACATCCGCGACTTCTACGCCGCCGACTGGAAGGTCCACTTCAACTCGGCGCGCACGGGCGTCCGCCTGGTCGGCCCGAAACCCCGCTGGGCCCGCACCGACGGCGGCGAGGCGGGCCTGCACCCGTCCAACATCCACGACACCCCGTACTCGGTCGGCGCCGTCGACTACACGGGCGACATGCCGGTCCTGCTCGGCCCCGACGGCCCGTCCCTCGGCGGCTTCGTCTGCCCCGCGACGGTCATCAGCCAAGAGCGCTGGAAACTGGGCCAGTTCAGGCCCGGCGACACGGTCCGCTTCTGCCCGGTGAACGTCGACGGCTCACCCCGCCCCGACATAGTGGACGGCGGAATCCTGGCGAGGGACGGTGACGTCACCTTCCGCCGCAGCGGCGACGACAACCTCCTCGTCGAATTCGGCCCCATGCAACTGGACTTGGCGCAACGCATGCGGGTCCACGCCTTGATGGAGGCGGTGGCGGAGGCGGACTTCGAGGGCGTCAAGGACCTCACCCCGGGCATCCGCTCCCTCCAGATCCAGACGGACCCGACCCGCCTCCCCCAGTCCCAACTCCTCACCGCCGTAAGGGAGATAGCGGCAGCACTCCCACCCACGGACCAACTGATCGTCCCCTCCCGCACGGTCCACCTCCCCCTCTCCTGGGACGACCCGGCAACGCGCGAGGCCATCGCCCGCTACATGGCGGGCGTCCGCGACGACGCCCCTTGGTGCCCGTGGAACATCGAGTTCATCCGCCGTGTCAACGGCCTGGACTCGGTCGAGGACGTCTACGCCACGGTCTTCGACGCGGAATACCTCGTACTCGGCCTGGGAGACGTCTACTTGGGCGCACCCGTCGCCACCCCCCTGGACCCCCGCCACCGCCTGGTGACGACGAAGTACAACCCGGCCCGCACCTGGACCGCCGAGAACTCGGTCGGCATCGGCGGGGCGTATCTCTGCATCTACGGCATGGAGGGCCCCGGCGGCTACCAGTTCGTGGGCCGTACGACCCAGGTGTGGTCGGGCTGGCAGCAGCGCGGCGCGTTCGAGCAGGGCTCCCCGTGGCTGCTCCGCTTCTTCGACCGCATCAAGTGGTACCCGGTGGAAGCGGACGAACTCCTCGATCTCCGGGCCGACATCATCTCCGGCCGCTTCGTCCCGCGCATCGAGGAGGGCACGTTCTCGCTCGCCGAGTACGAGGCGTTCCTCACCGAGAACGCCGAGTCCATCGCGGAGTTCAGGTCCCGCCAGCAGACCGCGTTCGGCGCGGAACGCGATGCCTGGGAGGCGGCGGGCGAGTTCACCCGGGCGGAGGCGGCAGCCGCCCCGGCGCCACCGCAGGCCGAGGTGACGGTGCCGGCCGGGGGACGCCTGGTGGAGGCCGAATTCGCCGCGTCCGTCTGGCAGTTGAACGTGGAGCAGGGCGACGAGGTGACCCTCGGCCAACCCCTCCTGGCCCTGGAGGCGATGAAGATGGAGTCCAGGGTGCACGCGCCCATGGCCGGCATAGTCACGGAAATCCTGGCCAGGCCCGGCGACCAGGTGGAAGCGGGCACGGCGCTGCTGGTCCTCGCCCCCGGAACCTGAACCTGAAGCCCACGAGCCGAACCGCAAGGAGCACAAGAGAGATGTCGACCACCGTGTCCCGAGTCCGCGCCGCCTACGCCCGCATAGAGGCGGTGAACCGCCCCGAGATCTGGATCGACCTGCGCCCGCAGCCGGAGGTCGAGTCCGAGGCAAGGGCGATCGACGAGCGCGTATCGGCAGGCGATCAACTCCCCCTCGCGGGCCGCCTGTTCGCGGCCAAGGGCAACATAGACGTCCACGGCCTGCCGACAACGGCGGGCTGCCCCGCCTACGCCTACGAGCCGTCGGCCGACGCCCCGGTGGTGGCCCGCCTCCGCGCGGCAGGCGCGATCGTGCTCGGCACCACGAACCTCGACCAGTTCGCCACGGGCCTGGTCGGCACCCGCTCCCCGTACGGCGCGGTCCGCAACGCCCACGACCCGGAACGGATCAGCGGCGGCTCCAGCGCCGGTTCGGCCGTCGCCGTGGCCCTGGGCATCGTCGACTTCGCCCTCGGCACCGACACGGCGGGCTCGGGCCGGGTCCCGGCGGCGTTCAACGGCATCGTCGGCCTGAAGCCCACCCGGGGCCTGGTCCCGACGACGGGCGTGGTCCCGGCCTGCGCGTCGATCGACTGCGTGACGGTCTTCGCCCGCACCCTCCCCGAGGCCGAACAGGCCCTGTCCTTCATGACCTCACCACCGACCCGCACCCTCCCGCCCCTCCCCCAACGCACCCCGGGCCCCTGGCGCATAGCGGTCCCCGCACGAGACCAACTGGGCGAACTGGACGAGGGCTGGGCGGAGGCCTACGAGGAGGCGGTCACCCGCCTCCGCTCAGCGGGCTGCGAGATCCGCACCCTGGACCTCACCCCGTTCACGGAAGCGGCGGCGATGCTCTACCAGGGGGCGTTCGTGGCCGAGCGCTACACAGCGGTAGGGGCATTTGTCGACAAGGCGATCGCCTCCGGCACCGAGGGCCTGGACCCCACGGTCACCGGCATCATCACCCGAGCCCGAGACATCCCGGCCCACCAGCTGTACGCGGACGAGGAACGCCTGGCCGCCCTCCGCACCCGGGCCCTCTCCGAACTGGCCGACGCGGACGCCCTGTTGCTCCCGACGACTCCGGGCCACCCGACCCTGTCCGAGGTAGCCGAAGACCCCCTGGGCGCAAACGCCCGCCTGGGCCGCTTCACCAACTCCACCAACCTCTTCGACCTGGCGGCGGTAGCAGTCCCGTCCGGCGAGGTGAACGGCCTCCCCTTCGGCGTAATGCTGATCGGCCCGACGTTCACGGACGACCGCCTTGGGCGGATAGCGCGCGAGCTGGAGCCGGGGACCCACATCGCCGTAGTCGGCGCCCACCTGACGGGCCAGCCCTTGAACCCCCAACTCCTGTCCCTGGGCGCCTGCTTGGACCGCACAACGACAACGGCCCCGGTCTACCGCTTGCACGCCCTGACAACGACTCCGCCGAAGCCGGGCTTGGTCCACGTCGGCGATGGAGGGGCGTCAATCGAGACAGAGGTATGGCGCCTACCGGCGGAAGGCTTGGGCCGCCTGCTCACTGCCCTTCCCCGCCCCATGACACTGGGCAGTGTCCAACTGGCGGACGGCACAAGCGTCCCAGGCTTCCTCTGCGAACCGGCAGCCCTGGAAGACGCAGAGGACATAACAACCTACGGCGGCTGGCGAAACTACGTGAACTCTTGAGGCACTTAGGGCTCACCCCC
>NZ_BARF01000144.1 GCF_000367365.1 Streptomyces prunicolor NBRC 13075 | reverse complement strand
CACTCCTCGCCCCCCTTTCCCGCCGCCCGAGCCCACTCCTTCAACGCCGCCGCAGCCCAGTACGCCGAGAACCGCCCCTCCTACCCACCCGCCCTCTTCGACGCCATAGAGGAACTCGCAGGTCACCCCCTCACCGGCGCCCGCGTCGCAGACGTCGGCGCGGGCACCGGCATCGCGACCGCCCTCCTGCACGCCCGTGGCGCCGAGGTCGTCGCGATCGAACCCGGCGACGGCATGGCGGCCCAGTTCCGCCGCGCCCTCCCCGACGTCCCGATCGTCCGAGGCAACGGCAACGCCCTCCCCCTCACCGACCACTCCGTCGACTTCCTCACCTACGCCCAGGCCTGGCACTGGACCGACACCACCAGGTCGGTTCCGGAAGCGCTCCGCGTACTGCGCCCGGGCGGCGCACTCGCCCTGTGGTGGAACACCAACGCCGTCGACGTGCCGTGGATCGCCGAACAGTCGGAACGCATCCGAATTCACTTCGGCATCGACCCCGTCGTGGAGCAGAACGGCAGCGGCCTGCGTACCGCGCTCGCCGATCCCACCGGTCGGCTCAACTTCGCCCACCGGAGGGTCCGTTGGAGCCGCCACGTCCCGATCGACACGCACCTTGCCAACATCGGCAGCCACTCGGTCTTCCTGGTCCACGACGAAGAGGGCACGAACGCCTTCCTCACCGAAGAGCGGAACCACCTGCGCACCGTGTTCCCGGACGAGACCGTCGAGGAGACCTACGTCGTCGAACTCGTCGTAGCCCGCACACCCTGACCACCTGCCCCCCCGACGGCCGCCCACCCCATCACCCCGCCCACCCTGATGCCCTTGGTGGCGCGGGGCTGTGTCGATATGCGGCTCCGCCGCGAGGGCGCGCCCAGCCCAAGGCACCCGCGCCCCCTCACCTCGCCCGGCCCAGCCCTTAGGGGCCCGGGGCTGTGTCGATATGCCGCTCCGCCGCGAGGGCGCGCCCAGCCCCCAAGCACCCGCACCCCGCAACCAACCCGAACCCCCACCCCCAACCCGAACCCCCACCCCCAACCCGGCCGCACCCCACCCGCACCGCCAGTCAACGCGCGCCCCACCCCGGCAACCGCCGACTGCCAATTCACCAACTCACCGCTCCGCCAACGCCAACTCACGCTCCCCGCACGGCCGTTACCCCCTCACCCAACCCAACCCCAGCCCAGACCCCGACCCCCGCTCCCCCTCCCGCCCAGCAACCCACCCCTCCAACGCCGCCGCACACGCATGATCCACATGCCGCAACCCACCCAACTCCAGCCGCACCACCCGATCACCCGGCACCCCCTCCAACGCCTCCAACAGCTTCGGCAGCCGCAGAAACGTCGCATGCCCCAGCACCCGTACGACGATCCCCGCGTCCCCGAGATCCTCCGTCTCCACCTGCACATGACTGATGTCCCACGCGGTCTTCGCCACGGCCAACGCCAGCCCGACCAGCACCCCCTCGAACAGATTCCCCACCACGATCACCACCGCGGTCACCCCGAGCACGACCACCTCGCCCCGATGCCCGCGCCACAACCCCCGCACCTGCCGCACCGGCACGAGCCCGCACCCGGCATACACGAGCAACCCCGCCAGCGCCGCCACCGGAACCAACCCCAACACCCCGGGCAACAAAGCCGTGAACACCAGCAACCACCCACCGTGCAACACCCGCGAGGCCTTCGTCCGCGCGCCCGCCCGGACATTCACCGCACTCCGCACGATCACCGCGGTCATCGGCAACGCCCCGAGCACCCCGCACACCACGTTCCCGGCGCCCTGTGCGACCAACTCCCGGTCATAGTCCGTCCGCGGCCCCGGGTGCAGCCGGTCCACCGCCGCCGCGCTGAACAACGACTCCGCCGACGCGATCAACGCGAACGCCACGACCGTCCCGAGCACCCCCACTTCCGTAAGCCGCCCGAAATCCCCCCACTCCGGCACCCGCACGGCACCGACCAGCCCCCGCACCTCCACCCGCCGCACCGACAGGTCGAACACCCCGGTCACCGCCGCAGCCAACCCCACGGCCAGCAACGGCGCGGGAACCAGCCGAGCCCCCCGCCCCCACCGAGGCCACAGCAGCAGTACGGCAATGGTGGCACCCCCCACTGACAACGCCACCGGATCCACTACCCCCGGCAACGCCACCAGCCCGGCGAGCTTCCCCACCCCGCCCGCCGGCGCGGCGACATCACCGAGTGCGTACACCTGCCCGGCGACCAGCACCAGCCCGATCCCGGCGAGCATCCCCTGCACCACGGCCGAAGACACGGCCCGGAACCACCGCCCGAGCCGCAGCACCCCGAGCCCCAACTGCACCACCCCGGCGGCGAACACCAGCACCCCGAGCACCTCGACGCCGTACGCCCGCACGGCCTCGTACACGAGCACGGTCAGCCCGGCAGCCGGACCACTCACCTGCAGGCTGCTCCCGGGCAACGCCCCGACGACCAGCCCACCGACGATCCCGGTGACCAGCCCCAACTCGGCCGGCACCCCGGAGGCGATCGCCACGCCCACACACAACGGGAGCGCGACGAGGAAGACGACAAGAGAAGCGAACAGATCGGCCTTGCTCACACGACAGCGCACGACACGCATGACAACGGCACCTCCGAAGACAGGACAGAGCCAGACGGGAGATGCGTGGGCGCCGCACCGGGGGAGGGCACGGCGAACTGAAATCCATTGTCGGGAAAGGGAGTTGGCCCCGCACCCGATTCGTGTTGCCACCCGGTGAACGCGGAGGCATCCATACCGGAGCACCCCACTCCGATCACGCCACCGCGCGCCTGCGCCGTCCCGCGCACCCGCTTGACGGCCGTGCCGCCCGAGAGCATTATTCATCACATGATGAATTACATCGCCGACCCACCCGGCACGGAACCCGGCACGGCCCCGGAGCCCGCCGTCCAAGCCGAATCCCTCACCGTCGCCCGCGGCCCCCGCACAGTCCTCCGCGCCCTCGACTTCACCGTCCCGCGAGGCCAGATCACCGGCCTCCTCGGCCCCTCCGGCTGCGGCAAATCGACCCTCATGCGCTCGATCGTCGGCACCCAGGCCAAGGTCACCGGCACCCTGAACGTCCTCGGCCGCCCCGCCGGCCACCCCACCCTCCGCACCCGCATCGGCTACGTCACCCAAGCCCCCTCCGTCTACGACGACTTGACGGTCCGTCAGAACCTGGACTACTTCGCCGCGATCCTCGACCCCGGCCGAGCCGCCGCCACCCGCCGCCACGACGACGTCACCCGCGCGATCACGGACGTGGACCTCACCACCCACGCCGACTCCCTCGCCGGCAACCTCTCCGGCGGCCAACGCAGCCGCGTCTCCCTCGCGGTCGCGCTCCTCGGCACCCCGGAACTCCTCGTCCTCGACGAACCCACCGTCGGCCTCGACCCCGTCCTCCGCCGCGACCTGTGGGCCCTCTTCCACGACATCGCCGCCTCCCGCGGCGCCACCCTCCTCATCTCCTCCCACGTCATGGACGAGGCCGAGCGCTGCCACCGCCTCCTCCTGATGCGCGAGGGCGAGATCCTCGCCGACGACACCCCGGACGCCCTCCGCACCGCCACCGGCGCCGACACGGTCGAAGCGGCCTTCCTGCACCTGGTCGACGAGGCCGTAGCCACCGCCCGCCAGAAGGAGACGACCCGATGAGCACGACAACGACAACCACCACAGCCGCTACGACGACCACCGCACCCGCCCCGGCCGGCGCCCTCAGCGCCTCCCGCACCACCGCCACCGCGGCCCGGGTCCTGCGCCAGCTCCGTCACGACCCCCGCACGATCGCGCTGCTGATCCTCATCCCGTGCCTGATGCTCGTCCTGCTGCGCTACGTCTTCGACGGCAGCCCGCGCACCTTCGACAGCATCGGCGCCTCACTCCTCGGCATCTTCCCCCTCATCACGATGTTCCTGGTCACCTCCATCGCCACCCTGCGCGAACGCACCTCCGGCACCCTCGAACGCCTCCTCGCCATGCCCCTGGGCAAGGGCGACCTGATCGCCGGCTACGCCCTCGCCTTCGGCTTCCTCGCGATCATCCAGTCGGCCCTGGCGACCGGCCTCGCAGTCTGGTTCCTGGGCCTCGACGTCACCGGCAGCCCCTGGCTCCTCCTCCTGGTCGCCCTCCTCGACGCCCTCCTCGGCACCGCCCTGGGCCTCTTCGTCTCGGCCTTCGCCGCCTCCGAGTTCCAGGCCGTCCAGTTCATGCCGGCGGTGATCTTCCCCCAACTCCTCCTCTGCGGCCTCTTCACTCCCCGCTCCGACATGCACCCCGTCCTGGAAGCCATCTCCGACATCCTGCCCATGTCGTACGCAGTCGACGGCATGAACGAGGTCCTCAAACACACGGACATGACCGCCACGTTCGTACGCGACGCCCTGATCGTGGCCGGTTGCGCCCTGCTGGTGCTGTGCCTGGGCGCGGCGACCCTGAGGAGGCGTACGGCATAACGGTGTTCCGCCAGCCGGACAGCCACCGCCCCGTGCCCGTCGCCGGTGCGAGGATGACCCCATGACCCAGAAAGTCGCAGTCCTCGGCACCGGCAAGATCGGCGAAGCCCTGCTCAGCGGAATGATCCGAGCGGGCTGGGCCCCGGCCGACCTGCTGGTCACCGCCCGACGCCCCGAGCGAGCCGAGGAACTCCGCGCCCGCCACGGAGTCACCCCGGTCACCAACCCGGAGGCCGCGAAGAGTGCCGACACCCTGATCCTCACGGTCAAGCCGCAGGACATGGGCACCCTCCTCGACGAACTCGCTCCACACCTCCCCGCGGACCGCCTGGTCATCAGCGGCGCGGCGGGCATCCCCACCTCCTTCTTCGAGGAGCGCCTGGCCGCAGGCACCCCTGTCGTCCGTGTCATGACGAACACCCCCGCCCTCGTCGACGAGGCCATGTCCGTCATCTCCGCCGGCAGTCATGCCACCGAGGCCCATCTCGCGTACGCCGACGAGATCTTCGGCGCCGTGGGCAAAACGCTCCGCGTCCCCGAGTCCCAGCAGGACGCCTGCACCGCCCTTTCCGGCTCCGGCCCGGCGTACTTCTTCTACCTGGTCGAAGCCATGACGGACGCGGGCATCCTGCTCGGCCTGCCGCGCGACAAGGCCCACGACCTCATCGTCCAGTCCGCGATCGGCGCCGCCGTCATGCTCCGCGACAGCGGCGAGCACCCGGTGAAGCTCCGCGAGAACGTCACCTCGCCCGCTGGCACGACGATCAACGCCATCCGCGAACTGGAGAACCACGGCGTACGCGCCGCACTCATCGCCGCACTGGAGGCAGCCCGCGACCGCAGCCGCGAACTGGCCTCCGGAAACAGCTAGTTAGCTAGACAGATGGCTGGCTGGCTATCCGGTCGGCCGACGCCGGTTCGCTACGCAGGCAGAAGCCCGATGGCCCGATACGCACTGTCGACCATCGGCTTCGCCATCTCTCTCGCCTTCTCCGCTCCATCCCGCAACACCCCTTCCACATAAGCGGGATCCGCGCACAACTCCTTGTGCCTCTCCTGCACGGGCCTGAGCAGCTCGACCACGGCCTCCGCCGTGTCCTTCTTCAAAGTGCCGTACGACTCATATACACCGCTCAGGTCCTCGGGGTTCCCACCACCGCAAGCGGCCAGGATCTCCAGCAGATTGGCCACCCCCGGCCGCGCCTCCCGGTCGTAGACGACCTCCGCCGCACTGTCGGTCACGGCCCGCATGACCTTCTTCCGTACGACCTCCGGCTCGTCCAGCAGATAGACGATGCCCGGCCCGGCGTCGTCCGACTTCCCCATCTTCGAAGTCGGCTCCTGGAGGTTCATCACCCGAGCCGCCACCCCCGGCCGCGTCGCCCGAGGCACCACGAACGTGTGCCCGTACCGCTGGTTGAACCGCACCGCCAGGTCCCGGGTCAGCTCCACATGCTGAGTCTGGTCGTCCCCGACCGGCACCTCGTCCGTCCCGTACGCCAGGATGTCCGCCGCCATCAGCACGGGATACGTCAGCAAGGACAGCCGCACACTCCCGCCCCGCTCCCGCTCACGCGCGGCCTTCTCCTTGTACTGGACCATCCGCCGCATCTCACCGTCGGTGGCCACACACTCCATGACGTACGACAGCCGCGCGTGCTCGTCCACATGACTCTGTACGAACACGGTGCACAGCTCGGGATCCAGCCCAGCCGCCAGCAACAACGTCGCCGCCTGCCGACTGAGCCTGCGCACCCGCGCCGGATCGTGGTCCACGGTCAGCGCGTGCAGATCGACCACGCAGAACAGCGCGTCGCTCTGCCGCTGATCCACGTCGACCCACCGCCGAATGGCACCCAGGTAGTTCCCCAGCGTCAGGTGCCCGGTCGGCTTGACCCCACTGAAGACCCGTGTCATCTCACTACCTCCTGATCGAGACCGCCGCACCCGGCCGACCCTCTGGAGGGAGAAACGCGAACGGCCGCCGAGGCGGCGGCCGTTGAGTACATACGTGTGTACGGCCGCCGTCAGGCGGCCCACCACTCCTGGGTGCACGTATGCGTAGTCACGTCACTCAGCGTACGCCTCCACGGTGCTCTCTGGAGCGGAGTTGACACGCCCTGACCGCATACGTAGTGTTCTCCGAGTTGTCCGACGTGAGCGCCGACCCCGGTCGGTCCCCGGACAGCCATTCCGCAAGTACCTACAAACAATCGACGATCCGTCGTTGCGTTGTATTGCCATGCGTATTTGCGAAATGAGGAATCCGCGTTCGAAAGGACGCACCCCCCGATTCGCTCGGGACTCAGGATTCCGCTAAAGTCTCACTCGTCGGAACGGCCCAAGGGCCGGGATGGCAGCCCACTCTGACTGGGAGTCAGGCCCGAAAGGATCTGATAGA
>NZ_BARF01000145.1 GCF_000367365.1 Streptomyces prunicolor NBRC 13075 | reverse complement strand
GACGGTTCAGCACCGCAAGTTCTTCGGGCGAGCGGACCATGACATCCGTGTCCGGCGTTTCGAGAAGGTGCCGGATGATCTCGGTCGCGTAGGCCTCGGTGTCGAATTTGTCCCAATGAAAGCCCAGTCGGCGACGGACCATCTTGCTGTCGCTGTCCCGGTACCGGACCAGGAACGGCAGTGCGGAATCCCCACCGATCAGGCACGCGGTGAGGACGACGTAGCTTGCCGTCTGGTCGTCGGTCAGGGTTTCCGGTCCCGGCAGCAACTCCAGGACGATCGGCCCCAACTCGGCCAGTTTCTCCGCCTCGTAGGCATTCCGCGGCGGAATCAACTCCCCCGCCCGCCGCTCAACTTCGTCCCGCACCCCCGGATCCAACTTCGCCGCATGCTCCAGACAAGCCATGGCCAGCAAATGAAGGCGTCTCAGAAGCCCCTCCTCCCGATCCCCCCTCCCCACCAACCCCCTTAAAATCCGCGCCCGTTCATCCGGCCGGGCATGAGCCACAGCCATCCGGACGACGTCCTCCCACTGGTCCGAGTGCGCATGCTCGACCAGCACATCAAAATCCCGCTCCTCCACGGCAGCCCGCGCCCCCAGATAGTCCTGGAACGTGCGATGGACGAAGTCCACCGCTCCGGCCGCCGGCTCGCGCAACAGGCCTGAGCGGTCGAGCAGTTGGCGCAGGATCTCCTCCGCCGAACCCTGCGCGGAGACGTACGGCATCGAAGGCAGCAGGCGTTCCAGTTGGTTGAGGGCGTCCGTGCGGTCCATTTCGGCGCGGCCGTTGCGGATCAGCCAGTACGCGAGGCGTTGGAGCAACTCGACCTGGGACTCCTCGTCCAGCTCCACCGTCAACTCGCGTTCCCGGTCCCGGCGTTCCAGCAGCATCGAGAGGGCCGCGTCGTAGAGGGCCTTGCGGCCGCGGGGCAGGAAGCCTCGGCGTTCGCGGTGCAGGGCGCAGATCAGGGCGCACATCAGGGGGTTGGTGGCGAGGCGGCCCAGGTCTTGTTTGGTGCGGGTCGCGGTGAGCAGGGCTTCGGCCATCGTCGGATCGGCGCCCGCCGCCTCGTGCCAGCGGTGGACGAAGACCGCGATGTTGTCGCGGCTCATGGGGGAGAGGGTCAGTTCGGTGAAGTCGTCGCCGCCGAGCCAGTCGGTCCGTACGGCGGAGGGGCGCGAGGTGACCAGCCACAGGTTGCCCGGGAACGCGGTGATGAGGTCGCCCAACCAGCGTCGGGTACGGGCGCGTTCCTGTTCCGGGACCTCGTCGATTCCGTCCACCAGCAGGAGTCCGCGGCCTGCCGTGAGCACGCGGTCCGCCCAGCCGGGCGGCTGGGAGCCGGCGAGCGGGCAGCTCACCGCGCGCAGGAAGTCGTCGGCGACGGGCAGTCGGGCGCCGCCCCGGGTGAGCGTGCGGAGGGGGAGGACGAACGGCAACCGGCCCATCAGGTGGGCGAGTTGACCGGTGAGCCGGTCCTGGCGGGCGGTGGTCACGGCGAGCCACTGGACGAGCGTGGTCTTGCCGGAGCCCGCGACCCCGCGCAGCAGGACGCGCTCGTGGCCGGCCAGCGCCTGTTCGACGGGTTGTGGGGCGGACGGCAGCCGGCGTTCGGAGAGCGTGACGCTCGTGTCTCCGAACGCCGCGAGTGCCTCGTCCGGCGTGAGCGGCCGGAACTCGTGCTCCGCGTCCCGCGTCGCCTCCAGGCTCAGGTACGCCGTGTCCAGGGGCCAGTCGCAGGACTCGTTGAGATCGATGCCGTAGATGGTCAGGCTGCTGTGCTTCGACGCGATGTACCGCGTGTAGTGCTCCTCGAAGTCGGCGTCCTGCGCCGTGCGGGACGTCAGGCGTTCGAGGAGGAGGGCGGTGCGGGTGATCAGTTCGTCGAGGCGGCGGCTCTGGGCGACGAGGGTGCGGGCCACGAAGGCCGACCGCTGGGTGAAGAAGTGCAGGATGTGCAGGCAGGCGCTGTCCAGGAGATGGCCGAACAGGGCGGCCGAGTCTGCACTGAGGTGTCGTAGGAGAGCCTCGGTTCCTGCCTGTGCGGACAGCCTCGCGGCCAGTTCTTCGTGGCCCAGGCGTACGGCCTGTACGTCGTCCAGGTCCAGGTCGCCGAGGGCGTGCAGGGTCCGTTCGAGGGCGTCGGACACCGCTTCCAGCTCGGCCGTGTCCAGGGGTGCCTCGCGTGTTTCGCGGGCCGCGCGGTGCACCAGTTCGCGGACGAGCTTGCGTAACTCCTTCTCGCCGAGAGTTCGCTTCTCGCCCTTGAAGGACACCAGCGCGGACAGCCGTACCGGCCGCTCCACCAGGCCCGCGCCGGGGCCCTCGGACACGAACAGTTTGCGTACCAGCGGTGTGATGAGTCCGGCGGCCAACTTCGTACCGACTACTGACGGGTCCACAGCCGTCCCCCTCCCCCTCGGCCGAAGGTTCAGGGTAGTCCCGGTCACATTCCCCGTACCGGTGATCGCCCCCGCCGGTGACAAGCCGCACAGGCGAATCGGCCCCTACTAGGGGAGGTAGTCGTACGCCTCGATCGGGGCAAAAGGGATTTTCTTCTTGAGATTCGTGGAACCGAATGACCGATTTCGCCCTCCAGGGGGCTGAATCGGGATACATGGGTGCTCTGTCAAGAAGCGTGAAGTTTTGGGGTGAAGTACTAGGTTCCGTCGTAGAAGGGGGGTTTGGGGGTCCGTGGGGTCCGGGGTTACCAATGAACGTGCCATCCGGCGGCCGTATGTGTGCCGGGTGGTTTTTCTGTCCCCGTCCCCCGTGAGGTTTCGATGTTCCAGCGCGCCACGTCCCGCTCTTCCCGTACGTCTTCGCTCCGCACCCGGGTAGCTGTCATGGCCGTCGGACTGGGAGCCACCGCCGTGCTGGGCACCGGGGTCGCGAGCGCTGCCTCCTCGGCCGTCGCGCCCAAGGCCGTCAGTGCGAAGGTCGCCGCCTCCTGGGTCGACCCGGTGAAGAAGTACACGCTGTCCGCGAGCTTCGCCCAGGCCGGCGGCATGTGGCAGTCCACCCACAGCGGGCAGGACTTCGCCGTGGCCAGCGGTACCAACGTCGTCGCCGCGCACGGCGGGACCGTCGTCAAGGCCGGCGGCAACGGCGCCGGTGACGGTGCCGCGTACGGCAACGCCATCGTCATCAAGCACGGCAACGGCACCTACTCGCAGTACGCCCACCTCTCGCGCATCGACGTGAAGGTCGGCCAGGTCGTCAGCACCGGGCAGCACATCGCCCGGTCCGGCAACACCGGCAACTCCAGCGGTCCCCACCTGCACTTCGAGATCCGGACGACCGCCAACTACGGCTCGGCCATAGACCCGGTCGCGTTCCTGCGCGGCAAGGGTGTGTCCGTCTAAGCCTCGTCCTGGGCGGGCTTCGTGCCCGCGTGGGCCTGCGTGATCATGTCGGTGGCGACCTCCAGGACGGCCTTGCGCTTCTCCTCGGGGTCGCCTTCGAGGTCGTGCACGGCGAACATGCCGGCGTGCAGCGTGAAGATCGCGCTGAGCGAGCGGACCTGGTCGACCAGGCTCGCCTCGGGGTCGATCATGATCTCCCGCAGGCCGCGCATCCGCTCCTTGAAACGCTCGCCGATGCGCAGGTCCCGTACCGTCGCCTGGTTCTCCTGCATGAAGCGGAACAGCGGGGTCGCGCCGTCGAGCGCGTCGCTGTAGCGCCGTACGATCTCCTGCTTGGTCGCCAGGGTGTGCGGCTGGCCGCGGCCCCACTCGATCAGTTCCTCGATCGGCCGGGTCAGGTCCTCGAAGATGCCGACGAGGATCTCTTCCTTGGTCTTGAAGTGGTAGTAGAGCGCCGCCTTCGTGACGTCCAGGTGCTCGGCGATCTCGCGGAGCGAGGTCTTCTCGTAGCCCTGCTCGGCGAAGAGTTCGAGCGCCACGTCCTGGATGCGCTGGCGGGTGTCTCCGCGACGCTGCCGCTTGGTGCCGTCCATGGTGCCGCCCATTCGTCTCATGCTCCAGCAAACTTACTTGACGCCCGGCTAGTTACGGGTCTACTTTCCCTGAGTGTAGTCAACTAGCCGGGCGGCAAGTAAGTAGCCGAACGGTGGCGGTATCAAGGGGAGTGGGAAAGATGGCGGACACACAGACGGTGGACACGCCTCCGGGGGAGGCCGGTTCGGGGGAGGCCGGCT
Source organism: Streptomyces prunicolor NBRC 13075 (assembly GCF_000367365.1). GTDB lineage: Bacteria > Actinomycetota > Actinomycetes > Streptomycetales > Streptomycetaceae > Streptomyces > Streptomyces prunicolor. Next base: position 24,432 of record NZ_BARF01000145.1, on the reverse strand, counting down.
CGGGGGCGAACGAGAAACAGCCGAAGAGCGTGCGGGTTGTCCTGCTCGCCCTGATGATCACCATGATGCTTGCGATGCTCGACAACATGATCGTGGGCACTGCCATGCCGACGATCGTCGGTGAGCTGGGTGGGCTTGAGCATCTGTCGTGGGTTGTCACGGCTTACACGCTCGCCACGGCCAGTTCGACCCCGCTGTGGGGCAAGCTCGGTGACATGTACGGGCGCAAGGGCGCCTTCATGACCTCGATCGTGATCTTCCTCGCCGGCTCCGCGCTCAGCGGTATGGCGCAGGACATGGGGCAGTTGATCGGGTTCCGGGCCATCCAGGGTCTCGGTGCCGGTGGTCTGATGGTCGGCGTCATGGCGATCATCGGCGACCTCATCCCGCCGCGTGAGCGGGGCAAGTACCAGGGCATGATGGCCGGCGTCATGGCGCTCGCGATGATCGGCGGACCGCTGGTCGGCGGCACCATCACCGACAACTGGGGCTGGCGCTGGTCCTTCTACATCAACCTGCCGCTCGGCGTCGTCGCGCTCGCCGCGATCAGTGTCGTACTGCACCTCCCGAAGAAGCGGTCGCAGGCGCGGATCGACTACCTGGGTGCCGGGCTGCTGACCGTCGGCATCACCTCGATCGTGCTCGTCACCACGTGGGGCGGTTCGCAGTACGACTGGACGTCCGCGCGGATCATGGAACTGATCGGGCTCGGTGTGGCCTCGCTCGTCGGGTTCGTGTTCTGGCAGACCAAGGCGGCCGAGCCGGTCGTACCGCTGCACATCTTCCGCAGCCGGAACTTCACGCTGATGGCGATCATCGGGTTCATCACCGGGTTCGTGATGTTCGGGGCGACGCTGTTCCTGCCGCTGTACCAGCAGTCCGTGCAGGGCGCGTCCGCTACGAACTCCGGGTTGCTGTTGCTGCCGATGCTCGGGGCGATGCTCGTGACCTCGATGGTCGCGGGGCGGGTGACCACCAACACCGGTAAGTACAAGGTGTTTCCGGTCGTCGGCAGTGTGCTGATGGCGGTCGGGCTGTATCTGCTGTCGACCATGGACACCGATACGACTCGGTTCATGTCTGGCGTGTTCATGGCTGTCGTCGGGCTCGGGATGGGCTGTCTGATGCAGATCACCATGCTGGTCGCGCAGAACAGTGTGCAGATGAAGGACATGGGGGTCGCTTCCTCTACGAGCACGTTGTCCCGGACGCTTGGTTCGTCGTTCGGTGTCGCCATCATGGGGGCGCTGTTCAACAACCGGGTGCAGGACGTCATGGCCGAGCGGGCCGGGGCGTTGGGATCCAAGGTGACCGAGCAGTCCGCGACGTTGAACGCGGCGAGTCTGGCGAAGTTGCCGGCGGTGGCGCGGGAGGCCTACCAGCACGCGGTGTCGGCCGGGATTCACTCCGCGTTCCTGTTGGGGGCGGTGGTGTCTGTGGTCGCTGTGGTGGCTTCGGTGTTCGTGAAGGAGGTTCCGCTGAAGGGGGCGGGGCCCAAGGCTGAGGGTTCGGGCGAGGGCGCGGACGCGGTGGCGCCGACGTCGCTCGTCGAGGTCGTGTGATTCGCCGGCAGTGAGTTGAGCTGACCTGAGCTGAAGGTCCCCCGGTTGGTGTCCGCCCCGGGGGGCCTTCTTTGTGTGCGTGTGCGTGTGCGTGTGCGGGTGTGGGTGGGCGTGCGGGTGTGTGGGTGGGCGCCCGCAGGGGGTGAGTGGTGGGGTCGGGGTCGTGGCGGTACGGCGAGCCCGCCGCTGGTCGGGCCCCACCGTTTGTCACCACGGTTGGACGGGTTGGTGCCGGGTACGCGGCGGGCTGCGCCGTACCGCCACGACCCGCTCCCGTTTCGTTGGCGGCTGCGGGCCTGTGGGGGGCTCTTGCCTCGGGCCCCTGATCGGCTCTGAAGGGGCCTCGTCCTCAAACGCTGGATGGGCGGATGATCGGCCGGTGTCGATGTCAGTGGGGCGTGCCACCATCGGCGTATGGACAAAATGCGGCAGTTGCGGCTTGGCAAGGACGCCATGGATCGTGACTGGGCCGAGCCGGAGCTTGATCTGGGGGTGGTGGCTGCGCATGCCGGGTATTCGCGGTACCACTTCATCCGGGCCTTCAAGGAGGCGTACGGCGAGACGCCGGGGCAGTATCTGACGCATCGGCGGATCGAGCGGGCCGAGGAGATGCTCCGTAGCGCCGATCTCTCGGTGACGGAGATCTGCCATCTGGTCGGCTTCAGCAGCCTCGGGAGTTTCTCGGCGGGGTTCAAGGCGCGGACCGGGCTGACGCCGAGCGAGTACCGGGCCGAGCATGTCGGACGTGGGGCCGCGCTCATTCCCGGGTGCTACGCGATGCTCTGGGCCGGTGGTTTCCCCACCGCAACTTTGAAGAAGCGTCGCGCCGGGCGCCCTGTCTACGGTGACCGTGACCAACAGGAAGCAGCCTCACCCGACAGGAGTGCGGAGTCATGATCCAAGGCTTGGGCATCGCCACCGTGTGGACCTTCGACCAGCAGCGCACCAAGGCCTTCTTCACCGAGAAACTCGACTTCGAGGTCCGCGACGAGATCTCGATGGGCGACATGCGGTGGGTCACCGTCGGCGCCAAGAACCAGCCCGGCCTCGCGCTCACGCTGATGAGCCTGGACGGCCCAGGTCTCGACCCCGAGTCCGCCGAGGCGTTGAAGAAGCTGGTCAGCAAGGGGGTGTTGGGCGCCGGGGCGTTCACCACCGACGACTGCCGCGGTGATCACGCGAGCTTCAAGGCGCGCGGGGTCGAGTTCCTCCAGGAGCCGACCGAGCGGCCGTACGGCATCGAGGCGATCTTCCGCGACGACAGCGGCAACTGGTACTCGCTGACCGAGCGCAGCGCCGAACTGGACCTCTCGAAGGACTTCGGATGAGTCGGGAGGGAGCAGGCGGTGGCTGAGGTCGAGCCGGATCACACGGCCGTGCGGGTTGCGCTGTGGCGGGCCCTGCATGTCCAGGCCGATCCGGCGCCGCACGTCATCGAGGACGAGGTCGGGCTGCGGCTCGCCGACCCGGGGGAGGGGTGGCGTGAGCGTCCTGACATGGACGTCGAGGCCACGCGGCGGATCCGTGCCTCGATCGTCGCGCGGGCCCGTTTCGTCGAGGACGTGGTGGAGGAGCAGGCCGGGAAGGGGGTGGAGCAGTACGTCATCCTCGGCGCGGGCCTTGACACCTTCGCTCAGCGGCGGCCCGAACTCGGCGCGAGACTAACGGTGTTCGAGGTCGAGCAGCCTGGCACTCAGGCCTGGAAGCGGCGGCGGCTGGCGGAGCTCGGGTATGACCTCCCGGACTGGTTGCGGTTCGTGCCGGTCGACTTCGAGGGGGACTGGTGGGGGCAGTTGGTCGCCGCCGGGCTCGATCCCGGGCGGCCTGCGGTCGTGGCCGCGACCGGCGTGACCATGTATCTCACCCTGGACGCGATCACCACCATGTTCCGCCGGGTCGCCGGACTCGCCCCTGGCTCCACCCTGGTCACCACGTTCCTACGACCCGTGGACGACGTGGAGCCGGAGCAGCGCGCGCAGTTGGAGGTGGCGGTGCGGGGCGCTCGTGCCGCCGGCACACCGTTCCTGAGCTTCTTCACCCCGGAACAGATGCTGGCGTTGGGGCGCGAGTGCGGGTTCCGGGATGTGCGGCATGTGCCGGCCGCGGAGCTTGCCGAGCGGTACTTCGGGGGACGGGAGGGCGGGGCTGCGCCGTCTCGGGGGGAGGAGGTGATGGTGGGGAGTACGTGAGGAGCCTCGATCCGCTCCCGTCCCTCGATCCGCTCCCGTCCCTCGATCCGCTCCCGTCCCTCGATCCGTTCCCGTCCCCGATCCGCTCCCGTCCCGACGGTTCCGCGCCCTCACTGCAGCACACCGGTCAACCGCCGGAGGCTACGGCAGCATCGGATAGCTCCCCGTACTCGTAGGCGCATGTTCCGGCAGCCACAGCACCGCCACCGCGCCCTCCGCCGGGATGTGGTCCGGTGCGCCCGCGGGGCGGACGTTGCGGAAGGTCAGGCGGGCGCCGAGGACGCGGGCCTGGCCGGCCGCGATGGTCAGGCCGAGGCCGTGGCCGTGGCCCGCGCGGTCCTTGCTGCCGGTGCGGAAGCGGCTCGGGCCCTCCGCGAGGAGTTCCTCGGGGAAGCCGGGGCCGTGGTCGCGGACCCGGATGACCCGGCCCTCGACGGAGACCTCGATCGGTGGCTTGCCGTGCCGGGCCGCGTTGGCGAGGAGGTTGAACAGGACGCGTTCCAGGCGGCGCGGGTCCGTCGTCACCACCGACTCGTGCACTACGTGCACCACCGCGTCCGGGTCCTTCGCGAGCACCCGGCGGCTCACGAACTCGCCCAGCATCAGGTCCTGCAACTCGGCCCGCTCGGACGCCCCGTCGAGCCGGGCGACCTCCAGCACGTCCTCGACGAGTGTGCGCATCGCCTTCGCGCGGTCCAGGACCAACTCGGTGGGGCGGCCGGGCGGGAGCAGTTCGGCCGCCGTCAGCAGGCCCGTCACCGGGGTGCGCAGCTCGTGCGCGATGTCCGCCGTGACCCTTCGTTCCGCGTCGAGCCGCTGCTGCAGCGCGTCCGTCATCGCGTCCACCGCGCGCGCGAGGTCGTCGGTCTCGTCCCGTACGACCCCGCCGATCGCGTCCCGCACCCGTACGTCCGTCTCGCCCTTGGCGACCTGGTTCGCCGCGGCCGCCGCCTTGCGCAGCCGGCGCGAGAGCTGGCCGCCGATCAGGACACCGAGCGCGCTGCCGCCGAGCACGGCCGCGATCGAGCCGATCACCAGGGCCTGGTCGAGATCCTTGAGGATGTCCGTGCTGCGGTCGGTGAACCCGGTGTGCAGGGACAGCACCCGGCCGTCCTTGAGCGGTACGGCCGCCCAGATGTCCGGCACGCCGTGCGGCCGGTCGGTGACGTACGTCGCCCGGCGGCCCTCCTCGACCTTCTCGCGCAGCGCCGCCGGCAGGCTCGGGTCGTTGATCTTGATGCTGGGGAAGTTCGGCCGCCCGGACAGCTCGTAGTTGCGCTGGGCGATCTGGACGCGCTCGTCCGCGAGGTCGCGCGCGTTGTCCAGCATCGAGACCCGGGCCGCGTTGTGCACGACCAGGCTGAGCGCGATCGCGACCAGCGTGCCGACCAGCGCGATGGCCGCGCTGAGCTTCCATCTCAGGCCCGTACGGATGCCCGCTCTGTCCAGGAAGGACGGGACCCTGCGCCGTGAATTCCCCCGCATACCCCTGCTCAGGCCTTCAACTTGTAGCCGAAGCCGCGGACCGTCTCGATCCGGTCCTGGCCGATCTTCGTGCGCAGCCGCTGCACATGGACGTCCACGACCCGGGTGTCACCGCCCCAGCCGTAGTCCCACACCCGCTCCAGGAGCTTGTCGCGGGACAGCACCGTGCCCGGCGCCGAGGAGAATTCGAGGAGCAGCCGCATCTCGGTCGGCGTCAGCGCCACCGGCTGCCCGGCCCGGCGCACCTCCATGCCCTCGGTGTCGATCTCCAGATCGCCGAAGGTGAGCACCCCGCCGCCCTCCGGGGCCACCTCCGCGTCCGCCGTACGGTCGCTGCCGCTCGCGTGTCCGAAGCGGCGCAGCACCGCGCGGATGCGGGCGACAAGGACGGCACCGTCGAAGGGCTTCGTGACGTAGTCGTCGGCGCCCGCCTCCAGGCCGAGGACGACGTCGATCGAGTCCGCGCGCGCCGACAGCATGATCACCGGGACCGTCGAGTCGTCCCGGATACGGCGGCACAGGCTCACGCCGTCCAGGCCGGGGACCATGACGTCGAGGAGCGCGATGTCGGGGCGGTTCGCCCGGAACGCCTCCAGGCCCGACAGCCCGTCGGGCATCGCCGTGACCGCGAAGCCGTCCCGCTCCAGGGCGAGTTGGGTGGCCTCACGGATGACGTCGTCGTCCTCGACGAACAGGACGTGGGTCTGGTCTGCCATCCCGGTGCTCTCAGTCCTCGTGTGGGTCGTTCTCAAGCATGGGACGCCCGAAGCGGCGTCCGCGTTCACTGATGGATCGGATCGGGCCGTCCGATCGGTTCAGCTTCGGCTGGTTCGGTTTCGATACCGACTGGTTCGGCTCCGATCGGTTCGGTTCTGGTCCGGGTCGGGTTTGATCCGGTTCGGCTCCGGCCCGGATCAGTTCTTGCTCGGGGCGGGCGAGGCGTCGCCTCCGACCGCGTTGCTGTACTCGTTGTGGGTGCTGTACTCCTGGGCGAAACGGCCCGAGGTCCAGCGGTAGGTGATCACGTTCTCCCCGGAGGGACTCGACACCGGGTCGCCCTTCTCGTACACCTGCTTGGTGACGACCAGATCGCCGCGGTCTATCTCGGCGTAGACCGGGGGTTCCTCGGCCTTGAACACATTCTCGTACGTCCCACCCGTCGCGCGATACACGTACGAGCCGATCCCCACCGCATCGCCGCAGGTCATCACGTTGACGACGACGTCGTTCGCGGTACCGCCGGTCAGCATGCCGTACGACACGTCGACCGCGTACTCGTCGGCCACGCAGGGCTTCAGCTCGTGTTTGACCGCCGACGAGACCTTCGGGTCGTTCATGACGAGTTTGACCGCGTCCACGTGGTCGTCGACGGTCGCGGAGGGCGAGGGGGACTTGGCCTCGGCGACGCCCGCCACCGAGTCGGAGTGCGCCGGACCCTCGTCACGCGCGCCGGTGCCGCCCGTGGCGCAGCCGGACACCAAAAGGGCTAGGGCGGCGAGCACGACCATCGCCGTGAACGCCGCCTCCAAGGTTCCGCGCACCCTGCCGGGCCCGAGGGTGTCCCTCGGGCCGGACCCCGTGGGGCGCCGGCTCGGGCCCGACCCCGTGGGGTCGTGACTCGGGCCGGGACCAGGGGTGTCGTCGCTCAGGCCGCGCAACGCTCCCGCTCCTCACGCTCCAGCGCGCGTGCGTCCAGGTCGCGGGCCTCCAGCTCCTCCCGGAGCCGGGCGAGCGCCCGGTGCAGCGTGCTCTTGACCGTACCGGCCGACATGCCCAGGGCCGCGGCCGTCTCTTCGGTGGACATTTGCTCCCAGTGTCGCAGGACGACAACACTGCGCTGTTTCGGTGCGAGAACTTTCATGATGTCCATAAGAAGCGCCCGGTCCGCGTGCTGCTCGGTCGCGTCGTCGACGCTCGCGTCCGGCAGCTGCTCGGTGGGGACCTCTTCGAGCTTGCGGGCCCGCCACCACTCGGTACGCGTGTTGATCATGACGCGGCGCAGGTACGCGTCCGCGAGGCGCTTGTCCTCGATGGTCTCCCAGCGGCCGTACGTCCGCACCAGCGCCGTCTGGAGCAGGTCCTGGGCGTCGACCGGGTCCGGCACCAATCGGCGGGCGCTGCGCAGCAGCGCGTCCTGTCGGGTGCGGACGTACTCCTCGAATTCGAGCACCTCGCCCTGCGCCATGATCAACCGCCTCCATCCCCGTTTCCGACCCGCCTGCTGCCGGTTGTCCTCTGCTGCTGTCCCGCCGGTCTGCGGTACGCCAATGAAGTTACGGAGGGGTTGTCACGGCACTGTGCGGAGCAGCCTGCGGAGAGCGCTCGGCTGTCCGTCGGTTGTGTAACGGAAGCGGGTTGGGGGTAAGGGGGTGGGGTGTTTGGGGCGGGTGTGGGGTGATTTGGGCTTGGCGGGAGTGTTGCGGGAGCGAGGAGTTTCCTGTGGGGCGGGCTTTTGTCTGTGAAATGACCGTGCGTCAGGTGCGGGTCGCGGGGAGTCGGTACATGCCGTCGGGGAGGGGTTCGACCAGGCCGTCGGAGACCAGGCCGTCCAGTGCCCTGGCCCGTTGCACCGGCTCGTGCCACACGCGGTCGAGTGCGGACTGGGGGACGGGGGTGTGCGCTTCGCGGAGTACGGCCAGGAGCTTGCCGCGGACCTGGCGGTCCGTGCCCGCGTATGTCTGGCCTTTGCGGGCCGGGCCCTCGTGGTCCGGCTTGCCCGCGAGGTTCCACGCGCACTGGGCGGAGATGGGGCAGCGGTGGCACGTCTCGTTCTTCGCGGTGCAGACGAGTGCGCCGAGTTCCATGGAGGCGGCGGCCCAGCGGGCTGCGGTGTCGTCGTCCTGGGGGAGGAGGGCGCGGGCCAGCTTGCGTTCGGCTGCGGTGGTGGCGTTCGGGGGGTACTGGGTGCCGGTGACCGCGCGGGCGAAGACTCGGCGGACGTTGGTGTCCAGTACGGCGTGGCGCTGGCCGTAGGCGAAGGACGCGACTGCGGCTGCCGTGTACTCGCCGATGCCGGGGAGCGCGAGGAGTTGGGCGTGGTCGGTGGGGACGTCGCCGCCGTGGCGTTCCGTTATGGCGGTGGCGGCGCCGTGGAGGCGCAGGGCGCGGCGGGGGTAGCCGAGGCGGCCCCAGGCGCGGACGGCTTCGCCGGGGGCGTCCTTGGCGAGGTCGGCGGGGCGGGGCCAGCGGGCGAGCCACTGTTCGTAGACCGGGAGGACGCGGTTGACCGGGGTCTGCTGGAGCATGAACTCGCTGACCATCACGGCCCAGGGGCCGGCGTCGGGGTGGCGCCAGGGGAGGTCGCGGGCGTTGTCCTCGAACCAGTCGATGACCTGGGTGTGGAGGCGGGCTCCGTCGGGTGAGGTGGCGGACGTCGTGGACGTCGCGGATGTGGTGGACGTCGCGGATGTGGTGTGCGGGGGATTCGTGGGCGCAGTCATGGCGGGTTCGATCCTGCCACGGTTGGTGGGTGGGTCGGGGTCGTGGCGGTACGGCGAGCCCGCCGCTGGTCGGGCCCCTCTGGTGTTGTCACAGTTGGACGGGTTGGTGCCGGGTACGCGGCGGGCTGCGCCGTACCGCCACGACCCGCTCCCGTTGTTCGGCGGCTGCGGGCCTGTGGTCCATCCCGGGCCATTCCAGGCGGGGTTACCGGGATGATGATCCGGAAAAGTTGGGGCTGGGGCGGCGGGTGGGGCGAGGTAACTCGCCGATCTCTCGTACAGTTTGCGCCGTGGGATCACTGCGCAATCCGGTCGGGCCGCTTCCCTCCTCCATCTATTGGCGACGGAGGGTCCTCATGGTGTCCGTGGTCGCCTTGTTGGCGCTGCTGATCACCTGGATCGTCAACTCCGGTGGCGGGGGCGGCAAGAACGGTGCCGACGGGGCCAAGAACGGTAAGACTCCGGCTCCTACGATCACTGCCGGGCCGTCGGGATCAGGTCCCGCCATCAGTCAACACCCCGGCGGGCGCGATGAGTCGAGCGGCTCGAGTAGTTCGAGTGGGGCGAGTGGAAGTGGATCAGGTGGCTCGGGTGCGTCGTCGGGTGGCGCGAGTGGGGCGAGTGGGGCGACTGGTGGGGGTTCCGGGGTTGGTGGGTCCGGTGGCGGTAGTAACGGCGGTAGCAGTACGGGGACTACGGTTCCTGCCGACTCCACGCTTCCCAACTGCACTGCCAGTGCTGTGCAGTTGAGTCTGCGGAGTCTGCACAACTCGTACTCGCCGGATCAGACTCCTACTTTTGTGCTCGCCGCCAAGAACTCCTCCGGCAGTGACTGCAAGGTCGATCTCGGGCCCAAGAGTGCGGTGTTGACCATCACGGAGGCGGGGGGCAGCGCTGATTTCTGGTCGTCCGCCGACTGTCCCAAGGGCTCCGGGAGCGTCTTCTACCGGGTGTCCGCCGGGAGCAGCGTGACGTACACCCTGAAGTGGGACCGCAAGCCGAGCGCGCCCGAGTGTGCGACTCCGGCCGCCGGGTCGGCCGGGGCCGGGACCTATCTGGTGGAGGCGCAGGCCTCCGGATTCGCCAAGGCGCAGATCTCGTTCGTGCTGGCGAGTGACTGACCTGACGTCGGGTTATACGTAGCGTTCCAGGATTGACGATTCCGCCAGGCGGGAGAGGCCCTCTCGGACGCTTCTTGCCCTTGCTTCGCCTACGCCGTCGACCGTCTGTAGGTCGTCGACGCTTGCTGCCAGGAGTTTCTGGAGGCCTCCGAAGTGCTCCACCAGGCGGTCGATGATCGCGCCGGGGAGGCGCGGGACCTTGGCCAGGAGGCGGAAGCCTCGGGGGGAGACCGCCGAGTCGAGGGCCTCGGGGGAGCCGGTGTAGCCCAACGCGCGGGCCACGGTGGGGAGTTCGAGGAGCTCGGCGTGGGAGAGGGCGTCGAGTTCGGCCAGCGCCTCGTTCACCGTGCGGGAGCGTTTGGCCGTGGGCTCGGGGACGTAGTCGCGTACTACTAGTTCGCGTTCCGGGTCCACGCCTGCGATCAACTCCTCCAGTTGGAGGGCGAGCAGGCGGCCGTCCGTGCCCAGTTCGAGTACGTACTCCGCGATCTCGGTGGCGATCAGGCGGACCATTTCCAGGCGCTGGACCACTGCCGAGACGTCTCGGACCGTCACCAGGTCCTCGATCTCCAGGGCCGACAGCGTTCCCGCCACCTCGTCCAGGCGGAGCTTGTAGCGCTCCAGGGTGGCGAGGGCCTGGTTGGCGCGGGACAGGATTGCCGCCGAGTCCTCCAGTACGCGGCGTTGGCCGTCTACGTAGAGGGCGATCAGGCGCATGGACTGGGAGACGGAGACCACGGGGAAGGCGACCTGTTTGCTCACTCGGTCTGCCGTGCGGTGGCGAGTGCCTGTCTCCTCGGTGGGGATGTTCGGGTCTGGGACCAGTTGGACGCCTGCTCGGAGGATCTTCGAGAGGTCGGAGGACACCACGATGCCGCCGTCCAGTTTGCAGAGTTCTCGTAGGCGCGTGGCCGTGAATTCCACGTCCAGGATGAAACCGCCTGTGCACATCGCTTCTACGGTCTTGTCGGAACCGAGCACGATGAGTCCGCCCGTGTTGCCGCGGAGGATTCGCTCCAGGCCGTCGCGCAGGGCCTGGCCGGGTGCCACGGCGCTCAGTGAGGCGCGCATCAGGCCATCGGCACCGGAGCTCCCGCCGGACTTTCCGGGAGCTGACGCCCGGTCGTTGGCTGCCACTGCACTCCTCGGGTCGCAGGTTTTTCTGGTGCTCCCGTTTCGCGTACTCGGTTCATACGGACGGGCGAGACCAGGGCAAAGTCTACCGGCGGTCCTCGTCGTCCCGTGGGGCCTCTCGCTTACGGGACCTTGGAAGGACCCGGAGAGCGTCTCCTATGTCGGCTACTTCGATGACCTTCATGCCTGTGGGGATCTTGCCCGGGTCGCTCGGAACGAGGGCGTGGGTGAAGCCCAGACGGTGTGCTTCGGAGAGTCTGCGCTGGACGCCCGTGACCCTTCTGACCTCGCCTGCGAGGCCTACTTCGCCGATCGCCACCAGGTTCTTGGGGAGGGGGGTGTCGCTCGCCGCGGAGGCCAGGGCGAGGGCGATGGCCAGATCTGCCGCCGGTTCGGAGAGTTTCACTCCGCCCACCGTCGCCGAGTAGATGTCCCGTTTGCCCAGGGCGCTGATGCGGCCCCGCTGTTCCAGGACCGCGAGCATCATCGAGACCCTGGACGTCTCCAGGCCCGAAGTGGTGCGGCGGGGGGAGGGGATCTGGGAGTCGACCGTGAGCGCCTGGACCTCGGCCACCAAGGGGCGGCGGCCCTCCAGGGTGACGGTCAGGCAGGTGCCCGGGACCGGCTCCGCGCGGCGGGTCAGGAACAGGCCGCTCGGGTCGGCCAGGCCCGTGATGCCCTCGTCGTGCAGCTCGAAGCAGCCGACCTCGTCCGTCGTGCCGTAGCGGTTCTTGACGCCCCGTACGAGGCGCAGGCGGGCGTGGCGGTCGCCTTCGAAGGAGAGCACCACGTCCACCAGGTGTTCCAGGAGGCGGGGGCCCGCGATCGCGCCGTCCTTGGTGACGTGGCCTACCAGGAGGGTGGACATGCCGCGCTCCTTGGAGGCGCGGATCAGGGCGCCGGCCACCTCGCGGACCTGGGCCATGCCGCCGGGGGCGCCGTCGATCTCCGGGGAGGCCACCGTCTGGACGGAGTCCAGGATCAGGAGGGAGGGCTTCACCGCGTCCAAGTGGCCCAGGATCGTGGCCAGATCGGTCTCGGCGGCGAGATACAGGTGGTCGTCGATCGCCTTGATGCGGTCGGCGCGCATCCGGACCTGGCTCGCCGACTCCTCGCCGGTGACATAGAGCGTGCGGTGCTCGTCGCTCGCCGCCTTGGCCGCCACGTCGAGGAGGAGGGTCGACTTTCCTACGCCCGGTTCGCCCGCGACGAGGACGACCGCTCCGGGGACCAGGCCGCCGCCGAGCACCCGGTCCAGCTCGGGCACCCCGGTCGAGCGGGCGGTGGCCTGACGGGCGTCGACCTGGCCGATCGGTACCGCGGAGGTGGTGACGCGGCCGGGGGAGGTCGTCCGGACAGCGGGGGCGCCGTACTCCTCGACCGTCCCCCAGGCCTGGCACTCGGAGCAGCGGCCCAGCCACTTGGCCGTCTGCCAGCCGCACTCGGTGCAGCGGTAGGACGGTCGGTCCTTGGTGGTCTTCGTACGGGCAGCCATGCGTGAACCGTAACCGCCGCCACTGACAACGCGGTCGGCGGTCGGGGCGTGCCTCTTCGGTATCCGGCCACTGTCCGTCGGGAACGAGCCATGGACGTCAGGGTGCCTGTCCCCTTTTGAGGGATCGTTTCACCCGTACGGATTAAAAGTGCTCAAGGGGGCGGAAGGGGGCATCGCCCGCCGCCTACGGTCGCACGGGTGATGAGCAGCAGTCCGGAGACCTCGACCCGCACCACCGGCGCACACCGGGCGCATCGGGAGGCGCGCGACCGCGCTGCGGCGCGCACCCTGGCGCAGCGCCCGCCCGCGCGCTACGAGCCGTATCTGGACGGCCTGTTCACGTACTGCCTCTCCGTCCTCTGCGACCACGACACCGCGACCGCCGCCCTGGGGGACGTGCTGGCGTTGGCCGAACGCCGGGGCGCGCGCGTGCCGGAGACGGCCGGTGACCGTCGGGCCTGGCTGTACGCGCTGGCCCGCTGGGCGTGTCTGCGCAAGCTGGCCGAGGCCAAGCAGAAACGTCAGGGCACGCACGCGGTGGGGCGCAGCGAGGTGGAGGAACCGGCCCTCTCCGAGGAGGTGCGCGAGCAGCGGCGGCGTGAACTCGCCCTGCTCGCCTGGCCGGAGGCCGCCGGGACCACCCCGGAGCAGCGCGAGGCGCTCGAACTCGCCGTGCGCCACCGGCTCGCCGCCCACGAGGTCGCCGCCGTTCTCGGCATGGACCTCGCCACAGCACGGGAGTTGCTGGCTGCCGCGGCCTGTGAGGTGGAACGCACGCGTGCCGCCCTCGCCGTCGTCGAGACCGGGAGCTGCCCGAGCGTCGCCCGTCTCACCGGTGACCATCAGCTGGTGCTCAGCAGCGCCCTGCGCCGCGAACTCGTCCGGCATGTCGACGACTGCCCGCACTGCCGTCGTACCGCCGAGCGCGCGGTCCCCGGCAGTTGGCCCGGCGCGAGTGTCACGCCTGCCGAACTGCCCGTTCTGGAGGCGCCCCGCGCGGCCCTGCATGTCGCGATGGCGCATCTCCCACGCGCGCGTGGCGCGGCGGCACCGCGCTTCGACCGGCGCGGTTTCCCGATGGACCCGAAGGACCGTGCCGCCCGGAGAGACCGGCTACGCGCGCGTGCCGTCACGACGACCGTCGTCGCCACCGTCATCGCGGCGCCCGTCCTCGCCCTGTGGGCCGCCTACCGGGGTACGCCGACCGGCGAGGGTGTCGACGGCCGGGCCGCCACCGCCAGCGAGCAGCACGGCCCCGACGCCCTGGAGGGCGCGGTCGCGAGCGGCGGCTACGAGAACACCGGGAACGCCGGCACGAGCCCGCGGCCCGGCAAGAAGGGCACGAACGACGTCTCCGTAGAGGTCATCAGCGTCACCGGCGCCGGCCAGAAGGGCGCCGGGCAGCTCGCCGTCTCGGCCGCCAACAGCAGCGACACCACGCTCATCACCCTCACCGCGTCCGGCTCGGCCCCGGTCCGCTGGTCCGCGACCACCGCGGCGCCCTGGCTCTACCTCAGCCAGTCCTCGGGAACCCTCGCACCAGGCGAATCGTTGACGATCAAGGTGTACGTCGACCATCTGCGCGAGCCCTCCGGCCACTGGACCGCGCGCGTGGCCGTCTCACCGGCCGGCGCCGTCGTCTCGATCGAGGGCTACGGCACCGCGCCCGCCCCGACCGACCCCGGCAACCCCACGCACCCCACCGATCCCGGCGACCCGCCCTCGTCGAGCCCGGACCCGACGCCCACGAGCACGGCACCGACCGACCCCACGCCCAGCGACCCGCCGCCCACGTCCGCCGACCCGACCCCGACACCGACCGCGACGGACTCGTCCTCCGCCGACCCGGGGGGCTCGACGCCGCCGCCCGACGACGGCGACCCGAGCTCGTCCTAGTCGCGGTCCCTCAGGCGACCGGGTCCGCCGGATGCGGTGCCAGCAGCGGGAGTTGCGAGGCCAGGCGCTGTTCGCACAGCTCGACCAGGCGGTCGTAGCCGGCCTTGCCCATCAGTTCGGTCAGCTCCGGGCCGTAGGACACATAGACCGGGTCGCCCGCGCCGTGCGCCGAGGTCGCCGACGTGCACCACCAGTGCAGGTCGTGGCCGCCGGAACCCCAGCCCCTGCGGTCGTACTCGCCGATCGACACCTGGAGCACGCGCGTGTCGTCCGGCCGGTCGATCCACTCGTACGTCCGTCGCACCGGCAGCTGCCAGCAGACGTCCGGCTTGGTCTCCAGGGGCTCGCGGCCCTCCTTGACGGCCAGGATGTGCAGCGAGCAGCCCGCGCCGCCCGCGAAACCGGGGCGGTTCTGGAAGATGCACGAGCCGTTGTAGGGGCGGGTCTGGCGGTCGCCGTCCTCGTCCTCCGAGGTCCAGCCGTTCTCCACGCCCTCGTCGTGGTGCTGCCAGATGTCGGGCGTGAGCCTCGCCACATGCCCGGCGACCCGTTTCTCGTCGTCCTTGTCCGAGAAGTGCGCGCCCAGGGTGCAGCAGCCGTCGTCCGCGCGGCCCGCCTGGATGCCCTGGCAGCCGCTTCCGAAGATGCAGTTCCAGCGAGAGGTCAGCCATGTCAGATCGCAGCGGAAGAGCTGCTCCTCGTCCGCCGGATCCGGGAACTCCACCCACGCGCGCGCGAAGTCGAGCCCCTTCTCGTCGGCTTTCAGGGCCTTCTTCGTCGACGGCTTCGGGGGCTTCGGGGACTTGGCCGACGTCACCGGCGAAGAATCGCCGGGTGATTTGGCCGCCTTGTCGTTCTTCGCCTTTTTCGTCTTTGGCACGCGTCCAGGGTAAGTCGCCGGAGGCGGGCCCAGACACCGCTCCGGGGACCGTCCCACCCGCCACCCGACCACCACCCCTCAACGAGGGGCTGCGCCCCGCCCCTTCTGGATCGTGCAGGTGGCAGTAGCGTTCCGTATATGAGACTCGGTGTCCTCGACGTGGGATCGAACACGGTGCATCTGCTGGTGGTGGACGCACACCCGGGCGCGCGCCCGTTGCCCGCGCACTCGCACAAGGTGGAGCTCCGCCTTGCCCAACTCCTCGACGAGGACGGGGCGATCGGCCCCGAAGGGGTCGACAAACTCGTCGGCGTCGTCCAGGAGGCGTTGCAGGCCGCCGAGGACAAGGGCGTCGAGGAGATCCTCCCGTTCGCCACCTCCGCCGTCCGCGAGGCCAGCAACGCCGACGACGTCCTCGCGCGCGTGCAGACCGAGACCGGCGTCGAACTCCAGGTCCTCACCGGCGCCGAGGAGGCCCGGCTCACCTTCCTCGCCGTCCGCCGCTGGTTCGGCTGGTCCGCCGGCAAGCTCCTCGTCCTCGACATCGGCGGCGGCTCCCTGGAGATCGCCTACGGCATCGACGAGGAGCCCGACGCGGCCGTCTCACTGCCCCTCGGCGCGGGCCGCCTCACCGCCGGCTGGCTCCCCGGCGACCCGCCGGAACCGGACGCGATAAGGGCCCTGCGCCGCCATGTGCGCGCCCAGATCGCCCGTACGGTGGGCGAGTTCAGCCGTTTCGGCGCCCCCGACCACGTCGTCGCCACGTCGAAGACCTTCAAGCAACTCGCCCGCCTGGCCGGCGCCGCCCGCTCCGCCGACGGCCTCTACGTCCAACGCGAACTGAAGCGCGAGTCCCTGGAGGCCTGGGTCCCCCGCCTCGCCGGCATGACCACCGCCCAGCGCGCGGTCCTCCCCGGCGTCTCCGAGGGCCGCGCCGAGCAGCTCCTGGCGGGCGCGATGGTCGCCGAGGGCGCGATGGATCTCTTCGGCGTGGAGACGCTGGAGGTGTGTCCTTGGGCGCTGCGCGAGGGCGTGATCCTGCGGCAGTTGGATCAGATGCCGTCAGGGCTGGATCAGATGCCGTCGGCGTAGGCGCGGGTGGCTGTTTGTCGGGGCGTGCGTGCGTGGTCGTAGTGGGGGCGCGAGGGTGTAGTTGGGGTGCACGCGCGCGTGGCCGTGACGCACCGGCGCGGCTGTCCGCGCGGGGCGGGTCGACGCCTTGGTCTGCTTGGCCACGTGATGCACACGCGCGTGGCTGTCCGTCGGGCCCGTCAGACACACGCGTGTGGCCGTGATGCGCACGTGGGTGGTTGCCCGCGCCCGGGCACTGATCACCCCCGGCTGTGCTCGGCCGTAGGGCACGTACGCGTGGCCGTCTGTGACGCACGCGCGCGTGGTTGCAACTCCCACCGCCCAGCACCTACCGACTCCGGCCCACATTGATCAGCCCGTCCGGCGTTTGAGGACGAGGCCCCTTGAGGGCCGACGGGGGTCCGGGGGCGGAGCCCCCGGCAACGGCGCCGCAGACGAACGAAGCGCCCGCAGACAATCGAGCACCCGCACACGAACGAAGCACCCGCGGACGCACAAAGAAGGCCCCCCCGGGCCCCACACCAGCCGATCCGCACTGAACGCCCGCCCTGTACCCGACGTATCGAACCCGCATGAAGTATCGCCACAACGCGACCCCGCGTCGGAGATGGCCGGTTGCCGTACCCCGCACAGGGCGTGCACAGCAACCGGCTCCCCTGCGCAAAGCGCCGCCCCGTAGTCTGTCCTCCGTGGCAGAACCAGTCGTGCGCATCCCGGATGCGAAGGTCGCGCTGTCCACGGCGTCCGTGTATCCGGAGTCGACGGCGACGGCCTTCGAGATCGCCGCGCGCCTCGGTTACGACGGCGTCGAGGTGATGGTGTGGACCGACCCGGTCAGCCAGGACATCGAGGCGCTGCGCCGGCTCAGCGACTACCACCAGGTCCCGATCCTCGCCGTGCACGCGCCGTGCCTGCTCATCACGCAGCGGGTGTGGTCGACCGACCCGTGGATCAAGCTCCAGCGCGCCCAGGCGGCCGCCGAGAAGCTCGGGGCGAGCACGGTCGTGGTGCATCCGCCGTTCCGCTGGCAGCGCCAGTACGCGCGGGATTTCGTCAGCGGGATCTGGCGGATGGCGAACGAGACGGATGTGCGGTTCGCCGTAGAGAACATGTACCCGTGGCGCTACCGCGACCGCGAGATGCTCGCCTACGCCCCCGACTGGGACGTGACGAACGAGGACTACCGGCACTTCACGATCGACCTCAGCCACACCGCGACCGCCCGCACCGACGCGACCGAGATGATCGAGCGGATGGGCGACCGGCTCGGCCATGTCCATCTCGCGGACGGCAACGGCTCCAACAAGGACGAGCACCTCGTCCCGGGCCGCGGCACCCAGCCCTGCGCCGAGCTGCTGGAGCGGCTCGCGACGACCGGCTTCGACGGCCATGTCGTCATCGAGGTCAACACCCGGCGCGCGATGTCCAGCGCCGAACGCGAGGCCGATCTCGCCGAGGCGCTCGCCTTCACCCGGCTGCACCTGGCCTCGGCCGTGAAGGTGCCCCGGCGGTGACCGACGCCACCGCCAAGCGCCGGGGCCGGCCCCCTCGTACGGAGTCCGCCGACACCCGCGACCGCATCCTGACGGCGGCCCGGGAGGAGTTCTCCGAGCGGGGGTACGAGAAGACGTCCGTGCGGGGGATCGCGAAGGCCGCCGGGGTCGACTCGGCGCTCGTGCACCACTACTTCGGTACGAAGGAGCAGGTTTTCGAGGCGGCGATCGAGGTCGCGTTCGCACCGGCGCAGAACGCGCCGGCGGCGGTCGCCGAGGGGCCGCTGGACGGCGTCGGCGAGCGGCTGACCCGGTTCATCTTCGGCGTCTGGGAGAACCCGGCCACCCGTAAGCCCCTGCTGGCGGTCGTCCGTTCCGCCGTCAACAACGAGGCCGCCGCGGCCGTCTTCCGGCGGCTCGTGGTCGCCCAGGTGCTGGGCCGGGTCGCCGCCCAGCTCGACCTCCCGGACGCGGAACTGCGCGCCGAGCTGGCGGCGGCGCAGCTGGTCGGTACGGCGATGCTGCGGTACGTGATCAAGGTCGAGCCGCTGGCCTCGGCGGACGTGGAGCAGATCATCGCGCGGGTCGCGCCGGTGGTGCAGGGGCATCTGACCGGGCCGTGATCGCCGAGCCGGTGATCCCCGAGCCGGTGATCTCCTGAGCCCCGTCGTCGCGCTTCCCGTGTGAGACGTGTGTCCCGAGATGCGGACACCGTGTCCGCCCCCTGGATGACCGGCGTACGCTCTTTAGCAGCCCTATCTGTCTGAAGGAGCGATCGACGATGCCCGAGCTGAGGTCCCGTACAGTCACCCACGGCCGCAACATGGCGGGCGCACGCGCCCTTATGCGCGCCTCCGGTGTACCCGGTGCGGACATCGGCCGGAAGCCGATCATCGCGGTGGCGAACAGCTTCACGGAGTTCGTGCCCGGCCACACCCACCTCCAGCCCGTCGGCCGGATCGTCAGCGAGGCGATCACCGCGGCCGGCGGCATCCCGCGCGAGTTCAACACCATCGCGGTGGACGACGGCATCGCGATGGGCCACGGCGGCATGCTCTACAGCCTGCCCTCCCGCGACCTGATCGCGGACTCGGTCGAGTACATGGTCGAGGCGCACTGCGCCGACGCCCTGATCTGCATCTCCAACTGCGACAAGATCACGCCCGGCATGCTCATGGCGGCACTGCGTCTGAACATCCCGACGGTCTTCGTCTCCGGCGGTCCCATGGAGGCCGGGCGCGCCACGCTGCAGGACGGCACGGTCCGCACGCTGGACCTGATCGACGCGATGGTCGACGCCGCCAACGAGAGCATCTCCGACGCGGACGTCCTCAACATCGAGGAGAACGCCTGTCCGACCTGTGGCTCCTGCTCCGGCATGTTCACCGCCAACTCGATGAACTGCCTGACCGAGGCCATCGGCCTGTCGCTGCCGGGCAACGGCTCGGTCCTCGCCACGCACACGGCCCGCAAGGGCCTGTACCAGGACGCGGCCCGCACGGTGATGGACATCACCCGCCGCTACTACGAGCAGGACGACGAGACGGTCCTGCCGCGCAACGTCGCCACCTTCGAGGCCTTCGAGAACGCGATGGCACTCGACATCGCGATGGGCGGCTCCACCAACACGATCCTGCACCTCCTCGCGGCGGCGGAGGAGGGGGGCGTCCAGTTCGGCCTGGACGAGATCAACGCGGTCTCGCGTCGCGTCCCGTGCCTCGCGAAGGTCGCCCCGAACGTCGCGAAGAACCGCACGTACTACATGGAGGACGTCCACCGCGCGGGCGGCATCCCGGCCCTGCTGGGCGAGTTGCACCGCGCGGGCCTGCTGAACGAGGACGTCCACTCCGTCCACAGCCCGTCCCTCGCGGACTGGCTCAAGACGTGGGACGTGCGTGGCGGTTCGCCCTCTCCGGAGGCCGTGGAACTGTGGCACGCGGGTCCCGGCTGCGTCCGTTCCGCCGAGGCATTCTCCCAGTCCGAGCGCTGGGAGGCGCTGGACGAGGACGCGGCCGAGGGCTGCATCCGCGACGCCGAGCACGCGTACTCCAAGGACGGCGGCCTCGCGGTCCTCAAGGGCAACCTGGCCGTCGACGGCTGCGTCGTGAAGACGGCGGGTGTGGATGAGTCCATCTGGACGTTCGAGGGCCCGGCGGTCGTCTGCGAGTCGCAGGAAGAAGCCGTCGAGAAGATCCTCAACAAACAGGTGACGCACGGCGATGTCGTCGTCATCCGCTACGAGGGCCCCAGGGGAGGCCCCGGCATGCAGGAGATGCTCTACCCGACGTCCTTCCTCAAGGGCCGCGGCCTCGGCAAGACCTGCGCCCTGATCACCGACGGCCGCTTCTCCGGCGGCACTTCGGGCCTGTCCATCGGCCACGCGTCCCCCGAGGCGGCGTCCGGCGGCACCATCGCCCTCGTCGAGAACGGCGACCGCATCCGCATCGACATCCCGAACCGCACCATCGAACTCCTTGTCGACGACGCCGAGTTGGCCCGCCGCGAGGCCGTGCTGGACGGGCGCTACGCCCCGAAGCAGCGCGAGCGCAAGGTGTCGGCCGCGCTGCGCGCATACGCCGCGATGGCCACCAGCGCGGACCGGGGTGCCGTGCGGGACGTCAGCAAGCTGGGCTGAGGCCCGTCGAGTTGTGGGGCCGCTTCCGTTCCGACGGGGGCGGCCCTTTCGCTTGGAGTTTGTCTGTCTACGGCTACCAGCCCCCGGTCGTACGGGAGTTGCCCCTTCTCCGACTACCAGGCCTCGGGCGCACGGGAGTTGGCCCCGCTACGGCTACCAAGCCCCGGGCGTAACGGAGTTGACGGCGAAGACCGTGCCGTCCGGCGCGGCGGCGTACACGCGACCGTCCGCTACGACGGGTTCGGGCAGCGCCGCGCTGACCTGGTCCGAGTTGGAGTCGAGGCGGGCGGGAGTCTGCCCGACGAGCTTGCCCGCGCGGGCGTCCACGGCGAGCAACCGCCCGTCCGCGGCGGTGATGTACACCTGTCGGCCGTCCGCGACCGGTGTGGACCCCCGCAGTACGGCCGTCTCCAGACTCCACACCTGCCTGCGCGCGTCCATGTCCACGGCCACCAGCGATCCGCCGGCCCCCATGACGTAGACGACGTTCCCGCGCACGGTCCCGTGCCCCTGGTCGAGGGCCAGCGGCAGCGTCACGCGCCGCGCGGCTCCGGTGCCCGGGGTGTAGCGGACCACGGCCTTCGTGGACGCGTAGACGGTGTCGACCGAGAGGAGATACAAGGACCCGCCCGCGGTGCCGACGGGCTTCAACGTCCCCTTCAGCCGCGCGTCCCAGCGCACCGCACCGGTGTCCGGATCGACCGCCGTCACCCGGGTGTTCGCCCCGTCGTCCGACGTGTTCGTCGCGTACGCCGACGGGTCCCCGGTGAACGAGGTGAAGTACGGCGCCTGTTGGCCCGGAATCCGGTGGCTCCACTTCGTGGCGCCCGAAGCGGCGTCCACCGCCGTGACCGTTCCGTCCGCATGGGTGAGCAGGAGCATGCCGCCGGCGTCCGCCAGCCCGGTGTACGCGGGGACGGTCTTCTGCCAACGCACCTTGCCCGAAGCCGGATCGAGCGCCTCCAGCCGCCGGCCGCTGTCCAACGAGGGCTGCACCAGGCCGCCCGAGAGGACCGGCGGCCCGCTCCGGTGCGTCGTGGCGACGGAGTGCCGCCACAGCACCCGCCCGTCGGACGGATCCAGGGCGAACACCACCCCGGGCTGCGCACAGAGCAACTTCCCTGCCCCGTACGAGCATTGGGGCGTGCTCTTCTTGGAGACCGGGGTCGCCTGCCACCCGCCGAACGCGGTGCTGGGTGTGGCGTGCGGGGTGGTGCCCTTCGGCGGAGTGTCACCGGCGTCGGACAACTGGAGCGAGGCGACCGTGCCGATCGCGGCCAGCCCGAGCGCGCCCGCCCCGAGCGCGAACCGCTTGCCGAGCCGCGGCCCGCGCCGCCGTTCGGACTGCTCGGACTCTTCCGTCTCTTCCGTGCGGCGCTCCGGCACCGGCGTGGCACCGGTCCGCCGCGGTGCCGGTATGTACGCCTGCGTGTCGTACGAGGCCGACACGGACCGCAGTTCACGCATCAACTCGTCGGGCGTGGGCCGGTCCTCGGGCTCCTTGGCGAGGCAACGCAGCACCAGCGGCGCGATGTTCTCCGGCAGACCGGCCAAGTCCGGTTCGTCGTGGACGACTTGATAGGCGACGACGTACGGGCTGTCGGAGTCGAACGGCCCGCGCCCGGTCGCCGCGTGCACCAGTACGGACCCGAGCGCGAAGATGTCGGCGGCCGGACCGACCTCCCGGGGCCGCCGGAACTGCTCCGGTGCCATGAACGGCGGTGTGCCGATCAACTTGCCCGTCTCGGTGCGCAGTTCGCTGTCTTTCGGCCGGGAAATGCCGAAGTCGATGACCTTCGGCCCGTCCTCGGCGAGCAGCACGTTGCTCGGCTTGAGATCTCTGTGTACGACGCCGACGCGATGGATGTCGCGCAGCGCCTCGGCCAGTCCCGCCATCAGCCGGCGCAACTCGCCGGGCGCCATGGGCCCGTTCCGCTTCACATGCTCGGACAGGGTCGGCCCGGGGATGAACGACGTTGCCATCCACGGCCGTTGGGCCTCCGGATCGGCATCGACCACCGGCGCGGTGAAGGCCCCGCTCACCCTCCGCGCGGCAGCCACCTCCTGCCGGAACCGCCCCCTGAACTCGGGGTCCTGGGCGAACTCCGCGTGGACGACCTTCACGGCGACCTTCATCCCGGAGGTGCTCTGCGCGAGATGCACCACGCCCATGCCGCCGGAGCCCAGGCAGGACTCCAGGCGGTAGTGACCGGCGTACTCGGGAAGTTCCGCTTCCGCGCCCGCTCCGGTGCCGTGCTGTGGCGCCATGGAACCACCCCCGTGCTGATCGTCCGCGCGCGCGACGCACGGAGCCTAGTCGATGACCCGTACGGGACAGAGGCGGCTTGCTGGCTTCCGAGTGCGAGTTGCGCACATATGTTTCATGGCGTGTTTTAGGGGAATCATCGGGGCCCCATGGCAGTCATGGGGGCGAACGGGGGAGGTTTTTCATGTCTGTTGACCGTATTGAAGGGGTCGAGGGCGAAGGCACGACGGAAGCCGTCACGACCGCGGCGGCGGCCCTGCACTACTACTCGATAGCGCCCAACACCCGCGTCAACGTCCGCAGCGGCCCGGGCACCGGCTACACCATCGTCCGCGTCCTGGCCGAGGGCTCCCAGGTCCCGATCTACTGCCAGACGCCGGGCACCACGGTGACCGGCTACTACGGCACGACGAACATCTGGGACAACATCGACGACGGCGAGTACATCTCCGACGCGTACGTGAACACCGGCAGCGACGGTTACGTCCGCCCGCACTGCTCCTGACCGCACCATCGCGCCGGCCGTGACCGGAGCCCTTCTCCTGGAGGGGGCTCACCGGTCACGGCCGGCGCGGCGCGGCCCAGTCCCGTAGAACCGCCGACAACCACACGCGAACAGCCCCGACGGGAGCCTCCGCCGACCCCCGGAGCCATAATCGTCCCGTGAACGACGAGACCGGCACCGGCACCCAGGACACCCCCGAGGGCCCCCCGAGCGAAGGCACAGCCACAGGCACAGGTACGCAGACAGGCCCGCGCCCCGAACCCCTCCGCTTCTTCGGCACCACCTGGGTGGACCACGACGACGGCTACACCGCACGCCGCATCGCCGCGTCCGCCGGCTCACTCCTCGCAGCAGTCGCCGCCTGCCTGATCCTCCGCTTCGCCTACCAGGGCATCCAGATCGCGGACGTCGGCAGCCTCGTCACCCTCCTCGTCATCGTGATGTTCGCGATCTGCAGCGCCCTCGCCTTCGGCCACACCTGGGAAGCCTTCAAAAAACGCCCCGACCCCGACCGCCAGGCCTCCCTCCGCGGCCTCCTGGCCATCGGCTTCGTAGGCTCCCTCCTCGCCTACTTCGCCCGCTCCCTGGTGGAGGCCCCCGGCGAGAACCTCCACCGCCAGGAGTACGAGGCGGCCCTGACCCAATACGAGAAGCGCACGAAACGCCGCACCGGGAATCCTTCTAAGAAGCGCCGGCGGTCTTGAACTGGGGGTTGGTGGGACCGGGTGCTGTGGGACCGGGGGCTGCGACGCCGGGAGGCTGCGCCACCCGGGGAGCTTGGACACTCGGGGCTGCGACACATGGGGCTGCGACACTCGGGAAGCTTCGGCACCTGGGGACTTGAGACGCGTCCGGCGGTTGGGGCTCGTTGGGTGAGCGGGGTGGGGGAGGTGCCCAGGACGACCGGAGTGGCTGGAGTGACCCAGGTGTCGTGGGCGACTTGGGCGACTTGGGCGACACGGGCTTCTTGAGTAGGGACGGCGGCTTGGGAGCCTCCGGCTCATGGGAACTCGGTGCCTGAGGTGTCTTGGGTGGTCATAGGCGGCCGAACCACCACCGCCGCCTCACCAAACCACGGCCACCACCCCACCGGCACCCTCCCCTCGGCACCCCCACGCTTCCCAGCCCGGTCCAACCCCGGCCCCGCTCCTCCCCCTCCCCTCCCCACCCCATCTGTCACCAAAATCCCCTGCACCCCACACCCACCCCAGCGACCATGGCCCTATGACCACCTCGTCG
>NZ_BARF01000146.1 GCF_000367365.1 Streptomyces prunicolor NBRC 13075 | reverse complement strand
GTATGCCTTGCCCTGCTTCTTCAGCAGCGGGCCCGGGTCGTAACCGACGGGGATGAGGGTGTAGTCCTTCTTCAGCTTGTTGCGGGCGAACACCGCGTCGAGCGTCGGCTGTATCCCCTGCTGGCCGAGGACCTTGGCGCCGACCAGGTCCTTGGCGGTGGTGACCGGGTCGGAGCTGAGCGAGAGCAGGCCGCCGGGGCTGATCTGGAACTGGGCACCCAGGATGACGAAGTCGTTGCCCTTCGGGATCGCCTGGATCACCGTCTGCATGGCTGGGTGGATGCCGATGTCGGCGGAGCCCGCGGAGACGCTGACGGTCGGGTCGGGGGTGTTGGTGCCGCCCGCGAGGAAGTTGACCGTGAGGTTCTCCTCGGCGTAGTAGCCCCGGTCCTCGGCGATCCAGTAGCCGGCGAACTCGACGTTCTTGATCCAGCCGAGCGCCACCTTGAGGCTGGCCGGGGCGGCGGTCGTGGTCGGCGTGGCCGCTGCGGTGGCGGAGTCTCCGCTGCCACAGGCGGTCAGCAGCCCGGTCAGGCCGAGGCCGCCGAGGCCCGCGGTGCGCAGCACGTTACGGCGCGACAGGTCGTTCATGGGTGGTACTCCTCGGGGAAGGGAGGGTGCATGGTCGTTCGGGCCGGTGCGGCGGCGTCGTACGCGGTCGGGCCGACGGTCGGAGAAACGGGCGGTGCGGTCGGGTCCGGCGGTCAGGAGAGACGGGCAGTGCAGTCGGGTCCGGCCGTCGGAAGAGACAGGCGAGGGAGGTGGGGGCCTGCCGTCAGGAGAAGCGGGCGGTTCCGTGGCGCTCGGCGGCGCGGGCGGCGATGAAGCAGCCGACGGAGACGACGGTGGCCACCAGGGCGGTGCCCCAGGCTCGGGCGGTGTCCATAAAGGTCACGGAGTCGGCGAAGAGCTTGCCCAGGCCGTGGGTGCCGAGCAGGTACTCGGCGAGCATCGCGGCCAGCACGGTGGTCGGGGCGGTCAGACGGAGGGCGACCAGCAGGGCGCCCGCGGCGTTGGGGAGCAGCAGCAGGCGCAGCCGGGTCGGGCGGGAGGCGTGCAGGACGGTGAACAGGTCACTGGTGGCGGCGGGGGCCGAGCGCAGCCCGGAGCCGGCCATGACGAAGGCCGGGAAGAAGGAGACGACGACGGTGACGGCCAGTACGGCGGTGTTGCCGAAGCCGGCCACCTGGGCGATGACCGGGATCATGGCCACCACCGGTACCGACCGCATGATCAGTGCCATCGGTGTCATCAGCCCGGACAGCACCGGTGACGCCCAGACGGCGACGGCGGATCCCGCGCCCAGAGCCATGCCCAGGATCAGGCCGGCACAGGCGTTGAGCAGGGTCCAGCCCAGGTCGGCGGCGTAGACGGTCGGATGCCCGAGCACGTCGCCGAAGACCGCGGCGGGGGTGGGGGCGACGATCTGGTTGAGGTTTTCGACACGGATCCACAGCGCCCACGCGGCGATCAGCGCGACGACGGTCCAGTAGCGGGAGACGGCGTTCAGTACGGGGCGCCATACGGCGCGGCGGGCGGTGGCCGATTCGGCACCGGGCCTCACAGGAACCTCCCCGTGGCCAGGGACCGCAGCCCGGTGAGGACGAGATAGGCCGCCAGCGATACCAGAGCCGAGGTCAGCGCGGCGGCCCACAGCAGCTCGATCTGGAAGTTCTGCATGGAGCTGACCAGCAGGATGCCCAGGCCCCGCGGCGCGCCGAACCACTCGCCGATGACGGCGCCGAGCACGGCGGCGGGCGCGGCGAGAGTCAGCCCGTCCAGCAACAGCGGTACGGCGGCGGGCAGTTGGAGTCGCAGCAGCCTGGTGCGGCGGGAGGCGCCCAGCGCGCTGAACACGTCGTGGTGGGGGGTACTCGCGGCGGCCAGCCCCGAGGTCGCGGCGATGAACATGGCGAACCCGGCGGCGAGCGCGGCGATCACGGTGGGGGTGCCCTCGCGGCCGACGGTGGTGATCAGCAGCGGACCGAGGGCGATCAGCGGGATGGCGTTGACGACCGCGGCGAGCCGGTCCAGTCCCGGCTGGACGACCGGCAGCAGCACGCCCAGCGCGGCGACGACGACCGCGACGGCACTGCCCAGCGCGAACCCGGTGCCGGCCGCGCCGGCGGTGGCGGCGAGAGCCCGGCCCAGCAGGTCGCCGGTGACCGGTTCGGCCACGTAGGAGACGACCTCGGTCAGCGGCGGCCAGCTGCTGCCGAACAGGCCCACGCGGCCGATGGCCTCCATCAGGGCGAGCAGCAGCACCACGCCGGCCGCGGTGAGAGTCCGGTGGCGGGCCCGGGCGCTCATTCGGCGCTCTCGTCGAGGAGTTCGGTGAGACGGTCCACCGTCTCGTGGAAGCCGGGGTCGCGGGTGATGTCCCGGCCGCGCGGGCGGGGCAGGGCGACCTCCTCGATGTGCCGGACCCGTCCGGGGCGTCCGGTGAGCACCACCACCCGGTCGGCGAGCAGGACGGCCTCGTCCACGTCATGGGTGACCAGCAGGGTGGTGATGCGCCGCTCGGCCCAGATCCGGGCCAGCTCGAAGTTCATCCGGCGCCGGGTGACCGCGTCCAGCGCGCCGAACGGCTCGTCCAGCAGCAGCACTTCGGGGTCGAGGACGAGCGCACGGGCGATGGCGACGCGCTGCCGCATCCCGCCGGAGAGCTGTCGCGGGCGGGCGTCGGCGAACCCGTTCAACCCGACGAGGTCGATCAGCGCGCCGACCCGCTCACGGTCCACCGCGCGCCCGGCGACGCGGAAGGGCAGGGCGATGTTGGCGAAGGTGGTCGCCCACGGCAGCAGCGCGTGGTCCTGGAAGGCGACGCCGAGGCGGTGATCACGTACGAGCGCGGCGGGCGGCCGGTCCTCGACCAGCACTTCGCCACTGGTCGGCTCGTCGAGACCGGCCACCATGCGCAGCACGGTGGACTTGCCGCAACCCGAGGGTCCGAGCAGGGCCACGAACTCGCCCGCACGCACGGTCAGGTCCACACCGTCCAGTGCCTGTACGGTGCGGCCCCGGCGCAGCGCGAACTCCTTCTGCACGGCGCGCAACACGATCGCCGCGGGCTGCCCGGGAGGTCCGGCCGGGCCGGGTGATCCGGAGGTGTCGAGGGGCGCTTCCGGTAGCCCGGCGATGTGCTCGGCCTTGATCATCCATGTCCTCCAAAGGCCATGAACCGTTCGATTCAACGCACCGTAGGGGGCGAGGGTTTCCGGGGCATTGCGCACCTTGGGTCGCTCCGTTAAGACAGGCGCTGCGACGTGCCGCCCGAGCGCATCCCACCGTCATGTCCGGCGGGCGTCACCCGGCACCGGACCGCACGGTCGACGTGGGTAATGTGCCTGCCATGCCAGCTTCCCCCGCGCCGCCCGAGCGAGATCGTCTGCTGCGGCTGACCGCGGACTACATCCTGGAGTACGGCGTCGCAGAGATGACGCTGCGGCGGCTGGGCAAGGCCATCGGCACGAACAACCGCATGCTGCTCTACTACTTCGGTTCCAAGGAGGAGCTGATCTCGGCGGCGCTCGTGGAGCTGGGCAGCCGCTATCCGATTCTGGCCAAGGCGTTCACCGTGATGGACGACCCGGACCGGCCGCTGCGGGAGCGGATCGTCGACGCCTGGGAGGCGGTGGCGGCGCCCGAGAACGTCCCCTTCCACCGGGTCTTCTTCGAGGTGGTGGGCCTCGCCGCCCACCAGCGCGGCCGGTTCGACGCCTTCCTCAAGGTCATCGGCAGCGACTGGCGGGCCCTGGTCGCTGCCTCACTGCGCCGCGACGGCGTGCCCGCCCCGGCGGCGGACACCCTTGCCCGCGAGCTGGTCGCCCTGTGGCGCGGCCTCCAGCTGGACCTGATCACCTCGGGCGACCGTGCGGGGACGGCTGAGGCGAACGCCGCCGCGGCGGTGTCGCTCTCCCAGCGGGCAGCGGCAGCGGCGGAAAGGGCCGGAGGGGTGCGCGGCGGGGAGTGAGCCGGATACGGGGCGTTCAGGACGCCATCGGGATCTTCGGTACGACGATGTCCAGCGGCCCCTCCGGTATCGCGACCGCGTCCCGGGACCAGCCCCAGATGGAGCACACCTTGCGCTGCGGATCGCTGTGCCCGTCCCGGCCGTGCAGCACACGGTAGTTGTCGATGCAGATCATCTCGCCGGCCTCGACGCGGAACATCGGCCCCGTGTCACGGGCCTGGTGCACCCGTGCCTCCCAGCTTCGGACGAAGGGCCAGTGGGCCTTTTCGGCAGGACCCTCGACCGGCGCGAGGTAGGGGTGGAAGCGTCCCTGGAACCGCCCGGACGGGGTGGTGCGCGTGATCGGCGTGAAGGCGCCCTGAGGGTAGTTGGGCTCGGAGTGGTCGATGTCCACGGTGCGGCAGAAGTCCACGAGGTCGGCGTGGGCTGGGTCGGCGTCGAGCAGGGCCATCAGCCGTGCGGTGTCCACCAGGAACGAGTCGCCGCCGGTGTCCGCGGGCCGCTCGCACCACAGGAAGAGGTGGTCGGGTGCGTAGTCGCCGAAGGCGAAGCCGTCGTTGTGGGCGACCATGCGTTCCTCGGCACTGCCGAAGTCCCGCTTGCGGCCCCGGTGGTCGGCGGGCTGGGCGGCGACTGTCATCGCCTCACGCGCGCCTCCGGTCTTGGTGGCCTCGAACTGGGTACCGCAGCGGACCGCCTTGTCGCCCATGACCTGCCTCGCGAAGGCCACCGCCGACGCCTCGTCCGGCAGCCCGCTCACGATGGCCGCGCCGTCCGCGGCGATGGTCTCCCTGGCCCCCTGCGGGCCGGACACCCGGCGGGGGATGAAACTCGCTGAGCTGACGTCTGTCATCACATTGCCCTTCGTTCACCGTAGCCGTAGCCGTTGAACCGATCGGTTCAATCACGGTAGGTGTGCCAGGTTTCACCTCCATGTCCAGGCCATTAGGCCCGCGTTCCGGCCGCGAGGAGCCCTGAGCCGTCGGGCGGCGCGCTCCGCGGAGCGGGGTGTGCACCGCTGCGGCCGGTGCGGGACCCGGCCCCGGCCGACTCGGCCTCGGCCTGGTCGGCGATCACCCGGGCGGTGGAGGTGACGTCGGACCTGCCCATGCCGTCGAGGACCTGACGCAACCGGTCGGCGCGGGCTGGGCGTTGGGGCAGTCCGGGACGACCAGCAACTCGATGCTCATGTCGTGAGGATCGCTCTCATCGGGACTCGGGTGAGGGGCTCAGGTGCAGCAGTCGCATCCGGAGCGGCAACCGCATCCGTCTGCCCCAGCACCGACGGGCAGCGTCGGCGTCGCGGTGGCGGGGGGTGCGCAACAGCCCTTGCCCTGCCAGGCGTCGCGGCCTTCCTTGACCGCGACGGCGGCGATGACGAGGGCGGCGATCGGGTCGGCCCAGGACCAGCCGAGCAGCAGATTGGCCAGCAGGCCGGCCAAGAGGACGGCGGAGAGGTAGGTGCACAGCAGGGTCTGCCTGGAGTCGGCGACCGCCGAGGCAGAGCCAAGTTCGCGTCCGGCCCGCCGCTGGGCGGCGGACAAGAACGGCATGATCGCCAGGGACAGCGCGGCGATGACGATGCCGGGGATGGAGCGGTCGGCCTCGCCGGTGCCGGACAGCGCGCGGACGGCGTCGATGCCGACGTACACGGCGAGCGCGAAGAAGGAGAAGGCGATGATCCGCAGGGTGGTCTTCTCCCGGGCTTCGCGTAGGGCGTGTTCGCGGGCGGAGAACTGCCAGGCGACCGCGGTGGCGGAGGAGACCTCGATGACGGAGTCGAGGCCGAAGCCGATCAGGGCGGTGGAGGAGGCGATCGTCCCGGCGGTGATGGCGACGACTGCCTCGATGACGTTGTAGGTGATGGTCGCGGCGACCAGCAGCCGTACGCGCTTTGCGAGTGTGTCGCGGCGGGCCGGGGTGGGCCCGAGGGATATCGCGGTCATCTCAGCAGCAGCCCTTCGTCTTCGCGTCGGGGCAGGTCTTGTCCGCCTCGACGGCCACCACGGCGTTGCGCAGGTCGTCCAGAGCATGGCCGAGGCGTTCGTCGGCCAGCTCGTAGCGGGTGCGGCGGCCGACGGGTACGGCGACGACGAGGCCGCAGTCCCGCAGGCACGCCAGGTGGTTCGACAGGCGGGTGCGGGAAATGCCGAGAGCGTCGGCAAGGTCGGACGGGTGGGCCGGGGCCTCGCGCAGGGCAAGCAGGAGCCGGCAGCGGATCGGGTCGGCGAGCGCGCGGCCGAAGCGGGCCAGCACCTCGATGTCGGAAGCAACAGTCAGCACGTCCCGACAGTACACAACTCCATGAATTCATAAAACTCTGAACTATCGGGCGGGTGGCGATGTCGTCGCGGCCGCAGGAAGGGTGTCAGTGGCTGCGGCGTCGTTCGGAGATGAGCAGCCCCATCAGGGCAAGGAACATCCAGGCAGCGAGGTAGGCGCAGGCGGCCATGGGCAAGGTCGCGGTCCATGAAATGCCGACGACGGCGCCGGCGGCGAGGTTGCCCAACAACAGGACGGTGGCGAGCATCCCGAACGCGGAGCCGCGCAGGCCCTTCGGGGCGAGGACGGCGACGGCGGAGTGCTGGGCGGTCTCCAACGCGCCAATGCCGGTGCGGGCCAGGATGAACAGGATGAAGGGGACCGCGAGGAACGCGATCGCCGCACCGTTGACGGTGAACAGCCTGTACAGCATGGCGAACGCGGCGACACTGGCCGCGAGAACGAGGACCGGGCCGCGGGTGCCGAGCCTGTCGGAGAGCTGTGCGGCGCGGACTGAAGTGTCCGCGGCCGCGACGTTGCACGCGGTGTAGAGGCCGAGCACGATGGTGGTCGCGGTCTTCGCGCCGTACTCCGGGGGCAGGTCGGAGGCCCGCGGGACCAGCAGGGTCGCAGCGACATTGCCGACCTCGAACGCGGCGACTACGCCCAGCAGTTTTCCTGGTGCCGGCCAACGCGCGGAACCCGCTGCCGAGTTGAGACTGATCACAGAAGCCGCAGGCCGCGGAGACCTCGGCCACACTCGCATTCCCGCCGGTCAGCATCCCTGGTGCGTACGGGACGGAGTACC
Organism: Streptomyces prunicolor NBRC 13075; assembly: GCF_000367365.1. Lineage (GTDB taxonomy): Bacteria > Actinomycetota > Actinomycetes > Streptomycetales > Streptomycetaceae > Streptomyces > Streptomyces prunicolor. The sequence continues at coordinate 28,245 of NZ_BARF01000146.1, read as the reverse complement.
CGGGTGACCGACTGCTCGCCCGTGAGGACGGTCGTGGACCTGCTGCTCGTTGCGGGGGTCCTGGCCGCCCCGGGAGATGGTCTCCAAGTGACCGCTGCGGCGACTGTCAGGACCGGACAGTCCCACCGCGACCAATCGCTCCATCGAGGATGGCCGCATTTCACCCGTCGACCTGGGAGTAGCGATAGGCCCCTGATGGAGTGTCACGCACGCCCGTCCACCGATTGTCCATCGAAACCCACTGCGTATACCTGACTCGCCCCTTCCAGATAGGCAAAGGCCCAGCTCAGAGGCCCAAGCCATCCATACGGTCACGGAAACCACACCTCCGACCTACGCATTACGATGCACAGACAGACAGCGCCCGATTTGCCGAGATTCCAAGGTCAACCAAAACAAGAAACCCCAGGTCAGACGCCTGACCCGGGGTTTTCCATGGAGCCCCCTGTCGGATTCGAACCGACGACCTACGCATTACAAGACCATGAGCGATCGTGTTGCGCGGTGCCTGGTCGTGCCGCCTAGTGACGTTCTACCTGATCAGAGGACGTACAGCAGGTTGAAGCGTGCTACCTCGTGTTGCACCGTCCAAAGGCGTCCGGCCACCGGGCGGCCACCGGAGGGGCGTCGCTGGCAGCAGGCAGCCGCGGTTACCAGGTTGTCGGGCTCCCACAGAACCGCCTGCGCGTCCGACCCCGCTACGAGTAAACAGTCTGAGGGGAACACTCTCCATCTGGAATACCCCTGTGGCCGTTTCGATTGCTCCCTTTGTATTGATCGCGGGAGGGGGGACGCTGATGGCCGACCTGATGCTGTTCCGGCAGGACGCCGATGGCCGGGATGTCGAGCTTCGGGGCTCGACGGTGGCGCTGGAGGTGGAGCTGCAGCGTCGGGTCGAGGCGGGGATGGAGTCGATGCTCGGCATCCGCTTCCTGGCTTCCGAGTATCCGACGGGACCGTGGCATCGGGGTCGGATCGACACGCTCGGGCTCGACGAGAACAACGCCCCCGTGGTGGTCGAGTTTACCGACCGCAGGTAGTCCTGCCCGTGATGTCCGTCTGGGACTGTGACCAGCACGTTCTGGGCTTGTTTACCGACCTTGTCCGGGGCGTCTGTCATGTTCTGGAGTCGGTGCGGAGGACGAGTGGCACGGCAGGTTGTGGTCGGGGACTTGAGGGTCCAGCAGATCGAGCGGAAGGACGGGCGGCGGTCGTGGACGATCGTGTGGCCCGAGGGGACGGTCCATGCGGAGGCGGACCGGTTCCTGCGTCTGCATGATGGTTCGGGAACGCAGAGGACGTACGCGTATCTGCTGGTGGACCATCTGCGGTGGCTGGAGCGGGAGTGTCTGGCCTTCGCCGCGGTCCAACTGCGGGACCTGGAACGGTACATGGGCCTGGTGGGTGCAGAGGTCCGCATGCTGCTCGGCGAGCCGTGGCGGGTCGGCAAGCGCCCATACGGTCACTCCGCCCTGTCGACCGCGGCGGCTTGTCTGAAGGGCTTCTACCTGCATCAGTCCGCCCTCGGCGTGAACGGGGATCTCGGCAAGAAGCTCGATAAGTCGCGGTTGCCGTCGCGGGTGGACCGGCGCCATTCGTTCCTCGGGCATGTGAAGTCGTCGCTGCCCACCAACCCGCTGGCGCCGAAGGGGCCGCATCGCCGGCATCCGAAAACGCTTCCGGACGGCGCCCGGGAGAGGCTGCTGGAGACGGTGAACGCCGCCCGGGATCGGCTGGTGGTCACCTGGCTCGCCGACGGGGGCTTGAGGATCGGTGAGCTGTGCGGGCTGCACCTGGTTGACCTACACCTGCGGGAGAACGCGGCCTGCGGCGAGTGCCGCGCCCCTCACCTGCACGTCTGTCACCGGCCCGGCAATCTGAACCGGGCCGAGGCCAAGAGCAAGCACCCCTGGCGGGTCGAGCACGGCATCGTGACCGGCGGCCTGATCAAACGGGTCAGCCCCGCGATGGTGCACACCTACTTCGAGTACGTCACCACCGAGTACCCGCGCGGCGCCGGGCACGGCATGCTCCTGGTCCAGCTGCACGGCGCCGATACTGGACAGCCGTGGGCGCCGGTCGGGGCCAGACGGATGCTCGGTCGGGCCGGGAAGCGGGCCGGACTCGGGATCGTGAAACCCCATGCCTTCCGGCACTCGTTCACGTCCGCGGTTCTCGACGCCGCCGACGGCAACACGCTGATCGCCCGGGACGCCGGCGGCTGGGCCTCGGCCGCGATGGTGGATGAGGTCTACGGACACGTCGATGTCCACGACCCGGTCTTCGACACTGCCCTGCGCACGGTCTGGGGTGAGACAAAGTGACGGCGCCGTCGTTGCTGCCGCAGCAGGATACCCGCAGGCGACGGGACCGGCTGGAGGTGCTCACCACGCTGATCAACGGGCCCGAGTTCGACCCGGTGCTGCGCGGCGGGGTGCTGAAGATCCCGCCGACGCACCCGGTCTATCCATGGAGCTGCACAGTTGTCGACTGCGAGCGGCCCCGCTGGCGGCGCTACGCGATGTGCTCGGTGCACGCCGGGCAGTGGCAGGAGGCGGAGGCGCGCGGGATGAGCCGGGCTCAGTTCCTGCGGATCGCGGAGCCGCTGCCGGTCACGGAAATGCCGGAGGCGATGATATGCCGGATCTGCCCGCAGCGGCCGACGTTCAGTCTCCAGCTGGTGCTGTGTTTCCGGCACCGCAACCGGTGGCTGAGCCACCTGAAGCGGCACCCCGGTGGGGGTGCGGAGGAGTTCGAGCGGTGGCTGGCCGACCAGCCGTCGCTGCCGGGCTACGGTGAGTGCCGCGCGGATGTGTGCGACGAGCGGGCCGCTTCGCCGCTGGGGTTGTGCGGCGCGCACGAGCGCGGCTACATCCGGGCCGGGCGGCCGGGCGGGGCGAAGCCGCCGAAGAACTTCTTCGCCACCTATGAGCGTCGTGATCGCCCTGTCCCAGTGACCTGCGAGGACGAAGTCGCCTTCCGCGCCTGGTGCCGCGCACAACTGCCGGTGCACCGCACCGGAACGGTCAACCTGCGCGGGCTGCGGCCCCTGTTGCGGGCGGAGTTGCAGTGGGGCATGTATGTCCACGGCCTGCAGCCCGTCGCCGTGTGGCACCTGACGTGGGTGCAGTCACTCGCGGACGAGTGCCAGCGCCGCGCCGTGGACTCCCTGGCCGGCCTGGAGGCGTCCGTCTTCCGCCGCGCCTACCACCAGCGCATGGTCCAGGAGATGCAACAGGCCCTGCGGAAGATCTACTTCACCCCCTCCGAAACCCGGGACGCCGGCTACATCGAGACCGAGCACTTCGGGGTGCGCTTCCCCCACCGCTCCAGCTACGTCGACCTGACCTGCATCACCCAGCCGTGGCTGCGCGACCTGTTGTGGGACCACATCGCCGACGTGCTGCGCTCGCCCACCTGCCCGCGCAGCGCCCAGCCGGTGGACTTCGTGCGCCGCGCCGGCGCCGAACTGTCCGCGTTTTTGGAGGCGGAGGCGCCGGGCGGCGGCCACGACGCATCCGTGCTTCGCGGCGAGCACGCACACCGCTTCGCCGCGGACCTGCGCAACCGCGAACGTCTCGGCCTGGCGTTCCGCGGCCAGGCCCGCCTGGACGGCAAAAGGGCGAAGGTCACCGAGAACTCGCGCCGGATGGTGTTCAACTACGGCCGGTCCCTGCTGCGTGGCGCGCTGGACCGCGGCAGCGCCGACCAGATCGGCCTGGACCGCACCTTCATCGCCGCCATGCCGGTCGGCGGCCCGGGCACGCCCCGCAGCCGCAACCCCTTCCCCGACGAAGTCGCCCGCGCGCTTGCGGACGAGGCCAACCTGCAGCAGCTCGCCGACGGCCACGACCCTCACGACCGGGGCCTGCGGGACATGTGGGAAACCATCATCGTCACCGGCCGGCGCGCCAGCGAGGTCATCCAGCTCCGTCTGGACTGCATCGGCCGTTACGGCGGGCTGCCCCTGCTCTGGCACGATCAGACCAAGGTCGGCAACCTGAACGCGGCCGTCCGCATCCCCGACCATCTCCTGGACCGGCTCGAAGAACGCCGCCAAAAGACCCTGACCCACTACGCCGACCGGCACGCCGGCCGGCCGCCCACTGCTGCCGAGCGAGCTCACCTGGCCCTGTTCCCCACTGACATCCTCAACCCCGACGGCCGCCGCGCTTTGTCCTACACCTGGTTCCACACCGGCTTCCGCAGCTGGCTCGCCGAGCTTGACCTCGGTGGTCACTACGTCGCCCACCAGGCCCGGCACACGCTGGCCACCCGGCTGCTGCGGCACGGCGCGAGCCTGACGCACATCCGCCGTTACCTCGGCCATGTCTCCGACCGCATGGCCGAGCACTACGTCCACCTCACCCAGTCCGATTTGGACGACGTCCTCCAGCACGTCTGGGTAGCCGGCCCCGGCACCGCTCACCCCGGCGAACTCCTCACCAGCAACACCACCCCGCTCACCCGCGAGCAGGCCCAGGCCCTGGCCATCGACCTCTCTCGCCGCAGTACCCCCGCCGAGGGCGGCTTCTGCACCTTCCAGCCTGTCGTGAACGGCGGCGCCTGCCCCTGGAACCTCGACTGCCACAATTGCGACAAGTTCGTCCTGTCTGGCGCCGACCTCCTCTACTGGCGGCGCAAGCGCGAGCAGTGGCGGCTGCTGGCCGAGCGCGCCCCCGACGACGCCACCGCCGACTACCTCCACCGCTACTTCGAGCCCACCGCCCGTGCCATCGACGGCCTGGAGAAGGCCCTGGCCGGCCTCGGCCTCCTCGACGACGCCCTCGCCCTGGACCTGCGCAGACCCCAGGACTACTTCCACCGCGTGTGGTCCACCGCCTTCCGCGCCGCCGACCTCGCCGACGCGGGCGGCGACGAAGACGACGAGCAGAGCGAGTACAGCGATACGTGCACAGTCGAGGACACCGATTCCGAACAGGACGTCGCATGAAGGCCGCCGATGTCCCCGAACCGCGCACGGCGGCGGCCTTGGCAGCCCGCCGCCAGAGGACCGAAGCCGCTCTCCAGCGCGTCCGCGAGGCCATCGCCCGGCTGCGGCGTGAGAAGGCCCAGGTCAGCGTCGCCGCTGTTGCCCGCCGCGCTGACGTATCGCGCACTTTCCTCTATGACAACCCCGAGGCCAGAGCCGGGGTCGCCTCCGCCATGGCAGAGGCCGGTGAACGACGGCCCCAGACGCTCGCCGCGCAAAACCACAAGCAAGAAGCAACCTGGCGCGAGCGGGCCCTGAACGCCGAAGAGGGCCTCAAGGCCACCCACGCCGAGATCCTTGTCCAACGCACCCGCATCGGTGAACTTCTCGGTCAGATACGCGACTTGGAAGCCGAGTGGACGAAGGAGGCCGTCCAGCGGATCACCACCGAGAACACCACGCTCAAGCAGCGGGTCCGCCAACTCACCACCGACAACCGCACCCTGGACGAACGGCTCAAGGCCGCCCGCTCCAACCTCCGCTTCCAAGACCGGCGCGTCGCCGACCTCGAAGCCCGTATCGCTGACCCGGGATCTGCAACGTGATCCAGTCCCGCTGAACGCGGCTTCGGGGAACAATGAGGACGCCTCGTTGTTCCCCGAAGCCGGTGAAGGAATACAAGTTGACTATGCAGTTCCCTGCCCCTGGACACGTAATCGACACCGAGGTGCGGCTCAAGGCTCAGCGCGTCCTCAAGGCCATGTCCACCGATGCCCTCAAGGTGTGGGAGGAGGCCATGGAAGAGGTCAAGGAGGATGCCCTGGGCGAAGGTGTCGTGCTGTCCACTCAGGCATTCAAGGGGAAGTTCGACGCTGACGATGAAGTCTGGCTCGGCCCGAGGGAGCTGAACCTGGACAGGTACATGTGTGAAGAGGGCCTGGGCGTGCTAACGATGATCGAGTACGCCATCGCCGGAACCGTCACCCGGTGCGAAGTGATCACGTGTCGTCAGTTCGGTGACGTGGTCCACCGCATGGTGATCGGGGAAATCGTAGTGGGCGGCATACTAACCAATTCAACGCGTCCGGCGCTCCCCTAAGGGCATGCGGGCTGGTTCAGCCTCGTGGAACGGCCCGGACCGCGGTCACGATGACGACTCCGGGCAACACGAGCGCGGCCTCGCCGAGCGTGTACACCAGCCACGGAGGCATCGCCGTCCAGTGATCGTACGAGACTCCGACTGCGCATCCGGCCGCTACTGCAAGGACGCCGCCTACCGCCACGGTGGTTCTGGATGCCACGCGTACCCGGCCATTGAGAAGGATTTCGTCGCGCCAGTGTGTAGACCACTCAGCCGTCGTCGTCACTCCCGGTGGCGGTGGACTGGGTACTACGGGTACTGCGGGAAGGGGCTTCCACCAGAAGAAGAGAACAGCGGCCATGAGGGCGACGCCGCTGCCCCAGACCATTGCGGTTGACCATCCAGCAGCGCGTTGATGGAGAACGGAGTTCTTGAAGGCGTCCGAGGAGACGATGAGCATCAGAGACGAGAACTGCGCCGAGAACTGGATCAGCCCGCGGAAGAAGATGACTTCGCCGTGCTTGTTGCGGTCATAGGCTGGCAGCAGCCAGGCAAGCGCGATGATCACCACGACGGCGTCGGCCGCGAGGATAGCGCCGGAGAATAACTGCTCCGTGACGGCGCGGATGCACACCAGTTCCCCGGATGTGAGCGCGTACAGGTACGACGCCGTCGCCAGGCCGACAAAACAGGGGAGGAGAAGTTTCAGGCCGCGAGAGGCGTGCCCGTCCCCATCGACTGCATTTCTCTGACCGATGACGGTGACCAAGCCGGCGAAAACGAAGCCCGCCATGATCCCGCAGAAGGCACTCATCGATGCCGCAGAGGCTATAGAGCTCCAGTCGATTCCTCCGACGCCACTTTCGCAGGTGTCGGGCGTGAAGTCGGCTTGCTTCACAAGTGATGTCATAGCCGCTGATGATGACAGCCCAACTCCGGCCGCACGCTTGGGCCATTGGGATCGTTACGTGCCGCTGGGAGCACAGAGGAGCGCACAGACGGCGCGCGGGGGCTGACCGCGCCGTATGCCTCGCATCAGGCCTCCTCCGCGTAGACAGGCGGACCGTGCATGGTTCCGCTGGAGCCATGAGTGGAGGCAGGTTCCCGACCGCTCGTCCCATGAGACCACTCAGACGAGCTACGCCAGCGACCACAACTCGCCGTCACAGACATGTAATCTATGGATCGTCGCAGTTCAGAGTCGGTATCCGAGCTCCTGCGGTCGGTAATGTCGAGTACAAGAAGGGCTCCGACAGCGGCGTCGTGTCGCAGGCCGTTTCCTACCTGTCGTGGCTGGACTCGGCACGTCATGAGTTCGAGGCGCTGGTGAAGGAGAAGCTGGGCGCCGAGGCGGCCGAGGCAATCGACTGGCGGAACCCGCGGATGGTCTGCATCGCGGCCGGCTTCTCGCACCACGACCGGGTAGCGGTGCACCGTCTCTACGAGCGGATCGACCTGGTGCGGTATCGCTCCTTCGACGGCGGGCTGCTGAGCCTGTTGTTGATCGAGTCCGTACCTGGTTCTCCCCGGCCCGCTCCGACCCGGCGGCAGCGCCGGGAGCGGATGGAGGCAGCCGGTAGCGGCGGCGTCTGCGGGAAGCCGTCGGTCCAGGCGAACCCGAGCGCGCCCCCTGCTTGCCTGCAAGACCTGTACGGAGAGTTGGACGAGATGCTGACGGCTTGGGGCGAGGTCGAGGTGGCTGCGCTCAGGCACTACATCGCCTACCGGCGGATGGTGAACCTCGCCTCGGTGGTCTTCCGTCCGAAGCGCGAGCTGATCTTGGTCTATCTCCGGATCGCCCCGGACACGATCTCGCTGGAGGAGGGCTTCTCACGCGACATGCGTGGCATCGGGCACCACGGGACAGGCGACGTGGAGGTACGCATCTCCTCGGCTGCCGAGTTGGAGAAGGCAGGTCCCCTGATCCGACGGGCATTCGCAGCCTGACCCATGCGTCGGCGGGAACCACAGCTTGGACCAAGAGGTCGGCCCTAGCTGCCACGGTTCACTCCCGCGTCGGCGGGAACCACGACTACGACGGACCCCGTGCGGTGCACACGGTCGGTTCGCCCCCGGATCGGCTGGAACCACGTGTACACGCGCAGTTCGCCGTCCTGCCCGATCGGCTCACCCTCGTCGGCGGGGAACACGACCTCCCACGTTCAGGACGGCGCCCTTCAGCGGTTCACCCCTGCGTCGGCGCGGAGCACGCGAGCTACCTTCTGAGGTACATCGCTCAGTTTGGATCACTCCCGCGCCAGCAGGGACCACCGGCCGCACCTCGTGGCCGCGGACCTCATAAACGGTTCACCCCCACGTCGGCAGGGACCACGTCGTAGGCACCTCACCCGTCCGGTGATTCGTCGGTTCACCCCCGCATCGGCGGGGACCACTGCATCGAAGGCCGCATCGCATTCGCCGCCCTCGGCTCACCCTCGCGCCGGCGGGGACCACGTCACGGCGACCCGGGACTCGGTCCTGATCAATGGTTCACCCCCGCGTCGGCGGAGGCAACTTTGCGGTCGTGGCACGCGCGACCTTCCACATCGGTTCCCCCCGTCGGCGAAGACCACGGCGTGATTGAACAGTTGACCACGGTCGTGGGCGGATCACCCCCGCGTCGGCGGAGACCATTCCAGCTCCAGGATGCGGTCGGTGACGCACTTCGGTTCACCCCCGCGTCTGCGGAACCACCCGTTGACGTCCGCGAGCTTCTTGGAGATCTCCGGCTCCCCTGCGTCGGCGGGGACCACCAGGCGGCGCTCAACACTCAGGCGGACATCGACGGTTCACTCCCGTGGCGGCGGAGACCACCATCGTGCCCATCCCATCACTGTTGGCTACGGCGGCTCACCCCTGCGTCGGCGGGGACCACGCGACGTACGTCTCGCCGAGGCGAGGGACGTTCGGCTCACCCCCGCTTCGGCGGGGACCACTCAGTCGTGATGGCGTACACCAACCTCCAGATCGGCTCACCCCCCGCTTCGGCGGGGACCACGTGAAGTGCACGGCTTCGATCTCGACGGGCTTCGGCTCACCCCCGCGTCGGCAGGGAGCACCCGACCTTCCAGGCATCCCAGACCCGGTCCGCCGGTTCACCCCCGCGTCGGCGGGGACGACCCGAACGAGTCGCAGTTCCTGGAGACGAACAACGGTTCACCCCCGCCTCGGCGGGGACCACATCGGCGTCGACGTCGGCGAGGGCACCGTGAACGGTTCACCCCCGCGTCGGCGGGGACCACAGGCTGGCCTTACGGAGCATCTCGCCCCAGTCCGGCTCACCCCCGCGTCGGCGGGAAGCACTCCGAGGCCCGGGTGCGGCGGATCTCTTCCTTCGGCTCACCCCTCGTCGGCGGGGACCACGTCTGGGGCTCAGCCAAGAATCAGACGGATGGCGGTTCACCCCCGCGTCGACGGGCAGCACAACCTTCCCTGCCGAGATCCCTGTGGTGGAAGGGGATCACCTCACGTCTGCAGGGACCACATCGTCGTCCGGTTCGGCGGGTGGATGCCTGCCGGTTCACCCCCACATCAGCGAATCACGTCGCGACAACCATAGCCGCGTACTCACTGGCGGATTGCTCCCGCGTCGGCGGGAACCACGCGTCGACCTCCACGGTCTCGGCGTGACGGATCGGCTCACCCCCGCGACGGCGGGGACCACGTCTGCACGACCGCCATCGCCTCCGACTTCGACGGTCCACCCCCGCGTCGGCGAGTACCACGCGTCCAGCAGCCAGTTGCCGAGCTTGGCCGTCGGTTCACCCCCGCGTCGGCGAGTACCACCCTGACTGGTAACGGCAGGCGGGGACAGCTCACGGTTCACCCCCTCGTCGGCGTGGACCACATGGAGGCAAGATCCACCGGCACGTCGGGGACCGGTTCACCCCCGCGTCGGCGGGGACCACCACAACCCGGGCAACTTCCCGATGCATGACCACGGTTCACCCCCGCGTCGGCGGGGACCACTGCCTGACCGTGAAGCCCTGCTGCTCAAGTTCCGGTTCACCCCCGCGTCGGCGAGGACCACATGTGCGTGGCCTCGATCGATCCCGCTGCGATCGGTTCACCCCCGCGTCGGCGGGGACCACGCCACGTACGTCTCGCCGAGGCGAGGGACGTTCGGCTCACCCCCGCGTCGGCGGGGACCACTGAGTCGTGATGGCGTACACCAACCTCCAGATCGGCTCACCCCCCGCGCGTCGGCGGGGACCACCGTACTGGCGGGAGCGGCGCGGCCTCACCCAACGGCTGACCCCCGCGTCGGCGGGGACCACGCGAACACCTTCGTCATCCGGTACGAGCAAGACGGCTCACCCCCGCGGCGGCGGGGACCACTCGTGCCGGTTGTGCAGATGCTCGGCCAGTTCCGGTTCACCCCCGCGTCGGCGGGGACCACGACGGGCGGGGGCCGTCGTCGGTCGGGACGATCGGTTCACCCCCGCGTCGGCGGGGACCACTCGGTGTCCCACTCGACGCCGCCGATCTCCCACGGTTCACCCCCGCATCGGCGGGGACCACGACGAGAAGTCGTTGCGCGGCGCCCTCCTGCTCGGCTCACCCCCGCGTCGGCGGGGACCACGTGATCCGCTCGACCTTGCTGTTCGCGTCGTGCGGCTCACCCCCGCGTCGGCGGGGACCACGAGTCCGCTCTCGCCAGTTGCACACTGGTGGCCGGTTCGCGCCCGCGTCGGCGGGAACCACGCCCTGTGGCGGATGGTACCGACCTCCAGCCGTAGAACACCCTGGCGCCTGCGCAACCTACAAGTCCGCCTGCTCGCCAACGAGTTGGGCAACCGGAACACCCTCTCGTCGGCAGAGACCACTCCTGAGTCCCCTTGACGTAGCTAAGGGCGTTCGGTTCACTCTCGCGTCAGCGGGGAGCACAGCAGGCTCTGCAACTGGTCGGTGCTCAGCGTAGGTTCACCTCCACGCCAGCGGGACCACTCGATCTCGTCTGGGCTCCTGCCCAGCCCGTGCGGATCACCCCCGCGTCGGCGGGGAGCACTACCCGATATGGGAGTGCGGCGTCACCTACCGCGGTTCACCCTCGCATCGGCGGGGACCACTAGAAGCCGACGTTGGTGCCCAGGACGGGGGTCGGTTCATCCCCACGTCGGCCGAGAGCACGCACCCCGTACGAACGTCACCGTCCGCCTCGACGGCTCACCCCCGCGTCGACAGGGACCACACGCCATCTAGTACGAAGTGCCCGGAACCGGACGGCTCATCCCCGCCTCGGCGGGGACCACACCACCGGCCAGCCGGGCAAGGCCCGCGGCTTCGGCTCACCCCCGCGTCGGCGGGCAGGACGGATCGCCGGGGCGACCTAGCTTCCATTTCATTGGATCACCCCCGCGTCGCGGGGACACGAGCCCAACTCGTAGATCAGCACCCCCTGTTACGGATCACCACTGCGCTGGCGGGGACCACCCCGGCGCCGGCATAACCCACCACTGCGACGGCGGATCACCCTCGCGTCGGCGGGTACCACCCCGGCGGCTCTCTCATCGCGGCCACAACCCACGGTTCACCCCCGCGTCGGCGGAGACCACGTCCAGACCGTCGCCACCCGCTCGCGCTCGGCCGGTTCACCCCCGCGTCGGCAGGGAGCACGTGCGCGCTTCCTTCCGTACGGCCGCCGTCTTTGGTTCACCCCCGCGTCGGCGGGGACCACCGGGGGACCGGTGTGGTGTCACCGAGGTAGGACGGCTCACCCCCGCGTCGGCGGGGACCACCGGATGACGTGGTGGTAGAAGCCTTCGAACGGCGGCTCACCCCCGCGTCGGCGGGGACCACGAGGAGCCGTGACTCACCGACGCTTCGTGCACCGACTCGCCCCCGCGTCGGCGGGGACCACGCGGAAGAGCGACTGAAGGCGGAGTACGACGTCGACTCACCCCGCGTCGGCGGGGACCACAGATTAAACCCGGACGGCGCCTTCGCACCCTTCGGCTCACCCCCGCATCGGCGTGGGTGCCCGGCCCACTGGTACGGCAGCCCGTTCTGGGTCGGCTCACCCCGCGTCGGCAGGGACCACTCGTTGTCGAGGGCGCAGTCGAAGCACGCCTTCGGCTCACCCCCGCGTCGGCGGGGACCACGGCCGGGAAGTCTCGTTGGTTGCCCGCGGCTACTTCGACCTCGCACTCCGCTACGGGCGCCAGCCCGCCCAACCGGCCAGCTGAAGCGCCGGGTCGGAGCGGGAAAAGCTGTCTCGTTGCGGGACCCGATGGGACGACACTGTGCCGGTGAAACTGTTCGATCCGGGCTTTGGGCCCGAAGAGGTGCTCGTGCATCCGCGGCAGCAAGCCGCACAGGCGGACCTGGTTCCGTTGATCGAGCGCGTACGGACCTGCCGCAGCCCGCAGGACGGCTACGAGCTGCAACAGGACCTGCTGCGGCACATCCGCGCGGTGGAGAGCGACCGCAACGCCTTCAGCCGGGCGGTCAAGCGCATGCGCGACGGCAAGGCGCCTCAGGTCGGTGCGCCCGAACCGCAGTCGGGGCTGGACCGGTCCGACATCGAGACGTGGATCCTTGAGCGCGAGCTGTGTGAGCGCGTGGGGCGGCAGTTCCGCTCGGTCGGTGACGCGCTCGTCTGGCGGGCCTTCAACCGCGACCGCCGGTACATCCTGGCCCTGTGCCGAAACCCGCCGCCCGGAATCATGGAGGGCAAGGTCGGCCTGGAGGCGGAGCTGGAGACCGTGGAGAGGCACTGGCGCGACGACGGCCGGTTCGCTCTCATGCACGACCTGACCAACTGCCTGCGGATCGGCGACATCACCGTCTGGCAGGACGACGGACCGCACACCTACGAGATCAAGACCAAGGACAGGTACCGCAGCCGCGCCCAGGAGCAGCGGATCGAGACCGCGTACGAGGCAATCCGCACCGGATCCGCGTTGCCCGGAGACAACCCCGACGAGCGGCTCCACGACATCGACACCCCGCTGCGGACGCACATGGAGCTCCTGCAGACCGCGACCCAACGCGCCGCCACGGACGGGACCTTCGCCGCAAAGGTGCCCGGCAGCCGTGCCCTGATCGCCGTCGACCTGCACGGCGTAATCAGCCAGGGGTGGACGCGGGAGGAGTTCGGACAACGGCTCGCCCGCCAATGGAACGCCGCTCGGCGCCGCGCACGCATCGGGGACCAGCTCGACTTGAACATGCACGCCAGGTCTCTGGACAGCGTCTCCCGCGACCCGCTGCGCGTTCCGTGGGGCATCTACCCCATCCACCCTGTTGCCGCGGCGCGTCTGATCGGCGACGTCATGACCCTCACAGTGGAGACCTCTGGCCCGTCCCTGGCCGCAGACCTGACGGCCCGGGGGATCCCGGCGCAATGGGTGCGCCCACCGGGAACCGGCGAACTGGTGGCCGGCGAGGTCGTCATGGAGATGCACAGCCAGGCCGAATGGCGTGCCTCCAACGGACTCACCGCCACGCTGTCCCGGACGCTCCAGGTGAGGCCCTCGGAAATGGACCGCTACCTCATCGAACTGATGGACCAGGACTGCTGGGCAGCAGGCATCCGGCACCTGTTGCTATCCCCGGACACCTCCGACCGGCCGTGGCCCGTCTTCCGCGACGAAGGCCAGACCTGGCTGTGACAACCCACCGGCCCGGCCCGCTGGAACACCGGTGCCGGGCCCGCCACAGAGGACGCCCTACGACTTGCCTTACAAGGTGCCCTACGGCGGTGCACCCCCGCGTCGGCAGGGACCACGCCGCGTTCCCCCGGCCGGCAGGCAACGGCGTCGCCCCCGTCGGCGGCGGCGGGGACCACTCCAACACCGCCCGCTCGATGTCCTCGAAACGCGGCTCACCCCCGCGTCGGCGGGGACCGCCCCGGGGCCAGCTGGCTCGGCGAGTACCCGATCGGTTCACCCCTGCGTCGGCAGGGACCACGCCTTGCCGATCGCCTAGTGCGTGCGCCGTTCCGGTTCGCCCCCGCGTCGGCGGGGACCACCGCTGGTCGGGCTGGGGCTCGGTTCCCGAGATCGGCTCACCCCCGCGTCGGCGGGGACCACGGGGCTGATATCAGCAGTCCCGGACACGCTCACGGTTCACCCCCGCGTCGGCGGGGACCACATATCTGCGCGAGTAGCTGGCCCCGTTGGGAACGGCTCACCCCCGCGTCAGCGGGGACCACCTGGTGCTCAGCGTGGCGGTCGGCGTGCCCTTCGGTTCACCCCCGCGTCGGCGTGGGTCACGGGCGACTCGCCCGCTCGGTCCACTCCGACCGCGGTTCACCCTCGCGTCGGCGGGGACCCCTAGTTCCCCTGCGTCCGCATCGAGACGTTCTGCGGTTCACCCCGGCGTCGGCGGGGACCACATCGAGTCGGCAACCGTGGTCATGGCGCAGAACGGTTCACCCGCGTCGGCGGGGACCACCGCGTTGTCGACGTCGGCCCCGCCGGCGACTTCGGCTCACCCCCGCGTCGGCGGGGACCACTCTGACAACAACGGTTACCTCAACGGGAGTTGCGGCTCACCCCCGCGTCGGCGGGGACCACTGGGCCCCCAGGCCGTCCCCCTCGGTGGGGATCGGTTCACCCTCGCGTCGGCGGAGACCACTTCAGCTTCCGCATGCCAGTGTCCTTGACGTACGGATCACCCCCGCGCCGGCTGGGACCACCATTGGGCAACGGGCCAGGGCGCCCCCTCCTCCGGCTCTCCCCCGCGTCGGCAGGGACCACCGCTCCAGGGCCTGGCACAACAGCACGTACAGCGGTTCACCCCGCGTCGGCGGGGACCACGCCTCGACGAGGGACTCGGCCGCCTCGTACAGCGGTTCACCCCCGCATCGGCGGGAACCACGCGGCCCCGGACGGCGCCGTGACGGTGATGGACGGTTCACCCCCGCATCGGCGGGGACCACTGCTGCGTGTACTGCTCGCTCGGCCCGATCGGCGGTTCACCCCCACGTCGGCGGGGACCACCAGATGCGCGAGATCCTCGGCGAACCGCAACTCGGTTCACCGTCGCGTCGGCGGGGACCACAACACGAGCCGGGACGTCCGTCTTCCGGCCACCGGTTCACCCCCGCGCCGGCGGGGACCACGGCGTGGCCGGCCCATTCCTGTTCTGGCCCACCGGCTCACCCCCGCGTCGGCGAGGACCACGCACTTCACGGACGGCGACCGGACGTTTTTACCGGTTCACCCCCGCGTCGGCGGGGACCACGGCCATCTGGTCGCGCATCTTGTTGACTACGTCGGCTCACCTCCGCGTCGGCGGGGACCACACCCGCCAGTTCCAGACCGAGGACTGTGGAGACGGTTCACCCCCGCGTCGGCAGGGACCACCACTGGCCCAAGTCGTACTGCACGTTCTGCTGTGGTTCACCCCCGCGTCGGCGGAGACCACTACGCGTGAAGCCAGCACTGCCTGCACTGCCCCGGTTCACCCCCGCGTCGGCTGGGACCACAGCAACCAGTTCGTCCGCTACACGGTGAAGGTCGGTTCACCCCCGTGTCGGCGGGACCGCCTCACCTCCCCGTCCCGCGTGTACTCGCCGGACGGCTCACCCCCGCGTCGGCGGGGACCACCGGTCCATGATGCCCTGGACGTACTGCCAGGACGGCTCACCCCCGCGTCAGCGGGGACCAGGACGTGAAGGCGTTGGCGAGCAGCTCACCCCCGCGTCGGCGAGGACCACGCCATCGGTACCTTCCACCTTCCTCCCGGCGACGGTTCACTCCCGCGTCGGCGGGGAGCACTACGGCATCTACCCCATCCCATACAACAAGGATGGATCACCCCTGCGTCGGCGGGGACACATGCATACTTCCATCCAAGAAGATCATCCGGTCACACAGTAGGTCTCGCGGGGGCAATACTGAGCAATCCGCAACCATATGCCTTACCGCGCCCTATTCCCTCTTCCACGCATTGACGTAGCAGATGAGGATCGTCGACGAGTGCGTTCCCCTCGAATCGCGTTCGATGGTTATGGATCCGTTGCTTGCCTTTTACGCCGCCGGCCGCCTCCAACCGCGTGGCATGAACACTGTCCAGCTTCAGTCCGGATTTTTCGGCTTGCCTCTGCCACCAGTCTTCTGCGGCTGGACCCGTCAAGGCCACGATGGGTTTGAGTCCGTACAATTCTTGGGTGGTTTTCCTTGGCTTGCGGATGGCGCTGGCATCGATGCGGTAGCGGATCGGCAGCCCTGGGCGTAGGGCATCCAGTAGCGGCGTGAGGGGCCTGCTGTCTCCGTGCCCGTACTCGGAAGGAAGCTTGTCCAGATCCGGGCGGGTTCGACTTTGGAGAAGCAGGTAAGTGCCTGCAGTGGTTTCCTCCGCCCGGAAGAGGATGCCGAGTTGCCTGCGCGCCTGATCGCCTAGACCGTCCGGGAAAAGCGTCATGACACGGCGGTGCAGTTCCACAGCGTTGCGGAAGTCTCGGCGTGCTTCGCGACTGCGGGGGTCGGGGACGATACGTGTCAGCCAGAGGGGCGTCATGGTCCATCCCGGTGGGTCGTGTGGGGTTGAGGGGCGTCTCCGGTTGTCGGCAAGCCCGTCTGCGCGGCAGCCCCGTCGTTGATCATTTCGGGTGTGAGCGGGACATGGCTGATGTGCACTGCCCTGGGCGCGTAGGAGCGTTGTTGTGGGCCGAAAGAGAGCGGGTGGTCGTGGCGTAGTTCGACGTCCAGCGCCAGGGGGTCGGCGTCAACGATTGTGCGCAGCCATGTACCCGGGGCTTCTTGCGGCCTGGTGCGTTCTTGAAAATGCGGGGTGGCCTGGTTTTCGAGCCAAGGATGTGTGCGCAGTGCGTCGCCGAGTGTTTTCCCGGTGATGGGGTGGCGCTCTTCGGGAAATCCGTTGCTGGGAATGGGGCGTGAGGGGACGAATGCCTTTCGGCCGAAATACAGGGGCCAGCGAGGTCGCATGAGGGCGTCGAGCATCTGGTGCAGTAGTTGCGTATCGTCTGTTTCGAGGCCGACGAGGAAGAGTGCGTCGGCGAGATAGAATCTTCTGGTTGTTGCCGTCCTGTGGTTCTTTCCTTCGGTGTTCGGAACGTTTTGGACGGTGTGGAAATCGTCTTCTACGACGCCTTCTCGGTCGACGCGTACGCCCATTCGCAGGTCGGCCAATGTTTTGATCTTATCGTCGGCGTCGCGGGGTATGCCGAGGGCTGCCGCGAGCAGGCCGGTGACACCCGATTTCGTGGGTTCGGTTGCCGTGTCGCGGCTGGCGAAGTGTGATCTGGTGCCCCAGGACTGCATGGGTGCGTCGAAGCACATGAGCAAAGTGGCCACTGTGATCAGCCCTTGGTGGCCGTCAGGAGGCGGGAGACGAAGTCGTCGAGCGTGGGGGCGATTTCCTGGTCGGCGACGTCCGAGAGGTCATGGTCCACCGAGGCCATGGTGATGTTGCGCAGCTGGGTGTCTCCGTAGAAGCTGCGGAGCTGCTGGAAGTGGTCGACGAGGCGCTGGGTTGAGGCGGCCATGAGATCGGGTACGTCGGTGACGGGGCTGAGGAAGGCATTGGCCAGGTTCCAGGCGCCGGTTTCGCGGACGACTCCGATGAGGGTCTGGGGCATGGTGCGGGCAGCCATGGAGTTCTGCTTGCCGCCGGGTACCGCGTGGATGAAGGAGTGCAGCCATGCGCGGGCGCTGCGGGCGGCGAGGTCGGGATCGTCCGGCAGGTTTGTGGCCAGCTGGCTGAGGTCGAGGTTGGCGTACCGGTAAAAGCAGGCGGCGTTGAAGTCGACGGTGCCGATCATGTCTGCGCCGGGTTCGGCGTCGGGCCTGAGGTCGTCGAGAGCTGTGTAGTAGTCGAATTCGTTGACGACGGCGTGGGTGGAGAGGGCGTGGGCGACCTGGGAGGCGGCGTTGACGTTGAAGTCGGTGTTGTCGGCGATCATGCGGCCGAACATGGCGATGTCGGCGGCCCGGGTGCCGTCGAGAATGCGCTTGGCT
Source organism: Streptomyces prunicolor NBRC 13075 (assembly GCF_000367365.1). GTDB lineage: Bacteria > Actinomycetota > Actinomycetes > Streptomycetales > Streptomycetaceae > Streptomyces > Streptomyces prunicolor. The sequence goes on along the minus strand of NZ_BARF01000146.1, from coordinate 10,304 downwards.
TCCTCCTGGTTCTGTTTGGTGGGCTTTTTCGCGGCCACCTTCGCGGTGGTGGTTTTGCGTGGTGTCTTTTCCTGCTCCTGCTTCTGCTTGCGCTTCTTCGCCTCGGCCACGGTCGTGGCCAGCTCGTCCCAGCGTTGGTCGCAGTAGTCGGCCAGTAGCTGTTGGGCGGGCTTCCCCACGTACAGCAGGTATTTGGTCAGGCCGGTCGCGGCGTGCGCGGCGAATCCGAGTGCTTCCAGACCGGCTTGGCAGATCTCGGAAGCCTGTTCTGCGTCTCGGCCTCGCGCGGACAGAATGCCGGCTGCGGCATCTCGCAGGCGTTTGGTGCGGACTCCCAGCTCGGCTGGGTCGAGACCGTGTTCGGCGAACAGATTGCGTGCCGCGCGTTTGAGGGACTGGCTGGAGATCCTCGCGCGGGTGTAGCCGCCGAAGCGTGCGGTCTTGGGCTGTCCGAGGTCGTCTCGGTTGAGGTTGCTGACCGGGAAGGACTGCAACAGGTGAAGTTCGATGAGCATGACGGTCCTTCGGGTCAGGCGGTGGGTTCTTCGGGGCCGGTTTCGGGCTCGTCCTCTGTGGCGGCGCCGTCGGGGCGGCCGGCCCGGTGGTAGTCACGGGCCCAGGTCAGGCGGATGCGTTGGCGGCGCTGGGTGTTTCGGCCGTACGGGTCGTCGGTGAGCAGTTCGACCAGCTCGTCGAGGAGTCGGTAGTAGTCAAGCGGGACGGCCGCGGTGCTCAGGAGCTGCACGCACTGGCGCAGGTAGTGAGGCAGGGATGGGCCCTCCACGGACACCAGTTGGGTGAAGCGCCGTCGCACGGAGTCGCCGCGATCGTGGGCGAGTATTCCCATGGCGGTACCGATGGAGGCGCGGTGGTGGCGTTTTTCGAGCCGCGGTTGGGGGTGCAGGGCGAACAGGCCGGCGACGAGCAGCCAGACGTGCTGTTCGGCTTCGGGCGGGTCGAAGTCAAAGACGGTCTCGTACGCGTCGGCTTCCTGACGTGGGCCGGCGAAGCAACGGCGCAGTCGTGCCATGACACGGCGGGCTTCGGCCACGGCGTGCCGGTTGTCGGAGGAGATGGTGCGGTGCAGCCCGTAGAGGTGGGTGACGAAGTCACCGCGGCGCTGGCGGACGCTGTCCCGCTGGCTGGCGGTGTCATTGTGGGCGGTCGTCATGCGTCTCCCTGGTCAGGTGCGCTGTATCGGGCGAGTCCGCCGCGGAAGATGCGGTGCAGCTGGTACTTCGCGCGTTGGAAATCGTCGAAGTGGGCACTCGCTGTCAGCAAAGAGCGGTCTCGCCGGGGGGCGCCTTCCAGCCACTGCCAGGCCGCCTTGTCGGCGAGTTCCACGACGGCGGTGCCCCACCGTTCGGCCGGTTCGGTCTCATCGGTTGCGTACCGCACCGCCTCTCCCAGTTCGCGCAGGAAGGTAGCGAAGGGCGCCGTCAGACGTGGCCAGTACAAGATCTCCAGGTCGGTGAGCTTCTTCTCCTGGTCCTTGGTGAGTTCGCTGTGGAAGTCGGCGCTGTACTGGCGTTCCATGAGCTTCAGTCCCGCGCCGAGATCGCTGGCCAGAGACACCGCGTAGCCGATGATGTAGCCCACGCGGGCGCTCTCGGCCCGCAACAGGGCGACGGGCGCGGGAACGGCTTCCTCGTACCAGGCGTAGGTGTCGCCGCCCTGGTCGCCGAGTTGCTGGCCGAAGATGCGCAGGGTGTAGACGGTGTCCTCGGCGATCAGACCGTCTTCGACGAGTTCAGCGATGTGATCCAGTGCAGCGGGTCGCTGTCGCTGGGGCTCCTGGGCGGGCAGTGGTCCTGTGGCGCGCATGCGTCCGCGCCAGGTGTTCCACCAGCGTGGGTCGGAGGACAGCAACAGTTCCTGGCTGTGTCGCCACACGCCGCGCAGTTCATCGAGGCTGACCGGCTTGAAGTTGCCCTGTTTGTTGCCTTTCAGCCAGGGTCGTCGAAAGGCCGCCATGGCCTCCAGGTCGACGAGGTTGCCCTCCATCTGTGTACCGGGCGTGAGCACCACTCCATCGACCAGTGTTGCGCCGGCCTTGTCCGACGTGGACAGCAGAATGCGGCGGGAGGGCCAGGTGAGCAGGTCCGTCCACCCTAGCGGTGGCCGGGCATCGGGCTCGGGGTCCGGCGGTTGCGTCGCTTCCCACACCGGTCGGTCCTGCGCCGTGGTGCGCACAGGGAGTTCTACCTCGGGACTGTAGAGCTGCATGTTCAGCAACAGAGTCTCGTGCAGCGTGGCGCCTTCGACCACAACACAGCCGAATCGGTTGCCCAGACCGCCTTCCGCGCTCCGCTCCGTGCGGTAGGGCTGCTTGGTACCGGAGGTGTCGTAGGCCTGTGTGGTCACTAGCCAGCGGGCCGCCTCCGCCGGCTGCAGCAAGGGGCGTTGATCGGCGGTGGTGTGGTCGAACAGCGTCCGGTTGCTGCCGGTGGCCCGGTACGCCACGAGCTTCGCCGTAGTGGCCGGCGCGTTGTTCAGAGCCGGGCACTGGAAGAAGGGCGTATGCGGATGGAACAGTTCGAAGCGTTCTCCGTACTCGTCCCGGTAGTTCGCCAACTCCGCCTGTGGCAGCCCGCCATCAGCCTGCGCCTGCCACAACTCGACCCAGCGTGCAGCATTCAGGGGCCGGTACACCCGGTGGGCCAGCGCCAACAGCACACGGTGCAACGCCGCGGTCATCGTCGGGGTGGTTCCCGCCAGGCGGCGATAGGCCCCAGCGTTGCTCAAGGCCTCGGCCAGGCCTATCTCTTGACGGCTTCCGTCCAGACACACCACCGGCAGCCACGGCTCGGTGAACAGATTGAACCCCACAGCCTGCTATCCCCTCCCTCAGATTCGTGCAGGTGGCGATTCTGGCAAACGCCACTGACAATCGGGGCGAGGTTCAGCGGAGAAGGATCATCCGGTGGTCAAGTCGGCTGGTTCCACACACAGACCGCGATCGATGCGGTATATGACGCGGACACCGGCCAGCACGATGTGGCCGTCCTCCAGGACGAGCGGACGGTATCGCCTCAGCCAGGGGCTGGCCCGAAACAGCGGTGGCACAGCGACCCGCCGAACGGCATCAACCACTCCAGGATGAATGCCGCCAGCGGCCTCCAACTGCAGTGACGAATCCAGCAGGCCCTGAACCACCTCGCTGCTGCTCGCGTTTGCGGTTGACCGCAAATCCACAGGGGCCCCACCCGCGAGCGGGACGACCAGCGGCGAGTCGGGCAGCCGGCACACGACGACGACGCGCACCGCCGCTCCCGCCTCTTCGTCCGACAGACAGGCCGCGGCCTCGTCGTCGAGTATCACTTCAGCGCCCTTCATCTCGCTGGTAGCTCTCCTGGCGGGTACGGCTGGCCCCGGTCGCCTTCGCGGTCAACTCCCACAGCTGCACATCGTCCCGGGGCTGCGGCAACCGCACAGCCTGCGCATTTTCCTCCTTGCGGGCGATACTCCGCCCCAACTGCCCAGCCGCCTTCACCCACTGGTCCTCCCGCCCCTGCGGGCACTCCAGCGCCTCACCGGGCCCGTAGACCAGGTCGACGAGCTGCTGCACCTCGTGCGGACAGTTCAGCCGAGTACGGTCCCGCAGCAACGCCCAGGTGCGCAACAAGACCGACTCCGCGTACACGTGAGTCGTGTAGGGCGGAAACACGATCCTCTTCCGCTTCTCCTCCACGCCGGTCAGGGCCATCAGCAGGCCGGGCCGGTCACCGCCGCGTCGGTGCCGCTGAATTCGCCCCATTCGCTGAATCAGGCTGTCGATCGGAGCCAGGGCGCTGATCATCACGTCGAAGTCCGCGTCCAAGCCCCCTTCCAGCAACTGGGTACCCACGACGATCGCCCGCAACGGTCGCTCAGCCGTTCCTCGGTCATCCGGTCGCCCGAACTTCGTGCGGATCTGGGTCTCGACGCGTGCCCGATGTGCCTGAAGAAGTTGCCCGTGCAGCAGGAAGACCTCCGGCCGCTCTTCGGGCGGCAGCTGGTCCACACGCTCGACGATCTGCTCGTAGGCGTCGACCGCGTGCCGGACGACGTTGTGGACGACGGCCACGCAGCGGTCCAGACAGGCTTGCTGCACGGCCCACTCGGCACGCTTCTCGAAGTCGACGCGCACCAACTCCACCACCCGGTCGGCGTTCAGCGAGGAAGCCTCCACCTCTACTGTTTCCGCCGCGTGAGTCTCGGTGTCCGCCCACGTCACCCGCGGGTACGCACCGGCATGCAGTTCTGACGGCGATGGCTCATGGGGCATCTCGCCCGACGCGCCCGCGCGCCAGCTTTCCACGAGTGTGTGTTGTCTACGGGCCGGTAGCGTCGCGGACAACAACACGACTGGCACCCTCATTTTCCCCAGCCACCACAGCAGACGGTCCATCAGCGTGGACATGTGGACGTCATAGCCGTGGACTTCGTCAAACACCACAACCTTGCCCGACAGCCCCGACAGACGCACGAAAACATGGCTGGAACGCAAGGCCGCCATCAACGCCTGGTCGACCGTACCCACTCCCAGTGGCGCCAACAGCCCCCGTTTGTGAGCGAACCACTCGGCCGCATCTCCGTCACCGTCACTTCCGCCGTCAACGTCAACACCGACCGGACGTACCGCCTCGGCTGCATCCGCCTCCGCCGGCCGGGCCTTGAGATACTCACCGGCAGTCGAATGCAGCAATCGGACCGGTGGCGCTTCCTGCCCGTGCAGGAGTTGATCCACGACATCGAACGCCTGATTACTAGTGACACGCGACGGCATCGCCACATAAAAACCGCGCAGACCGAAACGACGCACCAGCGTGGCCGCCGCCTGCAAAGCAGCCTTCGTCTTCCCCTCGCCCGTCGGAGCCGCCACCACCACGATCCCCGGACCTCGCATCCGGCTCACCACGTCCTCGACCGCAACCTGGACAGGATGCGGCGTACGCTCCTCGGGAAAAAGCGAGCGGAACCTCGTGTCTTCAGCCGGCCGCCACGGACGCCACGCCAGCCGCTCGACCTTCTTCACCTCAACCTGACGCGCCTGCACCAGATATGAGGCCAAGTCGACGTCCGTGCCGACGTAGTCCTCCTCCGCCCTCGCAGAGGCAATCCAGTCGCTGACCGACGTCAGCCCCGCCAGCCCCACCACCGCCTCCGGGCTCAGACGCACCTCGTGCCAGGGCAGGCCTTCCGGCTCCGGCAATCCCCACAACTCAACAACCCTGCGCACCAGATGATCACACCCTGCAGCCCACCGAGGACCACCGTTGTCCCCCACCGCCTGTCGAGCCTGCTGTACCGACGCCGCTCTCGGGATCACGCCATGGTGCCCGCCCAAGGCCCACGCAATCGAGCGAGCCGCAGCCGGCGCCGCACCCCAGGAACGCAAAATCCGCAACCAGTGCACCACCGTCAGCACCCCGTGATGGCAGTCGGTGCGCGCTCCACTCCCCTTCCACTGCACAAGTCGCCGAATCTGCACCGCGGCCACAGGCCCCATGGACTCCGCAGCAATGTCCTCGCGCAGTCCCTGAAATGTGGGAGAAAACTTACCCAGATCATGCAGCCCGGACAGAACCGACACCCAGCTCGCAGCATCACCCAGCGGGCCGAACGCGTCTACCAACTCTTGCCGACAGTGAGGCCCCAGCAACACGTCCAGCAGCGTCTCAGCCACGACCGCCGTATCAAGTGCATGGCAAATCAGAGGATGCGGAACAGAACCACCGCCCGCCTTCCCCCAAGGTCCGCAAACGTCCAAGCCACCATCGCTCCCAGAATCAGCCACGCGCCCATCCAAACCGACCAACCGCCCTGGCTACTACGAGTTTTGAACTTCCCGAGACACAGAACCCTCCCTTAACCACAGGTCAAATCCCCTTCCGGACCCACTCCACTAGGCTGACAACGCTTGAGCCCGGCACCGCAAGCTCCTTGACAACACAAAGCAACAACGCCACCCCGGCACGAAAACCAGCGCAAGGCCCGACGGACGACGTCCCCCGCTGACGCGGAGGTATTCCGGTGTTCTGCTTCGGCCCAGTCTGCGAGAAGATACGGCTCCCGCCGATGCAAGGGAGTTCCCGTTGCGGGCGCCGAGCGCAACGTGGAAGTTGCGTGGTTCCCGTCAACGCTAGGATGTTCCGCAGCGCCCGTTCGCACTCCCGCCAGCCGGTGGTCCCCGCCAATACGGGGGTGTTCCGTACGCCGCCAGGTGGTGCAGGAGATCGATGTTGTGGTCCCCGCCGACGCAGGGGTGCTCCGGCGAGGATGTTGCCGCGTTTGGCAAGGTATTCGTGGTTCCCGCCGGTACGGGGGTGTTCCGTCCTGGCGGCGACCGAGGCTCCAGGATCCCGGGTGATCCCCGCCGACGCGGGGGTGTTCCGAGGAAGACGGTCTCGGCCGGCAGGCGCAGCTCGTGGTCCCCGCCGAAGCGGGGGTGTTCCGAACCCGCCCGCCGCCGTCGCCACCCGCTTGAAGTGGTCCCCGCCGACGCGGGGGTGATCCGCCTCAGGCCCGGCCCCAGAAAGGCCGGTTCACGTGGTTCCCGCCGACGCGGGGGTGTTCCGATCGCGAAAGCCCAGCGGGATGTGGCGGACGCGTGGTTCCCGCAGACGCGGGGGTGTTCCGTCGTGGAAGAACTCCTGGTGCCCCAGGTAGAAGTGATTCCCGCCGATGCGGGGGTGTTCCGCCACGGTGTACTGGGGCATCGGTGGGCAGGTCGTGGTTCCCGCCGACGCGGGGGTGATCCGCGGCCCTTGTCGACGTCGGCGTAGATGAAGCCGTGGTCCCCGCCGACGCGGGGGTGTTCCGTCCTTGTTGTACGGCAGGGGATAGACCCCGTAGTGGTCCCCGCCGACGCGGGGGTGTTCCGCGAAGTTGGAGAGCAGCAACTCCAACGGCAACGTGGTCCCCGCCGACGCGGGGGTGTTCCGTGCCGTGGCCGGGCGGTACGACGCAGGACCTGGTGGTCCCCGCCGACGCGGGGGTGTTCCGATCAGGCCTGTACCAGCGCGCGTCGTCGGTGCGTGGTCCCCGCCGACGCGGGGGTGTTCCGCCTACCGACTGCGCGCCGCCTCCATGCGGTCCGTGGTCCCCGCCGACGCGGGGGTGTTCCGGCGGGCGCCTCCGACCCGGAGCCGACGCCACCGTGGTCCCCGCCGACGCGGGGGTGTTCCGACATAGCGAAGCCCCGCCGTAGCGGGGCTGGGGTGGTCCCCGCCGACGCGGGAGTGTTCCGCCATCCAGGGCAACGCCACGTCCTACAGCCCAGTGGTCCCCGCCGACGCGGGGGTGTTCCGGAGAAGGAGGGCGAGACCTACACGGTTGAGACGTGGTCCCCGCCGACGCGGGGGTGTTCCGTAGCTGAGGCGTACAGCGCGATGCTCGAATCGGTAGTTCCCGCCGACGCGGGGGTGTTCCTTGGTCGTCGATGCTCGATGAGGCCTCCGAGCGGTGGTTCCCGCTGACGCGGGCTTTCCAACGGCGACGGTGACCATGACGAGGATGCCGACGCGGGAGTGTTCCGCGGCGGAAGCTGACCGCGCGGCCGTGTTCGCGGTGGTTACTGTCGATACGGCGGTGAGTGGTCGAAGCCTCAATGCTCTGACCACTCCACCGCTACGTGGGCCGCGAAGTCGGTGTTGAGATCTCATATTCACTCCTCCGGTCCGGCCAGAACAAAGTCGTCCTGGGTCAGCTCCGCCTGGAGCCTTCGCTCGGCGACCTCGGCGTAGTGCGATGACAGCTCGACCCCCACGAACCGTCGGCCCTCGCGCAGGGCGGCGACGCCCGTGGAGCCGCTGCCGGTGAACGGGTCGAGGACGGTGCCGCCCTCGGGGCAGATCTGAACGAGCTGCTGCATCACTTCGACCGGCTTCTGGGTGATGTGCATCCGGTCCTTGCGGGGCTGGGAGGCGATGAAGTGGCCGGGCAGGTACAGGTCGCGGTCCTTGGCCAGGCTGCCCTTGACGCCCCAGGTGATGAACTCGGACGACTGCTTGAACCCGCCCTTGCGAGGCTGGCTGGCGGGCTTGATCCACGGGATCGTGCCGCTCCAGGTCCAGCCCGCCATCTGAAGGGCGTCGGACGTGGTCGGCTCCTGGCGCCAGTCCGAGAAGACGACGGCGACCGCGTGCTCGGTGGAGGCCCGGTACGCCTCGGTGAGCAGGGCGGTCAGCCAGCTCCGGTAGCTCCGCTGGTCGCGGTTCTCCCCAGGGAAGTTCTGCAGGTCGTGGGCGCTGTTGCTGGTGACGTACTTGGCGCGTGCTGTACGGCCGGTGCGGTCCGAACTCGTGCGTCCGCCGGAGTTGTAGGGCGGGTCGGTGATGACGGCGTTGACGCTCTCGTCCGGGAGGGTCTTGAGCACGGTGAGGGCGTCACCTCGGTGCAGCGTGTAGCTCATGTGCGGGGCCTCTTTCAGCGAACGGCGGGACTTACTCCGCTCCGGACGTCGCTCAACAGCGGTTGTTCGGGGCGGGGTTGCGCCGGACGGTAGCCGCGATTTCCGGCCGCCCCCAACGAACCGATCCCTGCTCCGGGTCCGGCTCCGGGAGCCGTTTGGTGCGGCCGGAATCCCCGTCTACTGTCTCGCCAAGTCACCCGGACGGAGCCCCGCTCCGCCTCTGCTGACCTGTGTTTATCCGTGCCGTCTCGTCCAACAGAGCTGCACGGAAGGCATGTTGCCCCCTGCGTTCCGGAAGCCGTGAGGAGACGGGTGTACCGCCTGAGATTACGAGCGCGGCTGGCTGCCGCGCGTGACCTGAGACCGGCGTCCGGGAGCTACCAACTCCCCTGACCCGGGCCCGCCTTGAGAGGCGGATTCACATCGGCGCGGTGCCGACGGCCTTGCACGAGAAGTCGGCACCGCGCCTCCTACGAACCACAAGGAGCCGCTGCGATGCAGCATGCCCTGATACCCCCGCGTCCCGACCCAGCGTCACTGTCCGGCCGGCATCACCGTCTCGGTGAACGGCGGCGGTGATGAAGAAGACCACCGGGGCCGTCGTCGGTCTCATCGGGTCCGGTTCGCTGCTTCTGACCGTTCCGATCCTCGCCGTCGGTGCCGGAACGGCGTCGGCCTCCTGCTCGACCGGCGGCGCACAGGCTGTGGATGCCTCGGCCGTTGCCGCTCAGGTGAAGGCGATCCTGGACGGCGACACCAAGAAGACCGCCTCCGTGGCGGGACTGGACGATCCGGCCGAGCAGGTGCCCAACGCCAAGACGATCCAGGCCACCGGCGTCGCGATGAACATCCCGGCCCGGGGGCAGATCGTGGCCCTGGCCACCGCGCTCCAGGAGAGCCGCCTGCGCAACCTCACCTACGGCGACCGTGATTCGCTGGGTCTGTTCCAGCAACGTCCGTCGCAGGGCTGGGGCACCGCGAACGAGATCCTCGACCCCGTGCACTCCGCGACCAAGTTCTACGAGGCGCTGGAGAAGGTCTCGGGCTGGCAGTCCCTGTCCATCACCCAGGCCGCCCAGGCAGTACAGAGGTCCGGCTTCCGGGATGCGTACGCCAAGTGGGAGCCCCTGGCCACCGCCTTGCAGCAGGCCATCGCGCCCCTGCTGCCGACGGCCAGCAGCGCGTCACCGAGCCCTTCGCCGTCCGGCGCCGCTGACACCAGCAACAGCACTACGCCCACTACCGCGGGCAGTTGTACGGCCGACGGAGACGGGACCGACTTCGGAACCATCCCGGCCGGCGCGGTGCCCGCCGGCTACAAGATCCCCGCCGACGCCCCGACGAAGGTCCGGACGGCGATCCGCTGGGCACTGGGCCAGCTCAACACCCCATATCAGTGGGGCGGGAGCTGCACCAACTCCCACGGGTCGGACCCCATGGGCCGCTGCGACTGCTCCTCCCTGATGCAGCAGTCGTACAAGGCCGCCGGGCTCACCCTGACCAGGACGACGTACACGCAGGTCAAGGAGGGCGAGGCGGTATCCGTCGACGCTCTTGAGCCGGGTGACCTCGTCTTCACCGAGGGAACGGCACAAGTCCCTGAGCACGTCGGCATGTTCATCGGCCAGGGCCTGATCATCAACGCCCCGCACACCGGTGACGTGGTCCGTATCGCGACCCTCGCGTCCTGGAAGACGCAGATTCTCGCGGCCCGCCGAGTCGCCTGACCGGCGCTTCCCCTCTCCCCTCTTCTTCTCGCACGCCGCTTCGCCCTCGCGGGCTTTGGCGTGCATTGCATCGAACTGGAGTTCTTAATGTTTCTCGCCGACAAGGTCGTCCAGCTCGCCTACGACCCCGGGATCAAACCGAACGAGGGCGGGCTGCCGGGTCTTTCCGTCCTCAAGCAGGT
>NZ_BARF01000147.1 GCF_000367365.1 Streptomyces prunicolor NBRC 13075 | reverse complement strand
TTAGCGGCGGCGACGACCCTTCTCGGCGGCGCGCTGTACGCCAACGCCAACGCCGCGTCCGTGGAGACCGACCCGTCCACCGGCGCGTCCGCCTCCGCGTCGGCCCCCGATTCCGCGTCCCCGTCCACCCCCGGCTCCACCTCCCCGACCGACCCCGGATCGACCTCCTCGTCCCACCCGTCCACCTCCGCGTCCGCCCCCGAGCCCACGGGCACGGCCGGCACGGGCTCGTCCGTCTCGGACGTGGTCGACGCCGCCAACGCGTTCCTGGACACCCTCGACGACGACCAACAGGCCGCCGTACTCCTCGACTTCACCCAGGCCAACGCCACCGCCTGGTCGAACGAGGCATGCGGCGCGACCTGCCGGGTCGGCATCGAACTGAGCACCCTCAGCGACAAGCAACTCGCCGCCGCCAAGGCGGTACTTGAAGCGGCCACGGGCACCGGCACCGACAGCGGCTACGACCAGATCTCCCAGATCCTGGCGGCCGACGACGTCCTCGGTGAGACCGACAGCAGCTACGGCAGCGGCAACTACTACCTCGCCTTCCTGGGCACCCCGAGCACCTCCGGCACCTGGCAACTCCACTTCGGCGGCGACCAGTTGGCCCTGAACCTCACCTACAAGGACGGCGAGGTCGTGGGCTCCACCCCGTACTTCGCCGGGGTCGAACCCACCAGCTGGACCGACGACGGCACCACCTACGCACCCCTGGCCGGGATGCACGACGGGGTGGAGGCGATGCTCGAAGGCCTCAGCGACGACGAGCTGTCGGAGGCGGAGCTCTCCGACTCCACCACCGACGTGGTGCTCGGCCCGGACGAGGACGGCGACTTCCCCGACACCAAGGAGGGCCTCGCGGTCAGCGAACTGACCGACGAGCAGCAGCAGTTGGTGCGCGACGCCATCACGCCGTGGGTCGAGGCCGCGGACGACACGACCGCCGCGTCCACCCTGAGCACCTACAAGTCGGAGCTCGACGACACCTACATCTCCTACTCCGGCACCACCGCGCTGGACACCGCGGGCGACTACGTCCGCATCGACGGACCCGGAGTCTGGATCGAGTTCTCCGTCAAGGACGGCGTGGTCGACACCAGCCGGCTCAACTACAGCACCGTCTACCGCGACCACGACACCGACTACGGAGGAGAGTTCTCGTTCTCCTGAACCGCCCGCCGGCGACATAATGGGCGGCGCTGCTGATTGCAGCGCCGCCCGCTGCCGGGAATTCCCGCGCGGTCGGCCGAGGGGCTCGAGTCCCTCAGTGTTTTTTGTCGACGCCGGGGTGCAGCCCGGCATTTTCTCGCGCCCTCGCTGAAGTGAATTCCGATATCGACCGGCGATAAAAAAACCGAAATTACGGGCCGCGCCGATGCAACCGGTCCCCGCCCGCCAGAATCGCCGCCGCCAACGCATCCGCCGCCCCCTGCGCCGAGACCCGTCGCCGCCCGTGCACCAGCACGAAATCGACCTCCCCCAACTCCGGCAGCCCCGCCCGCTCCGGCACCCGCACCAAGCCCGGCGGCACCAGCCCCCGCGAATGGGCCATCACCCCGAGCCCCGCCCGGGCCGCCGCGATCAGCCCGTTCAGGCTCCCGCTCGTGCACGCGATCCGCCACGCCCGCCCCTGCCGCTCCAGCGCCTCCAGCGCGAGCGCCCGCGTGATGCCCGGCGGCGGATAGACGATCAGCGGCACCGGACGATCGGCGTCCAGGCGGAGCCGCTCCGCGCCGATCCACACCAGCTTGTCGTGCCAGACCAGTTCGCCCCGCGGGTCCTCGGCGCGGCGCTTCGCCAGCACCAGGTCCAGCTTCCCGGCGGTGAGCTGCTCGTGCAGCGTGCCGGACAGCTCGACCGTCAGCTCCAGGTCGACCTCGGGATGGTCGGAGCGGAAGCTTTCCAGGATCTCGGGGAGCCGGGTGAGGACGAAGTCCTCGGACGCGCCGAAGCGGAGCCGGCCGCGCAGCCGCGTGCCGGTGAAGAACGCCGACGCCTGCTCCTGCACCTCCAGGATCCGGCGCGCGAAGCCCAGCATCGCCTCCCCGTCCTCCGTCAGCTCCACGGAGTGGGTGTCCCGGGTGAACAGCTGCCGTCCCGTCGCGTCCTCCAGCCGCCGCACATGCTGGCTCACCGTGGACTGGCGCAGCCCGAGCCGCCGGGCGGCCTGCGTGAAACTCAGCGTCTGGGACACCGCGAGGAAGGTACGCAGGTGAGAGAGGTCGTACATGGCATACACCATGGCATACACGGCACCCGGCTATCGCGAAACGTGATGACAGTCAGAGCGGTATGACGGATTCCCGATCAAGAGTCCGGAGAGGAGGATGGGGAGGGCACGAGTCCGTGCCGGAGGACGGAGCGGACGTACAGCGAGACGCGCGAGACAGTGGAGCACAGTGAAACGCCTGCGATGGCCGAGTCGGATGCCGATCGACCCCTACATCCTGCTGCTGCTCGGGACGGTGGGCCTCGCCGCACTCCTCCCCGCCAGAGGCACGGGCGCCGACGTCGCCTCGGGCGCCTCCACGGCCGCGATCGCCTTCCTCTTCTTCCTCTACGGCGCCCGCCTGTCGACCCGTGAGGCACTCGACGGCCTCAAGCACTGGCGACTGCACACCACCGTCCTGGCCTGCACCTTCGTCATCTTCCCGCTGCTCGGCCTGGCCGCCCGCGGCCTCGTCCCGGTGATCCTGACGCACCCCCTCTATCAGGGGCTGCTCTTCCTCACCCTCGTCCCGTCGACCGTCCAGTCGTCGATCGCGTTCACCTCGATCGCGCGCGGCAACGTGCCCGCCGCGATCTGCGCCGGATCCTTCTCCTCGCTCGCCGGCATCGTCATCACCCCGCTGCTCGCGGCGGCGCTGCTCGGCAACAGCGGCGGTGGCTTCTCCGCCGACTCACTCGTCAAGATCATGCTGCAACTCCTGGTGCCGTTCCTGGCCGGGCAGGTGCTGCGGCGCTGGATCGGCGGCTTCATCACCCGGCACAAGAAGATCCTCGGCTACGTCGACCGCGCCTCGATCCTCCTCGTCGTCTACACGGCGTTCAGCGAGGGCATGGTCCAGGGCATCTGGCACCAGGTCAGCGCGGCCCGCCTCGCCGGACTGCTCGCCGTCGAGGCCGTCGTGCTCGCCGTGATGCTCACCCTGACCTGGTACGGCGGCAAGGCGCTGAGCTTCGACCGGGAGGACCGGATCGCCATCCAGTTCGCCGGCTCGAAGAAGTCCCTCGCCTCCGGACTCCCCATGGCCAGCGTCCTGTTCGGCGCCCACGCCTCCCTCGCGGTGCTGCCGCTGATGCTCTTCCACCAGATGCAGTTGATGGTGTGCGCGGTCATCGCCAAGCGCCGCGCCCGCGACCCGCTGCCCGAGGTCACCGGGACGGCGGCGGCCCCAACCGCAGCGTCACGAACCGCGGTCGGTACAGCGACACGTTCCGGCTGAGGTTCCAGGCGGCCGAAGTGGCCGTCGCGTCCAGCCAGTTGACGTCGTAGCTGAGGACGAGTCGGTCGTCGTCGCCCAACTCCGTGTGTGCCTGCGGGTTGTACGCGGCGACCTGTCCCTGTGGCAACGGCGGGCTGAAACTCCTGGTCGGCCCGTGCCACGGCCCGGTGGGTGAACAGGCCCAGTACGAGGTGACGGTGGTGAGCCCCCGAGTGCCCGCGGCCATCGTGAACAGGACGTACGTCCCGCCGTCCCGCACCACCGAGAACGCACTGCCCACGCCGGTGTGTTGACCACCTCCGAGCACCGGTCGCGGCCCGGCCCGGGCCGTCCACGCCGAGCCGTCCCAGTACTCCCAGGCACCCGGCTCCGCGAGCCGCCCCTCCGGCGCCCGGGCCACATACGCCGAGGAGGTCGGCCGGGCCGCGGCCTGGGCGTCGTTCCCGCCGAAGACGTACGTCCAGCCGCCCGCCGTGACCAGCGTCGTCCCGAACTGCACACGCCGGGACGGGTCTTGGACGAGCTGCTGGTCGAAGACCTTCACGATCGACTCCACCCGCAGGCCCGGCAGCGACAGCGTGGCGACCTCGGTCGCGATCGGCACACCGTAGATCCACGGGTACGCTCCGGCCGTCCGCGTCCACAGCAGCACCCGTACGACCGACTCGGCCGAGCCGGGGGAGCGGGGCTCGACGCGGGCCGCGACCGGCCAACGCCACTCGTTCGGGGCGGGATCGGGGAACAGCGGGGCGGGGAGCGTGAGTTGGGGGTGCCCGTCACTCATGACCACGGCCGAGTTGCGGACCAGCGGCGCGGTGGTGTCCCGCCAGGCGTACGACTCGCCGACCGGGTTGGGCGGGCGGTGCACCTGGCCGAGGTAGGTGTCGGAGAACAGCCACAGCACCCGGCCGTCCGGCAGCCGCACCGAGTGGGTACCGTCGCCGCCGGTCCAGTCGTCGGCGCGGGACTCGTCGTCGCCGTACGCGGCAAAGGAGTTGGTGAGCTTCGCGTCCGCCGACCAGGAACGCACCGTACGGGCCGTGCACGCGCCGCCGCCCTCCCCGTGGCGGTCCTCGGGGAGGGCGGTGAGCAGCACGGCCGCGAGAACCAGGGTCAGCAGCAGGCCGACCCCGGCTCCCCTCCGCTGTCGTGCTCGTCGGTCCTCGGGCACGCCCGGGACGTTAGTGGCTGGAGCTCATATGGTCCATGGGCAGCCACAGGACGGTCCCGGCGGGGGAAGGATGTTGCGCGGCCAGTTCGTCGTCGGTCAACAGCCGGTCCCAGAGGTGGACTTCGTCGATCGACCCGGTCAAGTACTGCAGGCTGTCCACGCGTTGGCCGATGTGCACGCCGAACGGCGAGTTGCGGCTGACGGACCCCACGACGTCCGCCGTGCTCACCGCCGTACCGTCCACGGACAGCGTCAACTGCCCACCGCCGCGCCGCAGTACGGCGTGATGCCACTGGCCGTCGTTGTAGGCGCCGGTGGTGACCACGGACGTGGTGTGGACGGCCGTCGCGCCGTCCCGGGTGGTGATCAGTGCCCGGACATGGTTGCCCGCGGGCTCACCGCGCAGCCAGACCTGCGGCTGGGTGGTGCCGACCCCGCCCATCCACAGGAACGGCTGATCACCGGTCGTGGCGGTGTACCGGAACCAGAGGGACACCGTGAAGTCCTTTGTCCCCAGGGGCAGTCGGTCGCTGTACGGCAGGCGCACCGCGTCGTCGACGCCGTCGAAGGACAGGGCGCCACCGGACACGCCGTCGGTCTCCTGGGCGCCACCGAGCACGGCCGCTCGCTTGGCGTGCGGGACGAGGTCGGCGGTCGTGGGGTCCGGGCCTCTACGCGGTTGCAGCCAGGCCTCGTTGAAGCGGGCGAAGCGGATCTCGTCGGTGGCGCTCACAGCGCCGCCCTCGTACAGCAGGCCCACTGTGTCGCCGTCGACGCGCGCCATGTCGGAGTAGCCCGACCAGTCCCTCGTCACGACCGTGCCGCGATCCACGCTGTCCCAGGTGCGGCCACCGTCGTAGGAGGAGCGGATCATCATCGTCCGGCGGCGGTCGGGGTCCGCGTCGCAGGACAGCAGGATGCGGGAACCGACGCCGAGCGTCGAGCACTGGACCTGCGGGGCGTACAGGTCGGGCAGGTCGTGGAAGGGCGCGGTGAAGCTGTCGCCGCCGTCACGGCTGACCGCCTGGGTGCGGTGCCCGAGGTCGGTGCCGTCCTGTTCGCGCCCGCTCACCAGGATCGAACCGTCGGTGCGTTCGGTCGGCGTCACCTCGGACGGCTTCTGCCGCCAGGTCCCGTCGGCCGCGATCGGATACGAGTCGGTGGCGCCGATCCTCCAGTGGTCGCCGCCGTCGTCGCTCACGATCAGCGCCGCGTTGTTCGCGGTGACCCTCCCCCAGCCTCCGGCCGGGGGGACCCCCATCTCGCTTCGCTCGCCGTCCCAGGTCTCGGTGTTGACGCCGAACACGAGCCGGCCCTTGTGCCGGCCGCGGGTGAGCTGGATGCCGTGCACGGGGCCGGTGGCGTACCAGGAGTTCCAGGTCGGCGGCAGGATCTCGTCGCTCAGGTCACGCGGCTGCGACCAGCTCAGGCCGTCGTCGTCGCTGTACTGCAGGTGCGGGGTGCGGTCGCAGGGGACCGAGCAACTGGCGCTGTCCGTACGGCCCGTGTTGTACGTCTCGGCGAGCAGGACGCGGCCCGTGCGGCGGTCCACGATGGGGGCCGGGTTGCCGTGCGTGTCGCCGCCGCCGTGGTTGACGACCTCCAGCGGGCTCCAGGTGCGGCCGTCGTCCGTGGAGCGCTTGACGACGATGTCGATATCGGCGGCGTCACCGCAGTTGAGGACCCGGCCCTCGGCGAACGCGAGCAGCGTGCCGTCGTTCGTCTTCACGATCGCGGGGATGCGGAAGCAGGCGTAGCCCGCGTCCTGGGGAGCTTTGAAGAGGACCTGCTGGTCGAACTCGGGGGTGGGGGCGGTGGATTGGGCGGCGGTGGCGTGCGCGGGGCTCGGGAGTATGAGCAGTGCGGCCAGGGTGAGTGCGGCGGTGAGGGTGGATCTCAGACGTGCGCGAAGACTCGACGGCATGGTGCTACCTGCCCTTCCTTCGTCTGGACATCCGGACATCCCACGTCCAACGGGCGCGCCACAGACGTTAGTTGGAGCCTCCGGTGCCTCACAAGAAGCGTGCAGCGCCCGTCGTCGCACAACTCCGTGGTGTGCGATGGATGGTGAGTGATCGTCAGGTGGGGCTGGACGCCTCAGGGGCGCAGCGCGACCTTGCCGAGGTTGCTCCGCGACTCGATCACCTCGTGCGCCTTCGCCGCCTCCGCCAGCCCGAACTCCCCGTGCACGGCCGGTTTCAGCTCGCCCTCGGCGAACCGCCGCCACAGCTCCTGCCGCCACCGCTCGCACAACTCCGGCCTCCCGCGCGCGATCCGCGCCATTTGGAACCCGATCACGGACTTGGCACCTACGAGAAGGTCGTACGCCCGGATCGTCCCGCCACCCGAGCTGTACGCCACGAGCCGCCCGCCCGGGACGAGCGCCGCGACGGCCGGGGTGAGCAACTCACCGCCCACCGCGTCGAGTACGTAGTCGACGGGCTCGCCCCACTCCGGCCGGCCCAGCCGGTCGTAGGTGATCACCTCGTCGGCACCCAGCGCCCGCACGAAGTCGCCCTTCGTCGGATCGGACACCGCGCCCACGACCCGCCCGGCACCCCGCGCCTTCGCCAACTGCACGGCGAGATGGCCGACTCCGCTCGCCGCGGCCGTGATCAGCGCGGCCTCACCCGGTTCAGGGCGGGCCGCGTCCAGCGCGCCCAGGGCCACCAGCCCGCTGCGGACGAGCGCCACCGCGTCGACGGCGGAGGCGGTGTCGGGGACGGCGGAGGCCATGGCCTCGTGGAGGACGGCGAAGTCGGTGTACCCGTGCCCGAAGCACAGCCCGGTCACCCGCTCACCCGCCCGAAAACGCGTCACGCCTTGCCCTACGGCGGTCACCTCGCCCGCGAGCTCGCCGCCGAGCGGGATCGGCTCGGCCGCCTCGGTGACCTTGCGGACGACGGGCAGGGTGACCCCGATCGCCTCGGTACGGACGAGGAGTTCACCGGGGCCCGGTGCGGGGACGGGGGTCTCCTCCAGGAACAGCGGGCCGCCGGTGGACTCGTACCGGACGCGACGCATCGCACCTCCAGGGAGCGGTGATGTTGGGAGGGGGAATCGTTGGGAGTCCCCATGATATTCACGATTTCATTGGGAAGTCCAACGACTTTTCGCTAGGCTGCCCGCATGGCCGAAGCACCCCGCCCCGCACTCCGCACCGCTCCTCTCCCTGAGATCCGCTCGCTCCCCAGCTGGCTCCTCGGCCGAGCCGCCGCCCGCGGCCGGGCCCTTGTCGCCGACGCGCTGGCGGCCGAGGGGCTGAAGATGTGGCATCACGTGGTGCTCTCCGCCGTCCGCGACCTCGCGCCCGTCGCCCAGGCCGACCTCGGTCGTGGTGTCGGGCTCGACCCCAAGGATCTGGTCGGCGTGCTGAACGACCTCCAGTCCGCCGGCCTGGTCGTACGCGAGCCGGACGCGAAGGACCGCCGTAAGAACGCGGTGTCGCTGACGACCGAGGGTGCGCGGCTGCTGAAGCGCTGCGAGAAGGCGGCCCGTGCGGCCAACGAGGAACTCCTCGCCCCGCTGTCGGCGGCCGAACGCGACCAGTTCATGGGCCTGTTGATCCGGATTTCCGGTACGGACGGCTGACGGGGGCTAACGTTCCGTCATGACCCCACCGCAGACCCACGAACCCCGGCTGTCCCTCGACCCCGAGCGCACCGCCCTGGTCCTCGTCGACCTGATGGACCGCGTCGTCGCGTTGCCGCTCGAACCGTACAAGGGTCCCGAAGTCCTCGCGGTGGCCGAGGAGTTGGCTGGTGTCTTCCGTTCCGCCGGTGCGCTCGTCGTGCTGATCCGGGTCGAACGTCCCGGCATCGCCGAGCAGCCCGCCGGCAGTGGACTCGCCGACGGGCTGTTGCGGGAAGGGGACCTGGAGATCGTGAAGGGGACGATCGGGGGCTTCCAGGGCACGGGACTTGAGGAGCGGCTGCGTGAACGGGGCGTCGACACCCTGGTGTTCGGCGGGATCGCCACCAACCTCGGTGTGGAGTCCACCGCGCGTGCCGCCGGGGACCTCGGCCACGAACTCGTCTTCGTCGAGGACGCCATGAGCGCGCTCACCGCGGCCGAGCATCAGGCGTCGGTCAGGCTCGACTTCCCGCGGCTGGGGTCGGTGGTGACGGCGGGGGAGGTGCGGTTCGGGGCGGGCGGGTGAGGTGGGTCTGGCGCCGGGTGGCTGAAGTGTGTTGGACGCAGGGCGCATCCGAAGCGCGCGTGTCACGGCCGGTGGCCGGGGTGGGCTTCGTGCCGGGCGGTGAGGCGGGTCGCTGAGGCGGGCTTCGTGCCGGGTGGTTGCGAGGTGCGCTTCACGAGGGGCTGCTGACCTGGGCGGGCGGAGTGGTCAGACGGGGACCGTGTCGCCGTACACGACCATGCTGCCGACTGAGGCGGGGCCCCTGCGGCGCAGGGGGCGCTCCCCGCCGGTCGGGGCCCCGCCGCCGTGACGCGGGGCGGGGATCTTCAGCCCTGGGCGGACGCGGCCCGCAGGGCGATGCGGTCCTCGCCCGCGTACACGTTCATGTTGCTGCCCCGCAGGAAACCCACCAGGGTCAGGCCCGTCTCCGCCGCCAGGTCCACGGCGAGCGACGAGGGTGCCGACACCGCCGCCAGCACCGGGATCCCCGCCATCACCGCCTTCTGTGCCAGCTCGAAGGAGGCTCGGCCCGACACCAGCAGGATGACCCGGGACAGCGGCAGGTCACCGTTCTGCAGGGCGCGGCCGACCAGCTTGTCGACCGCGTTGTGCCGGCCCACGTCCTCCCGGATGTCCAGCAGCTCGCCCTCCTCGCTGAACAGGGCCGCCGCGTGCAGCCCCCCGGTCCGGTCGAAGACCCGCTGGGCCGCGCGCAGCCGGTCGGGGAGGCTCGCGAGGAGCGCGGGTTCGACACGGACCGGGGGAGTGTCGGCGATGGGCCAGCGAGCCGTCGTACGGACCGCGTCCAGGCTCGCCTTGCCGCACAGCCCGCACGAGGACGTCGTATACACGTTCCGCTCCAAGGTGATGTCGGGCATCACGACGTCCGGTGCGGTCCGTACGTCCACCACGTTGTACGAGTTCGAGCCGTCTACGGTCGCCCCCGCGCAGTACACGATGTTCTGCAGATCGTATGCGTTGGCCAGTACACCTTCGCTGACCAGGAACCCGGCCGCGAGTGCGAAGTCGTCGCCGGGGGTGCGCATGGTGATCGCGAGCGGCTTGCCGTTGAGCCGGATCTCCAGGGGTTCCTCGGCGACGAGGGTGTCCGGGCGGCTGGAGACCACGCCGTCCCGGATCCGGATCACCTTGCGTCGTTCCGTGACTCGTCCCATGTCCTGATCAGCCCCGGTTCTGTACGTGCTGGTGGCCGAAACGGCCCTTGCTGCGGAGGGTGCCGTGGGCCACCGGGCCGTCGGGCGGCGAGGTGACCTCCACGCCCCCATTGTCCTGCACATACCGAGTGAGGCCGAGGCACACTCCACGAACACCCCGTCTCCTCATGCAGCGCTCCGCAGCGCGAGCAGGTCCGAGATGGCGTGCACGGTGCGCAGGGTGGGCACCTCCACGCCGGTGATCTCCGCCAACTCGACCACCGCCGCGAGAAGTACGTCGAGTTCGAGCGGCTTGCCGCGCTCCAGGTCCTGGAGTGTCGAGGTGCGGTGGTCGCCGACGCGTTCCGCGCCCGCGAGCCGCCGTTCGATGGAGACACCGACCTCGCAGCCCAGGGCCTCGGCGACGGAGAGTGTCTCGATCATCATGATCTCGATGACCTTGCGGGTGCCGCCGTGCAGGCACATCTGCCGCATGGTGGCGCGGGCGAGCGCGCTGATCGGGTTGAAGGAGATGTTGCCGAGCAGCTTGAGCCAGATGTCGTTGCGCAGATCAGGCTCCACCGGGCACTTCAGCCCGCCGGCCTGCATGGCCCCGCTCAGCGCCAGACAGCGCGCCGAGATGCTGCGATCGGGCTCGCCGATGGAGAACCGGGTGCCTTCGAGATGGCGCACAACTCCCGGTCCCGCCAGCTCGGTTGCCGCGTAGACGACACAGCCGACGGCACGTTCGGGCGCGAGCACCGCACTGACCGCGCCGTCCGGGTCCACACTCTCGACGCGCTGCCCGTCGTAGGGGCCGCCGTGCGCGTGGAAGTACCACCAGGGGATGCCGTTCTGGGCGGCCACGACCGCCGTGGTGTCGTGCAACAGGGGCTCGATCAGCGGCCCGCACGCCGCGTACGAGTTGGCCTTCAGACCGAGCAGGACGAAGTCGACCGGGCCGATCTCGGCCGGGTCGTCGGTGGCATGCGCGCGGGCGGTGAAGTCGCCGCGCGGGCTGAGTACTTGGACGCCGTGCTGCCTCATGGCCGCGAGATGCGGTCCACGGGCGACGAGATGCACATCGGCGCCCGCACGGTGCAGCGCGGCGCCGACATAGGCACCGATCGCACCGGCGCCGAGGACTGCGACTCTCACTGGAGACTCTCCGTTCGGTCGAGGGAGTACCGCGGAGGTGGATGCCGAACAGTGTCGACGAAATATTGTCTACAGTATGGAAGGTGTGCCAGCAAGGGTACGGACAGAGGCTGTGCCCGTCTTTCGGGAACGGGCCCCTTCCTGAAAGACGGAGGCCACGGCGTGAGTGAATAGGGGAATGCTCTTCGACTTCACGCACGACCATGAAGGTGAACAGCTCAGGGGTGTGTACGGCGGTGATCCTTCCGGGGCCACCGCTGTGGTGCTGCACGGCGCGGGCACCAGCAGCACGGAGCGACTGCTGCCGCTGGTACGGGAGTTCGTGGCCCGCGGCTGTCGCGGGATCGCCTTCGACTTCTCCGGGCACGGCGAAAGCACGGGAAAGCTCGCCGAGTTGAGTCTGTGGCGACGGTTCGAGCAGGCCGTGGCGGTGATCGACGCGTACGCGGCGGCGGACGGGCCGCTGGTCCTGGTCGGATTCAGCATGAGCGGGCAGACGGTGGCCGATCTCGTCCGGCACTACGGGGACCGCGTCGCGGCGCTGGGACTGTGCGCGCCAGCCGTCTACACCGCCGAGGCCTGGGACGTGCCCTTCGAGGACGGGAACGGCCGGTTCAGTGAGCTCATCCGGCAACCGGACAGCTGGCGGGAGGCCCCCGCGCTTCAGGTACTGCGGGCGTACGAGGGCCGGGCGGTGCTCGCCGTGCCGGGCACCGACGCGGTGATCCCGACCGCGGTGACCGAGTCCGTCCAGGACGCGCTGGCCGCACGCGCCCAGTACACCCGCTTCGAACTTCCGGACGCGCAGCACCAGTTGGGCATGTGGTTCCGCGAACACGGAGACGACCGGCGGGAGTTCGTGGAGGCGGCGCTGACCGGCCTCGACGACCGTGGCTGGACGGCCACGCGCACCTGGGTGGCCAAGCAGCTCGGTGACGGCCGCGCGGTCGCCGACATGCGCCCTCTGTACGGTGGTTGGAGTTCCCAGATGCGCCGGCTGTCGCTCGACGACGGCACGGACCTCGTCCAACGGACCTTTGTGAAGCCGTTCTTCCGCCACCACGGGCCCGGGCTGCTGGCCCGCGAGGCATCCGTCCTGGCGCTGCTCGCCGGGCAGGAAGGCATCCCCGCTCCCGAGTTGGTCGCCGTGGACGCCACGGCCGAACACTGCGACCACCCCACCTTGTTGATGTCCGCGCTGCCCGGCCGGGTCCGCGTGGACGCCGACGACCTCGACCGGCGCCTGGATCTGCTCGCGGCCCAACTCGTCCGCGTCCACGGCGTCGTACCGGACGAAAGACCGCGCACATACCAGGCGTGGACCTCCGCGGAGCGCGTCCGCACCCCGGACGGCGCCCTGTGGGAGCGGGCCGTGGACGTGATCCGCCGCGACCCGCCGCCGTACGAAGGCCGCTTTCTGCACCGGGACTTCCACCCCGGGAACGTGCTCTTCACGGGAGCCGGGCCGGAGTTGCGGATCACCGGTGTCGTGGACTGGGTCGAGACCTCGTGGGGCCCCGCCGATCTCGACGTGGCACATTGCTCGACCGCGCTCGCCCTGCTGCACGGACCGGAGCACGGCCTGCACTTCCGCGAGCGGTACGAGGCGCACGGCGGCGGCCAACTCGCCGACGACCCCGACCACTTGTACTGGCGGCTGCTCGACGCCCTGCACTACTGCCCCGACGCGGCGAAACTGGCCGGACCGTGGCGTGACCTGGGCCGGGACGATCTCACGTCCGAGGTGCTGGCGGAACGGCTGGAGGCGTACGTGGACGGACTGCTGCGGCGATACGGCTGACCGGCCCTGGACCACTCGTCCGACACCGAACCGAGGAGACGTGCGCAGTGGCCGCCGTAGTGCTCGTCCATGGCCTGTATCACCGTCCCGAACACTTCGAGCTGGTGGCAGAACGCTTGCGGAGCGCAGGAGTTGAGGTCGCCGTTCCCGAGCTCCACAAGGGCTCATTGTCCGCTGACACGGCCGCGGTCCAGGCCGCCATCGACTCGCTGCCGGAGCCTCCGATTGTGCTCGGTCACTCCTACGGCGGGTCAGTGATCACCGGGCTGCGGGGTGTGGGGCACCTGGTCTATCTGGCGGCCTTCGTGCCGGATGCCGGCGAGAGCGCGGCCGGTCTGGGTGGTGCCTCCCCGCAGCTCAAGGAGGCGATCAACCCCGAGCCCGACGGCTCGACCAGCCTGCACCCCGACCGGGCCGCCGACACCCTCTACGGCGACTGTCCCGAACCTCTCGCCGCCTGGGCGGTCGACCTGCTGCGTACACAGGCCCCCGGTTGCGGGCGCGGCATCCCGGAGCGCCACAGCTGGAAGCGCACTCCCTCCACCTACGTCGTCTGCGCACAGGACCGAGCCATCGACCCCGTCCTGCAGCGGAAGATGGCCTCGCGATGCACCGATGCGCGCCAGTGGCAGACGGGCCACTCCCCGTTCGTGGGACAGCCCGATCTCATCGTCGAACTCCTGCGGGAACTGCTCGCCGCCAACACCCCGCGCCAGTAGGACCACCCATCGAGCGTCGACACAGTGCGGAGGACTGTGTACAGCAGACTGTGGACGGACGGGTGAACGGCGCCGGCGTCGAGCCCATGATCGTACGGCTCAACGGCACCCACGGCGCGGGCAGGACGACCACCGGTCCGCTCGTGCAGCAACTGCTCCCGGAATCGCGGGTGTTCGACGCCGAGCAGCTCGGTGTGACACTGATGGACAGCACGCCGAGGCGGCCCGCACCTGGCTGCACCGTGAAGCCGAGGTCGTCGACACCACACACCTCACCCCCGCCCAGGCCGCGCAGCGCATCGCGCAGTCCGTCCGGAGCTGAGGCCCGCCCCTCGTACGACAACAGGCACAGCGACTCCGCGGCGACCGTTCGGCGCACTCTGCATACCGCTCATCGCATACGGTCGACGCGCCGCCTTCTCAACTCCCTTGCCACTCCCTACCGTCCGGGATCATGAGTCCCCCAGTCGCACCCCCGGCGTGGAGCCGCTGGCTGGTTCCGCCCGCCGCTCTCTCGGTGCACCTCTCCATCGGCCAGGCCTACGCCTGGAGCGTCTTCAAGCCGCCGCTCGAATCCTCACTCAACCTCAGCGGCACGCAGAGCGCGCTGCCCTTCCAGCTCGCCATCGTCATGCTCGGCCTGTCGGCCGCGTTCGGCGGCACCCTCGTCGAACGCAACGGGCCGCGCTGGGCGATGACCGTCGCCCTCGTCTGCTTCTCCTCCGGCTTCCTGATCTCCGCACTGGGCGCGGAGACGAAGCAGTTCTGGCTGATCGTCCTCGGCTACGGCTTCGTCGGCGGGATAGGCCTCGGCATCGGCTACATCTCACCGGTCTCGACCCTGATCAAGTGGTTCCCCGACCGGCCCGGCATGGCCACCGGCATCGCCATCATGGGCTTCGGCGGCGGCGCGCTCATCGCCTCCCCGTGGTCGGCCCAGATGCTGAAGTCGTTCGGCTCCGACAACACCGGCATCGCCCAGTCGTTTCTTGTACTCGGTCTTTCGTATGCAGTCTTCATGACCCTCGGCGTGCTGCTCGTGCGGGTGCCACGCACGGAGGGCCCCAAGGGCGAAGACAAGGACGAGGCCAAGGACGCAGCGAACGCGCCCAGCGTCCTCTCCGGCGTGCAGGTTTCGGCGAACAGCGCCGTACGCACCCCCCAGTTCTGGTGCCTGTGGGTCGTCCTGTGCATGAACGTGACCGCGGGCATCGGCATCCTGGAGAAGGCCGCCCCGATGATCACGGACTTCTTCGCGGACACCTCCACCCCCGTCACGGTGTCGGCCGCCGCCGGCTTCGTCGCGCTGCTCTCCGCGGCCAACATGGCCGGCCGTATCGGCTGGTCCTCGACCTCCGACCTGATCGGACGCAAGAACATCTACCGCGTCTACCTCGGCGTCGGCGCGGTCATGTACGCGCTCATCGCACTCTTCGGCGACTCCTCGAAACCGCTGTTCATCCTGTGCGCGCTGGTCATCCTCTCCTTCTACGGCGGCGGCTTCGCGACCGTGCCCGCCTACCTGAAGGACCTCTTCGGGACCTACCAGGTCGGCGCGATCCACGGCCGGCTGCTCACCGCCTGGTCCCTGGCCGGTGTCCTCGGACCGCTGATCGTGAACTGGATCGCCGACCACCAGAAGGACGCCGGAAAACACGGCGCCTCCCTCTACAACACCTCCTTCATCATCATGATCGGGCTGCTCGTCATCGGCTTCGTCGCCAACGAACTCGTCCGCCCCGTCAACGCCCGCCACCACATCCCCGCCCCGAGGGAGGCCGCCGATGTCGAACGACAGCAGTCAGAGTCCGCCTGACCGACGGCCGCTCATCGCCTTCGCCTGGCTCTGGGTGGGCGCACCACTCGTGTACGGCCTGTACGAACTCGTCCTCAAGGCGAAGCAGCTGTTCACCGGCTGAATGTTCGGGCGACACCGTCAATCACAGGATGGATGACAGAAGCCGACAACCTGGACGGTAGTTTCCTGTGGCATCACCTGCCGTCGTACCCGCGAGTCACTGGCAAGACTGGTGGATCCCGCTACCCAAGGCAACGAGGGGGACCACCCATGAACGGCACGCGGATCGCCGCCGTCGGCCACTACCAGCCCGCCAAGGTACTCACCAACGAGGACCTGGCGGGCATGGTCGACACGAGTCACGAGTGGATCACCTCTCGCGTGGGCATCAAGACCCGCCACATCGCCGGGCCCGACGAACCCGTCGACGAGCTGGCCGCGCACGCCGCCGCCAAGGCCCTCGCCGCCGCGGGCCTGACGCCCGGGGACATCGACCTGGTCCTCGTCGCCACTTCTACGGCCATCGACCGCTCCCCGAACATGGCCGCCCGCGTCGCCGCCCGCCTCGGCATCCCGTCGCCCGCGGCCATGGACATCAACGTCGTGTGCGCCGGCTTCACCCACGCCCTGGCCACCGCCGACCACACCGTCCGCGCGGGAGCGGCCACCCGGGCCCTGGTCATCGGCGCCGACAAGATGTCCGAGGTCACCGACTGGACCGACCGTACGACCTGCGTCCTCGTCGGTGACGGAGCGGGGGCCGCCGTCGTCGAGGCCTCCGACGAACCCGGCATCGGACCGGTGCTGTGGGGTTCCGTGCCCGAGATGGGGCACGCGGTACGGATCGAGGGCACGCCCCCGCGGTTCGCGCAGGAGGGCCAGAGCGTCTACCGCTGGGCCACCACCCAGCTCCCGCCCATCGCCCGCAAGGCCTGCGAGAAGGCCGGCCTGACACCCGCCGACCTCGCCGGCGTCGTCCTCCACCAGGCGAACCTGCGCATCATCGAGCCCCTCGCCGAGAAGATCGGCGCCGTCAACGCGGTCGTCGCCCGCGATGTCGTCCAATCGGGCAACACCTCGGCCGCCAGCATCCCGCTCGCGTTCTCGAAACTCGTCGAACAAGGTGCCGTCCGCACCGGCGACCCCGTCCTGCTGTTCGGCTTCGGCGGCAATCTGTCCTACGCCGGCCAGGTCGTCCGGTGCCCATGACCTGCGCACACGCATGAATATCGCTCCGGATGTGACGAGGTCGACTCCCGCGCCCTCTGGCTACTGTGCGCCGTAGACTGTAGACGAAAGACAATCGATACTTGGTCGTACGGCCACTGACTACTGTCTACTGTCCGCTGTGTACAAAATGCCGGTGATTCCCAGGAGGGGGACCGCGATGTTGTCGCAAGGACTGCCGCAGGGGGCGGTGCCCAAGCTCGAACGCCCGGGCCCGCTGCGTGACCGCGTCTACGAGGCGCTGCTGGAACTCATCACCACGCGCGCCCTGCGGCCCGGCCAGCATCTCGTCGAGAGCGAACTTGCCGGGCACCTGGGGGTGTCACGCCAGCCGGTGCGGGAGGCGTTGCAGCGGCTCAACACCGAGGGCTGGGTCGATCTACGGCCCGCCCAGGGCGCGTTCGTGCACGAGCCGACGGAGGCCGAGGCCGACCAACTCCTCACCGTACGCACGCTGTTGGAGGCCGAGGCCGCCCGGCTCGCCGCCGTCCACGCGGGCAAGGCGGGCATCGCCGTCCTGGAGGAGCTGTGCACGGAGGGCGAGCGCGCCGTCGACGCCGATGACGTGGACGCCGCCGTCGCCATGAACGCCCGCTTCCACGCGAAGATCATGGAGCTCGCCGGTAACGCCGTCCTCGCCGAACTCGCCGCGCAGGTCGACCGCCGGGTCCGCTGGTACTACACGCCGGTGGCCCGTCAGCGCGGCCTGACGTCCTGGGTCGAGCACCGCCTCCTGATCGACGCGATCGCCGCCCGCGACGAGCTGCGCGCCGGCCTGCTGATGCGCGAACACACCGAGCACACCCGGCGGTCGTATCACGAGCGCGACAAGTCCTGAGCTGCACAGTCCTCCTGACGCACCGACAGACACGAAGGCGATGGCCCTCCCGTCCCGGGGAGGGCCATCAGGCGTGTCCAGGTCTGCGACCGCGTCGTCCGAACTGTCAGGCAGCAGGCTGTGGTTGGGGAACCTGGGCCAACTCCCTGTCCCCGCGCCCGGGTTGACGTAGCAGCAACGCGATCGCCGCCGCCACCATCGAGACGCCGCCCGCCAGCGCGTACGCGCCGTTGTAGCCCCAGGCCGCCACCACCATCGAGCCGAGGCCGCCGCCGAACAGGCCGCTGACGAGCTTGCCGCTGTACACCAGGCCGTAGTTGGTGGCGTTGAAGTTCTCGCCGAAGTAGTCCGGGGTCAGCGCGGCGAACATCGGGTAGAACGCGCCGCCGCCGAAGCCGGAGAGGAAGGCGAAGAACAGGAACAGCCACTCGCTGCGCAGATGCCCGGCCCAGATCACGCCGAACTGGGCCAGGCCCAGGACCAAGATGACGAAGACCAGGGTGAGTTTGCGGCCCCACAGGTCGGACAGCCAGCCCACGACCGCGCGGCCGATGCCGTTGATGACAGCCATGATGCCCATCGAGGAGGCCGCCACCAACGGGCCGAAACCGACATCCTTCGCGAAGTCGACCTGGAAGGAGATCCCGAAGATCGACACCCCGGCGGTCAGCACGATGGACAGCCACATCAGCGGCAGCATGCCGGTACGGATGGCCTCCTTGGGCGTGAACTGCCGTACAGCAGGGGGGTTCTTGGCGAGGCTCGTCGCGCTTTTGCCGCTGCCGCCGTAGGTCAGCGGGTCGATGTCGGCGGGCCACCAGTTCTTCGGCGGGTCCTTGAAGAAGAACGCGCACCCGAACACCACGATCAGGATGTAACAGCCGATCAGATCCAGGACCCGGTGGTAATTCCCGGTGTCGAAGGCGTAGTTGAAGATGAAGATGAACGGCAGCGAGCCGTACGCGAAGCCGCCGTTGACGAACCCGGTGCGGGCGCCCCGCCGTTCGGGGAACCACTTGCCGACCATGTTGATGCAGGTCGCGTAGACCAGCCCGGCGCCGACGCCGCCGATCACGCCGAAGCCGATGATCGCCAGCCACACGTTGTCCAGGTGGGACAGGGCGAGGAATCCGATGACGCAGAGCACGGAGCCGATGTACATCGCCCTACGGGCCGACAGGATGCCCTTCTCCCGCATCCAGCCCGCCGGGAAGGCGATGCCGGCCTGGAAGAAGACCCAAATGCTCAGGATCCAGAAGGTGTTGCTCTGCGTCCAGCCGTGCGCGCTGGACAGGGTGTCCTCCGCGGAGCCGTACGCGTACTCGAAGACACTGATCGCCATCATGGCTATCCATGGCAGGTAGATCATGATTTTGCGTGAGTGGCCGAGGATGTCGCGGTCGGTCTCGCCGACGCGGTAGACGCGGCCGTGGGCGTCGGTCACTTCACGGTAGGGACGGTTCGCGGCGCCGGATTCGTTCGTGGTGATGGGATCTGCGGTCATGTCACGCCATCTCCTCGCCGAGCGGGTGCGGATTGGGCACGATGCGCCGGGCGTCGGGCCTGCCCGGAGCCTTGAGGAAGAGCGCCAGCACCGCGGAGGCCAGGCCCACGGAACCGGCCAGGACGAACGCGCCGTGGTAGTCCCACTCACCGACGACGACCGCGCCCAGACCGGAGCCGACGAGCCCCGAGATCAGCTTCGAGCTGTAGACCATCCCGTAGTTGCTGGCGTTGTTGTTCTCACCGAAGTAGTCGGCCGTCATGGCCGCGAACAGCGGGAAGATCGCCCCGCCGCCGAAACCCGAGACCATGGAGCAGAACAGGAAGAACGGCATGCTGCCCATCTGGCCCGAGACCAGCACCCCGAACTGCGCGGTGCCCAGCACCAGACACACGATGATCAGCGTGTGACGGCGGCCGAAACGGTCGGAGATCCAGCCGATGACACCGCGCCCGGTGCCGTTCACGATCGCCTTCAGGGACATCGCCGTGGCCACGATCCCGCCCGCGAAGCCCATGTCCTTGCCGAACGGCACCTGGAAGGCGATGCCGAAGATGTTGATGCCGGCCGTGCACAGCAGACAGAACCACATCATCCAGAGCACGGGGGTACGGGCGGCCTCCTTGGGTGTGTACTGCTTGATGGCCGGCGGGTTCTTCTCCAACGCCCGCCGGATCCTGGGGTCTTGGGCCGCTGTGAGCGGATCGACGTGCGCGGGCCACCAGTTCTTCGGCGGATCGCGGAAGAACCAGCCCGCCGAGGCCACCACCAGACACAGGCCTACGCCGACCAGGCTCAGCAGCACCTTGTAGTTGCCGAGGTCGAGCACGGAGGTGAAGAGGAACACGAACGGCACCGACCCGTAGGCGAATCCGCCGTTCACGAAGCCCGTCTTGCCGCCCTTGCGCTCCGGATACCACTTGCCGACCATGTTCACGCACGTTGCATACACAAGACCGGCGCCGATACCGCTGCACATACCGAAGCCGAAGTAGGCGACGAGCACGTTCGGCGCGAACGCGAGCGCCAGATAGCCCAGCAGGGTGCCGAGCGCGCCGATCAACATGGCCGTACGGGCCGGGAGTCTGCCGCTCTCCCGCAACTGCCCGGCCGGGAAGGCCACGGCCGCCTGGAAGAACACCCAGACACCCATCAGCCAGAAGATGTGTCCACTGCTCCACAGATGCGCGTCGTGGAGCGTTTCCTCCGCCGACGTGAACGCGTACTCGGCGGAACTGATGCCCATCATGCCCACCCAGGGCAGGACGACCATCCACTTGCGCGCCCGGCCCATGAGGTCGACATCGGATTCACCGATGCGGTACACGCGGCCGTGACGGCCCGTCACCTCCCTGTAGGAGACGGACGTCGGGAAGTCCGTTGTTGCCATCGCTCAGTGCCCCTTGCGTCGAAAGTCTGGCCAGCGCCCCCTGTCCAATGCCTTTCGCGTGCGCACGGGTCCCCGGGGGCCGGCCGACCGCACTGTCGGCCGGCCCCGCGTCGACTCACGTCATGAACCACCGCCCAACAGCCCTGCCGCACGCGCCCATTGGTACTTCGCGCCCAGCACCGCCACCGGCTTCTCCGTCGTGTACGGGTACGCCACGACCCCGCGCTCGTACAGGTACTGGCAGGCCTCCTCGACCTCGACATCACCCGCGAGCGAGGCCACCACCGGCTTCTCGATGCCGCGTTCCTTGAACTCGGCGACCACGCGCGCGGTGAGCTCCGCGAAGACCATCGGGGGAGTGACGATGGTGTGCCAGTAGCCGAGCACCAGCGCGTGGATGCGCGGGTCCTCAAGCCCCAGCCGGATCGTCGCCTCGTACGTCGACGGCGGCTCGCCCCCGGTGATGTCGACCGGGTTGCCCGCGGCCCCGAAGGGCGGGATGAACTCCCGGAAGGACGCGTCCAGATCGGGCGGAATCTCCATCAGGGAAAGGCCGTTGTCGGTCACCGCGTCCGAGAGCAGCACACCGCTGCCGCCGGCGCCGGTGATGATAACGACGTTGTCTCCCTGGGGAGTTGGCAGCACGGGCAGACCGCGCGCGTACTCCAGCATGTCGTTGAGCCCCGGGGCGCGGATGACACCGGCCTGCTTCAGGATGTCGCCGTACACGGCGTCGTCGCCGGCCAGCGCGCCCGTGTGCGAACCGGCGGCCTTGGCGCCCGCCGCCGTACGACCAGCCTTCAGCACTACAACTGGTTTGAGGGGTACGGTCTTTCGGGCCGCCTCGACGAAGGCGCGGCCGTCCTTGAGGTCCTCCAGGTGCATCGCGATGCACTCGGTGTGCGGGTCCTCGCCGAACCAGGTCAGCAGGTCGTCCTCGTCGAGGTCCGACTTGTTGCCGAGCCCGACGATCGCCGACACCCCGGTCTTCGTGGTCCGCGCGAACCCGAGGATGGCCATTCCGATGCCACCGGACTGCGAGGTCAGCGCCACCCCGCCCTTCACGTCGTACGGCGTGCAGAACGTGGCGCACAGGTCGTGCCAGGTCGAGTAGTAGCCGTAGATGTTCGGCCCGAGGAGGCGGACGCCGTAGCGCTCGGCGATCTCGACTATCTCCTCCTGGAGTTGGACCTCACCGGTCTCGGCGAACCCGGAGGGGATGAGGACGGCGTTGGGGATGTTCCTGCGTCCCACCTCCTCCAGTGCCGCTGCCACGAACTTGGCGGGAATGGCGAAGACGGCCACATCCACCTCACCGGGAACGTCCGTGACACTCTTGTACGCCTTGCGGCCCAGAATGTCATCGGCCTTGGGGTTCACCGGATGGATCTCCCCGGCGAAGCCGCCGTCGACGAGGTTGCGCATCACCGAATTGCCGATCTTGCCCTGCTCGTTCGAGGCACCGATCACGGCGACCGAGTCCGGCTCCATCAGGCGACGCATGGTCGTCAGGATTTCGTCGCGTGTATACCGTCGACGGGCTACCGGCTGCGATTCGGCGAGGATGACACGGATGTCGGCCGCGACCGCGCCCTCCGGTGTCGCGATCACCGGGTTGAGATCCACCTCGGCGATCTCCGGGAAGTCCGCGACCAGTTGGGACACCCGGCGGATCTGCTCCGCGATCGCCCACCGGTCGACGGCCGGCGCGCCGCGCACCCCGCGCAGGATCTCCGCCGCGCGGATCGAGTCCAGCATGGACAGCGCCTCGTCCGGGCTGACGGGCGCGAGCCGGAACGTCACGTCCTTGAGCACCTCGACGAGCACCCCGCCGAGCCCGAACGCGACCACTTTCCCGAACGTCGGGTCGGTCACCGCGCCGACGATCACCTCCTGCCCCTGGGGCAGCAACTCCTGCACCTGGACGCCCTTGATGCGGGCATCGGCGTCGTAGGCCCGCGCGTTGTCGACGATCCTGTGGAACGCGGCCCGTACGTCCGCAGCGCCCTCGACCCCGACGATCACTCCGCCGGCGTCGGTCTTGTGCAGGATGTCGGGCGAGACGATCTTCATCACGACGGGCCCGCCGAACCGCGCCGCGTACGCCACGGCCTCGTCGACGTCCGTCGCCAACTCCTCACCCGGTACGGCGATCCCGTACGCGTCGGCGATCACCTTGCCCTCGGGCGCGGTCAGCGCGAACCGTCCCTCGGCCCGCACGGAGTCGAGGAGCGCGCGCACCTTCAGGACTCGGTCCTCTGTCATCACGTCAGATCACCCCGTTCGACTTGAGGAGGCGCAACTCTTCGTCGCCGAGACCGAGTTCGCCGATGTAGACCTCTTCGTTGTGCTCGCCGAGCAGCGGTGAACTGGTCACGTCCACGGGGGAGTCGGAGAGCTTCAGCGGGCTGCCGACGGTGACGAACTCGCCGCGCTCGGGGTGCGGGACCGTCACGACCATCTCGTTGGCGACCAGCGACTCGTCCTCGATGATCTCCCTGGTCGAAAGGATCGGCCCGCACGGGATGTTGTGGGCGTTGAGCCGCTCCAGCACCTCCCACTTGGGCAGCGTGGACGACCACTCCTCGATCAGCTGGAACATCTTGGAGAGCTGCGGCAAACGGGCCTCCGGCGTCGCCCACTCCGGGTCCTCGGCCAGCTCGGGCCGGCCGATCAGTTCGGTCAGCGGCTTCCATCCGACCGGCTGCACGATGACGTACACGTAGTCGTTCGGGCCGCCCGGTGCGCACTTGACGGCCCAGCCGGGCTGCCCGCCGCCGGACGCGTTGCCCGAGCGGGGCACCTCGTCGCCGAAGTCGTCGTTCGGGTACTCGGCGAGCGGCCCGTGCGCCAGGCGCTGCTGGTCGCGCAGCTTCACCCGGCACAGGTTCAGCACGGCGTGCTGCATGGCCACGTTGACTCGCTGCCCGCGCCCGGTGCTCTCCCGCTGGAACAGTGCCGCCAATATCCCGGCTACTGTATGCACTCCTGTGCCGGAGTCACCGATCTGAGCGCCCGTCGCCAGCGGCGGCCCGCCCTCGAAGCCGGTGGTCGACATCGACCCGCCCATCGCCTGCGCGACGACCTCGTACGCCTTGAAGTTGGTGTACGGACCGTCCCCGAAGCCCTTGATGGACGCATACACAATACGGGGATTGATCTCCTGTATGCGATCCCAGGTGAACCCCATACGGTCGACCGCGCCCGGCCCGAAGTTCTCGACCATGACGTCGGAGCGCCGGATCAGCTCGGTGAGGATCTCCTTGCCGCGCTCGGTCTTGGTGTTGAGGGTGATGCTCCGCTTGTTGCAGTTGAGCATCGTGAAGTAGAGCGAGTCGACGTCCGGGAGGTCGCGCAGCTGCTTGCGCGTGATGTCACCGGTCGGCGCCTCCAGCTTGACGACGTCGGCGCCGAGCCAGGCGAGCAGTTGGGTCGCGGAGGGGCCGGACTGGACGTGCGTCATGTCGAGGACGCGGATGCCCTCAAGTGCCCTGGCGGTCATGGCCGTTCACCTCACTTGTACATCGTCTGGTTCATGGTTCCGGGGGCGTACGCGTCCGGGTCGACCCAGACGTTGATCAGCGAGGGCTTGCCCGACTCACGGGCGCGTTGCAGTGCGGGGCCGATGTCGGCGGGGTCGCGGACCTCCTCGCCGTAACCGCCCAGCATCTGGGCGAACTTGTCGTAGTGGACGTCGCCGAGGGTGTTGCCGACCCGCTCGCGCTCCAGGCCGTACTTGGCGGCCTGGCCGTAACGGATCTGGTTCATCGAGGAGTTGTTGCCGACGATGCCGACGAACGGGAGGTCGTAGCGGACGAGGGTCTCGAAGTCCCAGCCGGTGAGCGAGAACGCGCCGTCGCCGAACAGCGCGACGACCTCCTTGTCGGGGCGTGCCTGCTTGGCCGCGAGGACGAAGGGGATACCGACGCCGAGGGTGCCGAGCGGGCCCGGATCCATCCAGTGGCCGGGTGACTTGGGCTGCACGACCTGCCCGGAGAAGGTGACGATGTCGCCGCCGTCGCCGATGTAGATGGAGTCCTCGGTGAGGAAGTCGTTGATCTCGCTGACCAGGCGGTAGGGGTGGATCGGTGACGCGTCCGACTTCAGGCTGGGCAACCGCTTCTCGATCGCGGTCTGTTCGGCGGCGCGCAGCTCGTCGAGCCACTCCTTGCGCCGGGACGCACCGCCGTTGAGGCGTCCCAAGGCGGCTTCCGCGACCGACTTCAGCACGAGCCCCGCGTCGCCGACGATGCCGAGGTCGATGTCGCGGTTCTTGCCGACGGTGCGGTAGTCGAGGTCGATCTGTACGACGGTCGCGTCGGGGGAGAGGCGCTTGCCGTAGCCCATGCGGAAGTCGAAGGGCGTGCCGACGATGACGATGACGTCGGCGTTGGAGAAGGCGTACCGGCGCGACAGCTGGAAGTGGTGCGGGTCGCCGGGCGGGAGGGTGCCGCGCCCCGCGCCGTTCATGTACGCGGGGATGTTGAGGGTGCGGACGAGGTCAATGGCCGCCTCGGTGCCCCGAGTTGTCCACACCTGGCTGCCCAACAGAACCGCCGGCTTCTCGGCGTGGACGAGCAGGTCGGCGAGCTTCTCGATCGCCTCGGGGTCGCCCGCCGACCGGGTCGAGGCACGGTAGGCACCGGGCTTCGGCACCCGCG
Source organism: Streptomyces prunicolor NBRC 13075 (assembly GCF_000367365.1). GTDB lineage: Bacteria > Actinomycetota > Actinomycetes > Streptomycetales > Streptomycetaceae > Streptomyces > Streptomyces prunicolor. The sequence goes on along the minus strand of NZ_BARF01000147.1, from coordinate 10,153 downwards.
CCTTGCCCACCGGCACCTTCGCGTCGAGGACATCGCGCGGGATCTCCAGGAACGAGGGGCCGGGCGCGCCGTGGTAGCACTCGCGGAACGCCATCGACACCATGTCGGCGGCGCGGGCCGTGTCCGGCACGGTCGCCGCGAACTTGGTGATCGGCGTCATCATGTCGACGTGCGGCAGGTCCTGGAGGGACCCCATCTTGTGTTGGGTCAGGGCCCCTTGACCACCGATCAGCAGCATCGGGGACTCGGCGCGGAACGCGTTGGCGACACCGGTGACGGCGTCGGTCGTACCGGGACCGGCGGTGACCACCGCGCATCCCGGCCTGCCGGTGATCCGTGCGTAACCGTCGGCGGCGTGGGCTGCCACCTGCTCGTGGCGTACGTCGACGACTTCTATGCCCTCGTCGACGCAGCCGTCGTAGATGTCGATGATGTGGCCGCCGCACAAGGTGTAAATGCGGTCGACCCCCTCGGCCTTCAGGGCTTTGGCGACGAGATGACCACCGGAAATCACGTCCTGGGTGTCGTCGGGCATGGCGAAGTCCTGTCCCTTCGTAGGGGGTTGGAACGCTCTCGCGGTACATTGCATACAGTCGACGAATACTGTATGAAACTTGTTATCCCGCATCCGGTGGGTGGTGTCCAGGGGGCGTGCGGCACTTTTCGGGGGACAGGGGCCGCTCCCCGGACAGACACAGCAGCGAGGAGCTCGGATGGATCTGTACGAGCACCAGGCAAGGGAACTCTTCGAGGAACACGGCATCTTGGTGCCCCGGGCCGAGGTCACCGCCTCGTCCAAGGAGGCGCGGGAGATCGCCCGCAGGCTGGGTGGGCGAGTGGTGGTGAAAGCCCAGGTGAAGACCGGTGGACGGGGTAAGGCGGGCGGGGTCAAACTCGCCGCCGACCCGGCCGCCGCCGAACTCACGGCCCGGCAGATCCTGGGCATGGACATCAAGGGCCACACGGTCGGCAAGGTGATGCTGGCCCAACCGGTCGACATCGAGAGCGAGTTCTACGTCTCCTACGTCCTCGACCGCGCGGCGGGCCGTTTCCTCGCGATCGCGTCCGCCGAGGGCGGTATGGAGATCGAGGAGGTCGCCGCCCGTCGACCGGATGCGGTCGCCCGTATACACATCGACCCGGCCGAGGGTGTCACCTCGGCCAGGGCGGGTGAGATCGCCGAGGCGGCCGGCCTGCCGCCGCAGACCGTCGACGTCCTCGTACGACTGTGGGAGGTGCTGGTCCGCGAGGACGCCGTCCTCGTCGAGGTCAACCCGCTCGTGCGGACGAAGCAGGGGCAGATTCTCGCCCTCGACGGCAAGGTGACCCTCGATGACAACGCCCGTTTCCGGCAGGCGCGTTGGGGTGCCGAGGGTGTGGCGCACGACGATCCGCTGGAGGCGGCGGCCGCCGCGAAGGGGCTCAACTACGTCAAGCTCGACGGCGAGGTCGGCATCATCGGCAACGGAGCGGGCCTGGTCATGTCGACGCTCGACGTGGTCGCAGGGTGCGGCGCCCGTCCCGCCAACTTCCTCGACATCGGCGGCGGAGCATCGGCCCAGATCATGGCCGACGGGCTGTCCGTCATCCTCTCCGACCCGGCCGTGAAGTCGGTGTTCGTCAACGTCTTCGGCGGGATCACCGCATGCGACGCGGTGGCCGACGGCATCGTACGGGCCCTGGAATCCGTGCGGTTGACCAAGCCGCTGGTCGTCCGGCTCGACGGCAACAACGCGGCCCGGGGCCGGGCGATCCTCGACGGCCACGCGCATCCGCTGGTCCAGCAGGCCACCACCATGGACGGCGCCGCCCGCCGCGCCGCCGACCTCGCCAACGCACGCTAAGGAGCCGGGACATGGCGATCTACCTCACCAAGGAGAGCAAGGTCCTCGTCCAGGGCATGACCGGCGGTGAGGGCATGAAGCACACCCGCCGGATGCTCGCCGCCGGCACGAACATCGTCGGCGGCGTCAATCCCCGCAAGGCGGGCCGTACCGTCGATTTCGACGACCGTGCCGTGCCGGTCTTCGGGTCGGTCGTCGACGGTATGCGGTCGACGGGAGCCGATGTCAGCGTCGTGTTCGTGCCGCCCGCCTTCGCGAAGGCGGCCGTGATCGAGGCAGCCGACGCGGGCATCGGCCTCGCCGTCGTCATCACCGAGGGCATCCCGGTCCACGACTCGGTCGCCTTCACCGCCTACGCGCGCTCGAAGGGCACCCGGATCATCGGGCCCAACTGCCCCGGCCTGATCACCCCCGGCCAGGCGAACGCCGGCATCATCCCCGCCGACATCGCCAAGCCGGGCCGTATCGGCCTGGTCTCCAAGTCCGGCACGCTCACCTATCAACTCATGTACGAACTACGGGACATCGGCTTCTCCACCTGTGTCGGCATCGGCGGAGACCCCGTCGTCGGCACGAGTCACATCGACTGTCTCGCCGCGTTCCAGGACGACCCCGACACCGAACTGATCGTCCTCATCGGCGAGATCGGCGGCGACGCCGAGGAACGCGCCGCCGCGTACATCCGCGACCACGTCACGAAGCCCGTCGTCGGCTACATCGCCGGCTTCACCGCACCCGAGGGCAAGACGATGGGGCACGCGGGCGCCATCGTGTCGGGCTCCTCCGGTACGGCGGCGGCGAAGAAGGAGGCGCTGGAGGCCGTAGGAGTGAAGGTCGGAAGCACGCCGACGGAGACCGCCCGGCTGGTGTTGGACCGGTTGAATCTCCGGTGAGCGGTGCCGGCCCTCCCGTAAGCGGTACGTGACGTCACTCATAGTTGAGGCGGCGTGACTGTTGTGCTCCTTCGAGCGCAACTAGCTTCATCTGTACGACAGTTCGTACATTGGACCGTTCCTGCCTCACCCCGCCCCGACTGTGCACCGAGAGCGGAGCAGAAGCATGGCATCAACCCTCACGCCTGGTCCCACCCCGACACCCACCCTTCACCCCCCGACCCTCAAGGAGGGCACCTCCTGGAGTGACGCCTGGCGGCGTTGCCTCGCCGTCGCGCCCGAGGCGTTCCAGGACGACCGCGTCCTCAACCTCTGGAACTCCGCCTGGCAGCGGGACGGCCGGGCGCTGCCCGCCACCAGCCCCGTCGACGGCAGCCCCATCGCGGGCCCGCCCCGCCTGGACCGGTCCACCGCCCACCAGGCCGTACGCGCCTCCCTCGACCAGCACCGTGCCTGGCGCCACGTCCCGCTCGACGAACGGCGTGCCCGCGTCGCCGCGACGCTGGACGCCCTGACCGAGCACCGCGAACTCCTCGCGCTGCTGCTGGTCTGGGAGATCGGCAAGCCCTGGCGGCTCGCACAGGCAGACGTGGACCGGTCCATCGACGGCGTCCGCTGGTACGTCGACGGCATCGAGCCGATGCTCGCCGGCCGCACCCCGCTGGACGGCCCGGTGTCCAACATCGCGAGCTGGAACTACCCGATGAGCGTGCTCGTCCACGCCATGCTCGTGCAGGCACTGGCAGGGAACGCGGTCATCGCCAAGACCCCGACCGACGGCGGCGTCGCCTGCCTCACCCTGGCCGCCGCGCTCGCCGCACGCGAGGGAATCCCCGTCACCCTCGTCAGCGGCAGCGGGGGCGAGCTGTCGGAGGCGCTGGTCCGCGCGCCCGAGATCGGCTGCGTCTCCTTCGTCGGCGGGCGCGACACCGGAGCCGCGGTGGCCACGGCCGTGGCCGACCTCGGCAAACGGCACATCCTGGAACAGGAGGGACTCAACACCTGGGGCATCTGGAACCACACGGACTGGGCCGCGCTCACCGCGGTCATCCCCAAGCTCTTCGACTACGGCAAGCAGCGTTGCACGGCGTATCCGCGCTTCGTCGTCCAGCGCGAGTTGTTCGACGAGTTCCTCGCCGCCTACCTCCCGGCGGTCCGAACTCTCCGCGTCGGCCACCCTCTTGCGGTCCAGCACCCTCAAGACCCCTATCCGGAACTGGACTTCGGACCCGTGATCAATGCGGCCAAAGCCAAGGAGCTCCACGACCAGGTGGCCGAGGCGATCGACCGCGGCGCCGTACCGCTGCACCGCGGCAAGCTGTCCGAGGCCAACTTCCTTCCCGGGCAGGACACTTCGGCGTACGTCCGCCCCGTCACACTCCTCAGCCCGCCCCCGTCGTCCCCGCTGCACCACGCGGAGCCGTTCGGCCCGGTCGACACCATCGTCCTGGTCGACACGGAAGCGGAGCTGCTGGCCGCGATGAACGCGTCCAACGGCGCGCTCGTCGCCACCCTGTCCACCGACGACCGGGTGACCTACGACCGACTGGCCCCGCAGATCCGCGCGTTCAAGGTCGGCCACGGCACACCACGCTCGCGCGGCGACCGCGACGAACTGTTCGGCGGGTTCGGCGCGTCCTGGCGCGGCGCCTTCGTCGGCGGCGAACTTCTCATCCGCGCGGTGACACACGGGCCGGTGGGGGAGCGCTTGCCGGGCAACTTCCCGGAGTACCAGCTCATGCCGTGACCGGCGGGTGCGGGCTCACGCCCTGACCGGCAGGTTCGGCCTGCGCTGTGACCGGCGATACCGGCTCACGCCGTGGTCGGCGGCCGGGCGGCACTCGCGTTCACCGAGTGCCGCCCGGCGATGATCTCGTCGGCCAGCCAGCGGGCCACGCCCTGCGGATAGGGGCGCGGCAGACTGAGCACGATGTGGTTCATCCCGGCGTCGACGAGGTGGCCGACCGTCTCCCTCGTCGTGGCCGGATCGTCGTACGACACCAGCACCTGGACCGAGCGCGTGATCGTGCCCGGGTCGCGGCCCAGTTCGGCGCAGTGCGCGTCCAGGACGCGGGCGCGTTCAGCGACGTAGCCGACGGTGTTGTGCGGCGGCCCTGGAACGTTCCAAACGTCGGCGTGCTCGGCGACCAGTCGCAGTAACCGGGTACCCCAGCCGCCGATGAGCAGCGGGGGACCGGGCCGCTGCACAGGCTTGGGCTCGCACCGATTGCCCCGGAGGCGGTAGTAGCGGCCGTCGAAGTCGAAGACGTCCCGGGTCCACATCCCCTTCAGGATCGTGACGGTCTCCGCGAGTCGGGCGAGGCCCTCGCCGGGTGGGACGAGCGAGAGGCCGTACGCCTCGTACTCCGCGATCGCCGGATTGGCGCCCTCGATGCCCCCGGCCCCCGGCGGCTGATGCGTGCCGCCGACTCCCAGCCCGAGGGTGAGACGGCCGCCCGAGATCACGTCGACCGTGGACGCCATCTTGCCGAGCACGGCCGGCGGGCGGATGCGGTTGCTGGCGACGAGGAGTCCGAGCCGGAGCCGTTCCGTCTGCGCGGCGAGCGCGCTGAGTAGGGTCCAGCCCTCGTGCACCTGCCCGTCCTTCGGCCCGGCGACCGGGAGCAGGTGGTCCCACAGCCAGGCGTCCGCGATCTCCGGCACGGTGTCGGCCTCCAGCCAGACCCGCCGGATGTCCTCGTACGACACATGCATGGGGGTGGTCTTGATCCCGAACCGCACAGCGGGTGCTTCTGCCTTGTCCGTCATAGCCGTCATAGCTGTCATGGCCGTCAGAGTAGCGAATCATCAGCCATGCTGACGATCAGAATGGGGATCCAGTCGGGATACAGTCGGCGAATGGCCAACGATCAGTACCCCGCCCCCCTGGAGTCCCGGCTCGGTTACCTCCTCAAGCACGCCCAGGCCGGACTGGCCAGGGCGTCGGCCGAGGCGCTGGCGCCGCACGGTGTGGACGGCCATGAGCTGGCCGTACTGGTGGTGCTCTCGGCGGGGGAACCATTGTCGCAGGTCGAGGCCGCCGGGCGGCTCGGGGTCGACCGCACCACGATGGTGTCGTTGATCGACGGCCTGGAGGACCACGGTCTGGTGGAGCGGCGCCGCAGTCCGCACGACCGCCGCAAGAACATCGTCGAACTGACACCGGAGGGCCAGGACTGCCTGCGCCAGGCGGAGCAGGCCCGCCGTGCGGCGGAGCGCCGTTTCCTCGCCCCGCTGGACGACGAGACGGCGGCGTCACTCGTACGGGCGCTGCGGACGCTGGTGCTCACTGAGAGGGAGTGAGAGGGAGTGAGTGGGGGAGGGGTGGCGGGGTGGCGGAATCCGGGCCTGTGTCCGTAGCTGATCGTTCACCCGTGGTGGTGGGTTCGCGCAGGTGGGGGGCGGTCTGCGGCCGGCTCCGGCAGGGGTGGATATGCAGGTGAAAGGTGCTCCGAAAGCTTGGTATTGTTGTCCATGTCGCCGCGGGGAACACCCCCGGTCGGGCGGCAGACACCTAGTCCGGGTGGCGGAATGGCAGACGCGCTAGCTTGAGGTGCTAGTGCCCTTTAACGGGCGTGGGGGTTCAAGTCCCCCCTCGGACACCAGCAGTCCTGGCAGCAGTAACCCCAGTTGATCTGGGGTTTTTCTGTTTTTCGGGCCGTGGCTGCAGCCGACGGCCGGGGAGTGGCGCGTCGGGGTTCAACTGGCTTGGCGGGAGCGGGAGTCCGCGGTGTGGGGTTGGGGTGCGCCGAGGTGTTCCAGGAGGAGGCCCTCCCGGGTGGACCAGGGGCAGATCTCGACGGTTTTGGCCCCGCAGGCTTTCATGAGGGCTTGAGCGATCATGGCGCCGGCCAGGGACTGTTCGGCGCGGTGGTGGGAGATGCCCGGTAGTTTGCCGCGGCGGGACGGCTTCGAACCGGCCAACAGATCGATCGAGACGCGCAGTTGGGGCAGGGCCAACTTCCGCCTGGCGCGTGGCGCTTTGCCCCGGGCCACAGCGAGGCGGGCGAGCTGTTCGAAGGTTTTGGAGCAGGCCAGCACCCGTCCGCCCGGTTCGGCCCGCGGCAGGTCGGGGACGGCTTCCAGGTACTGGTGCAGGTACTTCTGGAGCTCGGCCAGGCGGCGTGCGGACGGTACGGTGCCGCCGGGCAGCCAGTCCCGGGTGATCCTGCGCGCGCCCAGCGGCAGCGAGAGGACGGAGTCGGGCTGGTCCCCGGTGCCGACGGCGATCTCCAGGGTCCCGCCGCCGATGTCCAGGACCAGCAGGGGGCCGGCCGCCGGGCCCGCCCACTCACGGGCGGCCACGTAGGCCAGCCGTGCCTCCTCCTCGCCGGTCAGCACGCGCAGACGGGTACCCGTGGCGCGGGCCACACTCGCGATGATCGCGTCCCGGTTGGGGGCGTCCCGTATGACGGAGGTGGCGAACGCGAAGACTTCCGGTCCGCGTGTACGCGGGTTCGCGGCGACGGCCTCGGCCACCGCCCGCTCGACGCTTCGCACGCCGGCCTTCTCCAGCCGCCCCTTGTGATCGAGGGTCTCGTGCAGCCTCAGCCGCACCTTGCGGGAGAACACCGGCTCCAGCACCGCCCCCGGACGCCGCCGTACCACTGTCAGCAGAGCACTGTGACACCCGACGTCGAGCACACCTGCCTGCCGCACTCCATCGCCTCCCCTGGTCCCGCGCTCGACAGGACCGGCTTCTTCCCCCCGCCTCCGACAGTACGGACGACGGCGCGACGGGGATTCCGGCCCAAGTGCATGATCCTACCTTCACCATTCGCACACTCCCCGACCTGTTCCGTCCGAGCGGAGGAGCACTTCCGGCCAAATGCACGACCGCACACGGGTAAAACCGGCGCCGTGACCTGCAGGGCTCGGCTGTGGTGTCAGGGGCGATCGCGGGGGAACCCGTTGTGTACCAGCGTTCAGGAGACCGGACATGAAAACGATCCACGCGGCCGATATCCGTGAGTGGCGCAACCGCAACGTCGTCGACTTCGAGGGACACAAGATCGGCGTGCTCGAAGCGGTCTACGTGGACACCGCCACCGACGAGTCGGCCATGGCCACGGTCCGTATCGGACTGCCCACGCGTCAACGGTTGGCCTTCGTCCCCCTCGGCGACGCGATCCTCGGACCCGACTACGTCAAGGTCGGCTACGCGAAGGCGCAGGTGAAGAAGGCGCCGTCGATCGGCACGGACGACATCCTGCCGGCCGAGGGGGAGGAAGCGATCTTCCAGCACTACGGCATGGAATACCGGCCCGGGGCAGGCGGGGAGAGGCAGCTCGCGCGCCGCTGACCTGCTGTCGTTCCGTCTGAAGTCGGAAGTCTGGAGTCTCGCTTCTGAAGTCCGACGTCCGAAGTCTCGCGTCCGAAGTTTGAAGGTGGTGTGCTGCGGTGGTTCTCTTTCTGTTGCTCGTCCTGATCGCCCTCGTGCTGGGAATCGTCGGGGTGGCCGCGAACGGCTTGAGCTACCTGCTGGTGATCGGCGTCGCTGTTCTGGTGGCGGCTCTGGCCCTCGTCGCCGTGCGCTGGTCCCGGCGCTCCGGCAGTCGGCCTGTTCGGTAGCGGCGAGGTGTTGTAACGGGCGGACCGGACAAGGCTGTTGGCGCGTCGCCCGGTCTGGTCCGGTCCGGTCCGATCCGTTGTCGTGTCGCTGGTTCTCCGTGCTCGCGCCGGTCTGTTCAGGTGAGGGTGAAGTCGTCGGCGGTGACGCCGGACTGGCCGTACCAGCCGTGGACGTAGACGCTGACCGTTCCGCTGCTGCCGGTGGTGAAGGTGACCTTGAGCTGGTTCCAGGTCGTGCTGTTCGACCAGGTGCTCGCGGAGGCTCCGCCGGTGACTCCGATATAGGCGTACGGTCCCTGCACCCAGGCGCTGAGCGTGTAGCTCGTGTTGGGGGACAGGGTGACGCTCTGGTCGCATTCGCCGGTTGCGCTGGAACTCGGGGTGACCTGGAGGCTGTGGCTGCCGCTGTGGACCGGGGTGGAGACCACCGCGCTGCCGCCCGTGCAGGTCCAGGGGCTGAGGCTGCCGGTCTCGAAGCCGGCGTTGGTCAGGGAGCCCCCGCCGCCTCCGCCGCCGGTGGTGGTGACCGTGAGTGTGTAGGTCGCGCTGTGACTGCCGCTCGCCGCGGTGCCGGTGACGGTGATCGGGTAGGTGCCCGCGGCCACGGACGAGCCGACCGTCGCCGTGAGTGTCGAACTGCCGCCGGAGGTAACGGAGTTGGGGCTGAACGAGACACTGATGCCGGACGGTGCGCCGGAGGCGGCGAGGCTGACGGACTCGGCGCTGCCGGCGGTGACGGCCGTAGCGACGGTCGTGGTCGCCGAACCGCCCTGGGTCACCGAGGTGGAGCCCGGTGACAGGGACAGGGAGAAGTCGGTGGTGGTGCCTCCGCCGCCGCCCGAGCTGCCCTCGTAGGGTACGAACGCGTCGGTGAACGCGAGGCTGTTCTGGCTGATCTCACTGCATGTGGGCAGCGAGTTGGCGGTGCCGCTGCATGCCTGGTCGCGGGTGATCGCCCAGAACGCGAGCCGCCCGACGCTGTTCTGCGCGGCGAAGGTCTCCACCGTCTGGGCATCGGCGAGGGTGAAGGTGGAACCGTCGTCGTTCTTGCCGATCATCGGGGTGATGCCGAGGTTGGCGTAGGTGTAACCGGAGTCGACGGACTGCATCTGCGCCAGCGTGGCCTTCGCCGCGGAGATCGCGCCCTGGCCCATCTCGGTGCCGGTGCCGGCGTAGTAGTCCATGGCCATGATGTTGACCACGTCGATCTTGATGCCCGCGTTCTTGGCGGCCTTGAGGATGTTGACGCCGTCGCCGGTCAGCCCGCTCGTCAGCACCGGGAGGGTCATGGAGAACTGGAGGTTCGGGTTGGCCGCCTTCAGGTCCTTCATCGCCTGCATCTGGCGGGCCGCCGCCGCGGTGTCCGCGATGGCGGCGCCCTCGATGTCGAAGTCGAGCTGGGTGACGCCGTAGTCGTTGATGATGGCCTGGTATCCGGCGTCGATGCTGCTCTGGGTGGAGCACGTCCAGGCCAGCGGCTCGCCGCTCGCTCCGCCGGAGGAGATGATGACCGACGCGCCTTCGGACTTGGCCTTGGCGATCAAGGGGTCGGTGTAGGAATCGTTGCCGATGGGGAGCGTGTCGCCCCAGATCTGGTTGCAGCCGACGCCGAGTACGAAGGCCGCGGTGTAGGCCTTGAGCTTGTGTCCGGTGATGGCGGTGTCGAGCAGTCCTTCCTGACTGTTCGACATGTCGACGTAGGGAGCCACGGAGTAGACGCTGCTTCCCGCGGCGCTGCTCGCGGGGGCCAGGGCGACGGTGACGCCGGTGACCGAGAGCGCGAGGGCGGCGACGGACGCCGCGAATCTTGCCAGGCGCATGACAGTTCCCCTTTCGGGGGTGCCC
>NZ_BARF01000148.1 GCF_000367365.1 Streptomyces prunicolor NBRC 13075 | reverse complement strand
GTACTCACCCACCCACCGAAAGCACCACAAGCACAGCCGTAGCCGCAGTCTCCGCGAGCCCCCCGAACACGTCCCCCGTAACCCCACCAAACCGCCGCCGACAGTGCCGCAGAAGCAACTCAGCGACGACGAGCGCCACGACAACGGCGACAACCACGTGCGCATACCCACGCCCCCCGAAGAACGGCCCAAACGCCGCCGAAATCACGCCGTTGGACACGGTCACAGCCACCGCACCCCCCACCGGAACCACCCCCGCAACCGCCGCCCCCAACCCCTCCGGCCGAGCCGCAGGCACCCCCACCCGCGCAGCCCACGTCAGCGCCAGCCGAGCCACGATCCCGGAGACAACGGCCGCCGCCGCACCCCGCCCCCACGAGTCGCCGTAGAGCTGAGCCAGCGCAGCCACCTGAGCCAGCAGCACGAAAACAAGAGCAAGCACCCCGAACGGCCCGATGTCCGACTGCTTCATGATCCGCAGCGCATCCTCGGCGGGCTTCCCACTCCCCAGCCCATCGGCAGTATCCGCAAGCCCATCCAGATGCAGCCCCCGAGTAAGAACCGCAGGCACGGCAACACTCCCGACCGCGGCGAGCAACGGCCCCGCCCCCAGAAACAGAAGCAGCAGCCCAAGCCCCGCCGCACACCCACCGACAACCACTCCGACGGCCGGGGCCACCATCATTCCGCGGCGCGCGGCCTCCCGGTCCCAGCGGGTCACCCTGACCGGCAGAACAGTCAGCGTGCCGAACGCGAAGCGGAAGCCGTCAAGGGGCGAGGTCTTGGACACCGGCGCAGATTACCCGGCGGTCAGGAGGGCGCTCCCGGCGGCCGTGGCTAAAGTGCCCATATGGGACATTGGCTGCACCGCAACATCGTCGAGCCGGGCAAACTCCCCCTGCTCCTCGCGCTCACCGCCTTCGTCCTGACGTTCGTCATCACCCGGGTCATCACCCGCCTGATCCGCGCCGGCAAGGGCCCCTTCGGCAACATCAAGGCCGGCGACGTGCACATCCACCACGTCGTCCCGGGCGTGGTCCTCACCGTGATCGGCGGCTTCGGCGCGGTGGCCAGCACGCGCTACGGCGTCGGTTCGGCCCTGTTCGCGATCGTCTTCGGCATCGGCGCGGGCCTGGTCCTGGACGAGTTCGCGCTGATCCTCTACCTCGACGACGTGTACTGGACCGAGGCCGGCCGCAAGAGCGTCGAGGCGGTGGTGCTCACGGCGGCCCTGGTCGGCTTCGTCCTCGCAGGCTTCTCACCCTTCGGCGTCAACGACCTCACCGCCGCCGAACTCCATGACCGCGCCGGCGTGATCGTCAGCGTCGGGGTCAACTTCCTCTTCGCGCTCATCGCCCTGAGCAAGGGCAAGGCCCGCACGGCGGTCTTCGGAGTCCTGGTCCCGCTGGTCGCGATCGTGGGCGCGATCCGGCTGGCCCGCCCGGGTTCCCCCTGGGCCAAGCGCTTCTACCGCAAGCGCCGTCACCGGGCCCGAGCCCGTTCCACCCTCCGCGCCTACCACCACGACCGCCGCTGGGCGGGCCCGCGCCGAGTCGTCCAGGACTGGATCGGCGGCAAACCGGACCCCGAGCCGCTACGGCTTCCCGGGCGCCCATGAGCACGCCCCGCCCCCGCTCACCTCACACCCCGCCTGCGATGCCGTAGCGCCGAAGCCAGGCAGAGCAACCCCACAGCGATGATCGCCGCCAGATGCTCCTTGCCCGCGAGGTTGCCCTTCAGCATCACCTCGATCGCCATCGCCCCGGTCACCGCCAGCGCCGTCGCGTACGCGCCGTAGCGCCACGCGACGAACACCGCGAGGCCGACCACCGCGGCCGAGGGACCCGTGTCCACGACCAGCCGGTCGGAGCTGGGCAACCCGAACGGGTTGTCGAAGCCGAGCCAGATGCCCATGCGCGCGTACAAGGTCCCGGCGAGGGTCGCGGCGTAGGCGATGACGAGCGTGCGCCAGCGGCCGAGGGCGATCTCCGCGATGCCGAACACGAAGAGGATCTGGGCCAGCGCGCCCCAGACGGGGAGGTCCAGTGCCGGTACGAAGAGGGAGAGCGGGGTGCGGAGGAGGGCCAGCCACAGGGGGTCCACCGCCCGTACCGCGCCCGTGTCCTGCACGAACTGGTAGCCCCACGACTGGTTCTGCACGAACTGCAGGACCGCCGTCAGCAGCACCGCCCCGATCGTCATCGGGATCGCCCGCCGGCGCCGCTTCAGCAGCGGCTCGCGCACGGTGACGTAGAGCAGTCCCCATTCGGCGCGGGCCCAGCGGGCGAGGCAGTTCATCTGTGCGTCTCCAGGTGCTTGCGGTGCAGCCACTTCGGCAGTCCCGGTGCCTCCAGGAAGCCCTCCGCGCGCGCCGCCGCGAGGCCGATGCGCAGCAGGTCCGCGCTCTTCTCGAAGAGCAGGAACCGGGGTTCCCAGATGGGCCGGTACTTGGCGTTGGCGCGGTACAGCGACTCGATCTGCCACCAGCGCGAGAAGAAGCTGAGGAGTGACCTCCACAGCCGCAGCACCGGCCCGGCGCCGATCCGCGCCCCCCTTTCGAAGACCGAGCGGAACATGGCGAAGTTGAGCGAAACCTGGGTGATTCCGATTTCCTGGGCACGGCGGAGGAGTTCGATCACCATGAACTCCATGAGCCCGTTGTCGGAGTCCCGGTCCCGGCGCATCAGGTCCAGCGACAGCCCGTGCGGACCCCACGGCACGAAGGACAGCACCGCCCTCAACTCACCGTCCCCGTCAGTGCATTCGAGCATCACGCACCGCCCGTCGTCCGGATCCCCGAGCCGCCCGAGCGCCATGCTGAACCCGCGCTCGGTGGCCCCGTCCCGCCAGTCGTCGGCGCGCTTCAACAGATACGCCATCTCCTCGGCCGGAATGTCCTCGTGCCGCCGGATCCGCACGGTGTACCCGGCCCGCTTCACCCGGTTGTAGGCCTGCCGTACGGTCCGCATGGCGCGCCCTTCGAGGGTGAACTCGGCCACCTCGACGAGGGCCTCGTCCCCGAGTTCGAGGGCGTCGAGGCCGTGCCGCGCGTAGACGGTGCCGGCCTCCTCACTCGCCCCCATCACGGCCGGAATCCATCCGTGAACCCGCGCTTCCGCGAGCCACGGCTCGATCGCGCCGGGCCACGCCTCCGGGTCGCCGATCGGGTCGCCGGAGGCCAGCGACACCCCGCCCACGACCCGGTACGCGACGGCCGCCTTGCCGGTCGGCGACCACACCACGCTCTTCTCCCGGCGCAGCGCGAAGTACCCGAGCGAGTCCCGTTCGCCCTGCCGTTCAAGGAGCGCCCGCAGCTTCTTCTCGTCGTCCTCGGTGAGCGGGTCGACGGCGCGCCGGGAGCGGAACGCGGCGTAGAACACGGCGAGGACCAGGACCGTGCTGAGGACGTTGATGACGACGTTGACCCAGTTCGGGGTCCAGATGCCGGGGAAGCGATTCTCCGGCGCGGCGATGGACACCAGCCGGAAGGCGCCGTAGCGCCAGCGCTCCACGAAGGTCGAACGGGACGCGTCGTGCGCCTGGTTGGTGACCGTCACCAGCAGCGCGGCCAGCAGTGAGGCGGCCAGGGTGCCGCCGACGGCGACGACGGCGGCGAGCCGGGGGTTGGACCGGTCGCCCTTCGCGTAGAACTCCCGCCGCCCCGCGAGGAGTGCACCGACGAAGGCCGCGGTCAGCACCAGGGAGATCCAGTTCTGCGGGTACCGGCGGATCTCCTGGAACGACATGGCGAACCCGAACAGCGCGAGGAACAGCCCGCTGACCACCAGGTTCAGGATCCACGCGGCGCGTTTGCGGCGCCGCATGGTGATGGCGAGGAACGCCGTGAACACCCCGGACGCGAAGCCTGCCGTCAGCAGATACGGCGTGAAGAAGTTCTCCTGGTTGTGCCGTCGTACGTCCTGCCCCAGCGAAACCCAGGCCGCGCTGAGGAAGTTGATGAACGCGACCGCCCGCAGATACCAGACAGCGAAGGCCGCGGCCCGCCGCGAGGCGCCTGAGCTATGACGTTCCTGAACGGGCCCGACCCGGACATCTCCCATGAAGGAGGATCATATGGGCGTTGTCGCGACGAACGGTTCTTATCCGCCGCCGCAACGATCACGCCCCGGTCACGCCCCGGTCGCTCCTCGACTTCTCGCCCCGGTCACTCCTCGGACTTCCCGCCCCGGGCCGACCGACTTGTCGGCCCCGGCCGGCTGCTGTCTGCCGGCCGGCTTCTCGGACTCGGCCAGCTGCTGTGCGTCGGCCAGGGGCCGCATATCGGTCGGCTTCCGCACGGGGGACGGCGTCTGCACATGGGTCGGACTGTGCACGGGGCCGCCCGATGCAGGTGGGTCGGGCTGTGTGCGGCGGCCGGTTTCTCGGCCTTGGCCGGCTGCTGCGCGGCGGTCGACTTCTACATAGGGGCCCGGTCTCTGTGCTGTGGCCGGTTTGTTCGCCTGGGTCGGCTTCTCGGCCTTCCCCGGGCCCGTGTTCGCTCCCGGCCTATTCCGGCTGCGTGGGCTTCTCCGGCTCTGCGGCCGTCACGGGCTTCCCGGAAGGCGTCGCCGCCTGGGCTTCCTCCGGGCCTGCGGCTGCTTCCGGGTCGTCGGGCTTCTCCGGGCCCGCGGTTGCTTCCGGGTCGTCGGGCTTCTCCGGGCCTGCGGCTGCTTCCGACGCCAGGGCCACTTCCGGGCTCACGGTGCCTTCCGGCCCCACAGCCGACTCCGGCCGCGCGGCCTGTTCCGACCTCGCGGCGCTCGCCGGCTCTGCAGCCCTCTCGGTCCGTGCGGCACCCTCGGGTTCTGCAGCGGCTGCGGCCTCTGCGGCGGCTCCAGGCTCCACGGCGGCTCCGGGCTCTGCAGCAGACACAGGCTCCACCGCCGCAACGGACTTGCCAGCCGCAACGGACTCCTCAGTCGCAACGGATTCCGCCGCCGCAACCGGCTCCACGGAAGGGGAAGCCGCCTCCAGCTCCTCCGGTTCCGCCAACTCGTCCCGCTTCAGCGGGAGTTCGGCGGCGAGCGCCGCCGCGGCCTGCACCAGCGGCAGCGCGAGCAGCGCGCCCGCGCCTTCTCCCACCGTCACGCCGTGGTCGAGGAGGGGTTCCAGGGCCATCCGGTCCAGCGCCTTCGCCTGGCCCGGCTCGCCGCTGTTCTGTCCGGCCAGCCACCAGTCCGGCGCCCGGAACGCGACCCGCTGACCCACCAGCGCACAGGCCGCGGCCACGACCCCGTCCAGGATCACCGGCAGCTTCCGTACGGCACTCTGCAGCAGGAACCCGGTCATCGCGGCGAGGTCGGCCCCGCCCACCGTCGCGAGCAGCTGCAACTGGTCGCCCAGCACCGGCCGGGCCCGCCGCAGCGCGTCCCGGATCGCCGCGCACTTGCGCATCCACGCCAGGTCGTCGATCGCGAGCCCGCCCCGCCCGGTGACCACCGAGGCATCGGTCCCGCACAGCGCGGCGATCAGCACGGAGGCCGGTGTCGTCCCGCCGACGCTCACATCGCCGAGGACCACCAGATCCGTACCGGAGTCGGCCTCCTCGTTCGCGACGGCGACCCCGGCGTTGAACGCGGCCTCCGCCTCCTCCAGGGTCAGCGCGTCCTCGATGTCGATACGCCCGCTGCCCCGCCGTACGCGATGCTTCACGACCGCGTCCGGCAGCGAGCCGGGGTCGCAGTCCAGGGCCATGTCCACGATCCGCACCGGGACCCCGAGCCGCCGCGCGAGCACCGCCGCCGGGCTGCCGCCCTCCAGCACCGACCGCACCAACTCCCCGGCGCTGCCCGCCGGTCGGGCCGACACACCGAGTGCGGCGATCCCGTGGTCGCCCGCGAACAACACCACACGCGGCCGTTCGACCGGCCGCACCGGAACGGCGCCCTGCGCCGCCGCCAGCCACTCACCCAGGTCGTCGAGCCGGCCCAGCGACCCGGGCGGCACGATCTGACGTTCGCGGCGGGCCTCCGCGTCACGGCGCACACCGCCGTCGGGGCGCTCGATCAGATCGGTGAAGTCGTCGAGATTAAGCGAGCTCATTCGCCGAACAGTACCGGCAGCGATCGAACGCGACAGCGCCACATGGCCACGCCACATGGGCACCACGCGCCCCGGACGTCCTTGCCCTCAAGATCTAGATCCCGTACGTATCGTTTTGCACCGTTTTGCCGTACGTCTCCGGGAGCCGCCCATGAACAGCCTGCGCACCCGCGTCAGCACGCGCGTCAGCACCCTCGACGCGTACCGCCGCCACCGCGCGCTGGCCCGCGCGATCCTGCGGCTCCTCCCGGAACCGGAGAGCTGGCTCGACGTCGGCACCGGCGACGCCCACTTCCCGGAAACGGCGAAGGCCCTCTTCCCGTACACCTCCTTCGACGGCGTCGACCCCACCCCCCGAGTCGTCCGCGCCCGCGCCGCCGAACGCATCGAGGAGGCCTACGCCGGCCACCTCACAGACCCGCACATCACCACGGCCCTCCAGTCCCGCTACGACGTCGTGACCCTCCTGCGCGACCGCTCACCGGCCCCCGACCCCGAGGCCGAACTCCGCGCCGCCCTCACGGTCCTGCGCCCCGGCGGCCTCCTCCTCCTGGAAGGCCGCCCCGACGACCTGCGCACCCAACTGGAGCCCCACGACTGCGAGTTCGTCACGGAAGCCCGCCGGGTCCCGGACCGCTTCCCGCCCCCGCAACGCGTCATCGCGCGCAGAAAACAGCAGCCCTAGCCGCGCAGCGCGAGCGCCTGCCCCGCCACCACCAACAACACGTGCTCGCACTCACCGGCGATCGCGGCGTTCAACCGCCCCAGCTCGTCCCGGTACCGGCGCCCGGACGCGGTCGCCGGCACGATCCCCGAGCCGACTTCGTTGGACACGGCAACAAGGGTCCGCCGGGTCGAACGCACGGCAGCGGTCAACTCCCGTACCCGCTCCCGGAGTTTCCGCTCCCCGCCGTCCCCCCACTCCGTGTCGTCCCATGCCCCCACGGAGTCCATGGCGTCGGTCAGCCACAGCGACAGACAGTCGATGAGCAACGGCGGCCCGTCCTCCGCGAGCAACGGCACCAGGTCGCACGTCTCCGCCGTACGCCACGACCCCGGCCGCCGCTCCCGGTGCGTGGAGACGCGGGAGGCCCACTCGGTGTCCCCGTTGCGCGAGCCGCCGGTGGCGACATACAGCACATCGGGAAAGGCCTCCAACCGCCGCTCCGCCTCGATGGACTTCCCGGACCGCGCCCCGCCGAGCACCAGCGTCCGCCGCGGCACATCGGGCACGTCCTCGTACACCCCCACGGTCAAGGTCGTCCCGTCCGGCACGGCCCGCGCCCCCACGGCAGCCAGCCGCCGCACCAACTCGGCCCCCGGCGCCACATCGTGATCGAGATGCACGGCGATGACATCGGTAGCGGGCCCCATAGCCCCGACGGCCCGCAGCTTGGCCAGCGCATCCGGCCGCCCCACAACATCCGCGAGCACCATGTCGTACGACGGAACGGCCCCCTCCTCGAGCCCGGCCGGCGCACCCCCCGGCGGCAGATACAGCACCCGCTGCCCATCGGGCCCGGTGACGGCGTACCCGGTACCGGGCGCGTCCATCGCCACCGCCCGCACCCGATGCCCCGTCAACAACGCCAGCTCCCGCCCATCCGGCACCCGCCCCGGCTGCGGCAACCCGGCAGGCACCTCCACCGCGGGCCCATCATGCGGATGCGACAACAACACCTGCCGCACCCCACCGAGCGAATGCCCGGCCCGGGCTGCGGCAAAGGCGGCACCGGGAGTCAGATCCAGCAACAGAGTCCCGTCCACGAGAACAGCGGTGGCCGCCCGAGCATCAACCCCGAGCGACACGGCACAGGCCGCACAGGGGCAGTCGAGACGCGGGAGTCCAGCGGGGGCACCGGTGCCGAGAAGAGTCAGTTCCACAGGTTCGATTTTCACCGGTCACCGGGAGACATGCGCGCCCTGGACCCCCTGAGGGGCGCGGGGCTGTGACATTTGCGGCTCCGCCGCGGGGCGCGACCAGCCCCCACCGACCCGCACTGACCGATATCCGCAACTCACCCCCACCGAACCCGCACCCGACCGAATATCCGCAGCTCACCCCCCACTAACCCAGCGGAGCGAATACGCTGCACACGGAAGCCGGACCAAGATCCGGCTTCTGTTCTGCACGCGCTCAGACTTTGGAGGCGTAGATGGCGGCATGGATCTGGCGGTTCGAGAAGTCCGACGGGACCGAGGTCGAACCCGCGGTCACGCCGGAGGAGTTCACCACACAGGGCGACGCGGAGTCCTGGCTCGGCGAGATCTGGAAGGAACTCGTCGCGGGCGGCGCGGACCAGGTGTTCCTCTTCGAGGACGGCACACAGATCTACGGTCCGATGAGCCTGCACGCCGAGAACGCGTAACCCGTCGTAGGCCAAAGAGGTGGGGGCGACCGGAGAAACACCGGCCGCCCCCACCTCGTTCCCGAAGCGATCCGGGCCGGTCTACTGCTCGCCCAGCGTCACATCGACCGTCTTCGACGCCCCGTTCCGCGTGTACGTCACCGCCGTCCGCTGCCCCGGCTTGTCGGCGGCGAGGGCCTCCGACAGCGAGGTGATCGTCGTGATCCCCGTGTCACCGAGCTTCGTGATGATGTCGCCCGCCCGGATACCGGCCTTGTCGGCGCCCCCGCCGTCTTTCACCTCGACCACGGCGACCCCGGCGGCCTGATAACTGTCGTCGACGACCGTACGTCCGGTGATGCCGAGGGCCGCCCGCCCCGAGTCGGTGACCTTGCCGTCCTTGACGATCTGGTCGGCGACCGTCTTGACCATCGAGGACGGGATCGCGAACCCGATACCGGGCGCGGCGCCGCCCCCGAAGTTCGGATCGGTCGCGGCGAGGGTCGGGATACCGATGACCTGCCCGTTCAGATTCACCAGCGCACCCCCGCTGTTGCCGGGGTTGATCGCGGCCGAGGTCTGCACCATGTTGGCGATGGTCGCGCCCGTGCCACCCCCGGTACTGCCCTCGCTGACGGTCCGTCCGGTCGCCGACACGATGCCCTGCGTCACGCTGGACGACAGTCCGAGCGGCGAGCCCATGGCGAGGACGATCTGCCCCACCTCGACCTTGGCGGAGTCGGCGAAGGTCGCCGCCTTCAGCCCGTCCGGCACCTTGTCCAGCTTGACGACGGCCAGGTCCTGCTCGGGATACGAGTAGACGAGCTTGGCGGTGAGCACGTCCTCGCTGTTCGCGGTGGTCACCTTGAAGGTCTTCTCGTCCCCGACGACGTGCGCGTTGGTGACGATGTGCCCCTGGTCGTCGTACACGACCCCCGACCCCAGATCACTGCTGGCCTGGATCTGCACGACCGACGGCAGGACCTCCTTGATCACCTTCAGGTAGTCGTTCTGCAGGTCGTCACTCGACATAGGTACGGCGGCCTGTGCGGCCTGTGCGGTCGAGGTGTCCTTCTTCGACGAGGACCCGGCACCCGCACACCCGGCGACCAGCGCGAGCGAGCAGGCGAGGAGAACCATGGGGCGGAGGGTGCGGGCGCGGGGAGAGTCCATACGCCGAGTGTCTCTTTGGGGTGAATATCCGGCTTGTACTGCTGACCCGAACGGGCCCCCAGGGGGACTACGGGGAACACGGGGACCAGGGGGAGGGCCGTGCCCTCAGCCCCGCACACCGCACAGATGCAGCAACGCGGCCACCGCCCGGTACGGATCCGTCCGCCCGGCCCGCTCCTCGGCGGCCAGCAGCGGCTCGACGTCCGCCGGGATCTCGGCCCCTTCCGGAGCCGTGTCGGTGAAGACCCGCACGCCGTACCAGGACTGCAGCGGCGCCCCGATCCCCGCCAGCGTCGCCGTCAGGGTGGCCAGCCGGTCCGCCCGCGCGTCGACGCCGAGCCGGTTGCGGTACGCGGCCGAGTCGAACGCGCCCAGCGCGCCCGCCCAGTCCCAGGACAACCCGGGCCGCATCGCCAACGCGTCGGCGTTCCGCACGAGCAGCGACAGCAGCCCACCCGGCGCCAGCATCCGCGCAAGACCGGCGAGCAGCGGATCGGGCTCGGACACGTACATCAGTACGCCATGACACAGAACGACATCGAAGCTGCCCGGCAGGAAGTGCACGCCGGTGTCCCGGCCGTCGCCCTCGATGATCCGGACCCGCTCCCGGATGCCCTCGGGCTCACGGGACAGCGACTCGCGGGCCGCGGCGACCATCTTCGGTTCCTGTTCGAGGCCGGTCACCTGGTGCCCGGCCCGGGCCAGCCGCAGCGCCTGCGTGCCCTGGCCCATCCCGACGTCGAGCACCCGCAGCCGCTGTCCGACGGGATACCGGCCGGCTATCTGCTCGTCGAGCTGCCGGGCCACCAGCTCCTGTCGTACGACATTCCGCAGCCCGCCCAGCCTGCTCAGCCAGGCGTCCGCCGCGCCCCCGGAGAAGGAATCCGCGCTCAGGGCCGCTCTCCGCGCTTGACCTGCGGCTTCGGCAGCCGGAGTCGACGCATCTGGAGGGAGCGCATGAGGGCGTACCAGACGGTGCCCTTCGTGTTCTGGCCCGGGAAGCGCTCGGCGAGCAGCTTGCGCAGCCGGAAGACGCTCCAGAACGAGTCGACCACGATCAGCACGATCACCACGAGCCACAGCAGCAGCGCGATGTTCTGCAGCGCGGGCATCTGCACCACGCTGAGCACGAGGATCACCACCGCCAGCGGCAGGAAGAACTCGGCGATGTTGATGCGCGAGTCGATGTAGTCACGCCCGAACTTGCGGATCGCGCCCCTGTCACGGAGCGGGAGATCCCGCTCGCTGCCGCGGCCGGACAGGGCCTGGCGCTGCCTGTCCATCTGCGCACGCCGCTCGTCGCGCTGGCGCTTGGAGGCGTCCTTGCGCGTCGTCGAAGTGTTGGCGACGCTGCGGCGCTGAGTCTGTGACTCACTGCGCTTGGGCGTGGGCCGACCCTTCGGGGCCTGAGGGTCTCGGGGCATCTTGGAGTCGGTCAGCGACACCTTGTCGGTGGGCGCTGCCTTCTCTTCCTTGGCGCGGCTACGGAACACAAAACCCAAGGGTAAGGGGTGAATGGGGTTGGACCCCAGCCCTGTGGGGAACGATCCGGCAACACCGCTCGTCTGTAGGGGAACAGAGAAGGACGTCATGAGCGGGTCCTGCCAGGGGAGCACCTACTCCTCAGGCTGGATCAGGACCGCGGTCAGTCGTCCTTGGGGATGAGCGCATCCGTCCCCGAACAGTGCGGTAATGGATGCAGGGCCCGTACTGTTGGTCCTGTTGTAATCGCTGTAGCTGGAGTCCGTCAGAAGGGGGCGCGCGAAGCCCATGAGCGGTGTCATGAAGCGTATGGGGATGATCTTCCGCGCGAAGGCGAACAAGGCCCTTGACCGGGCCGAGGACCCGCGCGAAACCCTCGATTACTCGTACCAGAAGCAGCTGGAGCTGCTTCAGAAGGTGCGCCGGGGAGTGGCCGACGTCGCCACCTCCCGCAAGCGTCTGGAGCTCCAGCTCAACCAGCTGCAGTCACAGTCCTCGAAGCTGGAGGACCAGGGCCGCAAGGCGCTCGCCCTCGGCCGCGAGGACCTGGCCCGCGAGGCGCTCTCGCGCCGGGCCGCGCTTCAGCAGCAGGTGACGGACCTGGAGACGCAGCACACGACGCTCCAGGGCGAGGAGGAGAAGCTCACCCTCGCGGCCCAGCGCCTCCAGGCCAAGGTGGACGCCTTCCGTACGAAGAAGGAGACCATCAAGGCCACGTACACGGCGGCCCAGGCACAGACCCGGATCGGCGAGGCCTTCAGCGGCATCTCCGAGGAGATGGGCGACGTGGGCCTGGCGATCCAGCGCGCCGAGGACAAGACCCAGCAGCTCCAGGCCCGCGCCGGCGCGATCGACGAGCTCCTCGCCTCCGGTGCCCTGGACGACCCGACCGGCATGGCCAAGGACGACATCCAGGCCGAGCTGGAACGCCTGTCCGGTGGTACGGATGTAGAGCTGGAACTTCAGCGCATGAAGGCGGAGCTGGCCGGTGGTTCGTCCACTCCGCAGCAGGCGATCGAAGGCGGCACCGACAAGGCGCAGCCCCAGCAGCCACAGGACACCCCGCGTTTCGACAAGCAGTAGGCCCACGCCTGAGGAGGGCGACATGATCGTACGGATCATGGGGGAGGGGCAGGTGAGGCTGGCCGACAGCCACCTCACCGAGCTGAACAAGTTGGACAACATCCTCCTGACGGAGGTCCAGAGCGGCGACGTCCCAGCCTTCCGCCAAACCCTCCAGGCCCTCCTGGCGAAGGTCCGAGAACTGGGAGACCCCTTGCCGGACGACTCCCTGGAACCATCAGAACTGATCCTCCCGGCCGAGGACGCGACCCTGGAGGAAGTCCGGGACCTGCTGAGCGACGACGGCTTGATCCCGGGGTAGAGGGCGGCTTCCTCTCGACGGGGTTCAACTGTCAGCTGGTCCGGCAGCTGCGGACGAGCGGCCCCTTTTCAGCGCAGGCCCGCAATTTCAGCCCGTCCGGCGTTTGAGGACGAGGCCGTTCAGGCCGAAGCGGGGGTCCGGGGGCGCAGCCCCCGGTGACGCCCACACCAACACCCCGCACAGGCACAAGGAACGTACAGCTGACCCCCGTTCCGCCCCCGGCAGGGACGCCGTACCGTTGCCAGAGTGAGCACCCTCGACCGCGCGCGCCGTCACCTGGAGGCGCACCCCTCCGCGCTGGACACGGCCCTCGCCGCCGCGGTGCTCGTGTGCATGCTGGCCGGATCGTTCGTGGACCCGCACGGAGGGCACGGCGTCAGCTGGGGCATCCGCATCCCCGCCCCCCTCAGCCTGATCCTCATGACGGTCGGCGCCGCCGCGCTGATCAAGCGCCGCCGCGCCCCCATGCTGGTGCTCGCCGTCACCGCAACCGCGTCCCTCATCGAGAGCGTCACCAGCGACCCTCGCGCCCCGGTCGCGATGTCGGCGGTGGTCGCCCTGTTCACCGTGGCCGTCACCACCGACCGCTCCACCACCTGGCGCGTCGCCCTGCTCACGATGACCGTGCTGACCGGCGCCGCGATGCTCGGCGGCCCCCTCCCGTGGTACGCCCAGGAGAACCTCGGCATCTTCGCCTGGACCGGCATGGCGGCCGCCGCCGGCGACGCCGTACGCAGCCGTAAGGAATTCGTGCACGCCATACGCGAGCGCGCCGAACGGGCCGAACGCACCCGTGAGGAGGAGGCCCGCCGCCGGGTCGCCGAGGAACGGCTGCGGATCGCCCGCGACCTGCACGACGTGGTCGCGCACCACATCGCCCTGGTCAACGTGCAGGCCGGAGTCGCCGCGCACGTCATGGACAAGCGCCCCGACCAGGCCAAGGAAGCCCTCGCCCACGTACGCGAGGCCAGCCGCTCCGCGCTCAACGAACTCCGCGCCACCGTCGGCCTGTTGCGCCAGTCCGGCGACCCCGAGGCCCCCACCGAACCGGCCCCCGGCCTCGACCGCCTCGAAGAACTCGCCGGCACCTTCCGCAACGCCGGCCTCCAGGTCGAGGTGGCCCGCGCGGACAACGGCACCACCCTCCCCGCCGCCGTCGACCTGGCCGCCTACCGCGTCATCCAGGAAGCCCTCACCAACGTCCAGAAACACGCCGGCACGGAGGCGAAGGCCGAGGTCAGTGTCGTCCGCGTGGGCCCGAACGTGGAGGTCACCGTCCTCGACAACGGCTCCGGCGAGTCCGCCGAGGAGGCGGCCCCCGACTCCGGCGGCGGCCACGGCCTGCTCGGCATGCGCGAGCGCGTCACCGCCCTGCGCGGCACCCTCACCACCGGTCCCCGCTACGGAGGCGGCTTCCGCGTCCATGCGATCCTGCCGGTCAAGACCCGCCCACGCGCCTCGGGGGACCCCGTATGACGACGATCCGTGTCCTGCTCGCCGACGACCAGGCCCTGCTGCGCAGCGCCTTCCGCGTACTCGTCGACTCGGAGCCCGACATGGAGGTCGTAGGAGAGGCCTCCGACGGCGCGCAGGCCGTACTGCTGGCGAAGGAGGAGCGGGCGGACGTCGTGCTGATGGACATCCGGATGCCCGGCACGGACGGCCTCGCCGCGACCCGCATGATCAGCGCCGACCCGTCCCTCGCCCACGTCCGGGTGGTCATACTGACGACCTTCGAGGTCGACGACTACGTGGTGCAGTCCCTGCGCGCGGGCGCGTCAGGCTTCCTGGGCAAGGGCTCGGAGCCGGAGGAGCTCCTCAGCGCGATCAGGGTCGCGGCGGCCGGAGAGGCCCTGCTGTCGCCCGTGGCGACCAAGGGCCTGATCGCCCGTTTCCTCGCGCAGGGCGGCGATATGGACGACGATCGCGACCCCGCCCGCGCCGAACGCCTCGAAGCCCTCACCGTGCGCGAACGCGAGGTCCTCGTCCAGGTCGCCGGCGGCCTCTCGAACGACGAGATCGCCGAACGCCTGGAGGTCAGCCCCCTGACGGTGAAGACCCACGTCAACCGCGCCATGTCCAAACTGGGCGCCCGCGACCGGGCCCAACTCGTCGTCATCGCCTACGAGTCGGGCCTGGTCCGGCCGCGGGTGGAGTAGCACTCCGGACGTACGGGCTTACGGCAGCGCCAGCATCCGTTCCAGCGCCAGCTTGGCGAAGGCCTCCGTCTCCTTGTCCACCTCGATGCGGTTGACCAGGTTGCCCTCGGCGAGGGACTCCAGGGTCCAGACCATGTGGGGGAGGTCGATGCGGTTCATGGTCGAGCAGAAGCAGACCGTCTTGTCGAGGAAGACGATCTCCTTGCCCTCGGGCGCGAAACGGTTCGCGAGCCGGCGTACGAGATTCAGCTCGGTGCCGATGGCCCACTTCGAACCGGCCGGGGCCGCCTCAAGTGCCTTGATGATGTACTCGGTTGAGCCGACGTAGTCCGCCGCGCTCACGACCTCGTTCTTGCACTCGGGGTGCACGAGGACGTTGACGCCGGGAATCCGGGCCCGCACGTCCTCCACCGACTCCAGCGAGAAGCGGCCGTGCACCGAGCAGTGGCCGCGCCACAGGATCATCTTCGCGGCCCTCAACTGCTCAACGGTGAGGCCCCCGTTGGGCTTGTGCGGGTTGTAGAGGACGCAGTCCTCCAGGCTCATGCCCAGGTCGCGGACCGCCGTGTTGCGCCCGAGGTGCTGGTCGGGGAGGAACAGCACCTGCTCGCCCTGCTCGAAGGCCCACTCCAGGGCGCGCTCGGCGTTCGAGGAGGTGCAGATCGTGCCGCCGTGCTTGCCCGTGAACGCCTTGATGTCGGCGGACGAGTTCATGTACGACACCGGCACGACCCGCTCGGCTATGCCGGCCTCGGTCAGCACGTCCCAGCACTCGGCGACCTGCTCGGCGGTGGCCATGTCGGCCATCGAGCAGCCCGCGGCGAGATCGGGGAGTACGACCTTCTGATCGTCGCCGGTCAGGATGTCCGCGGACTCCGCCATGAAGTGCACACCGCAGAACACGATGTACTCGGCCTCCGGGCGCGCGGCCGCGTCCCGGGCCAGCTTGAAGGAGTCGCCCGTGACGTCGGCGAACTGGATGACCTCGTCGCGCTGGTAGTGGTGGCCGAGCACGAAGACCTTGTCGCCGAGCTTCTCCTTGGCCGCGCGGGCCCGCTCGACCAGGTCCGGGTCGGACGGCGAGGGCAGGTCACCGGGACACTCGACGCCGCGCTCGCTCTTCGGGTCGGCCTCCCGGCCGAGGAGCAGCAGGGCGAGGGGCGTCGGCTGTACGTCGAGCTCCTGGGTCTGGGCGGTGGTCACGACACGCACCCTTTCTGTTCTGCGGGCGGGGCCGTCCCGATGGGAGGACGGCCCTTTTCGTCGAATTGACGTTATCTATCATAACTGCTTCACGTCAGTTTGACGATGTCCATAACGTCGATGTGACATCAATCCCGGTGGGCAGCCGCACACCCCCGCAAGGTCCCCCGCGTACGCACACAGCGAGGGACCTTGCGGGGGTGTGCGAGCATGGAAAGAGGTGCCGACGGAAAGACACCGGGCATGGCCCGGAATGAATCCACGGCCCCGGCGGTTGAAATCGTCGGCAAGCAGTCTCCGTACAACCCGGGAGAGATGTAGATGTCCGTATCGGACGAGACCAGCACCGTCACCGACGGCATCCTTCTGTCCGACGCCGCCGCGGCGAAGGTCAAGGCCCTGCTCGACCAGGAAGGCCGTGAGGATCTGGCCCTGCGTGTCGCCGTCCAGCCCGGCGGCTGCTCCGGCCTGCGTTACCAGCTCTTCTTCGACGAGCGCTCCCTCGACGGCGATGTCGTCAAGGACTTCGGCGGCGTCAAGGTCGTCACCGACCGCATGAGCGCCCCGTACCTGGGCGGCGCCTCCATCGACTTCGTCGACACCATCGAGAAGCAGGGCTTCACGATCGACAACCCGAACGCGACGGGCTCCTGCGCCTGCGGCGACTCGTTCAGCTAAACCCGCTTGCCCTGGTGGGCAATTGAGCAGAGCGAAGGCGGCGGCCCCCTCCGACAGGGCCGCCGCCTTCGGGCTTTTCCGGTGCCCGGGAGCGCCGGCTACTGGGCCAGCGAGGGCCCCACGCCCGCCCCCGCCGTCGGCTGTACGCCCTTCCCCGCCTTCTCCGCGGGGATCGCCTCGCCGTCCGGCCCCACGACCTTCCGGTCACCGACCGGCGCCTTCAACTGCACGGTCTGGTGGTAGACCTTGGCGATCATGACGCAGATCTTGTCCGGCCAGGGAGTCGCGGTCACCGTGACCGTCACCTCGCCCGAACTCTCCACGGCCGACGCCTTGTAGTCGGCGCACACCCCGCCGGTGAAGGCCACGGTGAGACTCTTCCCGTCGGCCGACCAGCCGTCCGCCTTGACGTCGTGCGGCTTCGCGGGGGAGGTCGAACTCGCCGTAGGAGTGGGCGTGTTGGCCGCAGCCAGATACTTCGGGTCGATCGCGGGATACGTCACCGTGAAACTGTCCTGCCCGCCCGGCTGCCGCACCTCGAACAACCAGGACGGCACCAGCGCCTGCTTCCCGTCCACGGACTGCACGGCGAGCCCGAACACCGCGTGCTCGACGGCGGCCGGGGCCTGCGCGGGCGAGGCGGAGGCGGAAGCGGCGTCGGTGGACTGCCCGCAGGGCGCCTCCAGCCGGTCCTTCAGCGGTACGGGACTGGCGCAACCGCCGATGCCCATACGGTGATCGGTCCTCGGCGCCGCGTTCATCAGGTCCAGCGTCTTCTGCGCACTCAGCACGGGATAGACGTCACCCTTCATCGGCGCCGCCAACTGCCCACTCCCGCCGACGACTTCACCCTGGGCGCTGACGGTCAACCCGGTGGTCCACCCATGGGTCGGCAGCCCCCCGATCACCGGCTCGGCGTTCACCACCCGCTGCGCGCCCATGAGTTGGCTCGCGTCGACCTTCGCGTCGTCCTGTCCCACGGCCTTGAGGATCGGGGCGGCGGCCTTCTTCGCGACGGCCACGCTCACCGGGTCGCTCGCGGGAGCCGCGGGGTCCTTCCGGCAGTTGGAGGTGCCGGTGCAGTCGTCCGTGCTGGGTGCGTAGCGGCTGAACGTCCACATGCCCGGCGCCGCCTTGTTCACCTGCAGACTGGGCCCGCTCCCGTCCTGCCCGCCCACCTTCCAGTACTGCCCTTCGGCCACCGGCCTCCCCGTGACCCCGAGCGCCTTGGCGAGCCTGGCCACGTCGTCCTTGCCGACCTCGCCCTCCGGCGAGTACACGGCGGCGGAATCAGGCCCACCGGGCAGGCTGCCGACGGCCTTGTACGTCTGGCCGTACGGATTCGGCTCCCCGGACGCGATCCCGCTCGTGCCGCCCGAGGAGTACCCGTCGAGCGCGAGCGGCGGCGGAGTCCCGTCGGCGCCGGACGCCGCGGACCCCGTCCCTTCCCCCGACCCCCCGGACCCGGCCGAGGACGAGGCGAGATACGCCCCGCCACCCCCTACGAGCAGCACGGCGGCGGCGACGGAGGCGATGACGAGCGGCGACCTGGATCGCGCGGGGCGCCTGTCGTCATCGGTTTCGGGATAGGGGGAGGGGGATTGGTCGTGCAGGGGCAGATCGGCGTCGGTGGTGGTGACGGACTGCTCCGGGTGGGCGGCCTCGGGGGGTGTGGGGTCGGTGACTTCCGGCCGGTCCGCCTCCGTGCCGCCGGACGCCGTAGGTCCGGCCTCTTCGCTACGGTCGGTCTCGGCGCCGGACGCCTCACCATCAGCCATGTCTTCGTCGGCCACGTCCTCGCCGGCCTCGGGGCCGTCGACCTCGGTGTCGACCCTGGTGTCGTCGACCTCGGGCCCCTTCGTGGAGCCCTTCGCGGCGTCCCCCACGCCCCGCACGTCACCGGAGGTGCCGGTCGTGTCGTCGTTGTCGGGTCGCTCGGTGTTCACCGCATCGCTCCTTCGGCTGCGCAACTGTCCCTTGACCCTGACCCGGCCCTGTCAAAGCGGCAGGCGAAAGGGTCGTATCCCGCATCCCCTTTACGGGGGACAGCGATGGGACGCAGCGGGGGAGCGCGCGGTTCCACCGAGCGCGCCGATCCTGCTGAATGACGCCGATCCTGCTGAACGACTCAGCTCAGTTGCCGTACTCCGACATGCCGTCAAGGAGCCGGGCGGACTTCGACGGCACCGACACGCCGTGGATGAGCGACGGAGACACCGGAAGGGCAACGATCCGGTCGGGGACCGTCCAGTGGGGAGCCATCCGCGCGCAGTCGCCGCGCAGCGCGGCCAGATCCGCCTCACCTTCGCTTTCGAGGTGGACCGGAACGTGGACCGGAACGGAGCCGTCGACCTTGAGGTTCGTCATAGCGGCACCGTAGGCACGCTTGACCTCGCGAAGAAAGATCTACTATCGGGTAGTTTTGGCCGCTTCAGAGTCGCCGCGCGGACCGGGTAGCGTGAACTGTCAACGCAGCCTCCCTCAGGAGAGTCCTCGCCGTGCGCATCGCAGTCACCGGCTCCATCGCCACCGACCACCTCATGACCTTCCCCGGCCGCTTCGCCGACCAGCTGGTCGCGGACCAGTTGCACACGGTGTCGCTCTCCTTCCTGGTCGACAACCTCGACGTACGCCGGGGTGGTGTCGGGGCCAACATCGCCTTCGGCATGGGCCAGCTCGGCACCAAGCCGATCCTGGTCGGCGCCGCGGGCTCCGACTTCGCCGAGTACCGCGACTGGCTCGACCGGCACGGCGTCGACACGGACTCGGTCCGTATCTCGGAGACGCTGCACACCGCGCGCTTCGTGTGCACGACGGACTCCGACCACAACCAGATCGGCTCCTTCTACACCGGCGCCATGAGCGAGGCCCGGCAGATCGAGCTGAAGACCGTCGCCGACCGCGTGGGCGGCCTCGACCTGGTCCTGATCGGCGCGGACGACCCCGAGGCGATGCTCCGCCACACGGAGGAGTGCCGTACCCGTTCCATCCCGTTCGCCGCGGACTTCTCCCAGCAGATCGCGCGCATGGACGGCGACAACATCCGCATCCTGCTGGAGGGCTCGGCGTACCTCTTCTCGAACGAGTACGAGAAGGGGCTCATCGAGTCGAAGACCGGCTGGAGCGACGAGGAGATCCTGGCCAAGGTCGGCCACCGGGTCACCACGCTCGGCTCGCGTGGCGTTCGTATCGAGAAGGTCGGTATGGACCCGATCGAGGTCGGCTGCGCGGAGGAGGAGCGGAAGGCCGATCCCACGGGGGTCGGCGACGCGTTCCGGGCGGGGTTCCTCTCGGGGCTGGCGTGGGGGGTTTCGCTGGAGCGGGCGGCGCAGGTTGGTTGCATGCTCGCCACGTTGGTCATCGAGACTGTTGGCACGCAGGAGTACCAACTGCGGCGGGTGCACTTCATGGACCGGTTCACCAAGGCTTATGGGCATGATGCGGCGGGTGAGGTTCGGGGGCATCTGGGCTGAGTTGTTGGCTGCGGGCGCGTGGGGGCTGGTCGCGCACACGCGGCGGTAGCCGCATATCGACACAGCCCCGCGCCCTTAAAAGGGGCGCTCAGGTTGCCCGGCGGATCAAGTACGCCGTGCCTTTGGGCGCCCTCTCCTCGCCCACGTACTCCTGGCCCCGCATCTCGCACCACGCCGGGATGTCCAAGCGTGCTGCCTCGTCGTCGGACAGGACCTTGACCGTCCCGCCCACCGGCACATCGCCGATGACCTTGGCCAGCTCGATCACCGGGATCGGGCAGCGCTTGCCGAGGGCGTCCACGACCAGCGACTCCGACTCCTCTTCTACGGCGGTCACCGGCGTCTGCGCGCCCAGCTTCTCCCGTACTCCCGCCACGGCCCCCGGCAACACGGCGAGGAACCGCTCGACGTCCTCCTCCGTCGCCCCCCGTGGCAACGACACCCGCACATTCCCCTCACTCAGCACCCCCATCGCCTTGAGCACATGGCTCGGCGTCAGCGTGCTGCTCGTGCAGGACGAGCCGGACGAGACGGAGAAACCGGCGCGGTCCAGTTCGTGGAGGAGGGTCTCTCCGTCGACATAGAGACAGGAGAAGGTGACGATCCCGGGCAGCCGCCGCACCGGATCGCCGACCACATCC
Organism: Streptomyces prunicolor NBRC 13075; assembly: GCF_000367365.1. Taxonomy (GTDB): domain Bacteria; phylum Actinomycetota; class Actinomycetes; order Streptomycetales; family Streptomycetaceae; genus Streptomyces; species Streptomyces prunicolor. The sequence goes on along the minus strand of NZ_BARF01000148.1, from coordinate 2,799 downwards.
ACCCCCGGCACCAGCTTCGGCACCCGCGCCCGGATCCGCTCCGTCAATTCCCGTAGCCGTAGCGCCTCCTGGGCCGCTTCAGCGTGGACCGCACGCAGGGAGGCCGCCGCGGCCACGACGGCGGGGATGTTCTCGAAGCCGGGCGCCCGACCCGACTCCCGTTCGTCGACAGGCCCTTGGGCCGCGAACCGCACACCTTTCCGTACGACGAGCAGCCCGACGCCGGCCGGACCGCCCCACTTGTGCGCGCTCGCCGTGAGCAGCGACCACGCGCCCTCGACCTGACCCCACCCCAGCGACTGCGCCGCGTCGACCAGCAACGGCACCCCGACCGCCCGGCACGCCTCGGCCACCTCGGCGACCGGCTGCACGGTCCCCACCTCGTGGTTGGCCGACTGGAGACACGCCAGCGCGGTGTCCGAGCGGAGGGAATCGGCGTAGGCCGCCACGCTCACCGCACCCGTACGGTCCACCGGCACCTCGGTGGACGAACCGCCCTCCGCGACCAGCGCCTCGGCCGAATGGAGCACGGAAGAGTGTTCAACCGCTGACACGATCAGGTGACGCCCGACGCGCCGCCGCCCCGCCAACGCCCCCGCGATACCGGTGTGCACGGCCCGAGTTCCGGAGCCCGTGAACACCAATTCGTCGGGTCGGCACCCGACGGCTTCGGCAGCCGCTTCCCGCGCGGCATCCAACAACATCCGCGCCCGCCGCCCCTCCCGATACAACCGAGCAGGATCCGCCCACCCCTCGTCCAGAGACGCCAACAGCGCCTGCCGCGCGACGGGATGAAGGGGATGGCTGGAGGCAGCATCAAAGTAGGACACACGCCAACGTTAAAACGAGGGGGGAGCTACGAAGGGGCGCGGGACTGTGACATAGCGGCTCCGCCGCGGGGCGCGAGCAACCACAACGCACCCCGCACTCGCCCAAACCACCTCAACCCCCGAGCTATTAGGCGCCCGGAGTAACCCCCGGCGCGTATGCCACCCTCCCCGCGAACCCCCGGAGGGCGTCGGCTAGGGTTTGGTCCGCATAAACATCCAAACCCCTGCCCGACGCAGGGCGGCGACCGACCCGCGTGAAGGCAGGCCGCAGCCAATCCGCGCGGGCGAGACTCTCGGGAAGGCGCTACGTGAGTCCCAACGGCTCCGACCGCTCGCCGCGGCGCCCGATGCGGCGGAAGCTGCTGCAGGCAATGACTGCGGGCCTGGTCCTGGCGACCGCGACCGGTTGCACATCCAAGGACTTTCCTCGCCTTGGTTTCCCCACCCCGACCACGGAAGAGGGTCCGCGGATCCTCTCCCTGTGGCAGGGATCCTGGGCTGCCGCGCTCGCCGTCGGCGTCCTGGTGTGGGCCCTGATCATGTGGAGCGTCATGTTCCACAGGCGCAGCCGCACCAAGGTCGAGATCCCCCCGCAGACCCGGTACAACATGCCCATCGAGGCGCTGTACACGGTTGTTCCGCTCATCATCGTCTCGGTGCTGTTCTACTTCACGGCCCGCGACGAGACGAAGCTCCTGAGCCTCGACAAGAAGCCCGACGTGACGATCAACGTCGTGGGCTTCCAGTGGAGTTGGGGCTTCAACTACATCGAGAACGTCGACGGTGTCAGTGGTGACGCGACGACCGACAAGAACCTGGCCGCGATCCCGGACCGGTTCAAGAAGGAGTTCCCGGCGAACGCCGGCGGAGTCTACGACGTCGGTACGCCCGCCACGAAGAACCCGCAGACCGGCAACCCGGGGCCGACCCTCTGGCTCCCCAAGGGCGAGACGGTCCGCTTCGTCCTCACCTCACGGGACGTCATCCACGACTTCTGGGTGGTGCCGTTCCTGATGAAGATGGACGTCGTCCCGGGTCACACCAACGCCTTCCAGGTGACCCCCAACAAGGAGGGCACCTACCTCGGCAAGTGCGCCGAGCTCTGCGGCGTCGACCACTCCCGGATGCTGTTCAACGTGAAGGTCGTCTCGCCGGAGCGTTACCAGCAGCACCTCAAGGACCTCGTCAAGAAGGGGCAGACCGGTTACATCCCCGCTGGTATCGCGCAGACGAGCCACGAGAAGAACCGGGAGACGAACAACCTGTGAGCATCCTCAACGAACCCCAGGGTGCCCCGGCAGCAGAGTCCCACTACGCGGATGAGCTGCCGGTAAGGCGCAAGCAACCCGGCAACGTCGTGATCAAGTGGCTCACCACCACCGACCACAAGACGATCGGCACGCTGTATCTGGTCACATCGTTCGCGTTCTTCCTGATCGGCGGCGTCATGGCGCTGCTGATGCGCGCCGAGCTGGCTCGGCCGGGTCTGCAGATCATGTCGAACGAGCAGTTCAACCAGGCGTTCACGATGCACGGCACGATCATGCTGCTGATGTTCGCGACGCCCCTGTTCGCCGGTTTCACGAACTGGATCATGCCGCTCCAGATCGGCGCGCCCGACGTGGCGTTCCCGCGGCTGAACATGTTCGCCTACTGGCTCTACCTCTTCGGCTCGACGATCGCGGTCGGTGGCTTCCTCACCCCGCAGGGCGCGGCAGACTTCGGCTGGTTCGCCTACAGCCCGCTGTCGGACGCGGTCCGCTCGCCGGGCATCGGCGCCGACATGTGGATCATGGGTCTGGCGTTCTCCGGCTTCGGCACGATCCTCGGTGCGGTCAACTTCATCACCACGATCATCTGCATGCGCGCACCGGGCATGACGATGTTCCGCATGCCGATCTTCGTGTGGAACGTGCTGCTGACCGCCGTGCTCGTGCTGCTGGCCTTCCCGGTCCTCGCCGCCGCGCTG
>NZ_BARF01000149.1 GCF_000367365.1 Streptomyces prunicolor NBRC 13075 | reverse complement strand
CGGCGCGGGGGCCGGAGCCGGAGCGGCAGCCGCCGGAGCGGGCGCCGGGGCGGCCGGAGCCGGGGCAGCCGCCGGAGCGGCACCCGGGGCGCCGACGACGGCGAGCTTGGCGCCGACCTCGGCGGTCTCGTCCTCGCCGACCAGGATCTCCAGCAGGACGCCGGCGACCGGGGAGGGGATCTCGGTGTCGACCTTGTCGGTCGAGACCTCCAGGAGGGGCTCGTCCTCGGCGACCTCTTCGCCGACCGCCTTCAGCCAGCGGGTGACGGTGCCCTCGGTGACCGACTCGCCCAGTGCGGGCAGTACGACGTCGGTACCGGTGGCGCCGGCTGCCGGGGCGGCGGGCGCCTCGGCGGGGGCGGCCGGGGCGGGCGCCGGAGCCGCGGGGGCCTCGGCGACCGGAGCCGGTGCAGCCACGGGAGCGGGCTCTGCGGCCGGGGCCGGAGCCGCGGCAGGCGCGCCCGTACCGTCGTCGATCACGGCCAGCTCGGCGCCGACCTCGACGGTCTCGTCCTCGGCCACCTTGATGGAGGCCAGCACACCGGCGACGGGGGAGGGGATCTCGGTGTCGACTTTGTCGGTCGACACCTCGAGCAGCGGCTCGTCGGCCTCTACTCGCTCGCCCTCGGCCTTCAGCCAGCGGGTGACAGTGCCCTCGGTGACGCTTTCACCGAGCGCCGGAAGGGTTACGGAAACCGCCATGGTTTCGGTTGCTCCTTACGAATTGCGGAAGTCTGTGTCGTCGTCCGACCGAGGGGGTCAGTCGTGGGAGTGGAGAGGCTTGCCCGCCAGTGCCAGGTGGGCCTCGCCGAGCGCCTCGTTCTGCGTCGGGTGGGCGTGGATCAGCTGGGCGACCTCGGCGGGCAGCGCTTCCCAGTTGTAGATCAGCTGGGCTTCGCCGACCTGCTCGCCCATGCGGTCGCCGACCATGTGGACGCCGACCACGGCACCGTCCTTCACCTGGACGAGCTTGATCTCGCCCGAGGTGTTGAGGATCTTGCTCTTGCCGTTGCCCGCGAGGTTGTACTTCAGAGCGACGACCTTGTCCGCGCCGTAGATCTCCTTGGCCTTGGCCTCGGTGATGCCCACGGAGGCGACCTCGGGGTGGCAGTACGTCACCCGGGGGACACCGTCGTAGTCGATCGGAACGGTCTTCAGACCGGCCAGACGCTCCGCCACCAGGATGCCCTCGGCGAAGCCGACGTGCGCGAGCTGGAGCGTCGGGACGAGGTCACCGACGGCGGAGATGGTCGGGACGTTCGTCCGCATGTACTCGTCGACCGTGACGTAGCCGCGGTCGATGGCGACACCCTGCTCCTCGTAGCCGAGACCGGCGGAGACCGGGCCGCGGCCCACCGCGACCAGCAGGAGCTCGGACTCGAACTCCTTGCCGTCGGCGAGGGTGACCTTGACACCGTTTTCGGTGTACTCGGCCTTCGAGAAGAAGGTGCCCAGGTTGAACTTGATGCCGCGCTTGCGGAACGCGCGCTCAAGAAGCTTGGAGGAGTTCTCGTCCTCAAGGGGGGCGAGGTGCTTCAGGCCCTCGATGATCGTCACGTCGGCGCCGAAGGACTTCCACGCCGAGGCGAACTCCACGCCGATGACACCGCCGCCCAGGATGATCGCGGACTGCGGGACGCGGTCCAGGACGAGGGCGTGGTCCGAGGAGATGATCCGGTTGCCGTCGATCTCCAGGCCCGGCAGCGACTTCGGCACGGAGCCGGTCGCCAGCAGGACGTGGCGGCCCTGGATGCGCTGGCCGTTGACGTCGACGGAGGTGGGGGAGGAGAGCCGCCCCTCACCCTCGATGTAGTGCACCTTGCGGGATGCGATCAGACCCTGGAGTCCCTTGTACAGGCCCGAGATCACGCCGTCCTTGTACTTGTGGACGGCCGGTACGTCGATGCCCTCGAAGGTGGCCTTGACACCGAACTGCTCGCTCTCGCGGGCCTGGTCGGCGATCTCGCCCGCGTGGAGCAGGGCCTTGGTGGGGATGCATCCTCGGTGCAGGCAGGTGCCGCCGACCTTGTCCTTCTCGATCAGGGCGACGTCCAGTCCCAGCTGGGCCCCGCGCAGCGCCGCGGCGTACCCGCCACTACCACCGCCGAGGATCACTAGGTCGAAAACGGTGCTGGCGTCGTTCGCCACGTCACGTCCTCCATGCATGTGCGCCGTACGCCGGTCTTCAGTGACCGCGCGGCGGCTGGTGTCCGGCCGCTCTTTCTTCGGCCCTGTGGTGGGGGCCCTGTCCTGCCGAGCCCATCTTCGCACTTGTCGAGGCCCAACGAGACGCCGGGCCCGGGTGTGAGACGCCACACGCTCACATGAGAGACGTTGAATTGTTGAGACACCTTGGGTGCGACCCCCTAGGGGCGCGGGGCTGTATCGATATGCAGCTCCGCTGCGGGGCGCGACCGGACCCGCAGTCGCCGCAGACCTAGGTGCGACCCCCCAGGGGCGCGGGGAACTGCGCGACCGGCCACAGCCGGTCCGCAGTCGCCCACGCACCTCAGGGCATCGAGCTATTGGGCGAACGTCAGCCCAGATCCCCAGCAGCAGTCAGCTCAGCCAGCCGCACCAACGTCCGCACCGCAGACCCCGTCCCACCCTTGGGGGTGTAGCCGAACGGCCCGCCCTCGTTGAACGCAGGCCCAGCGATGTCGAGGTGCGCCCAGGTGATCCCCTCACCCACGAACTCCCGCAGGAACAGCCCGGCGACGAGCCCCCCACCCATCCGCTCACCCATGTTCGCGATGTCGGCGGTGGGAGAGTCCATCCCCTTACGCAGGTGCTCCGGCAACGGCATGGGCCAGGACGGCTCCCCGACCTCGTCAGCCGCCTCGACGATCGCGGAGCGAAACGCCTCATCGTTCGCCATCACACCGAACGTCCGGCTCCCGAGAGCCAGAACCATCGCCCCGGTCAACGTCGCCACGTCCACGATCGCGTCCGGCTTCTCCGCGGACGCGGCCCACAGCGCGTCCGCGAGGACAAGCCGCCCCTCCGCGTCCGTGTTGAGCACCTCGACGGTCTTGCCGCTGTACATCCGCAGCACGTCACCGGGACGGGTCGCGGAGCCCGACGGCATGTTCTCGGCGAGCGCCAGCCAGCCGGTGACGTTGACGGCGAGGCCCAGACGCGCGGCGGCGACGACGGCCGCGAACACCGCGGCCGCACCGCTCATGTCGCACTTCATCGTCTCGTTGTGGCCGGCCGGCTTGAGCGAGATGCCGCCCGAGTCGTACGTGATGCCCTTGCCGACGAACGCGAGGTGCTTGGTGGCGTCGGCGTGCGTGTACGACAGCTTCACCAGGCGCGGACCGGCCGCGGAACCGGCGCCGACGCCGAGGATGCCGCCGTAGCCGCCCTTCTCCAGAGCCTTCTCGTCGAGCACCTCGACCTTGATGCCGTGCTCCTTGGCCGCGGTCTGCGCGACGGCGGCGAAGGCCTCGGGGTCGAGGTCGTTCGGCGGGGTGTTGATCAGGTCGCGGGCGCGGTTGAGCTCCTCGGTGACCGCCAGAGCGCGCTCTACGGCCGCCTTGTGCTCCTTGTCGCGCGGCTTGCCGCCGAGCAGGGCGACCTCGCCGAGCGGGGCCTTGCCCTTGGCGTCCTTGGCGCCGCCCTTGTACGCGTCGAAGGAGTACGCGCCGAGCAGCGCGCCCTCGGCGATCGCACCGGCGTCGGCGGCGTCGGCGAGGGGGAGCGCGAAGGCGGCCTTCTTGGCGCCGGTGAGCGCGCGGGCGGCGACGCCGGCGGCCCGGCGCAGCACCTCGGCGCCGTACTCCTCGCCCTCCTCGGGCTCCGCGCCGAGCCCCACCGCGAGCACGAGCGGTGCCTTGAAGCCGGCCGGTGCGGGCAGCTTCGTGATCTCGCCCTCGGCACCGGAGGCGCCCAGGGTCTCCAGGACGCCGGCGAGCCTGCCGTCGTACGCCTTGTCCACGGCGTCGGCGCCCGGTGCGACGACCGGGCCCTTGCCGCCCTTGCCGACACCGATCACGATCGCGTCGGCCCGCAGGCCGGGCGCCGCGGCGGTGCTGAGAGTGAGAGCAGTCACAGTGGTGAATTCTCGCTTCCGATGTGAAGTTTCTGTGGCCGAACGGGGTGGGTCGACCGGGCCCGACAGCCGACCCTATTTCCGACCTGCGGCGGTGGTGGGCATAGGGGGCAGCTGAGCGCCCAGGACGAGCGTACGCGCGTGTGCCTGATGGCTCATTCCCGGCGGGGGGTTCACCGGTTCCCTCGAGGGGTTCACCTACCGGAAGCGGAGTGGCCACTTCTCGATCCTCACCCTGGATGTCCTGCGCCACACTCGTGAGGTTCATGTGGGCGACATGCTCATCGATTTGCATGATTTCCATGGATCCTCCGCGAGACGACCACAGGGAGGATCGCTTGGGGGAGGGACGACATGGCGCACGGAACGCGCGGATGGAGAACCGCGGCCGCTGTACTGGCGGCCGCAGGACTGCTGGTGCTGGGCCTGGAGGCACCCGGCGCATCGGCCGCCGACGAGCCGCGCATCGATCTCAAGGTACTCGTCGTGGACAACGGGGACAGTCCCGTCGAGGCCATCGCCGCCCAGCTGAAGAGCGAGGGCATTCCGTACACGACTGTGAACCTGAACGACTCGGGCCGCCCCACGATCGACGCGGCCTTCCTCAGTGACACGGTGGACGGCACGCCCCGCGCGAAGTACCAGGGCGTCGTCCTGCCCAACGAGGCGCCGTTCGGGACGAGTTCGGCGGAACAGACCGCGCTCAATGCCTACGAGACGACGTACGGCATCCCGCAGGTCGACGCCTACACCTGGGCGCACCCGGAGGTCGGTCTCGACTACGCCGCCTACTCCGGGGCACTCGACGGGCATGAGGCAGATGTCACCGCCGACGGCAAGGCGGGCTATTTCGGCTATCTCGACGGACCGCTCACGTTCGAGGACAACTCCTCGTCCGTGCAGGAGAGTTACGGCTTCGTGGCCACGCCCAGGACCGGTTTCACGAGCTACGTCGACACCGCCGTACCGGGCGGCACCGGGCGCGGCAGCCTGGTCGGCGAGTACGCGCACGACGGCCGCCGCGAACTGGTGCTGACCTTCGCGTACAACCAATACCAGGAGCAGTTCCGGGTGTTGGCGCGCGGCATCGTCGAATGGCTGACTCAGGGCGTGCACCTGGGCCAGGCGCGCAACTATTTTTCGGTGCATGTCGACGACGTCTTCGCGCCCGACGACCGCTGGGACACCGAGCTCAACTGCACGCCCGGTGACTACGACTGCGCGGCGGGCGAGGGCTCGACGGCCACGCCGATCCGGATGACCGCGGCCGACGCGGCGTACGCGGCCCAGTGGGAGCAGGACCACGGCTTCACGCTCGACCTGGCCTTCAACGCGGGCCTGGGCGAGGACTGGAAGAGCGAGAACGGCGGCACGGACGCCCTCACCGACCAGCTCCTCGCCGACAAGGCCGACTTCCGCTGGATCAACCACACGTACTCGCACGAATTCCTCGGCTGCGTCCAGGACTTGACGACCGTGCCCTGGAACTGCGCGAAGAACGCCGACGGTACGACCCAGTACATGAGCCAGGCCGACATCTCCGCGGAGATCGCCAGCAACTACAACTGGGCTTTGGCGAACGGCCTTCCGGTCGAGCGGGACGAGCTGGTCACCGGTGAGCACTCGGGCCTCAAGACGCTCCCGCAGCAGCCCGACGACAACCCGAACCTGGCAGGCGCCCTCGCCGCCAACGGCATCACCTGGACGGCCTCCGACCACTCCCGCGAGAGCACCCAGCGGGCCGTCGGCGACGCGCTCACCGTGCCCCGCTACCCGATGAACGTGTACTACAACACGGGCACCAAGGCCGAGATGGCCGACGAGTACAACTGGATCTACACCTCCACGGCCGACGGCGGCAGCGGCGCCTGCGAGAACAACCCCGACTCCACTTGCCTGGCAGCCCCGTTGGACACCGCCACCGGCTACGACGACTACATCGTCCCGCAGGAGGCGGCCACCGACCTCGGCCACGCCATCAGCAACGACCCGCTTCCGCACTACGCGCACCAGTCCAACCTGGCCGAGGACCGCGTCCTCTACCCGGTCCTGGACCAGGTGCTCGCCGACTACCAGGCGCTGTTCGCCGACAACACCCCGCTGGAGAACCTGCGGGAGAGCGCGATCGGCACCGAACTCCAGAACCGCGCCGCCTGGCAGAGCGCCGTCACGAACGGCGACGTCGAGGCGTACCGGATCGGTACCACCGTCACCGTCAACGCCCCCACAGGGATCCAGATCCCGTTGACCGCACCCGAAGGGACCACCAAGCAACTACCTCTCGGCACAGCCGCGTTCGGGACGCCGTACGCGGGAGAGCGCTCGGCCTGGACCACGCCGGAGCTTACGCAGACCGCTCTCGCGCTGAACCTGCCCGCCTGACCCCACGACAGCGCAGCGCAGCCAGCCATCGCGCGCACCCCGGCCACCACCGACCGGCCGGGGTGCGCGCCAGAGCCGTCCACAGTTCCGCAGGGGGGAACTCGCATGATGCGTACCGGCCGTCATGTCACCATGCTCACCGAAGGCACCTATCCGCACGTCCACGGCGGGGTCAGCACCTGGTGCGACCAACTCGTCAAGGGCATGCCGGAGGTGGACTTCCACATCCTGTCGCTCACCGGCAGCGGTCGCGAACCCGTGACCTGGGAGCTGCCGTCCAACGCCTACCGGCACACGTCCGTGCCGACCTGGGGCCCGCGCCCCGGCCGCCGCAACCACGGCCTGTACGGCGCCGCCCGCCGCCGCTTCGTCGACTCCTACGAGCGGTTCCTGCTCTCCTTCCTCGACCCCGAGGCGCACTGCGACTTCGGCGAGAGCCTCTACGACCTGGCCCAACTCGCCCGCCAAGGACGCCTGTCGGCGGCCCTGCGCACCGAGACGGCGCTGCGCTCGCTGATGTGGATATGGACGATGCCGCACCTGGCAACTGCCGCCGCCCGCCCCACAGTTCACGACGCCCTCACCGCAACGGACCTGCTGGAGCACGCACTTCGCCCACTCGGCGTCCGCATCCCCGAGGACTGTGTCGCGCACGCCGTCAGCAGCGGCCTGGCGACCCTGCCCGCGCTCGCCGCCAAGAAGCTCGACGGAGTGCCCTTCCTCCTCACCGAGCACGGCATCTACCTGCGTGAGCGCTATCTCGGCTACCGCCGCGACGGCCAGCGCTGGCCCGTGAAGGCCTTCATGCTCGGCTTCTACCGCGAGTTGAACTCCCACGGGTACAAGGCCGCCGACCTGATCACCCCGTGCAACCAGTACAACCGCCGCTGGGAGGAGCGCGGCGGCGCCGACGCCGACAAGATCCGCACGGTCTACAACGGCGTCGACCCGGCCGCCTTCCCGCACGCGGGCCCCGAACCGGAGATCCCCACCCTCTCCTGGTGCGGCCGCGTGGACCCCATCAAGGACCTCGAAACACTTCTACGCGCGTATGCCTCCGTCCGCGCCGAAATGCCCGAAACCAGGCTGCGGTTGTTCGGCCCGGTACCGGTCGGCGGCGAGGCCTACCGCACCAAACTCGAAAAGCTCGCCGCCGAGTTGGGTGTCACCGACGGGGTCACCTTCGAGGGCCGCATCAGCGAGGTCTGGCGCGCGTACGCGGCAGGTCACATAGTCATGCTCTCCTCCATCTCGGAGGGCTTCCCCTTCTCCATCATCGAGGCCATGTCCTGCGGCCGTACGACCGTCTCGACCGACGTCGGCGGAGTCAGCGAGGCCGTCGGCGACACCGGTCTCGTGGTCCCGCCGCGCGAGCCGGAGAAGATGGCCGCCGCCGTCCTCACCCTCCTCCGCGACGACGAACGCCGCCTGAAATTGGGCGAGTTGTCCCGCCAGAGGGTTATCGAGCGCTTCACGTTGCGTCGGTCCGTGGATAATTTCCGGACTATTTACCAAGAGCTCGCGGGCCGCCCCGAGGTGTACGAGCCCACGGTCGAGACCGTCGCCGACTGGACCGCCGAACTGCGCGATCCGTGGTATAAGGCTGTCGCGACGGACGGTACCGACTGGTGACCGGTTCCATCTGGCTGCCGCCGGGGGCGAGTTCGGACACCGTCCCCGGCGTCCCCAAGCAACGCCGCTCACCGAGCTGGGCGGAGCCCGACCCGATCGACGAACTCGCCGCACGCCTCGACGAGTTCGTCGCCGCGGCCGTGCACCCCGACGAGATCGCCGCGCTCCTCGAATCCGACGGTATGTCGGACGACCAGATACGCGAGCGGTACGGCGTCAAGAACTCCTTCGCCCTGGCGGAGGAGTTGTACGACAGAGTCGCCCGCCGCTTCCCGGAACCCGACGGCCCCGCCCACGACCCCTGGCAAATAGGCCTGCTCGGCTGCCTGTTGAGAGGCGTCGTCTTCGCCCTCCCGGGCTTCGGCTACGTCCTAGGGTCACCGTTGCTCGCGGGCCACCCCGAATCCTTCGGCCTCCCCGCCGGCACCCTCCCCCTCCTCTCCGGCGCCCTGGTCGGCTGGACCTGGAACCAGGGCCTTGCCCACAGGGCGTACTCCTGGCTGGGGTTGGGCGACAGACCGGCGGCCCGCCACAGCCTCCTCGTCGGGGCACCCTTGGGCGCACTCCTGGGCGCCGGGGTCGCGCTGGCGGTCGCGGGCACCACCCACCCGACAGCCGTAACCTTCGCCGCGGGCCAGTCCATCTACCTGGGCGCGGCAACCGTCCTTTTGGTCATGGGCCGCGAACGGGCTTTGCTGGCAACGCTGTTGCCGATGACGGCGGGCGCGGTGGTGGCGATGGTCCATTCGGTGCCGGACGCGGCGAGACTGATCCTGCTACTGGGTTCCTTGCTGGCGGTAGTGGCACTGGCTCTACTTGAAGTAAGGCCTGACGGCATTGCCCTCAAGGGGCGCGGGGCTGTATTCAATTTGCGGCTACCGCCGCGTGGTCGCGACCAGCCCCCACGCACCCGCAGCCAAAAATCAACAATGTCCCCCCGACTGACAAGCTCCCTCCCCTTCGCATTGTTCGGCCTGGGCAGCGGCGCCCTCGTCCTCTACGCCGCCCTGAGCGGCAGCGCGGTCGCCGCAGTCGCCCTGACTCTGAGCATGGGCCCAGCCGAGTGGCTCCTCTACCGCTTCCGCAGCGGCAGCCTCACCGGCATACGCAACAGCCGTACCCCCAAGGCCTTCTGGCGCACAACAGCCCTCACCCTCACCCTGTGCCTGACCGCCTACCTCGCCGCCCTGCTCACCCTCACGCTCCTAGCCACCTCCCTCTGGCCCCACACCCCCGGCGTCAACGCCGTCAGCCTCACCGGCCTGCTCCTCCTCGGCATGGTCCTGTGGACAGGCCTGCTCCTCCAGTCCTTCGGCGCGGTCCTCGCCGCGGCAACGACCTGCTGCGCGGCGGCCGCGGCCCAGACGCTGGCCCTGCTCACCCACGCGGCCGGCCCGCACTGGATCGCCGTGTACGTGTACGGCACGGCGGCGACGGTCCAAGTGGTCCTGGTCGGCGCCCTGTTGAGCAGAGTCACGGCACACAGATGAGCCAACTACTGGTCCCCTACTACGAACACCCGACCGTCCGCCCCGCCGAGTGGGCCGCGATCGTGGCGGCGGCCCCCCGCCTCTACGGCGTGATCCTCAACCCGGCGAGCGGCCCGGGTGAGGCCCCCGACCCCGCCTTCGCCGATCTGGCGGCCCAACTCCGGGCAACGGACGTCCGGTTGCTCGGCTACACGGACACGGCCTACGGCACACGCTCGTACGCGGACGTGGCCCAGGACCTCACCCGCTACCGCGACTGGTACGGCACGAACGGCGCCTTCTTCGACCAAGTCCCCACCGAACAAAGGGACTTCAGGCACTACCAACGCCTGGCGGGCGCAGCCTGGGCCACCGGCTGCGGCACACTCGTGCTGAACCACGGCACGACACCCCACCCGTCGTACGCCCGCATAGCCGACGTCCTGATCACCTTCGAGGGCCCCTGGACGACGTACCGCGACCAACCCCCGCAACCCTGGCGTGGCACTGCGGGAACCCACCTCGGCCACCTCGTCCACGGCGTCCCGCCCGAGGTCGACTTCGAAGCGGAGGCCCGCGCCCGGGGGGCCTCGGTGCACTGCGCGGTATTGGGCGTGGGAGATCATCCGTGGGGTACCTTGCCCCACACCCTGGAGCCCGTTCCATGAGCCGCCCCACCCCCCTGCTAGCGCTCCTCCTCCTGCTCCTCGCGGGCTGCACCGCCACCCCCGACGACAAGCCGACCCCCACGCAGACCACCGGGAAGCGCTGGCAGCCCCGCCCGGGAGTGGCCTGGCAGTGGCAGCTGAGCGGCCGCCTGGACACATCCATCGACGTCCCGGTCTACGACATCGACGGCTTCGACCACTCCAAGGCGACGGTGACCGCGCTGCACGACAAGGGCCGCAAGGTCATCTGCTACCTCTCCACCGGCGCCTGGGAGGACTTCCGCCCCGACGCCAAGAAGTTCCCCAAGTCGGTGCTGGGCAAGGGCAACAGCTGGAAGGGCGAACGCTGGCTCGACATCCGCCGCACGGACGTCCTCGAACCCCTGATGGCGGCCCGCCTGGACATGTGCCGCGAGAAGGGCTTCGACGCGGTGGAGCCCGACAACATGGACGGCTACCAGAACGACACCGGCTTCCCCCTCAAGGCCGCCGACCAACTCCACTACAACCGCCTCATCGCCAAGCTGGCCCACGCAAGGGGTATGGCAGTCGGCCTGAAGAACGACCTCGCCCAAATCCCCGCCCTGGTAACCGACTTCGACTTCGCGGTCAACGAACAGTGCGCCCAGTACGACGAGTGCGACACCTTGACCCCGTTCATCAAGGCCAACAAGGCGGTCTTCCACGTCGAGTACGAACTCCCGACGACCAGCTTCTGCGCCGACTCCCGCAAGCTGAAGCTCAGTTCACTGGAGAAGAAGTACGAACTGGGAGCATGGCGTAAGGCCTGCTGAACATGCCGGGCCTTGCTGAACACACCGGGTCCTGTTGAACACACCTGAGGGCAGCCAACCCAGGGGCGCGGGGCTGTATCTGATGTGCGGCTACCG
>NZ_BARF01000150.1 GCF_000367365.1 Streptomyces prunicolor NBRC 13075 | reverse complement strand
CGTGAAGGCTTCTGTGGTCGGCACCGCGCTCACACCAACCCCCGCTCGGACAGCACCGCGTACACCGCGTCCGCCGACTCCTGCGGGCTCTGCGTCTGCGTCGGCAGGGTGAGCGCCGGGTCGGTGGGCGGCTCGTACGGGTCGTCGACGCCGGTCAGGCCGGTGAGGTGGCCCGCGGCCTGGCGGGCGTAGAGGCCCTTGACGTCGCGGTCGCTGCACACCTCGACGGGGGTCGCGACATGGACCTCGATGTACGGCGTCCCGCTCGCCTCGTGGCGCTTGCGGACGGCCTCGCGGCTGTCGGCGTACGGCGCGATGACCGGGACGAGCGTCAGGACACCGTTGCGGGCGAGCACCTCGGAGACGAGGCCGATGCGCTGGACATTGGTGTTGCGGTCCTCGCGGGAGAAGCCGAGGCCGGCCGAGAGGAAGCGGCGCACCTCGTCGCCGTCGAGGACCTCCACGCGATGTCCCTCGGCTCTCAGTCGCTCCCCGAGATGTTGGGCGATCGTCGTCTTACCCGCGCTCGGCAGTCCGGTGAGCCAGACGGTGGCTCCCTGAGCCCGTGCCGTGGTGGTCATGCGCAACAGTCCTCTTTCTTACCCGACGAGCGACGTCGTCGAAGGCTAGGTAAGAACTCTGAGAGGACCTGCTAAAGAAGCTGAGGTTTAGCTGAGTGACAGGCGGTGCGCAAGAGGTCGCACCCTTTCGCCATGAACTGTTCATGATCGGCCGCTACGGCGACTGCGGCCGCACCCCCGCGAACACCGCCCCGGCGTCCCGCAGCCGCTCGTGCAGCGCTCGGAACACCTCCGCCGAGCGGGCGCCCGGCCAGTCCCGGGGGAGCAGGCTCGCGGGCAGTCCGGGGTCGGCGTAGGGGAGATGGCGCCAGGAGTCCAGGGCGAGGAGATAGTCGCGGTACGCGTCCTCGGGCGGGGTGTCCGCGCGCTGCTCCCAGTCGTGCAGCACGCGCGCGTGGCGGTCGAGGAACGCCTGGTGCCGGTCGGCGATCGCGGGCAGGTCCCACCAGCGGGCCACGGCCTCGGCGGTCGCCGCGAAGCCGAGGTGCTCACCGCGGAAGAAGTCGACGTACGGGTCGAGGCGCAGCCGTTTGAGGATGTGCCGGGTCTCCTCGTACAGGCGGGCGGGTGCGATCCACACGCCCGGGGCGGCGGTGCCGAAGCCGAGGCCGGACAGCCGGGAGCGCAGGACGTGCCGCTTCTGGCGCTCGGACTCGGGTACGGAGAACACCGCGAGCACCCAGCCCTCGTCCTCCGGGGGTGTGGTCGCGTAGACGCGGCGGTCGCCGTCGTCGAGCAACTGCCGTGCCTCGGGCGAGAGTCGGTACCCGGCGGCGCCCTCTGCCGTACGGGCGGGCAGGAGCAGCCCGCGCCGTTTGAGGCGGGACACCGACGAGCGCACGGAGGGCGCGTCGACGTCGGCCGCGGCCAGGAGCCGGATCAGTTCCGCGACCGGAACCGGGCCGGGCACGAAGCGGCCGTACGCGCCGTAGAGCGTGACGATGAGAGACCGTGGAGCATGCTGGTCGGACACGTTGATCATCTTAGGCCGACGGCATCGCTGCTGGTCACCTCGGGTGCGCTACACCGAACCGCTACGGTCCGTGGAGCGCGGCGAGGGCGGGAACGGTCAGGCGGCGACGGCGAGTCGGTCCGCCGGCACCCGGTGCGGGGCGACGATCCGGCCGTCGGGAAGCACGGCGCCCAGGTCGTCGAAGACGATCGCGCCGTCGCACAGCAGCGTCCAGCCCTGTTCGGGGTGGGCGGAGACGATGTGCGGGGTGGTGGTGTCGGCGGCGGTCACGGGGCACGAGGACTGGTGGGAACACATGGCGTACCTCCACGTCGGATGCGATCCGTTCCGGCGGCTCCGTCACCGCCCGCATCGCATATACAGACCATCCTCCCGCCGCGAACTCATCGGAACCGCCTGCTGTGAAGCGTGACAACACGCGGACAACACTCGGACCGTTCCACGACGCTCGGTGCGGAGTCGCCATCTAACGAGTGACGATCACGACGCTCCGTGCGGACTCGCCACCGAAGGAGTGAGGATCACGGGAGTTGAGGCCGTGGCCCGGTACCAGTGGAGGCCCCAACTCCAGGAGGTACTCCCATGTCCCTGCGTTCAGTCCTCGGTACGGCGGCCGGTGCCGCGCTGCTCCTGCTCGCCGCCGCCCCCGCCGCCACCGCGTCCGCCGCCCCGTACGAGACGGTGACGGTCGACCCCACGGGCAGCATCGCCCCGGACGGCACCGTCACGCTCTCCGGCACCTACCGCTGTCTCGGCAACTCCGGTGCCACCTTTGTCAGTTCCTCCGTCGTCCAGGGCGACTCCCCGGTCCGGCACGGCATCGGTGGCACCCGCGCGGTCTGCGACGGCATGGAACACACCTGGGAGAACTCGGGGAAGCCGTCGTCCGACCCGCTCACCCCCGGCGCCGCCAAGGTCGAGGCCACGGTGATGGAACTGTCCTCCGGGGGCGGTCTGCCGCTGCCGCGCTTCCACGCGGTGCAGCAGCAGGACATCACCCTCGCGAAGAGCTGAACACGGGGAGCTGAACCCCGCGCCTCCGGCCCGCACCCTTCAAGAGGGTGCGGGCCGGAGGGAGTTCGGGTGGTCAGTGCTGGGTGTTGCTGGCCCAGATCGCGGTCGAGCCGCCGGAGTAGATCACCATGTTGCCGTCGCCCTGGAGGCGGAGGATGGCGCCGTCGTGGCCGCCGGTGTTGCTGGCCCAGACGGGCTTGTTGGCGGAGGTGTAGACGACGAGGTTGCCGTCCGCCTGGAACACCGCGTGGTAGTTCGAGCCGAAGGTCATGGTGGCCCAACGGGCCTTGTTGTTCTCGTCGTAGAGCACGAAGTTGCCGTCGGACTGCATGCGCAGCCGCGCCTTCTTCGCGTTGATGGACTGGCCCGCCTTCAGCACCCGGGTGGCCGTGACGAGGACGTCCGACGGATAGCTGGACTTGGTGGTGGAGCTCGACTTCGTCCCCGACTTGGTCGTCCCCGACTTGGTCGAACCGGACTTCGTCGTCGAGGACTTCTTCGTCGGCTTCGCCGCCGAGGCCGGCTTGTTCGTCTTGACCGTCGTCGGCTCGCTCACCGGCTGGGCGTTGGTCCCCTTGCCCGACGAGGTCTTGTGCGGTGTGGCGATCTTCGGTGTGGCGTGCCCGGCCGGAGCGGTCGGGGTGCCCGAGGCGTACGCCCCGGCGCCCGGTGTCGCCGCGCCGTCGCCGAGAATCGTGCCCGCCTGGTCGGCGACCACCCGGTTGTGGGTCTCCGGCGTCTTGTCCCGGCTCATCAGCAGTCCCGGCACCGCGATCAGCAGCGCGCCGAGCACGGCCGCACCGGCCAGCAGCGGGCGGCCCGGACGGCCGACGGACGCGGTCGCCGTGTCTCCGGGGGTCGGTCCGTCGCCCTCGGGCATGCTCGCGGCCAGCGCCCCGACGGGGGCCTCGGCCTCGGCTTCCGGCCGGGCCGACCGGGCGGCGGTCGCGGATTCCGGGCCGGTCGGCCCCGCGGGCTCCTCCGGCGTACGGCCACCGGCGAGCGCCTCGGTCTCCGCCGCCGAGACCGCGGGACGACTCAGCTCGGCCGCGACGGACTCCGCGGAGAGAGCTCCGGCAGAACCGGGTGAATTGGTGGCCCCTGGACGGGACTTGGGGGTCTCGCCCGCCGTACTCCCCGTCGGGGTCGGCGCGTTGGCCGTCTCCCCGGCGGACGCCGCCGCTGATATCGATGTCGATGCCGTCGGGTCCGCCGCCGTCGCCTCCCCGGCCGGGGCACCCGTCACGGAATTCTCTGCCGTGTTCTCTGCCGCCGTTTTCCGCGCGGCCGGTCCGGTTCGGTCTGTCATCCGCCCTGTCCGCTCTCAATCGCCCAGCAGTTCGTCGTACGTCTGTGTGCGCAATCCTATTCACGTCCCATCACGCACATGGGCCAACAGCGGTTCCTTTCACCGGAGTTAACAATCGACACGCACAAGCCCCGGCGCTGGTACGGCCGTTGCGCAACAGCCCATAATTCGCCGTACGGCACTGTTGTGCCGCACCGCGCACCCCCGCTCCGGACGTTCCGCTTTCCGGACCGGAGTGGGAACGGGCGTGCGGGGACGGCATGATGGGGTTGCCGCAACCGACAGGTGCCGACACGAGGAGGTCAGCTGAGTGCGCCAGGTACTGACGGTCTGTCCGGAGGGCACCGGGGACGCCCGGACGATCGGAGAGGCCCTGGCGAGGGCGCGCGGAGGCGCGGTGCTGAGTGTGCGCCCGGGGACGTACGAGGAGAATCTCGTCGTCACCACCCGGGTCACCATCGTCGCCGAACAGGCGCGCGGCACCGTGCGGTTGGCACCGCGCAAGGGCATCGTGATCTCGCTGCGCGTGGACGCGGTGATGCTGACCGACCTGGTGGTCCAGGGCCACGACGAGGAACAGCCGGCCGTGGACGCCTCGCACGGGCAGGTCGCCATGCAGGGCTGTGATCTGTCCGGCGCCTCGTGGACGACCGTACTGGCGCGCAACTCCGGCTCGCTCGCGATGCGCGAGTGCCGGGTGTCGAATCGCACCGGCGCCGGTGTCGTGGTCACCTCGTCCACGGAGAGTTCGCTGGAGTCCTGCACCTTCGAACACTTCGGCACCAGCGGGGTGGTGATCAGCGAGCGCGGCCGGGCCACCCTGCGCGGCTGCACGGTGCGGGACGCGCGCGGCAACGGCGTGCTCGCCAACGGCGACGCCCAGGGCTCCGTGGAGGACTGCGACCTCGCCTCAACGGACAAGCCCTCACTGGCACTTGAGGAGCGCAGCGGGATCCGGGTGCTGCGGACCGTGATCCGCGACACCTCGATCGGTGTGCACATCACCAGCACCGCCCGCTGCGAGCTGGAGGAGGTGCGGGTCACCGGTTCCAGCGGGCCCGGCATCATCGTCTCGCACGGCAGCGACCCGGTGCTGGTCCGCTGCCGCACCGCCCGCACCACGGGCAACGGCCTGCTGGTGACGGACCGTTCACGCGGCACGTACGAGGACTGCTGGCTGACCGGCGCCCAGATGTCGGCGCTGCGGGTGGCCGGGGCCTCCTCGCCCACGCTGACCTCGCTGACCGTCCGGGACGGCGAGTCGGACGGCGTGCTGCTCGAAGAGGACTCGGCGGCCGAGCTGGAGCGCGTGGAGATCATCGACGTCAAGGGCGCCGGTGTGGTGATCCGCGGCAACGCCAACCCGCTGGTGCGGCGCGCCCGCATCACCGGCGCGGGCGGCTGCGGCGTCTCGGTGCGCGACGGCGGGCGCGGCCGGGTCGAGGACTGCACGGTGGAGGCACCGGGCGGCGCGGGCGCGGAGATCGCGGCGGGCGGCAACGTCTATCTCGCGGGATTCAAGGTCAACAACCCCGGTGGCGCCGGTCTGGAGATCGGCGGCGAGGGCACGGCGGCGCTGCGCGACGGCGAGCTGGTCTCGGCCGGCGGCTGCGGTGTACTCGTGGACACCGGGGGCGAGTTGACGGCGAACCGGGTGCGGACCGCCGCTTCCGCCGAGCACGGTTTCCTGGTCCGCGACGGCGGCCGGGCCTCCCTGAACGGCTGCGAGGCGGCCGGCAACGACCGCGACGGCATCCGCGTCGAGTCCGAGGCACCGGTGTCGGTCGTGGGCTGCACGGTCCGCGACAACAAGGGCGGCGGCCTCGTCCAGGCCAAGGCGGGCGGCCGGCTCGCGGTGGAGAACCTCATCAGCACCGGCAACGAGTCCCGCGACGCCTGGGGCTTCGGCGAGGCCGAGGGCACCGACCCGGCGGGCACCGTCTCCGCCTCGGACGGCCCCGGACGCCCCGACGGACCGATGGCCGCGCTGGAGAGCCTGATCGGCCTCGACAACGTCAAGGAACAGGTCCGCACCCTCGTCAACCTCACCCAGCTCGCCGCGCGCCGTGCCCAACTCGGCATGTCCGCACCGCCGATGAGCCGCCACCTGGTCTTCGCGGGCCCGCCCGGCACCGGTAAGACCACCGTGGCCCGCCTCTACGGCACGATCCTCGCCGAGCTGGGCGCCCTGCGCTCCGGGCACCTCGTCGAGGTCTCCCGCGCCGACCTCGTCGCCCAGGTCATCGGCGGAACGGCCATCAAGACCACCGAGGCCTTCGAACGGGCCCTGGGCGGTGTCCTGTTCGTCGACGAGGCTTACACCCTCACCTCCGACTCCCGTGGATCCGGGGCCGACTTCGGGCGCGAGGCCGTCGACACCTTGCTGAAGCTGATGGAGGACCACCGTGAGGACGTGGTCGTCGTCGCGGCCGGTTACTCCGACGAGATGCGCAGCTTCCTCGGCTCCAACCCCGGTCTGGCGTCCCGTTTCTCACGCACCGTCGAGTTCGAGAACTACTCGGTGCCGGAGCTGGTCGAGATCATGGAGAGCATGTGCGTACGTCACCAGTACGCACTCGCCGACGAGACCCGACTCGCCCTCGCGGTGCACTTCGAGCGCATACCCAAGGACGCCGGATTCGGCAACGGCCGTGCCGCACGGCAGGTGTTCGAGGAGATGGTGGACCGGCAGGCCGTACGGCTGTCCGCGCTCACCGACGTCACCGAGCAGGACCTCTCGCTGCTGCTGCCGCAGGACATCAGCGAGGAGGCGGCCCGCACCGCCGCCGACGGCCCGAACGCCGTCGACTCCGGCGACGACGCGCTCAGCAGGCTGGACGCGCTGGTCGGACTGCACGCCGTGAAGCGGGACGTCACCGACCTCGTCAACCTGGTGTCGACCGCCAAGCAGCGCGAAGCCGCGGGACTCCCGGTGCCCCGGCTCAGCCACCACCTCGTCTTCACCGGCCCGCCCGGCACCGGCAAGACCACGGTCGCCCGGCTCTACGGCGAACTCCTCGCCTCCCTGGGCGTGTTGCCGCGCGGCCAGCTCGTCGAGGTGTCCCGCGCCGACCTCGTCGGCCGATACGTGGGCCACACCGCGCAGTTGACCCGCGAGGTCTTCGAACGGGCCCTGGGCGGTGTGCTGTTCGTCGACGAGGCGTACACCCTCACCCCGCGTGAGGCGTCCGGCTCCGACTTCGGCCGGGAGGCCGTGGACACCCTGCTGAAGCTGATGGAGGACCACCGCGACAAGGTGGTCGTCATCGTCGCCGGATACACCCAGGAGATGGAGAACTTCCTGGCCTCCAACCCGGGCCTGTCGTCGAGGTTCTCGCGCCGGGTCGAGTTCGCGGACTACTCCTCCGACGAGCTGGTCACCATCGTCCGCGAGCACGCCGTACAGCTCGGCTACGAGTGCGCTGCCGGACTTGGACCGGTCCTGCGGCAGTACTTCGACTCGCTGCCCCGCGACCGGTCGTTCGGCAACGCGCGCACCGCCCGCCAGATCCTGGAGCGGATGATGACCCGACAGGCGGGCCGGCTCAGCAGGCTGGCCGTCCCCAGCCTCGACGACCTGCGGCTGCTGCTCCCGGAGGACCTCGCCGACCCGACAGCCACCTCTCCCTCCTCCAGCGGTGCGGCCCGGGCATGACGACGACACACGGCAAGGCCGTCGCCACCGGACTGGCACTGCTGCTGACGGCCGCCGCGAGCGCCGTCGGCACCGGATCCGCGTCGGCCGCGGGAAGCACGGTCCAACTCCCCGTGCTGGCCGCGCGGTTGGACGCCGGCGCGGCCTGTGCGGCGGGCTCGGACCGGCGTGCCACCGACGTGCCCTGGGAACAGGTCTCGCTCCAGCTCAGCCGCACCTGGCCGTTCGCGTCGGGCGCCGGGGTGACCGTCGGCGTGGTCGACACCGGGGTCTCGTCCGCCGCGCCCGCGCTCAAGGGCCGGGTCACGGCGGTCGGCGACGCCGGGACCGACTGTGTGGGTCACGGCACCTTCGTCGCTGGGTTGGTCGGCGCGGCCGTAGCGGACGGTGTGCGGTTCGCGGGGGTGGCGCAGCAGGCGCGGATTCTCGCGGTGCGGGGCAGTGACGCGCGCGGGGCGGTCACCGCGGAGCGGGTCGCGGACGGTATCCGGGCCGCGGTGAACGGCGGGGCGAAGGTCGTGACGGTGTCGGCGGCGCTCGCGGGCAACACCCCCACGCTGCGCTCGGCTGTCGCGCTGGCCGCGAAGAAGGACGTCCTGGTGATCGCGGCGGCCGTACCGGACACACCGGCGACGGCGACCTCGACGGACACCCCGCCCGCCCGCAACTACTATCCGGCCGCCGACGACGGTGTCCTCTCCGTCCTCGATGTCGACGTCTCCGGCAAGCGGCCGACCGGTGCGTACACGACCTCCAGCGCCTCAATCGCCGCCCCTGGAGACGGAGTTGTCGGCATCGGCCCGAAGAAGGCCGGCCACTACATCGGCTCCGGCGCGTCACTGGCCGCCGGTTTCGTGGCGGGGGCGGCGGCACTGGTCCGCTCCGTCCACCCGGACCTGACGGCCACCCAGACAGCGGCCCTCCTCCGCTCCTCCGCCTACCCGGCCGACGTACCGCGCCTCGACCCGTACGCGGCGGTCACCTCGGTCCTGACCGGCACCGCCGCCGCACCCCGAGGCGACTCGGGCACCCCGGTCCACCTCCCGGAGGACAAGGCGGCAGGCCCCCTCCGCCGCGCCCTGTGGCCCGCCTCGGCAGGCCTTGCTGTGATCATCGCGGTGGTGTGGCTCGGCCTGATCCTGCCCCGGGGGCGCCGCTTGGGCTGGCGCCCGTCCAAGCCGGAGCGTACGGCCGGGCCCGAGCCCGAGGGCGTGGAGAGCCCGGTTCCGGTGGGCACTGGTGCCCAGGGGACCTCGGAGAGCTGACGGCCGGCAACCACGCAGGTGTGAAACGGAACGGCCCCGGGCGACGAACAGTCGCCCGGGGCCGTTCCGTTCAGTGCCTACGCTTCCTCCTCCGCCCCCGCCGCCAGTGCCGTCTGGATGAGGGACGGCTTGCGGCGGACGATGTGGAGGGCTCGGCCCGGGGGGAGGACCCGGGGCTTGACGTTGCCGAAGACGTAGCCCTCGGACGGGGAGCAGGACATCAGGATGCCGGGCGTGTTGACCTCGTCCAGGCGGCGGAGGAGCTGGTCGTTCAGGCCGCGGCCGGCGCCGGTGGCGGAGCGGGCCACGACCACGTGGAGGCCCAACTCGTGGCCCAGGGCGAGGTGTTCGAAGAGCGGGGCGAAGGGGTGGTCCATGACCGTGCCGCCGCCGACCATGTCGTAGTCGTCGACGAGGACGAACAGGCGGGGGCCCGTCCACCAGTCGGCCTGGCGCATGCGGGCCGGGGTGATCTCCTGGCCCGGCACGCGGGTGCGCAGGGCCTTTGCCGAGCCGCCGACCAGTTGTTTCAGGGCCTCCAGGGCCACCGCGTGGCCCAGGCGGTACTCCTCGGGGACCGCGTCGACCAGGCCGCGGCGGTAGTCGACGACCAGGATGCGGGCCTCGGCCGGGGTGTAGCGGGCGACGACGGAGTCCGCGACCAGCCGGAGGAGGTTGGTCTTGCCGCTTTCCGTGTCGCCGACGGCGACCAGGTGCGGGGTGCGGGAGAAGTCGTGCCAGACCGTGCCGAGGGTCTCCTCGTCCTGGCCGAGCGCGATCTTGAGGCTGACGCCGTCGCCGAGTTCGGGCTCGGCCAGTTCGGCCGCGGGCAGGCGGTGCGGGAGCATCCGGACCTGGGGCGCGCGTGGGCCGTGCCAGGCGGAGGCGATGCGGTCGACCAGGTCCGCTACGCCCTCGCTGAGGGTCTCGTGGTCGGTGGAACCGTCGCCTCGGGGCAGCGCGGAGAGGAAGTGGAGTTTCGTCTCCACGGTCAGACCGCGGCCGGGTATCTGCGGCACCGCGCTCGCCTTGCGGATGTCCACGACGGAGTCCATCGTGTCGCCGAGCCGGAGTTCGAGCCGGGTCGCGGACTGGTCGCGGACCGGAGCGGTGAGTTCCAGCCAGCGAGCGGTCGCGACGATGAGGTGGATGCCGTAGTTGAGGCCGCTGGTGGCGATCTGGTTGAACGTGGGGATGAACTGGTCGAAGTTCTGCCGGACCGCCGACCAGCCGTCGATCACCAGGAAGATGTCGCCGTGCGGTTCGTCGGGGAACTCCCCGGCCGCGCGGCGGCGCCGGTAGGTGGACATGGAGTCGATGCCGTTGTCGAGGAAGAACTGCTCGCGCTGGGTGAGGACGGCGGTGACCTCGGCGACCGTACGGCTGATCCGCTCGGTGTCGAGGCGGGCCGCGACCCCGCCGACGTGCGGCAGGCCGGTGAGCTGGGAGAGCGTGCCGCCGCCGAAGTCGAGGCAGTAGAACTGGACTTCGCGCGGGGTGTGGGTGAGTGCGAGCGCCATGATGAGGCTGCGCAGGACGGTGGACTTGCCGCTCTGTGAACCGCCCGCGACGGCGACATGGCCGCCCGCCCCGGCGAGGTCCACCACGAGCGGATCGCGGCGCTGGTCGAAGGGCTTGTCGACCAGGCCGACCGGGACCCGCAGCTTCCCGGCGCCGTTCCAGCGGGACGCGGCCAGCCCGCGGTCCGGGTCGTCGGCGAGACCGCCGAGCAGGACGTCCAGCGGGGAGGCGGTGTCCAGCGGCGGCAGCCACACCCGGTGGGCGGGCGGCCCAGAGTCGCGCAGCCGGTCAAGGGCCACCGCCAGCAGGCTCTCGGTGGCCTCCTCCGCCTCGGGCTCCGGCGCCGCGATCGCGGCCGGTGCCGGAGCGCGCGGCACGATGTACCCGGTCGACCAGGGCACCACCTGCGTGGCGACCCGGGCCTGCGCGACCGCACCGCCGCGCCTGCGGTAGGGCCCGGACACGTAGGCGGCGCGGAAGCGGGTCAGGGCCTCGATGCCGGACTTGAGGTAGCCGCTGCCGGGCTGCGAGGGCAGTTCGTACGCGTCCGGGACCCCGAGGACACCCCGGGACTCCATCGCGGAGAAGGTGCGCAGACCGATCCGGTACGACAGGTGCGACTCCAACTGGTGCATCCTGCCCTCGTCCAGGCGCTGCGAGGCGAGCAGCAGATGCACGCCGAGGGACCGGCCCAGGCGGCCGATCATCACGAACAGCTCCATGAACTCCCGGTGCGAGGCGAGGAGTTCGCTGAACTCGTCGACGACGACGAACAGGCTGGGCAGCGGGGCGAGATCGGCGCCGCCGGCCCGCGCCTTCTCGTACTCCAGGGCCGAGGTGTAGTTGCCCGCGGACCTCAACAGCTCCTGGCGGCGGATGAGTTCACCGTGCAGCGCGTCCTGCATACGCTCCACCAGGGCGGCTTCGTCGGCCAGGTTGGTGATCACGGCGGAGGTGTGCGGGAGTTCGTCAAGACCGAGGAAGGTCGCGCCACCCTTGAAGTCCACCAGGACGAAGTTCAGGGTCTCGGAGGAGTTGGTGAGCGCCAGGCCGAGGACCAGGGTGCGCAGCAGCTCGGACTTGCCGGAACCGGTCGCGCCGATCAGCATGCCGTGCGGGCCCATGCCGCCCTGCGCGGACTCCTTGATGTCCAGCTCCACGGGCCGGCCGTCCGCGCCGACGGCGACCGGGACACGCAGCCGGGCGGAGCCGGTGTGCCGCCGCCAGATCGTGTCGGGGTCGAGCCGGTGCAGGTCGGCGATGCCGAGCAGCGTGGTCAACTCCGTGTCGTTCGACAGCGGTTCGACCGCGTCCGAGGAGAGAGTCATCCGGTACGGCGCGATCAGCCGGGCCAGCGCCTCGGCGGCGACCGGACCCACCCGGTCGGGGCGGCCCAGCACGGTGGACTGTTCCTTGCGGCTGCGGTCGGTGCGGACCAGGGCGACCGCGTCCGGGGAGACATCGAGACGCAGCGTGGTGCGGCCGGGGCGCCAGGTGAGGCTGTCGGAGAGGTCGACGACGACGGCGTTGCGGTAACCGGGGCCGTCGAAGCGGTGACCCGCCGGGATGGCCGCACCGTCCACGATGACGACCACCAGCGGTTCGTCACGGCCGGGCACGGCGTCGGGGTCGAACGCGGGCCGCTCGGAGAACTCGCTGCCGAGCTGGTCCTCCAGATCGGTGAACGCGGAGGCCACCATGCGCAACGGGCCCGCGCCGTCGGTCTCCTGGGGGTGCTGGTTGTGCGGCAGCCACTTCACCCACTCCCACTCGGCACGCACCTCGTCAGCGGCGCAGACCGCGATCCACAGCTCCTCCGGCGGGTGGAACAGGGCCAGTTGGGCCAGCGCGGCGCGCAGCATCCCGCGCGCGGCGTCGTGGTCGCCGTGCACCAACACCCGTGACCAGGACCGCAGATACAGCGCGATGGGCTGGCCGGGAACGGTGCTGTACGCGCGGATGAAGCGGCGCAGGGCGTGCGCGCACAGCGGTTCCAGGTCCTCAACGGGCTTGCTGGAGACGGGAGTCAGCCGCATCGCGAGCTGCTGGTCGCCGACGGCGATCCGCACCTCGCCGAAGTCCTCGTCCTTCACCCGGCGCTCCCACAGCCGTGTGGTGCGGACCATGGTGCGCAGCACCCGGGGCTCGGGATGCCGCCAGGCCAGGGCGAGCTGCTGCTCGATCACGGCACGCTGCACCGTACGTCGACTTTGCGCCAAGTACCGCAGATAGTCCCGGCGTTCGCCGCGCAGCCGCTGCTTGCGGTCGCCGGCCTTGCGCATGACCTGGCCGATCATCATCGCACCGGCGGCCATCACCATCATGCCGAGCGCGATGTACATGAAGATGCCGCTGGACTGTCCGCCCGACCGCATGAACATCATCATCATCGAGACCGACATCATCGCCATCGGCAGATACGTCCACACCGCGGACGTGTCCGGGACGGTCTCCATGAGGGTCGGCGGCTCCTGGAGGACCAACTCGCCGGCGGGCATGTCGGGTCCGCGACGGCGGGCCGGACGACGGAACAGGACCACGCTCAACGCTTGGGGCTCCTAACGGACTTCGCGCGCCGCGGCGGCATGTGGGGGCATGCACCGGAACCGGCCTCGGCACTGGCACGGTGGAGGACGCTGTCAACACCGTTGGTGGGGGCTCCCGTTGACACGAGTCGTAGGGAGTGTCAGTAGTGTGCACCCCGTCAACTCTGTACGTCCATGTCACCCCCCGCTTCACCAACACCCTGTTCCCCTCGTTCCCCCCACCCCGCACGCCGCGCCGCGTGCCCCCGTTTCGATGTCCAGGAGACGTGAGCCCCGGTATGACCGACACTTCCGTGACCGGCCTGTGCCATCTGACCGTGCGGGCCCCGGCCCGCACCATCGACCTCGCCGTGCCGTCCGACGTGCCCGTCGCCGACCTGCTGCCCACGGTGCTGCGGTACGCGGGGGAGGAGGCCGAGGAGACCGGTCTCGAACACGACGGCTGGATACTCCAGCGCCTCGGCGGACGGCCGCTCGACGACGAGGCGACCCTCGCCTCGCTCGGGCTGACCGACGGCGAGGCGCTCCATCTCCGGCCGCGCACCGAGGCGTTGCCCGAGGTGCGCCTCGACGACCTGGTCGACGGCATCGCCGCGGTCACCCGGGACCGGCTGCACGGCTGGAGCCCCGAGGCGGCGAGACGGCTGCTGCGCGGCCTGGTCGCGGTGGCCGTGCTGGCCGGGCTTGTCCTGCTGGCGCTGCCCGGCGCCCCGGCGTCGCTGCGCGCGGCCACCGCCGTGGGAACCGGCCTGCTGCTCCTTGCCGGTGCCGCGTCGGCGAGCCGGGCGGTGGACGACCCGATGACCGGCGTGGTCCTGGGCCTGCTCGCCTCCCCGGCACTCGCGCTCGCGGGCTGGCTGGTGCCGGGCGGTGAGCTGAGCGGTCCGCAGGCCCACCAGGTGCTGGGGGCACGGCTGTTGGGGGCGGCGGCGGCCTGGGCGGGCGGCGCGGTGCTGGCCCTCGCGGCCTCCGCGGCCCGTACCCCGCTGTTCCTGGCCTCGGCGCTGGTGGCGCTCGCGGCGGCGGTGGGCGGCGTCATGATGACGGTGTTCGACGTGCGGGTGGCGGGCGCGGCCGGTGTGGTCGCCGCGCTGACGGTGCTGCTGGGCGGTCTGGTGCCCGCGCTGTCGTTCAAGTTCGCGGGGATGCGGATGCCCCCGCTGCCCACCAACGCGGAACAGTTGCAGGAGGGCATCGACCCCTACCGGGGCAACGACGTCGCCGTCCGCACCGAGCTGGCCGGCGAGTGGATGACCGCGCTGTACGGCGCGACGGGCGTGCTCTCGTCGGCCTGCCTGGTGGCGCTGGCCCGGCGCCCGAGCCTCCCGGCGCTGCTGGTGGCGCTGGTCCTGTCGCTGCTGCTGCTCCTGCACGGCCGGGGACTGGTGAACACCGCGCAGCGGCTGGTGCTGGTGCTGCCGGGCGCGTGGGGTCTGCTACTGCTCGCGTTCGGCTGGGGGCTGCGGCTGTCCGACACCGAGCGGATCCTGCTGGTGGGCGGGCTGCTCGCGGTCGCGGCGACGCTCACGGTCGCGGTGTGGACCGTACCGGGACGGCGCATGGTCCCGTACTGGGGGCGCGCGGCGGAGATCCTGCACTCCCTGCTGGCGATCGCCCTGCTGCCGCTGACCCTGTGGCTGCTGGGCGTCTTCGGCACCCTCCGCGGCATCTTCGGCTGACCAGGTGTCGGTCCTACGGACGAGCAGCGGGTGAACTGGCTCCCGCCGAGGGTTGGTTGGGAGCCGTCGGTCCGGCCCGCGACGAGGACCGGGTGAACTGGCCGCCGTTCCGGGCCGGTTGGAGAACCGGCGGTCCGCGAGCGCGGGCCGGGTACGTCGAACGTCGAACGAGAGCAGGAACCGGACGCGGTGTCACGGGCCGAATCGGCCCGTCGATCCGTGAGCAGGGTCCGGGCACAGCCGAGCGAACAAGAAGCTGAACGACCAGCCGGGAGGAAAGCGTGCGGTCGAAGCGCGACCAGGTGCAAGCGCACACGTTCATGATGGGCCGCCTGACCTCGGGCATGCTGCTCGCCGACCCGGACGCACCGGAGAGCCCACTGGGCCGGACCAGCCGGGGCGCCCTGGTCGGGGTGATCGTCGGCGTGCTGTTCTGCGGCGGGGCGCTGGTGTTCGGGCTGCTCAAGCCGGGCGGCAACGACGCCTGGCGCAGCGGCGACACCCTGATCGTCAACAAGGACACCGGCGCTCGCTACCTGTACGCCGACGGCAGGCTGCGCCCGGTGCGCAACTACGCCTCGGCCATGCTGATCGGCGGCGCCGACCTGACGACCACGTCGGTCGGCTCGAATTCGCTCGCGGGCACCCCGGTCGGCCGGCCGGTCGGGATCACCGGCGCCCCCGATTCCGTGCCGGGCACCGGCGACCTGGAGTCCTCGCCGTGGGAGGTCTGCTCGACGGGCTCCGGCGCGCAGACGACCCTCGTGCCGGGCGCACCGGTGGAGACGGATTCCGTCGGCGCGAAGTCGGCGCTCGTGGTCAAGGGCCCTGACAAACACACCTACTTGGTGTGGCAGGGCAGTCGCCTCGAGCTGGACGAGGACTCGGGCGCCGCGGAGTCCCTCGGCTACGCGCCGGTGACACCCCGCCCGGTGTCCGCCGCCTTCCTCGACGCCCTGGTGACCGGCCCCGACCTGGCCACCCCGAAGGTCGACGGCCGCGGCACGACCGGGCCCGAACTGGGCGGCCGGGCCACCCGGATCGGCCAGGTGTTCCGCGTGGTGGCGGGCTCCGGCAACCAGGAGTACCTCCTCCAGAAGGACGGCCTGCACCCGGTGACGGACACCCAGTCCGCACTGCTGCTCGGCGATCCGGACACCCGCAAGGAGGCCTACGACGGCGGGGCCCCGAACGTCGTCACCCTCGACGTCTCCGACCTGCGCGCCCACCAGGCACCGGGGACGGCCGGCACGGACGCGTCGGTCGCCGGGCTGCCGGACACTCCGCCGAGCGCGCTGTCGCTGACGGCGGGGCAGTCGGTGTGCGCCCAGGTCGACCCGGCCGACGGACAGGTGCGGGTGACCTCGGTACGGGTCCAGGAGACCGCGCTGTCCCCGGCGGCGCAGGCCGACCCGACGGCCCTGACCCCGGCCTGCGTGGCGGTGGACCAGGTGGTGGCGCGGCCCGGACACGGCGCGCTGGTACGGGCGTTGGGCGCGGCCGGCGGCACGGTCGGCGACACCACGTTCCTGGTCGGCGACGACGGGGTGAAGTACCGCATCCCGGACGCGAGCGCGCTCGCCGCCCTCGGCTACGGCGGGGCGACGCCGGTGAAGGTGCCGTCCACGCTGCTGTCGATGCTGCCGACCGGGCCCGAACTCAGCGCCCGGGCCGCGGCGTCGGACGCGGGCTCGGTGGGCGGGGCCATGGGCGGCGCGGCGGCGCAGTGCGGCACCGGGACCGGCGGCGGCGTGGGCTCCGGCCTGCCCGCCATCGCCGGGAGTGTCCCGGCGGGCGGTGCGCTGAACGGTGCGGTGAGCGGTGCAGGTGGGGCGAACTGACGAATTCGCGCCGATCGAGATCGTGTTCACGCCAAACAGGATTCGCTCTAGAACCGCCTGCCACGGAATCGCGTGTTCCGGTCAAGTTGCATACCGGTAAAAGCCTTTGAGCGGAACCTGTCGGCAACCTCAGATCTTCCTCAGTTCGTTGTCAGCGCAACTACCGTCAATCTAGGCTCAGTTGCACTCGTACCTCAGATCGACTTACGAAAGGTGGGACGATGGCTGGAGATGGCCAGCAGTCAAGCGAAGGTTCGACCCGGAACGGAATCCAGGCCCTGGAGAGCGCTTTCAGCGGCATCGTGAAGATCCGTCAGGACGTCGACAGCACCCGTTCCACCCTGGGCAGCGGCTACCAGGGCAGCGACGGCGGCCAGTACGGCCAGCTCCTCGCGCAGTGGGACGGCCAGTGCAACGTCATCCTCAAGAACCTCGAGGACGTCATCGACCGGCTGAACCAGAGCCTCGTGGAACACAACAAGACCCAGGGTTCCTCGAACGACTCCATCAACCAGGCGTACAACGCGTCGCAGTCGGCCTTCGACCAGCTCGCCGGCTGACCGACGCCCGCTTCCCCGTGACCTCGCGGTCACGTTCGATCCCCCATCGCGTAAGAGAGGCAAGCTGTGGCAGACAACCTGTCCGACGGTGTCATCTACGTCAGCTACAACCACATGTCGAACGCCGCGGACGACATGGTGGCGCAGACCAAGGCGATCGCCCAGACGCTCTCCAGCCTTGAGCAGGAACTCGGCGAGCTGTCCAAGACCTGGTACGGCAACGACGCCGACACCTACCGCCAGAAGCAGGCGGCCTGGGACGGCGCGGTGCAGAACATGGAGACGCTGCTCACCTCGCACTCGCAGCTCCTCAACGAGATCTCCAGCAGCTACAAGTACAGCGAGAACTCGCTCAGCCAGATGTGGTCCGAGGTCACCATCGGCCGCTGAGCCGGCCGGCTCCACCGCACCGACCGGTCTCCTCGCGGTCGGTGCGGTCGTCCAGGCTTCTTCCCGTTCCGTCGCCGCGCCGTACGCCAGGGTCGGCGCGTTCCGCCCGCGGAGGCTTCCATGGCAGATCTGACCCATCTCGACGCGACCGCGTTGAAGAACTTCAAGAACACCGACGTCGCGGACTTCATCACCGATCTGGTGAACATCCGCAAGGACAACGCGGGCGTCCGGTCCCTGAAGAACCTGATCGCCGAGACCGGTGCCGGCTCCGCCCAGGGCCTCGCCAAGATCCTGCGCATCGGCCTGATGAACGGCGGCGACAGCTCGGACCCGGTCGGCGGATCCACGCTGGTGGAGGCGCTCAAGACACAGGCGACCGCGCTGGACAAGATCCTCACCGATCAGAAGACGCTCTTCGGCGACATCGACGAGGCGCTGGACGAGACGATCACCACCTTGCTGAAGACCCAGGGCGACAGTCTCGACAAGATCGACGGCGAGAAGCTGCTGGACATCTTCGACACCGTCGACGGCGACATGGGCGGCAGCGACTCGACGACCACCTGAGGCCGGCGCGCGGCCCGCCGGCTCCTGCCGAGCCCCGGGCTTCGCACCCTGGACCCCCACCCAGTCCCCCCTCCTCCTCCTTCGCAGCGGAGTCCGCCCCATGGCCGAAACCACAACCGGGACCGCCAACTACGACCCGGACGACTACTTCGCCCAGGCCGTCACCGACTTCACCGGCTACACGCTCCCGGCCCGGTCCACGCTGTTCGACAAGTTGAGCAGCTCCGCCAACGACGACTTCGGCGACCTCAAGCTGTTCCGGATGGACATCCAGGGCATCGACATGAGGTCGGTGACCGCGGCGGACTACTCGGCGATCGGCGGCTGGCAGGTCAACAAGGGCGAGGACTACGACCTGGCCTTCTACGACGCGGGCGGGGACGGCGCGCACAACAGCGTGAAGATGAAGAAGGCGCGCATCGTGATGATCGGCGTCACCGTCGACGGGAACGGCCGCGCCACGCTCTGGAGCGGCGGCCAGGTCACCGGCGGCGGCGCCTTCGAGGGCTCGTACTCGCACGTCCAGTGGGACTCGGGACCGATGGCGCAGTACATCTCGGGCAGCAAGCTGGTCCTCGACCACATGCTGGCGTCGCCGTACTCGACGCAGGGCTTCTCCTACAGCGGACTGTCGGTCATCGACGCCAACGCCGTCGACATGCTCTCCTTCGAGAACACCGGGCAGTCCTTCGACCGGGTGGTGCAGTTCTTCAAGGACCACTCGGACATCGTCGACAAGTGGATGACTTCGCTCGGCGAGGACCAGGCGTCCTGGAAGGGCAAGGCGGCCAGCCTCTTCTGGCATCTCCTGGACGAGCTGAAGACCAACTACAACGGCTACGTCTCGCAGTTGGGCGGCAGCGACTACACGGCGGCCAACAGCACGCTCGGCGGCTATGTCCCGAAGTCGAAGCTGAGCGACGCGCTGGCCGCCGCGCAGCAGGCGCTGAAGCAGGCGGTCACCGATCTGCAGACCGCGTGGAACGACTGGGCGTCGGACGGCCAGCACGACCCGCACTACCACGTGAAGAAGATCCTCGACGAGATCAGTCAGTGGGTCATCAACAACAACATCAACCATGTGCTGTCGTCGCACCATTCCACCTACAGCCAGTACGGAGGCGGCACCTACACCTCCTACTCCACCGACGCCAACTTCAAGCAGTCCGTCCCCGAGTACGGCGACCTCACCCAGCACACCACCTGGCAGAAGGTCGCCGACGCCGCCGTCAAGAGCTGGTCGGACCACGCCGACGCCAAGCTCAAGCAGCCGTCCATCGACGCGCTCAGCAATGTGAAGAACGCCTGGGCCGATGTGCAGGACGCCTTCGACGACGAGATCAAGAACAAGAACAACGAGACGCTCTCCGAGGTCCTCCAGAAGGAGGAGAACGAGATCGCCGAGGACGAGGCGAACAAGAACAACGACAAGCTCAACGACAGCCTCAACAACCTCGATGACAATCTCAACAACCTCGGCGACAACCTGAACAACCTCAACGACAACGTGAACGACAACCTCAACAACCTGGGGGACAACCTCAACAACCTGAACGACGGCCTGAACGACAACCTCAACAACCTCGGCGACGGCCTCAACAACCTCGGCACGAACCTCAACACCAACCTGAACGACAGCCTCAACAACATCGGCGACGGCCTGAATTCGAGCCTCAACAACCTGAACGACGATCTCGGCAACAGCCTGAACAACGTCGGCAGCGGGCTCGACGACCTCAACACCGACAGCCTGCTGAACAACGACGGTACGAACGGCAACGGCGCGAGCGACCTCGCCAACGCCGCGCTGAACACCCTCGGCCCGTCGCTCCTCAACAACGGCAACGACTCCACTAAGGACGGCTCGACCACGCTCAACTCCCCGACCGGGGGCAGCACCCAGCTCAACGGCGACGGCACGCTCACCACGACGTTCCCGGACGGCTCCACCCAGACCATCGACCCGACGACCGGCCTGGTCACCACCACCAACCCGGACGGCACCACCTCGGTCGGGCAGCTCAACCCGGGCACCACCATCACCAACCCGGATGGCTCGACGACCACCCTCAACGACGACGGCACGCTGACCACCAAGTTCCCGGACGGCACGAGCCAGACCCTCAACCCGGACACCGGCCAGGTCACCACCACGAACCCGGACGGCACCGTCAGCACGTCGACGCTCAACCCGACCGACGGCTCCTTCACCACCCCGGACGGCTCGACGGCCCAGCTCAACGCCGACGGCTCGCTGACCACGCACTTCCCGGACGGCTCCACCGAGACGCTCAACCCCGACACCGGTCAGGTCACCGTCACCGACCCCTCCGGCAACGTCACCACCACGCATCTCGACCCGGGCGACTCCTTCACCAACCCGGACGGCTCGACCACCACGCTGAACGACAACGGCACGCTCACCACCAAGTTCCC
This sequence comes from Streptomyces prunicolor NBRC 13075, assembly GCF_000367365.1. Lineage (GTDB taxonomy): Bacteria > Actinomycetota > Actinomycetes > Streptomycetales > Streptomycetaceae > Streptomyces > Streptomyces prunicolor. Next base: position 13,003 of record NZ_BARF01000150.1, on the reverse strand, counting down.
GGACGGCTCCACCCAGACCCTCAACCCGGACACCGGCCAGCTCACCACCACCGACCCGTCGGGCCACACGACCACCACCGACATCGACGGCACCGACCTGCCCTCGTCCTCAATCGACACCAGCGGCCTCAACGGCAACGGCATCGACACGAGCGGCATCGACACGAGCGGGCTGAACAACGGCAGCAGCCTCGACACGAGCGGCCTGAACACGAGCGGGCTCAACAGCGGCGGCCTCAGCAGCGGCGGTCTCAACACGTCCGGCGGCGGCCTGGATTCAGGCCTCGACGGCGGCTACGACGACTACGACAGCACCCCCTACACCGGCGGCCCGCTGCGCTCCGACGCCCTCGACGGCAGCACCCTCGCCGCCGCCTCCACCGGAGAGCAGAGCGCGGCGAGCGGCACCCCGCTCAACCCGATGGGGATGGGCGGCATGGGAGGCATGGGCGGCGGTATGGGCGGAGGAGGAGGCGGAGGCGGCGGACAGGGCGGCACCACCGAGCGCACCCGCGCCGTCCTCACCGACCCGTCCAACACCTCCACCCGGCGCGGCCGGAACAACCGGGCCGCGTCCGTGGACGAGGACGAGGACATCGTGCTGACCCGGCCCACCACGTCCAGCGCCCCGTACCCGGTGGGCGGTCCCGGCAACAACGGCGCCGGCCAGAACGGCCGCTCCACAGAGAGCGGCGACCGCGCCCGCGACGCCTGGCTCACCGAGGACGAGGACGTCTGGGGCACGGACGAGGGCGGTTCACCGGCGGTGATCGGCCGATGAGCCACGAGTCGATCGAGCAGCGGCTGGCCAAGGCGGTGGCCGAACTGGAGGCCACCGAGGCCGCGGTGGCGCGCGCCGAGGGCGAACTCGCGCACGCCGAGAGCACGGTGCGCTCGGCGGACCGCGCGGTCGAGGTGACCGTCAGCGCGCAGGGCGACCTGCGCAAGCTGACCTTCCTGGACGACAAGTACCGCACGATGCCCGCCGGTCAGCTCTCCGCGAGCGTGCTGGAGGCGGTGCAGGAGGCCCGGGCCCGGATGGCCCGGCATGTCATGGCCACCTTCGAGCCCTTCACCAAGGCCAACCCCGAGGCACCCGAGATCACCGGCTTCGACGTGGACTGGAACAAGATCTTCGGCCCCGGTGTCCTGGAGGGTCCCAAGGGCGGCCGACGGCGCGGGGCCGGCCGGCTCCGCGACGAGATCAGCGAAGACCCGGAGGACTGAGAAGACGATGCCGTCGAACGCCTACTCCGCCAGCCCGCCCGCGCTCATCGCCGGTACCCGGCAGATCGAGCAGATCAGCCGGCTGGCCAATGAGATGATCAACGAGTTCATCACGGACGTGTCGTCCACCTCCGGCTGGCCCGGAGACAACGACAGCTATGCCAAGCAGATGCTGCCGCAGGAGAAGGAACAACGGGAGGGCTCCATCAAGACCGGCTCGTCCCTGTCCGAGGCGATCGTCAGCATCGGCGACGGCACCCTCACCAACCTCAAGAGCGTGCTGGGCACCCAGAACGGCGTACTGGGCGCCATCCACGACTCCAACACCAACACGGGCGACACCGACGGTGGTTCGCACGGCGGAAAGCACTGACGCAGCGGATCGCCCCTGATGACCATCCACGCGTCGCCCCAGCTGAACAACCTCATGTTCGTGCTCATCGGCGAGAAGTTCCTCCAGGCCGACGAGGACATGGCATTCGCCAACGGCAAGCCGTACGAGCGGCTGGGCCGGCGTATGCGTGACCTCTCGGACCTGATCGAGCAGACCGCCGGTGGGGTCGGGCGCGCGCTGCCGCCGCAGGTCGGGAACAACTATGTGCGGGCGATGCACATGTTCCTCGACAGTGGCGGCGTCAACTACCTGAAGGATTTCGCCGACCAGCTCGACGGCATCGGGCAGTCCCGCACCAAGTCCTCCATGGACATCATGGAGTCGAAGTGGCAGATCATCGCCGAACTGGTGCGGCTGCTCATCGAGTTGCTCGTCATCGCGGTGCTGTCCGCCTTCACCGGAGGTTCCGCCTCCAGCCAGGCCGCGGTGGCGAAGGCCCGTAGCCGGGTCGCCATTCTCACGCTGATGGAATGGCTGATGAAGAAGACGCATCTGCTGCCGAGCCTCACCGAGGCGCTCGAAGAGGCGTTCACCACCTTCGCGGTACGGCTGGCCATGATGCTGGGCGCGCCCAAGGGCCGCCGCCCGCACGGGTTCGACTGGTCGCAGATCGTCCAGGACGGGGTCTTCGGCGCCTTCACCGGCCTGTTCCACGGCCTGCTGCACGACTTCGGCAAGGGTCTGAAGAACAACTTCAAGAACATCTTCAACACCCACAACCCGTTCAAGGACATCAGCGGCAACGGGAAGAAGTTCGACAACCACAAGTTCGACAACCCCGACGTCAACACCAAGCCGAACCCGAAGCCGACGCCGACCCCGAACCCGAAGACCACGCCCACCCCGACGCCGACCCCGCACCTCACGCCGACCCCGACCCCGACGCCCACACCGAAGCCGAAGACCTTCGGCGACAAGGTGAAGCACGAACTCGGCGAGGACTTCGAGCACTTCGTCACCGAGGGCGGCGCGGAGACGCTCGGCGAGCTCGCCACGGCGTCCATCTACGGCTTCCCCGTCGACTCCCTGAACACCTTCCTGGGCGGCGGCCTCAGCTCGATCAGCGAACGCCATCTGGGACAGGGCGCGAGCACGCTCGGCAGCAAGTTCAACTTCAACGGACTGCCGCAGGTGAACACCCTGGGCACCGCGGACATCCCGGGGGACTCCAACTCCGAGTCCGACACCAACACCAGTTCGCACTCCAACTCCAGCTCCTCGACGAACACCCCGTCGTCCCAGTCGTCCACCGACGGCGACAACCTGACGACGACATCGGGCCCCGGCTCCATCAACACGACCTCGAACAGCGGCAGTTCCTCGACGAGCGGCAACCCTCAGCGCACCTCCACGAACACCACGCCGATCCAGTCCACCGACCTGGACGACGTGAAGATCGACGGGGGAGACCTCCAGAGCAACGTCCCGCACGGGACGACGAGTACACCGACCAGCACGCCAACGAGTACGCCCACGAGGACTCCGGCACAGGTCGACACGGGCGGCACCGACGAGACGACGCAGGGGACCGGCCAGCAGAACGACCCCTCGAACACCTCAACTCCGGCTCCCTCGCAGGGCGTTCCGGTCACGAGCGGGTCCGACACCACCGTCGTACCGCCGACCACGAATACGGGCACGGGCACGGGCACGAATACGGGTACGACCGGGTCCGGTGTCCCCACTTCGACCGGGACGAACACGGGGAGCCCGACGACCGGTTCAGGCTTGCCCTCGAACTCGACCTCACCCTCGAACTCGCCCTCGAACAGCGGCGGCAATCCGCGCACCACGACAACGGGGCGCCCGGAGAACACGACGTCCAACGGCACCAGTAGCAGCACCACCAACACCAACAGCACCGGTACCGGTAGCTCGAACAGCACGGGCACGGACAGCACCAACACCTCCCACCCCGGTTCCGGCACCGACAGCACCACGGACACGGACACCGGGACCGACAGCGACACTGGCGCCGAAACGAACACCCGCACCGATACCGACACCGGTACCGACGCACCCACCCCGGTCGCCACCACCAGCAACAGCGCGCCGCCCACGACCAGTTCGGCACCGGACCCGGCTCCCGCGCAGGAGACGGCCCCGCTGTCCGACTCCGACTCCGGCTCCAGTACAGCCACCCCGACGCCGACCCCCGTCCACACCTCCTCGGACCTCTCCTCGAACCCGGCGCCGGACCACACGACCCATCCCGCCCCCACTCCGAACCCCAACCCCACCCCCGCCCCGGAACCCGTGGTCCTCACCCCCTCCGTCACGCCCAACTCCGCACCGCAGCCCGGGAGTTTCGAGGACGCGCGGGCCGGGGCGACGCCCACGGAGCGCAGTCACACCTGGGTCGACCCGGTCTCCCGGCCGCTCGGGGCGGACGGCACGCGCACCCAGTACGTCGTGCGGGCCGGTTTCGACGTACGGCGGTTCAGCCACGACGGTGAACCGGTCACCGATCTCACCGTCACCTACCGGCTCACCGGCAACCCGCAGTTGGGGCCGCAGGTCGACGGCGTCCAGCAGCGCCTCACGGACGGTGTGCGGCGGGTGTTCAACACCCCGGGCCACCGGCTGGAGGACGGGAGCCGGCTGCACGTCACCGTCGTGCCGGCCGCACCCGGCGAGACCCCGCACCTCGACGTCACGCTCACCGACCCGACGGACGGGTCGCCGGCCACCCATCACTCGTGGCCCGCCGACATCTCCGACTCCGACCTGGCCCACGAGGTCGGCCATCAGCTCGGCCTGCGCGACGAGAGCGGCTTCGACTCGGCGGCCCCGCACCGCGGCGGTACGACCAGCCTGATGGGCGACCCCACGCGGTTCACGCCCACGGAGGACCCGGCGTACGCGTCGGGCGGGCTGCGGCCCCGTCACCTCACGCTGATCGGCACCCTGGTCGGCGATCCCGCGGACGACACCCGGGGCACCGGTACCGGCCGGCGGGGTCCGGTCAAGGGCGCGCCGGGCGCGGATCCGCCCGCCCCGGTCAAGCCCACCGCCGACGCGGCCGCCGACACCGCTCCGACCCCGGTGGCCACCACGTCCACGTCCACGTCCATGCCCACGTCCACGCCCGCGACGGTGTCCCAGGACCAGGACCAGGACCCGGAGGACATCGAACTCACCGAGACCGAGACCGCCCCCGCGGTTCCGCCGGTCCCCGACATCACCCTGACCACCCCGGAGGGCGACACCACCGCGCCCACCGAGGTGGCGGCCGTCGGTGGACGCCGTCCCTCTTACCTCGCCGGCTACGGACAGCGGTACGACGGCCAGATGGGCCTCACACAGATGGAGCCGTTCTCGCCGGACCTGGTCGACGGGCTGCACCGTCAGGTGCTCGGCGAGCTCGGCAGGCTCGCTCCGGGGCCGGACGACCCGGTGCTCGCGCAGCTGCGGGACGTGCTGTCGGAGCAGCAGCTGACGCAGCACATGCCGTATCTGCGCAGTCTCGGCGGCCACCGGATCACCCTGGAGGTCGACGGTGTCGACCGGCAGGTGGACGTACGGCTGTCGCTCGACAACCGGCGGCCGTCGGTACGGCAGGGCGGGATCGACAGGAGCGATCCCGACAAGCACGTGGAGCGGCGCGGATACGGCACCCGGGAGATCGTCTCCTCGCAGCCGTCCGGCACGTTCTCGACGCTTCCGGTGCCGTGGACCGGTTCAAAACCGGAGGCTTCGGCGGGCCCGGTCCGCGCCCTCGACCTCGCGCTGGCCGCGACCATCACCCACAACCAGGCGGACGGCTCGACCACCGTCACCCAGGTCGTGCAGACCACCAGCGCCCAGCGCAGCAACGAGCCCTCCCGCGCCTACGACTTCGACAGCAACTGGCAGGTGCGCGTCGACGCCCCGGCACCGGCACCGGGCGGCCGGAACGCGCCGGCCGCGATCACGGCCGTAGGGAATCCAGGGGGCCCGACGGGCGCCGCGAATACGGCAGTTGTCGCCGCTGTACCCGGTCCCACGCGCGACTGGACTGCGGAAGTGCAGCACGGGCCGGTCACCGTGTGGTTCCCGCAGCACCTCGTGGAAGCCCACGAAGATCCCGCGCAGGACCTGCCCGCCCCCGCCGACATCAAGAAGCTGCCGATCTACGGCGTGGACTCGGTGCTGAACCCGCGGCGGCTGTACGAGGGTGCCGCGGCGCACTTCCGGGACGACCTGGACACCACGTCCTCGGCCCAACTCGCGGATTTCCTCGACGAGTCGATCCTGCGGGGCGCCCTGCCGATGCAGGTCGAGGGCGGGCTGTACTCGCAGGTGCTCACCGACGCGCGTGGACGTGCCGTCGGCATGATGCGGCTGCGGGCGGAGGTCACCCGGAACACTCCGGTGGCCAAGAGCCTCGACAAGAAGATCAACCTTGAGAGCCATGTCGTCAACACCGTCAAGAACGACCAGAGCACGGCGTTCAACAGCGGGCTGAACCTCAGCGGCAGTCTCGGCCCGACCCTCACGGGCGATCACGACGCGGGGCACGCGAACGCCTCCCACGTCATCGGCGGCACCGTCAACGGCAAGCTCAGCGGCAGCTACGCGACGCAGAACGTGTTCGGCACCAACGCCCTCGCGGGCACCATGCACGCGGTGCGCACCAACCGCAGCCATCTGCTGACCGAGGCGGACGTCACCTACACCCTCACCCTGATCCGGCCCGACGGTTCCCTCTCCACCTATGCGCCCGGGACGTGGAACCACGCTCTCGACATGCGGGTGCTCAGCGCCGAGGACGCGGCGGGACACCCGCCGACCGAGGACGAGAGGCGCGCGCTGCCGCACGAGCTGGCGACGCTGGAGTCGATCGGGCAGTCCACCGCGCCGCTCGGGGTGAAGGACGGCGAGGCGGAGCCGCTGTTCGGCGAGGCGGAGACCTGGCTGCGCGACCAGGGCTTCCTGCCACCGCCGCACACCGCCCCGCGCCGGAACGTGCTGCTGCCCGACGAGGCGCTGGTGCAGGCCCAGTTGAACAATCTGCGGCGGCTGGAGGAACTGCGCTCCCCGCTCGGGCTGCGCGCGGCGACGGACTCCATGGTGGACGGCGGCCACTCGCTGTTCCTGGAGATCCCCGCGGTGACCGGGCGGCGCCGGGTCCGACTGGAACTGGGCGCGCAGCGCGACCCGAACCTGCCGGTGGTGCACAGCACGGTGCTGCCCGACATCCAGGTCATGGGCCTGGCGCAGGCGGGCGCGGGCGGCACCGGCCGGCGCGGCAACACCTACGGCGGGGGCGTCGGGGTCGGCGGCGGCCTCACCGTGCCCACCCCGCGCGGGGGCGCCTGGACCCTGAGCGCCACCGGCGACTACCAGTACGTCGGCCAGGCCACGCTCGGCAACACCACCGGCACCACGCTCGGCCACGACCAGTTCTTCATCGGCAGTGGGCAGAACACCCACGAGTTCGAGGTACCGGCCCGCCTCACGCTCGACCTGTACGAGGGTGCGGGCCAGGAACCGGTGCGCCGGTTCGGCGAGGTGCAACCCGGGGGCGACATCGAGCACGGTGTGCAGCCCCCCGGCGTGCGGGGCGTCGCCGGTCACATCCGGCTGGCCGTACCGCACGGGCGGACCGTGGACGCCGTGGAGCCCGCGCCGGCCGGTCAGCCGTACACCGTACGACAGCCGACGCCGCAGGACACGCAGCGGCTGGCGATGACGGACCCGCAGGGAGTGCGGGCGCCGGGCGTGGTCCGTGTTCCGGACGACGCGCTGATCGACGTGGTGCGCGGTTCGGCGGCGCTCGAGGACGCCTTCCGGCGGATCGTCACCGGCGTCGGTGTCGGCCCCAATCCCAACGCCAATCCCAACCCCGCGAACGCCAACGCGAACGCCGCCGGTGGTCCGGCCGTGCCTCCCGGGCGGTTCTCCCGGCTGGTGGACGGCGTCACCGGGTTCCTGAGCAGTTCGCTGGTCGGCAGTCCGGCCGCCGACACCACCACGGTCGGCGCCGAGTCCCGGATCACCGCGCTCTCGCCCGGCTCGCTGATCGGCCGCGGACACCAGATCTTCAGCGGCACCTACGTCGTGGAGGGACTGACGCTGCCCGGGCTCGGTGCCGACGGTCAGCTCGCGATCGAGATCGAGGCAGTCGCCCACACGCCCCGGCTGACGCACAGCGTGACCCAGTACCTGGAGACCGGCATCTCCACCACCGACTCGGCGCAGCAGCTCAAGGGCCTCAGTAAGACGAACCAGTTCGGCCTGGGCGGCTCGGCGACCCAGAACAACCCGCCGGCCCCCACACCGGTCGAGGGGCAGCCCACCGCCCCGGCCCCCACGCCGTCCCGCTTCAACCCGTCCGGGCGCTACCAGTACGACCGCAAGACCGACAAGCCCGACACCCTCAGCAGCAGCACCGGCACCAACCGGACGCCCACCCAGTCGGGCCTCCAGCACCGGGTCACGGCCGACGTCACCTACCTGATCCGGGTGCGGACCGGACACCGCAACGTGGTCGCCAACACCTTCGGGTACGGGCCCGGGGAGGACGTCACACTCGCCGTGGACGTGCCGCGCGGGCTCCAGTTCCTGATGACGGAGAGTCAACTCCGGCGCGACAGGCGGTGGATGGGTGCCTTCACCCCGCCCCTGCCCACCCCGTCGGAGACCGGTCTGACCCGACCGACACTGCCCGACCGCTACATCCACGACGGCACCCTCGGCCTGGCCACGGTCAACTCCGTCACCGAGTTCTCCGCCCCGCCGGGGACCCCGCGGGCCGAGCGACGCGCTCGATTCCACAGCGAGACACGGGAGTTGGTGGAGCAGTACGCCCCCGGCGTGACCACCCCCGGCAACCCCTCCTATCTGCCCGGTGTCGCCGCGCTGATCGCCGACAACACCGGTGTCGCCGGCAAGCGGGCGCTGATCGGACGCGGCAACGGACAGGCCAGGTTCGCCTTCCGGCACCACCGGTTCGGCGGGGCGACACTCGTCGAGGTGACGTTCTCGGCCCGCCCCGTCGGCGGCTCCGCGAACCGGCGCGCGGTGCTGGGCACATCGGTACCGGGCGACAAGTCCGGTATCGAGCAGTGGGGTTCGCACACGGCGGAGGGCCGCTCGCTCTCCTCCTCCGTGGGCCGCCAGCACCGGCTCACCGTCAACCCGACGGCCCGATTCACCCGCCCCGACACCGACGACCGCACCGACCGGCTCGGCCTCTCCGGCAATCTGGCCCGCTCCACCGGCAAGGCCGCCAGGCAGGGGCGCACCGCCGAGGACCGGTACTGGCTGCGCACCGACAGCGCCGCCGACTTCGACGGGCTGGACTACGAGCTGGTCGCCACGGTCCGCTCCACCCTGGTCACCGACTGGCCGCCCAACGTGCTGGGCGCGCTGGTGCAGCGCGGGATCATGGCCTGGGACGACGCCGACCCGCAGACCCGCTCCTGGCTGAGCCGCACCCTCTCCGGCGACTTCGGCGACCAGATCCGGGTACCGGCCCAGGTGAGCCTGCGCTTCACCGGCAGCGAGACCGGCCGCCCTCCGCTGCCCGCGCCCCCGCCGCCCACGCTGACCCGGGTCGACCCCCGTCAACAGCCCGGCACGCAGCCCGCGTTGCGCGACGAGGACCTGTTCCACCCGACCGGCTCCGTCCCCGTCTACGGCTTCGACGCCTGGGGTCAGGTGTACACCGCCCTCGACGAGGTCGCCCCCGGAACCTCCAGCAGCTGGAACTCCCAGGCGGCCTCGACCTCCGACGAGAACGCGTCGGTGCGGCTCGGCGAACTCATCCAGGCGGGCACCCTGTCGCTGGACAACCCCCGGCAGGTCGGCGGCATGCTCCCGGGGATGCCCGGCGCGTACCCGATGGCGAACGCCCCGGACCAACGGCCCACCCTCACCGTCTCGTTGTACCGGCCGACGGTGATCAGCGACGGCGGCGACATCGCCATCGACCGGCTGCGGATCAGCTCGCAGAACAGCGGTACGGTCTCCGGCGGCGACACCACCGCCGGACTGTCCCTGCCGTTCGTCATGAGCACCGACGACCCCGACCGCTACCTCCTCGGCGCGACCCCGCCCGTGCTCCAACGCCCGGTGGACGCCAGCAACTTCGGCAGCACGGTCTCCGGCGGGCGCCGCGACTGGCTCAAGACCGGCAGCACCAGCGTGCCCGCCGGCGGCCGCGGCACCCGCAGCTACGAGGTCCGGGCCGACGTGCACATCGAGGTCTCCGGTCCCGACGGCGTACGCCATGTCACCGGCACGGCCACGATCCGCATCGAGGAGCGCGACGCCCTCGGCCACGGCATCACCGCGCCCCGTCCGGTACCCCAGGTCTACGACCTCCCGGCACTGCTCACCGCGGGTACTCCCCACGCACCGCAGGACTGGGCGGCGACCCAGTTGCCGCGGGTACGGAACGCCCTGAACACGGGCGTCGACCGCACGGACGAGGGCTTCCAGTTCTGGGTGGCCACCGGCCCCGACCCGGACGGCTCCCGCCTGACCCTGGCCCTCTACGCCGCCTCGCGCGCGGCCCGGGACAACGGGCGCCCGGTGGAACTGGTCACCCGGGGCCCGGAGGGCCTGCGCATCTGGGCCTTCGACCCGGGCGGCACGCTGACGGGCGCGCCGACGGTGCAGACAGGCCCGGGGGACACGGCCCCGGGCACGAGTACGGGGATCACGGGTACGGGCGATGGGACCCCGGGCACGGGCAACGTGCCGCCCGGCACGGGGAGTTCGACTTCGGGCACCACCGGTGTCACCGCCCTTGACCAGGCATGGGCTGCTTTCGAGCAGGCCGCCACCGCGTTCGACCAGGCCGACAGGGACCACGGCAAGGCGCTCGACGACGAAGCCGCGGAGCGGGACCTGCAGGCCGAGGCGCAGGACGTCCTGAACGAGGCGACGATCGATTTGACGGCGGCGGCGGACAACGCCACCCAGGCCGACACGGACGCCACCACCGCCGAGCAGGACGCGGACCGGGCCGAACAGAAGTTCCGCGACCTCACCGACCGTACGCAGGCCCTGGTCGGCGCGATCACCCGGGGCCGCCTCGCGCTCGGCTCGCTCACCGACGCGGTCTCCGACGGCCAGCGCGCCGAGATAGACCTCAGCGCCCGCCTCAAGACCGCCCGCCGTGACCTGAGCGAACTCACGGCCCGCGCCGCCGCCACACCGTCGACGACAGAGCCCTCCGGCTCCGGCGACCCGCAGAACGCGACCACGCAGGGCACTTCGGATGCCCAGAGCACCGAGAACACGCAGAGCTCCCCGAACTCCACGTCCGATCCGGCCGCGACACCCGCTCCCGCATCCGCAGACGACACCGCCCCGGCTCCCGTCGTAGACCCCCATCTCACTCAGCGGATCGACCAAGTCACCGCCGAGGTCGGCGAGTTGGACGCCCGGCTCACCGCCGCGCGGGACGGGCTGGCGCGGGACCGTGCCACGCTCCAGGACACCAAGGCCGGTCTGGAACGGGACGAGGCGGCCCTGACCGAGGCGCGGGAACAGTTCCCGGGCGTCCGGGACGCGGCCGCCACCCTGCGCGCGGACGCCGACACGGCCCGCGGGCAGGCCGACAGCGCGGCCCTCGATCACGAGGACGCACGCGACATCCACGAGCAGGCGGAGCAACTGCTCGGTGACATCAACGCCCAGATAGACAACGCCGTCGGCAGGCGCGTCGCCGCCTTGGCGAACCGAGGGGTGGCGGAGACCCAACTGCTGGGCACCACCGGCCCGGTGCTGGCCGTCGCCCCTTCGACGCTGCCCACCACACACTCGACCCTGGCCTCCATCGCCCCGCGCTGGCCCGGCTCGGGCCGCCCCCGCACGGCGGGCCCCTCCACCGGCAACACACCCGGCCCCGACGACGGGGTCACCCCCGCGACCGCCGACTCCGCCACCGCCAACTCCACCACCAGGAACGGGAATTCGGGGGGCGGCAACAGTTCGGACGCGACCACGGATCCGACCACGTCCGATCCGGCCACTTCCGACCCGACGTCCTCCGCCACGCCGAAGGACACCCCGTCGACCGGCAACGACACCACCACGGACGGGAACCAGGGTGGCACCTCCGCCCAGGACAGCGCGTTCGACGTCCTGGTCGGCAACTCGGGTGAGGGCAGCGGCAGTACGACCGCCGACCTGGACAGCGCACCGACCGACACCAAGGGCAAGGCCAAAGACGTCTCCGGCGTCGGCTCCACCGACCTGGCCCAGGACGACGCCGATCTGACGTCACCCGACCATGCGCGGGAGGCACGAGGCCATGCGATCCCGACCGTGGGCGACGGCCGGTGCATGCTCTACGCGATCATCGGCAGTGACCCGGAGCGGGTCCGCGACCGGCTGCCCGGCCTGAGCACCGAGGCCCCGCAGACCTACGCCTGGCTCGGCCGACCGAGCGAAGTCCGCCGGGATCTGGCCGAGTTCACCCAGTGGCACGGCGGCAACACCGCGATGCCCGAGGGCGCCCGACGTCTGCTGAACGTCGCCGACCGGCTGCGCACCCTCGCCGAGAACCGGCTGGACAGCGGACTCCCGTTGCCGCACGAGGTGGTGGGCCAGCTACGGCAGTCGCTCACGCGGTGGTTCTCGGATCGCACGGCCAACATGACCGGGCCCCAACTCCGGGCGGCCCTCGACGAGTACGGCATCACAGAGGTGACGGAGCCGGAGCAGTTGGACGAACTCCCCACGCGCTACACCCTGGCGGTGACCGGGAGGGGTGAGACCGTTCAGGCGGGGCTCGGCGCCCCGGCCATGTTCGCGGACCTGCGCGACAACGGCCAACTGCCCACGCTCGACACCCTCACCGACGATCAGCTCCGCACCGTGCTCGGCCACGGATACACCGTCAGCACCGCCCAGTTCACCCCCGCCGAACTGGACCATGCGCGCGGCGCCGTCCAGAACTGGGCGCAGGTGTATGACGACGACGAGGGCGAGTTGTTCCTCCCGCTGCTGGCGGAGACCCTGGACGTGGCAGTGGAGACACTGCGGCCGATCGGGACGACCAACCGTGGCCCCGTCACCCGCGTCGGCCCGCACACGGCCACCCGGGTCCTGGAGATCCACTACAGGAGGCACCCGAGTCACTACATGGCCACCGACGCAGGCCCTCTCATCGAGGACCCGGCGGCCATCACCCCGCCCAACGCACCCCGGGGCCCCGGAGACGCCAACAGCGTTCAGCCGAACGGCCGTTACCGTCCCGCGCCGACCCGAGACGCTGCCGACGACCACCCCGCGTCCCGTGTCGCCGACCCCGCGCCCAAGGACACGTGGCACGGCCTACGTCCCCACGCCCGCCCGGCCGTTCACTCGACGGAGCGGTTCGACGCGCACGCGGACCAGTCCAACGTGCCCCGCCCCGGTGTCCTGAGCGGTGCGACCACTCTC
>NZ_BARF01000151.1 GCF_000367365.1 Streptomyces prunicolor NBRC 13075 | reverse complement strand
AAACGCCGGACGGGCTGAGAATGCGGGCCTGTGCTGGAGAGGCGGCCCCCTCCGGGTGGGTGGGGGTTCGGGACGGCTGACTCGGCCCGCGATGCCAGACGGGTTGGAAATGCTGGCCGGGCGTTGGAGGTGCGCCCCCTCCGGGTGGGGTGGGACGGCGCACTCGGCCTCGTGCACCGCACGGCACCGCACGGCACGGCACGGCACCGCACCGCACCGCGCCGCGCCGGCTGAAAATGCCGACCCACGTGGAAAAGCGCGCCCACCAGATGGGTCGGACCAGCACCGAGAAGAACCCTCAGCCGGAGCGCCCTCAGCCCCTGATGATCCCCAGCACCTCGTCCCGCACCTTCCCCATCGTCGCCTCGTCCCGCGCCTCCGCGTTGAGCCGCAGCAGCGGTTCCGTGTTGGACGGGCGGACGTTGAACCACCAGTCGGCGGAGGAGACGGTGAGGCCGTCGAGTTCGTCGAGGGTGAGGTCGGTCTGGTTCTCGTAGGCGGCGCGGATCGCGGCTAGGCGGGCCTGCTGGTCGTCGACCGTGGAGTTGATCTCGCCGGAGCCCACGTAGCGGTCGTACTGGGCCACGAGGGCCGAGAGGGTGCCGTCCTGGCCGCCGAGCGCGGCGAGGACGTGGAGGGCGGCCAGCATGCCCGTGTCGGCGTTCCAGAAGTCCTTGAAGTAGTAGTGCGCGGAGTGCTCGCCGCCGAAGATCGCGCCGGCCTTCGCCATCTCGGCCTTGATGAAGGAGTGGCCCACGCGTGTGCGTACCGGTGTGCCGCCGTTCTCCTTGACGACCTCGGGGACCGACCAGGAGGTGATCAGGTTGTGGATGACCACGCCCGTGCCGCCGTTCCTCGCCAGCTCGCGGGAGGCGACCAGCGCGGTGATCGCGGACGGGGAGACCGGGTCGCCGTTCTCGTCGACCACGAAGCAGCGGTCGGCGTCGCCGTCGAAGGCGATGCCGAGGTCGGCGCCCTCCACGCGGACGCGTGCCTGGAGGTCGACGATGTTGGCCGGGTCGAGCGGGTTGGCCTCGTGGTTCGGGAAGGTGCCGTCCAGCTCGAAGTACATCGGGACGAGTGTGAGCGGCAGACCGGCGAACACGGTCGGGACCGTGTGGCCGCCCATGCCGTTGCCCGCGTCGACGACGACCTTCAGGGGGCGGATGGAGGTCAGGTCGACGAGGCCGCGGAGGTGCGCCGCGTAATCCTCCAACGTGTCCCGCTGTGTGATCGTTCCCGTCGGTCCGGAGACCTCCGGCACGCCCGAGTCCAGCCAGGACTCGACGAGTTGGCGGATCTCGGCGAGGCCGGTGTCCTGGCCGACAGGGGCCGCGCCCGCCCGGCACATCTTGATGCCGTTGTACTTCGCGGGGTTGTGCGAGGCCGTGAACATGGCTCCGGGGAGGCCGAACGCGCCCGAGGCGTAGTACAGCTGGTCCGTCGAGCACAGGCCGATCTCGGTCACGTCGACGCCGCGCGCCGCCGCTCCGCGCGCGAAGGCGGCGGAAAGGCCCGGGGACGAGGGCCGCATGTCATGTCCCGTCACGAGGGCGCTCGCACCGGTCACTTGGACGAAGGCCGCTCCGAACAGCTCGGCCAACGACTCGTCCCACTGGTCCGGGACGACGCCCCGTACGTCGTACGCCTTCACGAGCTGCGACAGATCAGCAGACACGGCCAACCCTCCAGAAAGTCCTATCGGTCGCCCCAAACTACCCGCCAGGACCGGCGTGCGACGTGCGGCAACCGAGCCGTCCACACACCGTTACCTCAGCTCAGGGCAGCATCCACCCCAGGACGGCCGAACTCTGCCCGGCCACGATGAGGCACATCACCAGCAGCAGCCCCACGCTCCAGGGCAGCACCTTGCGCAGCAGGTCGCCCTCCCGGCCCTCCAACCCGACGGCCGCGCAGGCGATGGTGAGGTTCTGCGGCGAGATCATCTTGCCGAGGACACCGCCGGAGCTGTTGGCGGCGGCGAGCAGTTCGGGCGAGAGTCCCGACTCGTGGGCCGCGCTCACCTGGAGGGCACCGAACAGCGCGTTGGACGACGTGTCCGATCCGGAGACGGCCACGCCGAACCAGCCGAGGACGGGTGACAGGAAGGCGAGCCCCGCGCCGGCGGCCGCCACGAAGTGCCCGATGGTGGCGGCCTGTCCGGAGAGGTTCATGACGTAGGCGAGTGCCAGGACGGACGTCACGGTGAGGATCGCGAACCGCAGTTCGTGCACGGTCGCCGCCCACTCCCGTACCGCCACGCGCGCGTGGACCCCGAGGACAACTGCCGTGCACACTCCGGCGATCAGCACGAGCGTGCCACCCGTGGCGACGATCGGCCAGGTGAACACATTGCCGCCGACGGGCTTCCCGTCCGGGTTGACGACGTCCAGGAAGGGCCAGTCGTACACGCGCGTGGCCCCGGCCAGCCAGTCCTTGACGGCCGGGATCTGCGCGATGGAGAAGATCGCCACGATCAGCGCGTACGGCGCGTAGGCGCGCAGCACTTCGCGTCGCGGGTCCTCCTCCGTCAGGTCCTCGCTGGGTACGCCGGTGAGCACGGACGCACGCACCAACTCGGGGGCGGGCCTTCGCGCCTGCGGTACGGCGACCAGGGCGCCCGCGCCGGCCAAGGCGGCGGCGATGTCGGCGAGTTGGGCGGAGACGTAGTTGGAGGCGGCGAACTGGGCCGCGGCGAAGGCGAGTCCGCACGCCATGGCGGGGACCCAGGTCTCCCGGAGGCCGCGTCTGCCGTCCACGAGGCCGACCAGTACGAGCGGCACCACGAGGGCCAGCAGCGGTGTCTGACGGCCCACCACGGAGGCCACCGAGTCCAGTGGCAGGCCCGTGACTTGGGCGAGGGTGACCACCGGTGTGCCCATCGCCCCGAAGGCCACGGGCGCGGTGTTGGCGACCAGGGCGACGACGGCCGCGCGGACCGGGTCGAAGCCGAGCGCGACGAGCATGACCGAGCAGATCGCGACGGGCGCGCCGAAGCCGGCGAGGGCCTCCAGGAGGGCGCCGAAGCAGAAGGCGACGACCAGGGCCTGGATGCGGGGATCGTCGGACAGCCGCCCGAAGGAACGGCGCAGGATGTCGAAGTGCCGGGTGCGGACCGTCATCCGGTACACCCAGAGGGCGTTGACGACGATCCACAGGATGGGGAAGAGGCCGAAAACGGCTCCCTGGGCGGCGCTGGAGACGGTCTGTTCCAGCGGCATGCCGTAGGCGAGCCAGGCGACCAGGGCGGCTGCCAGAAGGCCGGTCAGGCCTGCCCAGTAGGCCTTCAGGCGCACCCCGCCGAGCAGGACGAGGACGATGACCAGAGGCAGGGCCGCCACCAGGGCGGACAGGCCGAGCGAGTCGGCGACGGGTTCCAGTTCCTGGACGTACACGGGCGCCTCCCCGGGTTCCGCGATGCGGAAAGTGATTTCTCACTGGTCCGGGAATCGTCGTGTCCGCGACAAGGGCACGTCAATGGGCGTGCATCACTGGATGAAACGCCAAGTGAATCGTTGAACGAACTGCGGGGCGGACGCCGTCAGTTGTCCGGCGAGCGCAGCACCCGCAGATGCCCCCGACGCGCGACCTCCATCGGATCCGCCGTACGGGCCCCGCCTCCGCCACCGGCTCCCGCCGCCCGCTCCTGCGGACGAGCCGCCTCGCGCACGGCGTTGGCGAGCGCTTCCAGGTCGTCGCCGCTCGGGCGGGCCGGGGCGGAGCTGTCGAGGAGGCGGACGACTTCCCAGCCGCGGGGCGCGGTGAGGCGCTCGGAGTGCTCGGCGCACAGGTCGTAGCAGTGGGGTTCGGCGTAGGTGGCGAGCGGGCCGAGGACCGCGGTCGAGTCGGCGTAGACGTACGTCAGCGTCGCGACGGCGGGGCGGCCGCAAGCGGTGCGCGAACAGCGACGTACAGGGCTCACGACGTTGGACGGTACCGCACTCTTGAGCGGGCCGCGACGACTCTCCCCCAGGTCACCCCACCGTGTCGGGCTGTGAGACGCCCCACACGCACCACCGGTTACACGTCGCTGACCTGCACGGACACCCCTTCCTGAGATCTCGAACGGGGCCGGACCCGGTCACCACTCGGCACAAACACCTCAATTGCCTTGAGAGGGACGGTCTTCGAGACATACGGAATCGAGCCCAACCTTGGCTGGAATGGTCATCCGGCGACATGCCGTGCGGAGCGTCCGACGGCGGTGGAGTCGGGCGGCGGGACCCTGCGGGGACTACGCTTCACCAGTGATGGACACCCCCGTACCGCCCCCTGCCGCCGGCCCCGGGCCCCGCCGCCGCGATCGCCACGGCCGGGGCATGCGCGGCCCGATCGCGCCGCCCCAGGTTCCGCTCGCCGCGAGCCGCGCCGAGGCGTTCGCGGATCTGGTGCAGGACTCCGTGGAGCGCCTGGAGCGACGCTGGCCGCAGTTGGCCGAGATCGATTTCCTGGTGCTGGAAGTCCCTCGACTGGGTGGTGCTGGAGAGGGTTGGAACGACGAATCGGTGCCCCTGGGGGGCACGATCGCCGCCCGTGAGGGGCAGCCCGCGCGCGTGGTCATCTACCGGCGCCCGGTCGAGATCCGCACGAAGGGGCGCGACGAACGGGCCGCCCTGGTCCACGAGATCGTCGTGGAACAGGTCGCCGAACTGCTGGGGCTCACCCCGGAGACGGTCGATCCGCGCTACGGGGAGGACTAGTCACCCTCCCCGCGCGCGTGCCGCGAACCGCTACTTCTGGAGTACGGACAGATCCTCGTCCGTCTGCGGCACCGACACCGTCCCCCGGTCGTCCGGCAGCGTCTGGATCGTGAAGCCCGGTACGCCCTCCTCGGTCGCCGACAGCGTCCGGGCCGCGTACACCGGGCCGCCCGACTGCGGCTCGACCGTCAGCGCGTAGGTGCCCTTCAGGCCGCCGGGGACCGGGAGTTCGACGTCCTCGGTGGTGCCGGCCTTGATCGTGTACGTCTTCGAGACGGGCGTACCGCCACCGCTGCCCGCGGACGCGGTGACCTTGACCGTCGCGGTGCGGGTGGGCGCGACCAGGGACAGCGTGGAGCCCTTGGCGCTGTTGTCGGCGGCCGTCGCGCGCGTGCCGACCTGGGCGGTCGCGGGGATGAACGCCGTCTCCTGCTTGCTGCCCTTGCCCCGTACGACCTTCAGCGCGGCGACGATCGGCACGGACTGGTCGGTCGGCGTCAGCACCAGGGAGCCCGGGTCGCCGCGCGTGACGTCGCCCAGATCGACGGCGGTGGTCATGCCCGCCTTCACGTGCACGGTCTCGTGCCCGGCCGGCGTGATCATCCCCGTGGGTGACGACAGCCGCACCTTCAGGTCGGCGTCCGAGTCGCCCGGCGTGAAGGCGATCAGCCGCACCGAGGTGGCGTCCTTGGGGATGCCCGGCATGACCAGGCTGCCGGCCGGGTCGGTGGACGCGGCCAGCCAGTCGCCGCCGAGCTTGGAGTCGAGGGCCTGCACGGACGCGCCGACCCGGCCGCTGCGCACGCTCACGTGCACGGTCAGGTCGGTCTCCTCGTCGTCGGTGAGCGTGGAGAGCAGGATCGGCTCGCCGGCGTGCGGCTCGACCGTGATGCCCTCCCCCACCGTCGACTTGAGGTCGCCGTCCTTGCCGAAGAGCTGGATGTCGACGACGGCGGCGGAGTCGTCCGGGTTGGTGAGGTGCACGTAGTCGGTGCGGCCGGTGGCGGTGCTGGCGCCCGGGAACCAGAACTCGGTGTCCGGGGCGGTGCAGTTGACGCCCTGGAGGCCGCGTCCGTTGCCCGCGGCGACCTCGGTGGTCTCCTGGACGGTCCAGCCGGGCGCGTACTTGCCCTCGGCGGTGCCGAGCAGCGCGGGCGAGTCGGCGCCCGAGCTGTCTCCGGTGGCCGGGGTGCCGGGGTCCTTGGGCTCCAGGACGGGCTTGGCGGGCTTCTTCTTGCTGCTCGTGCCGTCGCCCGACTCCTCGGTGGCGGACTGGAGTTCGGCCTTGCCGCTGCTGTCCGTGCCCGTGGTGACGGGCGTGAAGGACGTGTACGAGGTGTCGGCGAGGTCGGAGGTGCTGGGTGCCGGGCAGAGCAGGCTGGTGCGCTCCACGGGCAGCTGGGCGGCCGCCTTGGCGGTGCCGGCGCCGGACGCGGCCGGTGCCTTCATCTCGGCGAACCCGGTGACGGCGGCGAGCGCGACCACGCCGGCGAGGAGGGAGAGGGCGGGGCGGTTCACTGCTGGCTCCCGTCGGGGCGCTCGTTGTCGTGCGGTTGTTGCTGCTGGGCCGGGTCGTACGTCGGGTCGTAGGCGGGGTCGTAGTTCGGGTCGTAGCCCTGGTTCTGCCCCTGGTTCTGGTCGTAGCCCTGGTCGTACGCCGGGTCGTAGGCCTGCGCGGGCTGGCCGCCGTACGCGTACGGGTCGTACTGGCCCTGGCCGGCCTGGCCGCCCTGGTAGGGGTCCGCCTGGTACGACTGGTCGTAAGTACCGGGCGGGTACTGCTCGTTGGCCTGGTACTGCTCGTTGGCCTGGTACTGCTCACCGCCGTAGGTGCCGTACTCGGCGCCCGCGTAGCTCGCCGCGTCCCACTCGCCGTAGGACTGCTGCTGCGGGATCGCGGCGACGGCCTCCTCCTCCGGAGGAGGCGTGGCACCCGCGGCGAACGCGTCGAACTGCCCGGTGTCCGCCGGGTCGTCGGTCTGGTCGGTGGACTCGGCCTCCGCCTGGGCGCGCAGGCGGCGGGCCCTGCGGCCCTCGCCCGCGACGGCCTGGGCCGGGATCAGCTCCTCCTCGGGGAGGTCGTCGTCAATCTCCCGGCGGCGGCCCGGGAGGGCGAGTACGACGAGGACGAGGGCGAGCGCGCCCTGTGTCCACAGCCAGGCGGTGTGGCCGATCGGGTCGTCGTAGGTGACGTCCAACGTGCCGCCGGAGGCGGGGAGTTCGAAGCCCTGGGCCCAGCCGTCGACCGTGGTGCGGGTGAGCGGCTTGCCGTCCAGGGTGGCCGTCCAGCCCGTGGCCGCGGAGTCGGCGAGGCGCAGGACGCGGCCGGTGGCGCCGGACGGGATCGTGGTGTGGATGTCGACGGGTCCGGCGGCGACGGGCTTCGGGGCCGCGGAGCCGGTGATGATCGCCGCGCGGGAGACCTCCTCGTTCACCCGCCACAGGGCGCTGCCGTCGGCCTGGCTGAGGCGGCTGAGGCCGGGGGTGGCGTCCAGGACGCGGCTGACCTCGCGGGGCGCGCCCTTGTGGACGAGGACGTAGCGCACGGCGAAGCCGCCGAGTTCGTCGGCCTGGTCGGCGCCGGAGCCGGCGACGAGGTTGGCGACGACCTTGTCGAGCTTGGTGTTCTCGCCGTCCGCCGCGGCGAACTCGCCGTCTCCCATGCGGGCGCCGGAGCCGCGCACCAGCATGTAGCCGACGTGCGCGGCGGAGTCGCTGTCCAGGACGAGGGTGCGGGCCTGGTCCTGGGTACCGCTCTCCTCGGCCACGAACGCGGGCACCTGGGTCGGGTCGTGGCGCTCCAGGGGGCCGTCGGCGCCGCGGAGCATCCAGCCGGCGGCGACGAGCAGCGGGCCCGCGGCCGAGGCGAAGGCGATCAGGACGGCCACCGGCTGGCGCCAGCCGAAGCTCTGCTCGGCCACACGCGCGCGTGCCCCGTCGGCGCCGAGCGCGGCGGCGGCGAGGAGGGCGAGGCCGTAGACGAGGGTCGCGGGGCCCGCCCAGGTGGAGCTGTTCGACAGGACGGCGAAGACCAGGCCCACCAGGGCGATGCCCCAGGCCGTCCAGATGCCGAACTGACGCTCACTGCGCAGCAGGGCGGCGAGCGCGGCCAGGACGATGCCGATGAGCATCAGGCCGCTGACCGTGCCGGGGCCCCCGGGGCTGGCGCCGAGCAGGTCGAGGGGGGACGCGGACCCGGAGCCGTACTCCAGGCCCGCCTGCTGGAAGAAGCCGAACGGGAGCAGGGTCAGCGACCAGGGCGCCAGGATCAGCAGCGGGGTGCCGTACTGGGCCAGGAAGCGCGGGCCGTAGCCGACGAGGTCGCCGCGGCGCACGGCCAGCAGCGCGATGCCCAGGAGCAGGGTGATGGGCCAGATGATCGGTGTGAAGGCGGTGGTGATCGTCAGGAGCAGGGCGTACGCCCAGGTGGCGCGCCAGCTGCCGCGGGCCCCGGAGGTGTGGGTGAGGCCGCTGGCCGCGATGCCCGCGCGGGCCGTCAACGGGAGCAGTACGGCCAGGACGGCGGTGCCGATGTGGCCGCCCGCGAGGGCGCCGGTGGCGGCGGGCAGGAAGGCGTAGACGACGGCCGCCCACGCGCGCAGCAGGCGCGACTCGACGAGCGGGCGGGAGGCGAAGTAGGCGGTGAACCCGGCCAGCGGGACCGAGGCGACCAGCAGGACCGTGACGGCGATGCCGGTCGAGCCGAAGAGCAGCGAGGAGAGCATCGCGACGAGCGCGAGGTACGGCGGCGCGGACGGGGTGCCGCCGACGCCCACCGGGTGCCAGGAGTCCAGGAAGCGGGACCACAGCTCGCTGGAGTCGCCCGGGGCGGGCAGCAGCGCGCCGCCCGTGAGCGCGCCGCTGGCGAGCAGGCCGCGGCAGGCGACGAGGGAGACGAGCAGCAGCACCAGGAAGAGCACCGGGCCCGGCTTGCGGGCGATGCGCTTCACGCGCGCGAACTGCTCGATCTCCAGGAAGTCGGCGTCGTCTCCGCCGGGTCCTGACTCGACGGCGCCGCCGTGCCGGCCGGCTCCGGAGGTGACCTCGGGGTCGGAGGTGTCGACGAAGCTTCCGGCGACCTGTTCGAAGGTGGCCCGCACGGTCGCACCCGGCGGCGGGAACAGGGGCCGCAGTTCGGCCTTGTCGATCTGGGCGCCGCTTCGCCTGCGCCGTCCGGCGAGGATCCGCTCGGGACGCAACAGGGTCCCCAGGAGACCGCGGATCTCGTCGAGGGCCTGTCCTGGGACCTTGCCGACGAGGTTGGCGACGGTGCGCAGCAGGGTGCCGACGACGACCCTGAAGAGGACCCAGGGCAGCACGGCCGTACGGCTGTTGACGAGCAGGGTGTAGACCGCGCCGGCCTTGTCGACCTTGTGCGGGGAGGCGACGGTGCGGCCCGCGCAGTCGACGGCCCGGCGCTCGCGGGAGGCCGCCTCGGCGTGCCGTACGACCGCCTCGGGGGCGACCAGGACGCGGTGGCCGGCGGCGGTGGCGCGCCAGCACAGGTCGACGTCGTCGCGCATCAGGGGCAGCCGGCGGTCGAAGCCGCCGAGTTCGTCGAAGACGTCGCGCCGGACGAGCATGCCGGCGGTGGACACGGACAGCACGGGCCGTACGTGGTCGTGCTGGCCCTGGTCCTGTTCGCGGCGGTCCAGGCCGGTCCAGCGGCGGCCGGAGTGGGCGATGGTGACGCCGACCTCCAGCAGCTGCCGCCGGTCGTACCAGCCGCGCAGCTTCGGGCCCACGACGGCCACGTCGTCGCGGCCCAGCTCGTACTCCTGGTCCACCACCCGCAGCAGTTGCGCCAGGGCGTCCGGCTCCGGGGCGGAGTCGTCGTGCAGCAGCCACAGCCACTGGACCGGTTCGCCGTACGGGAGTTCGGGCAGGTCGTAGGCGTCGTCGCGCCACGTGCGCGTGACGGGGTCCCAACCGCTGGGGCGCTTCAGGTACGGCAGCTCGTCCGGGGTCAGCAGCGGCGCGGTGCGGTTGGCCTCCTCGACGGCCTGGCCGAAGCCGGTGCGCCGGGCGAGGTGGAGCACGCGGTCGGCGCCGAGGGCGTCGGTGACCAGCTGGGCGGATGCGTCCGCGCTGCCGGTGTCGGCGGCCATGACGCTCTGCACGGGGCGCTCCTGGCCGAGCAGCCCGGCGAGCGCGTCGGGCAGCCAGCGGGCGCCGTCGTGGGAGACGAGCACCGCGGTCACCACGTGACGCGGGAACTCAGGAGTGGCAGCGTCGTGTTGGCCTGCCGTGTGGCTGTGCACGGACATCGAGGTACGGGCCCCGGTTCGATGGACTGCGGTGGACGCCCGTGTCCCGAGGGGACTGCGGTACGTCTCGGACGAGCGCCCACACTATCGGCTGGGCATGACGACGGCCCGCCGCCTGTGGATAACCCAGCTGCGACGGGCCGTTCAGTACATCTCGAGGTATGTCCCGAGGTATGTCTTGAGGTGTGCCGTACGGCTTCAGACGGCGGCCTTCTTGAGCCGACGGCGTTCCCGCTCGGAGAGGCCGCCCCAGATGCCGAAGCGTTCGTCGTTGGCGAGGGCGTATTCGAGGCATTCGGAGCGGACCTCACAGGCCAGGCAGACCTTCTTGGCCTCGCGGGTGGAGCCGCCCTTCTCGGGAAAGAAGGACTCGGGGTCGGTCTGGGCGCACAGCGCGCGCTCCTGCCAGCCGAGTTCCTCGTCCGCGTCGTCGACCAGCAGTTGCTGCACCAGCTCGGTCATGTGCGCCCCTCGTCCGTCTTTCGCGTCCCCGTGATGTAGCCGTTACCGATGTCGGCTGAACGACACGAGTGAAATTACAAGTGTGCTGCTCCGGGCGAGTCAAGCCGAGATCTGCTATTGGGCCCCTTATTCACTCTGCGGAACCAAGGCCTAGCGGAAAGTGTTCAAATCGGCATAAACCTTGACAGGCAGAGGAGACCCCCCTGAGCGCCTCCTACCCCGAGACGGAGCCTGTACGGGAGAGGACGCCCAGGAGTTCGATCTCGTTCCACTGGGGTTTGTGCGCCCGGTTGTGCGCCATGTGTCCCGGTAGGCGCATGAACAAACCTTTCACCTCGGAGATGAACCGGATGAGGTGAAACATGTCCCACATACCGGGCGTCGAGTTGACAGTGCGGGTGTGAACCGCTGTCCTTGTGGGCATGCTCGCGAACTTGGCACCCACCTCGACCCGCACCGCCGGGTCCCTCGGTGCTGCGCACGCTCGCTGTAGCTGTTGTTGCTGTTCCGGCTGTTGAGCCCACGCGCTCCAGCCCTGCTTGCTCTCTTCATCTGGTGACACCCAGCCCCCGCCGTTACTTACTTACGCCGAGGAACCACCGCACCCCCATGAACAGCGACAGCGACCTCCAGATCGCCGGCGACATCCTCGAAGTCCCGCACCTGCTCCAGCCGCCGCGCGAACACCCTGCCACCGTGGCCGAGTTCGTCGGCCTGGCGCGCTCCGTCGCGGCCGACCGCACCCAGTGGGAGCACCTCGTCGAGTACGACGCGACGACCCGCTGGTACCACCGGCTGCACACCGGCCCCGGCTACGAGGTGTGGCTGCTGTCCTGGGTGCCCGGACAGGGCAGCGGGCTGCACGACCACGGCCCCTCCTCCGGCGTACTGACCGTCCTGGAGGGCACGCTGACCGAGCGCACCGAGCGGGGCACGCGCACGTTGGGGGCGGGCGGGCAGCGGGTGTTCGCGCCGGGGTACGTCCACGAGGTCGTCAACGACACCCTCGAACCGGCCATAAGCCTGCACGTCTACTTCCCCGGCCTCACCGAGATGCCGATGCACACGGCGTGCGCGCGGCGCACCGGGTCCGAGCCGGTCGATGCCGTGACCGCCTGACGCGATGCGTTGACCGCTGGGCGCGCGACGAGACGACCGCCCGGCCCTCGATCCGACGACTGCCCGCCGCGTTGTCGGACCCGCCTGCGAGACTTGCCCACCCGTCACCCGACCACCACCCCTCAACGAGTCAGCCTGCGGCTGACACACTGTTTGAATGCGCATTGTGGTTCTGGCAGGCGGTATCGGTGGTGCCCGGTTCCTGCGCGGTCTCAAGCAGGCCGTGCCGGACGCGGACATCACGGTGATCGGCAACACGGGGGACGACATCCACCTCTTCGGGCTGAAGGTCTGCCCGGACCTCGACACGGTGATGTACACGCTCGGCGGCGGCATCAACGAGGAGCAGGGCTGGGGTCGGGCCGACGAGACCTTCCACCTCAAGGAGGAGCTCGGGGCGTACGGGGTCGGGCCCGAGTGGTTCGGGCTCGGCGACCGGGACTTCGCCACGCACATCGTGCGGACCCAGATGATCGGCGCAGGGTTCCCGTTGAGCGCGGTCACCGAGGCGCTGTGCGACCGGTGGCAGCCGGGGGTGCGGCTGATCCCCATGACGGACGACCGCGTCGAGACGCATGTCGCCGTCGAGGTGGACGGCGAGCGCAAGGTGATCCACTTCCAGGAGTACTGGGTACGGCTGCGCGCGTCCGTGGCCGCCGAGGCCGTCGTACCGGTCGGGGCCGAGCAGGCCAAGCCCGCGCCCGGGGTCCTGGAGGCGATCGCGGACGCGGACGTCATCCTCTTCCCGCCGTCCAACCCCGTCGTCTCCGTCGGCACCATCCTCGCCGTGCCCGGTATCCGGGAGGCGATCGCCGAGGCCGGGGTGCCGGTGATCGGCCTCTCCCCCATCGTCGGGGACGCGCCCGTGCGCGGGATGGCCGACAAGGTGCTCGCGGCGGTGGGCGTGGAGTCCACGGCCACGGCGGTGGCCGAGCACTACGGCTCCGGGCTGCTCGACGGCTGGCTGGTCGACACCGTGGACGCGGCCGCCGTAGCGGAGGTCGAGGGGGCGGGCATCCGGTGTCGGGCCGTACCGCTGATGATGACCGACACCGAGGCGACCGCGCGGATGGCGCGGGAGGCGCTGGCGTTGGCGGAGGAGGTGCGGGCGGTATGAGCGAGGTGGCACCGGTGGAGGGTTACCGGGTCTGGGCCGTGCCCGGGATGCCCGAGGTCGCGGCCGGGGACGATCTGGCCAAGCTGATCGCGGCGGCCGAGCCCGGGCTCGTCAACGGGGACGTGCTCCTCGTCACCTCGAAGATCGTGTCCAAGGCGGAGGGGCGGGTCGTCGAGGCGGCCGACCGGGAGGCCGCGATCGACGCCGAGACCGTACGGGTCGTGGCGCGGCGCGGGGCCCTGCGGATCGTGGAGAACCGGCAGGGGCTGATCATGGCCGCCGCCGGGGTCGACGCCTCCAACACCCCTGCCGGCACTGTGCTGTTGCTGCCCGAGGACCCGGACGCGTCCGCGCGCGCGATCCGTGACGGGTTGCGGGACGCGCTCGGCGTCTCCGTCGGCGTCGTCGTCACCGACACCTTCGGGCGACCGTGGCGCACGGGGCTCACGGACGTCGCGATCGGCGCCGCGGGGGTACGCGTGCTGGACGATTTGCGCGGAGGCACGGACGCGTACGGCAATCCGCTGAGCGCGACCGTCGTGGCTACGGCGGACGAACTCGCCGCCGCCGGTGATCTCGTCAAGGGCAAGGCCTCGGGGTTGCCGGTCGCCGTGGTGCGGGGGCTGTCGCATGTCGTGGCCCCCGAGGATGAGGATGACGACTTGGGCGCGCGGGCCATGGTGCGGGGCGGGCGTGACGACATGTTCCGGCTGGGGACTTCGGAGGCGGTACGGGAGGCGGTGACCCAGCGTCGTACGGTGCGGGCCTTCACGGACGAGCCGGTGGACCCCGGTGCCGTACGGCGGGCCGTGGCCGCGGCGGTGACCGCGCCGGCGCCGCATCACACGACGCCGTGGCGGTTCGTGCTGCTGGAGTCCGCCGAGTCGCGGGGGGCGTTGCTGGACGCGATGCGGGACGCGTGGATCGCGGATCTGCGGCGGGACGGGAAGTCGGAGGAGTCCATCGCCAAGCGGGTGCGGCGGGGGGACGTGTTGCGCGGGGCGCCGTATCTCGTGGTGCCGTGTCTCGTCATGGACGGGGCGCACACGTACGGGGACGCTCGGCGGGACGGGGCGGAGCGGGAGATGTTCGTGGTGGCGGCGGGGGCGGGTGTGCAGAACTTCCTGGTGGCGTTGGCCGGGGAGCGGTTGGGGTCGGCGTGGGTTTCTTCGACGATGTTCTGCCGGGATGTCGTGCGGGGGGTGTTGGGGTTGCCGGAGGGGTGGGATCCGATGGGGGCGGTGGCTGTGGGGCATGCGGCCGGGTCGCCTGCGGCTCGGGCTGAGCGGGATGCGGGGGCGTTTATTGAGGTGCGGTGAATCGCCGTGGGGGCTGGTGTCCGTTGCGAGTGCGGGTCGCCTGTGGCTGGTCGCGCCCACGCGGCGGAGCCGCAAATAGACACAGCCCCGCGCCCCTGAAGGGGCGCTAGCACCTAGGCTCGTAAGACTCTTCAGATACCTCACATCCCCCTGGATCTCACCGTGGCCGGACGTTTTGCTCCTCGGCCCACTCGTACAACTGTGCGGGGTGGGGATGTCGTCGCGCCTGGGGGTGTGCCTCGGCAGGCTTCGCCGGCGGCGGGGCGGGTGCGGAGGTGGGTGCCGGGCGGGG
The DNA here is from genome assembly GCF_000367365.1 of Streptomyces prunicolor NBRC 13075. Taxonomy (GTDB): domain Bacteria; phylum Actinomycetota; class Actinomycetes; order Streptomycetales; family Streptomycetaceae; genus Streptomyces; species Streptomyces prunicolor. The sequence continues at coordinate 14,422 of NZ_BARF01000151.1, read as the reverse complement.
TGCTTGATCTTGGGCTGGTGCTCGGGCCGTTGCGGCGGGGGCCCGGGGATCCGACGTTTCGGGTGGATGCGGACGGGGCTGTGTGGCGGGCCAGTCTTACGCCGGTTGGGCCGGGGACGTTGAGGGTGTCCGCGCACGGGGGTGAGGTGCGCGGGGAGGCTTGGGGGCCGGGTGCCGAGTGGTTGTTGGAGCGGTTGCCCGACTTGCTCGGTGCCGGTGACGATCCTGGTGCGTTCGTGCCTCGGCATCGGCTTGTCGCTGTCGCCCAGCATCGGCGGCCGGGGTTGCGGTTGACGCGGACCGGGCTGGTGTTGGAGTCGTTGATTCCGTCGGTGTTGGAGCAGAAGGTGACGACCGACGAGGCGTATCGGGCCTGGCGGTTGTTGGTACGGAAGTTCGGGGTGCCGGCGCCTGGGCCTGGTCCTGTGGGCGGGCGGATGTGGGTGATGCCGGCGCCGCGCGCGTGGGCGTTGATCCCGTCGTGGGAGTGGCATCGGGCCGGGGTCGACGACAAGCGGGCCTCGACGATTCTGCGTGCCGTACGGGTCGCTGCGCGGCTTGAGCAGGCGGGGGCGATGTCTGCGGAGGATGCGCGGGCTCGGTTGGAGGTGGTGCCGGGGGTGGGGGTGTGGACGTCCGCGGAGACCGTGCAGCGGAGTCATGGGGCGGCGGATGCGGTGACCGTGGGGGATCTGCATCTGCCGGGGATCGTGGGGTGGGCGTTGGCCGGGGATCGGGACGCGGATGACTCGGTGATGTTGTCGTTGCTGGAGCCGTATGCGGGGCAGCGACATCGGGCGGCTCGGTTGATTCTGCTGAGCGGGCGGACTCCGGCGCGGCGGGCGCCGAAGATGCCGCGGGGTGACATCGGGAAGCTGTGACGCCGGTGGAGACAGCTAGCCCGTCCGGCGTTTGAGGACGAGGCCGTTCAGGCCGATGGGGGTCCGGGGGCGCAGCCCCTGGGACGGCGCCCCTCCCCACCCGCACGAACTACTGATCCGAAGAGAACCGCACCGCCCCCGCCGGAATCCGCGCATCGCACCACACCCGCATGCCGTCCCGGAGTTCGTTGTCGGCGCCGATGATCGCGCCGTCGCCGATGACCGTGCCGGTGAGGACGGAGCGTTCGCCCACGACGGCTCGGGTGCCGATGAGGGAGTCGGTGATCACAGCGCCCGGTTCGATCACCGCGCCCGGCAGAATGGTGCTGCCGAAGACCCTCGCGCCCTCCGCCACGAACGCGCCCTCTCCCACCACCGTGCCGCCGGTGAGTTTGGCGTCGGCGGCCACCCTGGCCGTGGGAAGGACCAGGCGGTCTCCGCAGCGGCCCGGGATCGCGGGGGACGGGGCCCGGCCCAGGACCAGGTCCGCCGAGCCTCGGACGAAGGCCGCCGGGGTGCCCAGGTCCAGCCAGTAGGTGGAGTCCACCAAGCCTTGGAGGTGGGCTCCTGCCGCCAGCAGATCGGGGAACGTCTCCCGTTCCACCGACACCGGGCGGCCCGCCGGGATCGTGTCGATGATCGAGCGGCGGAAGACGTACGCCCCCGCGTTGATCTGGTCGGTGACGATCTCCTCGGGGGTCTGGGGCTTCTCCAGGAAGGCCAGGACTCGGCCCGTCTCGTCGGTGGGGACCAGGCCGTACGCGCGCGGGTCCGTCACCTTCGTGAGGTGGAGGGAGACGTCCGCGCCCGTTGTCTCATGGGTGTGGACCAGGGCCCTGATGTCCAGGCCGGTCAGGATGTCGCCGTTGAAGATCAGGACCGGGTCGTCGGGACCCGAGTGGAGCCGCGAGGCCACGTTGCGGATCGCGCCGCCCGTGCCGAGGGGCTCGTCCTCCGTGACGTACTCGATGTGAAGGCCGAGGGCCGAACCGTCACCGAAGTGCGGTTCGAACACCTCCGCCAGATAGGAAGTGGCCAGGACGATGTGGTCCACGCCCGCCGCTCTCGCTCTCGCCAGCTGATGCGTGAGGAACGGCACCCCCGCCGCCCTGACCATCGGCTTCGGGGTGTGCACCGTGAGCGGGCGCAACCGGGTGCCCTTGCCGCCGACCAGGAGGATCGCTTCTGTCACCTGTCGTCTCTGCTTCCTGCCGGGACCGGCCGAACTGTTTTTTCGGCCGGCCAATGTATGCAGACCGTGCATGTGTACGTGTACGTGTACGCGTGCTGTGTGTCCGTCTGTACGTGTGCAGGTGTCCCGCAGACTCTTTTCCGGCTCCCCTGTCGGCCTCTCCCTCAGCGGCCCTGGTATCGGGCCGACGTGGAGCGGGCCGAGCCGAGCTTGCCGTAGAGCTGCCGACCTGGGCACTCCGTGGCGAACCCGTCCCGATGGCCGGAGATCACATTGAGTCGTACGTTCTTTCCTTTTCGGTAGAGATTGCCACCACCGGACTTCAGGTATGTCTTGCCGCGCGGATTGACCCCGTAGAGGCCGAGCTTCCACGCGGTGAGCTTGGCGATGGCGGTCACTGCCGCCGAGGACGGTTTGGCGCTGCCGAAGGTTCCGAGGACCGCGATCCCCATGCTGTTGGTGTTGAAACCGAGGGTGTGGGCGCCCATGACCGCCTTCGCCACGCCCCCGGCGCGGCCCTCGTAGATGGTCCCGCACTTGTCGACGAGGAAGTTGTAGCCGATGTCACGCCAGCCGCTGCTCTTGACGTGGTAGCGGTAGATACCGCGAATGACTGAAGGCGCTTGCGAGCAGCGGTAGTTGTTGCCGGTGGCGGTGTGGTGCACGAAGGCCGCCTTGACCTTCTTCGTGTACACGAACCCCTTCTCCCGCAGCTTCTCGTCGGCACCCCAGCCGTGCCGGGTGACGATCCGCGGGCGCGGGCCGATGTACGGCTGCGCCTTGGCGCCCAGGGCGACCATGTCCCGTTCCGTGGCCTGCTTGCTCAGCGCCGGGAGCTCGGTGGCGGCTAGGCGGGGGGTGGCGGTGCGGCTGCGGTTGGTGGTCGCTCCGGCACCCGCGAGTGGGGCTTCTGCCGCGCCTGGGTCCACCAGTTCCAGGTGCAGGCCGGTGGGGAGCGGGGACAGTTGTTCTTCTACGACCCCTGCCGTCCGGGTCGCCGCCCCGGTCGCTCTTACTCGTACGTCCACTCCGTCCGAGTCGCCCACCCACAGCGGGGCCGTGGAGCCGTGGACGTGACCCGAGTCGCGTTCGGCGGTGCCGGGGTCGGCGCCGTGGTCCTCGTTGTGGGTGTCGATGTCCTGCCAGCCGGACCACTCGCCGGTGCCGGTGGCCCGGGTGCGGACCTGGACCTGGCCGCGCAGTTCGGTGTCGGGGTCGGTCCAGGTGACGCCGACGAGGGAGAAACGGTGGACGTCGGCGCGGGTGAGGCCCTGTTCGGGGGCCGCGCCGAGGGTGCGGTCGCGGGTACGGGAGGTCAGGGGCAGCGACTGGGTGCTGCCGGGGAGGTCCGGTGCGGCGGTCGTCGACGCGGATCTCGCGCCGCTCGCCGGCTGCACCGCTGGTGCCGGGGCCGACGCCGGCGCCGCGGCTGCGGGCAGGGTGAGCGGGAGGGCCAGTGCGGCCGCGCAGGTGACGCCGATCGAGGAAGCAAGGAATCCACGCATGCCCCTGATTCTGAACATAGTCATACATATCTGCCCATCCGGGAATTGACGGACCGTCGGCTGCCGTTCGTCCGAACCGGTGGTCCGGGGCGCCCGTGCGGAGGCGTGCGGCGGTGGGTGTCCGCGTACGCTTGCGCGGGTGAACGCCACCGATCGCACCCCTGCCGACCTGCTGCGTTCCGCGCTTGCCGCGGATCCCGGCCGCCCCCTGGTGACCTTCTACGACGACGCCACGGGGGAACGGGTCGAATTGTCCGTGGCCACCTTCGCCAATTGGGTGGCCAAGACCGCGAATCTGCTTCAAGGGGAGCTGGGGGCGGGGCCCGGGGATCGGGTCGCCGTGTTGTTGCCGGCGCACTGGCAGACGGCGGTGTGGTTGCTGGCGTGTTCGTCTGTGGGGGTGGTCGCTGACGTGGGTGGGGATCCCTCCGGGGCCGACGTGGTTGTCAGTGGGCCGGAGTCGTTGGAGGCGGCTCGGGCCTGTGGTGGGGAGCGGGTTGCTCTTGCCTTGCGGCCGCTTGGGGGGCGGTTTCCGCAGACCCCGGCCGGGTTTGTCGACTATGCCGTTGAGGTGCCGAGTCAGGGGGATCGGTTTGTTGCGTTCTCTCCCGTTGACCCCGGGGAGCCTGCGTTGGTCGTCGGTGGGAGTGAGTTCACGGGAGCCGAGGTTGTTGAGCGGGCCCTTGCCGACGGGGATGCGGGGGCTCGGGTGTTGTCCGGGCTCTCGTACGACACGTGGGAGGGGTTGAGCTCGGGGTTGTATGCGCCGCTCGCCTCTGGGGGGTCTGTGGTGTTGTGCCGGAATTTGGATCAGCTGGGTGAGGGTGCTTTGGCCAAGCGGGTTGAGAGTGAGCGGGTGACTGTTTCGCGCCTCTGAGAGGGGTGGCGAAGGTTGTTCGGCGAGTGACGGCCGGTGGGGGCTGGTCGCGCAGTTCCCCGCGCCCCTCAGGTGCGTCCAGTCACCCGGATGGGTCAGTAACGGCCGCCTCCCCCACCCCATCCACGCCATGGTCGTAAGAGCAGTCCACACGCAGGACCACACACTCTTACGACGGCCATGAGGGGTGGAACCGCACGTGTTCGACGACACCGTAGGAGGCGTTCTCGGGCCGGGTGCGGGGGCATCCGCGTCCGGGGCGGGGCTCATACGTCGGCGGCGTCGACGGTGGGTGCGGGGCGTGGGTCTCGGGGTTGCCGTGGTCGTCGTAGGCGCCGCCGGGGTCGGGTGGGCCGTCTACGCCAAGCTGGATTCGAACATCACGCCCGACAACGCCGCCGCCGCCGAGCTCGCCCGGTACGAGAAGGAGCGGCCCACCGCCCTCGTGAAGGGGGCGCAGAACATTCTGCTGATCGGGTCCGACTCGCGGTCGGGGGACGGGAACGCGGAGTACGGGCGGGACTCGGGGACCGAGCGGTCGGACACCACGATCCTGTTGCATCTGGCGGCCGACCGGCGCAGCGCCACCGCCGTGTCGTTGCCGCGGGACCTGATGGTGGACGTACCGGGGTGTCTGCGGCCGGACGGGACGCGTACCGAGCCGATGTTCGCGATGTTCAACTACGCGTTCCAGGTGGGGGGTTCGGGGTGCACGATCCGGACCGTGGAGAAGCTGACGAACGTGCGGATCGACCATCACATGGTGGTGGATTTCCATGGGTTCAAGGACATGGTCGATGCCGTGGACGGGGTGGACGTCTGTCTGAAGGCTCCTATCCGTGACAAGGCCGCCAAGTTGAGGCTGCCCGCGGGCAAGGTGACCCTCGACGGGGAGCAGGCGCTCGGGTACGTGCGGGCTCGGAAGTCGCTCGGGAACGGTAGTGACACCGATCGGATGGACCGTCAGCAGGGGTTCCTGGGGGCGCTCGTCAACAAGGTGCAGAGCGACGACGTGCTGTTCAATCCGGTGAAGTTGTATCCCGTGCTCGATGCGGCCACCTCGTCGCTCACCACCGATCCGGAATTGGCGAATCTGCGCGGTTTGTACGAACTGGTGCGCGGGCTACGGAACATCCCCACCGAACATGTGCAATTCCTCACCGTTCCCCGGGAGTCGTACATTTACAACGCGAATCGCGACCAGCTCGTGGAGCCCGAGGCCGAAAAGCTGTTCGCCCGGCTGCGGGCGGACGCGACCGTCGCCGTGACGAAGCAGGTTCCGCAGGATTCCGTCGCAAACGCCCGTAATACGGCACCCGGTTCAGCGGTATCGCCCGCACCCACGTTTCGCGGGAACACCGCCGCCGAAGACACCTGCGGGTAAAGCGATCACCAAGTCGACGAACTTTTGTTCCGAAAAATAGGACGGATTGACCGGTTGTAGGGACGTGGAATTTGTCACGGCAGTCACTTGCCGCTCAACTGGACGGATAGTGTGAGCGATCCGGTGGGCTGTGTGCTTGCCCACCGGATGTACGAGACCCGAGCGCCTGGAGGGGGAAGGCGCCGCGTGGCCCCGACGGAGGATTCGGTAAACCGTGGACGCGCAAGGCCGTGGGCGGGCGGACGACATCGACCCCGCAGACCAGTGGGTACTCAATCCGAACACTGGTGAATACGAACTGCGACTGACTCCTTCCACACCGCAGTCAGCGGTGCCGGGGCCCCGGAGAGCCACTGCGCAGAACCGCAGTGTGGCGGCGCCGGAGCGGGAGACGGTCCCGAGGACTCCCGGGCATGAGGTGCCGCCGCCGCGCAGACGGCGGGGCGCGCCCGAGGAACCACCGGCGCGGCGCGGGCGCCGGCCGGTGAAGAAGAAGGCCAAGGGCAAGAAGATCCTGATGTGGACCGGCGGCGGGCTGGCCTTCGTGCTCGTCGCCGTCTCCGCGGCCGGATACCTCTACATCAAGCACCTCAACGACAACATCACGGCCGTCTCCGACGACGGCGCCAGCACCGGTGGCTTCAGCAAGGGCAAGGCCATCAACCTGCTGGTCATCGGCACCGACAAGCGCACCGGCGCGGGCAACGAGGGCTACGGCGACTCCGGCAGCGTCGGCCACGCGGACACCACGATCCTGCTGCACGTGTCCAAGGACCGCTCGAACGCGACCGCGTTGAGCATCCCGCGTGACCTGATCACCGATGTCCCGGACTGTCAGACGGCCCAGTCGGACGGCACGTCCAAGGTCATCCCGGGCACGACGAGCGTCCGCTTCAACACCAGCCTCGGCCAGGACGGCCGTACAGCGAGCTGCACCGTGCGGACGGTCACCGAGCTGACCGGGATCCAGCCCGACGACTTCATGGTGGCCGACTTCAACGCCGTGAAGAATCTGACGGACGCGGTCGGCGGGGTCGAGGTCTGTCTGGCCAAGAACATCGACGACGCCGACTCGCATCTGAAGCTGTCCAAGGGCACGCACAACCTCTCGGGCGAGCAGGCGCTGGCCTTCGTGCGGACCCGGCACTCGGTCGGCTTCGGCGGTGACCTGAGCCGGATCACGCTGCAGCAGCAGTTCCTCAGCGCGCTGATGCGGAAGCTGAAGTCCAACTCCACGCTCACCAACCCCACGAAGATGCTGAAGCTGGCCGAGGCCGGCACCAAGGCGCTGACCGTCGACGACAACCTCGACTCCATCGGCAAGCTGAAGGACCTCGGTCTTGAGCTGGGCAAGCTCAACCCGAAGAATCTGACCTTCACCACCGTGCCGGTCGTCGACAACCCGGCGGAGAAGACCCCGGTGACGGTCGTCCTCAACAACACGACCGCCCCGCAGGTCTTCTCGCTGATCAAGAGCGACACCTCCTTCACCGCGGTCAAGCAGCAGGCCGCGAAGGAGAAGGCCGCCGTGGCGGCCCGGCTCAAGGGCACCAAGTCCGCCGCCTCCGCGGTGCGGGTGCGGATCCTCAACGGAGGGGCCGTGGCCGGCAGCGCACAGGAAACTCTTACGTGGCTGCAGAATGATGAGGGCGTGCTCAAGTCCGAGAACGCGGGCAACGCTCCGGCGGCGCTCGCGAAGACGACACTTGAGTACGCACCCGACCAGGCGGACCAGGCTCGACGGCTCGCCGACATCATGGGTCTCTCGGGGTCCGCGATGAAGCCGGGGAAGAGTGTGCAGAACTCTCAGGGGCTGCCGGCGATGACGCTGACCCTGGGCAAGGACTTCAAGGGAGCCGGCGTCCCGCTCACCTCGACCGCGGGGTCGACGCCGGAGGGGGTCCAGAAGTCCACGGCGGACAAGGTTGAGTGCGCCAAGTAAGTGACCACACGGGTCCGTTCCGCGTCTAACAGGGCGCGGGGCGGACCCGTGCGTCAGGGCGCGTCGTGGAGGGGTGGGGACTTGACTCGGAGCAGCGTGCGTGGGGAGGTGCCGGCGGTTGAGGACACGATGTCGCTCACGCCGGCGGACGGAAAGAGACCGGCGAAGGGGAAGAGCCCCTCGGACGGGGACGGGGGCAGACGCAAGGGCCGTAGCCGACGGGCGTTGCGCTGGTCGGCGAGTGTCCTCGTGCTGGTCATACTCGGGACGGCCGGCGCCGGATACCTGTACTACCAGCACCTCAACCACAACATAAAGAAAGACCCCCTGAACATCGGGGACGAGAAGGACCGGGCGGCCGAGTCCAAGGCCAACGCGGCCGGGCAGAAGCCGTTGAACATCCTGCTGATCGGTTCGGACGCGCGGGACTCCGCGGAGAACCAGAAGCTCGGCGGCGCGAAGGACACCTTCGGCAGCGCGCCGCGCGCCGACGTCCAGATGCTGCTGCACGTCTCGGCGGACCGCTCGAACATGTCGGTCGTGAGCATGCCGCGCGACACCCTGACGGACATCCCCAAGTGCACGGACCCGGACACGGGGAAGAAGTACGCGGCGGAGACGGACGTCATCACGAACGACTCGCTGGGCCGTGGCGGCCCCGGCTGCACGGTGGCGACCTGGGAGAAGCTCACCGGCATCCACATCGACCACTTCATGATGGTCGACTTCGCGGGTGTGGTGTCGATGGCGGACGCGATCGGCGGGGTGCCGGTCTGCGTGGACGCCAACATCTACTCGCACACCTCCTCCGGCAAGGGCTCCGGCCTGAAGCTGAAGAAGGGCACCACGGCCGTGAAGGGCACGCAGGCCCTCCAGTGGCTGCGTACGCGCTACGGCTTCGAGGACGACACCGACATCGCCCGGACCAAGGCGCAGCACCAGTACATGAACTCGATGGTCCGCCAGCTGCGGGAGAACGCCACGCTGAGCAATCCGACCGAGCTGCGCAGCCTCGCCGAGACGGCCACGAAGGCGCTCACGGTCGACAACGGCCTCGGGACCGTCGCCAAGCTGTACGCCCTGAGCAAGGAACTGAAGAAGGTTCCGACCGACCGGATCACCATGACGACGATGCCGTGGCAGTACTCGACGACCAGCAGCGGCCGGGTGGTGCCGAAGCCGACCGACGCGGCGAAGCTGTTCCGGCTGGTCCGTGAGGACATCGCGCTGGACGGCAAGGACAAGAAGAAGACGGCCACGGCGGTGAAGGCGTCCACCGATCCGGCCGCCGCCGACGACGAGATCGCCGTCCAGGTGGAGAACGGCACCCGCACCGACACGACGAGTGCGGTACGGGGACGGGCCACCGCGGTGGCCCAACTCCTCGTCGGCAAGGGCTTCAAGGAGGCGGTCGCCGACTCCTCGACGGCCCCCAGCCAGGCCACCACGATCGTCCGCTACCCGAGCGCCGACCTGGAGGGCGACGCCCAGCGGGTCGCCAAGGCGCTCGGCATCCCGACGAGCGCGGTGAAGAAGTCCACGAGCGTCTCCGGGGTCACCCTGGTCGTCGGCGCGGACTGGAGCACCGGCACGAAGTACAAGGCCCCGGCCGAGGACGACACGACACCGACGTCGGCCGACGCCCTCAACGGCTCGGACACCACGGCGTGCATGCACGTCGACCCGAACTACGTCTGGTCGTAGTCCGGGCCGTCGTAGGTGGCGGTGCTCAGCTGCTCGTCGAGCTGAGTACCGCGGGCCGCCTGGACGCGATCACCCTGCGCGCAAGGGACTTGGGGCTGGTGAGGAAGCCGTAGCCCCAGGACATGTGCATGGTGGCGAGGGCGACCGGGATCTGCAGGCGGGCCTTCAGGGAGAGGCCCTTGCCCGCCGGGAGCGAGCCGAGGGTGATCGCGGCGAGGTAGCCGGCCGGGATCAGGAAGGCCCAGGGGGTCAGGGCCGCGCCGGCCACGATGCCCGCCGCGATCGCGCAGACCGCCGTCGGCGGGGCGAGGTAGCGGAGGTTGATGGAGCCCTCGTGGTAGCGGGCGACGACGTGCCGCCAGCGGCCGTAGTCCTTGTACTGCTTGGCGAGGGCCTTCACCGACGGACGGGGGCGGTACGACACCCGGAGTTCGGGTGAGAACCAGATCAGGCCGCCCGCCTCGCGGATGCGGAAGTTCAGCTCCCAGTCCTGGGCGCGGATGAACTCCTCGTTGTAGCCGCCCTGTTGCTCCAGTGCCTCGCGGCGGAAGACGCCGAGGTACACCGTCTCGGCGGAGCCCGCCTCCCCTCCCGTGTGGAAGGCCGCGTTGCCCACGCCGATCTTCGAGGTCATCGCGGCGGCGACCGCGTCCTCCCAGGCGTTCTCGCCCTCGGCGTGCATGATGCCGCCGACGTTCTGCGCGCCGGTCTCCTCCAGGAGGCGTACGGCGGTGGCGATGTAGTTCGGCGAGAGGATGCCGTGGCCGTCGACGCGGACGACGATCGGATGGCGGGAGGCCTTGATCGCGGCGTTGAGGGCGGCGGGCGTGCGGCCGGTGGGGTTCGGGACGGTGTGGACGCGAGGGTCTTCGCGTACGAGCTCGGCCGCGATCTCGTCCGTACGGTCCTTCGAGGGACCGATGGCGATCACGACCTCCATCTCGCCGTCGTACTCCTGCGCGAGGATCGCTTGGACGGCTCCGCGCAGGTGCCGCTCCTCGTCGAGGACGGGCATGATCACAGAAACGGCGGGGAGTCGCACGTCGGGCTTGGCGTTCATAGGGGGCTCACGTTACCGCGAACGGGGGACACGGACGCGCCCCGCCCGGGCGTCTGCCGTCGTATCAGATCGTATCGGCCTACGGTGCTCAAGATCCCACGTACGGCCCTCGCGGAGGTGTCCCCCATGCCCACGCCGCCCCGCCGCTCCCCCGCCGCCCGTCCACCGCAGCGGCGCCCACGGCCACCCGTACGACCGAAGAAGAAGCCGCGCTGGGCCATGCGGGCGGCGACCACGCTGTCCGTGGTGGTCCTCGCGTCCGCCGGGATCGGGCACGCGGTGGTCACCAGCCTCGACGCGGACATCGCCCGCGTCGACCCCTTCAAGGACATGAAGAACCGCCCGCGCGCGGGCCACGGCATGAACGTCCTGCTCGTCGGCACCGACGGCCGCGACAAGATCACCGAGCAGGAGCGGCGCCAGTACCACCTCGGCGGCGCGCCCTGCCACTGCACCGACACGATCATGATCGTGCACATCTCGGAGGACCGGGAGCGCGCCAGCGTCGTCAGCCTCCCGCGCGACTCCTACGCCGAGACGCCCCCGCACACCGACCAGACCACCGGCGAGCACCACGGCCCGCACCCCATCAAACTCAACGCGGCGTACGCGGAGGGCGGCCCGAACCTCACCGTGCGGACCGTCGAGTCCATGACCCACGTGAAGATCGACCACTACCTGGAGGTCGACTTCACCAGCTTCATGAAGACGGTCGACGTGCTGGGCGGAGTGAAGATCTGCACCGCCGAGCCGCTCAAGGACTCGTACACGGGTCTTGATCTCCCCGCCGGCAGCCACACCCTGATGGGCGGGCAGGCCCTCCAGTACGTCCGCTCGCGGCACGTCGACGGCGCCTCCGACCTCGGCCGGATGAAGCGTCAGCAGCGTTTCCTGGCGGCGCTGATCGACCAGGCCACCTCCTCCGGGGTGCTGCTGAACCCGCTGAAGTTCCGTGACGTGACCCGCGCGGTGCTCGGCTCGGTGCGCGCGGACAAGGGGTTCGGCACCGACGAACTCCTCGACCTCGGGCGGGCGATGCGCGACTTCTCCCCGTCCTCCTCCGAGTTCACCACCGTGCCGATCGGGCAGATGGGGTACGTCGTGAAGGGCATCGGTTCCACGTTGAAGTGGGACCAGGCGAAGGCCGGGAAGCTCTTCCAGGCCCTGCGCGACGACAAGCCCCTGACCGTGCACAAGGCGCCCCGTGCCAACGCCGTGAAGGTGGACGTGGCCCCGCAGCAGATCCGGGTCCAGGTGGAGAACGGGACAGCGACGGGCGGTCTCGGCAAGCGCGTGGACGCGGCGCTGGCGGCGACCGGCTTCCGTACGACGCACCAGCCGACGAGCGCGGCCGATCACGCCGTACGACGGACGGTCGTCGCCTACGACCCCCGCTGGGACCGTTCCGCGAAGTCGCTCGCCGCGGCGCTGCCCGGGAGCGAGCTGCGGGCGGTGAAGGGGCAGGGGCCGGTGCTGAAGGTGATCGCCGGGAGTGACTTCAAGCAGGTCACGCGGGTGCGGGCGACGGATGTGCAGCAGGGCGAGTTCGGGGTGGTGACCGGGGACGAGGTGGGGTGTTCCTGAAAAGTGTGACACTTTGGCGATTTCCGTAACACTTTTCGCAGGAGGGTAGGTCCCCCCTCACCTCACTCGTCGAGGCCCTCCGCCGCCCGCTTCTCGCGCAGCTCCATGATCGCGCGGCGGCGGGACAGGCGGTGCGTGCGGCGGATCTGGGCCTCCTGGTAGCGGCGCTCGTCGCGCTCGGTCTCCGGGATCACCGGGGGCACCGCGCGGGGCTTGCCGTCGGCGTCGACGGCGGCGAAGACGAGATACGCGGAGCCGACCTGGGTGGCCGGGGTCGACTCGTTCCAGCGCTCGGCCAGGACCCGCACGCCGACCTCCATGGAGGTCCGCCCGGTCCAGTTGACCTGGGCCTTCACATGGACGAGGTCGCCGACGCGGACCGGTTCCAGGAACGCCATCTCGTCCATCGACGCGGTGACGGCCGGTCCGCCGCTGTGCCGCCCGGCGACGGCGCCCGCCGCGTCGTCGACCAGCTTCATGATCACGCCGCCGTGCACCGTGCCGAGCAGGTTCGTGTCGGCGTTGGTCATGATGTGGCTGAGGGTGGTCCGGGAGGCGGACGTCGGCTTGCCCGGCAGATCTGTCATGGACGCCACCCTATGTGAGTGGACATCTGCGGACTTTGTGTTGGCTTCGCAACAGCAGTGCCCTGATTTTCCTACGACCCTTGTAAAGGACATGGCTGCTACCTGCACACTGGGCCCCATGAACGATTGGCCCGAGGGATGGTCCGGCGGCAACCGCGGCAACGAGTACGGACGCGGTAGCGCGAACGCACAGCCGGAGAGCGCACGTGTGATGCGCCAGGTACGACGCGGCCCGCAGGCCCCGCCGTACGGCGCCGGAGTCCCGCCGCAGCCGTCGTACACGGACGGCCAGGGCTATGACGAGGGCCAGAACGGCTACGGCCAGGGCGGCTACGACAACAACGGGTACGACGGCTACAACACCGGCCAGGTCTACGGCGGTGGCGGGCCGGGCGGACCGCAGGGGCCGGACGGCGGGCGTGGTCCGCGCCGCGCGCCGAACTGGCGCCGTCGTATCAAGTGGACCGCGATCACCGTCGTCACCGTGCTGGTCGTGACCACCGTCGGGACCTACTTCTGGGCCGACTCCAAGCTGAACCGCGATGTCGACCTGTCGAAGGTGATCGACCGGCCGGAGGCGGGCGACGGCACGAACTACCTGATCGTCGGTTCCGACAGCCGCGAGGGGCTGTCCGCCGCCGAGAAGAAGAAGCTGCACACCGGTTCCGCCGCGGGCAAGCGCACGGACTCGATGATGATCCTGCACGTGGGCGACAGCGGCGACACCCTGATCTCGCTGCCGCGTGACTCGAACGTCACGATCCCGTCGTACGTGGGCTCCACCTCCGGCAAGACGTACCAGAACACGGGCCGGCAGGAGAAGCTCAACGCGGCGTACGCGGAGGACGGCCCGACGCTCCTCGTCCGGACCATCGAGTACAACATGGGCCTGCACATCGACCACTACGTCGAGATCGGCTTCAACGGCTTCGCGGACATCGTGGACGCGGTCGGCGGGGTCACCATCGACATCGACAAGGGCTTCAAGGACTCGTACTCGGGCGCCGACTTCAAGGCGGGCAAGCAGACGCTGAACGGTGAGGAGGCGCTGGCCTTCGTCCGGACGCGGCACGCGTTCGCCGCCTCGGACCTCCAGCGCACGAAGAACCAGCAGAAGTTCCTGTCGGCCCTGGCCCACCAGGTGGCGACCCCGGGCACCCTGCTGAACCCCTTCAAGCTCTACCCGACGCTCGGCGCGGGCCTGGACTCGCTGAGCGTCGACAAGGACATGTCGCTCTGGGACCTGGGCTCCATGTTCTGGGCGATGAAGGGCGTCAGCGGCGGCGACGGCACCTCGATGAACATGCCGATCTCCGGCTCCACCGGCGGCAACCTCGTCTGGGACAAGGCGAAGGTCAAGACGCTGGTGAACGAGCTGAACAACGACCAGAAGGTGACGGTCTCGGGTAACTGACCTGACCGTCGGCGTGACGAAGGGGACCCCTTGCGCAAGGGGTCCCCTTCTTCACGTCAACTCCCTTGCCGCTACGGCAGGTTGCGCGCCATCACGATGCGCTGGACCTGGTTCGTGCCCTCGTAGATCTGGGTGATCTTCGCGTCGCGCATCATGCGCTCGACCGGGTAGTCGCGGGTGTAGCCGTAGCCGCCCAGGAGCTGGACCGCGTCGACCGTCACCTCCATCGCCACGTCCGACGCGAAGCACTTCGCCGCCGCGCCCTGGAAGGTGAGGTTCTTGTCGCCTCGCT
>NZ_BARF01000152.1 GCF_000367365.1 Streptomyces prunicolor NBRC 13075 | reverse complement strand
GGAGCAGCGGGGCCGTCGGACGTTTCGGCGGGCCCCACTGTCGTAGCAGCGAAAGGACTCAGTGCTCGGCGGGGTGCTGGGCCGGGCCTCCGGGGGTGGCTTCGCGGTCCGGGCCCTTGGTGGCTTCGGACTCGCTGTAGATGTCGGGTTCGAGGTAGATCACGCGGGCGATCGGGACGGCTTCGCGGATGCGGGACTCGGCGGCGTTGATCGCGGTGGCTACCTCGGTGGCCGTGTCGTCGTGCTGAACGGCGATCTTGGCGGCGACGAGCAGTTCCTCGGGGCCGAGGTGGAGCGTGCGCATGTGGATGATGCCGGTGACCGTGTGGCCGTCGACGATCGCGGTCTCGATCTTCTTGACGTCCTCGATGCCGGCGGACTCGCCGAGCAGCAGGGACTTGGTCTCGGCGGCCAGGACCAGGGCGATCAGGATGAGCAGGATGCCGATGCAGAGCGTGCCGATGCCGTCCCAGACACCGTCGCCGGTGAGCAGGGCCATGCCGACGCCGCCCAGGGCGAGGACGAGGCCGATGAGCGCGCCGAAGTCCTCCAGGAGGACGACCGGCAGCTCGGGGGCCTTGGCGCGGCGGATGAACTGCGACCAGGAGTGCGTGCCGCGCAGTTCGTTCGACTCCTTGATGGCCGTACGGAACGAGAAGCCCTCGGCGATGATCGCGAACACCAGGACGCCCACCGGCCAGTACCAGTGCTCCAGTTCGTGCGGGTGCCTGATCTTCTCGTAGCCCTCGTAGACGGCGAACATGCCGCCGACGGAGAAGAGGACGATCGAGACGAGGAAGGCGTAGATGTACCGCTCGCGGCCGTACCCGAAGGGGTGTTGCGGGGTGGCCTCGCGCTGGGCCTTCTTGCCGCCGATCAGAAGCAGGGCCTGGTTGCCGGAGTCCGCGAGGGAGTGGACGCCCTCGGCGAGCATCGAGGACGAGCCGCTGAAGGCGAACGCCACGAACTTCGATACCGCGATCGCGAGATTGGCGCCGAGTGCCGCCACGATCGCCTTGGTGCCGCCTGACGCGCTCATGTGTTCGCGGTGTCCCTTCGCCTTCGTACGTCTACGTCGGACGCCTGCCCCGGATGGGCCGTCCGACGTCTTTGCCCGTCCTTTGCCGGTGGGCCATTCTTGCAGCCCTGCCCGGCGACGGCTCGTCAGGTATCCACAGGCCCGGTCATACGATCACAGTGGCGCGGAAGACCGTGCCGGCTCCGGACACCTCGGCCCTGTCTCCTGCCGGGACGAACACCGACCGACCGGGCGCCAGTTCGAATTCGCCCGCCTTCACCGCACCGGCCGTGCAGAGCAGGATCTGCGGGGTGCCGAGGGTGAGGTCGTGGGCGCCGGTGCCCTCCGGGAGGACGTACCGGGACAGCCGGAACTCGTCGATGGGGGTCTCGTAGACCTCCTCGCCGTCGGGGGACGCCTCGGGGCGCAGCACTCCGGGGTCGCTCGCCTCGAAGTTGACGATGCGCAGGAGTTCGGGGACGTCGACGTGCTTGGGGGTGAGGCCGCAACGCAGGACGTTGTCGGAGTTGGCCATGATCTCGACGCCGAGGCCGTTGAGGTAGGCGTGCGGGATGCCGGCGCCGAGGAACAGGGCCTCGCCGGGCTGGAGTCGGACGTAGTTCAGGAGCATGGCCGCGATGACACCCGGGTCGCCCGGGTAGTGGTGGGCGATGTCGGCGTAGGGGGCGTAGTCGCCGCCCAGGCGCGTGCAGGCGGTGGCCGCCGCGGTGACCGTGTGGCGCATCTCCTCGGGGTCGGCGGTGAGGATCGCCGTGAGGACCTCGCGCAGGGCGGCTTCCTCGGGGTGTGCGTGCAGGAGATCGACGTACGGCTTCAGGGAGTCGACGCCGAGGCCGGCCAGCAGGTCGGCGGCGCGCAGCGGGTCGCGGAAGCCGCACAGGCCGTCGAACTCCGTGAGCGCGCAGATCAGTTCGGGCTTGTGATTGGCGTCCTTGTAGTTGCGGTGCGGGGCGTCCACAGGGATGCCCCGGCGCTCCTCGTCGGCGTAACCCTCCTTCGCCTGCTCCAGGTTGGGGTGCACCTGGAGGGAGAGCGGGGCGCCGGCGGCGAGGATCTTCAGCAGGAAGGGCAGTCGCGGGCCGAACTTCGCCACCGCCTTCTCCCCCAACTCCCGCTCCGGAGCAGCCTCGATGACCTCGACGAGCGTCCCGCGCGCGGTGCGTGAGGGTGCTCCCGGGTGCGCGCCCATCCACATCTCCGCCTGCGGTTCACCGCTCGGCTCGACGCCGAGCAGCTTCGGGATGGCGGTGAGGGAACCCCAGGCGTAGGGGCGGACGGTGTTGTCGAGGCGGTCCATGTGGCTCTCTACCGGTTCTCTCTGCGTACGACCCGAGGACAACCTGGGTACGACGTGGCTTCGCGCCCCGTACGACGCTGTACGGCGGCTCAGGGCTTCGACGACAAGATCAGGCGCCCGAGGCGAGCGCGAGGTAAACGGCGGCGAAATCCGTCATGGCGATCAGCTCCGCGAGGGTCTCCAACTCGCCGCCCTCTTCCGGCTCCAGCTCGCTGATCGGCGTGTCGTGGCTGAGGGCCAGGTCACGGGCGGTGGGCGCGGCCGTGAGACCGCCGATCGGACGGTCCCGGAGCAGCACCACGCGTGCGTGCAGCGCGGGTGCCTCGTCGACGCGGTCCCGGAAGAAGTCGTCGGGGTCGGCGCTCGCGGCGAGCGGGCCGGCCAGCAGCGCGTTGTGCTCGGCGAGCGCCTCGGGGAGTTCGGAGACGAGCGCGGGGCGGCCGGCCAACTCCGCGAGCGCGGCGGCGAAACGACGGCCAGCCGGTCCGGCCGACGTGCCCTCCGTCCAGATCACCGGGAGCGAGTCGGCGAGTTCGGCGGCCAGGGTCTTCGCCGGGTTGCTGTACGTCGCGACGGCGGGCCCGCAGCGCTCGGCGACCTGGTCGAGCCGGTCGGCGACCTTCTCCAGGGCCTCCGGAGGCGCGCTGAGCAGGCCGGTGCGGTCCAGGATCGCGAGCAGCGGGGTGAGCAGCGCCCAGAGGACTCCGGGGGCGGAGGCGGCCAACGGCTCGTCGTGTTCGTACGGTGCGGTCGCCATCGGTACGAAGAGGCCGTGGGCGCCGTCCACCGCCTCGGTGAGGGGGCTGCGGGTGGGTGCTACGGCGACGACCGTGCAGCCGCGGCGGTAGGCCTGCTCGGCGAGGAGGGACAGGCCGGGTTCGGTGCCGTCCGGGGTGGTGATCAGCAGCAGGTCCACGGAGCCGGCCCAGCCCGGGAGCTCCCAGCGCATGGCGCCGGCCGCGGGGGCGACGCCGGTGGGTGCGAGGCGGGTGACGGGGCTGCTGGCGCCGGCGAGCTTGCCGAGCAGGTCGGCGACGCAGGTGGCGGCGGCGCCGGGGCCCGCGATCAGGATGGCGCGCGGGCGGCCGTCCGGTTTCAGGTCGTGGACGCCGGCCTCGGCGGCGTGCCGGGCGGCTGTGCGCACCCGGGCACCGGCCTCGGCGGCACCGCGGAGCAGGGCTCGACGGTCGGCCTCGGTCAGCGCGTCCGGGGAGTCGAGCAGCGATTCGTCGAGCATGGGCGGCGGCCTCCGATCGCGTCGTCGTCGGTTACGCGGGGTGGCGGGCCTCGTCGACGAGCAGTACGGGGATGCCGTCCCGGACGGGGTAGGCCAGGCCGCAGTCCCCGCCGGTGCAGATCAGCTCGGTGTCCTGCTCCTTGAGGGGGGCGTGGCAGGCCGGGCAGGCCAGGATCTCCAGGAGGCCGGCTTCGAGCGGCATGAGGTGTCCCTCCGAGGGGGTGTCTGCGACTGTCTGCGACGCTTGATCGGATGTGCCTGGTCAGGGTACCGCCGGTTGGTAGCCCTTGCCGGAGTTGGGCTCGGCGTACCTGGGGGCTGCCGC
>NZ_BARF01000153.1 GCF_000367365.1 Streptomyces prunicolor NBRC 13075 | reverse complement strand
AAAGGTGGTGTCCGGTGAGCAGCGCGGGCAAGGGGCTTGGGAAGGTCGAGGTGCGACTGAAATGGGATCCGAGTCCCCTGGGGGAACCGCCTCGGCATCTCGACATCATCGCCGCGACCTACTCCGCGGACGACGTCTACGGGCGGCCGGTCTATGTCGTCCACTACGACAGCCGGTCACCCGACGGCACCATCAACATGTCCCGGCACAGCCGGACCGGGCTGGGCTTGGGCTACGTCGAGGTCATGAGTCTGGAGTTCGACCGGCTGGCATCCGCCTACGGCCGGGTCGTGGTCGGGGTGGCCATCCATCAGGACGGCGGGCGCCGGACGTTCGGCGACATGGCGAATGCCGGTGTGCTGGTCGTCGAGGGATACAGGGAAGTGCTGGCAGACGACTTCGCCCGGGTCGCCGACTCGACCGCCACGACGGTCGCGGAGTTCACGAGGGACGGCTCCGGTGCCTGGGAGTTCCACGACATGATCCGGGGCTTCGACAGCGACCCGCCGGTCTTCAGTCTGGAAATGGGCGCCGCCGAGCAGCCCGGACCGGGCGACACTCCGGGCGCGCGTCGGCCTGGATCGATGTGAGCTCGCGGACGGGACGTGTTGCCTTGTCGCTCGGTATCTGGTGGGCGCTGCTCGCCTTGGTTCTCTGGCTTCTGGGCAAGGCGCTGGCACAGCCCGCCTCGCCGGCCCGGTGCGCGGCTTCGGCGGTCTTTCTCGTCGCTCTCGGGGAGGCTGGCGACTGGCTGCGCCGACGTTGGCGGGTCAAGGGGTTCGGATGACCCAGTGGGGGGACGGGATCGGGGCGCTCGCTCCAGGTGAGGCGGAGGTGTTCGCGCATCCAGTCGGTGAGGCGCTGCTCGTCCTCGGGGGTCAGGACGACGCGGTCGGTCCACGTGGTGCGGTAGCCCTCGGCCGGCATCAGCCACCCCGCCAATGTGCGGCGCAGGGTGGAGCGGCCTGAGTCCCTCAGGTGGTTGGAGATGATGCGGGTCCGCAGCCGCTTGGCCTTGCCGAGGTAGAGAAGGCGCTGTCCGGGATCGCTCTCATTCACCGGCCCGCCGAAGGGGGCCAGCACCTCTGGCGGGGCCCACCAGGCGTACAGGCCCGCCGTGATGGGCAGAGCGGCGACTGCTGCGCCCAGCGTGTGCGGCTTGGCGTGCAGGTCGGCTTCCGCCTGCGACACGGTTGCGTCGAGCATGGGCGCACCCTAGACGTGGCGGAGCCGACCCGTCAGCGGTTCATCGGACCGGTTGGGCACCGCGCTCGGATGCAGGCCGCCGCCACGCATGCTCTCGGGCTTGCCTTGGGTCCGGCGGTGGGCGGGGCCTGGTGTCCGCGCTGGGTTGGTGCTGGGTGTTCGGCGTCAATGTGCCAAAGCGCACGGGTTCGCAGATTCCTGGAGCAGAACGAGCGGGAACTCGCGCGTGGGCCTGCTGAGGAGTTCACCAAGGTCGCCTCGATGTACGAGGCCCGCTGGTACCCGACCCTGACCCGGCTCGCCGACGGCCGGGTCCTGGCCCTGTCCGGTCTGGACGACATCGGCCAGATCGTGCCGGGCAAGTGCGAGATCTGCGCCCCGAAGACGAAGACCTGGAAGTACAGCGGGAGGTTCCGCCAGTTCCACGCCTACCCGGCCGCCTTCGCCACCAAGTACGCCTCGGTGATCAGGACGGCGCGGCTGATCCACTCCAGCTCCACCGCCCACGTCACCGATGTCGAACAGCGCTCCGCCGCCTCACCTTGAAGAAGACCAAGGACGGCAAGGGAGTTGAGGTCACCGTCCCGGACAACTGCGGCCTGGTCCCGCAGGGTTGGTACATGTTTCGCGTCCGACGACCAGGGCACGCCGTCCAAGGCGCTGTGGGTCCGGGTGCCGTGAGCGCAACAGGCACGTGGGCTCTTGGCCCCGGCTGGCGTTGAACTGGCCCTGTGTCAGAGGTCCTGGTCGGGCCAGTCGAGCAGGCGGGCGCCGATCACGGCTGTCTGCAGCTTGTAGCGGTGGGCGGGGTCGGCCGGGTCGGCGCCGGTGAGTTTGTGGATGCGTTCCAGGCGGTAGGTCAGTGCGCGCACGCTCAGGGTGAGGCGGCGGGCGGCTTCGGCGGCGACGCAGCCGGAGTCGAAGTAGGTGGTGAGGGTGTCGAGGAGGGGCTCGGCGCCGCCGCGGGCGGTGGTGAGCGGGCCGAGGGTGTCGAGGACGAGGTCGGCCATCGCCTGCCGGTCGCGGGTGAGGACCGGGTAGACGAGCAGGTCGGCGGCGCGCAGCACCGGCCCGTCGAGGCCGAGGCGCTCGGCCAGTTCGAGGGCGTTCAGCGCTTCTTCGTAGGACTGCACGACCCCGCCCGGGCCGGGCTGGGAGCGCCCGACGGCGACGCGGCAGCCGTCGGTGGCGGCATACACCTGTTTGGCGAAGTGGGTGAGGACCTCTTCCTGGTGGCCGGGGGCGACGCAGAGCAGGCGGCCGTCCTTGGTGGTGAGCAGGATGCTGCGGTCACCGAAGCGGGCCGTGAGCGCGCGCTCGACCTGCCGGGGCACTTGGTCGCCCTCGTCGTAGGCGGCCGGGCCCTGGGCGACGGCGACGGCGTGTGCGTGGGAGAGGCGCAGTCCGAAGCGCTCGGCGCGTTCGGCGAGCCGGCCCAGGTCGCTGCGGCCGTAGAGGAGGTCGTCGATGAACTCCCGCCGCGCGGCCTCCTCCTGGCGTACGGCGAGGCGTTGGGCGCGTTCGTAGCCCTCGGCGAAGGCGTCTATCACCTGCTGTACGGCGGCGAGGGCGATGTCGGTCGAGCCGACGGCGTGGGGCCAGGCGACGCGAGCGGCGGCCAGATGCGCGCTGACGAGGTCGCGCAGTCCGTGGCCGGCGTCGGCGGCCTGTTCCCCCAGGGTGCGCCGGGACTCGATCTCCTCGCGGGTGAGGCGTCGGCCGGTGGCCGAGACCTCGGTCAGGATCCGTGCATAGCCGTCCAGGTACCGGCCTGGGATCTCTCGGTCCGTCACGTCGTCCCCACCTTGCAGTCTTGACGTGCCGGTGACGGTTTCTTGGCGGTTCACCGGCATGCAGACCCTAGTGAACGCTGCCGGGAACCGGCAATGCGCGGGCTGTGCTCGGCCGTGCAGCATGGCGTGTGGGGAGCACTGTGGATGGTTCCGGTGCCGGACACCGGCAGGTGGTGCCCGCGCCGGAACCCGGAGGGGAACAGCGCCCGTCGGATGGTGAGGTGGGCAGGAGGTGGGCTCGGAGATGCGGATCTTCGTGGAGGCCGCCACCGGCCTGCCCATGATCCTGCTCACCACCGCTGTGATCGTGGTCGTGTGCTTCTGGCTGCTGGTCGCCGTCGGCGTCGTGGCCCTGGACGGCTTCGACACGGACGCAGATCCGACTGCCTGGGGGATGGGCGGGATACCGGTGGCGGTGGCGGTCTCTGTGCCGGTGGTGCTCGCTTGGGTCTTCGGCGTCGGCGCGACCGCCCTGCTGATCGCACTCGGGCCTGGGGGGACAGCTGCCTGGGCGCTGCGCCTGGCGGTGGCGGTCGGCGCGCCGCTCGTCGCCTGGAGGCTCACCCGCCGGTTCGTGCGGGCACTGCGCCGCCTCTTCCCGGAGGAGCGAGGGCCCTCCCGGCCAACCTCGCACGACCATGCCGCTTGAGCCGGGGCCCACTCAACCCGGGCCACGTCCTCGTGCCTCGCACGTCCACCTTCCCTGCCCAAGGACATGTGTCATGCATGCTGCTGACCTGGACGCCCGGCACACGCCGGGGCGGCAGGAGAATTGATGGCCTACTTCCTCGCGCCGCTGGCCGCCGCCCTGGTGATCGTGGTGCTCGGCACGGCCGTACTGGTCCGCCAAGACCGACGGCGGATGCGGGCGGATCCGCGGGACGTACACCCTGCGCCGCCGGTTGTATCGTGCCCGTACGACCAGCGGGCCGTTTCGACGGACGACCGGACGGGCCGGCCGCCGGTGCGTCGAGCGTGAGACAGGAGCCGAGCGTGCGTGCGCGTGATCTGGCGGTGGAGTACGAGACGGTCGGCCTCGACAGTGACGCCTTGGATGCCGCGCGGCTGATGGCCGAACAGCGGCTGCCCGCGCTGTTGGTGCTCGACGAACGGGGGGCGCCGCAGGCGATTCTGCCCGCCTCCCAGATGGTCAAGATCCTGGTACCTGCCTATGTGGTCGAGGACCCGACCCTCGCCGCGGTGGTCGACGAACGTCACGCCGACCGGCTGTGCGAGGCACTGGCCGGCCGCAAGGTGCGCGACTGCCTCTCGAAGAGCACGCCGCTGCCGGCTGTGGCGGCGCCGGACGACACCGCGCTGGAGGTCGCCGTGCAGATGGCGCAGGTCCGCAGCCCGCTGGTGGCGGTCGTGGAGCAGGACAGGACCGGCGTGCGCCTGCTCGGCGTGATCACGGCTTCCCATCTGCTGGAGCGGCTGCTCGCCGCCACTTCCGCCTGATTTCCGCGCTCAGAGCTCGGGTCGGTCCGCGTCGGTGCGGATGTCGATGAGGCGGGCCAGGCCCAGTTGGGTGAGCGTGGTCCGGGCTCGGGAACTCGCGTGCGTCACGGTCACCCGGGTGTCGTGCGGGTGCGCCGCCGGCAGCGCCCGGAAGAACGCCGCACCCCCGTCGTTGCTGAGGTAGGTCACCTGGCCGAGGTCGACTTCGAGGACGCCCGGGCGGGTGTCGAGGGCCTCCCGCAGGCGTTCTCCGACATTCTTCGCGTTGCGGGAGGTGATTTCTCCCGTGAGGCGTACGACAACGTGGTCCCCGTCGGAGGTCACACTGACTGTCGGGTGTCGCAGGGCGTTTCGGAGACGCTGACCGACTTCCCGGAGTCGGTGATGCTCGTGAGGTCCGTGAGCTGCGGGGGAGTGCGGCATGCGAGGCTCCGTGGGCAGAGGAGGGCCGACCGCCGACCAGACTTCCCGGCACACCTGGCCCTCAGCCTAGGCGCACGTTCCCTGGGCAGCCACGCGTGTGGGCGGGGTCCGAGCCGTACGGAGGCATCATCTGGAGCAGCCCGCTCCTTGCCGGAAACCGGCAAGGCCGCACATCCCGCGGTGCCTGGCAACAACCTGTTAAAGACGCGTCAAGAACCGGTAAGGTTCCCCGTGGTGTGCCGGGAAGCCTGGTCGGCGAGCAGGGGATCACTCTCTCTTCCGATCGGGGCGCTCGACATGGTGCTGGTGGCGGTGTTCGGTGTCGCTTTGCTGGTGGCGGTGCTGTTGTCGGGCCTGGCGGCCCGGACGGTACTGTCCACGTCTTTCCTCTTCCTGGCCGGTGGCGCGCTCGTCAGCGACGGTTTCCTCGGCCTGATCCACATCACACCCGACAGCGGGATCGTCTCCGTGACGGCGGACCTCGCCCTGTTCGCGGTGCTGTTCACCGACGGCATGCACGTCTCGCTGCCGAAGCTGCGTGCCCACTGGAGGAACCCGGCACGGGCTCTCGGACTGGGCATGCCGCTCGCGTTCGTCTTCATGGCGCTGGTCACCCACTTCCTGGTGGGTCTGGACTGGACGACGTCGTTCCTGGTGGGCGCGGTACTGGCGCCGACCGACCCGGTGTTCGCCTCGGCGATCGTCGGACGCACCGAAGTCCCCGCCAAGTTGCGGCAGTTGCTGAACGTGGAGAGCGGTGTCAACGACGGGCTCGCCCTGCCGGTCGTCCTCGTCCTGATCGCCGCCGCCGGTCCGACGGCCGGCAGCGGCGAGGCGTCTCCGGGGAAGATCGCGGTCGAGTTGCTGCTGGGCCTGGCCTTCGGTGTCGTACTGCCGCTGCTCGCGGGCGGGTTGGTGCGGTTCCGCCTGCTGGGCGCGGAGCCGAAACTCCAGCCGCTGTTGCCGCTGGCGACCGGCATCATCCTGTACGCGGCCTGCCACCTCACGCACGCCAACCCCTACCTGGCCGCGTTCTCTGCGGGCGCGGTCCTCGCCCACGTCTCGCCGGAGGCGAAGGCGTCCTTCGAGCCGCTCGGCGAGGCGCTCGCGGAGCTGGCGAAGTTCGCGGCGCTGCTCGTGTTCGGCGCGCTGCTCACGCCGGGGCTGTTCGGGGATCTGTCGTTCGGCGGTTATACGGCGGTGCTCCTGGCGATCTTCCTGATCCGCCCGGCCTCGCTGCTGATCTCGCTGCTCGGCACGGGCATCTCCCGGCGGGAGAAGCTCGTGGCGGCCTGGTTCGGTCCGAAGGGCTTCGCGTCGGTGGTCTACGGGCTGCTGGTGCTGCGGTCCGGCATCCCACAGGCAGAGCAAGCGTTCACGCTGGTGGCGGTGTGCGTCGCCTTCTCGATCGTCGCCCACAGCTCCACGGACGTGCCGATCGCCCGCGCCTTCGACGTCGAGGACCTGGCAGGCATCCCGGACGGGCACGACGCCTCGGACGCACCCACCCACACGTCACCGCAAGCACTCTCGGCAACCGGAGGATCGTGAACGACTGGCACAGCTGGGCGTCGATCGTCGTCTTCGTCGGCGCGTACGCCCTGATCATCAGCGAGAAGATCCACCGCGTCGCCGTGGCCCTGGGCGGCGCGGGCCTGATGCTCACGATCGGGGCCACCGACGACGTCTCGGCGTTCTACTCCGAGGACTCCGGCATCGACTGGAACGTCATCTTCCTGCTGATGGGCATGATGATGATCGTCGGCGTGCTGAAGAAGACCGGCATGTTCGAGTACCTGGCCATCTGGGCCGTCAAGCGCGCCCGCGCCCAGCCGTTCCGGGTGATGGCCATGCTGGTGGTGATCACCGCGCTGGCCTCCGCGCTGCTCGACAACGTCACCACGGTCCTGCTGATCGCCCCGGTCACGCTGCTGGTCTGCGAGCGCCTCGCGCTGCCGGCCGCCCCCTTCCTGATCGCGGAGGTGTTCGCGTCGAACATCGGCGGCACCGCGACCCTGGTCGGCGACCCGCCCAACATCATCATCGCCAGCCGGGCCGGCCTGACCTTCAACGACTTTCTCGTCCACCTCGCCCCGCTCTCGGCGGTCCTGGTGGTGGTTCTCCTCCTGCTGTGCCGGGTGATGTTCCGCAAGACCTTCGTCTACGACGAGGACCGCGCCGCCGAGATCATGGCCCTGGAGGAGCGCGAGGCCATCAAGAACCCCCGCCTCCTCGTCCAGGGCCTGCTCGTGCTGGCCCTGGTGGTCGCCGGCTTCGTCCTGCACCCGGTGCTGCACTACGAGCCCAGCATCGTCGCCCTCCTCGGCGCCGGACTCCTCATCGCCGTCTCCACGGTTGACACCCACGACGTGCTGGCCGAGGTGGAGTGGCCCACGCTCGCTTTCTTCGCCGGACTCTTCGTCATGATCGGCGGGCTCATCGACACCGGGGTCGTCGGCGAGATCTCCCAGAAGCTCGCGGAAGCCATCGGAGGCAACGAACAGGGCGGCTCGATGACCCTGCTCGGCGGCTCCGCCGTGCTGTCCGGCATCGTCGACAACATCCCCTACGTCGCCACCATGGCCCCCATCACCAGCGACCTGGTCCACGACATGGGCGGCGCGAGCGACCACGTCATGTGGTGGGCCCTGGCCCTCGGTGCCGACCTCGGCGGCAACGCCACCGCCATCGGGGCCTCCGCGAACGTCGTCGTCCTCGGCATCGCCGAACGCAACCGACAGCCCATCTCCTTCTGGCAGTTCACCAAGTACGGCCTCGTCGTGACCGCCGCGACCGTGTCCATCTCGCTGGTCTACGTGTGGCTGCGGTACTTCGCCCTCGCCTGACGCCGCGGCCCGCTCCTCACCCGGGCGGCAGGCCCACGGCGCAAGCAGCAAACCTCCCGGCGGCGGGCGAACCCGGCGCCGGGCCACCCGTACGTCGACCAGGCGTAGGGGTGGCTCCCGCGTTCGGCCGGGCCACGGATGCGCTGCCGCAGTGGGTTGCTCGCCCGAACTGGTCACCTCGGTCGGTCTGCCGGGCGGGGCTCACGCCTTGAGCGGTACGCCGTGCTCGTCGGCGAATATGCGGCGGCACTGGCCGTTGCAGAAGCCGTAGACGGTGTCGTCGTACTCCAGGGTGAGGTCCGTGGTGTTGAGGTCCACGGTCATGCCGCACACCGGGTCGATGACCGTGCCCGGTGGCAGGTCGGCGGTGGGCAGGTGTGCGATGTCGTCGCGGTGCGGGGCGGTCATGTGCTGGATGAGTTCGAGGCTGCCCATGGGGCGCCCGCACATGCCGAGGCTGCCTTCGGCGATGCCGACGACGTGGACGAGGGCGTGGGGCTGGTCGCGGAGCCGGGCGGGGTTCCGGCCGGCCTCCGCCTCGGTGTCGGCGAGGGCCTGGGTGAGGCGTTCGACGGCGTGGCCGCTCATCTCCTTGCGCCAGGCGGCCGGGGCGCTGACGCGGATCAGGTAGCGGGGCGGGTCGGCGGGGTCCGCCGGGTGGGGGTCGCCGGTGATCCACGCGGCGGGTTCCTGGACGAGGACCTGGGTGAGGGCGCGTGCGGAGTCCATGACCGGTTTGGCATGGGCGTCCTCGGTGCCCATGAGCGCGTCGATGAGACGCTCGCCCAGCCGTCGGCGTTGTGCCGGGTCGAACACGCCCTGGGGCACGAACAGTTCGATGAGAATCATGACCCCAGGCTGGACCGGTGCCGTGTGGTTCGGCGTCACCTGGGCGTTGTGCCTTTGGGCTACTCCGTGGGGAGTGGTCGGCTACCGCGCCGGGAGTAGTGCACCCTCGGCCGGGTGGGGTGTGCGCGTACGGTTGCGGGTCCGGACGCGGAAGATGACCAGTCCCACCGCGCTGAACGAGGCCGCCCACACCAGTCCGAGGGCGAGGTGTCCCCACAGGGCGGTGTGCCCGAAGGCGCCGCCGGCCGCGAACTGCATCGGGCCGAAGGAGGGGAACCACTCAAGGATCGGCTTGTTGGCGAGCGGGTTGCCCAGCGGGTTCTGCAGGAAGGTGTCCATCAGGCCGCCCATGATGATCAGGAAGAAGCCCTCCAGGTCCCGCTTGACCAGGACACCGAGGAGCAGTCCGAGGGCGCCGTAGGTGAGGGCGATGACCGCGAAGGCGGCGAGTACGGCGCACCAGCCGCTGGTGGTCGGCCGCCAGAAGAAGAGGACGGCGAGCGCGGTGTAGAGGGCGATCGCGGTGGCGACCGCGGCGATGGCGAGGGTCTTGGCGCCGATGAGGGTGGACTGCCGGTATCCGGCGAAGACCAGGCGCCGGTCGAAGGCGAGGGCCTTGCGCACGGCGTCGAAGACGACGAACCCGGCGATCATCGTGACGGAGTTGAGCCCCGCCGAGATTAGAGTGAGGTGGCCGCCGTCGACGTGCAGGACCTCGCCGGTGGCGTACAGCTTGAAGTCCAGCGTCTCGCCCGAGGCCATGGCGTCCATCACCAGGTACCAGAGGGGCACGAAGAGGACGAGCAGCAGGCCGGCGAGCCGGTTGCGGGTCTGGTCGCGCACCGAGAAGCGCAGGGCGGTGGAGAACTGCCCGTACCGCGGCCGGAGTTCAGGTGCGTCAGGCGTCGACATGGTGCTCCTCCATCGATGCGGTGCGCGGGGTGAGGCGGCCGTCGTCGAGGTCGGCCAGCAGGTCGAAGCGGTTCTGCTCGAAGACCATGTGGGTGATGATCACGACTGCCTTGCCGCGGGTGCGCAGGTCGTCGACCAGGTCCCAGAACCGCAGGTAGGTCTCCCAGTCGAAGCCCTGATACGGCTCGTCCAGGAGCAGCACGTCGGGGTCGTGGAGCAGGGCGAGGGTGAGGTTGAGCTTCTGCCGGGTGCCGCCGGACAGTTCACCGGCGACCGACTGCGCGTAGCGCTCGTAGCCCAGGAGCCGGACGAGTTCACGGCCGCGGTCCAGGCCGGGGAGGCGGTGTGCGGCGGCGAAGTAACGCAGGTGCTGCTCGACGGTGAGAGCCGCGTTCAGGACCGGGTCCTGCGGGCAGTAGCCGAAGGTTCCGGTCAGCGTCACCTCGCCGCTGTCAACGGACAGGGTGCCGGCCAGGATCTTCAGCAGGGTCGACTTGCCGGCGCCGTTCTCCCCGACGACGGCGACGAGTCGGCCGGGAGCGACGGTCAGGTCGGCGCCGCGCAGGACGGAGTGCCTGCCGTAGGACTTGTGGATGTCGCGGGCCTGAAGTGCGGGCGCTGGTGCGGGTGTTGAGCCGGGTGCCATGTGCGGTCTCCCTAGGGGGCTTCTCCTTGCGGTTGCGGTGGTGTCGCGTTCAGCCCGCCCGCGTAGATGCTGAGCATCTCCGGCGCCCAGCGGGCCATGCCGTCGGCCGACAGCGGGTCCGTGCCCAGGACTTCGGTGAGACGGTCGCGCAGCAGGAACAGGGCCAGATCGTTGGCGAGGAGGAAGGCGGCGCGCACGGCCGGATCCTGTCCCGGGGCGGCCAGTCCGGCCGCGGCCAAGCCGTCCAGCGCGGAGCGGCTCAGGTCGTACAGCCGCCGGAACAGCAGCCGCCCGGCATCCGTGTCGGACAGCAGGAGCCGGCGCACGTAGGCCGGCACCGGCGAGCCGTCGGGCAGATGCCGGGCGAACGCCTCACTCAGCGAACTCGCCCCAGATTTCGGGTCGAGCAGTTCCGCCCCGCTTTCGCCCGTCAGTTCGCCGAGCATCGCCTCGAAGACGTCCAGGACGTACTGGTCGACCTCCTGGTGCAGTCCTTCCTTCGAGCCGAAGTGGTGCACGACCAGAGCGGGGGACACGCCCGCGGCGGCGGCGATCTGCCGCACGGTCACCGTCCCCGGCCCGTTCACGGCGAACAGGCGAAGGGACTCGTCGCGGATGATCGCGCGAGAGGTCCGGTCGTCGGAGATTGAACGCATGTACAGCATGCTAAACAATCGTTCAGTCGGTGTCCATTGGGTGTGGCGACGGGCTTCTTCTGTCTCCGGCGGGGTTCACCCGGCGGGAGATGCCATCGGCTGCGAAGCCGTGCAGCGCGGCACGGAGGGCGGTCGCGGTGGGCATACGCTCCGGCGACGCGCCGGACTGCCGTGAGGCGCCGGTCCGGGGGGTGCCTCCATGTGTTTGGTCAAGGGAAACCGGAGTGAGTTGGGTCGGCGACCGGTGAGGACTTGATGCGGCACGCGCAGGGCCGCTGCACGACGACGCCGCGATGCTTCTGCTCCGGTGCCACGGTCATGGGGAAGGAAAATCTGTCCCCATCACGTGCGTGAGCGGCGACTTCTGCACGGTAGAAAGGACATATGCCGGAGCGAGAGACCCCAGCGGGGGCCATGGACGATGTCGACGAGGTCACCCGGGCGGTGCTGACCGCGTCCCGGCTGCTGGTGGCGGTCTCCGCCCGCTCGCTCGCCGCTGTTGAGGAAGGGGTGACCCTCCCGCAGTTCCGGATGCTGGTCGTGCTCTCCACCCGGGGTGCCACCAAACTGGTCGCGCTCGCCGAGCTGCTCCAGGTGGCGCCCTCGACGGCCATGCGCATGGTCGACCGGCTGATCGCCGCCGGTCTCGCCGACCGGCAGACCAACCCCGGCAACCGGCGCGAGACGCTGCTGCAGCTCACCGAGGAGGGTCGGCGCACGGTCGAGGACGTCACGGCCCGGCGTCGCTCCGAGATCGCCGCCGTTGTCGCGCGACTCAGGCCGACGGAACGGCTGGCGCTGGTCGAGGCCCTCAACGCCTTCAACGAGGCGGGGGGAGAGCCCCCGGCCCCCGGCGCGGACGACCCGGAGCCGCACCCGCTCGGCTGGGTCGTGGACGGCGCGCTGGCGCACGACGCCTGATGGTCCGCGGCTGAGGCACCCGTATTCTGGCCGGTCGGCCCTTCTCCACGCCCGATTTTCCTGCACAACGGAAGAGGAGGGTCGGTACGACCCTCTTCGCGGCCTGAACGGGAAGCTCAGCCCTGGCTGAGGGCGAGGTGGGTCTGTGGTGTCCGTCGTCCCAGCCTTGTACCTGCCTTACCTAGGAGCCGTGCGCGCGTTGGTCGGTCTCGCGGTCCTGCTCGGTGGGTGCCCGGCACCCGATGTTCCGTCGGCCGCCGTGGGCGTGGCGCCGGCGGAGTAGGGGCGGGTGCAGAACGTGGTGGCGACGTCGGTCGAGGACGGCCGGGCAGTGGGCGGAAGGAGAGGCCGCCGCCTCTGCTCGGTGGCCCATCGCGCCGGTTCGCCGGTCAGGGTGTGCATCCGGCGAGGCCGCGGGCAGACGACCCGTCCAGGAGACGCACTCGCCGTCGTCTACGACCCCGAGGGCCGTGTGACCCCGTGCGGTGTGGGAGCCGGGGCCAGGATGGCGCGGCTGCTGCGCGACCTAGGTCGTTTCGTTTGGATCAGCTAGTCGTTGGTGGGGATGTGTCGTGGACGGACGCGTGGCAGGCGCCGATCGGGCTGTCTCCGGAGACCTCGGCCCTGGGTCGTTGGGACTCCATCACCCAAGGGCATCCTCCGGTTTTACGCCGATACGCTCCGTTGTGGATCAATGAATCGAAGGAACACCCAGTGCACAAAAGGCTCCTGGCAGCAACTCTCGCCATGCTGTCCTTGGCGTCAGTCAGCCTTCTTGCCCCCGCCGCAGACGCATCCTCCAGTTCGGATATTCAGGTGGATGTCGGCAAGGAGGGCGTGGATCGCTTTTCCCCTGAAGTCGTCTACGGCAATCCAGGTGACCTGGTCACCTTCCACTTTCATGGCCGATACAGCGCCACCGAGAGCACAGCCCGCCTCCGCGACCCCTGCCACCCTCTCGGGGGATTTGACACCGGTTTGCAATATGACGGAGCCGTTCAGAGCATCGTCATCAGCACCCACAACTCGATTTACGTTCACAGCACCACCCAGTGCGGAAAGGGCATGGTGGCCATTATCAATCCAGGCCCCAATGATTCCGTCGAAACCTTCCGGAAGGCTGCTATCGCTCAAGAGGGCTGATCCACCTGTACGCACCAACCCACTACAACGGCTGGGCAGTCTCGCTCGCATCGTCTGAATAGTTGGTCCGGGTGTGCTGTTGTCTGACGCGCAGTGGGCGCGGATCGAGCCGTTGTTACCGGACCGGACACCCGGGCGGGGTGGTCGGGGGCGGGCTCACCGTGAAGTGACCGATGCGATCGGCCGGAAGTTCCGGACCGGATCGCAGTGGGTGCACCTGCCGGAGACGTACGGCAACTGACGAGGCGTCCATAACCGGTTGAGGATGTGGGCCGTCGGCGGCACGTGGGAGCGGGTCTTCACCGCGCTGATGGCCCAGGCGGACGCGGACGAGGACCTGAACCGGGCGGTCTCTGTGGACTCCACGATCGTGCTCGCGCTCGACCAGACGCTCCAGCTTCCGGTGGTGCAGGGTGGCGATGATCCAGCGTTTGAGCAGGGGCGCGATCAGCCGCCTGGCAGGACCGGACTCACGATGAGTTCCGGGCGCGCGGGTGGTCTATAGGGAGAACCATGAAGCCGAGATGGAGCGGTCTGATGATTCGCTCGGCCTCTCCACGTTCCGTCACGACAGGAGGACCCGATCGTGTCCCGTTCCGTGCTCTACATGTCCATGTCGCTCGACGGCTTCATCACCGGTCCCGATGACGGCCCCGGGAACGGCCTCGGCACCGGCGGCGAGCAGCTGCACGCGTGGCTGTTCGACGGCGACCACGAGGCCCGCGGTGGAGTCGGCCTACCGGTTATCCGGACCGATGCGGCCAGCCTTCCGGTGGTCCATGAGATATTGGCCACCGGCGCAGTGCTGACGGGACGGCGCACGTTCGACGCGGCCGGCGGCTGGGGCGGCGACCATCACGATGGCGTCCACATTGAGGTGTTCACCCGCTCCGAGGCTGACGACGACGCTGTCCAGGGCCCCAGCGTCCGCTACACCACCGACGGCATCGAGGCGGCCATGGCACGGGCCAAGGAAGCCGCCGGTGAGCGCAACGTGCTGGTCCACGGGGCGACGACGGCGCAGCTGGCGTTGCAGGCCGGGGTGCTGGACGAGCTTGAGATCCACCAGATCCCCGTACTGCTCGGTGCCGGCCGGTCGCTCTTCGGCGCGCTGGGCTCGTCCCGCCAGCTCGACCTCGTCCGCGTCATCGACGCCCCAGGGGTCACGCACCTGCGATACCGCGTAGTCGGCTGAGCACCTGGCGCCGTCGCCGGTAGGGATCGTCTCGTCCGCCGAGGCGAACCAGTTCGTGCCTGTCAGTCTGGTCGACTGCCCCGGCACGCCGTGACCTGCGCACCCGATCTCCGAGGCGGCGCCTCGTCGCTGATCATCCGGCGGACGGGCTGGGTGTGGGTGACACGGTGTTGACGTTCAGGTCGGGGCGGGGGGTGAGGGCGACGATCGGTGCGCCGGCCTGCGGTGGGGGCGGGGTGACCTGGTCCTTGGGGAGCTTGGGCGGGGTGGTCTGCTGGAAGTTGACCTGGTCGAAGTTGACCACGCCGGTCTTCTCCAGCACGGTGATGTGGTCCAGGACGGTGTCGTTGGCGAGGTCGGCCAGCGCGCGGACCATGGTGTTCGTGGTGTTGGCGCGGATCTTGGCGATGGTCGGGAAGATCTGGCCATGGGTGACGCGCATGATGTTGGCGGCGGTGGTGTCGAACTGTGTGCCCGACTGGGCCGCCGAGGTCGCCACGAACTGCTGCTGTTGGGGGGTGGCCTGGTTGGGCAGCGTGATGTTCAGCTGGGGCGCGATCTTGCGGCACAGCTCGTCCAGGCCGGCGTGACCGACGATCAGGTGCCGGCCGGCCTCCTGCATTTCGGGTGTCGATCCCTTCTTCAGGGCCAGTTCGCCCAGGGGGTATTCCCACAGTCCGGCGGAGCGGACCTTGACGACGAAGTCGCGGTCGGCCTCGGTGAGGGGTCCCCACTGGGTGTTGGCGATGATGCGTGACGGGTTGCCGGAGGTGTTCTGTACGCCGAGCATGGCCGGGTAGGCGAGGGCGCTGATGGTCAGGCCCAGGGCGCCGACCACGAAGACGGTTCCGATCCTGTTGCGGGACATGGCCATGGTGCCTCCAGGGGCGAGCGACGCGGACGCCAAGGAGTACGGAGGAGCCAGGCCGAGCGATCATTGCTCTGGGTAAAATTTGCATGCCGCCGGATTGTGTGCGCCGAAGGGGCGGAACTCATCCGACCGCCGGCGTGACGGACGGCGCGGGCGAGGCGGTACTGGGTCCCGTCGGTACTCCGCTGGTCGACAGCCCCGGCGGCACCGTGAGGGTGACCATGGGTGCGCCCGGCTGCGGGACCGGTGGTGTCACCTGGGCGGCGGGGAGCTTCGGCGGGGTGGTCTCCTGGAAGTTGACCTGGTTGAAGTTGATCAGTCCGGTCTTCTCCATCTGTGTGATGTGGTCCAGGACCACGTCGTTGGCCTGGTCGGCGAGCGCGCGCACGAGGGTGTTCTCGGTCGTGGAGCGGATCTTGGCGATGGTGTTGAAGATCGAGCCGTGGGTGATGCGCAGGGTGTTGGCGAAGTCGGTGTCGAACTGCTTGCCCGTGTCCGACTGGAAGTTCGCCAGGAAGCCCTGCTGTTGCGGGGTGGGCTGGTTCGGGATGGTGATGTTCAGCTCGGGGGCGATCTTCCGGCAGCTGGCGTCGAGCGCGGCGTGCCCGATGACCAGGTGCCGTCCGGCCTCGCGCACGGCCGCGGTCGTCCCCTTCTGCATGGCCAGATCGCCCGAGGGACCCTCCCAGAGCCCGGCGGAGCGGACGAAGACGACGAAGTTGCGGTCGGCTTCGGTGAGTGGCCCCCACTGGGTGTTGGCGATGATGCGGGACGGATTCGAGGAGGTGTTCTGGATGCCCAGCATGCTCGGGTAGGCCAGGGCGGCGAGCGTGACGCTCAGCGCTCCGCCGACGAACACGGTTCCGATCGTGTTGCGCGAGATGGGCATCGTGCCTCCTGGAACGGACGGTGAGTACGTCGGCAGGTACGGGCCCACAACGGAAAGAGAACCCTTGCTGTGGGTAAAGGTTGCATGATGCTATATCGCGTGGGTCACACGGAGTGTTCGCGGAATTTGATCTCCGGCGCTGTGATCGAAAACGATCACCGGAGTGGTTGGGTTGGCCTCGGCCGGAAGTCAGAGCTGCCCTTCACGCCGACGAACGCGTCGTGGGGCGAATCTGATCGCGGCGCACTTCGGGCCGCTGTGGCAGTGCACCCTCGCCAACTCCGTCCACCCCAACCACCCCGTACCGGCACGGGAGTTGCACCGCTGTCTGCGCCGGCGCGCCACCGGAACGCCCGGCACAGCCCAACGGCGGGAACGGGCCCGCGTCCGGAGTGGGAAGGGCATCCGATCCGGTGGTCGTCTCATCGCCGGAGTTGTCCGACTGTCCTTGGGAGTCCCAGGAAACCGGGCAGGTCAGAGACGAGTGGCCACCAGCAGATCAACCACATAGGTCTCCTCCACCACCTCGTCGGGGAACAACTCGCGCAGTCGCCCGCGCTCCTCGCCGACAAAGGCACGCTTGTCGTCCTCGGCAAGGACAAGGAACGCCGAGCGACTGGTGATGTTGGCAAGCTGCGTGTCGAGGGAGACCGTACGGCTCCACCGCACTTGGCGGCGGGCGACCGGGAGCCCTGACAGGCCCGCGAGCCGGATGGCGTCGCTGTCGTCGGGCCGCGTCTGAGAGGTCGGCTTCACTCCGCAGTGGCGTGCGATGCGCTGGTGCTGCTCTCGGATCCAGGGCACGTCGAAGGCGGTGGTGTTCCACCAGATCGCGAGTGCACCGTCCGCACGCAGGACCCGCAGCGCCTCCGGGACCGAGCGGTTGGTGTCGGTCCACTGCCAGGACTGGGCGTAGGTGATGAGGTCGTGGGAGGCGTCCGCGAGGGGAAGGGCGTTGCCGTCACCTCGGACGACCGGCACATCCGGGAGCAGGGTGTGGAATTGTGCGGCCATGGCGTCGCCCGGCTCGACGCCGATCACGTGAGCCCCGCGCTCACGCAGCAGAGCGGTGGCGATTCCGGTTCCCGCGCCGACATCGGCGACGCGGGCACCCGCCAGGGAACGGTTCGCGAACTGTTCGATGAAATCGAAGAGCGCGGGCGGATACGACGGCCGGCCGGCGGCGTACTGGTCAGCCGCCGTGTTGAACGAATGAGCGCGTGAGCTGACGGACATCCGCACATCATCTCTGCCTGCCCCGCTGTCCGCGCACCCCGCTGGCCGCTTCCGGTCGCAGCGCTCGTGGACGTGTGGCCGGACAGCCTTCGCCGGAGTGCCACTGCCGGAGGTGGCGGTGTCCGCGGTTGATCTCGTAGTGGTGGCAGGTGTGCTGGGCGAAGTCCGCCACGGCGGAGGCGTTGAGCGTGGCGAGGGCGGCGACGGCTGCGGTGGTGAACAGGGCCCTACGGGGGCGGGCCTGCGACGGTTGCGGGGCGCCCTGGTCGACTACCAGCGACGGCTGCAGTGCCGCGGGGGCTGCCCGATCGGGTCGCTCGGCAGCGAGGTCGCCGAGACCAACCCCGAGGCCCGGCTCGCGGTGGTCTCCGGGCTTCTGCGCTGGGAGACCCCGATCCACGACGGAATGCGGGACATGCACGCGCGCGGCGAACTCGACGGCGACCCGGACGACCTCGCCCTGACCACCCTCGCGGCACTCCAGGGCGGCCTCCTGCGCACCCGGTTCCAGCGCGAGGTCAGGCCGTTGGAGGTGGCGCTGGACTCGACGCTCGACCACGTCGAAGCCCGCACGTGTCTGAAGACGCACGTGCCTGAGCAGGGGCGGAGCAGTGGCCGCCACGAGGTCGGTCAGGCGGAGGCCGAGCCGCTCGGGTGCAGGGCGCGCAGCGCGCTCTGATGGCTTAGCCAGCCGACCGGTTCGCCCTTCTCCCGGTCCAGGACCGGTACGCCCGTGCCGCTCGCGGACACCAGGTGATGCAGGGCCGTGGCCAGCGGTTCGTCGGCCGTGACCGAGACGGGTGACTCGGCGAGTTCACCGACCCGCGTCGGCGCTCCGTCCGGCTGCTCCGCGAGCGCCTCGGCGACCGCCCGGGCGGTGACCATCCCGAGATAGCGTCCCGACGCGTCCTGCACGGGCAGCGCGCCATGTCCGGAGAAGCTCAACAGGTCGGCGGCATCGCCGAGTTCGATGGAGGCGGGCAGTACCGAGGGCAACGGCTCCATGACGTCGGTGACCCGCTGTCCACCCAGTCGGGCACCGGACACAGGGCCCTCCAGATCGATGCCCCGACGGCGCAGTTTGAGGGTGTAGATCGTCTCGTGGGACAGCAGCCGGCTGGTGGCGGTGGCCAGCACGATGGCCAGCATCAGCGGCAGGATGATCGAGTACTCGCCGGTGAGCTCGAAGAGGATCACCACGGCGGTGATCGGCGCACGGGCCGCGCCGGCGAACACGGCACCCATACCGACCAGCGCGTACGCCCCCACCGCGCCTGCGGTACCGGGCAGCAGGCCGTGGACGCCGATGCCGTACGCCGAGCCCAGCATCGCCCCGATGAACAGGCTGGGTGCGAACACCCCGCCCGAGCCGCCGATGCCGATCGTCAGGCTGGTCGCCAGCACCTTGCCGACCAGCAACAGCAGCAGGAAGCCGACCGCGTAACCGCCCTCCGTCGCCTTCTCCAGCACCGGGTAGCCGACCCCGTACATCTCCGGCAGGGCCAGCAGCACCAGGCCGAGCGCCAGCCCGCCGACCGCCGGACGCAGCCACTCCGGGCCGCGCCAAGCCCAGTCGCACGCGTCCTCGATCAGATACAGGAAACGGGAGAAGCCCACGCCGACCGCGGCGGCGCCGACGCCGAGCAGGGCGAAGAGGCCGTACTGGGCGAGATGGCCGACGTGGAAGCCGGGGAGACGGAGGAAGGCCGTGTCGCCGAAGGCGGCACGGCCGATGACGCTCGCGGTGACGCTGGCCAGCACGGTCGCGCCGAAGGCTTCCGCGGTGAAGGTGCCCAGGATCAGTTCCATGGCGAAGAAGACACCGGCCAGCGGCGCGTTGAAGGTGGCGGCGATACCGCCCGCCGCGCCACACGCGACCAGCAGCTTCAGCCGCCCCTCGGTGGCCTTCGTCACCCGCCCTAGGGTGGAGCCGAGGGCGGAGCCGATCTGCACGATCGGCCCCTCCCGGCCCACGGAACCACCCGAGCCGATGGTCAGCGCGGAGGCGAGCGTCTTGACGACGGCGACCTTCGGGCTGATCCGCCCGCCGCGCTGCGCGACGGCCAGCATCACCTCGGGAACCCCGTGGCCACGGGCCTCCTTGGCGAACCGGTTCACCAGCGGCCCGTACAGCAGACCTCCGACCACCGGGGCCAGAAGCACGAAGTACGGGCCCAGCCACGGCACGTGCGGATTGCTCGCGCCGGGGGAGGCCGCGTAGTCGGCGTGACCGGAGAACAGGCGGGTGAACGTCTTGATGCACCAGCGGAAGACGACCGAACCCGCTCCGGCCCCGGCGCCGACCACGACGGCGAGTGCCATCAGGCCCCACGGGGCCGTACGCAGCCCCGCGATGCTGGGTGCGGGTGTGAATCCACTCGTTGCACTGCTGGGCACTTGCTTTCCGTCCGTTGTTGCCGGCGCCGCGCTCATCGCTCCCCTTTCCTACCTTTGCATTATGCAAAACGAGTCAAGGGGTGCGTCACAGGACCCTCGACGCTCCCGTCCCGGCTTTTCCCGACGTTCCGTCAGCGCAGGAGGGGGGCTCCCTGGTCGGCTTGAGCAGTCGCCTCGGAGCCGTAGCCCTTGTCGCTGGGCACGGCGTCGGGGCGACGGCGCGGTCGGTCGCGGCGCCTTGCGACGGACGGGATGCCGTTGACGACGGCTGGAGTCCGGGTGATGTCGCCGACGTTCGCCGCGGTTGTGGTGACGTTTAGCGGGGTCCCTTGTCCGTCGCAGATCAGAGGGATCGGAAGCAGCCGGCCCGGGGGC
Source organism: Streptomyces prunicolor NBRC 13075 (assembly GCF_000367365.1). Taxonomy (GTDB): domain Bacteria; phylum Actinomycetota; class Actinomycetes; order Streptomycetales; family Streptomycetaceae; genus Streptomyces; species Streptomyces prunicolor. The sequence goes on along the minus strand of NZ_BARF01000153.1, from coordinate 12,631 downwards.
CCTGCGCGGGCACGCCCAGCTCGGGAACCTCTCCATGTTCTGACGAGGGGTTCCGCGCTTCGTTCCATGCTGCCGGGAGAACAAATCGCGTGATCAGGCTCATGTCCGTCGGGATCTTCGCGGATAGAGTCACGGCTCCGTGCGGCCCCGGCGGGGCCTGGGCGAGTGGTGCCAGGAGCTGCCGGGCGGTCGCGGACCGTCGAGACGAGGAGATCGCGTGAGGATCGATGCGGGTCACGGCACGCTGTTCGACAACCCGAAGGGATCACGCGAGCGGATCATCAGAGCCGTACGTCACCGCGGCGTGGCTGTCCCCGACCGGGGGTCGAGCTTCTTCATCCACCTCAGCGAGCTGTGCCCGGTCGCGTGTGAGCACTGCATGTACGCGTCGGACCTGACGCGGAAGCCGACGGCGAAGGACTCGCTGTCGCGGCCGGAACTGGATGAGGCGATCGACTTCATCAACGCCTCCTGTTCGGAGAAGCTGAACATCACCGGGGGCGGGGAGCCGTTCTTGAAGTTCAAGAGCATCCTGCGGCTGCTGGAACGGGTCACCGTGCCGCGCGTGGAGATCGTGACGGCCGGCTACTGGGGCAAACACGAGAGCCGGGCGGAGCGTCTGCTGCGGCAGATGGACGAAGCCCTGCGCCGCAATCCGCAGCCTCCCGAGACATTGCTGCGGCTGAGCATCGACCGCTACCACATCGACGCGCCACAGCCCGTGCGGATCCCTCACTACGGCAACGTCGCCCGCGCCTGGCAGAAGCTGCGCCCCGGCCTAGCGCTGGGCTTCCGCAGCATCCAGCCGGACATGGACATCGTGGATGCGGACCTGGCCCGGGAGCTGGGCGCCACGGTGGAGACGGTCAACGACTGGAACCGGCGCATCGTCCTGCCCGACGGCACGGCGTTACCGATCACCTTCAACGTGTTCCGCCTCAGCGGTAAGGCCGCCGAGCTGCGCGACGATCTCCTCGAAGGCACGCAGACCATCAAGGAGTACTACTCGCCGTTCGAGTCGGGGTCCAACCGGCTGACGCTCGCCACCGCGGTCAACGACGCGATCCGGGGTGCCTACGCGGCCAGTCCCGGGGCTGCGGTGACGCTCAACTCGGACGGAACCTTCTGGATCTTCGCCGGTACGGCGCCGGACCGGCGGATGATGTTCACCGGCCAGCGGTTCGGCGAAGCGATGGACTACTTCTTCCAGGACCCGATCACGCACTTCCTCGTCGACGACGGCGTATGGGCCCTGGCCGACACCGTCTCCGGTCTCGACCCGGCGACGCACGCCGCGGCCGTGGCCAAGAACGACGTCGCCTCGCTGGTCGAGGACCTGCTGGCCCCCGACGACGTACGCCTGGCGGTGACGCTGCTGGCCGCGCGGCGGATGGTCGACAACGGCCGCGCCGTCGTGGAGGGGGATCCGGATGTGGCCGAACTACTGACGGCGGGTGCGGACTTGACGGCATGGTGCACCGACGCGGTCCGCGGGGTGCGGCTGTGAGGGCCGGGGCGATGACGGTCGCCGATCCGGCGGGTGTCTACGGCACGCTGGTGGCCCCAGGGGCCGAGCCGGAGCAGGTCAGGCAGGGCATCTTCGAGCTGAGCCGTGTGCTGGCCGAGGCCACGCGTGCCGCGCTGCCCGCCGACGCGACGGCGCTGTGCGTGATCGTGTTGCGTGGCGGGCAGCTGCTCTACCCCGGTTTCGCTCCGTCCTTCGGCCACACCGATTTCTCTCTCCTCGGTATGGAACGTGACCAAGAGGGCCGAGCCCGGTGCCGGTACATGACGCCGCCGAGCCGGCCGCTGTACGACGTCGCGGTGCTCATCGACTGCGTGGCCGCGACAGGCGGCACGCTGCTCGCCGCCCGGCAGGTGCTGGCGGAGTCCTGCAAGGTCTCCCGTCATGCGGCCGCCGTGCTGTGCTCGTCCGACCGGGCCACCCGCACGCTGACCGGCGAGGGGATCGACGTCCTGGGCTTCCGCCTGCACGAGGCGCTGGACGGTGACGTCGTGACACCCGACCTCGGCGAACTGGACGCCGGAGACCTGTTCAGCGGTGTGTCCCTCTTCCTCCGGAACGCCTCTGCATGAGCACGCAAGCAGCACGCGTTGAGCGACGCGTCCTTTCCGAACGCGGCACCATCGCGCTCGTCTACGCGGCCGGGGTGTCGGCCGGGATGGCGCTGGGCCGGTTCATCCCTCTCAGCTCCGCCGTGCGCGGCGACTTCGGGCTCTCGCTCGCGGAGTTCGGGTGGCTGGTTTCCGGCATCACCGTGGTCGGGGCGGCGCTCGCCCTGCCGGCCGGGCTGTGGATCGCGCGTGGCGATCTCGGCCGGGTGCTTGGCGCCGGGCTCGCCGTGATGCTGCTGGGCGGGATCCTGGAAATCGTCTCCCCATCAGTCCTGCTGCTGTATACCGCGCGCATGCTGGAAGGCTGCGGGTACCTGCTCGTGGTGATCACCGGGCCGCTGGTGCTGGCCGCCCGGTGCGCACCGAGTACGGAGCGTGGGGCGCTCGCTCTGTGGAGCACGTTCATTCCCGTCGGCATGGCACTCGCCTCTGCTGCCGGCACCCTGAACGGTGTCCTGGGATGGCGGCTGACCGCTGTGCTGACCGTGGTGCCAGCCGTGGCGCCGCTCATCGGCGCTCTCACCCGCCTGGCCAGCACCGGCACCGGCACCGGCACCAACGGTGCAAACCGGCGACCTGCGGAATCGGGAGGACTCCGCCCGGTGCTGTGGCTGTCGGTGTCCTTCAGCCTCATCGCGCTGCTGGGGGTCACTGCGATCGCACTGCTGCCCGACCTCGCCGACCACCGGGGCGTCCCCGCGGCCGTGGGCAGCGCGACCACGGCTGCTGTGTCCCTGGCCAGCGTTCCCGGCGGGCTGGCCGCCGGCGTGCTCATGCACCGAGGGTTCACCCCGCGCCGGCTCGCCGTGGCCGCGCTCGCCATGCCGTGCGCCGCCGTCGTGATCTACCAGGTCAGCCCCTGGGCGGCGATCGCTGCCGGAGCAGCGGCGCTGATGGCCGCCAACGGGCTCGTCCTCGCCGCCCTCTACGCGAGTATGCCGACCCTCGCGCACTCCCCGTACGCGCTGCGCCGCGGTTATGGCCTGCTCAACCAGGCGGGCTGTCTGGGCAGTCTCTTCGGCCCGCCCGTCTTCGCTTTCGCCGTCACCCACATCGGCTGGGCCGCCGCCACCGTCCTGGTGACACTGATCAGCATGGTCGGCCTGGCCCTGTTCTGGACCGCCACGCGTACGGCGGCTGCGCCGGGCTGATGGCGGGTCAGTCCGGCTGCGCAGGCGCTGTGGGCACGCTGAAACCGGACTGGTAGGCGAAGACGATGAGTTGGGCGCGATCGCGCACGCCGAGCTTCTGCCGCAGGTGATACAGGTGCGAGCGGACGGTGGTCACCTGCAGTGACAGCTTCCGGGAGATCTCGTCGTCGGACATCCCCGCCGCCACCAGCAGCAGTGCTTCACGCTCGCGCGGGGTCAGCGTGTTCAGTTTCTCCTGGCTGGCGGCCACGGGTTTGGCATGGCGCCAGAACAGCCAGTCGATCAGACGCCGGGTCACCACACCGGTGACGGCGGCCTCACCCGCGGCCAGGGCGCGCACCGCGCGGATCACCTCGGCCGGCGGCGTCTGCTTCACCAGGTATCCGTACGCCCCGGCCCCGAGGGCCTTCATCACCGAGATGTCATCGGTGCGCGCGCTGAACATGAGGACTTCCGGCACGGGCCTGCCGGAGGAGTTCTTGGTCACCTGTGTCACGACGTCCAGGCCCGACAGTCCCGTCAGACGGAAATCGGTGATCAGGACGTCGGGCGACAGCCGCCGTACCAGCGAAAGTGCCGCTGTCCCGTCGCCCGTGGTGGCGACGACTTCGATGTCCGGTTCGCTGCTGAGTGTGGCTGCCAGCCCGTCCCGTACCACCGGAAGTTCATCGCAGATCAGCACACGTATCGTCACGACCCAACACTACCGTTACGTGAGAGTTGAGGGCCCGTCATTACATGAGGGTTACGTCGCGATGGCAGTGCGTGTCCGCCCGTCCGGGACGGGGGTGGGCTCCGCGCGGCCGACCCGGATACCGGCATCGGGACGTGCCGTTCCCTCGGAGGCGAGGCGGGTGGGCGGTGATCGGCTGGTCAGTGTCCGCCGGTGAGTTCGCCGCTGAGGTTCTTGTGGATGCGGGCGCTGGGTTCGTTCAGGCTGATGATCTCGACGCTCTTGCCGCGCTGGGCGTATTTCGTCTCGATGGCGTCGAGCGCGGCCACCGAGGAGGTGTCCCAGATGTGGGCGGCGGACAGGTCGATGACGATTTTGTCGGGGTCGGCGGCGTAGTTGAAGCGGCAGACGAGGTCGTTGGAGGCGGCGAAGAAGAGTTCGCCGGTGACGGAGTAGACGACCTGGGTGCCGTCGGGGTCGGTGACAGAGGTGACGTCGGCCAGGTGGGCGACGCGCTTGGCGAAGATGGCCATGGCCGTGATGCTGCCGACGACGACGCCGATGGCGAGGTTGGAGGTGGTGACCACGCAGGCGACGGTGACCACCATGACGGTGATCTCCCCGGCGGGCATCCGCTTGAGGGTCTTGGGCGCGATGGAGTGCCAGTCGAAGGTCGCGAAGCAGACCATCACCATGACGGCGACCAGGGCGGCCATCGGGATGTCGGAGACGACGGGACCGAAGACGACGCACAGGACCATCAGCAACGCGCCGGCCAGGAACGTGGACAGGCGGGTGCGGGCGCCGGAGACCCGTACGTTGATCATGGTCTGGCCGATCATGGCGCAGCCGCCCATGCCGCCGAAGAGACCGGTGACGATGTTCGCGATGCCCTGGCCGATGGACTCGCGGGTCTTGTCGGAGTGGGTGTCGGTGATGTCGTCGACGAGCTTGGCGGTCATCAGTGACTCCATCAGGCCGACCAGGGCCATGGCGAACGCGTACGGCGCGACGATCCTCAGCGTCTCCAGGGTGAACGGCACGTCCGGCAGGCCCGGTACCGGCAGCGAGGACGGCAGATCGCCCTTGTCGCCCACGGTCGGCACCGCGATCCCGGCGGCGACGGTGATGACGGTGAGGACGACGATGGACACCAGCGGCGCCGGGATCACCTTGCTGACCTTCGGGAGGAACACCAGCAGGGCCAGGCCGGCGGCGAGGAGCGGATAGACGGGCCAGGGCACGTCGTGCATTTCCGGGACCTGCGCCACGAAGATGAGGATGGCGAGGGAGTTGACGAAGCCGACCATCACCGAGCGCGGCACGAACCGCATCAGCTTCGCGACGCCGAGCGCGCCGAGGGCGATCTGGAAGACGCCGGCGAGGATCACGGCCGCGACGAGGTAGCCGAAGCCGTGCTCGCGGTTGAGCGGGCCGATGACCAGGGCGACGGCGCCGGTGGCGGCGGAGATCATGGCGGGCCGGCCGCCGACGACCGCGATGGTGACGGCCATCGTGAACGACGCGAACAGGCCGATCGCCGGGTCGACCCCGGCGATGACCGAGAACGAGATCGCCTCCGGGATCAGCGCGAGGGCGACCACGAGACCGGCCAGCACCTCGGTGCGCAGCACCTTGGGGTCGGACAGCCAGGACGGACGACGGGAGCCGCGCGGCCACGCGGCCGGAGACAGTGGGGACGGTGCGGGGGAGGACAAGAGGAGAAGAACCTGTCGTGCTCGGGGCACGCCCGGTGTCACCGTGGGCGCGCAGGGAGGTGTGGAGGGCCGGGGCGGCGATCCACAAGGTCCGCGGGCGGCGGACCGAAGTCAGTGGGCGGCAGCGCGGTGAGCCGTGAGGGAATCGGGCGCCGCGTGCGGGCGAAGGATCACGGCGGGCAGGCGGCGGCGCCGGCCGTCACGGACATGCGCACGCTCTCTCCTGCGGGTATCGGTCTTCGCCGGGGGCTTCGTCGGCCCGGACACGGTTGACGGTCGCGGGACGACATCCCGCACCATGGGAACGGGCACGGCAGACGCCAACCCGACACGGGGCAACTCTACCCTGACGTTAGAGTAGAGATCGGCGGCGGTCCTCCGCGACCGCTCCGAGAGACGAGGAAGGCATCCCGCGTGAGCAGCGAGCACATGCAGATCGGCGAGGTCGCCGCACGGACCGAGCTGTCGCTGCGCACCATCCGGCACTACGAGGAGACCGGTCTGGTCACCCCGTCCGCCCGCTCTCAGGGCGGCTTCCGCCTCTACACCGAATCCGACGTCGCCCGCCTGATGGTCATCCGCCGGATGAAGCCGCTCGGCTTCACGTTGGACGAGATGCGCGACCTGCTGGAAGCCACGGATCGCCTGGACTCCCGCACGGAACTGCCGACGGCCGAGCGTGAGGAACTCCTGGAGCGGATGCGCGGCTTCGAGCAGGCCACCGAGCAGCGGGTCGAAGATTTGCGTACCCAGCTGGCCCGGGCAGAGGAATTCGCGGCCACGCTGGCGGAACGCCTCGCCCGGACTCCCACCTCCTGAGGCAGACCGCGCTCGGACCGCTTCGTCCCGCCTCGGGTCCGTCCGCGACCAGCCGCCCCCACCAGACCGTGTGCATTTTCGTGTGCTGTCAGTCATGTCAGTGCAGGTCATGCGCGATATTCACGGAATGGAGACGCTCTGATGCCCACGACATGCGCGGTCAGTATTTGCTGGGGAGCGAGACCATCAAGCACCCAGTCGCGCACCGTTGACCTGTGGAAACCTGTCAGTGGAGAAGGTTATCCACAGCGTGTGGAGCGATGCGCGCTTCGAAAAGAGAAACGGCCAAAAGGCGTGCGTGTTTTGACGTGCACGCAAAAACACCCGACCTGCACTTCTGCAGGTCAGGAGGTTTTCCCGGAGTGCCCCGGCAGGATTCGAACCTGCGCACACGGTTCCTTTCGCATCCGTGGCACACGGGATTTGCGGTCCAGCAGTATCGTCGGCGGGCCCCGGAACCCTCGCGTGCCTCTTGCCGCCCGGCATCGTTGGGCTGGGCGTGATTGCGGAGATCAATATGGGCGCGCGTCGGGACACATCGGCCGTGCTGAGGTCGGCCCTGTTCGGAGTGGACGAGGATTCGTTGCATGAACCCTGGAGGCAGTTGATGTGTACACCTGCCTTCCGTCGCCGTACGGATGCGTCGGTGGAGGAGCAGGTGGACACCGCGTATCGGCGGCTGCGGCTTCTGAATGATGCGGTGCGTGATCCTGTGGCTCTGGTCCGGGACCCGGTACGGCTGGCCTGTCTTCACGAGTGGCTCGGTTTTGTTGACCACACACTTCTGGTGGCCGCGACGATTCACTACAACCTGTTCCTTGGCAGCATCGTCGACCATGACGCCAGGGGGGCGGAGGAGTTGGCGCCGTACCTGGAAATGGGGCAGGTTGGCACGTTCCTCATGACCGAGGTCGGTCACGGCAATGATGCCTCGGCGGTGGAGACCCTGGCCGTTTACGATCGGGAGGCGGACGGTTTCACGGTGCACACTCCCTGTGCCGCCGCGCAGAAGTTCATGCCGAACACCAGCCCTGTCGGTGGTCCGAAGACCGGTGTGGTGGGGGCACGGCTGGTCGTGGACGGCACCGATCACGGGGTCCATCTCTTCGTGGTCCCGTTGACCAACGCCACTCATACGTTGCCGGGAGTACGGGTGCGGCGCCTGTCACCTCGTCTCGGGTCTCCCTTGGACCACAGCCTGACCTCGTTCGACGGCGTGCGGGTGGGACGCGGTGCGCTGCTGGCCGGGTCCGGGGGCCGAATGACCGACGAGGGCGTGTTCGTCAGTGAGGTGAAGGATCAGCGGCAGCGGTATTTGGCTTCCGTCGGCCGGGTGATGTCGGGAAAGCTGTGTATGAGCGCGGGATCGGTCGGTTCGGCGCGTGCTGTGGTGGCCTTGGCCGTGCGGTATGGCAGGAACCGCCGGATCACGGGCCTCTCCGGGTCGACGACGCTGCCGGTCTTCGCTCTGCGGAGCCATCATGGGCCGCTGGTTGAGGCGGTGGCCACGGTGTACGCGATGAGCATGCTTTATCGCAGGGCCGCACGTCGCTGGTCCACGCACGACACCGCGGGGCGGGCTGAAGCCGGGCGCCTGGTGTCGGTGGCGAAGGCATGGATCAGCTGGCAGGCGCGGGATGTGTGCCTGGAGGCCCGTGAACGGTGCGGCGCCCAGGGCTTGTTGGCACACAACGGATTCGCTGATCAGCTGACGGCCGTCGAGGGAGTGATCACTGCCGAAGGCGACAACCAGGCAACGGTGGTGAAAGCCGCCGCCGAGTTGCTGTTCGCCCCGCAGAGGGCACCCCGTCAGGTCCCTGATCCGCACGGACGGGAGCTGACCGAGCCCGGATTCCTGCATGACCTTCTCGCCTCGGCCGAGGTCCTGTGGCTGGAGCGCGCCCGGACCGCGATGCGGCGGGCTCCGTCCGAAGCACTGGCTCGGCGCAACGCGGCGATGGGGCCCGCGCTGCGTGCCATTGAGGTCCATGCGCACCGTCAGGCCGCCGAAGCGACGGCCGAGGCCGCTGCCGCGCTTCCCCTGGGCGAAGCAAGGGAGCTTTTGGATGCCGTTCACCTGTTGTTCGCGCTGCGCGGTGTCCGTGCGCAGAGCGGGGACCTTCTGAGCAAGGGCTTTCTGTCCACACGGCACATTGATGAATTGCCCATGCTGCATGAGCGGTTGGTGGGCCTGCTCGCCAAGGACGTGACGGTTCTGGTGGACGGCTTCGCCGTGCCGGAGGAGTTCCTGGAACCGTCGCCTATCGCGCGGGAAGACTATGTCTCGGCGTATGACGACCCTGAGGGTCCCTGGAACCGTCAGGGTCCCTCAGGGCCGGGGTTCAGGCGACGCTGAACACGAGCGCCGCGTTCTGTCCGCCGAAGCCGAACGAGGTGGACAGTGCAAGGTCGAAGCGTGACCGGCGAGGGCAGCCGGTCACGATGTCCAACTCAGAGCCCGTGTCCTGCTCCGCGAGGTTGGCCGTCGGTGGTACTTCCTGGTGCTCCAGCGCAAGCACGGTGAATGCGGCTTCGATGGCGCCCGCCGCGCCGAGGGCATGCCCCACGATGCTCTTGGTCGCCGTCACCGGAGGTGGACCGCCTCGGAAGACCCGTCTGATCATTCTGGATTCGGCGGCGTCTCCCAACGGGGTCGCCGTGCCATGGGCGTTGATGTGTCCGACGTCGGCGGGCGCGCATCCCGAGTCGGCCAGCGCCTGTCGCACGGCCTGCTCGGCGCCTGCCCCCTCGGGATGCGGTGCGGTGGGATGGTGCGCGTCGGCCGAGGCACCGTAGCCGCACAGCAGGGCCCGGCTCCGTGCTCCGCGGGCCTGTGCGTGGTCGAGGCGTTCGAGTACCAGGACGGCCGCCCCTTCCCCGAGGACGAAGCCGTCGCGGTCACGGTCGAAGGGCCGCGAAGCCAGTTCGGGCCGGTCCGTGCGGGAAGAGAGCGCACGCATCTGTCCAAAGCAGGTGGCGGTCATCCGCGACCACGAGTCGGTGCCCCCCGCGAGGACTACGTCGCACATGCCGGTGGCCAGCATCCCGCGGGCCACTCCCAGGGCCGTGCTTCCTGATGCGCAGGCGCTGGAGACAGTGAAGTTCGGGCCCCGGGCCCCGATGTCGAGGGCGATCTCGCCGGCCACCATGTTCGGCACACTGCGCGGTAGGGCAAGGGGCGAGACCGCCCGGGGCCGCCCTTCGCCGAGGCGGGTGAACTCGGTGACGTAGGTGCGCAGGCTGTTGGATCCCACGCCGAGGACGATGGCGACGCGTTCTGGGGGACAGTCGCCGATGTTGAGCCGGGCATCCGCTACGGCGCGGCGGGCAGCGACGAGGCCAAGATGGGCGAACCGGTCCAGGCGGCGTACGAGCCGGGGGCCGAGTTCCGTTTGAGGCTCGAAGTCCCGCACGTCGCAGGAGATGTCGATGGGGAGTCCCTCGAACTCCGGATTCTTGGCAGCCAGGGATCTGCCGGCCGCCAGCGTCTTCCAGTTGGCGTCCGGGTCGCTGCCGGCGGGAGTGATCAGGCCGAGGCCGGTGACGGCCACTTCACGCCTCACGGGACGCCCCGATCCGGGTGCCGTTCTCGGGCACGGCGTCGCGTCTCGCTTGTTCGCGTCGGTGGCGCAGTTCCTGAAGGCGCCGGATCCTGTCGGCAAGCTCCTCCAGATACCGGCCGATGCGGTGCCGTGCTTCTTCTCCGGCCGGTCCCAGATCGGTGCGCTCCATAAGACGCAGGGCGCGCAGCAACGGGAGCAGCACGCGATCATGATGCAGCGCGACGTCGTAGATGCCCGCAGTCGCGATGCGGGCGGCCCGGCCCGCGAAGCCGGGGATGCTGTGTCCGGGCATCCGGAAATCGCAGACGACGTCCGCGAAGGCTCTGGTCATCAGATCTGGAGCCAGGTCGAGCGCGTCCGCGCAGACGGCCCGATAGAAGATCATGTGCAGGTTCTCGTCGGTGGCGATACGGCTCATCAGCCGTGTCCCGTGGGGCTCTGGGCAGGCTTGGCCGGCATTGCGGTGTGCTTCGCGAGTGGCCAGCTCCTGGACGGTGACGTAGGCAAGCGCATGCGCGAGCGTGGGCTGCCCGCTGTCGTAGCCGCTTCCTACGTGAGCCATTCGGGCACGCTCCAGCTCCACCGGGTCCACACCGCGTACGGCGTGCAGATAGCCGCGCAGCGCGTCAGAGTGCCGTCCCTCCTCGGCGGTCCATCGGTTCACCCAGGTTCCCCAGGCGCTGTCCCGTCCGAAGCGTGCGGCGATCTCGTGGTGATAGCTGGGCAGGTTGTCCTCGGTGAGCACATTGACGATCAATGCGTCGCGTACAGCGGGTGTCAGCGCCGACTGGCAGGGCCGCCAGGGTTCACCGCCTATGGGCCCGTCGAAGTCCCGGGCCCCGCTCCACGGAACGTACTGGTGCGGGAACCACTCCTGCGCTGTCGCCAGATGCCGGTCAAGCTCACGGGCGGCTACAGGTTCGAGTTCCGTCAGCAGGTCGATGCGAGTACGTACCTGGATAAGCGGGGTCCCCTGGGCGAGGGGGCGGCCGGCAGTCATCCGAGACCTTCACCAAGCGAGCTGCCGACGACGGCGCTCTCGATGGTGGCGGCCACCTGCTCCAGAGTGTCGGAGGGGGAGATGTCGCTGAGCCGGTCGTTCAGATCGGCACCGGTGCGCTCCTCCAGGACCACCACAAGCTCCATCAACCCCAGCGAATCCAGGCCCAGCTCCTCAATGGTCGCTGTGGGGGAAAGCTTGTCGGCCGGGAGATTGAAATAGTCCTTCAGCAGGCTCGCGAGGGCCTGAGCGCCGAATGCCTGAACATCTTGTTCGGTCATCATCTTGCTCCTGACAGGTCGGCATTGTTTCCGTGCTCCCAACCGCCCGGGACTCCAAGCGGTTACCGGCATCGCCCAGAAGGAGCAATACCCCGTACCGCCGGGACGCTGTGCCGTTGAATACCTGTCCGCCCAGCCGACAAGGCACGACGCCTGTCCTGCAGGTATCCATCTGCTCAGCTCTCAGGAGACGGCCATGAACCCCATCGACATGTCTCGCCAGGACGCGCACCTGCTCATCGCACTGGAACCGGTCGTCTCGCGCGCCCTGGACTCGCATCTGAACAGCGCGACGGACTGGTACCCGCATCGGTACATCCCGTGGAGCGAGGGGAAGGACTACGACGGCGTCCTCGGCGGCGAGCCCTGGGATCCGACGCAGGCCAGGCTCGACCCCGCCGTACGCGTCGGCCTGATCCACAATCTCCTCAGCGAGGACAACCTGCCCAGCTATCACCGCGTGATCGCTGAGCTGTTCGGTCTGGACGGCGCCTGGGGAACCTGGGTGAACCGCTGGACGGTGGAGGAAGGGCGACATGGCATGGCCATCCGCGACTACCTTGTGGTCACCCGCGCCACCGACCCCGTCGCGCTTGAGGACACCCGCTCCGCGCACGTCCAAGGCGGTTACGAAATCGACTACCGCGGCGACGTACTCGCTTCGCTCATTTACGTGACGCTCCAGGAACTCGCGACCCGCGTCTCCTACCGCAACATGAAGCAGATCTGCGGTGAGCCCGGCTGTGAGGCGCTGCTGCAGAACATCGCGCAAGACGAGAATCGTCACATGATCTTCTACCGCGCGGTGCTGGAAGCAGCCGTGCAACTGGTTCCCGACCGATTCATGAGCGCGCTCGCCCACGTCATGCGAACATTTCGGGTCCCCGGACACAGCGCACCTGGCTTCGCCCGCATGGGCAGGACCATGGCACAGGCAGGAATCTACTCACCCGCGCAGCACCACGAAGAAGTGATGCTCCCGCTCACCCGCTTCCTCCGGGTCTTCCACGCCGAAGGGCTCACCCAGGAAGGAGAACAGGCTCGGGAGGAGATCGCCGACCTGTTGAAGGCCGCAGAGCAACGCGCCAACCGGTTCAGCCAGTTCCTCGCCATCCCCCACCTTCCAGAATCAGAAGCTGCCGCCGGCGTCCGCCGGTGATCTATTGATCACCGTCCGCGGAAGAACTGTTGTGTCTCGGCGGCGAGTTCGGCCTGGTACGGGGTCCGGTGGCTCTTGGGTGCCGTGTTTGAGGTCCGCGTTGGTTTTCCGGCGAGAGCTGCTGGGACTCG
>NZ_BARF01000154.1 GCF_000367365.1 Streptomyces prunicolor NBRC 13075 | reverse complement strand
CTATGTCTCCGCCGTACAGAACAAGCAGGTGGGCCAGGAGATCGGCCGTATCCCGGTCGACTCCATCTACAGCCCCGTGCTCAAGGTCACGTACAAGGTCGAGGCGACCCGTGTCGAGCAGCGCACCGACTTCGACAAGCTGATCGTCGACGTCGAGACCAAGCAGGCCATGCGCCCGCGCGACGCCATGGCTTCTGCCGGTAAGACCCTGGTCGAGTTGTTCGGTCTCGCCCGCGAGCTGAACTTCGACGCCGAGGGCATCGACATGGGCCCGTCCCCCGTGGACGCCGCTCTTGCCGCCGATCTCGCCCTGCCGATCGAGGAGCTGGAGCTCACCGTTCGGTCGTACAACTGCCTCAAGCGCGAGGGCGTCCACTCGGTGGGTGAGCTTCTGGCGCGTTCCGAGGCGGACCTGATGGACATCCGTAACTTCGGTGCGAAGTCCATCGACGAGGTCAAGGAAAAGCTGGCCGGTATGGGCCTCGGTCTCAAGGACAGCCCGCCCGGAATGAACCTGACCGCAGCGACCGACGCCTACGGCGCCGACGACGTGGACGCTGGTTTCGTGGAGACCGAGCAGTACTGAACGCCGCGCTGAGCCGGCCGTGGTTCCCCTCTCCGGACGGAGAGGGGAACCTCCGCGTTGTTCCCTGTCTGAGTGAGTGCCTCGGCCGGCCGAGGCACTCACTGCTGTCGTGGTCGCCCGCCGCACAGTGACCCGGCGGGGGTCTGATATATCGCTGCTATGCGCACTGAATACAACCCGGCCCGGCTCGACCCGATCGTGGTCTACCGCCTGCTCACCTCGACTGTCGTTCCGCGCCCCATCGCCTGGGTCTCGACGGTCTCCGCCGACGGCGTCGACAATCTCGCTCCCCACTCCTTCTTCACCGTCTCGTCGGTCGCGCCGCCCATCGTGCAGTTCACCTCGGTCGGCCGTAAGGACTCGCTGCGCAATGTCGAGGACACCGGGCAGTTCGTCGTCAACCTCGCTCCGGAGTCGCTCATCGACGAGGTGAACAAGACCGCGACGGACTTCCCCGAAGGCGTGAGCGAGTTCGACGCCGTGGGAGTCGAGCGCGAGGCCAGCGCGCGGGTGAAGGCACCGCGCGTCGCCCGTTCCCCCGTGGCGCTGGAGTGCGAACTGCACAGCACGCTCCGGCTGGGCAATTCCACCGTGGTCTTCGGGCGGGTGGTCCACCTCGCGATCGACGAGACCGTCCTGGACGACGGCCACCCCGAGATCACGCGGCTGCGCCCCTTGGCCCGCCTGGGCAAGGACGAGTGGGGCACCCTCGGCGAGGTGCTCGACCTGCGCCGCATCCGCTACGCCGACTGGCCCGCGTCGGGTTGAGCCGCGAGGGCGTCCCTCCCGGCGCCGACGTCTCAGGCAAAAGACCTGGTCAAAGCACCGACGCCCAGCCCGCCGTCCCGTCCACGGCATATGGTCGACGCATGCAAGACACTGGGCGGATGGAGCCGACGCCCCGCAGGAACCTGCGCGAAGAGCAGAAGATCCTCACGCACCGCCGACTGCTCGACGCGGCCGTCACGGTGTTCACCGAGACACCGTTCCTCGAGACGCGGATGGAGGACATCGCCCAGGCCGCGGGGGTGACACGGGCCACGGTCTACGCCCACTTCCCCGGCAAGGCCGAGATCGTCGACGCACTGGTGGCGCGTGTCTACGGCGTGATGGGCGAGGCGTACGCCGACCTGGCCGCGCTGCCGCGCTGGACCCGGTCCGACATCCGCAGCTGGCTGGACGAGGCCGCGGCCCGCCGGCGCGAGATGGCGCCCGTCCGCCGCGTCGCCAACGCGGCGGCCCCGGCGGCGCTCCGCAGTCTCGGCGAGGGCCGGGTGCAGTACGTCGAGGCGCACGAGCGCTACGTCGCGATGCTGGTCGAGCCCCCGGAGCGTTGGCGCGGCGTCGATCCCGCGGAGGCCCGCCAACGCGCGCTGATGGCCGTACTGCAGACGGAGTCGTTCTTCGCCGCCTGGATCGCTGTGGAGTGGCCGCTGGAGACCGCCGCCCCCCTGCACCTGCTGGCCGACTCCCTCTGCCATCTCCTCGCCCCCGCGCTGGAGAACGACAGCGCCGTCACCCGACCACAGGCCGTACCGACGGACGGACCGACGGAGCCGGGACCGACGAGGTGTCAGCCGGTCAGCATCTTCGTCAACACCGCGCGCTGCACCGGGAGTACCTCACCGTGCAGCGCGCGCCCCTTGTCCGTGAGGGTCACGCGGACGCCCCGCCGGTCCTCCGCGCACATGCCGCGCTCGACGAGACCGTCCTTCTCCAGCCGGGCGATCAGGCGGGACAGGGCGCTCTGACTGAGGTGGACGCGCTCGGAGATCTCCTGGACACGGAACGCGTCGCAGTCGCCGGACAGTACGTCCAGCACCTCGAAATCGCTGCCGCACAGGCCGTGTTGATGCAGCGCGCGGTCGAGTTCGCACTGGGTGCGGGCGTGCAGCGCCAGCATCTCCCGCCACTGGTCCACGAGCGCCTGCTCGGCCTTCTTCGCCGCCATGACAGCGCACCGTAGCAGAGAAACAAGTTTGTTGCATCGGAATTAAATGCCCTTGCATTCGATGCATGCGCATGTAGTCTCTGCGGCATGACCTCTCCGCTCTCCCCTCCCGCGGCCCCCTCCCCGGCGGTTCGCTGGACCCCCCGGCTGTGGGGCACCCTGCTGGTGCTCTGCGCCGCGATGTTCCTCGACGCGCTCGACGTGTCGATGGTCGGTGTCGCCCTGCCCTCCATCGGCTCCGAACTCGACCTCTCCACCTCGACGCTCCAATGGATCGTCAGCGGCTACATCCTGGGATACGGCGGGCTGCTCCTCCTCGGCGGCCGGACCGCCGACCTGCTCGGCCGACGCCAGGTCTTCCTGGTCGCCCTTGGAGTCTTCGCGGTGGCCTCACTGCTCGGCGGCCTCGTCGACTCGGGCCCGCTGCTGATCGCCAGCCGCTTCATCAAGGGCCTGAGCGCGGCCTTCACCGCACCGGCCGGACTGTCGATCATCACGACGACCTTCGCCGAGGGCCCGCTGCGCAACCGCGCCCTGTCCATCTACACCACCTGCGCGGCCACCGGCTTCTCGATGGGCCTGGTCCTCTCCGGCCTGCTCACGGAGGCCAGTTGGCGCCTCACCATGCTGCTGCCCGCGCCGATCGCGCTGCTCGCCCTGCTCGTCGGCCTGAAGCTGCTGCCGCGCAGCGAACGCGAGAAGGACCACAACGGCTACGACATTCCCGGCGCCGTCCTCGGCACCGCGTCGATGCTGCTGCTGGTCTTCACCGTCGTGCAGGCGCCGGAAGCCGGCTGGGCGTCGGCCCGAACTCTCCTGTCCTTCCTCGCAGTTGCCGTCATGCTGACCGTGTTCGTGTTCGTCGAGCGCCGCTCCGCCGGGCCGTTGATCCGGCTCGGGGTGCTGCGCTCCGGCAACCAGATCCGCGCCCAGCTCGGCGCGATGGCGTTCTTCGGGTCGTACGTCGGCTTCCAGTTCCTCGTCACCCTGTACATGCAGTCACTGCTCGGCTGGTCCGCGCTGCACACGGCGCTCGCGTTCCTGCCGGCCGGTGCGCTGGTGGCGGTGTCCTCGACCAAGGTCGGCTCGATCGTCGACCGGTTCGGTACGCAGCGGCTGATCGCGACGGGCTTCGCGCTGATGGTCGTCGGGTACGCGCTGTTCCTGCGGATCAGCCTCGATCCCGGGTACGCCGCGGTGATCCTGCCGTCGATGCTGCTGATCGGCGCGGCCTGCGCGCTGGTCTTCCCCTCGCTCAACATCCAGGCGACCAACGGGGTCGACGACCACGAACAGGGCATGGTCTCCGGGCTGTTGAACACCTCGGTGCAGGTGGGCGGCGCGATCTTCCTGGCCGTCGTCACGGCCGTGGTCACCGCCCACACCCCGGCGCACGCCACCCCGCAGGCGGTGCTGGACAGTTACCGGCCCGGGCTGGTCGTGGTGACGTTCATCGCGCTCGCCGGGTTGCTGATCACGCTGCCGGGGTTGCGTACCCAGCGTGCCCAACAGTCCATCGTCGTCGCAAAGTCCACTGTGACGGAGGCGGAAGCGGAGCGCGTGGCGCTACGTGACTAGGGGGACGCCTCCCTGAGGGTGCGCCCGGCGGAGCCGATTGCTCCGTCGGGCGCGCCCGTGTGAGACTTCCGGGATGACGATGTACGGGGGACGGCGCACGCAGGCCGAGCGGGATGCGGCGACCGTGGAGATCGGGTACGCGCTGGTCAGCGCGGCGTTCGTGGCGGCGGTGCTGTTCGGGGCGGTCGCCGGGCCGGCACTGCTGTTCCAACTGCCGCGCACCGTGGAGACGTTGCTGGTGCGCGGGGGACTCGCACTCGTACCGGTCGTGTTCTTCGTCCGGGTGGCGACCGTGCTGTACCGGTACCGGCAGGGCGCGGCTCAGCCCAGCCAGCCGGGGCGTACCAACCCCGACTCGTAGGCCAGCACGACCAGTTGGGCCCTGTCCCGGGCGCCCAGTTTCACCATCGTGCGGCTGACATGGGTCTTCGCGGTCAGCGGGCTCACGACCAGGCGGCGGGCGATCTCGTCGTTGGAGAGGCCGATACCGACCAGGGCCATCACCTCCCGTTCCCGCTCGGTGAGTCGGGTGAGGGCGTCGGCGGTCGCGGGTTCCTTGGAGCGGGCCGCGAACTCGGCGATGAGACGGCGGGTCACCCCGGGTGACAGCAGCGCGTCGCCGTCGACCACCGCCCTTACGGCGCGCAGGAGTTCCTCCGGTTCGGTGTCCTTGACCAGGAAGCCGGAGGCGCCCGAGCGGATCGCCTCGAAGACGTACTCGTCGAGTTCGAAGGTCGTCAGCATGACCACCTTCACGTCCTTCAGCCCGCCGTCCCCGGTGATCCGGCGGGTCGCGGCCAGCCCGTCGAGCAGCGGCATGCGGATGTCCATCAGGACGACATCGGGGCGCAGTTCGCGCACTGCGCGCACGGCCTCCTCGCCGTCGGACGCCTCGCCCGCCACCTCGATGTCCGGCTGCGCGTCCAGCAGCGCCTTGAATCCGGCCCGGACCAGCGCCTGGTCGTCGGCGAGCAGTACCCGGATCACCGGTCGTCCTCCTTCGGCGTGACCTTCAACGGCAGTACGGCGAGCACCCGGAAGCCGCCGTCCGGGCGCGCGCCCGCCTCGATCGTGCCACCGAGCGCCGCGGCCCGCTCCCGCATTCCGGCCAGCCCGTTGCCGCTGCCCCCGGCGTCCTCGCCGGTCGCGGGCCCGTCGTCGTCGATGCGCAGCCGTAGCGCACCGCCTTCGTGCCCGATGTGCACGCGCGCGTGCCGCGAACCGGAATGGCGTACGACATTGGTGAGCGCCTCCTGGACGATGCGGAAGGCGGCCAGGTCGGTGTTGGGCGAGAGGCGGGGCGGGGTTCCGTCGATCGCGACGGTGAGGCCGGCGCTCGCCGCCTGCTGCACCAGTTCGGGCAGCCGGTCGAGGCCCGGGGCCGGGGCACGCGGGGCGTCGCCCGGGGTGCGCAGGGTGTCGAGGACCTGGCGGACCTCGCCGAGCGCCTCCTTGCTGGCGGCCTTGATGGTGGTGAGGGCCGTACGGGCCTGCTCGGGGTCGGAGTCGAGGAGGGCGAGGCCGACGCCCGCCTGGACGTTGATGACGGAGATGCTGTGCGCGAGGACGTCGTGCAGTTCGCGGGCCATCCGCAGCCGTTCCTCATCGGCACGGCGCCGGGCCGCCTGGGCCCGCTCGGCCCGGTCCCGGGCCCACTGTTCGCGGCGGGTGCGGGCCAGTTCGGAGATCGCGGCGATGGCCACCACCCAGGTGGCGACGGCCAGTTCACGACCCCACGGCATCCCGTGGTCGTGCTGCGGGGGCAGCCAGCGGTAGAGCCAGTGCGCGATCAGGAGATGCGCCACCCACAGCACACCGAGCGCGCTCCAGGCGGCCCAGCGACGACCGGCGACGACCGCGCTGAAACAGCCGAGCGCGACGGGCAGGAAGACAGGGCCGTACGGGTATCCGGCGCCGAAGTAGACCACGGTGGCGAACACGGTGCCGAAGGCCACCCACACGGGGTACCGATGACGCCACAGCAGCAGCACCGATCCGACGACGAGCAGCACGCGCGCGTAGAAGTCGAGGTGAACGCGATCGGGCTGGCTGTGCGAGGCGAAGTTGCTACCGCCCAGCACGAACACGGTGACCAGCAACGTGGAACGCCACGGCCACCGCGTCGGGGCCGCCACCCCGCCCCACCACTGAGGCGGTCCCCCGCCGCGCACCCGCTGCTCGTCCATACCCGTCACGCTAGACGCCGAGCGACACCGGCGGCGTCAGCCCGGCGAGGTGATCACGCGTACTTCCCAGGGAGTACGTCCGCTACAGCGCCCCCGAAAGGGGCGCGGGGAACTGCGCGCTCAGCCCCCACCGGCCCGCAGACGAAGAACCGCGCACCCAGCGGAGCAATCACGCGTCAACGAGCCCCACCCCGAGCGCAAGCCGTCGCACCGCATGCCGAAAGAACACCTCCCGCTCCTCCACCACCTGGCGAAACTGACCGAAGAGCTCGAAGCTGACCAGCCCATACAGCTCGGCCCACGCAGCGACAAGGGCCACGGCCACCGCAGGCGGAAGGTCACCGGCGAAATCCGCGACCATCCGCTCCGCCTCGGGGTGGAGATCGGCCGGCAGCGGGGGTTCGGTCAGGGCACCGCTGCGGTGGGCGTCCCGCGCGATCCCGATAAGCAGCAGAGCAACCCGCGCGGCCGGCGGAACGGTGGTCTCGGGCGCGACATATCCCGGAACCGGCGACCCGTAGATCAACGCGTACTCATGCGGATGCGCAAGCGCCCACCCCCGCACCGCCTCGCACACGGCAATCCAGCGCCGCAGCGGCCCCGCGTCCGCAACCTCGGCGTGAGCCACCTCCGCGGCCTCCCCGACGGAGTCGTACGCATCGATGATGAGAGCGGTCAGCAGCTCGTCACGGCTGGGAAAGTACCGATACAGCGCGGAGGAGACCATGCCGAGCTCACGGGCCACCGCACGCAGCGAAAGCTTCGACGCCCCCTCCGCGGCGAGCTGTCTGCGCGCCTCGTCCTTGATGGCCGCGGTGACCTCGATCCGGGCTCGGGCGCGGGCGCCCTGTGTGGTGCTCATACGAGCCAGTGTGGCACGGAAACAGAGCAGCGCACACAAACAAGAGCAGCGAACAAAAAAGAGAGCAGCGCTCTTGCATTGGATCGCCGAACCGATGCAGACTGTTCCCGAGAGCGAGAGCAGTGCTCACAAAAGCGAGCGCCGTTCTCCCCGCCCTTTCCTCTTCGCCCAGGGAGTCATCATGAGCACGCACGTCCAGAAGCCCGGCTGGTTCACCGTGAACGTCTTCAACCGCGCCGTCGCCTGGTTCACCCGCCGGGGCCTCAGTGTCTGGGGTTCACGCGTGCTGGCGGTCCGCGGCCGTAAGAGCGGCGAGTGGCGGACCACCCCGGTGAACCTGCTGACGGTGGACGGGCAGCAGTACCTCGTCGCCCCGCGCGGGCACGTCCAGTGGACGCACAACATGCGGGCGGCTGGCGGCGGCGAGCTGCGGCTCGGCAAGAAGGTGGACGCGTTCACCGCGACCGAGGTCACCGGTGACGACAAGGTGCCGCTGCTGCGCGCCTACCTGAAGCGGTGGAAGGCCGAGGTCGGGGTGTTCTTCGGAGGAGTCGGCCCGGACTCCTCCGACGACGAGCTGCGCCGGATCGCCCCCGACCACCCGGTGTTCCACGTCACGGTCAGGAGCTGAGCTCGCCCTCCACGGGCTCCGTCGGCTCCACGCGCTCCACCGGTTCCGCGTTCCTGCGGTCGATCGCGGTCAGCGCGCGCTGTGCCAGCGGGTGGCTGCGGACGAGTTCGCCCAGCGTCGTCGAGCCCCGGGTGATGTCCATGAAGGCCTTCCAGGCCGGCCGGAAGCCGGTGAGGGCGGCGTGGAACAGACCGGGGCGCTTCTCGAAGATCGCCAGCATGCTCTTGCCGACGCTCATCTCGACGCCGAGCCCCGCCTTGATCGCGAACGCGTAGTTCAGCGCCTGACGGCGGGTGTCCACGGCGTCGTGCGCCTCGGCGATCCGCACGGCCCACTCCCCCGCGAGCCGCCCCGACCGCAGCGCGAACGAGATGCCCTCCCGGGTCCATGGTTCGAGCAGTCCCGCCGCGTCGCCGCAGACCAGCACCCGGCCGCGCGACAGCGGCGAGTCGTCCGCCCGGCACCGGGTCAAGTGCCCGGAGGAGATGCTCGGTTCGAAGCCGGCGAGGCCGAGCCGGGCGATGAAGTCCTCCAAGTACCGCTTGGTGGCGGCGCCTTCACCGCGCGCGGAGATCACCCCGACCGTGAGCGTGTCGCCCTTGGGGAAGACCCAGCCGTAACTCCCGGGCATGGGGCCCCAGTCGATGAGCACCCGCCCCTTCCAGTCCTCGGCGACCGTCTCCGGCACCGGGATCTCCGCCTCCAGGCCCAGGTCCACCTGGTCGGTCTTGACCCCGACGTGCGCCCCTATGCGGCTGGCGCTGCCGTCGGCGCCGACGACGGCCCGCGCGAGCACCGTCTCGCCGCCCTGGAGGACGACCGCGACCGTACGCCGGTCCGGGACCGCGGAGCCGTGCTGCTCGACTCGTGTCACTGTGACGCCCGTGCGCAGCTCGGCGCCCGCCTTCTGGGCGTGCTCGACGAGCTGCTGGTCGAACTCGGGCCGGTTGATCAGCCCGAACAGCATCTGCCGGGACCTGCGGGTGCGCGTGAACCGCCCGTTGTTCGAGAAGGTTATGGCGAACACCCGGTCCTTCAACGGCAGTTCGAAGCCGGGTGGGAGGGAGTCGCGGGAGGGTCCGATGATGCCGCCGCCGCACGTCTTGTAGCGGGGCAGCTCGGCTTTCTCCAGCAACAGCACGCGCCGTCCCGCGACCGCCGCCGCATAGGCGGCCGAGGCCCCCGCGGGTCCCGCGCCCACCACGACGACGTCCCACACCCGCTGTTCGTCGTCCGCCGAAGAGTTCTCGCTGCTCACGATGGTCTACTGCTCCCGATCAAGCCGCTGCCGCACCTGTCCCCCGCATCCTACGGCGGACATCGCCACAGACCGCTGTGGGAGGATCGACGGCATCATTCGTACAACGTCGCACCCACAAGGAGCGTGCCCATGTCGTCGCATCCGGTCGCCGAGACCGTCGCCTCGTTGATGCCCAGGGCAAGAACTGAGCTCAGCGAGCTGGTGGCCTTCAAGTCGGTGGCGGACTTCGACCAGTTCCCGAAGAGCGAGAGCGAGGGCGCCGCGAACTGGGTCGCCGACGCGCTGCGCACCGAGGGTTTCCAGGACGTGGCCCTGCTCGACACCCCGGACGGCACACAGTCGGTCTACGGCTTCCTGCCCGGCCCGGAGGGTGCCAAGACGGTTCTCCTGTACGCCCACTACGACGTGCAGCCCCCGCTGGACGAGGCCGCCTGGACGAGCCCCCCGTTCGAACTGACCGAGCGCGACGGCCGTTGGTACGGGCGCGGTGCCGCCGACTGCAAGGGCGGCGTGATCATGCACCTGCTCGCGCTGCGCGCCCTGAAGGCCAACGGCGGTGTCCCGGTGCACGTCAAGGTGATCGCCGAGGGCTCGGAGGAGCAGGGCACCGGCGGGCTCGAGCGGTACGCGGAAGAGCACCCCGACCTCCTTGCCGCCGACACGATCGTGATCGGCGACACAGGCAACTTCCGGGTCGGTCTGCCCACGGTCACCTCGACCCTGCGCGGTATGACCCTGGTGCGCGTGCAGATCGACACCCTCGAAGGCAACCTGCACTCAGGCCAGTTCGGCGGCGCCGCGCCCGACGCGCTGTCCGCGCTGATCCGCGTACTGGACTCGCTGCGCGCGAAGGACGGCTCGACGACGGTCGACGGGCTCGCGGCCCACGCGACCTGGGAGGGGCTGGCCTACGACGAGGAGCAGTTCCGCAAGGACGCGAAGGTGCTGGACGGCGTCGAGCTGATCGGTTCCGACGCGGTCGCCGACCGTATCTGGGCCCGCCCGGCCGTCACGGTCCTCGGCATCGACTGCCCGCCGGTCGTCGGCGCCACCCCGTCCGTGCAGGCCGGTGCCCGCGCGCTGGTCAGCCTCCGCGTCCCGCCGGGCGTCGACGCGGCCGAGGCCACCAAGCTGCTCCAGGCCCACCTGGAGGCGCACACCCCGTGGGGTGCCCGCGTCCGCACCGAACAGATCGGCCAGGGCCAGCCGTTCAGCGCCGACACGACCAGCCCCGCGTACACGGCGATGGCCGACGCGATGGCGATCGCCTACCCCGGCCAGGCGATGCAGTACGCCGGCCAGGGCGGCTCGATCCCCCTGTGCAACACCCTCGCGGCCCTCTACCCGCAGGCGGAGATCCTCCTCATCGGCCTCAGCGAGCCGGAGGCCCAGATCCACGCCCTCAACGAGAGCGTGTCTCCGGAGGAGTTGGAGCGGCTGTCGGTGGCGGAGGCGCTGTTCCTGCAGAACTACGCGGGCAACTGAGCGCGTCCATGCGGTTCGTCTTCACCGGCCGGGTGATCGAGTGGCGCGGGCCGTCCCCGTACTACTTCGTCCCCGTGCCGGACGAGGAGTCGGCGGACATCCGCGAGGTCGCTGCCCTGGCCTCGTACGGCTGGGGCGTCATCCCGGTCGAGGCCAGGATCGGCGACGTGCTGTTCACCACGTCGCTCTTCCCCAAGGACGGCGGCTATCTGCTGCCGCTCAAGAACGCCGTGCGCAAGCCGCAGGGTCTCGGGGCGGACGGCGAGGTGACTGTGGAGCTGACCGTCCGCCTCCAACTCGGCGCCCCCTGAAGGAGGATGAGCGCATGTCCCGCACCTCGCGCGTCGCCGCCCACAGTGACATCGCCACGTCCCTCGCCCTCCTCTCCGACCACGAACTCGCCGAACTGGTCGAGGCCGGCACGCCATTGGGCACCAGTGTCGGCGGTCGCTCGGCACTGATCGAGGTGGACGGCAGAACGGTGTTCATGAAGCGGATGCCGCTCACCGATCTCGAACGGCGGCCGGAGAATGTCCGCTCCACGGCCAACGTGTTCGGGGCGCCCGCCTACTGCCACTACGGCATCGGTGCGGTCCCCAGCGCCGGTTTCGGGGTCTGGCGCGACCTGGCCGTGCACGAGATGACGACCAACTGGGTTCTTTCCGACCGCTTTTCGGGCTTTCCACTGCTGCACCACTGGCGTGTGCTGCCCGACCCGGAGCCGTCACTGCCCGACGAACTCGCCGACGTGGAGCGGAACGTGGCCTACTGGGGCGGCGGCCGTGAGCACATCGAGGCCCTGCGCACGGCGTCCGCGAGCCTGACCCTGTTCATGGAGCACCTGCCGCACACCCTCCACGCCTGGTTCTCCGAACAACTGCGCACCGACGACGCCGACACCGCCTGCGCGCTCGTGGAGCAGGGCCTCGAAGCCGTCACCGGTTTCCTCCACGAGCACCGACTCACGCACTTCGACGTCCACTTCAGGAACATCCTGACCGACGGACAGCAGCTCTATCTCGCCGACTACGGCCTCGCCCTCTCCCCGCGCTTCCGACTCGCGCCCGACGAACGGGACTTCTACGACCGTCACCGGCACTACGACCGCGCCTACGCCTTCTCCTACCTGGTGCACTGGCTCGTCGTGGACCTGTACGGCTACGGTCTGGACGAGCGCCAGGAGTTCATCCGCGCGTGCGCCGACGGCAAGCGCCCCGAGGGCATCCCCGGGGCCGCCGCCGGGCTCATCTCCCGGTACGCCCAACTCGGCGCGACGGTGGGCGACTTCAACCGCCGTCTGTGCGACGAGAGCAGGCTGACTCCGTACCCGTCCGCCGAGGAACTCGATCTCGGCTAGAGCAACTCCACGCTCTCCGCGTAGTGGCAGGCGACCGGGTTTCCGCCGCCCCGGTCCACCAGCGCCGGTGCCTCCTCGACGCACGACGTCCGTTCGCTGTCGGTGAGTTGGTTCGCGAACTTGGGGCAGCGGGTGCGGAAGCGGCAGCCGCTGGGCGGGCGGACCGGGCTCGGGACGTCGCCCTGGATGGTGATCCGTTTCCGGGCGCGTTCCTTGCGCGGGTCGGGCAGCGGGATGGCAGAGACCAGTGCCTGGGTGTACGGGTGGGCCGGGCGAGCGAACAGCTGCCGGGCCGGGGCGATTTCGACCAATCGCCCCAGGTACATGACGGCCACTCGGCCCGCCACGTGGCGCATCACCGACAGGTCGTGGGCGACGAACAGGAAGGACAGGTTCAGTTCACTCTGCAGGTCCATCAGGAGGTTGAGGACGCCCGCCTGGATCGACACGTCGAGCGCCGACACCGGCTCGTCGAGGATGATCACCTTCGGGTGCAGGGCCAACGCCCGGGCTATGCCTATGCGTTGACGCTGTCCGCCCGAGAACTCGTGGGCGAAACGGTTGCCGTGCTCGGGGTTGAGTCCGACCAGGCGCAGGAGTTCACTCACCTCGCCGCCCGCCCCGGCTCCGTACCGGCCGTGGATGCGCAGCGGCTCCGCGACGATCTCGTGGACGGTCATCCGCGGGTCGAGGGAGGCGTACGGGTCCTGGAAGACGATCTGCAACTCCCGTCGCAGCGGCCGCATCTGACGTCTGCTCAGCTCGGTGAGTTCGTGCTCGCCGTAGCGGACCCGGCCGGAGGTGGCCCGTTCCAGGCCGAGGACGGTGCGGGAGATCGTCGTCTTGCCCGAGCCCGACTCCCCCACCAGGCCCAGGGTTTCGTTCTCGTGCAGGTCGAAGGAGACCCCGCACACGGCGTGTACGTCGCCGACGCGGCGGCGGATGACGCCCTTGGACATGACCGGGAAGTGCTTGACCAGGTCGCGGACTTGGAGGACCGGTGCGCCGGTGCCGCCGTGGCCGGGCAGCGGCGGCAGGGGGGTGGCGGCCTGCGCGGGCGCGGTCATACGGCGTCCTCCTCGGGGTTCGTGGTGGCGGCCGCGTCGGCGAAGCGGGCCAGGGCCTCGGCGTCCGCGCCGACCGCGTCGAAGACCTGACCGGCGCCGGTGTCGACGAGTTCGTCGGCGAAGTGGCAGGCGCTGAGGTGGAGGTCACCCCCGGCCCTGCGCAGCGCGGGTTCGTCCGTGTCGCACACGTCCCGGCGCATCGGGCAGCGGGGTGAGAAGGGGCAGCCCGGTGGCAGGTTGAGCAGGCTCGGCGGTGAGCCGGTGATGGGCGTGAGCCGTTCCTCCTCGCGGTCCAGGCGGGGCAGGGAACCGAGCAGGCCCAGGGTGTAGGGCATGCGCGGGGTGTAGAAGATGTCCTCGACGGAGCCGGTCTCCACTATCCGGCCCGCGTACATGACCGCGACCCGGTCGGTGTGGCCGGCCACCACCCCGAGGTCATGGGTGATGAGGACGAGCGCCGCCCCGGTCTCGGCGCGGGCGGTCTCCAGGGCTTCGAGGATCTGGGCCTGCACGGTGACGTCGAGGGCGGTGGTCGGCTCGTCGGCGATGATCACGTCCGGGTCGTTGGCCATCGCGATGGCGATGACGACGCGCTGGCGCATACCGCCCGACATCTCGTGCGGGTAGTTGTCGACGCGCCGCTCGGGGCTGGGGATGCCGACCGTGCCGAGCAGTTCGATCGCGCGTTTTCGGGCGTCCTTGTGCTTCATCCCGGGGTTGTGGCGGAGCAGGGTCTCCTCGATCTGATAGCCCACGTTGTAGACGGGATTGAGGGAGGTCATCGGATCCTGGAAGATCATCGCGATGCCGCTGCCGCGCAGATCGGACAGGCGCGCGTCGGACAGCCCGAGCAGCTCCGTGCCCTCGAAGCGGACCGAGCCGCGCACCCGGGCACCGGTCGGCAGCAGCCCCATCACGGCGAGGGCGGTGACCGATTTCCCGGACCCCGACTCGCCGACGATGCCCAGCGATTCGCCCCGGTCGAGCCGGTAGCCGACACCGCGTACGGCCCGCACCAGCCCGTCCTCCGTGGCGAACTCCACGCTGAGGTCCTCGACTTCGAGCACGGCGGACGTCACGGGGACCTCCCGCACTCCATGACTCGTGGTCGTCACTGTCGCACCCTTTGCTGCCGGGGATCGAAGGCGTCGCGCAGTCCGTCGCCGATGAAGTTGATGGTCAGCGCGATGGCGATGATGAACGCGCCGGGGATGTAGAAGAGCCAGGGCCGGGTGTCGACCGCTGTCTGGGCCTGGGAGACCAGCAACCCCAGTGAGGTGTCCGGGGGTTGGACGCCGAAGCCGAGGAAGGAGAGCGCGGTCTCGGTGAGGATGCCGGTCGCCACCAGGATCGTCGCGTTGACGATGATCGGCCCGAGCGCGTTGGGCAGCAGATGCCGGAAGATGATCCGCGCGTCCGATGCACCCAGCGCCCGCGCCGCCTCGATGAACTCCTTCTCGCGCAGCGACAGCACCGAGGAGCGCACCACCCGGGCCACGTACGCCCAGGTCAGTCCCGCGATCACGATGGCGATCCAGTACCAGGAGCCGCCGGTGCGCGAGGAGATGACCAGCGCGATCGCGAACAGGGGCAGCGTCAGCACCAGGTCGGCGATGCGCATCATGACCGCGTCGACGATGCCCTTGTAGAAGCCGGCGACGGCTCCCCAGATCGCGCCGAGCAGCGTGGAGCCGAGCGCGATCATGATGGCGATCTTCAGCGAGGTCTGGGTGCCGCGCATGACCTGTGCGTAGCCGTCGTAGCCCGAGGAGTCGGTGCCGAACGGGTGCTTCAGGGAAGGGGGTTTGGAGTTGTCCTCGGTGTACTTCTCGTACGAGTAGTGCCACAGGTGCGGGCCGATGAACGCCCACAGGATGATCAGCACGAACACGACCAGGCTGACCATCGCGGCCCGGTGGCGCACGAAGCGGCGCAGCACCAGCTGGGTCTGGGTGCGCTGTCGTACGGTGAACTCGTGGTCGCCACGCGGTAGTTGAGTGCCTGCGGACCCCGGTGCCTCGATGTCAGTCATAGCGGATCCTCGGGTCGAGTACGGCGTAGAGCAGATCGGCGATGAGGTTGAACCCGATGACGACGACGGCGGAGAGCAACAGCCAGGCCATGGTGCGGTAGACGTCGAGCGTGGTCGCCGCCTGGACCAGCATCTCGCCCATGCCGTGCCACTGGAAGATCGTCTCCGTGATCACCGCGCCGCCCAGGATGATCGCGATGTCGAGCGCGGTGACGGTGGCGAGCGGGATGAGGGCGGTGCGCAGCGCGTGCCGTGTCATCACCTTGCCGCGCCTGAGGCCCTTGGCGCGGGCGAGCCGTACGTAGTCGCTGTTGAGGACCTCCAGCATGGAGGCGCGGGTGTAGCGGGTCCAGGACGCGAAGGAGACCAGGGCGAGGGTGATGGTGGGCAGGATGAGGTGGCCCACGTGATCGGTGAACTCGTTCCAGGTGGTGTCGACTTCGAGGTACGGCGACTTCTCGCCGATGGTGCCGAGGAACTGGCTGCCGGTCTTCTGGTTGAACCAGATCCCGGCCTGCTTGAGCAGGACCGCGAACCAGAACACGGGCATGGCGAGGAACAGGAAGCCGAAGAAGGTGATCGTGTAGTCGGCGGCGGAGTACTGGCGGATGGCGCTGAACACACCGAACACGACGGCCATGATCAGCGCGAGGATCATCGCGGCGGCGACGAGCGTGATGGTCACCTTGAAACGGGTGAACAGGTCGTGCCCGATGTTCAGGTTGGCCTGCACGGACGGGCCGAAGTCACCGTGCAGGACGCCGGTGATCCAGTTCCAATAGCGTTCCATCACCGGCTCGTTGGCGTGGATGTGCCGGGCGAACGCGGTTACCGCCGCCTTGCTGGGCACGGGTTGTCGTGAGGTGGCGAAGTTGGCCACCGGGTCCCCGGAGTTGATGACGACCAGGAACACGATGAACGTCGAGATGATGAGGACGGGTATGGAGACGAGGATGCGGCGCACGGTGTAGGCGAGCATGCGGTCTTCTCTCGGAGCCGACGGGGTGGGGATGCCGTCCGTGGGCCGGGGGCCCGGCCCCGGTGTCGCCGGGGCCGGGCTCGACGGACGTGCCGGTGGAGCTGTTCCCTCAGCCGTTGGGGCTATTTCTTCAGGCCCCACGTGCCGGTGTTGTAGGCCGGTCCGACGATGGTGGAGTTGTTCCGCATGTTCACGAACCGCGTCTGCGTCGCGAAGAACGTCGGCTTCTGGTAAAGCGGCAGCACGTAGGCGTCGTTCACCATGAGCTGGTCGGCCTGGTTGAGGAGGGCCGCGGACTTCGTCGCGTCCGTCTCGCCCACGGCCTGGGAGATCAGGGCATCAGCCTTCTTGTTGCTGTAGCCGCCGTAGTTGCCGCCACCGCTGGTGAACCAGTTCTGCTGGGCGCCACTGCTCGGGAACGGTGCCGCGACCCAGGCGAAGACGATGATGTCGTACTGGTGCCCGGCGAGGACCGTGCCGAGGTCGGCCGCGCCGATCGGCTTGATGGTGACCTTGATGCCGAGGCTCGCCAGGTTGCTCTGCAGGATCTGGCACTCGCTCTGCCGGATCTGGTTGCCGGTGGTGTAACGGCAGTTGAAGGGTCCGACGGCCTTGCCGTCCGGGGTCTTCAGGGCCGAACCCACGCCGGTGAACTTGGCGTCCGTGAGGTGCTTCTTCGCCTTGGTCAGGTCACCTGATCCCTGACCGGTGCCGGTGACCACGTCCTTGTAACCGGCCTGCCCGGGAACGAAGTTGTGGTTGCCGAGCGGCTTCACGGACGGGTCGAACTGGCCGACCGTCTTGGCGAGGATGTCCTTGATGTTGATCGCCGTGAACATCGCCTGCCGCAGCGCCAGATACTTGCCGAGCACCGGGTTGTGCAGGTTGAGGTCGAAGTGCTCCCAGGTCAGCCCGTTGCCGATGGTGTAGGTGATGCCGGGGATATCCTTGACCTGGTTGACCAGGTCGACCTCGGGCTGCGGGTAGATGCCCTGAACCTCGTTGTTCTTGAGGGCAGTTGGCTCCTGGGTGGCGTCCGAGATGACCTTGAAGATTAGCCGCTGGAGGGTCGCCTTCTTGGCGCCGTACCACTTGGGGTCGGGCACGTAGGTGGCGTGGTCGTTGTCCGTCCAGTCCTGCATCTTGTACGCGCCGGCCGTCGCGTACTTGGTGGGCGGGGTCTTCAGGAAGTACTGCCAGGCCTGGGCCATCTGAGTGGCCGTCATATGGGCGGCGTCACCGGCCTTGGCGCCCGAGAACTTCTCGGCGACATGCGCCGGGTACATCGGGTAGCCCCCGCCGAACAGCGACTTCCAGTCCGAGTAGGGCTTGGACATCACCATGGTGACGGTCTTGCCGCCGTCGGACGCGGTGAGGGACTTGACCCGGTCGTAGCCGGCGGTGCTCGACGGCAGACAGCCCTTGGTCTGCGTGGAGTCACTGGCGGGCGGCGGCGGGCAGTCCTTGCCGTTGTTGGTACGCCAGTAATAAACGAAGTCGTCGGCGGTGATGGGCGTACCGTCGTTCCACGACGCCTTCGGGTTGATCTTGTAGACGATGGTCTGCGGGCTGGTGCTGGTCTGAGTCGCCGAGGTCATCAGGTCGGTGTTGAGGGCGACGGTGAAGTCGGGCTGGGGTACGAACACCTGCGGCAGCACGACCTCCAGGGCCTCCGCGTTCTCGAAGGTGTTGCCGTTGACGTCCTGGACGTTCCACTGCTGGATGTTCTTCTCCAGCACGTAGGTGTACGTCCCGCCGGACTTGGTGGTGGCCGAGTTGCAGGTGTTGGCCTTGCCCACGGTGTTGCAGGACGTGAGCCCGGCCGAGCTGCCCTTGTTGGAGTCGCCGCCCCCGCCGCCGCTGCTGCAGGCGGTGAGCACCAGGACGAGCCCGGCGGCGAGCGTGAGGGCCCGGGTGAGGGCCGAGGATGGCACGCGCATGTTCCTCTCCTTCGACCGGCGAAATGTCCGGTCCCATAGAGGCGGCCGGCGGCCGCGAGAGAACTGAGCTGCGCAAAGACGTTAGAGCTCGGATGTTCCTTCTTCACGTTCTTGTTCATACCGGGAAGGCGACGATTCACCCTCGCTTTGTTATCGGAATCCTCCACACCCCGCAAAATCGCCAGGTGGTGTCCCTGGTATAGCAAAGTCCCGTCCAACATCGTTGATCAGAGCGCAAATTGACGCCCCGTCAGCCAAGTGGTACGCCCGCTTCCAGATAGAGCGCGGCGCCGCGTTCACGGGCCCTGAGCGCCCACCGCAGCCGCTCGTAGCGGACCGGCGGCAACAGGTCGGCGGCCTCCTGCTCGGTGGCGAAGCACCAGCCGCGCAACTCCGGCCCGGGCAGCAGCAGTCGGTCGGCCACGGCGGCGTCCAGCCGGCCGCCGTCGAAGAGGAGGCGCAGCCCGCCGTAGCCGGGTGGTGCGGGTGGTTCCCAGTCGACGACGAGCAGCCGGGGTACGTCGTCGAGGACGATGCCGGTCTCCTCGGTGACCTCGCGCATGCCGGCCCGGGCGGGTGCCTCGCCGGGTTCGACGACGCCGCCGGGGAACTCCCAGCCGGCCTTGTAGGTGGGGTCGACGAGCAGCACGCGGTCCTGTTCGTCGAAGAGGAGCACTCCGGCCGCGAGGGTCTCGGAGGTGGGCTCCGGGGTCTGCACGATGTCGCAGACGGGCACGGCACCGCTGCCGACGGCGCCGGCGATCCGGGCGGCCGTCTCGTAGGGGGTGAGCGCGCCGGTGTCGACGAGATGGGCGTCGGCGGTGAGCCAGGAGCCGAGCGCGGCGCGATACGGCTCGATGTGGTCGTAGGCCCACTGGCGTGTCCGGATCTCGCCGTCGGGGAGGTCCGGTGGGACCTCCCGGCCGGCTATTCGCTCGCGCAGGATCGTTTCCGCCGGAGCGAGGAGGACATGCCGGACCGTGACCCGGCGGGCCGCGAGACCGCCGAAGATCTCGTCGCGGTACTCCTGCCGCAGCAGGGTCATCGGGACGACGAGGGTCCCGCCGAGCTCGCCGAGCATGGCCGCCGCCGTGTCGATCACGAGCCGCCGCCACATCGGCAGGTCCTGGAAGTCGCCGACCTCTGCGAGGTGCTTGGGCGGGAGCAGATACGGAAGTGCTCCGCCGATGACCTCGGGGTCGAAGAGCGTGCTGTTCGGGATCAGTTCGATCAGTTCCCGTGCGGTGGTGGTCTTGCCTGCACCGAACGCGCCGTTGATCCAGACGATCACGGACAGTTCCCCCTCTTCTGTTGGCCCCCTGAGGCTTGCCCGTTCCACCCTGCCACGGAAACCAGCCGCAGTTGAGGGCGTACATACGACGGCGCCGGTGCCCCCTCCGACGAGGCACCGGCGCCGCACACTTACGACGGGTATCAGCTGTTCTGCCCCAAGACTCCCTCGTCGGCGGCGAAGCTGCCGTCGCTGACGAGGTGATCCATGGCACCCACGGTGTCCTTGACGTTGAGATCGCCGAGTACGTCGTGGTCGTGGGAGTGCGACGGGGAGATCGCGGCGACGACGAAACCGGTGGCGAGGGAGGCGATGGCCAGCATGCTGCGCTTCTTCATGCCCCGTTCAACTGACGAAGCGCGCCGGGGTCACGCCCGGACGGCCCGCCGGATGGAACCCGCCTCGCCCCGTGCCCGTCGTACGAGGTCCACGGCCGCCTCGGGCCACTGCGGATGGTCGAAGGTGAACCCTTCCGCCAGCAGCCGTCCCGGGACGACCCGGCGGCTCTTCAGGAGGAGTTCGGTGTCCGAGCGCAGCGCGAGGGCGCCCAGTTCCGCCATCCACTTCGTGGCGGGCAGTCCGACGGGGACGCCCCGGGCGGCACGCAGGACCCGCATGAAGGCGCGCTGCGGGAGCGGTCCGGGGGCGGCGAGGTTCACCGGCCCGGCGATGTCGTCCCGGGCGACGAGGAACTCCACCGCGCGGACGAAGTCCTGGTCGTGGATCCAGGAGACGTACTGGGCACCGCCCGCGACCGGACCGCCGAGCCCGAGCCGGACCAGCCCCGACAGGACGTCGAAGACACCACCGCGGTCGGGGCTCATCACCATGGCGGCGCGCAGGGCGACCTTGCGGGTCTGCGGGGTGTCGGCGCGCTCCTGCTCGCGTTCCCAGTTCTTGGCGATCTCGACGCTGTACGACCAGTAGTCGGGTACGTCGGGTTCGGCGCCGCCGATGACGCCCGTGGCCTCGTCGTTGGGGGCGTCGTGGCGATGGGCGTAGACGGTGGCGGTGCTCATCTGCAGCCAGACGCGCGGCGGGCTCGCGGCGGCTGCGATGGCCTCGCCGACGACCCGGGCGGAGTGCACGCGCGAGTCCATCATGGCCTTCAGGTTGGCCGGGGTGTAGCGGCAACTGACGCTGCGGCCCGCCAAGTTGATCACGACATCGCTGCCGTCGATCTCCCGGGCCCAGGTGCCCAGGTGCTCGCCGTCCCACCACACCTCGCGGTCGCGCGACGGCCGCCGGGTGAGGACGACGACCTCGTGACCGGCCTCGGTCAGGGCGCGGTCCAGGATCGCGCCCACCTGTCCCGTTCCGCCGGGAATGACGATCTTCACCGGGCTCCCCCTTCTGTCGGGAGGGAGCCTAGCGCAGAAAGTTGAACGCGTTCAAAACGTGCGCGATGGAAGTCGAACAATAAATACGCAACTCTTCCAACAGAGTTCGACACGTCCTACCGTAATCGCGCACATGGCATGCACAGGAAGTGATCCCATCTTTTGCGAGTCCGGAGGAACGTAATGACGCGTCACCCCCACACCCGCACGACCCGCCGAAGAGTGGTCGGAGCGCTCGTCGCAGGCCTGTTGTGCACGGCGGGCCTCGCCGCGCCGGCCGTGGCCGCCCCCGCACAGGCCCCCGTCTCCCCCTCCCTGGCCGACGGTCAGGCACTCACCCCTCCGATGGGTTTCAACAACTGGAACTCCACCAACTGCCGTGCCGAGTTCAACGAGTCGATGGTCGAGGGCATCGCGGACATCTTCGTCAACAAGGGCCTCAAGGCGGCCGGTTACCAGTACGTCAACCTCGACGACTGCTGGGCCCTGCCCTCCCGCGACGCCGACGGCAAGCTCGTCCCCGACCCGGTCCGCTTCCCGCACGGGATCAAGGCGGTCGCGGACTACGTGCACTCCAAGGGGCTCAAGCTCGGCATCTACACCAGCGCGGGCACGAAGACGTGCAACGACGCCGGTTTCCCCGGTGGCCTGGGCCACGAGTACAGCGACGCGCAGCAGTTCGCCGACTGGGGCGTGGACTACCTCAAGTACGACAACTGCAACAACCAAGGCGTGGACGCCAAGTTGCGCTACAACACGATGCGCGACGCCCTGAAGGCGACCGGCCGCCCGATCGTCTTCAGCATCTGCGAGTGGGGCGAGAACAAGCCCTGGGAGTGGGCCGCGGACGTCGGACATCTGTGGCGCACGACCGGTGACATCAGCGACAACTGGGGCTCGATGCTGTCGATCCTCAAGCAGAATCTGCCACTTGCCCCCTACGCGGGCCCCGGGCACTGGAACGACCCCGACATGCTGGAGGTCGGCAACGGCGGCATGACGGACACCGAGTACCGCTCGCACTTCTCCATGTGGTCGATCATGGCCGCGCCTCTTCTCATCGGCTCGGACCTGCGCACCGCGACCGACGCGACCTTCGACATCCTCGACAACAAGGAGGTCATCGCGGTCGACCAGGACCCGCTGGGCAAGCAGGGCACGGTCGTCTCGTCGGAGGGCGGACGCCGGGTCGTCGCCAAGGAGATGAAGGACGGCAGCCGTACGGTCGCGCTCTTCAACGAGTCCGGCAGCGCCCAGCGCATCGCCACGACCGCCGCGGCCGTCGGCCTCCCGAACGCCCACGCCTACACCCTGCGCGACCTGTGGCAGCACAAGAGCTACAACACCGCGGGCGCGATCTCCGCGACCGTACCGGCCCACGGCACGGTCCTCGTACGGGTCTCGGCCGACCGGCACGCGCTCAAGAACCCGCCGGCCGTCGAACTCGGCCTGGACAGCGCCCCGTTGGTCCAGGCGGCCACCCCGACCCCGCTCACGACGGCGGTCACCGACCTGGGCCGTACGACCGCCGAGCATGTCTCCGTGACCCTGACCGGTCCTGCGGGCTGGAAGGTGCGGGCCAAGTCGTCGACGACCGCGAAGGCCGTCCGGACCGGCAAGTCGCTGCGCACGAAGTGGACGGTCACCGCTCCGGCGGGGACGTCGACGGGGTCGTACGACCTGACGCTCAAGGCGAGTTACCGCTCGCCGACCGGTACGCGGGTCACCACCACCCTGCCGTTCACCGCGTCCGTGGTGGTGGCGCCGCCCTCGGGGACGTCGTACTTCGGCGATCTTCCGTGGATGTCAACGGCCAATGGATACGGGCCTGTTGAGCGCAACACCAGCAACGGGGAGAGCGCTGCGGGGGACGGTCATCCGATCACCCTCGGTGGAGTGGTGTACGCCAAGGGACTTGGCGTACACGCCGAGAGCGACGTCGAGTACTACACCGGGAAGACGTGCGAGAAGGTCACCGCGGACGTCGGTGTGGACGACGAGAAGGGCGCCAACGGGACCGTCGCCTTCGAGATCTGGGCGGACGGCACGAAGGTCGCCTCGACCGGCGTCCTCACCAACGCGATGCCCGCCCAGCCGGTCACCGCGGACGTGACCGGCGCCCAGGTGGTCCGACTCGTCGTCACCGACGGCGGCGACGGGATCGACTCGGACCACGCGGACTGGGCGGACGCTCAACTCACGTGCTGAGCAAGGTGGAACAAGGTGGGACTCGCGTGCCGAACAGGGGCGTAGGCCGCTGAACGAACGTTTCGGCCGGTCCGTTCCTCACACCCCGGCCGAGGTCGCGCTCGCCTGCCCGGCGAGCGCGGCCGCGGCCGCTCCCACCAGCCCGGCGTCCGTGCCCATCTGAGCCGGCGTCACCGTCAGCCGCTGCACGAAGGACAGCGTCGCGTAGTCGCTCAGCGCCTTCCGCAGCGGTGTGAACAGCACGTCGCCCGCCTTGCCGACTCCCCCGCCGATCACGGCGATGTCGATCTCGACGAGGGTCGCGGTGGCCGCGATACCGGCGGCGAGGGCCTGTGCGGCCCGCTCGAAGGAGGCCACCGCGATCGGGTCACCGGCCCGCGCGGCGGCGGCGACGGCCGCTGCCGAGACATCGCCGTCCGGGCCCGGTCGCCAGCCGCCCTCGACCGCCCGCCGGGCGATGTTGGGACCGCTGGCGATCCGCTCGACGCAGCCGCGCGAACCGCACGGGCAGGCGTCGCCGTCCAGGTCGACGCTGATGTGGCCGATGTGGCCCGCGTTGCCGGTCGGCCCGGGGTGCAGCTGCCCGTTGAGGACGAGGCCGCCCCCGACTCCCGTGGAGACGACCATGCACAGCGCGTTGGCGTGCCCGCGTGCGGCGCCCTGCCAGTGCTCGGCCGCCGTGATCGCCACGCCGTCGCCGATCAGCTCGACGGGCAGGTCACCGGCCGCCGCACGCACCCGCTCGACGAGCGGAAAGTCGCGCCAGCCGGGCACGTTGACCGGGCTCACGGTGCCGGCGGAGGCGTCCACGGGACCCGCGCTGCCGATGCCGAGGGCGCTCGCGCGGGACCACGAAGGTGATGCGGTGAGCTCCGCGAGCACCTCCTCCACGGCTCGCATCACGGTGTCGCCGTCGTCCTGCGAGGGCGTCGGGCGCTGTGCTCGCACCAGGATCTTGCCGTGGCCGTCCACCAGCGCCCCGGCGATCTTGGTGCCGCCGATGTCGAGCGCGGCCACGAGGTCGGTGTGCATCAGTGTCAGATCTCCCCGTCAAACATGAGAACCACCAGAAGGTGAGTTGGGCCGGTCTCGCGGTGGGGGCGCAGGCCGGAGATATTCGGTGGACAGTCTCTCTCGCATATGACAACGTTGTCCAGGCTCTATGCTCGACGCCACATCCTCATACAAACCCATGGACCTATGCATCCCCCGTGGACGACAGGACAGGACAGCGCATCGTGCCAGAGACCGCCCGCCGCCCCGAGAACCGCTACGGCAACCGTCCAACTATGAAGGACGTGGCCGCACGAGCGGGTGTCGGCCTGAAAACGGTGTCTCGCGTGGTGAACGGCGAGCCGGGCGTCACCCCCGACACCGAGCGCCGGGTCCAGGAGGCGATCGACGCCCTCGGCTTCCGACGGAACGACAGCGCCCGCGTCCTGCGCAAGGGCCGCACGGCCAGCATCGGCCTCGTCCTGGAGGACCTCGCCGACCCGTTCTACGGCCCCCTCAGCCGCGCCGTCGAAGAGGTCGCCCGCGCCCATGGTGCCCTGCTCATCAACGGCTCCAGCGCCGAAGACCCGGACCGCGAGCAGGAGTTGGTGCTCGCGCTGTGCGCCCGGCGCGTGGACGGGCTTGTGGTGATCCCGGCCGGGGACGACCACCGCTATCTGGAGCCGGAGATCAAGGCGGGCGTAGCGACCGTGTTCGTGGACCGTCCGGCCGGGAAGATCGACGCGGATGTCGTCCTGTCGAACAGCTACGGCGGCGCACGCGACGGCGTCACCCACCTCATCTCCCACGGCCACCGGCGCATCGGCTTCATCGGCGACATGCCCCGCATCCACACGGCCGTCGAGCGGCTGCGCGGGTACCGGGCCGCGATGGAGGACGCGGGGATACCGGTCGAGGACGCGTGGATGTCCCTCGGCGTGACCGACCCGGTCCGGGTGCGCCGGGCGGCCGAGGAGATGCTGACCGGCCCCTCCCCCGTCACCGCGATCTTCGCCGGCAACAACCGTGTGACGGTCACCGTCGTCCGGGTCCTCGCCGAACAGTCCCGCCGGATCGCCCTGGTGGGCTTCGACGACTTCGAACTCGCCGATCTGCTCCAGCCGGGGGTGACGGTCGTCGCGCAGGACGCGGCGACGCTCGGGCGTACGGCCGCGGACCGGCTCTTCCGACAGCTGGACGGCACGTTGATCGCGCCGGAGCGGATCGAGCTGCCGACGAGGCTGATCACCCGGGGCTCGGGCGAGTTGCCGCCGTCGGACTGAGGGGCGCGGGTACGACGGCGTGCGTGAGCGTGCGGGCGACCGCGTGGACGAGGGCCTGGACCGGACGTTGGAGGCGCTGGGGCTGGCTCGGGCGCCGCGCGAGGATCCCCTCAGCTACCCGGGTGCGTGGCCCAAGGAGTCCGGACTTCTGGTCGGCGACCGCCTGTTGCCCCTCGACGACCACCCCCCGTACGCGAACCGCACCCCGGTCCTCGCCATCGGCTCCAACGCCTGCCCCGGCCAACTGCGGCACAAGATGGCCGAGTTCGGGATCACGTCTCCCGTCCCGATGCTGAAGGTACGGGTCACGGGAATCGACGTCGGCGTCTCGGCGCATGTGAGCCGCGTGGGGTATGTGTCGGCGTCGCCGGTCCACGCGCCCGGTGTCGTACGGGAGTTGTTCGTGACGTGGTTCGACGCGCGGCAGCTCGCGGTGGTGGACGCGAGTGAGGGAGCGTACGACCGGACGTGGTTGCCCGAGTCCGAGTGCCATATCGAGCTGGGCTCAGGCGAGTTGTTGCGGGGCGCGTACGTCTACGTCAACCGGCATGGCGTCCTGCACGACGGCACGGGTGTGCCGCGCCGACATCCGGGCGAGCGGGCGCTGCTCACCGAACTGCTGGGCAGCTCGGCGGCGTTGAGGGCGTTGTTCGGGCGGACGCCGGAGGAGTTCTGCGAACGGGCGCGGGCCGACCGTGAGTTGTGCGAGCGGGGTACGAGGCTGTTCCGGGAAGAGGGGCTGGTGACGGTGTCGGGCCTGGAACGCTGAGCGACCCTTCACGCACCTCGTGCACGTCGTTGCCTCGGACGGCTCACCACCGGCGGCGCAGCGGAAGAAAGTCGGCTCCCCCGGTTCCACCATGGCTGTCAGAGGGACTTCAACAGACCGGTAGCCCCGGAATCGGCTCGTCGTTGTCCCCGCCCTTCAGGTAGACGTCGCTGACATAGACGTTGGTGTTGCCGCTGTCGTCGTCCGTCTTGGCCCACCAGACGTTGGTCCACTGGCCGTACGTCTCGCGGCGACCCAAGTTCTGTTGGCAGTAGAAGTAGTTGGTACCCGCGCCGAGCACGCCGACCTCGGTGCCGGACGCGGTGTAGGACTTCGCGCTGCGCCACACCTGGCAGTTGTACTTGCCGCCGCCGGTGGACTGACAGACGGACGCGGGACTGGAGCTGGGCGTGGCTCCGCCCGTCGTGGGGGCGTCACCGCCGGTGCTTCCGCCGCCGGAGGACGTGGACTTGCTCGGGGCGACGGTGGGATCTTGCCCCTCCGCCGTGCTCTCCCCCTTGCCGGTGTGCTGCTGCGTCGGCGCCCGGGTCCCGTCGTCGCCCTGCCCGGTGGGCTTGGGCTCGACCGAGCGGTCGGCGTCCGTACGTCCACTGGGCGAGGCGGGGCCGACACCGGCACCGGCCGGAGGTGAGGCGCTGGGCTGCGAACTGACCCTGGTGTCACCGGAGTTGACCATGCGGGCGACGACCACTCCGGCACCGGCGAGAACTGCCACCACGGCCACGGCGGCTATCAGGATGCGTGCCTTGCGGCGGGGTGCGGCCGACGGGTGGGACATGGGACCGGTCGGCGGGGAGGGGTGAGGCGCGGGGGCCACGGAGGCCATGGGGGCCACCGGAGCGAGGGGCGGGCCGAAGCCTTGGGGTACGAGTGTGGGCGTTGGCGTGGGAGGGGGCGTGGCAGCGGACGCGAAGGCCTCCGAACCCGGCCGCTCCGAAGAGTCAGGGCCCTGCTCGCCCGTTCCGAGCAGGCCTGCCGCACCTGCCCCGTACGCAGCTGCCCCAAGTCGCCCTGCCGACCCAGCTGTTGACCCTCCTGATCCGGACCGCCCCGATCCGGACCGCCCCGAGGCGTCGCCCGCGGCCTCCTCCGGTCCTGCGCCCTCGGGCGAACCGCCGGTCCCCGGCCCGCTGCCTCCGGTCGGCTCGTCGGTGCCGAAACCCTGCCCGGCTGGAGCCGCATGCTGCCCAGCCCCGAGACCCTGCCCGCTCTCCGCAGGCTCAGCGGCGCCCGCGCCCCGGACCCCAGCCCCAGCCCCAGCCCCAGCATCGAGATCGGTGCCTGCCAGGACCACCCCCGCTACCCCAAGTCCCGCCGCCCGCACCCCCGTTGGGTCCTTCGACTCCGTCGACGGCTTCGGTTCCGGAACCCCCGCTCCCGGCCCCACACTCCCACTCCCCCGCGACTCCACCGCTCCGAACCCCGGCGGCACCGCAGGGATCCCGCCCCCGGTCGACCGCAGCACAGCCGTAGGCAAATCCACCCCCGGCGCCCCCGCAACCCCCTCCAACAACTCCCGCGCCGAATCCGCCCCCGGCCGCAACTCCGCCCGCTTCTCCATCAGTTGCCGCAGAACAGGCCCAAGTCGCCCCGCCCGCCGGGGTTCCGGCAAGGGCTCGGAGACGATCGCCGTGAGGGTGGAGTACGTGGACGTGCGCCGGAACGGCGACGCACCCTCGACCGCCGCGTACAACGTCGCACCCAAGGCCCAGACATCCGATGCCGGCCCCGGGTCCGCGCCCTGCGCCCGCTCGGGGGCCAAGTAGTCCAGGGAGCCGATGAGTTCACCGCTGCGCGTGAGGTGGGTGGCGGAGCCGTCGCCCGGGTCGTCCATCGTCGCGATGCCGAAGTCCGTGAGGACGACCCGGCCCGAGCGGTCGAGGAGGATGTTGCCCGGCTTCACATCGCGGTGCAGGACGCCCACGGCGTGGGCCGCGGCCAGCGCCTCCATCACCTTCGCGCCGATCCCGGCCGCCTCGCGCGGATCGATCGGGCCGCGCTCCGCGAGTACGTCGTCCAGGGACGGGCCGTCGATCAACTCCATGACGATCAGCGGACGTCCGTCGACCTCGGCGATGTCGTGCACGGCGACCACGCCGTGATGGCGGACCCGCGCCGCCGCCCGAGCCTCGCGCTGCATCCGCAGGCGCAGGTCGGCCAGTTCGGGTCCGTGGGCGTCGGTGAAGGTGCGCAGTTCCTTGACGGCGACCTCACGGCCGAGGACCTCGTCGACGGCCCGCCAGACGACGCCCATGCCGCCGCGCCCGAGTCGGTCCACGACGCGATAGCGCCCGGCCAGCAATCGGTCGACCTCGTCCACGCGTCCACTCTCCCCCGAAGGCACCGCCCGCTCCGTCCCTGTGGCCCATCCATGAACGCCGTACAGCCTACGGGGCGGCAGTGACAACAGAAGCCGGCGCCAACACCTGTGACAGGTCCGCTACTTGGCGGACGCCGTGAGGTCGCCCCGGCGCGGCGCCGCGAAACCCTCCAGGTCCATCCGGGTCAGCGCGGTCGCCCTGGCCACCTCGGCGATGTCGAGTGCCCCGCAGTCCAGGCCGCGCAGCAGATAGCCGCTGAGGGCCTTGGCGGTGGCGGGCTCGTCCATGACGTCGCCGCCGGCGTGGTTGGCGTAGCGGGCGAGACGTGCGGCGGCCTGTTCGAAGCCCTCGCGGTAGAAGGCGAAGACGGCCGCGTAGCGGGTGGGGATGTGGCCGGGGTGCATGTCCCAGCCCTGGTAGTACGCGCGGGACAGCGCCCGCCGGGTGAGGCCGTAGTGCAGCCGCCAGGCGTCGTGGACCTTGGCCGTGGGACCGACCGGGAGGACGTTCGTCGAGCCGTCCGAGACCCGCACCCCCGTCCCCGCAGCCGCGACCTGCATGATCGCCTTGGCGTGGTCGGCGGCCGGGTGGTCGCTGGCCTGATAGGCGGCGGAGACGCCGAGGCACGCGCTGTAGTCGAAGGTGCCGTAGTGCAAGCCGGTGGCGCGGCCCTCGGCGGCCTGGATCATGCGGGCGACGGTCGCCGTGCCGTCGGTGGCGAGGATGGACTGGCTGGTCTCGATCTGGATCTCGAAGCCGATCCGGCCCCGCTCCAGCCCGTTCGCCTTCTCGAAGGCCTCCAGGAGGCGCACCATCGCGGTGACCTGTTCGGCGTAGGTGACCTTGGGGAGGGTGAGGACCAGCCCCTCGGGCAGGCCGCCGGCCGCCATGAGTCCGGTCAGGAAGATGTCGAGGGTGCGGATGCCCCGATCGCGCACCGGCGCCTCCATGCACTTCATCCGGATGCCCATGTACGGCGCCGCCGTGCCCTTCTCGTACGCCTCGGCGATCAGCCGGGCCGCGCGGGCGGCGGCCTCGTCCTCCTCGGCGTCGGGGCGGGGGCCGTAGCCGTCCTCGAAGTCGACGCGCAGGTCCTCGATGGGCTCGCGTTCCAACTTGGCCCGCACGCGCGCGTGGACGGGTTCGGCGAGTTCGTCGGAGAGGCCGAGGACGGCGGCGAAGGAGGCCGCGTCGGGGGCGTGTTCGTCGAGGGCGGCAAGAGCTCGGTCGCCCCAGGAGCGGATCGTGTCCCTGGCGAAGACGTCACCGGGGACGTAGACCGTGTGGACGGGCTGGCGGGTGCCCGGGTCGCCGGGGTAACGGCGCTCCAGTTCGGCGTCGACCGGTGCCAGGGAGGCGCTGATCTCCTCGCTGATCGCGCCCGCGAGGCTCGTCGCCACCTTCTCCTGCTCGCCCTGACCCATCCCACACCCTCCAGTTTTCCGCTCTACGGAATCAACAATCCGTAGAACGAAGTTATCCATGGAGCTTCCCGCCGGTCAACACCCTGTCCACGCCGTGAACCCGGGGCGTTCACTCCCGTCCCGAGGCCCTCTTCCGCCCAGCGCCTCGCCCCTTCATCCTGACTCGCAAGGGGAGGGGATGCATATGCCGACTGTCAGAACGGTGACGCGGCGCGCGGGGCTCACCACGCTGCTGGCGGCAGCCGTGGCCCTGCCGCTGATCGCAACCGTCCGCTCCACCGCCGCCGCCCGGCACGACACCCGCCTGCTGGACGTCATGACGTTCAACCTGCGCTACGCGAGCACCGACGAGCCCAACAGCTGGAAGGTCCGCCGCCCGGTGATGCGCGACCTGCTGCTCCGCGCGGCCC
Organism: Streptomyces prunicolor NBRC 13075; assembly: GCF_000367365.1. GTDB lineage: Bacteria > Actinomycetota > Actinomycetes > Streptomycetales > Streptomycetaceae > Streptomyces > Streptomyces prunicolor. The sequence goes on along the minus strand of NZ_BARF01000154.1, from coordinate 1,575 downwards.
CCGACATCATCGGCACCCAGGAGGGCCTCTACGCACAGCTCCAGGACATCAAGCAGGACCTGGCACCGCACTACGACTGGATCGGCGGCGGCCGCAAGGGCGGCAGCTTCGACGAGGAGACGGCGATCTTCTACGACACCCGCCGCCTCGCCCCCGTCGAATACGACCAGTTCTGGCTCTCCGACACGCCCGCCGTGATCGGGTCGAACACCTGGGGCGGCGCCCACCCGCGCATCGCGACATGGATCCGCTTCCGCGATCTCGGGGACAAGGAGCGGCAGTTCTACGTCCTCAACACCCACCTGGACAACGCGAGTCAGTACGCACGCGAGCGTGCCGCCACGCTCATCGCCGAACGCCTCGCCCGTCTGGACCGCTCCCTGCCGATCGTGGTGACCGGCGACTTCAACACCGCCGCGCACACCACCGCGGTCTACGACACGATGCTGGGCGCCGGTCTCAAGGACGCCTGGGACGCGGCGGCCGGGCGCGGGCTGTCGTACGGCACCTTTCACGGCTACCACGAGCTCCTCCCGGACGGTGGCCGCATCGACTGGATCCTGGTCACCCCGGGAGTCACCGTGCACCGGTCGGCCGTCGACACCTACGCCGAGAACAGCCAGTTCCCGAGCGACCATCTGCCCGTGCGGTCCACGATCAGCCTGGGATGAGCGGCTCGGGACACGCGAAGGCTCCCGCGACCACGTGGGTCACGGGAGCCTCGTACAACCTCAAAGACATCAGCCCTTGCGGGAGTTGACCTCTTCGGTGAGCTGCGGGACGACGTCGAAGAGGTCGCCGACGACGCCGTAGTCGACGAGGTCGAAGATCGGGGCCTCGGCGTCCTTGTTGACGGCCACGATGGTCTTCGAGGTCTGCATGCCCGCGCGGTGCTGGATCGCGCCGGAGATGCCGTTGGCGATGTAGAGCTGCGGGGAGACGCTCTTGCCGGTCTGGCCGACCTGGTTGGAGTGCGGGTACCAGCCGGCGTCGACAGCGGCACGGGAGGCGCCGACGGCCGCGCCGAGGGAGTCGGCGAGGGCCTCGATGATCGCGAAGTTGTCCGCGCCGTTCACCCCGCGACCACCGGAGACGACGATCGCGGCCTCGGTCAGCTCCGGGCGGCCGGTCGACTCGCGCGGGGTGCGCGCGGTGACCTTGGTGCCGGTGGCCTTGTCCGAGAAGGTGACCGCGAGAGCCTCGACGGTGCCGGCGGCCGGAGCGGCCTCCACGGCAGCGCTGTTGGGCTTCACAGTGATGACCGGAGTGCCCTTGGAGACCCGGGTCTTGGTGGTGAAGGAGGCGGCGAACACCGACTGCGTGGCCACGGGGCCCTCGTCACCGGCCTCCAGGTCGGTGGCGTCGGTGATGATGCCGGAGCCGATACGCACGGCCAGCCGGGCGGCGATCTCCTTGCCCTCGGCGGAGGACGGCACCAGGACGGCGGCCGGGGAGACGGCCTCGACGGCGGCCTGGAGGGCGTCGACCTTGGGTACGACGAGGTAGTCGGCGTACTCGGCGGCGTCGTGCGTGAGCACCTTCACCGCGCCGTGCTCGGCGAGCGCGGCGGCGGTG
>NZ_BARF01000155.1 GCF_000367365.1 Streptomyces prunicolor NBRC 13075 | reverse complement strand
CATCGACCGGCCGCCCGGAGCTGACCGAGGCCGCGATCGTCGTCTCCGGCGGCCGCGGGGTGAACGGCGCGGACAACTTCGCGATCATCGAGGCCCTCGCCGACTCCCTCGGCGCGGCCGTCGGCGCCTCCCGTGCCGCTGTCGACGCCGGCTGGTACCCGCACTCCAACCAGGTCGGCCAGACCGGCAAGAGCGTCTCCCCGCAGCTCTACATCGCCAACGGCATCTCCGGCGCGATCCAGCACCGCGCGGGCATGCAGACCTCCAAGACCATCGTGGCCGTCAACAAGGACGCCGAGGCCCCGATCTTCGACCTCGTCGACTACGGCGTCGTCGGCGACCTCTTCGACGTCGTCCCCCAACTCACCGAAGAGATCAACACCCGCAAGGGCTGACCCCCGGCTGCTGCCTTTCGGGCGGTACGAGGCTCCCGTGACCGGCGAACGTATGGTCGCTGACGTCACATGTCCCTCCGTTCCCCGATACCAGGCGGCCGCCGTCAATCCTCCCGAACCAGGTGGAACAGAGCGCTCGCGTTGTCCTGCGGTGCCAGTCGTAGCGGCAGTCCGTGGCTGAGCAGGACGGCACCGTGGTGCAACGCTCCGGTGTCGGCGTCGCGGTAGCGGGCGTCCGGCGCGAGGGCGCGCAGCGGCAGGGCGGGGTCGGCGTGGCCGAAGCGGCGGGCCCGGCGGGTGACGAGGACAGCGGCCTCGGTGCCGTCGGGGGCAAGGTACTGAACGGCACTGAGCTCGCCGTCTCCCGGGGAGCTCAGCCGGTACTGCCGGCCGTGCTGGACCAGGGGCCGGACGCGCTTGTACGCCGCGACCAGTTCGGCGGCGCGGGCGAGTTCGGCGGCGCTCCAACGGGCGAGGTCGCCGCCGATGGCCAGGACGCCGGCCATGGCTACGTGAAAGCGGAAGTCGAGGGGGAGGCTGCGTCCGGTGTAGGGGTTGGGGCTGTCTGTGACCCAGGCGCCCATGACACGGGCCGGGTAGAGCTGGGAGAAGCCGTGTTGGATGTCCAGGCGGTCCAGCGCGTCGGTGTTGTCGGAGGTCCACACCTGGTCGGTGCGGGCGAGGATGCCGGGGTCGAGCCGGGCGCCGCCGCTGCTGCAGGACTCGATGCGCAGGTGCGGGTGGGCGGTGCGGAGCCGGTCGATGACGGCGTAGAGGTTGTGGACGTGCTCCGTCCACAGCGCTTCGGGATCGCTCTCGGCGTCGGGCCAACCTGCTTCGGTGAAGGGACGGTTGAAGTCCCACTTGAGGAAGTCGATGTCGTTCTTGGTCAGTAGCTCGTCCAGCCGGTCGTACATCCAGGCCGCGACGTCGGGGCGGGCGAGGTTGAGGACGAGCTGGTTGCGGTGCTCGGTACGGCGGCGGGTGGGGTGGTGCAGGACCCAGTCGGGGTGGGCGCGGTAGAGGTCGCTGTCGGGGTTGACCATCTCGGGCTCGACCCACAGACCGAAGCGCATGCCGAGTTCGTGGACCCGGTCGATCAGTGGACCGAGGCCGTCGGGGAAGCGTTCGGCGTTGGGGGTCCAGTCGCCCAGTCCGGCCGCGTCGTGGGTACGGGAGCCGAACCAGCCGTCGTCCATGACGAACAACTCGACGCCCAGTCCGGCGGCCCGCTCGGCCAGGGCGCTCTGGCCCTCGACGCTGACGTCGAACTCGGTGGCCTCCCACGAGTTGTAGAGCACCGGCCGCAACTCCCCCGGGTGCGGCAGCACATGGTCGAGCAGATAGCGGTGCCAGGCGCGACTGGCGCCGCCGAAACCGCCCTCGGTGTACGCGGCGGCACTGACCGGGGTGCGCAGTTCGGCGCCGGGTGGCAGCTGCCAGGTGATGGGCGCGTGGCCGAACCCGGCGGAAACGGTGACGCGTTCGGTGGGCAGCCGTTGAACGGTGAGCTGCCAACTGCCGCTCCAGGCCAGGGCGCAGGAGTGGACGCGGCCGTGCTCCTCGGTGGCGGTGCCGTCGTCGAGCATGACCCAGGGGTTGGCGTGGTGGCTGGTGGTGCCTCGACGGCTGCTCAACACGGTCTCGCCGTACGGCAGTTCGGTGCGGCTGAGTTGGGTCTCGGCGCCCCACTGGCCGTGCACCTGGCTGAGCCGGTAACCGTTCAGGCGGGGGACGGTCCAGGTCGCGGAGTCGGCGCGGACGACGGTGACGGGGCCGTCGGCGGCTTCGGTTCCGGTGTGCCGGAGCACGAGGTGACGCTCCAGCACACCGGTGTCGGCGTAGACCTTGAAGTGCGCCTCGACCGTCAGCGGGTAGTGCCGGTCGGCGAAGGTGAGGACGAGCGTGTCGTCGGTGCGGGACTCAGCGGTCCAGTTCAGCTCCAGGTCCCGTACTCCGTCGGCGAAGCGGACCTGGACGGCCGCGTGGCCGTACCGCATGCCCCCGGCGGCGTCCAGCGCCAGGGCGCCGTCGGTCGGGTCCTCGAACTGCCGCCGGGGCAGGGGCCGTTCGAGCAGTGAGGCGGCCTGTTCGGGGGTGAGCCTGCGGCCCCAGTGCAGGCCCCGCAGCCGGTCCTCGTCGTCGAGATGCAGGACGTAGGAAGAGGTCGGTCCGGACAGGACCCACAGCCGGTGGTCGGGGTCGTGGGCAATGTGCGGAGGCATGGGGACGGGCCTTTCGGGCTGGGGTGACGCGGCACGGGAAGGGGCGGGCCGCCGCCGCGCCAGGCTGACGCGGTGGCGGCCCTCGGAGAGCGGGTGGGGGTCAGCCGAGCACCGGTGCCACCTCGATGTAGTCGATGTTGGGTGCCCACGAGGAGGAGTTGGACAGCTTCAGGGTGTTGGTGCCTGCCGCGAGGGTGACGGTGGTCGGGAGCGTCCAGTAGTCGCTCCAGCTGTAGGAGTTGCGGAAGGTGAGCGTCGTGGCGGTGCCACCGTTCACCGACAGGTCGGCGGTGCGGGACTCGACGTTGGTGTTGTAGTTGCCGGTGCCGGCGCGGTCGTTGTTGGCGTAATGGATCACGACGGTGTAGCGGCCCGCGGCTGCGGCGCTCACGCTGCCGAAGGTGAGGGTGTTCGCCGAGGTGTTGCCGATGTAGCCGACGTTCTTGCCGCCGGATGCCCAGCTGTCGGTCTGGGTCACCGCGGCGCCCGCCAGGGTGGCGTTCTCCGCCTGGTAGGTGGTGACGCCCGTGGTGGAGCCGGCGCCGGCGACCTTGAGGTCGCTCAGCGTGGTGGTGGCGCCGCTGTTGGGTGCGACCTTGATGCGGTTGATCCCGGCGGACAGGTAGAGCCTGGTGCTGGAGGTGGTCGCCGAGCCGCCCGACGACGACAGGGTGGCGACCGTGGTGCCGTTCAGCGCGAGCGCGGTGGTGCCGCCCGTAGAGCTGTAGTCGGTGCTGACGGTGTAGTAGCCGTCGGTGGCCGCGTAGGCGTCGAAGATGGTGCTGCCGCCGCTGGTCAGCGCGACCGTGCCGGTGCCGGTCTCGCCGACGTTGCCGTATGCGTAGGTGGCGCTGCCGCTGGTGTCGGCGAAGGCGGCGTCGTACACGGTCTGCGGGGTGCTCTGCGCTGCGGTCAGGTCGATCTTGTCGAGGGTGACCTCACCGCTCGCGGTGCCCAGGGTGGAGTTGGAGACGGCGAGCGCGATGGTGTGGCTGCCGGCGCTCAGGGTGACGGGCACGGTCACGGTGCTGCGGTACTGCCAGTTGAGGGTGGACGGGTAGTTCACGAACTGCGGGTTCGCGCCGTCGACGGTCAGCACCTGCTGGGACGGCGTCCCGTGCTGGTTGCCGTAGAAGATGGCGAGGTTGTACGTGCCCGCGCTGGGGACCGAGACCGAGAAGGCGACCTTGCTGTCGGCGGCGCTGATGTAGCCGACGTCCTTGGTACCCGAGGTGGCGTAGGCGTTGTAGTTGGACACCGTCCCCTGGGTGACGACGGTGGCATCGGTGATGGTGGCGTTCTCGGCCTCGTAGGACGAACTCCACGGCACGGTGGGCGCGGTGGCGGTGCCGCCGCCGTTCGGGGTGACGGTGATGCGGTACGCCGACATGGCGTTCAGGCCGGTCAGCGGGACGGTGATGCTGCCGCCGGAGGGGGTGTAGGCGGCGCGGGATATCGTCAGCGGAGTCGCCGAGGCGCCCTCGTACCCGCTCCAGTTGAGGGCCTGGACGGTGACCTCGACCTTGCTGCCGAAGGTCGCGCTGGGGATGTTGTTCAGCACGACGTTGGTGTCGGAGGCGGACCCGCCGACGATGACCTGGGCCTGCTTGCGGGTGGTGTCCAGGGACGCCATGCCCTGGAGGGTGTCGGTGGTGTTGGCCGACGGCGGGGTGACCTTGACGGTCTTGCCGGTCAGGCCCGCGTACCAGCGCCAGAACCACCAGGTGCTGTTGGGCACGTTGGTGTGCACGGTGTTGCCGTCGAGGTTGCCCGCGATGTCCCAGTAGGCCTGCTGGCCGTAGGACTTGGTGTTCTCCAGCATCGAGGTCCACTGCACCATCTGGCCGGGCACCGACAGGTCACGCCGGTCGGCGTACTCGTCGATGTTGATGGGGCGCGCGCTGATGCTGCGGGCGGTCTCCAGGGCCCGGTACGTGGTGTAGTGGCTCTGGTAGTCGGCGAGTGAGCCGGGGTTGAGCTCGTGCCAGGTCATCCAGTCCGGCAGCTCGGAGTTGGCCTTGGTGTAGGTCAGGAAGTCGCCCAGGAACGTGGAGTTGAAGGACGCCGTGTTGGGGCCGCCGATGACCGCCGCCGGGTAGTCCGCCTTGATGCGGTTGTAGACGGTCGTCCAGTCGGCGAGGAACCTGTCGCGGGCGGTCGTGTACGTGGAGCTGTCGGAGGAGTTGAGACCGCTGTACCAGATGCCGTCCGGCTCGTTGAACGGGACGAAGACGACGTCGGAGGCGTAGGAGCTGGCCTTGATGGCATTGACGACGGTGTCGACCTTGGTCAGATAGTCGGCGATGCCCAGGTTCTGGTACGGCCAGTCCGAGTACATGTCCTGGATGTTGCAGAAGAGCTTGCCGCCGCCGTTGCGCTTGTAGGAGGCGGCGACTTTGAGGATGTCGCCGTTGGGGTGCTGCGCGCCGCCCGGGGGCTTCTGGGAGACGGTCGTCAGCTTGAGCGGCGCCAGCAGGTTGTCGCCCGGGACACCGTCGTCGCTGAGGCCGTACAGCGAGCCGTTCGCGCCGTGCAGTACGTCGCCGGTGGTGGTGCCGAGGTCGGCGGTGAAGGTCTGGGTGGCCGCCGAGGCCGTGGTCGGCACGGCGAGCGAGCCGACGACCAGGGCGGCCGTCGCGAGCAGCGCGCCGGTGAGGGCGCGTCCGGTCCGTCTTGTGCGGGTGGACATGGATACCTGGCTTTCTCCCCCCGCTGCACTGCGGGAGGGCAAGGTGGGGACGGGTGTGAACGCTCACATCCCCCGCGAACGTGAGCGCCTTCTTCGAACGTGGAGCTTGGAGTTCTGAGCGTCGGGTTCGGGGCTTCGAGCGGCTCGGCTCGCCGGGGGTGAACCGGCGAGCCGGGTGGTTCAGGTCATGTGCGAGCCCGCAGGGAAGGCGCCGGGCCGCTGCTCTCCCGGACGATCAACTCCGGCTCGCCCCACATCGGCAGCGCCGGCGCGGTCTCCGGTTCGAGGAGCCGGAGCAGCATCCCGAAGCAGCCCCGGCCCAGGCCCTCGAAGTCGAGCCGGACAGTGGTCAGTGCGGGGTGGACGTACGCCGACTGGGGTGCGTCGTCGAAGCCCACCACACTGAGGTCCCCCGGCACGTCACGGCCCGCCTCCCTGGCCGCCCGCAGTACGCCGAGCGCCAGGTCGTCGTTGCCGCAGAGCACCGCCGTCACCGTCGGATCGGCCACCAGCGACCGGGCGGCGAGGTAGCCGGAGCGCGGACTCCAGCCGCCGTCCAGCGGCTCCGGGAGCGGTTTCCCGGCCGCCCGCAGCGCGTCACGCCAGCCTTCGGCACGCTGCCCGATGCGGGTGGTCGAGGAGGGGATCGAGACGTACCGCACGCTCTCGTGGCCGAGGCCGAGCAGATAGCGGGTGGCCTGAGCGGCGGCCGCCCGGTCGTCGAGCCAGACCTGGGGCCGGTCGCCGGGGCTGCCGTCCTCGGGCCGTTCCACCACCGCCGCCGCCGGGAACTCAGCGGGCAGCGCCTGCCACGCCCGTACGCCGGGTGCGTCGAAGGCGATCACCAGCACCGCCTCCCCCGGCCGGCTGACCCGGGCCGCGACCTCGGCGGGCCGTTGGGCCGAGCCGGCGTCGAGCACGCTGATCCCGACCGTGAAGTCGGCCGCTCTGGCCGCCTCTTCGATCCCCTTCAGGGTCGCCGAGGCACCGTACAGGGAGGTGTCGGAGGTCAGGACGGTCACCGACCGCACCGCCCCGCCGGCCAGGGCGCGGGCCATCCGGTTGGGCGTGTAGCCCAGCTCGGCGATGACCTCCAGGACCCGGGTCCGGGTCGACTCCTTGACCTTGGGGTGGCTGTTGACGACCCGGGAGACGGTCTGGTGGGACACGCCCGCTTCCTTGGCGACGTCAAAGATGCTGACGGCCTTCGGAGCCTGCGGTCCCCCGTCGGACCGGGGGGCGGGCGTCGCTTCCTGCATGGCGGTGACGGCTCCTTGTCGCTGTCGGCTAGTCGGTGATGGCGGCGTTGGACTCGGTGTTCACCGTGTCCGCGGCCTTCTTCGGAGTCTGCTGGCCGAGCCAGACCTGGTTGAAGGGGTCGAGCACCTTCACGTTGTACGTGGCCGACGAGGTGGTCAGCGGGTAGCCGATCGTCGTGCCCTCCGCACCCTTGGAGAAGGCGCTGACGTCGACGCCCTGCTTCTCCCAGTACGCCACGAAGTCCTTGTTCAGAGTCGGGATCGACGGCCACACCGTACCGGCAGCGGTGATGATCTTCTCGGACTGCTCCGAGCCGAGCCACTTCACCAGTTCCCAGGCCTCCTTGGGGTGCTTGCTCCCCGCGTACAGGGCGTTGCTCAGGCCGTTGTACACGGTGCCCTGTCCGGCCGGCCCGCTGGGCAGGAGTGCGACGCCGAAGTTGCCCTTCAGCGAGGTCTGGTAGGCGCTGAGGTCCCAACTTCCGTCCCACACCACGGCCGCCTGCTTACGGGCGAGCACCGCAGGCAGCGCGGCACCGTTGGGGGTGTTCGTGACCGCGGCCGGCACCGCCACGTGGTACTTCAGCCGCAGGTCCTGGACGAACTGGATCGCCTCGACGCAGGACGGCTGGTTGATGGTCCACTTGCCCCAGGCTTTGTCCTGCAGCTTGCAGCCGTTCTGGGTGGCGAAGTCCCACCAGTCGGTCTGGCCGTTGGGCGAGGCCAGTGCGAGCCCGTACTGCTTGACGTTCTTGCTGTCGAAGCCGGACTCGTTCGGGTGCTTGCCGCTCTTGTCGACGGTGAGCTTCTGCAGCGCCTTGACGAAGGTCCCGCCGTCGTCCGGGTTCCAGGTGAGACCGGACAGGTCGTCCTGGGTGAGGCCTGCGGTCTTCAGCATGGTCTTGTTGTAGACCTGCTCGATCGTGTCCCAGTCCTTGGGCAGGCCGTACTGCTTGTCGCCCTGCTTCCAGCCCGCGGTGAGCTTGGGGTCGTACACCGACAGGTCGACCTTGTCGGCCTTGATGTAGGGGCTCAGGTCGGTGAGCACGCCCTGCTTCGCGAACTGCGGGAAGTACCCCACGTGATCCCAGAAGACGTCCGGCGCGGTCCGGCCGGCCATCTGGGTCTGCAGCTTGCTCCAGTACTGGGCCCAGGCGTTCAGCTCGATCTTGACCGTGATGTTCGGGTGCGCCTTCTCGAACGCGTCGATGGACTTCTGCAGGGCCGGCTTCTGGACGGCGTCCCAGATCCCGTACCGCAGGGTGACCTTGCCACCCGCGGAGTCGGAGCCGGAGGAGCCGCAAGCGGCGGTGAGACCGAGCACGAGGGTGCTCGTGGCGGCGAGCGCCAGGACTCTTCGGGAGCGTGCGGACATGGTGGAGGTCCTGTTCTCTGAGGGTTCTGCGGTGCTACGGGGCGGGTGTACGCGTGGGGTCTCGGACGGCCGGTTACTTCAGCCCTGTCAGGGCGATCGACCGGACGATGTGACGCTGGAACATCAGGAAGACGGCGATCAGCGGCAGCAGCGCGAGGGCCGCGCCCGCCAGCACGATGTGCGGCAGGTCGGAGACGTGCTGGCCCTGGAGTGCGGCGATGCCGACGGTGATGACCTTGGTTCGGTCGCTGTTGGTGATGATCAGCGGCCAGATCAAGTTGTTCCAGGTGTTGATGAAGGTGATGGTGGCCAGCGTGGCCAGGATCGGCTTGCTCAGCGGCAGCATGATCCTCACCAGGATCGTCCAGGTGCTCGCCCCGTCGATCCGGGCGGCGGCCTCCAGGTCGCTCGGGATGGTGCGGAAGTGCTGCCGGACCAGGAAGATCCCGTACGGGGTGCCGAAGACCGTGGGGAGGATCAGCCCGGCGAAGGTGTCGACCAGGCCCAGCTCCCGCATCATCAGGAAGAGCGGCACGAGCGTGATCATCTGGGGCACCATCATCGTGGCGATGTAGCCCCAGAACAGCAGGTCCCGGCCCGGGAACTCCAGCCGGGCGAAGGCGTACGCGCCCATGGCGCTGAAGACCACCTGCCCCAGGGTCACGGCGACGCTGACCAGCAGGGTGTGCAGCAGGAAGGACGACATTCCGTACTGGTTCCACACGGCGGTGAAGTTGTCGAAGGTGGCGTGGCGGGCCGGGGCCCAGGCGTCGGTGGTCAGCAGGTCCTGGGGCCGCTTGAACGAGGCGTTGAGGATCATCAGGTAGGGCCCGATGGACAACAGGGCCCCGGCGATCAGGACCACGTAGAGACCGGTGCGTCCGAAGGCGGTCGCGATGGTGCGGTGAGTACGCATGGTGGAGCCGCCCTCAGCTGAAGTCGTAGACGGTGCGCTTGCGGAAGTACAGGAACTGCACTGCTGTGACCAGCAGGATCAGGGCGAAGAGCAGCATCGCGAGCGCGGAGGCGTAGCCGGTGCGGAAGAGTTGGAACGCCTGCTGGTAGATGTGGAAGTTCATGGTGTCCGTGGAGCCGTTCGGGCCGCCCTGGGTCATGACGTAGACGGTGTCGAACATCTGGAACGAGCCGATGACGTTGGTGACCAGGACGAAGAGCATCGAGGGCCGCAGCAGCGGCAGCGTGATCCTGAAAAACCGCTGAAGGCCCGTCACCCCGTCGATGTCGGCGGCCTCGTAGAGCGATTCGGGGATCGCCTGGAGACCGGCCAGCAGGAAGAGCATCGTGTAGCCCGTGTACTGCCAGACGTTGATGGAGGCGAGCACCGGCATCGCCCAGGTGGTGGACGACAGCCACTCCGGGCCGCTGACGCCCAGCAGGGACAGGAACTGGTTGACCGCGCCGTGCTCCGGGTCGAAGGCCCAGCTCCAGATGATGCCCAGGGCCACCGGCATCGCCATCCACGGGAGAACGAACAACACCCGGAGCACCTTGCCGCCGCGCAGGCCGCGGTTCATGGCGAGCGCGAGGAGGAGGGCGAGGACGGTCTGGGCGGGGATGTTGAGGGCGACGTAGTACAAGGTGTTGCGCACCGAGCGCCAGACCTCGCTGTCGCCCGTCATCTCGCGGTAGTTGGCCAGCCCGACGAAGCGCGGCGACCCCATCAGGTTCCAGTCGAAGAAGCTGATCACCACCACGCCGATGATCGGCGCGACCAGGAACAGCACGAAGCCGAGCAGGCTGGGAGTGAGCAGCGCGTACGCCTCCAGGGTCTGCCGCAGGCGGCGCCGGGGCGGCGGCCCGACGACGGGGGAAGCGGTGCGGACAGGCGCGGTGGTCACCGATGAGTCAGGGGCGCGTTCGATGTCGGCTACTCTCCGCCCAGAAATGTTAGCGCTCACAATTTTGCACTCCGTAGAACCTTGGCGACAGACGGCACAGCAAGGGGGCGGCACGGGAAGAGACGCACCAGGATGGCTACAGGGTGGGAACTTACCCATCCTCCGACATCGGAAGTTAACGTGTCGGTGACGCGAGCCCTAGTGTTAGCGATAACTCTCAGCGGCCGCAATACTCCGGACGGAAACATTCTCATGACGGCCCGTCAGCTGCGGCAGGGGTTGCGCCACACGATCGTGGCCGCCCACAGGTCCTGGGCGGCGAACCACCCACCGTGCTGATCGACGCGGCCACCGAGTTGATCAACGAGTGGGGCATGGCCGCCTTCTCGCTTGCCGAGGTCAACCACTCCGTTGCGCTCGGCATCGTGTTCGAACAGCGAGTGTGCTCGCCCTTTCGACCGATCAGTAGAACTCGACGGTGTCCACACGGTTGAGCGGGCTCTGGCCGTCGAGCAACCGCGTGGCGTTGGCGGCGAAGAGCTCGGCGATGAGGCGGTCCTCCGCGATGCTGAGCGCGGCGGTGTGGGGGCTCACCAGCACGTGGTCGTGGTCCCAGAGCGGGCTGTCGACCGGCAGCGGTTCCGTCTCGAAGACGTCGAGCGCGGCGAAACCGACCCGGCCGGAGTCCAGTGCCTCCATGAGGGCTACCTCGTCGACGACGCTGCCACGGCCGACGTTCACGAGGGTCGCACCGGGCCGGAGGGCATCGAAGAACCGCTTGCCGAGGAGGTGTTCGGTCGCCGAGGTGCCGGGGAGCGTGTTGACTACGGCGTCCACCGTCGGCGCCACCTCGACGATACGGTCGAGGGGCACGACCTCGTCGACCCCTTCAACTCCCGTACCGCTCCTGCTCGTTCCGATGACCTTGGCGCCCAGCGCGTCAAGTTTCCGGGCGACGATCCGGCCGATACCGCCGAGGCCGAGCAGCAGGATCGTCTGCTCGCTCACCTGCCCCATCGTCCAGCGGCCGCCCCACTCGTGGTCCCGTTGCCCGCGCATCAGGCGAGGAAGACCCTTCGCTCCCCCGAGCACACCGAAGACGGCGAACTCCGCGAGCGGCCCACCGTGCACTCCGGCGGAGGTGGTGAAGAGGACGCGGTCGAGTTCCTCGGCGGTGAGCCGCGCGGCCTTGACCTGGCTGCCGCCGCCCGCGGCCATCGTGTGCACCCAGCGCAGCCGCGGGTTGGCGCGGACCGTCCGGGCCAGGGCGACGGGGTCCACGTCGGGGATGCCGTAGAGCGCGTCGGCCGAGTCCAAGGCGGCCTCGTAGACGCGCTGTTGCTCGGGTGTGCGGTGCCAGGCCGGGTCACCGGCGAAGTCGGCGGGCCAGCGCATCGGCGGGAGCAGTGCCTGGTCGACGACGAGGTCGATCCGTGGTTCCAGCGCGAGGATGCGCGCGCAGTCGTCCTCCGACAGTGGTGCGGCGACCGCCACGCGGAGCCGGTCCGGGGTTCGTTCCTCGGTCCCCATCAGGCGCGTCGGCTCCGCAGTTCGGCGACCTCGGCGTCGAGGTCGGCCTCCCGGGCGACGATCGCCTCCACTGCCGTCAGCGCCTCGTCCGCACGATGGGGCGGGATGACGATGACACCGTCGTCGTCGGCCACGACGATGTCGCCGGGGCTGACCACGACGCCGCCGATCGCGACGGGTTCGCCGATCGTGCCCGGTCCGTTCTTGAAGGGCCCGGCGGGTGTGAGCCCGCGCGCGAAGACAGGCACGCCGAGCTTCTCGATGATCGCGCCGTCGCGCACATAGCCGTCGACAACCGCTCCGACAGCGCCGAAGACGTCGAACCGCTGGGCCAGGTTGTCACCGACGATGGCGCGGCCGTCGTAGCCGAGGGCGTTGATGACCAGGATGTCCCCGGGGCGGATGTGGTCGAGGGCGGCGATCACTGCCTTGTTGTCGCCGGCGACGGTGAACACGGGCAGCGCGGTGCCGACGGCCTTCGCGCCCTTCCAGATCGGGGAGATCCCGCCGTCCACGATGTTCAGTCGGTCCAGGGCGTCGCCGAGATTGGCCACGGAGTGCTCGCGGAACCGCTGGAGCAGCCGCTGGTCCGGGCGGTCCCAGAGGGGGGCCACGCGCACGTTGTCCTGGGTCATCACAGTCTCCCGCTCGGAACTAGAAAATGCGAAACTTTTCGCGTTTCACGGGCCAGTCTGCATCCATCCGTGCCGCGAGGGCAAGAGCGGGCCAGAGGGGTGACGCGGGGCGCCGGCGAGCGGCGAACCCCAACGGGGCCCAGGCGCCCAGAAGCCGCATCGCGTTCGAAGCACAGGATTTACCTGACGGCAATCCAGATCCTTGACCACCCAAGAGTGCGAATCTATTCTCATTCGAGATCCGAGTCGCATCTTGGCTCGGATACGCCCCTGAGCCGCGCTCCGTAATGTGCATCCCCCTGGCGCGAGCGGGCCCATGCATGTCCCGACGACACCGACGTACGACTTCTTCAGGACACCGTCCCCAGGGTCCACGACCGAAGGTGAACGCATGACAGCGTCAGATCGGCTCGACACCACGTCAGATCGGCCCGAGGCAGCGTCGAATCAGTTCGACGCGGCCGCCGTCGGTGTGGTCACCGCGGACGACAAGGTCGTCCGCAAGGCCACCGTCGCCGGAGCCGTGGGCTCCTTCGTCGAGTGGTACGACTACGGCATCTACGGCCTGCTCGTCACCTATCTCGCGATCAACATCATGGGAGGAGCGGAGACCGGAGGGCTCTTCCTCACCAACGTCGGCTTCCTGGTCAGCTTCATCGCGCGGCCGTTCGGCAGCGTCATCTGCGGTTACCTCGGCGACCGGCTCGGGCGGAAGAAGCTGCTGGCCACCCTGCTGGTACTCATCTCCGCTGCCACGGCGGCGATCGGTCTCATCCCCTCCCACGACGCGATCGGCGTCGCCGCGCCCGTGCTGCTGGTCGCGCTCCGGGTGCTTCAGGGCTTCTCGGCCGGTGGCGAGGTGGCGGGCGCCATGTCGTTCGTCGGCGAGTACGCCCCGGACGCGCGCCGCAACTACATGATGAGCTTCATCGCTGTCGGCTCGTTCATCGCCCTCATGGTCGGCAGCGCTTTCTCCGCGATCCTCATCTCGACGCTCGGCGACGACGCGATGGCCTCCTGGGCCTGGCGGGTCCCCTTCCTCGTCGCCGTCCCGCTCGGCTACGTCGGCTTCTACATCCGCCGTCAGTTGGAGGAGACCCCGCACTTCAAGGCGCTGCGCGAGCAGCGGACCGTCGTACGCAACCCGCTGAAGGACGCGTTCACCTCGCCGCGCCACCTGAAGGCGATCGTGCTCACGATCTTCCTTCCGGCGCTCAACGGCCCTGGTTACTACCTGCTGTTCGTCTACATGCCGACCTATCTCAAGACCTCGCTCGGCGACCACAACTTCTCCATGCTGCGGGCGCTCACCGTCACCGCGGTCAGCCTGGTCGCCATCGCCGTCTGTATCCCGCTCATGGCACGGCTGTCGGACCGGATCGGCCGCAAACCCGTCCTGGTGTTCTCGGCCGTCGCGATGGCCGTGGTCTCGTACCCGATGTTCCTGCTCATCACCACCGGCCGGTTCGGACTGGCCTGTATCGGCACCACGGTGCTCGCGATCGCCTTCTCCGGCCACGCCGCCGTGGTGCACACCGTGCTCGCCGAGATGTTCCCGACCACCGTGCGCTACTCCGCCTACAGCATCGGGTTCAGCATCTCGACGATCATCTTCGGCGGCAGCGCCCCGCTGCTGATGACCGAGCTCATCGACTCGACCGGATCCAATCTGATCCCGGCCTTCGCCTCCATCATCACGGCCCTGATCACGCTGGTCAGCATCACGTTCGTACGGGAGACCAAGGGCCGTCCGCTGGCATCCCACTGAGCCGCCACCACCTGGGAGACACCATGGGAATCAACTCCGTAGCCGTCGTCGCCGACCTCGGCGAGAGCTTCGGCAACTACACGATCGGCGACGACAACGCCTTGCTCGGCCTCGTCACCGCGTCGAACATCGCCTGCGGCTTCCACGCCGGCGACCCGCGCGTCATGGACAAGACCGTCGCCGACTGCGTCGAGCGCGGCATCGAACTCGGCGCGCACCCCGGCTACCCCGACCTCGTCGGCTTCGGCCGCCGGCTCATCGAGGCGTCCGAGGAGGAGATCCGCACCGACGTCCTCTACCAACTCGGCGCGCTCGACGCCTTCGCGCGGGTGCACGGCGGAACGATCACGCACGTGGCACCGCACGGCCGTATGGGCTCGATCGCACAGACGGACGCCAAGCACGCCCGCGCCATCACGGATGCGGTCGCCGCGTACGACAAGGACTACGTCGTCATCTGTCAACGCGGCCTGCTCGCCGAGGAGTCGCGCAAGCGCGGCCTCGATGTCGGTTACGTCTTCCTCGCCGACCGCGGCTACGGCGACGACGGCATGCCCGTCTCCCGTTCGCACGAAGGGGGCCTCATCTACGACCCCGAGCTCATCGGCGAGCGCTCCGCGCAGGTCGTGCAGGAGGGCACGGTGCGTTCGGTCGACGGCAACGTCGTACCGCTCGGGCACGACGCCGATGTCCTGCTCCTGCACGGAGACCACCCGACCGTCCTGAAGAACGGCCTCGCGCTGCGGGCCGCACTCGACAAGGCGGGAGTTCGCGTCGCGGGCCTGCGGGACGTACTGAAGGAGAAGGCCGAGGTCGCGCTCGCCCGTTGAGGGCGGCGCGCGGGAGCCAGCCGATGACCACTGCACCGTTCACCACCGTCGCCGTCGAGCCCTTCGGGGACTCGGCGGTGATGGTGACCGTCCCCCACCTCGACCAGGCGGTCCGCAGGTCCGCGATCGTCGCCTTCCGCAACCGCTTCCTGGCACACCGCCCGCACGGCGTGCTCGACGTCGTCTCCGGACTGGAGTCGCTGCTCGTCGAGTTCGACCCGCTGCGGACCGCGCCGGAGCAAATGGAGTACGCGGTAAGGCTGTTGGCCCGCCTGCCGGACGACTGGTCGGAACGTCCGCGTACGGTGCGCGAGTTCGCGGTCCCGGTCGTGTTCGACGAGGAGACCGGACCCGATCTGGCGGCCGTCGCCGAGGAAGTGGGCCTGGACCCGGACGAGTTGGTCGAGGCGATCGCCAAGTCCACTTTCACGATCGCCCTGTTGGGCGCCGCGATGGCTCCGATGATGGACGGGCTCGGACTGCCCCGTCCGGTGCGCCGGCGGGCCGAGCCGCGGACGGACGTCGCTCCCGGAGCGCTCATGATCGCCGGGGACAACGCGATCATCCAGCCGTTCCCCGGTCCGACCGGCTGGCGTGTAGTGGGACGGACCCCGCACACCGTCGTCGACATCTCCCGCCCGGATCCCGTCTCGTTCGGCACCGGCGACGTCGTGCGCTTCGTTCCCGTCACGCGGGACGAGGCGGCGGCCCTGGACGCCGGTTTTCTGCTGCCGGTGGGGGTGTCCCTGTGACGACCGCGATCACCTCGGCCACGAAGACCGTGGCGCTCGAATGCACCGACGCCGGATGGATCACGACCTTCCAGGATCTCGGCCGCCGCGACACGGAACGGCGCGGTGTGCCCACCGGTGGCGCGGCCGACCAGCACTCGGCGGTCGTCGCGAACCTCCTCGTGGGCAACCCTCGCGGCGCGACACTGATCGAGAACCTGGGCGGCGAACTCGCGCTCGTCCCCGACGCCGACGTCCTGGTCGCCGTGACGGGCGCGCGCGCCCGCGTCACCATCGGCGGTGCCCCCGTGGGGAGTTGGTCACCGCTGGTGGTGCCGGCGGGCCAGGAAGTACGGGTCCACGCCGAGGTCGGCCGGGGCACCCGCACCTACCTCGCCGTGCACGGCACGCTCGCCGCGCAGACCCTGCTGGGCAGCACCGCGCCGGACGCCCGGATGGGCTTCGGGCAGGTGATCACGCGGGGCTCGCGGGTGCTGCTGGAGACCGGGTTCCGAGGTTTTCCGCGCCGGTACTTCGAGCCGCCGTTGTTCCGGCTGCCGGTCCCCGTCCCCCGTTTCGACGAAGGACCCTGGGTCGTCGACGTCGTGGCGAGCCACGGCATCCACACGATCCCGGGCATCCGCGAGGTGATCGAGGACTCGGAGTACGTCGTCACCCCTCGGTCGAATCACGTCGGGCTGCGGCTCGACGGACCGGTGCTGCACCCCGACACCGGCGCCGAGATCGTCTCGCACGGGGTTCCCGTCGGGGCGCTCCAGATCCCACACGCGGACGAGCTGATCGTCCTCGGCAGATACCGGAGTCTGACGGCGGGCTATCCGATCGTCGGGGTCACCGCGCGGGACTGTCTGCCGCTGCTCGGACAGGCCGGACCGGGGCAACGCCTGCGGTTCCGGTGGACCGACCACGAGAGCGCGGTCCGGCGACTCGCGCGACGCGAGGCGGAGGTGCGCGCCCTGGAACACGCGGTGGCGGAGGCGTTCGCCGCTCTCGGATTCAAAACGCCTCGCGGACTCGCCGTATCCGGGGCACCCTTGCCCGGCAACACATGAGAAGTTATTCTCATTTGCAGCTCTCGCATCACATCGGCCATGGAGGAGAAACGGTGACGACGTCAGCCGGCAGGATCGCGCTCATCACAGGAGCCGGCAGCGGGATGGGGCTGGAGACCGCGCGGTTGCTGGCCCGGGACGGCGCCACCGTCGTACTCGTCGGCCGCAGGCAGGAGGCCCTCGACAAGGTCGAGGCCACCATCCACGCGGAAGGCGGCACCGCCCTCGCACTCGCCGCGGACATCACCGACTCCGCCGACGTGACGCGCGTCCTCGACCGGGTGCACGCCGACCTCGGCCCGGTCGACATCCTCGTCAACAACGCGGGCAGCGCGTCGACGGTGCTCAACCCGCAGTGGCTTCCGCACGACGAGTGGCGCCAGGTCCTCGACGTGAACCTCACGGCCGTCTTCCAGCTCACCCAGGCCGTGCTCCCCGACATGCTCGGACGCGACACCGGAACCATCGTCACCGTCTCCTCGCTCGCCGCCGTCAACCCCAACCTGCTCGGCGGCGCGGCCTACGGCGCGGCGAAGGCCGGGGTGCGCAACTTCATGACCTTCCTGCACAACACGTTTCGCAACCAGGGCCTGCGGGCCATCACCGTGCTGCCCGGTGAAGCGGACACGCCCATCCTCGACAACCGCGCACGGCCGCCGGCCGTGGCGGAACGCGCCCACATGGTGCAGCCGGAGGACGTGGCCGAGGCCGTCCGCCTCGCCGTCGCCCTCCCCCAGCGTGTCGTCCTCCAGGAGATCGTCGTCGCCCCGACGCGGCAGCGGGACACCTCCGCCGACCTGGAGATCAGCCGCTGGGCGGGCGCCCCCGCCGACGCGACACCCCGGCCCTGACCCCTACTTCGAGCACCCGCTGCCAACACCTCGCTTCCAGAAGGAGCCGCATGCCGTCCACCGTCTCCACCCACCCGCCCCGGTTCGCCACCGCCGAGGCCGTCGCCCGGATCGTCGCCGCCTCCCGCCGGACGCAGCAGCCGCAGTCCCGGGGCGACCTCGTCTCCCTCGCCATGGGCGAACCCGACTTCGACACCCCCCAGCAGGTGACCGAGGCCGCAACCGCCTCACTCCGCGCCGGACGCACCCACTACTCCCCCCTGCTCGGCGAACCCCACCTGCGCGAGGCACTCGCCGAGAAGCTGCACGGCATCGCCGGCACCCCGGTCTCCGCCGCCGACATCCTCATCACCCAGGGCGGCACCGCCGGCCTCGCCGCGGCGATCCTCGGCATCGTCGACCCCGGCGACAAGGTGGTCATCCCCGACCCCACCTACTCCCTCTACGCCGATCTCGTCAGCATGGCCGGAGGCACCGTCGTCCCCGTCCCGCTCGGCCCAGACCTGCACTGGGACCTCGACCTGCTCGCCGACGCCCTCGCCGACGCGAAGCTCTTCGTGTTCTGCAACCCGAGCAACCCGACCGGCATCGTGCACAGCCGGGCCGAACTCGACGCGCTCGCCGACCTGTTGGACGGCACGTCCACGATCGTCATCTCCGACGAGGCGTACGCCGACCTCGACTACACCGGCCGCCCCTTCACCTCGGCACTCGCCGTCGACGGCCTGCGCGACCGTACGGTCTACTGCCAGACCTTCTCCAAGAGCTACGCGATGACCGGCTGGCGCGTCGGCTACCTGTGGGGCCCAACACCCCTGATCCAGGCCGCCGCACGCATCCACAACACCTTCAACGGCTCCGTGAACACCTTCATCCAGGACGCCGCCCTCGTCGCCGTGCGGACCTGCGACGCCGACATCGCCAGGATGCGGAACGCCTACGAGGAGCGCGGCGCGATCATGCGCACCGAACTCGCCAAGATCCCTGGCCTCACGCTCAGCCGGCCGGAGGGAGCGTTCTACCAATTCCCGCGCTACGACGTCGACTTGCCCTCCGTGGAGGTCGTTGCCGCGCTGCGCACGCACGGGGTGGCGGTCCGACCGGGGAGCGAGTTCGGCGCCCGGGGCGAGGGGCATCTGCGGCTGTCGTACGCTGCCAGCCCGGAATCCATCACCGAGGGCGTCCGCCGGCTGGCGTACGGGCTCTCGGTCCTTCAGTGAACGCCGTACCGCAGGCAACCGGGGAGTCGACCCATGCGCAGTGACACCGAACGCAACCGCAAGTACCTCATCAAGGCCGCCGCGCTGCTGTTCGAGAACTCGCCGACACCCGTGAGCCTGGCCGAGATCGCCAAGCAGGCCGAGGTGTCGACCGCCACGGCGTACCGGCACTTCTCCTCCGTCGAGGACATCCTGCACGCCTTCCGGGCCCAAGTCGGCTCAGAACTAAGGGACTTCAGCGCACAACAGACCACCCGGGGCATGGCGAGACTCGAAGCGGTGTCGCGGTACTGGGTGTCGCTCGTCATCGAGCACGGCGGGGCGATGGCGCAGATGCGCTCGCACCGCGGATACCTCGAACGACTCCGCGAGAACACCGGCTATCTCACCCCGCAGGCGGAAGCACTCGCCGAGCCGTTGCGTCAGACCACCGAAGAACTCGGTCTCGTCGACCTGGGCGACGAGGCCCTGTTCCTGTGGAACGCCTTGTTCGATCCCCGCGACATCCTTGACCTCATCAAGAACGGCCACACCGAGGAGGAGGCCGCCACCCGCCTGGTCGGTGCCCTGCGCGGCGCCCTCATCGGCTGGTCCGGGGCGGCGTCCGACGGGAACCGCTGAGGTCCGTCCGGAGCCGAGACCGCCTCGCGCGCGGTGATACCGGGACGAGCGCGAGCCGGTCGGCTTTTCAGGTGGCCCCGACCGCCCCGAAGTACGCCTGACCGGTGCCGGGAGTGCCGGGTGGCGCGGTGGCGAAGAGGCCGAGTTCGGCGGAGGTCCACAGGGCGGGGAGGGCATGAAAGCCGTCGAGGGCGACGGTCCATTCCCCGACGGGTCGTGCGGAAGCGGAAGGTGCACAGGCCGTCGTCGCCGTCGATCACGGTGACGGGCGGGCCCAGGACCCTACGGGCGTCGGGGCTGATCTCGACCGTCGACAGGCGGTTGTTGCGGTCGGGCCATGGCCCCTCCGGGTCCTCGGTGGTCAGCACGAAGATGCCCTGGTCGGGTCCGGGTAGAAGATTCAGAACAGCCCGACGTGGTGCCGGAGGGCGGGCGCCCGGACTCCGGCGCCGTGGCGTGGGAGGTTGAAGTGCGCGGCGGGCGGGAGTGCCGACAGGACGCGGGCTACTGGCTCCCAGTGGAGCAGATCGGGTGAGCACAGGACCGGCAGCCCGGGAGTGCGGTGGCCGCTGGAGGCGACCAGGAAGTACGTCTCGCCGACCCGCATGGCGTCGGGGTCGGGGTCGGGGTCGGGGTCGGGCCAGTCGGCGTTGAGGACGGGATTGCGGTACAGGGCGGACACGTCACGGACCTCCGGTCGGCACAGAGTCAGCGCAGGGTCAGGCGGTACGTCGTCTGCGTACGGCCGGTGATCAGGACGCGGATGCCGTCCGGGATGAGGGAGCCGCCGAGCCAGGCATAGCGCTCGCCGGGGTCGACGACCGGTGGCTGCCGGCCGCCCTTACCGTTGCCGGGACCGAAGATGATGCGGTCCTCCCCCACGGTGTACACGGCCTCGCCATGGACGAGTTGATATGTGGTGTCGGAGACCCGCTCCAGACCGTCGCCGGTCAGCTCGCCCCCGGGCCGGAAGCACAACTCCAGCGCGAACGGCACATCGGCCCCGGTCTGGGAGCAGGTCAGGTCCCAGCCGAAGCCCGGCACCTCCCGGAGCAGGATCTCCGTACGGAGCGTCCGGTACTCCCGTTCGCGGTGCGGGAAGTCCATCGACGACCAGAAGCGGCCGTCGTCGGTGAGCGCGTAGCCGCCGTCCTGCCGCCGGTGGCCCGGCGGCAGTGGCTGGTGGTAGGCGCCGCGCACCTCGGCGGACAGCCGCCAGCCGTCCGCGTCGCGCTCCAGGTCCTCGGCGCGGAAGTGGCCGAGGGAGAAGAACCGGGGTGCCAGCCGCAGGGAGTCGAGGATCGCCGCGCCCCTGCGCATCCTGAAGAACGTCGGGTTGGTGGACAAGCCCGAGGAGATGGCCCGGACCTCGGGGAAGTCCGTGCCGCCGAAGACGGTCGCGGTGTTCCGGCCGTCGCGTACGCGGACCAGCCGGCAACTGTCGTCATGGTGCTCGAAGTCCGTGGGCAGGGCGGCGGGTTCGGGGAGGTGGCGGGCCAGTTCGGGACGGTCGAGTACCTCGGCGAGCCGGTCGCCGGCCGGGGTCTCGCCGAAGGTCTGGTCCGTGCCGCGTTCGCCCAGAAGTGCGGCCACCGCGGCGAACCGGCCGTCGCCGTCACGGATCGCCAACTCCCGGTACTGGAGCCAGAATTCGGGGAGGTGGCGCAGCGCGGTCTGGTCCTGGCGCCGTGAATGGACGCTCTCCACCTCACCGTTGGGCTCGACGAGGTACAGGCCGGCGGTCAGATTGGCCCGTACGTTCGCGTAGAGGTCCTCGCGTCCGTGAAGGTGGGCGATCGTCAGCAGGACCGGGTTGGTGACGGCAGCGGCGTAGTTGGGGCTGCGCTCGCTGTACTCGCCGCCCGGCAGCTGGTCGATGCCCTCGGCGAGCCAGGCGTCGATCCGGCGGACGTAGGACGGGTCGGGCCACTGGGAGTGGATGCGGGCGAGGGCCGCGCAGACCAGCCAGCGGTGGTTCGCCGTGTGGACACCGCCGGTCGCGAGCCCGGGACCCGCCGCGCGGAGAATCCGCCCGACCGTGCTCCGCAGCCGCTCGGTGGACGGGTGCGCGTCCTGGTCGAGAAGGCCCCGGGCCAGGGCGAGGTCGACGACGGAGAAGGCGGTGTCCGGCGGGGAGTGGGCGCCTCCCTGGTCCCACAGACCGTCCTCGAACTGCTCCTCGGCGAGGACTTCCGCCAGTTCTTCGAGCGGGGCGAGCAGGGTGCTGTCGTGGTGGTACGCCGAGCCGCCGTACACGTGGACGGAGGTGAGGGTGCGCAGTGAGCGGGCGGCGGCGCGCGCCTTGCCCAGGTCTCGGAGTTGGGTGAGGTCGTCGGCGTGGCTTTTCAGGACGTCCGTCGCGCGGGCGTCGGCGGCGACACCGAGGAGCGCGAGGAAGTGCTGGTCGTACCGGCTGTCGGTGGGGTCGACCGACTCAATGCGGTGACGGGGCTGGTCCGGGGTCATGCTCGACGCTCCTCGGGCTGTACTGGGGAAAGCCGCTTCGGGCCACGGAGAGTGCGATCTTGATTGACGCCCGTGAGCAGGGGTGTCAACCTCGGCACGTGCAGGTGACGATTCGAGATGTGGCGAGGACGGCCGGGGTCTCCCCGTCCACCGTGTCCCGGGCGCTGTCGCCCGACGGAACGGTGAGCGAGAGCACGCGCGAGCGGGTGAAGGCCGCCGCCGACCGGCTCGGCTACCAGCCCAACCGTGCGGCGCGGGGCCTGATCACCGGTCGTACGGGCCATCTGGGGGTGATCGTCCCGGATCTGCTCAACCCGTTCTTCGCGGACATCTGCAAGGGCGTGCAGGCCCGCGCCCGGGGCCTCGGCCACGCGGTGTTCATCAGCGACTCCGAGCGCGACGAGGGCCTGGAGCTGGACGCGATCCGCACGCTGGGCCCGGAGGTGGACGGCATCGTGCTGTGCGCCCCCCACCTGAGCAGCGAGGAACTGGCCGCGCTGGATCAGGTCACCATGAAGCCGATCGTGTTGCTGCACCGCAAGGAGCCCGGCTTCGCGAGTGTCACGGCGGACATGGTGGAAGGGATGACCGACGCCCTGACCCATCTGCACGCGCTCGGCCACCGCCGGATCGCCTACGTGGGTGGCCCGCGCTCCACCTGGACGGCGCAGGAGCGGGCGGCCGGGATCAAGGCCATGGAGGACTCCGGCAAGGTCGAGATCATCCATGTGGGAAGTGTGGCCCCGCACTTCGACGGCGGGATCACGGGGGCCGCCGATGTGGTGCTGGCCAGCGGGGCGAGCGCGGTGGTGGCCTTCAACGACATCGTCGCGTTCGGGCTGATCAGCCGCTTCACCGCGCGCGGGGTGCGGGTACCGGACGAGATGAGCGTGGTCGGCTGCGACGACATCGCCCTGTCGGGTATGGCCGCTCCCCCGCTGACGACGGTCTCGGTGCCCAAGGCGCATGCCGCGCGGGCCGCGGTGGACCTGCTGTTCCGCATCCTGGGCACGCCCGCCGGCGAGGGGGCGGAACCTCAGCAACGGGTGCTGCCGACGCACTTGGTCGTACGCGGTTCGACAGCGGCGATCGAGCGGCGCTGAGCGGCCCTGTCCGGTGCGCGGTGCGGCCCGGTCGCCGGACGCCGGTCCGCTGCGCCCAACTCCCGTGCCCCGCAGGGCAGTTGCCCACAACCTCATGGCGTCACGCTGCGGCGGTACGCCTTGTCGTCGCGGTGCTCGCGGCCCAGGGAGAGATACGTGGCGTGCAGCCGGTCCAGTACCGTCCGGTCGAGTTGCACGCCCAGCCCGGGGCCGTCGGGAACCCGCACCGAACCGTCCTGGAACGACAGCGCGCCCGGCAGCACGACATCCTCCGCCGCGTTCCACGGATAGTGGGTGTCGCAGGCGTGGCCCAGGGCCGGGGTGGCCGCCGCCGCGTGGGTCATCGCGGCGAGGCTGATCCCCAGGTGGGAGTTGGAGTGCATGGACAGCCCCCAGCCGACCGCCCGGCACACGTCCCCCAGCGCGACGGATGCCCGCAGGCCGCCCCATATGTGGTGGTCGCCCAGCACGATCCGTACGGCGTTCCGTTCCAGGGCGGTGCGTACGCCCTCCAGCGAGGTCACGCACATGTTGGTGGCGAGAGGGATCGACGTGGTGGCGGCGACGGCCGCCATGTCCTCGACCCCGGCCACCGGATCCTCCAAGTATTCGAGGACGCCCTCCAGTTCACGGGCCACCGACAGCGCGGTCTTCACCGTCCAGGCGGCGTTGGGGTCGATACGGAGCGGAAGTCCGGGGAACGCGGCCCGCAGCGCGCGGACCGCCGCGATCTCCTCGTCCGGCGGGAAGACCCCGCCCTTGAGCTTCAGCGAGCGGAAGCCGTAGTGGTCCACCATCCGCTCGGCCTGGGCGACGATGCCGTCCGGGTCCAGGGCCGCGCCCCACTCGTCGTCGCCCGAGCCCGGGTGCCCGGCCCACTTGTAGAAGAGGTAGCCCGCGTACGGCACCGCGTCCCGCACTCGGCCGCCCAGCAGGTCCACCACCGGCACCCCGGCCCTTCCGCCCTGCGCGTCCAGGCAGGCGACCTCGATCGCGGAGTACACCCGCATCGCGTCGAAGGCGGGCGCGGGGACCGGCGCCGGGCCGCGTGATCCGGGCGTACGGCCGGACCAGCGCCGCCAGTTGGCGTCGGGCCCGTAGTCGACGCCGTCCGCCCGGCCGGCCAGCAGCTCGCTCACCAGTCGGGCCAGCGCCCCGGTGTCGTACACACTCATGCCCCGGATCCTGGTGGCGACCAGCTCCAGCCAGTCCAACTGCCAGGCGTGGCCGGTGCATTCGCCGAGGCCGGTCACCCCGCCGCCGGGGCCGTCCGTGACGAGCTCGATGACCGCGCGCAGGACGTGCGGCTCGTGCACCCCGTCTGCGTTGAGCAGCGGAGGGTCGCGGAAGGCGATGGGGGTGACCCTCAACTCGCTGATGATCACCGGCTCATCCCCCGGGGACGGAGGTGTGGAACTTGTCCCACATGTCAGCGGCGGCCGACTTGAGGTTCTTCTTACCGAAGATGATGTCCTGGTAGATGCTGGTGAAGTCGAGCTTGTCCTCGTCGCTGCCGGACGGTGGCGGAGCCGGCGAGGGCGAGAGCTTGCTCTGGATCGACGTGAGGAACTGGTAGACGGCCTTGTCGCCGCCGGTCAGAGTCGGGGCGAGGGCGGCGAGGTTCTGCGTGTTGGAGGGCAGCCCGCGCACCTGGCCGAGGATCTTCGCCGCGTCCGGGTCGTTCAGCAGGAAGTCGATCAGCAGCGCGGCCTCTGCCTTGTGCGCGCACTTGCGCTGGACGCAGAGCGCCTGCGAGGCGCCGCCGGTCATCCCGATCGGAGAGGTGGCCGTCTGGGTGGGGAAGGAGATGGGCTGCACCGCACCGTACGTCTCGAAGTACGACGAGGCGCTGGAGGTGATGGAGAACTCGCCGGTCGACAGCTTCCGGACCAGCGGCGAGTCGGCGGTCGAGCCGCTGGCGTAGGAGGCGGTGAGGCTTGGTGAGGTGAAGACGCCCTTGTCCCGCAGCCGGCCCATGTACTCCCAGAACTGGACGAGGTCGGCCTTCGTGAAGCCGAGCGAACCGTCGTTCTTGTAGAGGGGCTTGCCGTGCTGGACGAGCCAGATCTGGAAGATCTCGATGTGGCCGCTGAAGTCGGTCAGCGGCGCCCTGTCCGGTAGCGCCTTCTTCAGCGCGGGACCGATGTCGTTCAGCAGGTCGTCCCAGGTCCAGCCCGGTTTCGGAACGCCGACCCCGGCCTTGGTCCACAACTTGGCGTCGATCAGCAGGGCTTGGGTGGCGATGCCGGTCGGCAGCCCGTACAACGTGCCGTCGACGAGGCCGGTGCGGGCGTAGATGGTGGGTATGCGCTTCAGGGAGATCGTGGAGAACACGGAGTCGGTGAACTTCGAGAGCACGTTGCGGTCGGCGTAGGCACGCAGGTAGCCGAAGTCCATCTGGAGGACGTCGGGGCCGCTGCCGGCTGCGACCTGGGTGGCGAGCCGCTGGAGGTAGGCGGAGTAACCGGCGAACGAGGTCGTCACCTTGATGTTCGGATGGCGCTTCTCGAAGAGCTCGACCGCCTTCTCGGTGGCCAGGTTCCGGTCCCCGGAGCCCCACCACTGGAAGTCGATCGCCACTCTGCCACCGGTGGACGCCTCGCTCGTGCCGCACCCGACGGCGGCACCGGCCAGCGGGAGCGCTCCGAGCGAGGCGATGAGCCGACGGCGAGTCAATCCCGGTGAGGCGGATGGGGTCTGGGGACGGCGTGCTGCGGACATCGCGGCCCTTCGCTCGACGGTGCGGGAAAAACGGCTGCAAACGTTGCCACTCTGTTTCCAACTGGCGGGGAACGTACGCCCGTCGGAACGCTCCAGTCAATGAGAGCGACCTGATCAGCAGCCAAAACATAGTTTCGCCACGCCTCTTGTCGATGGTGAGGCCGCGTGCAATCGTTGCCGCCGACATCCAGCCTCACCGTGGAGGAGTGGACCCCGATGGCCCAGGCGACCGCGCCGCCCCGCCCCATGCCCCGCCCGAGTGGCGGCACTTCCGCCGCAGAGCCGCCGCCCAGGCGCCGCCGTTCCCAAGCCGTAGCGGGACACGTCTTCCTGGCCCCGTGGCTGATCGGCGCAGTCGTGCTGACGCTCGGCCCGATGCTCATCTCGCTGTATCTGTCGTTCACCGACTACGACCTGTTCTCCAGGCCGCACTGGGTGGGCCTGGCCAACTACCGGTACATGTTCGAGGACGACAAGTTCCTCACCTCGGCCAAGGTCACCCTGAAGTTCGTCCTCATCGGTGGCCCGCTCAAGCTGGCGGCGGCGCTCGGCGTCGCACTGCTGCTGAACCGCGCCCGCACCGGAGTCGGCCTGTACCGCGCCGCGTTCTACGCACCCTCACTGCTCGGCGCGAGCGTCAGCGTCGCCCTGGTGTGGCGGTCGCTGTTCGCCACCGGCGGGCTCACCGACCGCACCACGTCCTTCTTCGGCTGGCACGTCGGCGGCCTGACCGACAACCCGGACTACGCCATGTACCCGCTGGTGCTGCTGACGGTCTGGCAGTTCGGCGCACCCATGGTGATCTTCCTCGCCGGGCTCAAACAGATCCCGAAAGAGCTGTACGAGTCGGCGGCCCTCGACGGAGCGGGCCGACTGCGCACGTTCTTCTCCATCACTCTGCCGATGCTGTCACCGGTGCTCTTCTTCAACCTGGTCATGGAGATCATCCACTCCTTCCAGTCGTTCACCTCCGCGTTCGTGATCAGCGGTGGCACCGGAGGACCGTCGAACTCAACGCTCTTCTACTCGCTCTACCTGTACCAACAGGCGTTCACCAACTTCCACATGGGATACGCCGCGGCGATGGCCTGGCTGCTGCTGGCCGTCATCGCGGTGGTCACCTACGCCGCCTTCCGCAGCGCCCGGCTGTGGGTCTTCTACGGACAGGACGATGCGTGATGACGACCGTGACGACCCCGGTCCGCAGCCGCCCCCGCATACCCGGGCGCTCGCTGGCCTGGCACGTGATCTGCGTGGCGATCGGACTGGTGCTGCTCTACCCACTGCTGTGGCTGTTCACCGCGTCACTCAAGTCGGGTACCGAGATCCTCTCCAACCTCAGCCCCATCCCCAAGGTCTTCACGCCGGGCAACTACTCCAAGGCGGCGGACGGGATCAGCGGGCTGACCCTCTGGCGGCTGTTCGGCAACTCGCTGCTGCTCGCCTGCCTCGCCGTGGCCGGGAACGTGATCTCCTGCTCGCTCGCCGCCTACGCCTTCGCCCGGCTCCGGTTCTGTGCCCGCGGGCTCTACTTCTCCGTGATGATCGCCACGCTGATGCTGCCGATGCACGTCATGCTCATCCCGCAGTACGTCATCTACCAGAAGCTCGGCTTCCTCGGGACCTATCTGCCGCTCGTCATACCGAAGTTCCTGGCAACCGAGGCGTTCTTCGTCTTCCTCATCGTCCAGTTCATCCGCTCGCTGCCACGCGAACTCGACGAGGCGGCCGTACTCGACGGCTGCGGCCCCTACCGGACCTTCTGGTACATCATCCTGCCGCTGCTCAAGCCGGCCCTCGTCACCACGACGATCTTCTCGTTCATCTCCGCCTGGAACGACTTCTTCTCCCAGCTGATCTACCTCACCGACCCGAAGATGTACACGCTCCAACTCGGCCTGCGGCTCTTCGTCGACCAGACCGACAGCTCCGCCTACGGCCCGATGTTCGCGATGTCCGTCATCGCCCTGCTGCCGGTGCTGCTGTTCTTCCTCGCCTTCCAGCGCCTGCTGGTGGAGGGCGTCCAGACCTCCGGGTTGAAGGGCTAGGTGCGCCGTGATGCGTAGTTCCCGCTTCCATCTCTTCGCGGACTGCCTGCTGCTCGGGGTGTTCCTGCTGCTCTGCTCGCTCCCGGTGGTCACCGCCTACCCGGCGCTGGTGGCCGGCTGCACGGTGCTCCGCGAACAGGCCCACGGCGGCCCCGGGGTGACGCCGACGAACCTGCTCGCCGCGCTGCGCCGGGTGCTGCGCTCGGGGCGCGCCGTCGTGCTGGTCCCGGCCGGAGTGGTGGCCCTGCTGTGGCTGGACGCCGTCGCGCTGGACGCCCACGGCCCCGGGCTGGGAGCGGCCTTCGCCGTGGCCACCGCGATCCTCGCTGCGCTCGGCCTGCGTTGCGCCGCCGGGTGGCGGGAGGGGATGCCCTGGCGGGCCGTCCTCGTCGCGGCGTTCCGCTCCGTACCGGAGCAGCCGCTCGTGCCCGTGCTGCTGGCCGGTTCCGCGGTCGCCGTCACCGTCCTGCTGACGATGTCGCCGGTCCTGCTGTTCATCGTCCTCGGGCCGCTCGCCCTCGCGGCGACCGCCACCGACCTGTGGCGGCCGCTGCCGCTGTGACCACCCGTACATCCCCAAGTGACCCCATTCGAAAGGGCCGTTCCATGCCGTTCAACCTTGGCATCGTCGGCGCCGGGCAGTTCGCCGGTCAGTTCGCCAAGCTGTTCCACCTCCATCCCGGCGTCGCCGACGTCCACATCACCGACCTGATCCCCGAACGGGCCGAGCGCGTCGCCACCGAAGAGGAACTGGCGGGCACCTTCCCCTCCTACGAAGCCATGTTGGCGTCGCCGTCCGTCGACGCGGTGGCGATCTTCACCCAGCGCTGGACCCACGGCCCACTCGTTGTCCAGGCTCTGCGCGCCGGGAAACACGTGTACTCGGCGGTGCCGATGGCGGTCACCGAGGACGAGATCACCGTCATCATCGAGGCGGTACGGGCCACCGGGCTGACGTACATGATGGGCGAGACCAGCCACTACAACCCCGCGACCGTCTACGCCCGCGAGCGGATCGCCGACGGCGGCTTCGGGCGGCTGTTCTACGCCGAGGGCGACTACGTCCACGACATGGATCTCGGCTTCTACGAGGCCTACCAGTACAGCGGCGGCGAGGACTGGAAGTCCACCGCCAGTTATCCGCCGCTGCTCTACCCGACCCACTCCATCGGCGGGGTGCTCGGCGCCTGGAACACCCACGCGGTGAGCGTCTCGGCGATCGGCGTCACCGACGACCGCGACGACGGCGTCTTCGACAAGGATGTCAGCCAGTTCGGCAACGACTTCTCCAACGCCACCGCCCTGTTCGAGGTCGCGGGCGGCGGAGCGTTCCGTATCAACGAGTTCCGCCGGGTCGGATACCCCTCCCGCAAGCGCGAGTCCAGGTTCCGCTTCTTCGGCACCGAGGGCAGCTTCGAGCAGCTCGCGACGTACAGCGTGTGGCAGAACAAGGAGGGCGTCGAGGACGTCAGCGAACATCTGCGCCCCGTCCGCTCCCTCCCCACCGACGACCCGTCGCTGGAACACATAGCGCCCGCCCTGCGAGACGCCTTCGTCTCCGGAACGGCGCCGGTGCACGACCGCTCCCGGCTGCCCGAGGAGTTCAACCACGTCCACAACGGCCACGAGGGCAGCCACCACTTCCTCGTCGACGACTTCGTCACGGCCGTCAACGCCGGCTCCCTGCCGCCGGTCAACGCCTGGGTCGCCGCCCGCTACACACTGCCGGGCATCATCGCCCACCGGTCCGCGCAACACGGCGGAGCCAGGCTCCGGGTCCCCGACCACGGCGACGCGCCCACACTCGCACCACATGTCCCGCAACCCCGCCGAACGGAGAACGCATGATCCCCGACACCGCACGCCGTCGCCGCTGCGCCGTGGTGGGTCTGGGCGCCCGCGCCCAGCTCTTCACCCAGGCGCTGTCCGGTCCCTACGCGGACCGGGTCGAGCTGGTCGGCTTCTGCGATGTCAACGCCCACCGCATGGCCGTTCACAGCCAGTGGATCGGGGCGGACGTACCCGCGTACGCGGCCGAGGACTTCGAGGAGATGCTGCGCTGCGAACGCGTCGACCTCGTCGTGGTGTGCAGCGTGGACCGCACCCATGACCACTACATCGTGCGGGCGCTGGAGGCGGGCTGCGATGTGGTCACCGAGAAACCGATGACCACGGACGCGCCCCGCGCCCGCCGCATCCTGGACGCCCAGCGCCGCACCGGCCGCGAGGTGCGGGTCGCGTTCAACTACCGCTACAACCCGGTGCACGCCGCCGTGAAGGAGACCCTCGCGTCCGGCGCGATCGGCGAGATCGGCTCGGTGCACTTCGAGTGGCTCCTCGACCTGCGCCACGGAGCCGACTACTTCCGCCGCTGGCACCGCGACAAGGCCAACTCCGGCGGCCTCATGGTGCACAAGGCCAGCCACCACTTCGACCTGGTCAACTGGTGGCTCGGCACAGCACCGGAGACCGTCTACGCGCTGGGCGGGCTGTTCTTCTACGGCGACGAGGCCGGCCGGCGCCGGGGCCTCGCCCGCGACTACGCCCGCGCCCACGGCTCCCCCGCCGCCGAGGGCGACCCCTTCGCCGTACACCTGGCGGACTCGCCCGTGCTCAGCGCGCTCTACCTGGACGCGGAGGCCGAGGACGGCTACCACCGCGACCAGAACGTCTTCGGCCCGGGAGTCACGATCGAGGACGACATGGCAGTGCTGGTGAGCTACACCTCCGGCGCCACCCTCACCTACCACCTCAATGCCTACGCACCCTGGGAGGGCTACCGGATCGCCTTCAACGGCAGCGCAGGACGCCTCGAACTCCTCGTCGAGGAATCCACCTGGACCCGGCCCCGGGCACGGACAGACAGCACGAGCGCGGTCATGCACGGAACAGCGGTCGGCGACGACGCCGGGCGTACGCAGCTGTTGCTGCGCCGGTTCTGGGAGCAACCGACCGAGGTGAAGGTCGCGACGGGAGAGGGCGGGCACGGCGGGGGTGATGTCCGCATGCTCGAGGACCTGTTCGGCGGGCCGCCCACCGGCGGTCCGGACCCGCTCGGCCGGGCGGCGGGCGCGATCGACGGGGCACGGTCCCTGGTCACCGCGCTGGCCGCGAACCAGTCCTTCGAGACGCGGCTCCCGGTGAAAGCCCGGGATCTACTGGAGGTGTGACCGTTGACGCCGCGTTGCCTGTCAGCAGGGCCGTGGCCGCGAGATATGAAAAGTTGGCCGTGCGCTACGAAGCCGCTGTGCTCGTCGCGGCCGTCAGCGAGTGGCTGTGACCGGCACTGCCGCAACAATCCCTAGACCAGCTGCACGCTGCGGTCCAAGACGGCCGAATGAATACCGACGGACGTGTCCCGCATGTAGGCCGTCCGCAGTTCGTGCGCTTTCCGGTATTCCTCGGTCGCGAGGGCCTCGCGCATCTCCTTCTCCGACTCGAAGCTGATCTGCACGATCGCGTCGATCGGATCTTCCTCGCTGTCCGTCGCGAGGTCTGTCAGGTAGTACTGCACGTACTCCTTGACCTGGGGAAGGGCCACATAGGTCGGCCCGTACTCCAGTTCCATGAAACGGCGGAAGTCCTCCGTGGAAATCTCCGGGCGCTTCCTGATCACCGTCATCAGCTGCAGCATGTCACTACCACCTTCCTGAACACCTGTTCATTGCAAGCTACCATGAACGGGTGTTCAATGAATCGGTGACCAAGGCAGACAACCGCGACCTGCGCTCCGAGCTCGTGGCAGCCGCGATCGGCATGCTGGCCGAGCCCCAAGCGGTGGCCGTTCCGTCGCTACGCTCGATCGCCCGGGCCTGCGGGGTGGCCCCCTCGGCCGTGTACTGGCACTTCCCCTCCGAGGCCGACCTGCGCTCGGCAGTGCTGGACGCCGAATACACCTCGCTGGTCGAAGCGGTCGAGTCGGCCCTCGACGCCA
>NZ_BARF01000156.1 GCF_000367365.1 Streptomyces prunicolor NBRC 13075 | reverse complement strand
CCAGATCGCCGACATCCTCCAGCAGCGAGGCGAGGTCGACGAAGCACTCGAACTGCAGCTCAAGCGCTTGGAAGTCAATGAGCAGCTCGGCGACATGGACGGCATCGCGGCAGCCAACTGGGACCTTGCACGAATCGATCTGAGTCGCCAGGATCTCGACGCGGCGGTGCCGAGGCTGGTCACCTCGTTTCAGCTCTTTCTGAAGCTTCAACGGCCGGATGGCATCGCGGCCGTCGGGACTACCTGGGGGCAACTTCTGCTGGCCGCAGGTGAACGCGAGCAGGCCCGACAGGTGTTTCAGACGAGCCGAGCCGCTGCCGCCAAGATCGGTTTCGCAGACCTTGTTGACCAGCTCGATGAGCTGCTGAATGCCACCGACGACGGAAACGAGGAATCATGATCATCGAGTTTGTCGGAGCGGACGTCGAAGCCGCCGGAAAGAGCGTCGCCGCGTTGACAACGAGCTGGGGCTACCCACCCGAACCAGCTCCGACAGCGGAACCGGCGACCGGCCCGGACACCAAGGGCGTCGACCCCCTCGCGCTGACGTCCCTGATCGTGTCCATCCCATCGGCCATGCTCGCGGTCGCGGACATCGCCGACCGTATCCACAAACGGCGCCGCGCCGGCGAGCTCATCGAACGCGCCCAACAACTCAGGGCGCAGCAGGCAGCCGCACGACTCGTGCGCGAAGACCGCTCCATCGACCTTGCCGCTCTCACCCCCGACCAGCTTCTGGACCTCATCGCCGACGAGCCTCCAGCAACCTGAACCCAGGGAGCGCCGCCCGAGGGCCCGGCCCCGGTCAGCCCCGCCCGACGAACCCGGGACCGCGACTGCCTGATCTGATCGGCTACGTCTGCGTCGCAGCCAACCCAGGTGCCTGAGCCGCAGCCCCGGCCAAAGCCGCAAACGACCGAACGACCGCTCCTGCACAACAACCCCAGCAACCGTCAGCGTCGACGTCGGTGTCAGACAGCCGAGTCCCCCGGTCTACTCCTCGGCGTCGCCCTCGTCGAGTTGATGGTCGGCCCAGACAAAGCTTTCGGGCAGCAAGTCGGTGACCGGGACAGCTCGGACGCGCTCGCCTTCGCCGACGATGACCTTAAGTTCGGGAAAGTACTCGAGGAGAACCTGCCGGCACCGCCCGCACGGAGGAACCACCCCCCGGTCACGGTCACCCACGGCGACCATCGTGTCCAGCTCGTAGATGCCCTGGCCGGCTGCCGCGCCGATGACGACCAGCTCGGCGCAGGGGCCTCCCGTGAAGTGGTAGGCGTTCACCGCCGTCACGATCCGGCCGTCCCGGGCGCGGGCCGCGGCCGCCATGGTGTGGTTCTCGCCCCGGCAACGAGTGCGCGCGATGTGCGCCGCAGCCTGGATGAGTTCGTGGTCGACGGGGTCGACATGGTGGGTCTGCGTGGTCATCTTCTCTGCCTTCGTCGGGGTGTCAGGCGACGTTGACCCGAGCGGCGA
This sequence comes from Streptomyces prunicolor NBRC 13075, assembly GCF_000367365.1. Classification (GTDB taxonomy): domain Bacteria; phylum Actinomycetota; class Actinomycetes; order Streptomycetales; family Streptomycetaceae; genus Streptomyces; species Streptomyces prunicolor. The sequence continues at coordinate 29,818 of NZ_BARF01000156.1, read as the reverse complement.
TGGGGTGCAAACGAATATCGGCGGTGTGCTCGTTCCGCCAGACGATAGGGCACCGGATCATGCTGCCCTGTTCCTCGTGATTGCTGCGGGGTCAGTGCCGTCGCAAGGTGGGTGTCGCCCGCCAACGCACGCGCCCCTCAACACCGCACTCACCGCACTCACCGCACAGCCGACTGAAGCCCCACCACAACCCAACTACCGCCCCACCCAACCAAATCATGACCTACGACACCCAAGCCGCCCCCTCGCCCTCCCCCAGCCCCAACTCCTCACCCACCTGACACAACGCCACAAAAGACGCCCCCCGCCCCAACCCCGAAGACCCCGTATGAGCCGCCCCCGCCCGCAGGTCGACCACGACCGTCCCCGACCTCTCGTCGAAGGCGATCGAACCCCAGACCGTGCGCTTACGACGCCCTGGCCGCCAGTGGAACCAGATCTCCTCGCGACCCTTCTCCGCCGTGACGGACGCGCGGTCCGACGCCTTGAGCTCCGTGCGCATCCGGTCCGACCAGCCCGCCGAGGGCCGTAGCACGCGGAGTTGGCGGGTCTGGCGGGCGGCGAGGGCATCCGGGGTGAGGGTGATGCCCGACCTGCGCGCCCGGTGCCGTAGCAACAGCCATGCCACGGCGGCCAATACGACGCTGGCGGCGGCCCATGTCGCCGCCAGTTCGCCCGCCGCGCTCCAGGCGAGGCCGCCCCGGTCCCAGAGTTCGAAGCCGACCCGGATCACCACGGGTACGGCGACCGCGCACGCCACGTCCCACCAGCACCCCACCAACACCCTCACGCTCCGCACCCCGTTCCCTGGATCCCCCTGCCCCGCAAACGCCGCTGATCAAAAGTCAAAAGCCTGTGAGGTGGCTGGCAGGCCAGCTCCGTCCACATCACGAATCGGCCTCGGGCGCGGAGCCGTAGCGGCCGAAAAGCGCCCAACAGGCCTCGCAATTCCGGCAGATCGGGGGAATCTCCGCCACCCGCCCTCACCTGCGGCTTTACCCATCGTGACGAAGCCGTGATGCGATCACCTTCACGGGCTCAACTCATTTTCATCGCAGGCTCGCCATGCCTAAGGTCGCCCTACGACGGGCCCTTGTTCTGGAGCGCAACGCCCAGGGGTCCGTTTCGAATGTGGGGACAAGAATGAGAAAACTCGCCATCGGCGCCGCGATGACCGGTGCCCTGGCCCTGACCGGGCTGGCCGCGCCGCTCGCGCAGGCCGCTACGCCGGCCCTGGTCTTCAGCGGGGTGACGGTCAACAAGGGGAAGGCGATCGTCGTAGGGACGACCGCGACGGTGAAGGTGCCCGTCACGTACACGCTGACGCGGCCGTCCGATGTGACGATCGACAACAAGAAGACGTTCGCCGGGATCATGCTCTACCGCGGCGGACTCTCGGACTCCGACAACGAGCTCGACGCCGGCCTGGCTCCGACCTGCACGACGACCGCGACGACGGACACCACCGTCACCGAGTCCTGCTCCGACACGATCGCGATCGACCCCGGGGACAGCCTGTACGAGACGGCCGACGCGACCACCTGGAACGTCGCCGGCGTCTACGCCCACATCGATGCCGATCTGGACGACTCGGACGAGCAGATCAGCTACTCCACCGACTTCGCGGCCTGGGGCGGCAAGGGCAAGGTCAAGATCCAGCGCGCCGCCAAGCTCACCGCCAACGCCTCCCCGGAGCCGGTGAAGAAGGGCAGGACCATCACGGTCACCGGTGCGCTGACGCGGGCCAACTGGGAGACCGGCAAGTACACCGGCTATGTCTCGCAGCCGGCCAAGTTGCAGTTCCGCGCGAAGAGTTCGAGCACCTACACCACCGTCAAGACGGTCACCACCGGCAAGAGCGGTGCCCTGAAGACGACCGTGAAGGCCGCCCAGGACGGTTACTTCCGCTACGTCTTCGCCGGCACCTCCACCACCGGCACGGCCACCGCCGCCGGTGACTTCATCGACGTCAAGTAGGACGCCAGGTAGCGCCAGCCCCTCCACCACCGCCCCCGAGGTAACGAGTCTGTTGCCTCGGGGGCGGTGTCTATTGACGCCCCCTTCGTCCCGGGCTTACGTTCCTCCCACCCAATTGGAAACTTTCCTAACAGTGATCACGTGACACGCTGTGTGGTTCGGACGTTCGAGAGTCCGAGTGTTCCGAGAGCTCGAAAGGCAGGTGGCGTAAGACATGGCTGGAACCTCCGGTACCCCGGGCACCGGCACCCCGGGCACCCCCCGCGTCCTGCGCGCCATGAACGACCGCGCCGCCCTCGACCTCCTCCTGGAGCACGGCCCGCTCTCCCGCACCCGGATCGGCAAGCTCACCGGCCTCTCCAAGCCGACCGCCTCGCAGCTGCTCGCCCGGCTGGAGGCGGCGGGGCTCGTCCTCGCCACCGGGACCAGCGAGGGGCGGCCCGGGCCCAACGCCCAGCTGTACGTGGTCAATCCGGGCGCCGCGTACGCCGCCGGGCTCGACGTCACGCCGGAGCGCATCCGCGCCGCCGTCGCCGACGTCACCGGTCGGACGGTGGGCGAGTTCGAGCTGCCCACCCCCGGCCGGCGGCCCGCCCAGCCTGTCGTACGGCAGGTGACGGACGCCCTCGACGGGGCCGTGAAGGCGGCCGGGCTCGCGCGGGACGACGTCCACCGGCTCGTCATCGGCACACCCGGCGCCTTCGACCCCAACACCGGCCGGCTGCGCTACGCCTCGCACCTGCCGGGCTGGCACTCCCCCGCCCTGCTCGACGAACTCGCCGCCGCGCTGCCGATGCCGGTGGAGTACGAGAACGACGTCAACCTCGTCGCCATCGCCGAACAGCGGCTCGGCGCGGCCCGCGGGCACGGCGACTTCGTGCTGCTGTGGAACGAGGGCGGTCTCGGCGCCGCCCTGGTCCTCGGCGGGCGGCTGCACCGCGGCTGGACCGGCGGCGCCGGCGAGGTCGGCTTCCTGCCCGTGCCGGGCGCACCCCTGGTCCGCCAGGTGACCAAGGCCAACAGCGGTGGTTACCAGGCCCTGGCCGGTTCACAGGCCCTGCCCGCGCTCGCCCGCGAACTCGGCATCACCGAGATCCCGACGGGTTCCTACGCCGAGGTCGCCGCCGCCCTCGTCGCGTCCGCCGCCGACCACACCACCGGCCCCCAGCGGCGGCTCCTGGAGATCTACGCGACCCACCTCGCGACCGGTCTCGCCTCGCTCGTCTCCGTCCTCGACCCCGAACTCGTCGTCCTCAGCGGTGGCTCGCTGGCCGCGGGCGGCGAACCTCTCCGCGCCCTCGTCCAGGCCGAGTTGGAGGAGCTGGCGGCGTCACGGCCCCGGCTCGTCGTCGGCGACGTCCATGAACACCCCGTGCTGCGCGGCGCGTTGGAGAGCGCACTGGCAACCACCCGCGACGAGGTCTTCGACACCTCCCGCTGATCCCACTTCCCGCACGGCCGACTCCGGTTCCCCCGGACCGACTTCGGCCCACCTCGAACCACCCGGCTTCCCCAACCACCACACCCCGCCCCGCCCTTGGGAGACCTCGCCATGCCCGGAACTTCCCGGAAAACACCCATAACGTCCCGAAAGGCGGCTGTCGCCCTCGCCGCCTCCGCCTCGCTCGCCCTGCTCACCACCGCCTGTACCGGCCAGTCATCGTCCGGTGCCTCCGACGACGCCTCGAAGGACGTCACCATCAACTTCTGGCACGCCTGGAGCGCCGCCTCCGAGCTGAGCGCCGTGAAGTCGCTGGTCGCCGGGTTCGAGAAGGCGCATCCCAACATCCATGTGAACGTCGTCGGCAACATGACCGACGACAAGATCAATCAGGCGCTGCGCACCGGCGGCGGTAAATCCCCTGACGTGATCTCGTCGTTCACCACGAACAACGTCGGCAAGTTCTGTTCGTCGGGCGCCCTCGTCGATCTCAACCCCTTCTTCAAGAAGGACGGCATCGACCCGGAGACCACGTTCCCCAAGGCGATGAACGAGTACACCCAGTTCGACGGAAACCGTTGCACCGCCCCCCTGTTGGGCGACGCCTACGGGCTCTACTACAACAAGACGGAGTTCAAGAAGGCCGGCATCACCAGCCCGCCCAAGACCTGGTCCGAATTCGAGGCCGACGCCAAGAAGTTGACGATCAGCAAGGGCGACTCGTACTCGCAGCTCGGGTTCATGCCGAACTACCACGGCTGGGAGAGCACCACCGAGCACCTCTTCGCGCAGTTCTCGCCGACGTACTTCGACAAGAGCGGCAAGTCGGCGCTCGCCACGGACCCTGCGTTCAAGGCCGGTTTCACGCTGCAGAAGAAGCTCGTCGACGAACTCGGCGGTTTCAAGAAGCTGGAGAGCTACCGCTCCACGCTCGGTGACGAGTGGGGTGACAAGCACCCCTTCCACACCGGTCAGGTCGCGATGCAGCTCGACGGTGAGTGGCGGCTCGGGATGGCCACGGCCGCAAATCCCAAGCTGGACATCGGAGTTGCCCCGCTGCCCGTGCCGGACGACCAGGTCGCCCAGTACGGCAAGGGCTACATCACCGGCACGATCACCGGGATCGCCGCCAACAGCAAGAAGCAGAACGCGGCTTGGGAGTTCGTCAAGTACATCACCACGGACACGGACGCGGTGGTGAACTTCTCCAACGGCATCCACAACGTGCCCTCCACCCTCGCCGCCCTCAAGTCCCCGAAGCTGAAGTACGACCCGCGCTTCAAGACGTTCCTGGACATCGCGTCGAACCAGTACTCGACGACAAGTCCCGCCTCCATCAACGGCGGTGTGTATCTGACGACGATCCAGAACCTCGGATACGACTACGAGAGCGGCAAGGTGAAGGACCTGGACTCCGCGCTGAAGAGCACGGCCAAGCAGATCGACACCGACATCGCGCAGGCGAAGTAGCCCCGGAATGAGCACAGTCACCCTGGCGAAGAAGCGCCGCCCGCCCGGCCTCGCCGCGAAACAGCGGAAACAGGCCCTTCGCACCCTCGCCTTCATGTCGCCCTGGCTGATCGGCTTCGCGGTCTTCTTCGCGTATCCGCTGATCTCGACGGTCTATTTCTCGTTCATGCACTACGACGGCTTCAAGCCGCCGACGTGGGTGGGGACGAAGAACTGGACGTACGTCTTCAAGAACTATCCGTACTTCTGGCCCGCGATGCGCAACACGCTGTGGCTGGTCGTGGTGATGGTCAGCCTCCGGGTCGTATTCGGCCTGGGTGTCGGGCTGTTGATCACCAAGATCAAGACGGCGACCGGCGTCTTCCGGACCCTCTTCTATCTGCCGTATCTCGCGCCGCCGGTCGCCGCGACGATGGCCTTCGCGTTCCTCCTCAACCCCGGTACCGGGCCCGTGAATTCGCTCCTGGAGAAGGTCGGCATCCCGGCCCCGGGCTGGTTCAACGACCCCACCTGGTCCAAGCCGGCGCTCACCCTGCTCGCCCTCTGGGGCATCGGCGACCTGATGGTCATCTTCATGGCCGCGCTGCTCGACGTACCCCAAGAGCAGTACGAGGCGGCCGAGTTGGACGGCGCCTCGGCCTGGCAGCGGTTCCGGTACGTCACGCTGCCGAACATCTCGCCGATCGTGATGTTCGCCGTCGTCACCGGCGTGATCCAGACCATGCAGTACTACACACAGCCCCTCATCGCCGGGAAGGTCGCGTCCGGCGTCATCCAGGGCGCCGGCACGCAGTTCGAGCCCGGCTACCCGGAGAAGTCCACGCTCACCCTCCCCCAGCTCGTCTACAACCTCGGCTTCCAGCGCTTCGACTACGGCTCGGCCTGCGTGGTGGCACTCGTCCTGTTCGCCCTGTCGATGGTGTTCACCGCGTTCCTGATGCGGCGCCGGGGCGGCCTCAACCTGGCAGGTGACTGACCATGGCCCAAGTACTCGACAAGCCCGTGGAGTTGAGGGCGCCGGTGACCCCCGCCGAGCGCACCGCCCGCCGCAAGGCGCTGATGGAGTGGATCGCGGTCCACTCGCTCGGCGTCGCCGCCGCGCTCTTCTTCACGCTCCCCTTCGTGTTCGTGTTCCTGACCTCGCTGATGAGCGACAGCCAGGCCCTGAGCCGCGACCTGATCCCGCACACCTGGGAGTGGGGCAACTACAAGAAGGTCTTCGACACCCCGGGCTTCCTCACCTGGTGGAAGAACACACTGATCTACGCCGGTCTCGGCACCGTCCTGACCGTCGTGTCGTCGATCCCGGTGGCGTACGCGCTCGCCAAGTTCCGCTTCCGGGGCCGGAATCTGTCGCTGATGCTGGTCATCTCGATGATGATGCTGCCGCCGCAGGTCGTGATCATCCCCATGTACCTGTTCTGGGCCAAGCAGTTGGACCTCTCGGGCACCCTGTGGCCGCTCATCATCCCGATGGCGTTCGGGGATGCCTTCTCGATCTTTCTCCTCCGGCAGTTCCTGATGACCATCCCGAACGAGTACCTGGACGCGGCGAAGGTCGACGGCTGCGGCGAGTTCAAGACGCTCGTGCGGGTCGTGCTGCCGATGGCCAAGCCCGGTATCGCGGCCGTGGCGCTCTTCCAGTTCTTCTACGCCTGGAACGACTACTTCGGGCCGCAGATCTACGCGTCCGAGAACCCCGGTGCCTGGACGCTGAGTTACGGCCTGGAGTCGTTCAAGGGCGCGCACCACACCGACTGGAATCTCACCATGGCCGCGACCGTGCTGGTCATGGCCCCTGTGATCCTCGTGTTCTTCTTCGCGCAGAAGGCGTTCGTCGAGGGCGTCACGCTCACCGGAGTGAAGGGTTAACCAGGTATGAAACTGACCGTGGTCGGCGGAGGCTCGACCTACACACCCGAACTCATCGACGGCTTCGCCCGGTTGAGGGACACCCTGCCCGTCGAGGAACTCGTCCTCGTCGACCCGGCGCCCGAACGCCTGGAGCTGGTGGGCGGGTTGGCCCGCCGGATCTTCGCCAAGCAGGGGCACCCCGGCAAGATCGTCACGACCAGCGACCTGGACGCCGGTGTCGAGGGCGCCGACGCCGTGCTGCTCCAGCTCCGGGTCGGCGGGCAGGCGGCCCGCGAGCAGGACGAGACCTGGCCGCTGGAGTGCGGCTGCGTCGGCCAGGAGACGACCGGCGCGGGCGGCCTCGCCAAGGCGCTGCGGACCGTACCGGTCGTTCTCGACATCGCGGAACGGGTCCGCCGTACGAACCCGGACGCCTGGATCATCGACTTCACCAACCCGGTGGGGATCGTGACCCGCGCCCTGCTCCAGGCCGGCCACAAGGCGGTCGGCCTGTGCAACGTGGCGATCGGTTTCCAGCGGAAGTTCGCCGGACTCCTCGGGGTCACCCCGACCGATGTGCACCTCGACCATGTGGGCCTCAACCACCTCACGTGGGAGACCGGTGTGCGGCTCGGCGGTCCCGAGGGCGAGAACGTGCTGCCCAAGCTGCTCGGCGAACACGGCGACGACATCGCCGCCGACCTGAGCCTGCCCCGGGTGCTGCTCGACCGGCTCGGCGTCGTCCCGTCGTACTACCTGCGCTACTTCTACGCGCACGACGAGGTCGTACGGGAACTGCGGACGAAGCCGTCCCGGGCCTCCCAAGTGGCCGAGATGGAACGTGAGTTGCTGAAGATGTACGCCGATCCGGCCCTCGACGAGAAGCCCGCGCTGCTCGCCAAGCGCGGCGGGGCCTATTACTCGGAGGCGGCCGTCGACCTGGCCGCCTCATTGCTCGGCGGAGGCGGGAGCCCCTATCAAGTCGTGAACACGTACAACAAGGGCACGCTGCCGTTCCTGCCGGACGACGCGGTGATCGAGGTGCAGGCCGCCGTCGGCGCCAAGGGCGCGACTCCCCTTGCCGTGGCGGAAGTTGATCCGCTGTACGCCGGGTTGATGGCGAACGTGACGGCATACGAGGACCTCGCCCTGGAGGCCGCGCTGCGCGGGGGCCGGGACCGGGTGTTCCGGGCGCTGCTCTCGCATCCCCTGATCGGCCAGTACGAGTACGCCGAAGCCCTGACCGACCAGCTGATCGCGCACAACCGGGAGCACCTCGCGTGGGCCTGACCGCAAGTGTCCTCGCCATCGACGCGGGCAACAGCAAGACCGACGTCGCGGTCGTGGCGGCCGACGGGGAAGTCCTCGCCACCGCCCGCGGCGGCGGGTTCCGGCCGCCGGTCGTGGGCATCGGGACGGCCGTGGACAAGGTCGCCGAGGCCGTCGCCCGCGCCTTCGCGGAGGCAGGGGTGAGCGCGGTCGACCATGTGTCGGCCTGTCTCGCCAACGCCGACTTCCCCGTGGAGGAGGAGCAGTTGGCGACCGCGCTGCACGCGCGCGCGTGGGGCACGAGTGTGGAGGTGCGCAACGACACGTTCGCGATCCTGCGGGCCGGCATCACCGAGCCGCGCGGAGTCGCCGTGGTCTGCGGGGCCGGCATCAACTGCGTCGGCATGCGGCCCGACGGCCGCACCGCCCGCTTCCCGGCGATCGGCCGTATCTCCGGTGACTGGGGCGGCGGTTGGGGCCTGGCGGAGGAGGCCCTGTGGCACGCGGCCCGGGCGGAGGACGGGCGCGGCGGTCCTACGGCGCTGGCGCGCACGCTGCCCGCGTACTTCGGCCTGGATTCGATGTACGACCTGATCGAGGCGCTGCATCTCGAACACGTCGAGCACCACCGGCGGCACGAGTTGACACCTGTGTTGTTCGCGACGGCGGTGGACGGCGACCCGGTGGCCCGCTCGATCGTGGACCGGATGGCGGAGGAGGTCGTGGCGATGGCGAGGGTCGCGCTGAGCCGCCTGGAGCTGCTCGACGAGGAGGCGCCGGTGCTGCTCGGCGGCAGCGTCCTCGCCGCCCGGCATCCCCAACTGGACGACCGTATAAGGGAGTTGCTGGCCGCCAAGGCGCCCAAGGCGGTGGCGACGGTCGTCACCGCGCGGCCGGTCCTCGGGTCCGTGCTGCTGGGCCTGGACCACGTGGGCGCCCCGGCCGAGGCACACGCGCGGGCCAGGGCGTACTACGAGCACTGACGCCCGGGAACCGAACAGATTCCCACGGCGTATTCATGGACAGGGGGGCGGTGCGGGGCGTTGTGTGGTGCCGGAAATCCGGTCACCGCGCTGCGATCCGATCAAGATCCAGTGAAGACCGGTGCGGAATGTCAGTCCTGGCGGCGATACTTGCGGCGACGGGATGACCCTGGGGGAGGTCAGCAGTGACACAACCGCCGAAGAGCAGTACGGCGCCACCGGGCACCGCCGTGCCCACGATGCCGGCGCTGCCGCCGCAGTCGGGCCGCTCGGGGGCGCCCACGCCCCGGCGTACGCCGGACGCGACGCCCGCGCGCCGTACGGCGCTCGCCGAGGGCGTCGACCAGTTGCGCGCGGCAGCCACCACCGAGCCGGGCCGGCTGCGGGCCATCGGCGCGCTGCTGGCCGTGCTGGTGGTCGCGTTCGGCGCGGTCGCCGCCTGGCAGACCGACAGCCGCGCGACGGCGGCCGGCGACGTGCTCCACCACAGCCAGCCGCTCAGCTCCGACGCGGCCGACATATACCGATCGCTCGCCGACGCCAACACGATGGCGGCCAGCGGTTATCTGGCGGGCCTGGACGAGACCCCGGCGACCCGCACGCAGTACGAGAAGGACGTGCGCAACGCCGCCTCCAAGCTCGTCACCGCGGCCGCCAACGCCGACCCGGGCTCGTCGTCCGCGACCTACATCAAGCAGCTCAACGAACTGCTGCCGGAGTACAAGGGCCTGGTCGAGTCGGCCCGCGCCAACAACCGGCAGGGCTTCCCGGTGGGCGGCGCCTATCTGCGCGCCGCGAACGACACCATGCAGAACCAGATGCTCCCGAAGGCCCAGGACCTCTACAAGAACGAGAACGAGCGGCTGAGCGCCGACTACGGGAACGCGACGCCGTATCCGTGGTTCGCGATCGCCCTCGGTCTCCTCGCCCTCGGCGGCCTGACCTGGGCTCAGCGGCGCAACTACCAGCGCACGAACCGGGTGTTGAACGGCGGCCTGGTCGCCGCCTCGGCCGCCACCGCGGTCGTCCTGCTGTGGGTGGTCGTCGGCCACACCGTCGCCCGCGCGGGCCTCAACGACTCGTACGACCACGGGGTCAAGTCGCTCACCGTGCTGCACGACGCCCGCATCGCCTCCCTCAAGGCGCGCAGCGACGAGAACCTCATCCTGGTCAGCCGCGGCTCGGAGACGACGACCCTCCCGGACAAGCAGGTCGTGGACACCTACGACTGGGGATACGACCAGCAGATCGCCGCGCTGGGCAAGGGCCTGAAACTGGCCGACTCGCTCGCCGACGACTCCGCGGGCCGCAAGCCCGTCGCGGTCGCCAACAGCTCGATGAAGGTGTGGATCTCGCGCCACGCGAAGGTCAGCGAGAACAACGAGCTGGGCAAGTACGACGATGCCCGCGAGGGTGTCATCGGCGCGAAGGACGCGACGGCCGAGTGCTTCAACTCCGTGGACGCCTCGCTGAATTCGGCTCTGATACAAGAGACGAAGGAGTTCCAGCAGTCCGCGGGCGACGGCCTGGACGCGATGACCGGCCTGACCGTCGGGGCCGCGGTGCTCGCGGCGCTCGGCGCGGCCGGCGCCGTACTGGGCATCGGGCGCAGGCTGTCGGAGTACCGGTGAAAGGGGGCGGGACGATGCGAGCACGGAGTGACCTTTTTCGCCGGCTGAGCGCTGTACGACGTGTGCGGGCCGGTCTGCGGGGCTGGGGCGGGGTGGGTGCGATGGCGGTCGTCTGCGTCCTCGCGGTCGCCTTCGTGCTGCTGCTGCCGCTCACCCAGTCACGCGGCGAGGCCGGTGCAGACCTCGGCGGACAGCAGACGGTCCAGGGCACCCAGGCCAGGGCACCCAAGTGCGACGAGGCCACCGTCCAGGACCAGAGCCCGTCCCCGTCGGACGCGGACGGCACCACGATCGACGCGATCAAGACCCGCGGCTATCTGAACGTGGGCGTCGACCAGAACAGCTACAGCTGGGGATACCGCAATCCCAACGGCTCCTCCGGTGCGCTGGAGGGCTTCGACATCGACGTGGTCACCGCCATCGCCAAGAACATCTTCGGCAGCTCCTACAGCCCCGAGAAGGTCCGGTTCCGGGCCATACCGACCGACCAGCGCATCCCCGCGATCCAGAAGAAGACCGTCGACATGGTGGTCCGCACCATGACGATCAACTGCGAGCGCGCCGCGAAAGTCGCCTTCTCCGCCCCGTACTTCGTCACCGGCCAGCAGGTCCTCGCCCCGAAGGTGTCGACGATCACCGGCCACAACGACACCCTCGCCGACAAGAAGGTCTGCTCGGCGAAGGGCTCCACGGCGTACGAGCGGCTGGACGCGGACAAGACGGCGCACACGCTGCCCGCGAGCGTCGACATCAAGGACACCGTCCCCAACCAGCTCGACTGCCTGGTGAAGCTCCAACTCGGCGAGACGGACGCGGTGGTGACCGACGGCGCGCTCGCCGCGAGCCTGGCCGCGCAGGACCCGACGGTGGAGCTGAAGGGCGCCGCCTTCACCACCGAGTACTACGGCGTGGCGATGAACCTGAACGCCACCGACCTGGTCCGCCGGGTCAACCGGGTACTGGAGACCTACCGCACCAGCACCGGCCCCGACGGCTGGCACGCGTCCTACACGAAATGGCTGCTGCCCACCCTGCGGGCGGACTCGAAGTCGGCCGACCCGCCCACCCCGCACTACAAGTGACGGACCGTCAATTACCGAACGACACAACGGACTTCCACGGAACACAACGCAGCGAGAGGTGATCGATGGGCGGCGTCACGGGACCCCCCGGGCCGGTAATGGACCGGGACGAGGTGGACCGTGCGCTGGCGCGGCTCGGCGCGGAGCACGAGGCCATCGAGACCTCGCTCCTCGCCCTCCAGGACCACGCGGGCCGCAGACTCCTCGAAGGCGCCGAGCTGACCGGCACGACCAAGGAGCGCTGGGCGTCCACGGACGCGTCGATCACGCTGCTGTGGGCGTACTTCGACGCCTACACGGACGCGTTCCACGCCGCCCAGAGCATCCGCTCGCGGCGCCGCTGGTCCAGCCGTGAGGACCTGGTCGAGTTGACCGAGCTGCTGCGCGGCGAGTCCGTCACGGTCGCCGGTTCCACCACGGCGACGGCCAACATGCCGACGCTGACCGGCGGTTCGAGCAAGCTGAGCCACCAGTTCTCGCTGAACTCGCTCGTCGACGAGATGAACGACCTGTACGCGAACTCGCTGGACATGGTCGTCACCTCCGACGCGGTGTGGTCGGCGCTGCCCGCCCGGATCGATTTACTGGCCGCCGAGTTGCAGCGCACCCGCCAGCTCGCCCACTCCGTCGGCGTCCGCCCTGGCGAACACCCGGCGGGCGACGACCTGGAGCGCATCACCCGCGTCCTGACCGACCTGCGCGAGCGGGTCATCTCCGACCCGCTGGCCTACTGGGTGCGGGCACAAGGGAGTTCGGCCCCCGGCGGCGGCCGCCCGGACACCACGGTCTACGACCGGGAGGCGCGCGCCCTGGAGGACGTGCGCCGCGAGATCGACGCCGTGCTCACCGTCCGGCAGGACGCGGAGGCGCGGCTGGTGAAGCTGCGGGACGTGCTCTCCCGCGCGGACCGCACGCTCGCCGAGGCACGCACCGCGCGCGGTGAGGTCCTCGCGAAGATCGCCGCCACGGAGGTGCCGGCCGTCAGCGGACCGCCGACCGTGCTCCAGGAGCAGTTGTCGACGGCCGCCGAGTACCGCAGACACGCCCAGTGGCACCGCCTGTCCCCGCTCCTGGAGTCCCTGGAGCAGAAGGCGGAGGACGAACTGCTGCGCGCCCGCGAGTCGTTGACAGCGGTCACCCAGCCGCTCGCGGTCCGCGCGGAGCTGCGCGGCCGCCTCGACGCGTACAAGGCGAAGGTCGCCCGGCACGGCCTCGCGGAGGACCCGCTGCTGATCGAGCGGTACGACGCGGCCCGCCGCATGCTGTGGAGCGCGCCCTGCGATCTGCGCGTCGCCGAACAGGCGGTGCTGCGCTACCAGCACGCGGCGGCCGAGCAGTTCAACGCGCCGCGGACACAGCCGCAGGGCGGTCCCGAGGACCAGAGGGGGCCGGGCGCGTGAGTGACGAGGGAGAAGCGGGGTCGGTCATGAGTGAGACACAGCGGAAGTGTCAACGGCCGGGCTGCGAGGGCTCGTACGAGGACGTCGGCGGCGGCGAGCTGTACTGCGACACCTGCGGTCTGGCGCCGGTGGTGGCGGCTGGGGGTCCCCCCTCTGGGGGAGGGGCGATCGGCTCACCGCCCACCGGGATGACCAGCGGCAAGGGCTCGCGGGGTGCGGGCAGCGCCAGTTCCCGTACCAGCAGCCGCAGTTCGCGTACGTCGTCGCAGTCGGCGAAGTCCCGGCGCTCGGTGTCGGGGCGGCTCTCGCGCTCGGAGTCGGGCCGCTCCACGGGCCGTTCGGTGTCGGTGCGCAGCTCGGGTTCGTCGTCGGGGACCTCCAGCCGGGGCCGGCTCGGGGTCGGTCTGGTGCAGGTGCCGGGGGTGCCGCGGCCCGACCCGCGCGAGATGGTCCTGGAGAACCCGGAGGTGCCCGAGCGCAAGCGGTTCTGCTCGCGCTCGGACTGCGGTGCGCCGGTGGGGCGTTCCCGCGGCGACAGCCCGGGGCGCACGGAGGGTTTCTGCACCAAGTGCGGCAACCCGTACTCGTTCACGCCCAAGCTGGAAGCCGGCGACATCGTGCACGGCCAGTACGAGACCGTGGGCTGTCTCGCGCACGGCGGCCTCGGCTGGGTCTATCTCGCCGTGGACCGCGCGGTCTCCGACCGCTGGGTGGTCCTCAAGGGCCTCCTCGACACCGGCGACCAGGACGCGATGGAGGCCGCGATCTCCGAGCGGCGCTTCCTCGCCGAGATCGAGCACGCCAACATCGTGCGGATCTACAACTTCGTGGAGCACCTCGACCAGCGGACGGGTTCGCTGGACGGGTACATCGTCATGGAGTACGTCGGCGGCAAGTCCCTCAAGGAGATCGCCAACGACCGCCGTACAGAGAGCGGGAAGCGCGATCCGCTGCCGGTGGAGCAGGCCTGCGCGTACGGCATCGAGGCCCTGGAGGCGCTCGGCCACCTGCACAGCCGCAACCTGCTGTACTGCGACTTCAAGGTCGACAACGCGATCCAGACCGAGGACCAGCTCAAGCTGATCGACATGGGCGCGGTGCGCAGGATGGACGACGACGAGTCGGCCATCTACGGCACGGTGGGCTATCAGGCGCCGGAGGTCGCGGAGGTCGGCCCGTCGGTGGCGAGCGACCTGTACACGGTCGCCCGCACCCTCGCGGTGATGACCTTCGACTTCCAGGGCTACACGAACATCTTCGTGGACTCCCTGCCCGACCCGGACAACATCGAGGTCTTCCGCCGCTACGAGTCGTTCTACCGGCTCCTGGTCCGCGCCACCGACCCCGACCCGGCCCGCCGCTTCGCCTCCGCGCAGGAGATGGCCGAGCAGCTGACGGGCGTCCTGCGCGAGGTCGTCTCACTCCAGACCGGCCGGGCCCGCCCGGCGCTGTCCACCCTGTTCGGCCCCGAACTCAAGGTCACGGACACGGAGTTGTTCCCCAAGCTGGACGGGGACGTGTCCCTGCTGGGGGCGAGAGCGGCGCAGCCGCCGAAGCGGACCTCAAGTGCCCGCACCGGCACGGCGCTTGCCGAACGGCCCACCGGCGGCCCGGTGCTGACCGCGCTGAACGGCAGCGCGCCGAGCACCGTCAAGCAGGTCGACTCCCCCGCCGTGGCCCTCGCGCTGCCCGTTCCGCACGTCGACCCGACCGACCCCAACGCGGGCTTCCTGGCGGGCCTGATGGCGACCGCGGCGACCGAACTGCTCGGCGCGCTCGCATCCGCGCCGTCGCCGTCCGTGGAGACCCGGCTGCGGCAGATCCGGGCCTGGCTGGAGAACGGCGACTCGTACACCGCGCTGGACGCCCTGGCGAAGCTGGAGGACGAGCGGCCCGACGACTGGCGGGTGGTCTGGTACACGGGCGTGGCCGCGCTGTCGACCCGTGACTACGAGGCCGCCGCGCTGTCCTTCGACGCGATCTACGACGCCTTCCCGGGCGAGCCCGCGCCGAAGCTGGCGCTGGGCCTGTGCGCCGAGGTGCTGGGGCAGCTGGACAACGCGGCGGAGTACTACCGGCTGGTGTGGTCGACCGACCCGAGCTATGTGAGCGCGGCCTTCGGCCTGGCCCGCGTCCAGTTCGCGACCGGCGACCGGCCGGGCGCCGTACGGACGCTGGAGTCGGTGCCCGAGGCGTCCATCCACTACACGGCCGCGCGTGTGGCCGCCGTACGGGCGCGGCTTCGGGAGCGGGCCGCGACGGCCGACGACACGCCGTTCCTGGACGATCTGACCGCGGCCGCCGGACAGGTGGAAGCGCTGGAGGGATACGGTCTGGACGCCGTCCGGCGCGAGCGGTTGTCGGCCGAGGTCCTCGGCCGCGCCCTCGACTGGATACTCTCCGGAGGCCAGGGTTCCGTACCGCTCACGCGGCGGGAGCTGCTCGGCAGCGAGCTGGACGAGCGGGGACTCCGCTTCGGCCTGGAGCGTTCGTACCGCACGCTGGCCCGGCTGGCACGGGACGGCGAGGAGAGGATCGACCTGGTGGAACGAGCCAACCGTTACCGCCCCCGGACGTGGGTGTAGTTGATGTCGCAGATGCCCCAGCTCGCCGCCTGCCCGAGCTGCGAAGAGCCGCTCGAATCGGGTGACCGCTTCTGCGGTGCGTGCGGATACGACCTGTCCGCCGTGCCCGCGCCGCCGGACGACCACCCGACGCTCACCATGAACGGCGCGGTGCCGCTCCCACCCGAGGAGGCAGCGGACGTGAACTGGCCCGTGGTACCCCAGCCGGAGGGCGCCGAGACCTCGCCGACGGTCCATCTGCCCACCGACCTGGCCGGCACCGACTCGGGCGGCACCCCCCTGCCGTCCAACGCCCCGCTGCCGCCCACCGGTTCGCCGGTCTCCCCGGCCACGGGCGTACGGTTCGACCGGCCGCCGGAGCCCGACGAGTACCCGCTGCAGGCGCCGGACCCGCGGGTCGCCGCCGATCCGCCGACCGCGGGCGAGGGCGTCAAGGTGTGCGTGGCCTGCCGCTCGGGCCGGGTGGACCCGGACGGCTACTGCGAGAACTGCGGGCACGCCCAGCCCCGCGAACGCGACCACATGGAAGAGGAGTTGGGCCCGCTCGCGGCGGTCAGCGACCGCGGGCTGCGGCACCATCGCAACGAGGACGCCTTCGCCGTAGGACAGTGCCTGCTGCCCGACGGGGCGCCCGCGCTGGTCGCGGTCGTGTGTGACGGGGTGTCGTCGGCGACGCGTCCCGACGCGGCCTCGCTGGCCGCCTCGCGGCAGGCCGGTGAGGCGTTGCTGGCCGCGCTGCCGCAGGGCACGCATCCGCAGGCGGCGATGCACGAGGCGATCATCGCGGCCTCGCACGCGGTCAACTCCCTTGCCCAGGAGCCCGCGACGGCCCGCGAGCACGCCCCGCACCAGAACGCGCCGGCCTGCACCCTGGTCGCCTCCATCGTCACCCCGACCCTCCTGGTCGTCGGCTGGGTCGGCGACAGCCGCGCCTACTGGATCCCGGTGGACCGCAGTTCACCGCCGGCCCGGCTCACCGAGGACGACTCGTGGGCGGCCCAGATGGTCGCCGCGGGCCTGATGAACGAGGCGGAGGCCTACGCCGACGAGCGCGCCCACGCGATCACCGGCTGGCTCGGCGCGGACGCGTACGAACTGGAGCCGCACACGGCTTCCTTCAAGCCGGACCGGCCGGGTGTAGTGGTGGTGTGCACGGACGGACTGTGGAACTACGCGGAGTCCGCCGAGGAGATGGCCGAGGTCGTCCCCCCCGACGCCATGGTCCGCCCGCTGCACAGTGCCCAGGTCCTGGTCGGCCACGCGCTGGACGGCGGGGGCCACGACAACGTAACAGTGGCCGTCGTGCCGTTCCCGGTACCGCCGCAAGGGGCAGTAATCGGCTGAGGCCACATTTGACGGGGACGGCCTCGGACCGGTGGGGACCGGTCCGCACATAGTCATCGCCCCATTCAGGTGGGGTACTTGAGGGGGATCAGAGTAGGCATGGCCAATTTCTCGAAGTCGAACGTGCCACAGTTCTCGGTCGACGTGTACCAGAACGAGTACCTGCCGGAGGGCGGTCGCGAGGTCAACGCGATCGTCACGGTGACCTCGACCGGCGGCGGCACCATCGGGAGCCCGGTCGCGGCGCCCCATCTGTACTCGGCCGGGCAGGGCCCGGACGCGGCCGTGGCGATCATGGTCGACTGTTCGGGGTCGATGGACTACCCGCCGACCAAGATGCGCAACGCCCGCGACGCCACGGCCGCCGCGATCGACACCCTGCGCGACGGGGTGCACTTCGCGGTGATCGGCGGCACGCATGTCGCCAAGGAGGTCTATCCGGGCGGCGGGGCGCTCGCGGTGGCCGACTCCCGGACCCGGGACCAGGCCAAGCACGCGCTGCGCAAGCTGAGCGCGGGCGGCGGTACGGCGATCGGCACCTGGCTGCGGCTCGCCGACCGGCTGCTGTCCTCGGCGGACGTCTCCATACGCCACGGCATCCTGCTGACCGACGGCCGCAACGAGCACGAGGCGCCGGAGGACCTGAAGGCGTCCCTCGGCTCCTGCGCCGGACGTTTCACCTGTGACGCGCGGGGCGTCGGCACCGACTGGGAAGTGAAAGAAGTCACAGGGATCGCCTCCGCGCTGCTCGGCACCGCCGACATCGTCGCCGACCCGGCCGCGCTCTCCGCCGACTTCACGAAGATGATGGAGACGGCGATGGGCAAGGGGGTCGCGGACGTCGCGCTGCGGCTGTGGACGCCGGTGGGCACGGCCATCAAATTCGTCAAGCAAGTCGCGCCCAGGGTCGAGGAGTTGACCGACCGCCGCACCGAAGCGGGCCCCCGCGCCGGGGACTACCCCACCGGGTCCTGGGGAGACGAGTCCCGTGACTACCACGTGTGCGTCGAGGTCCCCGAGGCTGGCATCGGCCAGGAGATGCTGGCCGCGCGGGTCTCGCTGGTCGTCCCGCAGCCCGACGGAAGCACCCAGAACCTGGGCGCCCAGGGCCTGGTGAAGGCCTTGTGGACCGACGACATGGTGGCCTCCACGTCCATCAATCCGCAGGTAGCGCACTACACCGGCCAGGCCGAACTGGCGCAAGTCATCCAACAAGGCCTCGATCTCCGCAAATCGGGTGATGTCGATGGAGCAACGGCCAAACTGGGACGGGCCGTTCAGCTCGCCAGCGTCTCCGGAAACGCGGATACTGCGAAACTGCTTGCGAAGGTGGTGGACGTGGTCGATGCCGCGGCGGGTACTGTGCGACTGAAGGCGAAGGTCGCGGAGGCCGACGAGATGACTCTCGAGACACGGTCCACAAAGACTGTTCGTGTAAAGAAGTGACCTAACCAGCACCACTCCGTGAGACCGAGAACGACCCTGTGCGAAAGGGGGACGCGCCGACATGCCGACCTGCCCGAACGGACACCAGTCGGGTTCCGACGACTGGTGCGAGGTCTGCGGTCACCGCATGGCCGGTGCCGTGCCCCCGCCCCCTCCCCCGCCCCCCGGCGGCGGCTACGGCTTCCCGCCGCCCGCGCCCGGCCGCGGCCCGTCCGCCGAGGCGGAGCTCTGCCCGCAGTGCCGCACACCCCGCGAGGGCGGTGCGCCGTTCTGCGAGGAGTGCCGGTGGAACTTCCTCACGAACACGGCGACGTCGTACACCCCGGCCGCGCCGCGCCCCTCGACGCCCGGACCGGGCCCCGGCCCGAGCCCGGCGTCCCGCTTCCAGCAGCAGCCTCCGCCGCCCGGTCCGGGTCCCGGTCCGTCGTACGGCAGTGACCCCTACGAGTACCAGGGGTCGCGGCCGTCGCAGATGAACCGGCCGGCTGAGCCCATACCTCCGTTCGGCAGTGACCCGGCGGGACGACCTGGGGCGCCTGGCGGTCCCGGTGGACCTGGTGGATCCGCTGGTCCTGGTGGGCCGAACGGTCCCGGTGCCTTCGGTGGCGAACGGCAGGGTGGGCCCGGTGCACCGGGTGGTCCGGGCTCGCAGGGGTTCGGTAACGAGCGGCAGGGTGGGCCCGGCGGACCTGGTGGCCCCGGTGGTCCCGGCTCGCAGGGCTTCGGCAATGAGCGGCAAGGTGGGCCCGGCGGTCCTGGTGGACCCGGCTCGCAAGGCTTCGGCAACGAGCGCCCGGGCGGTCCCGGTGGACCCGGTGGCCAGGGCTCCCAAGGCTTTGGTGGCGAACGCCAAGGCGGACCCGGTGGCCAGGGTGGTCCCGGCGGTCCGGGCGCACAAGGTTTCGGCAACGAGCGGCAAGGTGGGCCCGGCGGCCCCGGCGGCTCGCAGGGCTTCGGTGGTGAGCGTCAGGGTGGCGGTCCCGCGCCCTTCGGCGGCAACGACCCGTCCGGCCCGCCGCGGACGTTCGGCAACGAGGCCTCCGGCTCGCCCTCGCCCTTCGGCAACGAGGCGCCCGGCCGGCCCAATCCGTTCGGCAACGAGCAACCCCCGGGTCCCGGCGGCCAGTTCGGCAACGAGCGCCCCGGCCAGGGTGAGTTCGGCGGGGGCCGCCCCGGTGCCTTCGGCGGCGAGCGGCAGGGTCCGCCCGGACCGTTCGGCAACGAGCCCTCGAACCCGCAGGGTCCCTCGGGCTTCGGCCCCGACCCCTCGCGGCCGATCCCGCCGCCGCCCGGACCTACGCCCCCCGCGGGCCCCGGCGCGACCAGCGGCGCTCCGCAAGCCTTCCAGCAGTCCGCGCCGCCGGCCCCGCCCGGGTTCCCGCAGGAGACGAACCGTCCGCAGCAGGGCGGCCCGTCCTTCGGCGGCGGTGACGACGACTGGGTGATCTCCCCGCCGACCCCCGGCTCCCCGGGCGGTCCCGGTGGCCCCGGCGGTCCCGGTCAGGGTGGTGGCTACGGCTATCCGCAGCCCGGTTCCACCCAGGCCCCGCCCCCGCCGCGTCCGGCGTACCAGCAGCAGCCGACGACGTGGATGGCGACGATCGGGCCGGACCGCGAGTACTTCATGGCGATGATGCAGCGCTCGGGACCGGAGGCCGCGGGGCTCAATCTGCCCGCGTACTCGCCCGAGCAGCAGCGGCAGCTCACCGGCAACCAGATCACCATCGGCCGGCGTCGGCACTCCACCGGTGAGTCCCCCGACATCGACCTGTCGGTGCCGCCGGAGGATCCGGGTGTCTCGCATCAGCACGCGGTGCTGGTGCAGCAGCCGGACGGGAGTTGGGCGGTTGTCGACCAGAACTCGACGAACGGTACGACGGTGAATGGTGGCGAGGAGCCTATTCAGCCGTTTGTGCCGGTGCCGTTGCAGGATGGGGATCGGGTGCATGTGGGGGCTTGGACGACGATCACTGTCCGGCGGGGTTAGGCGTCGGCGCCAGCTGGAATTGCCGCGATGGGTTCTTGGTCGTCTGCGGGCCCGTCGTGGCTGGTCGCGCAGTTCCCCGCGCCCCTTTCGGGGCGCTGTAGTCAGCGGAGAGGCCAGGCGTGCGAGCCCTCCGGGGCGTCTAGCCATGCCCATGCCTGCTCGTCGGCGAGCGTGATGCCGTAGCGCTCTCGGCCTGGTCTTCCTTCTTGCTCCCACAGGTCACGGGCGTCCTGCGGAGCAAGCGTGCCGTGGGTGAGAGTGAGCAGGAAGCGGAGTAGTTCGTGGTCGCCGGGGCGGTGCGGGATCTCGCCCTGTACGGCGGGCTCGGTGCCGCGTAGGGGGACGAAGTACGCGGCCGTGTTCAGGAAGGTGCCCTCGGCGTGGGTCGCGTCGTGGACGGTGAGGGCGATCAGGCCGGTGGCCAGGGGGGCCAGGATGCGGGCGCCGGGGCTGCACTGGGCTGGCCAGGCTCGCGGGATCGATGTCAGGGCGCAGGTCGCGATGATCCGGTCGTAGGGGGCGTGCTCGGGGACTCCTCGGGAGCCGTCGCCGGTGACCACGGTCGGGCGGTATCCGGCGGCGGAGAGGTGGGTGCGCGCTGACTCGGTGATCTCCGGTTCCAGGTCGACGGTGGTGATCAGGGCGTCGCCGAGACGGTGGGCTAGCAACGCCGCGTTATAGCCCGTCCCTGCGCCGATCTCCAGGACCCGGGCGCCGTCCGCGACCCGCAGTTCGGCCAGCATCCGCGCCATCAGCGAGGGCTGGCTGCTCGACGACACCAGCTCGCCGTCCCGCAACCGCGTGGCGAGCGGTACGTCGGCGTACACCCCGCGCAGCCAGCGCTCCCGGGTGCGCGGGTCGGGGCTGCCGCCCCACAGCCGCTCGTAGCCGCCCTCGGCACCGACGTAGTAGTACGGCACGAAGAGATGCCGCGGCACCGACGCGAACGCCGCTCGCCACCCCGGGTCCGCGTCCCAGGCGCCGCTCAGCCCGATCGACCGCACCAGTTCCGCCCGCGCGGCGACGGCGACGGCGTCCAGGTCTTTGTCGAGAGCGTGCGCGCTCATACGTCCACTGTCCTGCCGTAGGGGCCGGGAGGCGAGCGGTCGTAGGTCCGAAGTCCTCCGTCGCCCGGTCTGAGACCATGGGAGCGTGACAGAGATTCGGCGCGGCACGCTTCAGGAGCAGACCTTCTACGAGCAGGTCGGCGGGGAGGAGACCTTCCGCCGCCTCGTCCACCGTTTCTACGAGGGCGTCGCCGGGGACCCGCTGCTGAGGCCCATGTATCCGGAGGAGGACCTGGGCCCGGCCGAGGAGCGCTTCGCCCTCTTCCTGATGCAGTACTGGGGCGGCCCGACGACGTACAGCGACAACCGCGGCCACCCGCGGCTGCGGATGCGCCACGCCCCGTTCCAGGTGGACCAGGCCGCGCACGACGCGTGGCTGAAGCACATGCGGGTCGCCGTCGACGAGCTCGGGCTGTCCGAGGAGCACGAGCACACGTTGTGGAACTACCTGACGTACGCCGCCGCCTCGATGGTGAACACGGCGGGCTGAGCCACGGCGGGCTGAACTCCCTTTACCGTGCGGGGAGTTCGACTTACCGTGCGGGGAGTTCGGCGGCGCGCTCAGCGCACGCTGACGCCCAGCGTCCCAACTCCCGCCCTGCGTACGGCGATCGAGCCGTACGGCGTGCGCAGCCGTAGCCACGCGCCCGACGAGAAGAGGACCGACTCGCCGCCGGGGCGCAGGAATCCGAGTGACTGGGCCGCGTGGACCGCGCGTACCGGCAGTGAGGTGTCGCCGACCGTGCGGGACCAGATCTCCCGCCCGACGCGGTCGAGTTCGGCGCGCGTGCGGGTCTCGGGGGTCAACTCCTGGGTGCGGGAGCGGAATTCGGCGACTCCGGCGGCGATCATCCCGCGCAGTGCCTGCGGGCCGGGGAGGCCGGACTCGGGGGTCCAGCCGCCGCGGGGTGGCAGCACTCCGGCCCACGGCGGGCCGGTCACCGCGGCCGGTACGCCGGCCGTGGCTGCCAACTCGTCGAGGGTTTCCAGGAGTTCACCGGCAGAGACGGTCACGTCGAGGGTGACGTCGAGGCCGTTCTCGTACGGCTTGGCGAGGCGTACCGCGCGGACGGCGAGGACCTCGAAGGACGGTGGACGCCCGAAGACGGCGAGGGCCGTGCCGGCCGCCTGGAGGCGGACCGCGGCGCCGCGGTCGTAGTGGAGCAGCCGGGAGAGGAAGGCCGCGAAGTCCGCCGTCTCCCCTTCGTCGGCGAGGTGGAGGACCGTCATGCGGCTACGGCCTCGTCCTCGGCGTCGTCCCGGTATTCCTCCAGGAACTCCCGTTCCTCGGCGGTGATCCGGCGCGGGCGTTGTGCCGCGAAGTCGAACGGGACGACGACCGTGGAGGCGCGGACGTAGATCTGGTCGCCGTCCTTCACCTCGTAGGTGATGGTGAAGGACGCCGCCCTGATCTCGGTGATCCAGAGCTCGATGTCCACCGGTGTGTGCCGGTGGACGAGCTGGCGTTTGTAGTCGATCTCGTGGCGCGACACCACCGAGCCCTGCTGGAAGTCCTTCTCCGGGCGGAACAGGAAGTCGATACGGGCTTCCTCCAGGTAGCGGAGGAAGACCACGTTGTTGACGTGGCCGTACGCGTCCATGTCCGCCCAGCGCAGCGGGCAACGGTAGATGTGGCGCAAGAAGATCAGCCCCGGGTCAGCTTCTTGTAGGTGGCGCGGTGCGGACGCGCCGCGTCCGCACCGAGTCGCTCGACCTTGTTCTTCTCGTACGACTCGAAGTTGCCCTCGAACCAGTACCACTTCGACTCGCCCTCGTACGCGAGGATGTGCGTCGCGACCCGGTCCAGGAACCAGCGGTCGTGGGAGATGACCACGGCCGCACCGGGGAACTCGAGCAGCGCGTTCTCCAGCGACGACAGGGTCTCCACGTCGAGGTCGTTGGTGGGCTCGTCGAGGAGCAGCAGGTTGCCGCCCTCCTTGAGGGTCAGCGCCAGGTTCAGGCGGTTGCGCTCACCACCGGAGAGGACACCGGCCGGCTTCTGCTGGTCCGGGCCCTTGAAGCCGAAGGCGGACACATAGGCCCGCGACGGCATCTCGACCTGGCCGACGTTGATGTAGTCGAGCTCGTCGGAGACGACGGCCCACAGCGACTTCTTGGGGTCGATGTTGGCGCGGCTCTGGTCGACGTAACTGATCTTGACGGTGTCGCCGACCTTGATGGAGCCGGAGTCCGGGGTCTCAAGGCCCTGGATCATCTTGAACAGCGTGGTCTTGCCCGCGCCGTTGGGACCGATGACCCCGACGATGCCGTTACGCGGCAGCGTGAAGCTCAGGTCGTCGATGAGGACCTTGTCGCCGAACGCCTTGGAGAGGTTCTGGACCTCTACGACGATCGAGCCCAGACGCGGGCCCGGCGGGATCTGGATCTCCTCGAAGTCCAGCTTCCGCATCTTGTCGGCCTCGGCCGCCATCTCCTCGTAACGGGCGAGGCGCGCCTTGGACTTGGTCTGACGGCCCTTGGCGTTGGAGCGAACCCACTCCAACTCCTCCTTGAGCCGCTTCTGGCGCTTCTCGTCCTTGCGGCCCTCGACCTTGAGGCGGGTGGACTTCTTGTCGAGGTACGTGGAGTAGTTGCCCTCGTAGGGAATCGCACGGCCGCGGTCCAGTTCGAGGATCCACTCGGCGACGTTGTTCAGGAAGTACCGGTCGTGCGTCACGGCGACGACGGCGCCCGCGTACTTCGTGAGGTGCTGCTCCAGCCAGTTCACCGACTCGGCGTCGAGGTGGTTGGTGGGCTCGTCGAGGAGGAGCAGGTCCGGGGCTTCGATCAGCAGCTTGCAGAGCGCGACGCGGCGCTTCTCACCGCCGGAGAGGTTGACGACCGGCCAGTCGCCGGGCGGGCAGCCCAGCGCGTCCATGGCCTGCTCCAGCTGCCCGTCGAGGTCCCAGGCGTTGGCGTGGTCCAAGTCTTCCTGGAGCTTGCCCATCTCGTCCATCAGCGCGTCCGAGTAGTCGGTCGCCATCAGCTCGGCGACCTCGTTGAAGCGCTTGAGCTTGCCCATGATCTCGGCAGCGCCGTCCTGGACGTTCTCCAGGACGGTCTTGGTCTCGTCCAGCTCCGGCTCCTGCATGAGGATGCCGACACTGAAACCGGGCGTCAGGAACGCGTCACCGTTGGAGGGCTGCTCGAGCCCCGCCATGATCTTGAGAACGGTGGACTTACCGGCACCGTTCGGCCCGACCACACCGATCTTCGCGCCGGGCAGGAAGCTCAGCGTCACGTCGTCAAGGATGACCTTGTCGCCGTGCGCCTTGCGCGTCTTGCGCATGGTGTAGATGTACTCAGCCAAGAGAAACCGTCCGGCAGCTTGAAATCTGGAGTGGGCAGATGTAGTCCATCTTGCCTGACCCCTGGCCCCCGTGGGAAACCCGTATGGTCCAGCGCTCTGACCAGCGGCGCGGCGGTCGGGCCTGTGCCCGGTATCCGTCGTCATCTGTCGTCGTTTGTCGTCGTTGGCCACCCTCGGACGGCCCACAGACGGCCCCGGAGAGCATGTGTGACCTGCTACGACGCGAGATCCGGAAGGGCAGAAACAGCGACGGACCGCACCGTTCGGTGCGGTCCGTCGCCATGGGCAGGGTTCAGCTGAGGGGCGGGCTGTAGCGCAGGACCCAGCCGGGGCTAGGGCGGTGCACGGTGACCTCCACGGCACGGCTGGCCTTGGTGTATCCGGTGTGCGTGATCTGAAGCAGGTTGCTACCGACCTCAACCCCGAACGCCTCCGCTTCGATCGAGGTCGCCGGGTACAGAGTGACCTCCTCAATCGCTTCGGTCTGCTCGAACCCAGCGTCACGCATCCGGCTGATGATGCCGCCAAGCCCGGGGTCGGGGTTCTCAACCCCGGCGGCCTCCGCCACGTCCACAGGCACGTACGAGTCGGCAAGCTGGACCAGGCGGTCACCGTCGTACATGTGCCGGGCTCGGATCACGGTCTGCTCGGAGGTCTCGATGCCGAGAAGCTCAGCCACGTGGGCGGGCGCCGTGTCGCGACGGATCGCGGTTTCCACACGAGGAGTCCCGCCAAGTCGCTTGATCTCGGTCTCGAAGGCGCCACGGCTTTCGCCGGCCTCCCGGCGGGCGGTGCGGTAGCGCTCTGTGGCGTCACGGACGATGGCGGTGTTGCTGCTCACTTCGGTCTTTCCTCTCAGGCGGTGGGCTGGTCGATGGGCCACTCATAGCTGAGTGACCAAAGGGTGATGGGCATAACGTGCACGCAGACCTCCACAGCCCTGCCGCTCTCGGTCAGGCCAACATGCGTGATCTCGTAGACCAGCCTGTCGGCTGAGACGCCGAGCGACTCGGCTTCGGTCTTGCTCGGGGGCCGTACGTCGATGGACTCTCGGATGCTGGTCTGCTGGTACCCGAGTTCGGTGAGACGAGACTTGCTTCCACCGTCTCCGGTGTCCTGCTGTTCGAGCTGCGTATCGAACGCCACATCCCCAGGAAAGTACGAGGTCGCCACCTGAACCACGGTGGCGTCAGCGCGCATGACTCGCGCTCTGACCAGCGCCTTCGCGGCGTGATGGATGCCGAGAATCTCGGCAACCCGCTTCGGTGGCCGCTCCCGACTGATCACGGTTGTCGCGTTCGAGGTCATCCCCAGCCTGGCGATTTCTGCCGCGAACGCACCACGGGCGCCGGCCTCTTCCCTGGCCGACTTGATGTAGCGGCCAGTTCCGTCCCGGTGGATCTTCCCGAGGATCGGAGACACGAAGGTGCCCTCACCCCTGCGAGAAATGATCAAACCCTCGTCTTCGAGTACTCGGTACACGTCGCGCACGGTCTGGTAGGCGACGCCTTCGGATTCCTGAAGTTCTCGGACCTTGGGCAGCGCAGAGTTCGGGGGATACACCCCCTCCCGGATCTTCTTCCGAAGCTCAGCGGCGAGCCTCTGAACCTTCGGAACCTTGGTCTCCTCCACGTCTGACTCCCTCGATGTGCGACTCACGCGCCCCCAGTCTTACAGAACTAGTCCTAGAAGGATAGCCGGGATCACTGCGGGGTCGATCGGGCGAGCCTCAGACTCTCTGAACTAGTTCTATTGACGTCCACTCCAGACCGTGCCTTAATCGTCACAGCGCCCCGCAGAACTAGTTCAGCGGGGCGCTAGGGGGGGCCTTCTTTGGGCTGCTCCGACAGGGCGGAGAACGCTGCAAGACCGCCCGCTAAGGCCCAGGTGAAACAGGGTTTCGGCCCGTACTGGGGAGGTGGCCCGGCGACCGCGAGCAACGGCCGGAGTGTGGGGACTTGGTCCCCCTTGCAGTGATGTTTCCCGTCTCTTCGACCGACAGGAGTTCCGATGCTCCAACGACAGCTTTGGGTGTCGCCGTGATGGACCGGTCGGCGTCGCCTGTGTGGTAGCTCGGTCCACTTTCTTTCAGCCTCGCGGCGGCTAGCGCCGCGCCGGTTGCCTCCCTCTGCCGTTCGGGCCCGCGCTTGCGGAGTCCACACGGCAGGGGTCGAGGGGAGCCGGACATTCCGACCCCAACGGCAAGCGCCCCCGGTGCTCTAACACCGGGGGCGCGGTTCGGGCCGTTGCCACCTTGCAGGGAGAACACGACCCATGAACTCCATCGTGACTGTTCAGGAAGCTGTTACCGCGTTCGCCGAATGGCTTGAGCCCACCAACGCGGAACTGGACGCGATCGACTCCGAGATGCCCGTCATCCTGGCGGACGTCGACCTGATCGACGCGCAGATCATCACCTTGGACCGCTCCCCGAGCGAGCTGGACCAGCAGCGCATCCGCCGTGCCCGGCGCCGTCTGCTCACCGCCCGCCGTGAGCTGGCCAACCAGGGTGCCGAGGGCACGTCGGGCGGTGTGGCATGAACGCCACCACCGAACAGAACCTGACAGCCGCGCACGCTGAGGTGAAGGCGGAGATCGCGCGGACCGACAACAAGACCGCGCTGCTGCTGGCGTTCGTCGGCGCGGTCCTGGCCGGCGCCTGGACCATCGGCAGTTCCCTCCCGCTCACCCCGCCCGCCCTGGCGGTCGGTGCGCTCGGCATGGGACTGCTGCTCGCGGCTGCGGGACTGCTGCTGCGCTCGGTACGCCCCAACCTGAGCGGTCGGCACGGCTTCCCCCTGTGGGCCACCCTCACCCCCGAGCAGATCACCGACGCCGTGTCCGGTGACCTCGCCGCCGACATTGCGGGCCTGTCCCGCCTGGCGGTCGCCAAGTTCACCTGCCTGCGCCGCGCGGTCGACCTGACCCAGGCCGGCGGCGCCCTGCTCGTTCTCGCGGCGCTGATCGCGGCGGGAGGTGCGGCATGAACGCTCTCCTGACGGCTGTTTCGGCGGCGGGCCCGCTGGCCTGCGGATGGGGTGTTCACGGGCTGCTGTTGGGCCGGCGCCTGACGGCGGCTCGCCGGGACCCGTTGTCGGGCCTGTGGACCCGTGCCGCATTCGAGCGGGCGGCCCTGCGGATTCTGGGCCGTCAGATGCACACGGCGTTCATCCTGGTCGACCTGGACGGCTTCAAGGCCCTCAACGACACGGCCGGCCACGCGGCGGGGGACGCGGCGATCCGCGCCACCGCCGCGAGCCTGACCGACGCCGTGTCCGCGTACCCCGGCGCGGTCGCAGGACGGCTCGGGGGAGACGAGTTCGTGGCCGCTGTCCCGCTGCCCGGCACGCACACCCTGCCCTGGCTGCTGGACGCGCTGCATGACGCGATCACCGCCCCGTTCCGCTTCGAGGGCAGTGACCTGACGGTCGGTGTCTCTATCGGTGCCTCGCTCAGCAGCGACCTCCTTCCCGATGCCCCTCAGGGGGGTCCGGTGGCGTTGTCGCTGCTGATGCGGCTTGCGGATGAGGCCATGTACAGGGCCAAGCGCGCCGGTGGCGGTTGGTGTGACCCCGCCGCCGCCACGCCCGGCTGCACGACCACCGCCGGGCGCCGCACCGGACGGCCCGGCACCACCGGCAAGGAGGTGGCGTGATGAACTCCAAAGGCAGGAAGCTGCTCGTCGCCGCGTTGGTCGTGGTGGTCGGGATGGCGTTCCGGGTGTCGTGGAACGCGTTGCGGGATATCGCGAACGCGATCGGTGCGGATCACACCGCCGCGACCCTGTACCCGTTCGTGGTCGACGGCCTGATGGCCCTGGCCCTGGTCGCCACCCTCGTCCTCACGGGCGACGACCGGAAGTTCGCGTTGCGGGTGCTGGGCACCTACACGGGTGCCTCGCTGGTTCTCAACTACGTGCACGGCCTGGTCCCCGCGCTGCACGGGGCCACGGTCGACTGGGGACGGCTTGCCGACTGGGACCCCGCCAACTGGGCCCTGGTCCTGCTGGCCACGTCGCTTCCGGTCGGGTCGATCTACTTCGGTTCCGATCTCGTCGCGAAGGTGCTGCACCACCAGCCCGCCCCGATTCCGGCCCCGGTCGCGAATGCGGAGGAATCTACCGAGACCACAGTGAAACGGTCTACGGCTGACCTGCCGGAATCGACCCCCGCGCCGATCACCGCGTCCGCCGTGGCGAACCCGGTACGGACGCCCAATCCGGTCGCGCTCGGGTTCCTGAAGTCGGCTCTGCCGCTCAAGCCCGTACCCGCCATCGGGTCAGCCCCGGTCAACTCGATCGGGTCGACTCCCCAGCGCACGGTCACGGTCGCGGCGGCATCGACCCGCCCGCGTGCGGCAACCGGTCGGGTTCCCAACGTGGCCCGATCACCCCAACCCAAGCGCACACAGGCGCAGTTGCTCGATGAGGCCCGCAAGGCGACTGCCAACCTGCCGGACACGAAGGTGACCGCAGAAGGCATCCGCCGCGAGATCCACACCTCACCGGCCAACGCCCGCATGCTGCGCGACACGATCCGTACCGAGCGCGCCGCCGCTGTCGGGACGCCGTGATGTCCGCCGCGTTCGGCAAGTGCTACGACCCCACCGGCGCCCGCTACGGCATCCCCACCTTCCCCTGGAAGTACGCCCCCAGTGACGAGCAGTACGCCACCCGCAGGCAGTTGCGGGCGCGGGGGCTGCGTCCGGGGGGTCAGCCGATAGCGGCGCAGGTCATGCGCATCAATCGCCGTGCCGGCACGGTCCGGGTCGCCTACCTCTACCGCATCGACCTCGCGCTGCCGGTACGGCCGATGACATCGCGGAAGTGGGGCGCCCTCGCGCTGGCCATGCTGGCCCGCCAGACCTGCCCGGTCTGCAAGGTCACCTACAGCTACTGCATGCCGCGCTCCCTCGGCATGTGCGTGCTCTGCGCCTACCCCACCAACCACCCTGCTCCGGACGGGAGTTGAGT
>NZ_BARF01000157.1 GCF_000367365.1 Streptomyces prunicolor NBRC 13075 | reverse complement strand
CACTCCGGGCGCGCGTCGGCCTGGATCGATGTGAGCTCGCGGACGGGACGTGTTGCCTTGTCGCTCGGTATCTGGTGGGCGCTGCTCGCCTTGGTTCTCTGGCTTCTGGGCAACGCAGTCGCACAGCCCGCCTCGCCGACCCGGTGCGCGGCTTCGGCGGTCATTCTCGTCGCTCTTGGGGAGGCCGGCGACTGGCTGCGTCGACGGTGGCGCGCCCATCGGTTCCGATGACCCCGTGCGGTGGCTCGGCATGCCCTTCGCGGCGGAATCCGGGCCAGTCTTGGTCGGCATGCGGACCGTGTCCGGGCGAGGCCCGGCGCTGGTGTAGTAAGCGGCCCGCGCCCGCTTGACGCATTCTCGGGTAGTGCCGTGCTCTGTGCCGTAGAGGTTCAGGGGTGGGCGGAGCCGGGAGATGAGCGTTGTCTCCAGAGGGACGGGATCGGGGCGCTCGCACCAGGTGAGGCGGAGGTGTTGGCGCATCCAGTCGGTAAGGCGTTGCTCGTCCTCGGGGATCAGGACGACGGGGTCGGTCCACGTGGTGCAGTACCCCTCGGTCGGCCTCAGCAACCCGCCCAGTGTGCGGCGCAGGGTGGACCGGCCTGAGTCCCTCAGATGGTTGGAGACGATGCGGGTCCGCAGCCGCTTGGCCTTGCCGAGATAGAGGAGGCGCTGCCCCGGATCGCTCTCATTCGCCGGCTCGCCGAAGGTGGCCAGCACCTCTGGCGCGGCCCACCAGGCGTACAGGCCCCCGGTGATGGGCAGGGCGGCGACTGCTGCGCCCAGGTCATGTGGCTTGGCGCGCAGGTCGGCCTCCGCCTGCAGCACGGTTGCGTCGAGCATGGGGGCACCTTAGATGTGGCGGAGCCGATCCGTCACAGGTTCGGTCGCTGTCGACGTCCGGCCGGAGTCCTTGGTCAGGATGCGGCGCGCCCGGCGTTCCACGAGGACGGGGACGTAGGTCCGGATGGGAAAACCCTTGAAGAAGGCGTGGGCGATGTCGACGGCGATCTCGATCTCGCTGGGTGTGCGGCTGTCGCTGTACGAGGTCTTGAGGTGGTCGGTGACGTGGTCGATGGCGACGTCCTCGTCGGGTTTGATCAGCATGACTCCCCTTGATGTCGGGGCTCGGTGAATTCCAGGGCGGGGCCCGCGACAGCGCCGTTGGACATTCCTCGGCGGGCCAGTTGCCCGCGTTGGCGGCACTGCCGCCGGGCCCCGATATGGGACGGTAGCAGAATAGTTCGGAAGCCGATATAATGCCGGGGTCATGTGCACGCAAATGACTCGCCCAGGACGGGAGTCGTTGGGCTGCTGAGCTCGCATGGGAGCGGGCCCGCCCGGAGGCCGTACGGTCACGGCCGGACGTCTGGCGGCTCGCGGTGCTTCGGGGTGTTCATGGGGCAGCTCTCCCCGCGCGCCTCGTCCGGTACGGGCGGCGGCCTGGTCAGCATGGTGCGAGGTCTGGGTACGGCGCTGGGCCTCGCGCTCGCGCTGCACCTCGGCGGCGGGACCTTGGCAGTCGCCGTCGGCTCGGCCTTCCCGGGGGCCGCATCGACCGGTTGCCGGGCGGGTGCGTACCCGGTGAGCTGGCATGCGGCCGCCGGGGCGCCCGACGCGTTGACGGCCGGTACGGAAGTCGTGGTCACCGCCGTGACCGCGACCGGGGCGGTTGCACTGCAGGCGTGCTGGCTGTTGGCAGTGGCGGTGGTGGCACCGCGTCAGGGCCGGCTGGGCGTCAGGGTGTTCCGCCGTAGCGGCGGGTAGGCCGGGCGGCCGGTGAGCAGCCGTTGGATGAGGAAGCCGAGTGCGAGGGTGGCGGCCCCGCCTGCCGCGTCGGTGACGAAGTGGTTGGCGGTGGCCAGGATGACGGTGAAGGTCGCCACCGGGTAGCAGGCGCCCAGTATGCGCACCCAGGTGCGGCGGGCGAGGAAAGCCAGAGTCAGGCCGGACCAGGCGGACCACGCGATGTGCACTGAGGGCATGGCGGCGTACTGGTTGGACAGCGACGCCACGTCGCCGGAAGCCCAGGAGCCCCAGGTGTGGTGGACGACGACCGTGTCGATGAACCCTTGCCCGGCCAGGAGGCGGGGCGGTGCGGTGGCACAGAAGGCGAAGCCGATCAGGGCCAGCAGGGTGGCTGTGTAGAGCGCCGTACGCACGGAGCGGTAGCGGCCGGGGTGGCGAACGTACAGCCACACCAGCACACCGAGGGTCACGCTGAAGTGCAGGGTGGCGTAGTAGTAATTCATCCCCACGATCAGCCAGCCGACCCCGTCGGCGACGTGGTTGACCGTGAGTTCGATGTTTACGTGCAGTTGCTGCTCGGCGTGCAGGATGGCGTGGGCGCGGTGCAGGGCGGCGGTGCGGTGGGCGGGGACGGCATTGCGGGTGAGGGTGTAGGCCCAGTAGAGCAGCGCGGTACAGACCAGCTCCGTCCATAGGCGGGACCGGTCCAGGGGGCGCAGTCTCGCGGGCAGCAGCGGACCGACATGCCACCAGGCAGGGGTTTCGCCAGCGGTGGCGGGTGTGGCCTCGGACATCGTGGTCACACCCGTTCCCTGCCGGACGGGCCATCCATGATCGATGTCAGCGCGTTCTTCCGATCCTCGCCGGGCGGGTGGGGGGCGTCGTCACCGCTGCGGGACCGGCGGGTGGTGAACAGATAAAGGAGCGAGCCGGTGAACAGCAGCAGGGAGGCGTAGTCGTTCAGGCGCAGGCCCAGGAAGTGGTTGGCGTGGTCGATGCGCAGGGCCTCGATCCAGGCCCGGCCCGTGGGGTAGGCGAGGACGTAGCAGGCGAACAGGCGTCCGCGGCGCAGGCGTTGGTGGTGCCGGGCGTCCAGCAGGAGCAACAGCGCCATGACGGCGAGGTCCCACAGGGACTTGTACAGGAACGTCGGGTGGTACAGGGCGACGGTGGGGCTGTCGGCGGGGCGGTGGGCCGGGTCGATGTACAACGCCCACGGCAGGTGTGTGGGGCGGCCGTACAGTTCCTGATTGAAGTAGTTGCCCCAGCGGCCGATCGTCTGCGCCAGCACCAGCCCTGGCGCGACGGCATCGGCGAAGTCGGACAGTCGGATGCCGCGGCGGCGGCATCCGAGCCAGGCACCCACCGCTCCGAGGGCCACCGCGCCGGGAATGCCCAGGCCGCCATCCCAGATGAACAGAGCGTGCAGAGGCTGCTTCCCGGCTGCGAAATACAACTCGGGGTCGGTGATCACGTGGTAAAGACGGCCGCCGAGGATCCCGAAGGGCACCGCCCAGATCGCGATGTCCGCGATGTCCTCGCGCCGGCCTCCGTGGGCTTCCCAGCGGCGGCCGGTCAGCCATACGGCGGTGAAGATACCGGCCAGGATGCACAGCGCATACGCGCGGACCGGGATCGGCCTCAGGTGCCACACGCCTTGGGAAGGGCTGGGCAGGTAGGCGAGGTTCATGGGCTCGACCGTTCTCGCGTGCGTGGGCAACCGGCCGCCGGGCCGGGGGAGGATCTGGCTGACAATACATCGGACACCGAAGTAATTGACGGGTGGGCATCCCGCCGGCCGAACAGGTGTACACGGCTGCCCCGGCTACCCTTGCCGCATGTCCGCCCAGCCCCGCTTTGAACTCCCGCTGTCCCGGCCCACCGCTGCGGCGTCGGACGCCCGGGTGCTGACCGAGGCGGTGACCCGGCTGCGTCGCGCGCTGCGGGCCTCGATCCGCACCGACTACCCTTGGGAAACCCTGCCCATGGCGCAGGTCGAGCTGTTGCAGGTGCTGAGCGAGCACTCGCCCGCCCGGGTCAGTGCGCTGGCTACGCGCCAGCGCCTGGCACTCAGCACCGTCAGCGGGCTGATCGGCCAGATGATCACTGTGGGGCTGGTGGTCCGCGAGGTCGATCCCGCCGACCGTCGCGCCGCGGTCGTCACTCTCACCGACGTCGGCCGCGAGCGGCTCGCGGCGTGGACCCGCGCCCACGAACGCCGCATGGACGTGGCGCTCGCAGCCCTCGGCGCCGCCGACCGCGCTGCCCTTGCCGAGGCGCTGCCTGCTCTCTTCCAGCTCGCCGAGAACCTGGGCGAGACGGGCGACGGCCCGCTGCCGGCCTGAAACACCGGATCAGGCTGCCGGCCGCAGAGGGCCGGAAGAGCTGCGTGCACGAGCCTCTACCCTGTCGCGCATGCCGCCCAACCCCCTCTTCTCCACCTAGTACTCCAGCAGGAATTCGCTGTCTGACCTGCGGGTTTCGCTGGGCGGCTGGAGTGTAGCGGGCTGTGGAGTGGTCAGGGGCGGTCTCACGGAGGCCGCCCCTCGAACGTGCGACAACGCCGCAGGTAATAACAGCGACGGGCGACTGTCTGGTGTTCGGGACGAAGAGGTCGTGGGTTCAAATCCCGCCACCCCGACAGCCAAATAGCAGTTCAGAGGGCCCTCACCGAATCGGTGAGGGCCCCCTCTGGCGTTGCTGCGTGTCTATCTGCGTGACTATCGCTTCCTGAGTGCCTTAGCGTCTACGGCTTCCGCGGATCGGCTCCGAAGATGCCGTCCATGACGACGGCCCCAGTCTGGATCACGGGCCGGATCTGCTTCCGGTAGACCTCCTCAGTCACAGCCGTACCCGAGTGCCCGACGAGCCGGGAGATCTCCTCCAAGGGGACGCCCCGGTCGGAGAGCAGCGACACGAAGCTGTGCCGGAGCTCCCGGGGCGTCCACTCGGCGGCATCGACACCGTTCACGTCTTTGAGCGCCTGGCGGAAAGCGCGCCGGACGTTGGCTGCATCGAGCGGCTTGCCCACTCCCGAGGAGAAGACGAGCCCGTGTTCCTCCCACTCCTCGTCAGCGACGAGCCGGTCCCACCCCTGCTCCTCGAACTGCTGCCACAGCGCTTCCACGCAGCGCGCCGGCAGGGCGAGGGTGCGCCGGGACTTCCGGGTCTTGGTGTCCCCACTCCGCCGGACCGACCGCCAGACGGCGATGTGCGGAGGCTGCGGCGGGTCGAAGTCCTGCCGCCCCTTCAGAAAGACATGGTCCCAGGTGAGCGCTCGCAGCTCCTCACTACGGGCCCCGGTCAGCAGCGCGACGACGATGTACGCGTGCATGGAAGTTCCAGCGGCCCCCTTCAGTACGGCCTCGGCCTGGACGAAGGTGAACGCCTTGGACGGCCGCCCCGCCTGCCCCCGCGGCACCGAGCACGGGCCGTCATGGCCCGCCCCCGGTTGATCAGTTGTTGTTGGGTTGGGTCGACGCCCGTTTGAGCCGGGCTCTGGCTTGTTGCTCCCAGGCGGGCGCGGCTGCCGGAGGCGCGGATGGTTCGGGTGCGCTCGTGGCGCTGCTGCGCCAGTTCTGCCCACACTGGTCGGTGTGCTGGTGGACGGTGTCTTTCTCGGGTGTGGCCGGCCAGATCTGCAGGAGGTAGTCCTCCGCCGGTTCG
This sequence comes from Streptomyces prunicolor NBRC 13075, assembly GCF_000367365.1. Taxonomy (GTDB): domain Bacteria; phylum Actinomycetota; class Actinomycetes; order Streptomycetales; family Streptomycetaceae; genus Streptomyces; species Streptomyces prunicolor. The sequence continues at coordinate 25,642 of NZ_BARF01000157.1, read as the reverse complement.
AATGCGACAGCGTCGTATCCGCGATCACGCCCGCGGGCGTGGACGCGTACCCGGTAATGGCCGGGCCCGAACGGGGTCAGCAGGGGCAGGTCGGGAGGATCGTCCATCATGGCGGCCACCTGCATCTGCCCGGAGACGGACTCGATGCTGTGATCCACCACCTCGTCCCACCCCGTGGTGTCCGGGCTCGTCACAGGCTGCTCGTACACCTGCACCTGCACGTTGACGACACCGCTGCTGGCCCCTACGAGCACCACTGCCAGCCCTGGTCTTGAGAAGATCAGGCCGTTCTCGGGACGGAAGGGGGGCTGGCGGTGCTGTCCGATGTCCGCCAGGTGGAAGGCGTGGTACTCCACCCGTACAAGTGCGGATGCCGCCGTCACCGGTTCGCTCATGCCAGGCATGCTAGACCGCGCCTCCTCAGTCGACGATCCATACCCGGAAGGCGTCTTTCTCGATGACCCGGTTGTCGGTGTAGAAGACGTTCAACAGGCTGCCCGCGCTGCTGTTCTCCGCCGCCGGGATCATGCAGGCGCTCCATCCGTCGGGTCCTGTGCTGCCGATGGGCAGCGCGGTGATCTGGCACCAGTCGAAGGTGCGGCCGGGATACGGCTGGGGCTGCGGGAGAGAGCCGGTATAGGCGCCTTGCCAGGTCGAGCGGAAGGGGTATTCGTCGCAGCTGTAGCCGGTGGGGCGAGGGTAGCCACCGCTGGAGAACTGCGGGCAGGCCGTGTTCCCGTTGCGGTCTCGCAGTGTCGCGTCGGTCAGCCGGTACAGAGGCTGACCGTCCGGGTAGGCGCCGGGCAGCCCGGATGCCTGGGCGTCGCGGATGTGGCGGGCGTAGTTGGGGGAGGAGCCGCTGAGGCTGACCACGTCGGTCGGCGCGTAGTCCGGGAAGACGCACCCGACGCTGGACACGCCCGGTACCGCGTTGTCGCAACGGACATCCATCGGCACCGGGATGCCGAACAGGCCGGTACCTACTGCCCATGAGGGGTTGTTGAACTCGTAGTAGATGGTGGTCCTGGCCGTTCCGGTGGCTCCGGCCGCCGTGGCCGTGGTGGTCGGCAGTGCCTCGCCCCAGGGCATGCTGCTCAGGGTGACGGGCTGTTCGGGGAAGTCGATGGCGGAGGCGGGCAGGGTGCAGTCCCCCACGCAGGTGGCGTCGCCCTTGACCGTGGTGCCGCTGATCTGTCCCCAGCCGTCGTACAGCAGGATCGACAGCTGATGGCCCCAGGTGGAGATGTCCTTCTGGGCGTAGACGTATTCGTCAGCCTGGTAGTAGAGCTGCCCGAGCAGTTCCTGGGTGCGGATGTCACGCACGTCCACGATCCACGTCTCGATCGCACAGGCGTGGAACCGGTCGAAGTACCAGGTGCCATCGCCGTCGGAGAGGTCGTAACACCAGTCGGGCAGCGACAGCGGGGTGCGGTCATCGGCGACTGCTGCGGCTCTCACCGCCGACGGCTTGTGAGGAGCGGCCGAACTGATGCACGCGGCCTTCGTCTTGCCCTGCTGCGCGAGCTGGTCGGCCTTCCCCGATTTCGCCAGCGCCTTGAGCTGGGGCAGGACTTTGGAACAGGAGCTGTCGGAAGCACTCAGAGCCTGGGCCTCAGGGCGGCCTGCCTTCTGCGGCTGCGGCGTGGGGAGTTCGGCCTGGGCCTGAGCAACAGTCTCCGGCGCGGTTGAGGGGGAACCGGGCTGCAGTGTGGCGGCGAGAGCTTGCGCGGGAAGGAGCGCAAGCGCCAGGGCAGTCAGGGTCGTTCTGAAAACGGATCTCACTGCTATCCCTTCGCAGAGTCGTGTGACGGCCGGCCACGAGCCGGCGCCACGAACGACCGCGACACTAGGAGTCAAGATCCGCCACATGCGTGGCATGTCCATGCATTGTCCGAAAGTGCTTGCCAATCCGGCTGAGAGACACCCTGTCCGAAGCCCGCGCCCCCAAGCCGCCGCCGGACTGCTCTCCCACCAGCACACCACCGCCCGGCCCGGCGCTCGGGTGTGAACCGGGGCGGATCCGCAGCCTTCGACCGCGACGCGGCCGACCGTGCACGAACTCGTCAGGCCAGGGCAGGCGCAAGGAGAGGGGTGTAAATCTAACGGCTCTGTCTCACATTCGGTGGTAATCGTAAGTAGCCACCATGGCTGGAAGTAACACCCCCAGACCAGCATGGGTGAAGCGACCGTCTACACCGTGCACGGTCCGCTCGACGGCGCGTCTGCGACTGCTCTCTTCGGAACTCAGACCAGGCACATTGGCGTTGACGCTCCGTCACCACCGAATGCGAGACAGGGCCGTTAAATTGACACACCCGCGCCTGGACGAGGACGCCGACCTGGCCTGGCGCTGTGACAGGGCCGAATTCGCCGCAGAATGGACCGCGCACGGGGCCGCAGTCGACTTCGGCCGACGTGATCTCACCAGCTTCCACACCGCGATCGCGCGGCACGTGGCCCTGCACGACCCTGCCAGCGTGCTGCGCGAAGTCGAGGCCAAGCAACGCGTGCTGAACCGACACACGCTCACTCCCGTTGAAGACGACCCCGAGCGACCTTGGGACGACCGTGACGACTGCCAGTTCGACGGTTACCTCTGGCCCTGCGACGACTTACTCGATCTCGCCCTGCCCTACCAGGAACACCCCGACTTGAACCGCTCCGGGTCTGATGGAGGCTCCGGAGTGTCCCGGAGCGGTTCAGTTCTGCATGGCCTGGGAGGCGCGCAGGGCGGAGCGCCGGGGCACGACGGTCACCGACTTGGCGAAGCGGGTGAGGAAGGTCGCTTCCTCCATGGCGGTGTTGCCGCCGCCGAGCACCACGATGTCGCGGTCGCGGAAGAAGAAGCCGTCGCAGGTCGCGCACCAGGAGGTGCCTCGCCCGGACAGGTCGTCCTCGCGCGGCAGACCCAGCTTGCGGTAGCCGGACCGGTCGCCACGATCACCGTCTTGGCCCGGTAGACAGTGCCCGCCGTGTCTGTGACGGTCTTGATGTCCCCGGTGAGGTCGACGTCGACGATGTCGTCGTCGACCATCTCCGCGCCGAACTTCTCGGCCTGGGCGCGCATGTTCACCATCAGGTCCGGTCCGTCGATGCCCTCGGGGAAGCCGGGGAAGTTCTCGACCTCGGTCGTCGTGGTCAGCGCGCCGCCGACGAAGATCGCACCGCCGAACACGAGAGGCTTGAGTTCGGCGCGGGCAGCATAGAGGGCGGCGGTATACCCGGCAGGGCCGGAGCCGATGACGATGACCTCACGTACGCCGGTTTCGGTCACGGAGGTCACGCCTCCTGCTTGGCGTCGATCTCGGCGATCAGCGCCTCGATACGGGTCTTGATCTCGTCGCGGATGGGGCGGACGGACTCGACGCCCTTGCCGGCCGGGTCCTCCAGCGCCCAGTCGAGGTACTTCCTGCCGGGGAAGATCGGGCAGGCGTCACCGCAGCCCATGGTGATGACGTAGTCGGACGCCTGGACCGCCTCGGTGGTCAGGATCTTCGGCTTGGCGTCGGCAATGTCGACACCGACCTCCTTCATCGCCTAGACCGCAGCGGGGTTGACCTGGTCGCCGGGGATGGAGCCGGCGGAGCGGACCTCGATCCGGTCGCCCGCGAGATGCTCGAGGAATCCGGCGGCCATCTGCGAGCGCCCGGCGTTGTGGACCGTCGACCGGGCCGTGTTCGAGGGACTCGACCCGGAGGAGGCCCGTGGGGACGTTCACGCTGACTTCCACGATCTCTTCCCAGGAGGCATCCGCCGCCGCAGCCGGCGGACCGGGCAGAGCGGTTGCCGTGGCCCGGATCGCGCCGGTATGGATTCCCGTGACGACGAGAGCCCCCTGTGACATGGGGGCGGCAAGTCCGTTGCTCCAGTCCGCCGTCTGGACAGGGATTTCTCCAGCGTCGAGGACACCGAAGGTGCCTTCGGGGACGTACACGTTGTGTGCGGCGGCCATGTCTCTCCCGGCTGGTATGTCATCGCTCCGGGCGCAAGCGTGTCGTGGCTTGCCCGGGTGTGGGCGGTACGGCAGTGCTGTCCCGGAACGACAGTGCCGTAGGGGGCGCGTGCGGGTGGAAACAGTGACTCTGAGGGGGCTCCGGTGAGATCGTGCTCGGCCCGGAAGAACCGCTTCCGAAGGGCCGTTGAAGGCCGCCGTGGCCAAGCTTGTGGCCGTCAATGGCTGTACCGATGTTCCTTGGCGACGTCGGTTGCAGCCGATGTGATGGTGTCGGAGCACTTGTGGTCCGGCGGGCTGATACGCGATGTGCGTGGTGTACCGAAACGTCGATGCGAGATCGCGCGAACGGGCCGCAGCACGTTTTTCCAACCCTTCGTTGCGAACATGTGCTCTAGGAAATTGTCGCAGTTCAGAGCTGGTATTCGAGTTCCTGCGGCTGAAGAGATCGGAGTATAGGTGCGAAGTGATCTCCTGGTGCGTGCGGTACGGGAACGCCTCGCTCCCGCTGGGCAGGTTTCTTCTCCCAGGGGTATCGCCGCTCGCTGGTATCGGGTCCAATGGTGAGAGTCAGGCCCTTCGCACCCGCGCCGGTCAGAAGAGGCACGCAATGGATCCATGGCTGATCTGGTTGATCATCGCAGCCGTGTTGGCCGCGGCGGAGATCTTCACGCTTACTACTGCGCTCGGAATGCTGAGTGCGGCCGCGTTGGTCACGGCAGGGTCCGCCGCTGTCGGGCTGCCGCTGCCTTTCCAGTTCTTGGTGTTTGCGATCATCGCCACGGTCACGGTGCTGTTCGTGCGCCCCGTTGCCCTGCGCCACGTGCTCCAGCCTCAAGCGGAACGGTTCGGCGTGGACGCGCTGGTCGGCAAGCCCGCCTGTGTCGTCTCGGAGGTGACGGGCATGGGCGGCCGGGTCCGTATCGACGGCGAGGAGTGGACGGCTCGCGCCTACGACGAGACGCTGGTGATTCCGCCTGGAAAGACAGTCGACGTCATGGAGATCAGCGGCGCCACCGCGCTCGTCTACCCCCGGGACTGAAACCATGGAAACCTCGGCGTTCCTCATCGCCGGCCTGATTGTCGCGCTGTTCGCGGTTTTCACCGTGGTGCGGGCGGTCCGTATCGTGCCCCAGGCACGCGCTCGAAATGTCGAGCGACTCGGTCGCTATCACCGGACCCTGAAACCGGGCCTCAGTCTCGTCATCCCCTACATCGACCGCGTTCATCCGGTGATCGACCTGCGGGAGCAGGTCGTCTCTTTCAAACCGCAGCCGGTCATCACCGAGGACAATCTGGTCGTCGAGATCGACACAGTCCTGTACTTCCAGGTCACCGACCCGCGAGCGGCTTTCTACGAGATCGCGAATTTCCTTCAGGCGGTCGAGCAGCTCACGGTCACCACCTTGCGCAACGTCGTGGGATCCATGGACCTGGAAAAGACGCTCACCTCACGGGACACCATCAACAGCCAGCTCCGTGGCGTGCTGGACGAGGCCACCGGCAAGTGGGGGCTGAGGGTCAACCGGGTGGAGATCAAAGCCATCGACCCGCCGCAGTCGATCAAGGACGCGATGCAGAAGCAGATGCGGGCCGAGCGTGACAAGAGGGCCGCGATTCTCGGGGCCGAGGGGCAGCGCCAATCGCAGATTCTCACCGCCGAAGGCGACAAACAGGCCGCCGTCCTGCGCGCGGAGGGCAACCGGACCGCTGCGATCCTCCTCGCTGAGGGCCAGTCCCGGGCTATCGACGAGGTCTTCCAGGCCGTGCACCGCAACGACCCCGATCCCAAACTGCTCGCCTACCAGTACCTCCAGACGTTGCCCCAACTCGCTCAAGGCTCGGGCAACAACTTCTGGGTCATCCCCAGCGAGATCACCTCCGCACTCCAGGGCGTGTCCCGCGCCTTCAGCGAGGTGCTGCCCCAGTCTCCGGCGACCCGCGAGAAACCCACGGACGACATGGCTGCCCAGGCTGCCAAAGACACGGCGCAGGCTGCGGAAGCCGCTGCCGCAGCCCTCGCCGACGCAGCCGAGGCCGATCGCGTCACCCCCGACGCGCTTCCGTCCACCCCGCTGGCTGACGGCGGGTGACACCGCATGTGTCCAAGCAGTTGCGCGAGCCCGTCGGGCCGGTCAGTCAGACGGCCTCACTGTCCGGTCCCGTGGTAGGCACGGGCTGCCCGGCTTACTCCCACAGGTTGCTGCGCAGGATCCTTCACCTGTCGACGGAGCGCCGTAGGACGTTGCGTCCGGCTGCGGAGGTGATGCCGAGGGGCACACCGTGCACGTCGCGGACGAGCAAAGGCGTCATGAGTGCTGCCATGCGAGGGCATCGTCGACACCCGCACGTTGGAGATGTGGTCCAAGTCTACGGAACGGACTCCGGTGAGCATTCGCGCAGTCATGCTGCCCGTCGAGCACCCCGCAGGTTTTCCCTCCTTGCAGGACTCGCCTGACATCAGGAGTGCGAGCGGGCCAGACGCAGCCGGTGACTTGTGGCGGCGACGCCCGCCCTCCAGTGATGGTGTCGGTTCAGGAACCCTGGGGGGAGGAACACGACGACGGGCAGCGCGTAAGCGTCGGCTGGTTAACAGGGCGGAGACCCCTACCCCACCCGCAGATTGCCCAGCAGTCGGGGATCGGCACGCGGCCGCTCGCCTGCCAGATCTCGGCACCCGGCTCGTACCGTCAGCGGGGGCGGGACGTCAGGAGCCTGAGCGCGCGGCGCCATGCTCGCGTCAATGGTCCCGACAGATGCGCACACAGGGGACCTCCCCGGGGAAACGGCGCGGAGGTCTCCTCGGCCATCGCCGTGAAGAAGGGCCGTCCCGGCCGCGTCTGCAGCGTCGTGCTCCAGCGAAAGCCTGGAAAGAGGGCGAGCAGAGAATGGACGAGTTCACGCCCGAGACCGCGGCGCTGCCACTCGTCGTGGATCCAGACATCCAGAATCCACCCTGTGCCGCATTCACGGCAGGCGCGGAACCGCAGCCGCCCGACGACGGCGTCGCGGCGGTCGAGGAGCACCATCTCGGCTGTGGCCTGTTGATCAGCGGTTGCGGCTGCGCCCAGTCGCAGTGTGTGGTGGTTCTGGGCGGCGAGGCTCCAAGACCAGGTCATCCGAATTCACCCTCAGCACCCGGTCGATGCGTCAGAAGCACAGTTCTGTGCACATTCCGGCGCCCGACCCGCTAGTTTCGGGACAGCTCGATTGCCTCTCACGACCCGCGTCTCCCCATCGTCGGAGTGGCGACTCGAAGCACACTATGGCGAACATGTGGCCGATTGTCGGCGACAGGTGAATTCGGCCGCCGACACCGAGCGGTGCAGCATCGTGCCCATGGTGAGGCCAGCTCCCCCACGAACCCTTGCGGCAGCGTTCGCGGACGGATCCGATCGTCGGAGTGCCGCAGAATCGCATGGGCAGTCGCTACCTGAGGGCCCGCCTCAGTGCACGATTGTGTCGGCCTGGAAGCGCCACATCGACGATGAACCCGACGAGAGTGCCTGCGAGATCACCCCAGCCCAGGGCAGTGAAGCCGACAGCGTGCCAGCCACCCGCGGACACCATGAAGGCGGCAAGGGCTCCTGCCCCGGCCGGCGGCGGGTGACAAACGACCGCTGGTGCCATTGGTGAGGGATCCAGGTCTGCTGCTCGGTCCGATCCGGGCTGGTGGTCAGGGTGTGGCCGGTTTCCAGCGATGACCAGGCGAGGGCGAAGTACCGCAGCCACACGTAGACCAGCGAGATGGCCACGGTCGCGGACGACGCCGGTGTCGATGAGCCCGCCGATCATGACGAAGAGGCTGGCGAAGAAGGCGAGGGTGGGCCACTCCACCTCGGCCAGCACGTGGTGGGTGTCAACCGTGGAGACGGCGATGAGGACTCCGGCACCGGCGAGGACGACGATGCCTGTCGTGAACCTCCTCGCGGGGCCGGTCCTGCCGGCTCCCAGCAGGACGGCGGACGGCTTGACAGTCCGGTAACGATCTGCGTGAGCGAATACCTGCACAGTGCAAAGAAACATACGATCCACCGCATGAACAGAGCTGTGAAGATCGGCATAGCCGGTACCTGTACGGCGTTGCTCGTCCTCGGGGGGCTCGGCACCTACAACGTCGTACAGGCGATGTCCTCCGGGCCGACGGGCAGTGGTGAGACCAAGGCGGCGCGCAGTTTCGACCCGGCGGCGGTGTCGAGCGAGCCGCCCTCGGACGCCAAGGCCGTCAAACTGGCCCGCGCGTTCCTGGACAACTGGTCCAAGCAGCGGCTCGACCAGGCCGCGAACGACACCGACGCGTCGATCACGGCTGTATCGGCCTTGCGGGGATACGCCGACGGCCTGCACCTGAAGACGCTGACCTTCAACCAGGTCACCTCGGCGGGACCGTCGACGGTGACCGCGGGCGCCACCAAGGTCACCTTCGACGTCACGGCCCAGGTGGCGGGCGGCACCTGGACGTACCCGGGCGCGGTGGCGATACGGCAGAGCACCAGCGGCCAGTTGGCGGTGCACTGGAACAACTCGGTGCTCTACCCCGGCCTGGGCGACGATCAGTCGCTGACTGCGGGCAGGCTTCCTGCAGGCGCGAACACCGCCAAGGTCGTGGCGAGCGACGGCAGGACCGACCTCGCCCGCTTCTCCTCGCTGCACGACATCGTGGCGACGATCAGCAAGAACGCCACCCCGACCGGCGGCAGCACCGGCACCGGCGTCGCCGTGGTCGACGCGGCCGGCGACGGCGTGAAGACACTGCGGGTCTTCTCCAAGGGGAAGGCTCCCGTCATCAAGACCACCATCGACGCCTCCCTCCAAGAGGTGGCCGAGACCGCGGTCAAGGACGCGCACCTTCAGGACAAGCCCGCCGGAACGGTGGCGCTGGACTGGAGGACCGGTCACATCCTCGCGATAGCCCATACCGGCGCGGACGGCGACATCGCTGTCAACGGCATCAAGTCACCGGGCTCCACCATGAAGATCATCACTTCGGCGGCCCTCTTCGACCAGGTCGGCCTCACCCCGAACAGCGCCGCCCCCTGCACTGACTCGCTGACGGCCAACAGCCAGCTGTTCCACAACGATTCCGGGGTGCGGGCCAACCCCGCCTCCACCCTTACCCAGGCATTCACGGTCTCGTGCAACACCGCCTTCATCAAGGACGGCTTCCACAACCTCGTGCACGACGGAGACGCCTCCGCCCTCCACGACGAGGCCGTCAACGTCTTCGGCATGGGCAGCTGGTCGATCGGCGGGGGAGTCGCCACCACCGACCCGAGCATCCCGCCTGATGTCCAAGGTGGCGACCAGGCGGCCCAGTTCATCGGCCAGGGCAAGGTCACGGCCACCCCGCTGTTCATGGCGTCCGTGGCAGCCACGGTGCGAGGCGTCGGCTTCAAGCAGCCCGTCATCCTCCCCGGACAGCACCAGGACACCGCGCCCCGGCCCATCTCCGCCCGCACGGCCGGCTACCTGCAGACGATGATGCGTTCCGTGGCCACCGGCGGGACTGCGGCACCCCGGCTCGGCGGTCTGGCCGGCGTCGGCGCCAAGACCGGCACCGCGGAGGAGGGCGACCACACCAACGGCTGGCTGACCGCGTACAACTCCCACATCGCCGTCGCCGCCCTGGTCGAGGGCGGCAGCTCCGGTGTGGACTCCGCCGGGTACGTCGTCCGGCACCTGCTCACAGAGAGCTGATGCATCGTCGGCAACCACAACTGCGGCTGCGGCACGGACCGTTCCCCGGCCTGGCCGACTTCACGCCTGACCTCTGTTCGGGCGGAAGGGGGATGTTACCTGTCGGTGATCCCGTCGAGGGGCGGCTCGGGCCTTAGGGCTTCTGCGTGCTCGGTCCGTGAGTGAGACCTGGGAGGGGGAGAGCAGTTCTGCTGCCGCGGGCCTTTGTACCCGACGGCGCGTGCGACTGGACGGCAAGGGACGCGAGCCTATGGGCGGCGTTGTATCCGCTCCAGTGGGCTCGACCGCTCTGGCCGACGCTGTAGACGTTGGTCGCGACGGTGGCCGCCGTGTTCCTCCCTGCCAGGGGGCCCACGTGAGGCAGGGCAAATCCGTGCGGTGCGCACTGGCCCGACGTGTGCACGTGGGGCCCGTTGCTGGTTCTGCTGCTGAGGCCGCCGCGTTTCCCCGAGTTGGTGCTGCCTGACATGCCCGGTGTTCGCTGCGGTGGTCGCCGCCGACGACCGCGATGCAGATCGCGCCGTTGAGGCGCATGGCCCGGCGCATTGCGATGGTGATGGCGGGCGGACACGGTCAGCCCCTTCGTCGTACGGCGCGAGATTGTGTTCTGGCCGTCTTTGCGTCGTGCCACGATCCTCGGCGGCCGGCCCCGGCAACGGCCGAGAACGTGCACGATGCCGCTTCACACAACGTCTTCTCATGCGGCGTCAGCCGGCTTTCCATCCCCAGGGTGTGTCGACACGCGCCCACTCCTCGTCCCATTGCCTCGACTGCCGCCGGGCCAGGCGAAGGCGGACCAGCTGGGCGCCGACGAGCAGGCCACCGGCCGCCCCGAGACCGACCAGCACGCCGGTCCAGGCCGCTTGGAGTGACGCTTCACCGGGCGCGAGAGGCTTCGAGGTCAGCCGGCCCCGCCGGTCGAGCCACACCGTGGCGAGGGTGCCCGCCTTCGCGTCGGGGCGCACCTTCGTCTGGCCGGTGTGCGTCGAGCCGTCCGGCGCCGTCCAGCGCACGGTGGCCCAGACGTGACTGCCGTCGAGGGCCGACGCCGAGGTTTTTCCCGGCGCGTTCACTGTGAGGACGGCTGAGACCGGGTGGCGCTCCGCCCTTTGCCGGTCCAGCCCGTGGCCCACCGCGGACCCGGCTGCCAGTCCCGCGAGCAGACCTCCGCAGAGCGCGATCAACCATGCCGCGAGGAGGATCCAGGCATCGGCGACGTCGCTGCGGCGCCTGAGCGGATTGTGGCGCCAGCGCCACATCCATACCTTGCCGCATCGGGTCCTTGCCATGGCTGACATCCCCTTCGCGAGCACTGACAGGTCCGTGGCTCTGTTCTCAGTGTCCTCCCGTCGATGCTCCCGACGACCTGACGTATGAGGTGGGTGGTGCTGGTGTGGCGTCGTTATTGCACCTGTTACATGAGTTTGGACTCGACTTTGCATAGTGCAAATTAGGATGGCGGGGTCGCGCGACAGACGATCTGACAACGCTGCAGGCATTCCGGGGGGATCCGGGTAATGAGTGACCTTGGCACGCGCCGACGTGTCCGTCGTTTCACGGTCGGCGCGGTGGTGGTGCTCGCGCTGGCCGGTATGAACGGGCCGTGGCTGTACCGCTTCGGGAGCGAGAAGTATCACCAGTACGCGATCAACAGACCCGAGTACAAGGCGAAGAACGGGCACTGGGACATCGTCAACGTCCCCAGGGAGTTCCGGCAGAACACGATCCACGGGGCCTTGTTGCAGACCGGCAAGGTGCTGCTGGTCGCCGGCTCGGGCAACAACCTCGACAACTTCGACGCGAAGAACTTCCGCTCGGTGGTGTGGGACCCGGTCAAGAACACCTACCAGGAGATCAGGACGCCCAGCGACCTGTTCTGCACCGGGCAGATCCATCTGGCCAACGGCAACCTGCTGTTCGCGGGCGGTACCAAGCGCTACGAGAAGCTGAAGGGTGACGTCACCAAGGCCGGCGGGCTGATGGTCGTCCACAACGAGGACCCGGATAAGCCGATCACCCTGTCGGCCGGCACCCGCTTCACCGGCAAGCAGAACCACAAGACCTTCGTCTCCAAGGACCCGGTCACCGTCGCTCCGGCGAAGAAGATCTTCGACAGGAAGACCGGGAAGTTCCTGCGGACCGAGGCCAGTCTGGGTCGCATCTACGTCGAGGCGCAGAAGAGCGGCACCAAGTACGAGACGGGCTACCAGGAGAACTACCGCGTTCAGGGACTGACCGGCTCCGACACCCACAACGTGTACGGCATCGCCAACAAACTCGGCCTGGACAAGAAGGACTTCCAGGGCATCCGCCAGGCATACGAGTTCAACCCGTACACGCAGAAGTTCACCAAGGTCGCCTCGATGAACGAGGCGCGCTGGTACCCGACCCTGGCGCGGCTCGCCGACGGCCGGGTCCTGGCCCTGTCCGGCCTGGACGACATCGGCCAGATCGTGCCGGGCAAGAGCGAGATCTACGACCCGAAGACCAAGACCTGGAAGTACAGCGGGAAGATCCGCCAGTTCCCCACCTATCCGGCCGTCTTCCAACTGCCCGACGGCACGTTCTTCTACTCCGGCTCGAACGCCGGCTACGGACCCGCCGACGTCGGCCGGGCCCCGGGCATCTGGCACTTCGACACCAACAAGTTCGCCAAGCTGCCCGGCCTGGACGACGCGAACCTGATGGAGACCTCCGGCGCGGTCCTGCTACCGCCCGCCCAGGACGAGACGTTCATGGTGGTCGGTGGCGGCGGCATCGGCGAGTCCCCCAAGTCGTCGAGCAAGACCCGGATCATCGACCTCACGGCGAAGAACCCGCAGTTCGTGGACGGGCCCGAGCTGGAGAAGGGCACCCGCTATCCAGAGCTGTCGGTCCTGCCCGACGACACCGTTCTGATCACCGGCGGCTCCCAGGACTACCGGGGCCCGTCCTCGGAGAACATCCTGCAGGCCCGCATCTACGACGCGAAGACCGGGAAGATGCGCCGGGTCGCCGACCCCGAGGTGGGCCGCAACTACCACTCCGGTTCGATCCTGCTGCCCGACGGACGGGTGATCACGTTCGGCGGTGACTCGCTCTTCGCCGACAAGGCCAAGTCCAGGCCGGGCGTCTTCGAGCAGCGCCTGGAGATTTACACGCCGCCCTACCTGTACCGGGACTCGCGGCCCTCACTGACGAGCGGCCCCAGCACCGTCAAGCTCGGAGCGACTGTCACCTTCGCCACCAAGTACGCATCGGCGATCAAGACGGCGCGGCTGATCCACCCCAGCTCCACCACCCACGTCACCGACGTCGAACAGCGCTCCATCGCCCTCACCTTGAAGAAGACCAAAGACGGCACGGGAATTGAGGTCACCGTCCCGAACAACCGCGACATGGTCCCGGCGGGCTGGTACATGTTCTTCGTGACCGACGACCAGGGCACCCCGTCCAAGGCACTGTGGGTCCGGGTACGGTGAGGACGCAGATGTTCTTGCCCCGGTCCGTTTCGCGCCCGCTGCCCCGATACGGTCCTCCGCGCCCGGGTGGCCTGCGGCGTCGGCCGTGGTGGCATCGTGCATGGGGGCTGTGTGCGGTGCTTTTGGGTGCTGTCGCAATGTTGTGGGCGGTCGGTGGTCTCACTGCCCTACCTGCGGCAGTGGCGGAAGAGCGGGGATTTCTCTCCGCTCTCCCGTGCACCGAGGCCGGCGCCAGTGTCAGCCGGGCGGACTGCATATACACCGTACGAGCCACCGTGACGGGAACGGTGATCCAGCACGCTGGGAGAGAGGATACGTACCGGCTCAAGCTGTCGGGTCCCACTCCCGCGTCCGGCTCCCTCGACATGGGCTCTGCGGGCCCCGTCCTGAAGCGGTTGCACCCCGGGGACCGGGTGAGCGTCACCGTGTGGCGACACTATGCAACTGCCGTCAGCCTGGGCGGTCTCACCCAGGAGACCAACGACAACCCCGTGGGGGACCCGGATATCGACACTGCTCTGGTGCTGGGGGCGCTGGCCTGCGGAGCGTACCTGCTGTGGGCCGGTGGCTTCGCCCTGCTGCGAGCACGCAATGCCGCCGAGCGCGGATTGCCCGCTTCCCTGATCCCGTTGGGCAAGACCACAGCCGGTGCGGCGCTGGTGGCGTGGCCGGCCTGTCTTGTTGGCGTCGGGTGGGGAGGGCCTGTGGCGGTGGTGGCGGCTTGGCTGGTGATGCTGCCAGTGGTCGGGTGGATCGTAGCGGTACGAGAGCGCGCCAGGCGCCGCTGAGCTGCTTGGGCCGGGGCCCTGAAAACCGTCACGACGGTCACGTCGCCGCAGTCCACGGTCCATGTGCGGGAGTCGTCCTGGAATTGAGCAGCAGAGTCGCTCTGGTCAGTCCCTCGGCCCGTCGTCGAGCAGCCGGTACCAGTCGTCGAGGATGGTGTCCCAACCGTATCGGGGGTTGGTCGCGTTGCCCATCGCCTCTCGGGATTGTTCGGCGAGCGCGACTCGGTCCGTGTACAGGCGGTCCAGTGCCTCGGCCACGGCGGACGGGGTGACGGCTCGGTGCTCGATGTAGTCGCCGGAGTAGGTGACCGGCGCGCCGACCGGGAGCAACAGCGCGCCGGTGGGCCAGAGTTCGGTGCACGTGGGGTGGGCCGGCATGACCTGGGCCGCACCCGTGGCGGCGTGTTCGAAAGAGACGAGTCCGAAGCCCTCGGCCGTCGCGGTGTTCAGACCCACATCGCAGGCGCTGTAGACCAAGTTGAGCTGCTGGTCCGTGAGGTGGGGGAACTCGGCACTGTCCTGATCCGTCGTGAGGAGTCGTCCGGCCCTGCGCAGGGCGAGGTAACTGGACGGGTCCGGCAGGGTGTTGGGGTCCAGACCGGCGTGCAGGTACAGCTTGGCGTGGGGCGGCTTGTCGTGGGCGAAGAGGGCGAAGCCGCCCAGGGTGAGGTCCAGGCGCTTGCGGAGGTTGTGCCGGTTGGCGTTGAGGACGACGAAGGCGTCGTCCAGGTCGACACGGTCGGGGAAGAGCAGTCGGCGGGCGTGACGTCGTGGGCGTCGTGGTGGGTGGAAGGCGGTGAGGTCGACGCCGTGCGGGACGACCGGTGCGGTGAGATTGGTCAGGCCGCTCAACTGGGCGCTGCCGAAACGGGTGCAGGCGATGACGAGGTCCGCGTCGGACAGGCCCGCGATCAACTCCGGCCGGGTGACGGGGCCGTCGAGGGGGCAGTAGGCGAGGACGGTGGTCCGGGGACTGTGTGCTCGTATCAGCGCCGTGTGCTGGGCGGTGATCCACAGGTCGTGCAGCACGACGACCGTGTCGGGGCGTACGGCGTCGAGCAGGGAGGGCAAGCTGCGCAGGCCGTAGGGGTCGCCGGGGAGTGGGTTGTTGTGCGTGGTCCAGGGGGTGCGGGGTGGCGGGCCCGGCCAGTTGACGGCCGCGTGCTGGACGTCGTAGCCGCGCAGGTGCAGGCCCGCCAGCAGCGAACGCAGGATCCGTGCGTAGCCGGTGGGCCGGACACCGTGCCCGACCACCAGGATTCTGCGCGGCGGCGTCAATCGATGTCGCCGGGGCCGATGGCGTAACCGTTGCCGTCCGTCCTGCGGTAGAAGAGCACCTCCAGTTGGGCGGCGGTCGGAGGTGACCATGGTTCCGCCTGGATCGTTTCGACCGCCGTGCCCACGCCCTGGCCGAAGATGCCGACGACGATGACCGTCGCGGGTGTGCCGAGGGAGCTGCCGTTGTCGTTGTGGGTGAGCCAGTAGTCGAGCCGGTCGCCGCAGCCCGCCGCGCGCAGGACGTTGACGAAGGCGGGGGTCGGTACGGCGTTCCAGTTGATGTTGAAGCCCGCCAGGATCAGGACGTTGCCGCCGGCGGTGAGGTTTCCCGCGGAGAGGTCGGCGTACATCTCGTCGTAGAGCGCCGCGTAGGCGTTGGGCCAGGTGCTGGCGTTCATCGTGTAGTACCGGTCGAAGAGTACGGAAGCGCTGCCCGTGATGTCAGTGCCGTCCAGGACGACGACCTGGTAGCCGGCGTTGCCCTTCGGCGGTGCGGCGGGGGCGATCAGCCGTCCCAGGGTGATGGCCGGCGTGACCGGCGTGATTGGTGGGGACAGCGAGGTGATCGCGTTCACCACCAAGTTGGGGCGCATGGTGGTGCCGTAGGCGTCCCATGCCTGCTGGACGACCTTGCGGCGCGGACCGCACAGTTCCCAGATGCCGGTGAGGCGGAAGTCGACCACGGCGGGATCGGTCGCTATGGAGTCGATCCAGGCCGCGTAGGTTGCGACGCTGCCCGGCGAAGGGTTCCAGGGATCGAGCGCGGCGACCTTCGCGCCCTTCGTCGGGTCACTGCCGACCGCTTGGAGGCTGACGCTGGTGGAGGTGGAGTACGCCTTCCACCCGGCGGTGTTCGTGATGTCCGCCGAGATGCTGCCGCTCTGGGTGAGCGCCTCGTACTGGGCGGAGAGCGCGGCCGAGATCTCGGTGTCGCTCACCTCGGACGTCTTCTCCGTGGCCACCCAGAACCCGAGCGACGCCCCGAGGGTCACCTCGCTGGTGAAGTAGGTCCCGAAGGTGTTGAAGAAGTCCTCGAACGGCTCCAGGTTCTCGGACGTCAGCGAGAACGGGAGCGTGGCGAGCCGGTCCGTGAATTCCTTGGTTAAATACTGCACCGTCGGAGACAGCTGCAGACGGGCCAACTGGGCATAGACGTTCCGATAGGCGAAAGTGTACTCGCGGGAGGTTGCGTACTCATTTGAGTAGGCGGCTTTCAGTTCGCCCGAGAAGGCGCCGTACGAAGCGTCGACATTCGCGTGTACGGCGATCGAGTTCTGGAAACTGTCCCGGGTGTCGGAGACGGTCGCGAGGTAGTAGGTGGTGGTGTCCTCGATTCCGCTTGCTATCGCCGGTATCTGATAGTCGCGTCCGAGAAAAGTGAACACCTGGTTTCCGCCGGCGCGCAGATCGAAAAGCGGAGTGATGAGGCTGTCGGCGCTGAACGTGCCATAGACGTTGAACCCCTGCCCGAGCGCGTTCGCCTGGGACAGAAAGGGAAGCTCCGCGGCCGACGGCGGGACTGAGCGAGGCATGAGGTCTCTTCCTGTTCGCTACGGGATTCGGTGCGGGAGCGGCGCGCCTACCGGTGGCCGTGAGGCGTGGGTGCGGGGTCCGGCAGACGGAGCGGAGCCGGGCCGCGCCTGCCGATCTCTGCGCTGATCGCCTCGTAGAGGAGGAGGTCGTTGGCCGCCGCAGCCTGCTCCTCGGCGTCCGAGCCCTCCGGATAGCGCGCCAACCGCTCGCGCAGCTCCCGCACTTGGGCGTCCACCGCCGCCAGGACATAGCGGTGGGTCTTCGACTCCCATCCCATGGGCTGCTCCTCCGCCGACACCTCGCCGTGGCCCACAAGGGCCGCCGCCCGGACGGGTGTGAACACCCGGCCCCCGAGTTCCTCCTCGGTCTTCCTCCTGGTCCAGGGGGCCGCTTTCCGCAGGGCCGCCTTGTAGTCCGCCAGCGGCATGTCCGTGGTCGGTTTCCAGAGATAGTGATGGGCCAGGTTCGCCCTGTCGTCGTAGAGCGTGAGGCCGGCAGGTACGTCCGAGCCCCCCGGCAGAGTCCACCATCGGGTGTCGGAATCCAGCCTGATGTCGTACGTGCTGATTCCCTCAGCCATGCCCTGCACCCATTCCACGCCGTCCAGCGTGTATATCGTGGCGTCGACCGGTCGGACATTGTCCATCGCCGGACTGCTGGCGGTGCCTCTACGCCATAATTCCACGGGTGTGGGCATGAGGAACCTCACTTCCGGGCGCCCCGACGGCGCCAGGGGGAATGGATGGATGAGTTCCGTTTTCTGTCACAGGGAAATGCGGCAAGAGAGAGCTTGGGTACCCAGAATGCATATGTCAACCGTCGCGTCGTGAACCTACTCACTCTTTACTGGGCCCCACGTCCGGAGGCAGGGCTGTTGCAAAGTCTCGTGATCGCGGTGGACGTACGCACGCGGGCCGCCGGCACCGGACGGTGGTCCGACTGGCTCCGTCTGGACGGCGACGCCCGCGCGGACGAGACCGCCCGGCGAGGCGGCACCGGTCCGGCCTGGGCCGGGTTCTCGGACGGCGCCGACATCCGCATCCACGCGGACATGGACTCCTCCCTGCCCGCCGGGCTGGGTCTGGCGCTGATCGATCACGGCCAGAGCCAGACCGGGGCAGTGGACCTCGCGCGTCTCCCGCTAGCCACCGTGCAGGCGGCACCGGGAACGCCGTCCCTTTCGCCGAAGCCGTCGATCGTGTCGCGTACCGGATGGGGCGCGGACGAGTCGATCAGCCCCGCGGCCCCCGTCTACCTCCCCCGCGGGAAGACCAAGGCGGTGGTGGTCCACCACACCGCTGAGAGCAACACCTACGCGTGCGCCGACGCCCCGGCCGTCGTACGGGCCATCTTCGCCTACCACGTTCAGCAGCTGGGCTGGAGAGACATCGGCTACAATTTCCTCGTCGACAAGTGCAGCACCGTCTACGAGGGCCGCACGGGCGGCTGAACGTCAGCAACAGCGGCAGTCACGCCTACCAGCGCGTAGACCTCGGCGTGTTCGCCTCCCAGGTCGACGAGGACGACTACCTCACCGACACCAGCCACCTCACCCTGCAGTTCAAGGACCCCGCCTCCGGCACGTGGACCGACATCTCGCTGGACGAGAACGACGAGGGCGCCGGCTACCTCGGCTACACCGACGTCAAGGCCCACGAGTTCTTCTCCATCGACCTGCGCCTGGCCGTCAACAAGAAGAAGGCCCCCGCCGGCCTCGGCTTCGCCATCAGCATCGGCATGTACGCCGACGACGAGGGCAACTGCGTCTTCTCCGGCGACGACAGCTACTACGAGTTCGACATCCTCAAGGCCGGCGGCGCGCCCGGTCCGCCCGGGTGACGCCAAGCCGCAGGGCGGCAGCAAGCCGCGGCCCAAGCCCGTCGGCAACAAGGAGATCGACCCGCAGGGCACTCTCGCCCACACCGGCTCCGGCTCCCTGCTCCCGGCCATCGCCCTGGCGGGCGGCGCGGCCGTTGCCGTCGGCGGCGGTGCCGTGTTCCTGGTCCGCCGCCGCAAGACCGCGGGCTCCGGATCCATGGCCTGACGGCTGGCAGTCCCAGTAATCAGTACCGAAGGGGGCGCACCCACGCGGGTGCGCCCCCTTCGCCGTATCCGCATGCGCGCTTCTGCGTGATCGGGAGGCACTGCTGCGAGTCTCCAAGACCGGCCAGGTAGGGGAAATACCCGGAACGTTCAAAGATCAGGTCGTTGACGTAGCGTCCCGGTGTCCTATCCGTCCAGCGGGGCGGGTCGGCGGAGTCGGCCGGGTGACGGTCGCCGGTGATCCCGGCGGCCGGTTCGTGGATGAGGACCTGGGTCAGGGCGCGTCCGGCGTCCATGACGGCTTCGGCGTGGGACTCCTCGGAGCCCACGGGTGCGTCGATGGGTCGTTTGCCAACGCTGTGGTGTTCTGCCGGGTCGAGAACGCCCGCGAGGGCGAAGACCTCGATGAGAATCATGCCTGCATGCTCGATCGGGCGGGCCGTCGCGGTCGTCGTACGGAAGGAACGGGTTGGGTTATTCCGAGGGGAGTGGAGGGCTACTGCGGCGGGAGTACGGCGGCCCTCAGCCACCGGTGCGCGTGCGGTTGCGGGTCCTGATCCGGAAGATCACCAGCCCGACCGCGGCGAACCCGGCCGCCCAGCTCAGGCCGAGCGCGAGGTGGCCCCACAGTGCGGTGTTCCCGAAGGAGCCGCCGACGGCGAACTGCATGGGCCCGAAGGAGGGGAACCACTCCAGGACGGGCTTGTTGGCGAGCGGGTTGCCCAGCGGGTTCTGCAGGAAGGTGTCCATCAGCCCGCCCATGATGATGAGGAAGAAGCCCTCCAGGTCGTGCTTGACCAGGACGCCGAGGAGCAGTCCGAGGGCGCCGTAGGTGAGTGCGATGGCGGTGAAGCCGGCGAACACGGCGAACCAGCCGCCGGGTTCCGGACGCCAGAAGGGCAGCATCGCGAGCGCGGTGTAGAGCGCGATCGCCCCCGCGACCAGGGCGATGGACAGGGACTTGGCTCCGATGAGCGTGCTCTGGCGGTATCCGGCGAACACCAGGCGGCGGTCGAAGGTGAGGGCCTTGCGGACGGCGTCGAAGACGACGAACCCGGCGATCATCGTGACGGAGTTGAGGCCGGCTGAGATCAGGGTCAGCTGGCCGCCGTCGACGTGCAGGACCCGGCCGGTGGCGTAGAGCTTGAAGTCCAGTGGTGTGTGTCCGGCCAGGGCGTCCATCATCAGGTACCAGGCGGGGACGAAGAGGACGAGCAGCAGTGCGGCGAGCCGGTTGCGGGTCTGGTCGCGCACGCAGAAACGCAGGGCGGTGAGGAACTGCCCGTACAGCGACGGAAGTTGGGGTGTGTCAGGCGCCGACATGGTGGTCCTCCCTCGACGTCGTGCGCGGGGCGAGGCGGCCGTCGGTGAGGTCGGCCAGCAGGTCGAAGCGCTCCTGCTCGAAGACGAGGTGGGTGATGACCACGATGGCCTTGCCGCGGGCGCGCAGATCCTCGACCAGGTCCCAGAAGCGCAGGTAGGTCTCCCAGTCGAAGCCCTGGTAGGGCTCGTCGAGGAGGAGGACGTCCGGGTCGTGCAGGAGAGCCAGGGTGAGGTTGAGCTTCTGCCGTGTGCCGCCGGACAGTTTGCTGGCGGGGGATGCTCCGTACTGCTCGTAGCCGAGGAGGCGGACGAGTTCACGGCCGCGGTCCAGGTCGGGCAGGCGGTGGGCGGCGGCGAAGTAGCGCAGGTGCTGGTCGACGGTGAGGCTCGCGTTCAGGACGGGGTCCTGCGGGCAGTAGCCGAGGGCGCCGGACAGCGTCACCTCGCCGCTGTCGGCGGGCAGGGTGCCGGCCAGGATCTTCAGCAGGGTCGACTTTCCGGCGCCGTTCTCCCCGACGACGGCGACGAGTTGGCCGGGCGTGACGGTGAGGTCGGCGCCACGCAGGACGGGGTGCTTGCCGTAGGACTTGCGGATATCGCGGGCCTGAAGTGCGGGCGTTGGTACGGGGGTTGATCCGGGCGTCATGTGCGGTCTCCCTGGGGGGCGTCTCCTTGCGGTTCTGGTGGGGGCGCGTTCAGTCCGCCGGCGTAGATGCTGAGCATCTCGGGGGCCCAGCGGGCCATGCCGTCGGCCGACAGCGGGTCCGTGTCCAGGACTTCGGTGAGGCGGTCGCGCAGCAGGAACAGGGCGAGGTCGTTGGCGAGGAGGAAGGCGGCGCGCACCGCCGGATCCCTTCCGGGGGCGGCCAGTCCCGCTGCCGCCAGACTGTCCAGCGCGGCCCTGCTCAGTTCGTACAGGCGCCGGAACAGCAGCTGCGCGGCGTCTGTGTCGGACAGCAGGAGCCGGCGCAGGTAGCTGGGCAGCGGTGAGTCGTCGGGCAGGTGCCGGGCGAACAGCTCGCTCAGTGAACTCGCCCCGGCCCCGGGATCGAGCAGCTCCGCCCCGCCGTCACCTGTCAGCTCACCGAGCATGGCCTCGAAGACGTCCAGGACGTACTGGTCGACCTCCTGTCGCAGGCCCTCCTTCGACCCGAAGTGGTGCATGACCAGCCCTGGCGACACGTCGGCGGCTGCGGCGATCTGCCGCATCGTCACCGCCTCCCACCCGCTCGCGGCGAAAAGGCGCAGGGCTTCGTCGCGGATGACTGCGCGGGTGGTCCGGTCGTCACGGATTGAACGCATGTGCAGGATACTAAACGAGCGTTCAATCGCTGTCGAGGGAGGCGAAACGCCTTGTGTCTACGGGGTACATCACCCGGCACGGGGCCTCGGCGGGAGCGTGTCCGCGTAGGCCGGAGCGGACGGCGGTGCGGTCGCGGTGGGCGCGCCGTCCGGCAGTACCTCATCGGACCGCTGGGAAGTGGTGACCGTGGGCGCGCCGCCGGGGGCGCCCGAACGGCTGGGAGAGGGTCCCGACGGCCACGAGCACCGCGGCGACCGTTGCGAGGACGCGGCCCACCCGTCGCCTCCGGGCCGGGCCGTCCATGTCCCGCCATGGCGGGCCGGGCTGTTGTTCGTCCGGCTGCCACACCTCGCCCACCCCATCGAAAGATGCCGGCCAGGGTTCGGCAGGCGCACCCTCTCGCCTCTCCAGCCGCACGCCGGGTGAGTCCGCCGGATCGGAGCGGCTCCCGGCTGCCCGCTCTCGTGCGGAGGCCCGGATGGCCTGCTCGGTGTCGCCGAGAAACCGCCGCCATACGGTGTCCGGGATGGGCGGAACACCGCCCCCTCGTCCGGTGTTCCGCCCTGGCCTGGGTCTTCAGCGGCCATGGTCCCCGTCCTCCTCGGCCGGGCCCATTCTGCGGGCCGCAGTGGACCGCACGGATCGGCGGAGAGGGGGCGGAGTGCGCGCATTTCCGAGAGTCGAGTGGTGGGGGGCCTGTCGGCGGTCGGTGTGTCGCCCCCCACTCCGGATAGCGTGCCGATCACTCCTGGGCGCTGGGCGACACCGACCGCCGACTCGGCCCCCGAGTACAAGTTTTGCATAGTGCAAAAGATGGGCCCAGGGCTTTGGGGTGGTCTTGGTCTGGAGTTGAACCCGCGCGGTGTCCGGGCTTTACGGCAGCCGGGTTCCCGGGCCGGCGTCCAGGCGTACGAAGGGGATGTTCCGGCCGGCCTCCCGGAATCCGGCATCGGTGCCGTCGGGCGGCAGGCCCATGAACGTGCAGAGGCGTTGTGCGGTCCGTGGGCGGCGTCGGCCATAGCGGGCCATGATCTCGGCACCGTCGTCCGGTGTGAGGAAGCGGGCCGTGACGGCGTGATGGCGGGTGCCCACCACGATCAGGGTCTTCGGCTCCGCGCGCAGATTGCGGTACCAGGCCGCCTGCGGACCGAAGTCGGACGCGATGGTCCAGCTGCTCTCGTCCGGTGCGTACTCCACCACCTCCAGGACCACGTGGCGGTCGACTCTGGTGATGCGGCCCACATGATGCAGCAGGAGCAGCCTGCCACCGAAGATCCACCCCAGCCCGCAGCGGAAGAGCGGTATCGGCAGGCGGGCGAGGAACCGCCGCCAGCCGGTGGGGAGTTGAGGCCGTTCCGGTCGAGCCTGTCTGTGGGGCATCTTCGCCTTCCGACGTCGGACTTGTCGGCTCCCGGCCTCTATTGGGTAAAAGGCCGGGCCGTGAGCCTCTTCCTCACAGGAACCTTTGCATAGTCTAAATCCGGAGAGGGGCGTCTGTGCCAAAAGCGATCAGACGGCTCTCATGCGCTGAAACTTTTCCTGGAGGACGCATGAACGGGCAGAAGCCGACGCAGGGTTCTGCGGTGCTGTCCTGGATGCCGGTGGCGGCCATGGCCGTGGTGGCCGTGGTAGACATCGTCGCCGGTCCCGGGGTGGGGCTCCTGCCGCTGGTCTCGCTGGGGCCGGCGTTCTCCGGGCTGGTCGGCGGGTGGCGCCGTACGGCCCTGACCGGTTCGGTGGCCCTGGTGCTGTGCGTGGGGCTCGGGCTGTACGACGGGCTGTTCGAGGAGCGCCGGGGCTTCACCGCGATGGCGTCGGTGGCGGGCGTGACAGGGGTGGGTATCGCGGCGGCCGTGACACGCTCGCGCCGGGAGGCGGAGCTGGCCAGTGTGCGGTCGATCGCGGAGGTGGCCCAGCGGGTGCTGCTGCGGCCGGTGCCGCGCACTGCGGGCCCGTTACAGGCGGCGGTGTCGTACACCTCGGCGGTCGCGGAGGCGCGCATCGGCGGTGACCTGTACGAGATGGTGGCCTCGCCGCACGGGATCCGGGCGATCGTGGGGGATGTGCAGGGCAAGGGGCTGGCCGCGGTGGAGACGGCCGCCGTGGTGCTCGGTGCCTTCAGGGAGGCGGCGCACGACGAAGCCGACCTGGTCGGGCTCGGGGAACGCCTGGAGCGCAGTGTGGCCCGGGAGTTGGAGGGCGAGAAGTTCGTCACCGCGATCCTCGCGGAAATCGGCTCGGACGGTGACGTCGTCTTCCTCAACTACGGTCACCCGGCTCCCATGGTCGTACGCCAGGACGGCACGGTCGACTTCCCGCAGCCGCCCGTGTACGCCCTCCCCCTGGGACTCGGTGCCCACGGCACCGAAGGGCCGAAGCCCTACCGGGTGGACTTCGCCCCCGGCGAGCAGCTGCTGTTGTATACCGACGGGGTCACCGAGGCCCGGGACGCGGGCGGCTCCTTCTACCCCCTCGGCGAGAGGGCGGACCTGCTCAAGGAACCCGACGCAGGCCGCGCCCTGGAGGCGCTGCGCGAGGACCTGGTGCGCCATGTCGCAGGGCCGCTCCACGACGATGCCGCGATGCTCCTACTGCGCTACCACGGTCACGGGGAAGGAAAATCTGTTCCCATCGGGTGAGGGGGCACCACCTTCGGCAAGGTAGAAAGGACGTATGCAGGAGCGTGAGAACCCCGCGGGGACGATGGACGACGTCGACGCGGTCACCCGTGCGGTGCTGACCGCCTCCCGGCTGCTGGTGGCGGTCTCGGCCCGCTCGCTCGCCGAGGTCGAGGAAGGGGTGACGCTGCCTCAGTTCCGGATGCTGGTCGTGCTGTCCACTCGCGGTGCCACCAAACTGGTGACCCTGGCCGACCTGCTGCAGGTGGCGCCGTCCACGGCGATGCGGATGGTCGACCGGCTGATCGCCGCCGGTCTCGCCGACCGGCAGACCAACCCCGGCAACCGTCGCGAAACGCTGCTGCAGCTCACCGAGGAGGGCCGGCGCACGGTCGAGGACGTCACCGCCCGGCGCCGCTCCGAGATCGTCGCCATTGTCGAGCGGCTCTCCCCGATTCAGCGCCTGGCGCTCGTCGAGGCCCTGGGCGCCTTCAACAAGGCGGGAGGCGAGCCCCCCGCCCCCGCCCTGGACGACCCTGAACCGCACCCTCTCGGCTGGGTCGTCGACGGCGTGATGGCCCACGACACCTGACGGCCCTCGGCCGCTCGTCACGATTCCCGGACCGCTCTTTTCCGAGCCCCGAAGATTTTGCATAATGCAAGGGAATCGTGAACGTCAGCCGCGCGGTCCTGCCACGGCAACACGCGCGACGTGCGGTCGTCCTGTCGCGGGGGTGCTCCTCCGGGCGGCGGAATGAACGGCCGCCGACGGACGGGAAGATACGGGAGTGTGAGACGCGTGCGCCTGAGGGGTTACCACTCGTCCTCGTCCGAGCGTCACCTGATGGCGTACTTGCGCACCATGGTGTGGGGCCCGGCGGAGTTCGTCGGGCGGCCACCCTGGTGGCTCGTGGGGGAGGGGCTCCTTGCCGGGGGCCTCGGTGCCGGGGCGATCGTCGGCACTGCACTCTTCGGGGCCTGGACGGGGAGGCCCTCGCTGGCCGACGGCGAGGCGGGCCTGGTGTGTACGGGGGCGCTGACCGTATATCTGTCCGTCGTGGGGGTCGGACGTGCACTGATCGGCATCGTCGCGCTGCTCGGTGTGTGTCTTGCGCTCCAGGCCCCGCAAGCAGCGGCCGGGGTGGTGCTTGCCGAACGGGGGCAGCTGCAGTCCGTGGTGGTGACCTCGGTCGACGACGGCCGCGCGGCCGAAGGCGGGCACGCCCGCTACCTGTGTTCGGTGGCGGACCGCGACGGCGTCCCCCTCAAGGTCCGCATCTGGCGCGGCTGCGGAGAAGCCACCCGGCCCGGAGACGCGCTCGCAGTCGTGTCCGACCCCGAGGGACGGGTATCCCCGCGCGGTGCGCAGACGGGGTCCGGTGTTCCGGGGCCGCTGCGTGACCTGGCTCCGTGGGGCGTCGCCCTCGTGGCCGCGAGCGTGATCGCCGTCGTCCGCTCCTACCGGCTCTCCGTGCCTTCCGTCGCCCTGGCGTCTCCCGGGCGGGGCATCGTCGCGGACCGTTGATCATCCAGCCGTCGGGCTGGGTGTGGGCGAGACGGTGTTGACGTTCAGGTCAGGACGGGCGGTGAGGGCGACGAGGGGTGCGCCGGCCTGCGGCGGGGGCGGGGTGACCTGGTCCTTGGGC
>NZ_BARF01000158.1 GCF_000367365.1 Streptomyces prunicolor NBRC 13075 | reverse complement strand
AAGGTTGTCCCGCAAAAAATGGGGACGTGCTCAGCCGGTAGCTCGTGGAGTGTCCAGAGATCGGGCGAAGTCGGCGAGCGCGTGGAAGTCGTCCTCGCGCAGACCGATTCGCGGGTTGACGTGGTGCAGAAGCCCAGGCCCGCGGTGGTGGGCGGTCACGTATGCCTGGTCCAGATCGCTCTGTTCGTCGTCCACCCAGGCGAAGGGACGGCCGTTGGCGTAGTGCACCAGCGGACCGGTCTTCCAGTGGACCCCGTCGGGGCGTTCTTGAAACAAGGCGTCGCCGAAGTCGACGAAGGGGAGTTCGGGAAGGCCGAGCACAGGGGCGATCCACCGGTTGGCGTCGTCCATCCATGTGGTGGCCCAGCACAGCTCGTAGCCGAGCTGGAGCAGGGATCGCCCGTGCTCTGGGTTGAGCCAGACCCGCAAGGGTCGCCGCCGGGCCGAGAGTCCTCTGTGTTCGTCTGGAGTTCTGCTGTCCTGGGGCACTCTGAGTGTGGTGTAGCCGTCGGGGCGCTTCTCTGGCTTGGCCGCATAGGGGTTGAGTGGCCCGTCCACGTCGAGGAACAACAGTGGTCGGTTCACGATCTCCCCCAGTTTTGCTCAATGTCGGCTGCGCCGTGGAAGCGTAGCTTCTGCGATCGTCTCGGCATCGGGGCTGGTCTGATGTGATGATCCGGGCGTGATGGGTGTGATCACGGCATCGGAGCCGTCCTGGATAGCCCCGTTCTCCGGGCTGAGTCCGCGCTGTTTCGGCAAGTTGGTGACCATGCTGCGGCGCGACGGAGCAGACGCGGTCCGCCGGGGCCGGCCGTGGAGCCTGTCGCTGGAAGACCGGGTGCTGCTGGTCACGGCGTACTGGCGCACGAACTTGACGCTGCGCCAGCTTGCCCCGCTGTTCGGCGTCTCGAAGTCCGCAGCCGACCGCGTTGTCGGTCACCTCGGCCCTCTTCTCGCGCTCCGGCCCCGCAGACGCTTCCGTAAGGACACCGTGCTCATTGTGGACGGCACCTTGGTCCCCACCCGCGACCACTCGGTGGCCGAGCAGTCCAAGAATTACCGCTACTCCACCAACCACCCAGGTCGTCATCGACGCCGACAGTCGCCTGATCGTTGTGGTTGGCAGACCGCTTCCCGGCAACCGCAACGACTGCAAGGCATGGGAGTTGTCCGGAGCGAAGGCAGCCGTCGGCAACACCACGGTGATCGCTGACGGCGGCTACCGCGGCACTGGCCTGGTGATCCCGCACCGCCGTGAACCAGGCAGGGCCGAACTCTCAGCCTGGAAAGAGGAGCACAACCGCTCACACCGCAAGGTTCGTGCCCGCGTCGAGCACACCTTCGCCCGCATGAAGAGCTGGAAGATCCTCCGCGACTGCCGATTGAAGGGCGACGGCGTTCATCACACCATCCTTGGCATAGCCCGCCTGCACAACCTCGCGCTCGCCGGATAGACCGACCCAAGGTGGGCATCCTCGATGCTGACCACGCCAAGTCAATTGATCATTGCGGGACAACCTTTAGGACGGAAAGCCAGCATGGCTGCTTGGTGTCGTCGTGCCCGACACTGTGGTTCAGGACCATGGCATCTGCCGAGTCACTGGCTCCCCCGACACGTCCAGAAGTGACTGCGGACGGCACACCTCAATGAGCTCTCAACAGCACTCCGAAAGAGCAGCGGGACGTTGCCTGGAACAACCTGAATGGCAGGCGCGGGTCTGTTAGTTTCGGGTGGATTCGTTCGTCCTACAAGAGGTGCATCATCGAGGCCACAGTTCAGCACTCGGTCATCATCCGCATACCCGGGAAAGTGCCTGGTGCATATGCGAGTGCCATGGCTGACCGCCTGCCCATCGTCGAGGTGGACAACGTGACGCCTCGGCTCGGATCTCTGCTCCGCCGAGATCCGACAGTCATCGGATTCGGCGTGAATGCCGCTACGAAGCTAGTAGCCCCGGTTGCGGTAGCAACGACACCCTCAGGCCAAGGAGAGGGAGCTTGGGGCATCGAAGTCGTAGGGGCCCATGACTCCCTCTGGACCGGCAAAGGAATCACCGTCGGACTGCTCGATACGGGCATCGACACTGGTCACCCCTGGTTTGTTCGGACCGCACTCGAGGTCAAGGACTTCACTGGCGAGGGTCCTGGTGACGGCAATGGCCACGGGACTCACTGCGCTGGCGTCTTCTTCGGCCACCTCCTTGGCCACCGCGTCGGAATGGCACCGGGCATAGAAAATGCGCTGGTCGGCAAAGTCCTTGATTCCAAGGGAGCAGGTACGGCGGAAACGCTGTTCCAGGGCGTGTTGTGGGCTGCTGAAAGGGGAGTAGGGGTCCTTTCGCTGTCGCTGGGATTCGACTTTCCGGCCATCGTGCGAGACCTAGAAGCGACTGGTGTGTCGGCCCAGGCGGCTGCGTCGGCTGCGATCAGCGGCTACGTTCAATTACTCCGGGCCTTCGACCGACTGGCCGACATGCTAGCCCTGGGTATGCCCGGCCGGGCTCCGATGCTCATATTCGCCGCAAGTGGCAACGAGAGCGCGCGAGACGTCAACCCGCGTGACTCGGTAGGTGCCTCACCACTGGCGGCCGCCGAGAAAGTCATCGCTGTTGGCGCGGTCGGTCGAAGTATCGACGAGGTACTCCGCGTGGCTCCATTCTCGAACCACGGCGTTGACCTCTGCGCACCTGGCGTCGACATCATCGGCCCCAGGGCCGGCGGCGATACAGTCCAGATGAGCGGCACGAGCATGGCTGCCCCGTATGCAGCGGGAGCGGCCGCACTCTGGGCCGAATATCTCGGCTCTGAGCGCGCCAAAGTCTCGTTCGATGAGCTGAAATCACGCGTAGTTGGCTCCTGCAAAATCCTGCCAGGCGTGTCCACCGATCGTCTCGCTGATTCCGGAGCAGGATTGGTGAGAGTTCCCAAATGACCGATGCCGAGCCATTACAGCCGCGTCAAATCAGATTGGTTGTGAAATGGTTGACTGGGCGTTTAGACGTCGGCGTCATAAAGCGTCGGATCGTCCCCCGAGAGCCTGAGAACAGGACAATATACGTGGCCTACCTGCAACTTGACCGAGTATCGATGTTTAAAGGCGACGATGGGCTATGGAACGCATCTGGCTCTGGACCGACCGCGGACGGCATGAATTGGCTGGAGATCAAGTCCACCAGGCTGGATGACGGATACACCCAGATGGCGCGAATTTTATTTCCGGATCTCGCCGAGGTCAAGATGCATTGCGAAGTTCTCCATAAGTGCCCAGGCGACATCGAGATCCGACGGTGGATAAGCAATGCGGGTCCTGTAATGACGCGCAGCCGCCCACTTGACCACACTGACCCGCATTTCATGCCTGACGAATCTGGACAGCGCGAGCTGATCTGGAGTTTCACCGAGTGGCAGAAGCATTTCCGCATTATCTATAGTACTCGGCCGTACGGAACCGACGTGTACCATAGTGAGAGCTGGCCTAAGGGGGATTTCTAGTTGTCAGGCTTGCATGGAATGCTCTTCCCGGTACCAGGACTCACCATATTCCCGGGTGACTTCGCTGCAGTCCAGGTAGCTCGGGAGAAATTTCTCGAACTCGGCGATTCCCCAGTCACCGAGCCATTCCGAGCCAACATCGCCGAGTGCACCACGCTGAGCCCGCTCGACCCCCTTCTCGCGCGGGCGCACGAACGGTGCCACTACGGACAGATGATGAGCACATTCTTCGGCCTCACCATGTGGCAAGCGGAGACATGCGTGGTGGACCTCACCCTTTGGCAGTCATTCGACCGGGAGGCCCGCGACTGGGCGCCTCAAGGCCAGATCCGGGACGCGGTTAGCGTGGTCCGGCTGTTCTGCGAGGCGATGCGCGGGCAAGTCGATCTGACTATGGAAAAATTCCTGTTCGTGGCTAACCGGGCAAACGCGCATATCGCCGCGCACTGGGGACTCCCTGAGCGCACGTGGCGGTCCCGGCGACCACACCGAGACAGTTACCTGCCAAGCGACCGGCACACCGCCGACGAGGTCGTGGAGGCGGGCGCCCGGCTCGCCGAGCTAACCTACCTCGGTTCCGCGCCCGTGCCGCTGCCTCCCCACCTGCTTCAGGAATGGTTTGACAGCCGACTTCACGGTGAATATTCGCGCGTCTCTGAACTGCTGATCACCGCGGTCGCCGACGTTGGGACGGCGGCACTCCTTGTGGACGAGGCGCTTATGGGTCCCTCGTTTCTTGCGTCCGGTATAACTGACGATATCTTTGTCGAGGATGTGCTTCCCGGATGGCGCCTCCAGCCACTTATTCACCAAGCAAGGGCCAATTTTGTGCCCGCAGGAGAAGGAGCGGTGCACTACTGCGCGGACACCCTGCCGAAACAAGTGGGTTTGCCCGGGTCCCGCAAAGAAGTCAACCGTCTCGTAGCCAGCGAGGGCGACTTGTTAGGTGCAGCCACGCTGTCCGCCACCGACGACGAAGTGCTTGATTTCCTGGATAATCGCCGGTACCGGGCGTTTTCCCTCAACCGATACAGACTGGGCCTCGCTAGTAGGTCGACAAACCCGGCGCCCTACCTACCCGGTAGCCGAGAGCAGGCGGAAGAGCTCCTAAGCATAGGTGGATTCGACCCAGTATTGGAAATCTATCAAGACGCAGCCTTGTGGAACGACGTCGTGGCGACAAAGGACGAAGGGATAGTCATAAGTGCCTACGTGGAACTTGTGAGGACCAGCACAGTAAATGCAGTGCTTGACAATACCTTTGACCTGCGCGTACTTCGCGCCCCCGAAAAATCCCTTGCGAACATTCTCGGCGGCGACCTCTCTGTCCGGAGGGCCCTGGCTGCCACTGCCCTGGTGTCTGCCCTCGTGGGCGAGGACGACGCGACGATGTTGTTCGTCTTCTAATCCACCGCTGCCGTCGTTCGGCACCGTCGGGGGACGGCCTGGCCAACGCGATGACGGAGTCGTTCTGGCCCTCGATGCAGATCGACTGGCTCAACCGCTAGCGGTGGAAGACCCGAGTCGAACTGGCTGACGCGTTCCTTCGAGCTCGTAACACGATCTTGCGGTGGGACTGGACGCTTCAGTTGGCACTCAAGCAGCTCAAGTGGCACTTTGGGCGCTGGCCTCGCACGCGATGCTGGCCAGAAGACGCGGACACGGTTCTGTAACGGCCAGTTGAGGGGGCAGTGCAGGTGAGTGCGGGCGAGGAACGGGTGTGCTGGGAGTTGCTGCCCGAAGTCGGTTTGGGGCCCCTGCGGTTCGGGATGGGCCCGGTCGAGGTCGCCGGCGCGCTCCAGGTCTCTGGGCCGCACGAGCGGGTGGGCTCACCATATGGGCAGGAAGACTTCGCCGATGGGGTGAAGGTGTTCTACGACGCGGGCCGGCTGGCGTGCGTTGCACTGGATGCGGTCACGGGTCCGCAGGTCTTGCTTGAGGGTTTTGCACTGGCGGGCGGCGATCCCGAGCAGGTGCAGCAGTTCCTACTTGACTACGCCGCCGAGCACGGGAGCTGCCTGTTGTACACCCCCGACGGCTCCCTCTCACTGACCGATCTGGGGCTTCTTCTGCGTTCACAGAAGGTCGGGGACGTGTGGCTTTCGCGCCCGATTCTCGTGATGGAGCAGTGGTTGGAATCGGAGTACTACCGCGACCGACTACCGCTGGAAGGCCCCCCGACCACGGCTGAATCGCCCCGGTCGTCATAGGCGCGCGGGGTGCTGCCTTGAATGGGCTGGGCACTTGAGTCAGCGAGCGGCGCCAACCGAGCTGCCCAGTCGCAGTCGGTTGGGCGTGACCGGTGTGACGATTCGGCCGTTCAGGAGGGTGTGAGCACTCGGCCGTGGATCGTGGACGACGACTTGTGGGCGTTGATCGGTCCGCTACTGTCGCCCTGGCCGGAGAAGTCACCGGGCCGGCAACCGGTACCGGACTGGCTGTGTCTTCAAGGCATCCTGTACGTCCTCTACAACGACATAGCCTGGCAACTTCTGCCGCTGGAGCTGGGGTTCGGTTCCGGACAGACCTGCTGGCGGCGCCTCGATCGCTGGCAGCAGGCTGGTGTCTTCGATCAACTGCACCGCATTCTGCTCGCCGAGCTGAACGCGGCCGGCGAACTCGACTGGTCCAGGGCGTGCATGGACGGCTCCCACATCCGTGCGAAAGAAGGGGAGCCGACACCGGTCCGTCGCCGGTCGACCTGCGCAAGACGGGCTGCAAGCACCATTTGATCTGCGACGGACGCGGTACCCCGCTCAAGGTCATCACCACCGCTGCCAACGTCAACGACGTCACCCAGACCCTCGCCCTGATCGACGGCATCCCTCCCGTGGCCGGACAGCCCGGGCGCCCGCGCCGCCGCCCCGACTCGCTGCTCGGCGACAAAGGCGACGACTCCAACCCCAACCGCGAAGAGTTGCGCAAGCGGCGGATCCTGCCGGTGATTTCACGCAAGGGCGCCCCGAACATCAGGGGCCTGGGCAAGCTCCGTGACGTCGTGGAGCAGACCTTCGCCCTGCTCCACCAGTTCAAACGCCTCGCCGTCCGATGGGAACGTCGGACCGAACTCCACGCCGCCTTCGTCTCGTTGGCCTGCGGCCTCATCTGCTGGAGACGCCTCAAGGAAGCCGCTCATGATCGTGTTACGAGCTCTCACGTCCTCGCTACTTGGCAGGGATCTTCAGCACCTTCCCCACCTTAATCGCGTTCGGGTTTGCGAGATCGTTGAGCTTGACGATCTCTGTGTAGCAGGGGCGTCACCGAGCTCGGCCTTGGCGATGGAGGAGAGGGTGTCGCCCGCCTTCACTGCGTACGTGCTGGTCGAACCGGCAGGCGACCAGGAGCTGTTGTGCGCCAAGCGGTCGGCGATGCGGGTGCACAGCGCGGGCATCATGCTGGGGTGCGGGCGGCGGCAGGCCCCCGGCTTCGACCGTGACACCTACAAGCAGCGCAACACCGTCGAGCGTTGCATCAACCGTCTCAAGCGATGGCGAGGCATTGCCATCCGCTACGAGAAGACCGCCACCATCTACCTGGCCGGACTCCACATCACCGGCATCTTCCTCCGGTCCGCACGATGATCTAAACGAAACGGCGTAGGCGGGACAGCGTCCACTCCAGGGCCGGGCGGTTGGTCCGGGGGTGGATCACCTCGACCAGGGTGGCTGCGGACGTGATCACGCGCAGGTCGTCGGCGCGGGCCAGGGCGATCCATCCGGTGACGGACCGCTCGCGCAGCACGGCTTTGGCGAGCCCCTCGCAGTCCACGCTCCCCGCTCGTGCTCATGGAAGGGGAAACCCGACCATGAAACTACGTCGAATGACGGGTCGTCAGACCGCCTCTACGCGAGCCTCCTGGTGCGCGGACCCTCCCCAGCGCGGGGGAGCCTGCACTCCTTCATCAGGTTGCGGACTTCGACGAGAGGAACGGTATCGGCCTTCGGGGCGGAGACCGGGGTGCGGAGCCGGGCGGTCGTCAAGCTCGGTGCGTTGGCCAGGAGTTGATGGGTGTACGCGTACTGCGGGGCGGACAGGATTTCGCGGGTCGGGCCCGCCTCCACCTGCGTACTGGGTTCGCGAGCGTGGGGGCGTGAGTCGGCGAGAACGGGGGTGTCCGCGTATCGAGCGGCAGCGTGCAAAAGAAGATTTTGATGCCGACCAAGAGGACCCATTTGGCCTGGTGAGACGGGTTGGTGCTGGCCCGCTGCGCAAGTCGACTCCGCGAGCGCAGCAGTTTCGGGCCTCAACAGCCTGTCCAAGAACGAGGGAGTAACGGGTCTACCTGGAGGAGATGGCCTCGCGCTCATTCTCCCCAGATTCTCCCCACGGCCAATTTCGAGGTCGGGGTAGCCGACCAACACAGACAAACACCGAGGTCAGATATGCAATTCACGACTCGTCCCACTCTGAGTGGCACCTTCGGCATGGAGGCCCCGTGGGTGGGGCGCTGACCTGCGGATTCGGAGCCCATTGAGTCTCTGACCTGCGGGAACGTGTCTTTCGGCGTCTTTCACAGGGGTACCGGTTTGTGCCGCTCAAACTCCCCAGAGCCTCCCCGAGTGACGAGAAACTCCCCAGCCGCTCCCCAGAGGAGCGGCTGGGGAGGATCCGGCAGAGTGCCGCCTGCCTGCGATTATGGGCTACAGCGGATGTGCTGGAGCGGGTGGCCATGGTGAGTTTCCTGCTTCCGGCGGGTTCGGCGCGCAGGCTTACCGACGCCGTGTCTGCGGGCAGGTGCTGCGGCTCTGCCTGGCACGGTGAGCGGCGTCGGCCGGCGGGCAGGGCTTGAACGGGCCCCGACTGCGAACATGCGAGTCGGACGCCGGGCGGATTGCCGACGGCTGCAGACCGGCGGGTGAAAGCCTGCTTGGGTCGGACAGCGCACTCTCCGAGTCTGGGTTGCGCAGCGAGGTCCGCGACCCCCTTTTTTGTGCCGTAGCCCCGGAGGTGCGGGCCACGGGGAGCCGACGGTGCCGGACACCATCCCCGGGAGGGCTCGTGGTGCAGATGGCCGTCATGGTGACGAGGTCGTGCGGCAAGATGAGGACATGACGAATCGCGGTGTGCGCTGGCTGGTGGAGTCCGAGTGGCAGTACAGCGTTACCTTCGCCCGGGGGATCACGCCGGACGAGCTAGCTGTCAGGCTTGGCGCTTCACCGGGCGGCGCGAAACCGCTGGCGACCGCCTGGGAAGCCGTCGGGCTTCTTACCGATGCAGATATCGGCGTCGCACGGGTGGGGGAAGCGCAGGGATGGGCGTTCGCCGCCGAATATGGCGAGGCCCCCGGGACCAGGCACGACGTCCTCAAGAGCATTTCCCGCACAGGTGTCGAGGCGGTGAATCTCGATCCCCAGGCATTCCATCCGCCTCCCTTCTTCTCCTACGCCGCCGACAGCGAGTTGCTGTGCTCGTTCGGTCTTGGCGAGGAACGGAGGCGCTGGGGATCTCAGCCGGATCTTCTCCAGGAGGAGCTGGAAGCAGCGGGCATCATTCTTCCGACGGGCGACTACCTTCAGGTGAGCGGCGCGCGGCACAGCCTGCGGATCGCCATGTCGCTGGGCGTGATCGAGAAGCATTTCGGGATCTCATTGCCACGCGATCTGCTGGAGGATGGCAGGCTGCCGCTGGTGGTAGTCAGCGGAAGCCCTTCCCTCGACTCGCTGAGCGACAACGTGTGAATACATGAGTGAGGGGGTGGCGTCCGGACGGACGCCACCCCCTCACGTGTCACGAGCTGCCGGCCTGAATTTCCAACCTGGGCAGTTCTTGTCCACTGGCAGCGGAAAATCTGTCAGTGACGTTCCGGCCCGGAAACTCCGGCTAGGGGTTTGTGCGCTGGAAGGCGCATGTGGTGTCTGCCGATGTGCAGTGGTCGAACCCCGGTGTGGCCAGCCAGAACGGGTCATCTCCAAGCATCCGGTTGTACCAGACGAAGCCCCCGGTACGACCGAATGGCGCCAGGGCGCCGGTGTTCTGGGCCAACGGGATGCTGGCCCGGCCGCACTTCTCCGACCCTGTGGGCAGGGGGTAGTTGTCGTCGAAGTACAGCGTCCAGATGGTGTCGTTCAGTGGCGTGGCGTAGTACTGCGCGCACTGGTCGCCAGAGGTGACTCCATTGGCCGGCACGCCGGCGCTCTCGTTCGTTGTGGCGAAAGCGTACTCGTCGCAACTGGCGTCCGGCGTCTCGACGCGTCCCTGCCAATTGTCGGGACACACCACTGCCCGATTATCGCTTTGCCCGTCCGTCAGGTAATGCAACGGCGTGTTGTGCGTCCTGCTGCCGAAATGGTTGCTGTTCTTTTCTTTCATGAGCCAGTAATAGGCGCCGGCCGCCGGGTAGCGGTCAGTGTTCACGGTGTACGTCGGGGTGTAGGCGGGGAAGACGCATCCGGCGTTCGCGGCACCTTTGGTCATGTCATCGCAGCGGACGTCCAGATCCCCGATAGTGGTTCCGAGATCGGCCTCGTCCGATACTTCTGGGAGCGCGGAGATCCTCCCCGTGATACTCCACCCGAGGGTGATCCCTTCCTTGCCGGTGCCGTTCCACAGGGTCTGGAAGGAGGCCCTTCCGACGTGGCCGTCCTCCGGGCCGGCCCATGTCAGGGCTCCATCCGTCTGCTGCTGGGACTGCGTGCAGTCGGAACAGTCCGATGCGGCATTCCAGCGCAGTGTCACCGCCCCCAGGGTGGGGTCGATCTCGGTAGGTACGAGGGTAAGAGTCTGGTCGAATTCCCCGATGTTGTTGTAGAGCTTGATCTCCTGTTGCATCGCAAAGTGCGCGGTGCCGACCACTTTCTCATCCACTGTGAAGATCACATCGAGCGGGGACAAAGCCTTCAGGCAGGCGTCTGTGCGTGTGTACCAGTCATGGCCGGCGTTTTGGGTGTCGCACCAGGGGACGATCGAGTTGGCGTCGGCAGCGGTCAGGGCCTTTGTCATCTGCTTGCCAAGCTGGGATGTTCTCGGTTGTGCCTTGCCGAGGTTCACGCAGATCTTGCCGCCGCTCGTCCCTGAAGGGGAGCACGTCGTGTTGGCTGTGATGGCCGGCACGCTACTCAGGGCGGCTGCCGCTGACGTCAGCCCGGAGTTGCGGTGGGCTTCCTCGACGTCGCCTCCCCAACTGGGCATCGGCGCGCTGTCATCGGGGTTGGGGAAGGTGATGCTCGGCATCTGGCTGTAGTCGCCGGGCACGAACGCGACGGCGTCGTAGGCCACGTCCTTATCGGCTGCGCCGTCCGATGTCGAGTTGGTCAGCTGCACCTCCGGCGCCTGGCTCTTGAAGTTGTAGGCGCCCAGGGAGACCCAGCTGTTGTTGTGGGTGTTCTGGTTGATGGTCTTGGTGACCGCCCCGAAGGGTGTGATGACCTTGTAGGTGGCGTTGGAGACCTGCGCACCGGTGTCCGGGACGTGTACGAATACCTCGGCTTGCCTACCGGAGATCGCCGAGTTCAGTTTCCAGTCGCCGAGGATGGTCATGCGTCCGCCGTCGCCGCCGAGGTGGTCGGTGTCGCGTGCGTGGGTGAACCAGAAGTGGCCGTTGTAGCCGCCCCCGATCTGGTGCAGGTCGGCCTTGGCGTCGTATTGCCCGAGTCCTGGTCCGGTCGCGTTGGGGTCGGGGTAGAAGGTGAACTGGAACGAGCCGTTGGTCGTGGTGGTGCCGCAGTCGCTCCAGGTGTTGGTCCCTGCGGGGACGGACTCGACGACCTGCGCGCCCGAGGGGGCGCCGGAGCAGACGGGGGTGCCGTACTGCAGGCGGGTGCCGCGGCCGGGCTCATTGATCGCGGTCACGTACTTGATGTGCTCGATGCCGCAGCTGGCGGAGCAGTCGGACTTCCATGTGGTGTTGGATTCGTGCCACCAGTACTGCGTGTAGCAGCCCGCGTCGGGGCAGTCAGGCGGGTTGGCGGTGTCGCAGTTGTTCTTGGTGTTGCAGAACGCGTCGAGCGGTGGCGAGACGTGCGCCCGGCGGTATTTCCCGCTGGCCGGGTCAATGACGGATCCGGTGGTGCCGTTCCAGGAGGCAGGGTAGAAGCCGGCGGAGGAGAAGCCGGACTCGCCCGGCCAGTCCTGGCGGCCGGAGGTGGCGTAGGAGTGGCCGGTGTCCTGGGACCAGGCGGCCCAGCCCATCACCTTCTCTTCGTACGGCCAGTTCTGGGGGTGCGCGGCGTCCTTGTTGGCCAGCGGGTCGAGGTCGGTGTTCATGAAGGCCAGCCGGGACGCGGGGTAGACGGGGTTGGCGGGATTGTTGTACCAGCCAAGGCCCCAGTTGCCGTTGGTTGCCTCGTCCGCCTTCTTGTTGAAGCCGAGGTTGTAGTTCCACACGGCGGTGAACCAGTTCTCGGGCTTGGCCGAGTCGTCGTTGTTCACGGCGATCGTCTGGCCGGACTCGTGCACCTCGTTCCACTTGTCGGCGAGGATGTAGAGCGAGGCAGCGATGTTGGTGGTGTAGTCAATGGCGATCGCGCGCTGCGTGGTGACGTCGCGAGAGGTTTCGCCGTCCTTCTCGTGTCCGGCCAGGCGCATGCCGTCGGTGACCTGTCCGACGCCGTAGCCGCAGTCGGACTTGTCCCAGTGGATGGTCCAGAAGTCGTCGAGGGTGCCGCCGGTCTGGTGGCCGTAGAAGCCGTCGACGGCCGCGAGCGGGTTGCCCATCTGGCCGGGGATGGATCCGGATTCGGCCTGCCACAGGTTGGACTCCTGGGCGAGGACGCCCAGTTGGACCTGTGCGGGGATGCTTCCGCCACCGTTCAGAGGGGGTTTGGGGAACATGCCCTGCGGGTCGATCGTGGAGATCCCCGTCTGGGATCGCCAGCCGCCCTGCGTGAGGTAGTTGGAGCGCAGCTTTCCCTGGACGGCCATGTCCACGGCCCATTCGACCTGGTTCGGGGTCGGCTGGAGGGCCTGGGTGGCGACGTCGTTGCGGGGTACGGAGCACCAACGATCGGTGTCGACGGGGTCGTTGGCCCTGGAGTCGGCGGCCGTGGTCGCCATGCTCGGCGTCGATACCTGCTGCTTCTGGGAACCGGTCAACGCCGGCGAGGGCTTGCCGCCAGCGGTGGTGCCGGGCTCGGCGGCCTTCTGGCTTGTGTGCTTGCCCGTGCCCGGCACCGAGCCCGTGATGGTCAGAGCATGGCTGGCGTGCCCCGCCGTCGTCTGGGCCGTGGGTTCGTTGGTCGCGGTGCCGGTGAAGCCGCGGCCGGCGTTCGTGATGTTGTCGACGCCCGCCTGCACGGCAGGGGAGACGACCGGGTCGACGGCCAGGAGGCCACGGGTGGACAGGTCCGCGTCGGGCGAGACAGTCAACGCCTTGATGCCGCTGGCCGCAAAGCCCTTGCCGTGGCTGGCCTTTCCGGTGAGGTAGACGGTGCCGTCGGTGCCCTGGCGCAGGTTCATCGCGGTGAGTTTGCCGCTCGCGACGGTGGTTTTCCTGCCGTGCGCGTAGATCTGTACGTTGGCAGCGGTGTTGCCGGTGCGGTCGAGATAGCTGACCGTGCCGTCGTCGGCCACTCGGATGCCGTACGGGGCGTGTTTCGTGGCGGCGAGCTGGGTTGTCTGGCCCTTGCGGTCGATGTGGACGAGCCGGTTTCCGGCGGCGGCGATCACGCCGTCCTTGGTGGGGACGGCCGAGGTGATCTCACTCTGGGCGGTGGTGTCGGCGACCGTGGTGCCCTTGGTGTTCACCGTGACCAGGCGTGTTTTGGTGTCGCGCAGCGCGGTGAAGACGGCGGTGTGCGTGGTCGGGCTGCACGTGGGGTCGAAGTAGGCGAGGGACGCGGTGAACGGGAGCTTGGTGACGCTTCCGTCGTCCAGGTTCACGATCGCGGTGAACGCGCCGCCCATCATCAGGTCGGGCTTGTTGGTGAAGGTGCGGGGAGCGTAGACGACGGCCGCGTGCTGGTCGTCCATGACACAGCTGTTGCCGATCCAGGTGTCGGCCGGAAGCTGAGGCTCACTCAGGACGGCAGCTGTCCTCCAGGCGTAGCCGTCCTTGCTGTCCGCGACCAGGAGGTGCAGTCCGTCGCTGTCGGCTGCCGCCGTCACGGCCCGGTCGGCAGAGGTCTTCCAGCCTTTCCCGAGAACGGTGTCACGTTCCTTCAGCGGGACTGCCGACGCGGACTTCTTCTCAGATGTGGTGGCCTGCTTCTGCGCCGACTTCTTGGGCGGGTTCGGTATCGCTGCTTGTGCGGTGCTCGTGGTGAAGGTGGAAGCGATCAGCGCGGTTGCTGCGGTGATAACCAGTGCGGATGACTGTCTCCTCCTTCTTCCCCGTGTTGGATAGCGCATGAGGTGCTGGTATTCCTTCCAATAAGTGGCCAGCCCGCCAAGGCAGTTGCTGGTTTCTGCGGAATGGGTCAGTAGTCACAGCACCGTGAGTCCACTGCCACGGTGTCGATCCGGGCCGCCGAAGGTCTCGCTCGCGCCTTCAGTAGGTTTCCAGCGCGTCGATGTAGATCTTCGGCTGCTGCGGAATGGGTCCGAGGTGTGGTCCGCCTACCGTGCTGGCCTGGCTCTTGACGCCGTGGGCGGGCACGCCTTCGATGCGGAACTTGTTTGAGGCGACCCAGTCGACACCGTCGCCGATGCTGACATCGATGTCGTAATTGACGGGCTTGCCAGTGTCGTTGTGGACCGTGACGGTCGTGAAGATGCCGTCGTCCTCCGGCGTGGCATCCACTTCTGTATTGCCGTAGTACAGGACCCTGGTTTTTCCGTTCTGCGAGAACGAGGCTGTCGGCTCCGGGTCCTGCGGTGGTTCGCTGGACGCAGTTGAGGGCGATGGCGTGCTCGGCTGCGCGGGGTCCGTCACCGGGTGCTTAACGCCAGGGATTCCGCTGTCCTTGGTTCCGGCAAGGCACCCGCCAGTCAGAAGCGCCAGGGCGAGGACGATGCTCCCCCGAACGAGGACGGGGCCGTGTGATCGGACGTGTGGCAGTGGCGTCAGTCGCATGTGCCGACACTGAGGTAGTTGTCGACGACGACCGTGCCGCTCGGCGTCTCCATGTAGGAGTACGCCTGGCCGCAGTAGCCCTTGTTCTGGTAGACGGGGCCGGCGTACGAGGAATAGGCGCCGAAGTCCTGAGTGTCCGCGGTGGCGGTGTAGTTGTCCGCCAGGCGGACGCCCATGTACCGGGTGGAGCCGAGGTCATTGAAGAACACGGCGCAGATGGGGCGATCGTAGAGGTGGTTGGTCCCGCTGTAGGTGTTGTTCCACCAGGTGTAGGCGGTGCCGTAGGTCCCGTAGCGGGCCGCGCCGGTGGAGACGGTGTAGCCCGAACCGCACACATTCGCGGCCGCGGCTGCCGCGACGGCGTTGGACTCCAGGATCTCCTTGGTGCCCTCCGGCGCATTCGCCGCCATGGCAAGGCCCTCGCCCTGCCCGCCTGCGAACTGCACCGTCTCCAACGGCGTGTTCGCGCCCGACTCAGCCGCCGAAGCGTACGGCGCGGTCGTCATGAAGCCCAGCATGGCCACGGCGGCAACACACACGCGTAATGCAGTTCTCAATTTCACTCCTCGGATTAGGCATGACCATGTCATACTGATTTCGGTTC
This sequence comes from Streptomyces prunicolor NBRC 13075, assembly GCF_000367365.1. Lineage (GTDB taxonomy): Bacteria > Actinomycetota > Actinomycetes > Streptomycetales > Streptomycetaceae > Streptomyces > Streptomyces prunicolor. Next base: position 14,376 of record NZ_BARF01000158.1, on the reverse strand, counting down.
TGTCGTACAAGAAAGCATCAAGATGGGAAGCAGGCGGCCGGTGCGGCACGCAAATGCGCGTTTAAGTTAGCCGGGATTTCATCAGGTCGTACAGAATTCCCATACGTATCGGAACCCTGCTACCTCTGGAATTCCCCACGGTTCCACCGCAATTCAGGCTTTACAGCCCTTGCGCCAGAAGCCGGGTATGCCCCTTGCTCCAGACCTCGGCAGCTCAAAGGGCTCACGGCTGGGGGCGCCCCGCGATCCGATCGTCAGCCGACCGCCGGTCACGGCATCGATGCGCGCGGCGACATTCCCGCGTCACTGGTCACGGGGCAAGAATGGCCCTTAAGGGCTTGGCTGACTGTGCGACTGAGACCAGGAAACACCTGTTGAACTCAGCACGCGGCAACGAATTCGCCGTTCGGCAGCGCAGACCCGCATGACTTCCCCCTCCGTTGAGCACTTGATGCTCGTAACCGCAGGGAAGATCCGGATTCAAGAACACCGGACTGTACGTGCCCCCACGCCCCGCAGTCAGTAAGAGCCTATATCAGGCTCAGGGATTGCGAGAAGGGCTCCGGGATCGCAGGGGCCCGGTTTGCCGGTGAATGCTGTCACCGACAGTTTCACGCCATGCCTGGTTTCACTCTGTATGCGGCATGTTCCCCGTTTGCTGACTTTCTTGCGGGCTGTCGGATTCAAGTTGGCGAATCTCAGCCACTCATGCGCATGCCCGCAGGCCCGATTGCACATTCCCAGAGGTCTGGACCGGAAGGCGGCGGACCCCTTTAGCTGGCGAAGTGTTGGGGTATTGCATGGACGGGTCGCCACCCGTGCCAGGCTTGTGATTTTCAGCCGAACCGTGCGCCGGCCGAGGTGGAACGTCGCTGCTGTGGCGTGAGCAGAGAGTAGCCGATTCGAGAATGTGGTCTTGCTCATACTCGGCAGTGGTAGTTCTTGATCGTCATCGTGGTGTCATGTGGTCGCGTCGGCGGTGATGTTATTTCAGCGCTGGTGGCAGGCTTGCGTGTTGGCTCGATGACGGCGTCGCCAGGCGGACCAGTTCAGCAGTTGGTCGATGTTGTGGCGGAGCGGGGCAGAGTGGTTGCCCGCAGGACGGTCAGCAGCTCGCGTGTGCTGACCGGGGTGAGGCCGAGGGCTGTGGTGCGGGCGCGGGCGAAGCCCCAACGGTTGTCGAGCGGTTGAGTGCGTTCAGGGTCTGTCGCGCGGTTCTCGCCATGCATCCCCCACGGTGAACGCGTGTTCTGAGCGGTCGGGAACGGTAGTTCGGGGCGCTGGGGTGCGTGCAGTACGCATGGTGCGCCAAGCGCCGCAACCGGCCACACCGGGACCGGATATGACCAGTGGCGACGCAAGCCGGGCTGAACGTCTGACAGTCCGCGTTCGTCAACCGGGCACCGCCCGAGTGCCCTCTTGCAGGGGGATGTTGGAGTGGATGTGCCGGGCAGTCATGCTCCCGCCGATCAGAAGGAGGCAGGTATGGACCTGGACAACCACCACGGCGCCGTGCTGAAGCCCGAGCAGCCTGCGGATCGGGTTCCGGTACAGCCGCATGGTGATCGACGGCCGGACGGCGGCAGCGCGGTCGCGGGCTTGGCGGGAGAGTTCGGTGCGGAGCTGGTGCGCGCCATCCGCGTGGGCCTGGCCGAGGTGAGCGGCTCTGGCCAGGGGTCGCGGGGGCCGTCGCAGCTGAGCTGGTACGACTTCGCGGCCGAGTACGCGCGGGCTCACTGGTCCGGGCGGGCGGCGAAGACCCGGGACGAGGTCAGCGACGCGCTGACTGCCGTCACGGTGGCGATGCTGTGGGACCTTCCGGGCAGGCCGAGCGGGCAGCTGCTGCGCCGTGCCCTGCGGCACTGGGCGTTCGTCGTGCCCGGGCCGGGACGGGGGGAGATGCCGGCGCAGGACCGGCTGGTACTGCAGTGGGTGGCGAAGGCGTCCCGTCCCCTGGTGGACCTGAGTGATCCGGTCCTGGCGCGCGACGTGCTGGAGTCGCTGCGCCGCAAGCTGGACGGCGGTGAGGCGGCGGTGGAGACGGTGCGCCGCAAGCGCAAGGTGCTGGTGCACGCGCTCCACTACGCCGTCGAGCGGGGCGAGTTGGGCAGCCATCCGTTGAACAGGGTTCGCTGGCGGGTGCCCAAGCCGGCGGTCACGGTGGATCCGCGGGTGGTGGCCAACCCGTACCAGGCACGGGATCTGCTGGACGCCGTCTCCTACGTCGGCGGCTACCGGCGGGCCCGCGGCCGCCGGCTGGTCGGGTTCTTCGCCGGCATGTACTACGCGGGTCTGCGTCCGGAGGAGGCGGTCGCGGTGGCGCTGCCGGACTGCCGCCTGCCCGCCACTGGTTGGGGGCGGTTGATCCTGCACCGCACTCGGCCGCAGGCGGGCAAACGGTGGACGGACAGCGGCGAGTTCCACGACGAGCGCGGGCTGAAGAACCGTCCGCCGGGGGAAACGCGGGTGGTGCCGCTGCCTCCGCATCTGGTGGCCATGTGGCGCGAGCACGTCGCGACGTTCGGCACGGCCGATGACGGCCGGCTGTTCTTCACCGAACAGGGGCGGGTCATCAGCTACGGCACCTACCACCGGGTCTGGCACGAGAGCCGTGACCTTGCCCTGCCGCCCGCCCTCACCGGCACTCCGCTCGCGAAACGGCCCTACGACCTGCGGCACTCGGCGCTGTCCACGTGGCTGTGCGCGGGCGCGGACCCGGCAGAGGTCGCCCAGCGGGCCGGCAACAGCGTCGAGGTCCTGCTGAGCCGGTACGCGAAGTGCCTGTACGACCGGCAGTCCATCAACAACCAGCGCATCGAAGGGCTGTTGAGCTCCTACGACCAGCCGCCTGAGCCCGATGAGCCGTTCGAGGTGTAGCTGCCTCGCCCGAGCGTTAGAGGGCGCGAGGGCAGCCCGCAAGCTTCAGTTGGAAGGGCTGGACGCGACCCGACCTTCTTTCCAGATCGGGTCCCTACGGTACGAGGGGAAGCACACCCGGTGGCGGCTCTGCCGAGACCTCGCCATCCCCGCCGTGACGGCCGGCCGGATCGGCTCCCACGCTTCATCCGGTAGATCACTTGGGTGCGGCTCACGCCCGCCCCCTCCGCCCAAGACCGCACCTACGGCCGGCCGGGAAGCCCCGGAAAGCAAACCCCCTCTTGCGCGCGGTGGAACTGCCGGCTCCCGCAGGACACCTTCCTCGCTTCTGTCCTTTTCGAAAGCTCGCCCATCCGCTGACAAGCGCTACCTCGACCTGCACGCCACTCCGGTTCGCCTGCGTGTGGTCTCATCTCCGGAAAGTTCTTCGAGGAGATCCAACGTGATCGCATCGCGAACTCGAGGCGCCACTGCCTTGCGCGTGCCGAACGGAGCATTCCCCTTTTCGCGAGTGGAATAGGACGGTCCTTTTCCGCTCACGTCACTCAACCTCGCCAGCATCAAGCCTCACTATGGCCACCAGGGTTGACGGAACTTATCATGTACGCGTAAATTCCTGTCTCTGAATAGGTCAGGGGCGTATGCACATCCCCCCACCGCCTGACGGCTTCCTGCATCCGCAGGGAGGAAGCATCTATTCAGCTGCCCGTACGCCAGAGGTTTCAGGTTCTTGGATCCCTAGCGCCTCAATGCGGGTTTTGTTATCGCGGCGGTCGCAACGTGGGTCAGCAACCTCACGCCGGTCTTTAACCTCACGCCGGTCTTTCGTTTTCCCGTCTCTGTGAGATCTCTTATGAGGCGCCGTTGCTGCTCCGGCGTGTTCTTGCGCGCTGAAACTCGGCCTACCGCTCGTGATGTCAGTTCTATGAGGAGGGGTATTGAAAGCGCGAAGATTCTTACCTTTATCGATAGCGGCGGCACTCATCACGCTGCTCAGTCCGGCAGCAAGCAAGGCAGCAGATCCGCCTCCCAATCCACAGCAAATATCCGCGGCGCATGAGGGCACTCAAAAAGGCGCTGGACAGGGCGGCGGACTGGGGGCAGAACAAACAAAGCGAGAAAAAGGGCCAGAGGTCCGCGCTGCGGCGGACAACAAACCGGCTCCCACTGAGCCGGCACCAACCGAGCAGCCGATCAAGGGCGCAAAGCCCTGGCGGCATGGCAATAAGTACTACAGCAGCCGGGTCATCGTCTCGCCGAAGCCCCGCGAAGTGTCGGCCACGGCTAACCTCGATCGTTCATGAGTCCCCGTCAGCAAGCTGACGGGGACTCATGAACGATCGAGGCTAGCGGAACGGCAACCAAAACGCTCGAAGCGTGGATGACACCCGAGACCGGAACCGCCTGGCTTACCTTCACGTCATCCGAAGGGGCCCTCACCGGAGACAAACTCGGATTTTACGGATTCGGGACCAAGTTTTCCGGAAACAAGAGTTCCGTCACTGACTCAGGAACCCTGTTCCGATGCGATTCGGCCACCTACCTCGACTACCATTACGGCTGCATCTTCAAAGACGTGAACGACGTCTTCACCCTCACAGTCGACTCCGAGGTCAAGGAATCCGCCGATCTCATCTGGACTGCCCAGCACCGGCCCGACGAAACCTTCCCGATTTCCGAGGCCAGCAAATCCATTCCTGGGTCGGTCGCCAGCGGTCATCCTCTCACCCGCACGACAGAAGCCAATCAGCAAGCGAACCGGAACGAGTCCATCAGACAGTGCAAGATTTTCTTCGGACAGAAGTACTCCCGGGGAGGGCGCGACTGCGACGAGTACCCGTACGCGTCCACCGCCGAAGGGTCCAAGACAGGAGGCGTCGGCACCGCTCACTACGCAGCCCAGCCCCTTGACGGACCGCAGAACCAGAAAGCCGGGAGCCGACTCAACAGCTTCTTCAACGATCAGCGCATTCTCAGGGAGGAGGACGCGTTCTACGTCAAACTCGTCGATGCCGCTGGTAGCGACTACGCCGGGCCGACCAAGCCCTCCGGCGTCGCCATGCCGGTGACCTACCCCCAGTGCCAGAACAGCGCCCTGCCCGATGTCCAGTCGGTCCAGACGCAGGCCCCGCCCGTCGACAGGTTCCTCGACTACGCCAAGACCACCCCCGACGGTTGGACCGGCGGAGATTCCACCTACTCCGTCAAACTGCCCGACGGCCGCATCGCCTACCTCTTCTCCGACACTTTCCTCGGCCCACTCAACGCCGATGGCACCCGCCCCACCAACGCCAGAATGGTCAACAGCTCGATCGTGATCGACGACAACGGAACCCTGTCGACGATCACAGGTGGCACCAAGAACAACCCCGATGCCCTCATGCCGTCGGCAATCGACAACCGGTGGTACTGGCTGGGCGACGGCATGATCGCCAATGTTGACGGCACCAATTACCTGCAGGTCATGTTCCAGGAGTACAGGGGAACGCACGACGGGTCGGCGCTACCCTTCGCCTTTGCCCGCAATGTCGTGGCCACGTTCAGCCTGGACGACCTCAGCACGCCGATCTGGATCGACCCCCTGCCATCGAACATCGGGGTGGCGTGGGGCTCTGCCCTCCTGCCGGCCTCTCGCAGCGGTGACGGGTACACCTATATCTACGGTGTCAGCAACGATCAGACCAACAAGAAAATGCACATCGCCCGGGTCAAGGGCAGCGATCTGACCAAGGTCGGCGACTGGCAGTTCTTGCGAACCGACGTAACCGGCGACAACTGGATGCGCGCCGAAAGCGAAGGGAACACGATCCTCCCCGGCGTTGCCAACGAGTACAGCGTCACACCCTGGAACGGCCAGTTCGTCGTCATCAGCCAGGACAGCACCGAAGCATTCAGCAACAAGATCCGAATCTGGTCGGGGTGCGACCCCTACGGACCCTTCGGCTTCTGGGTGGACCACGACGAGGTCTACCGCATGCCCGAGACAGGGCTTTGGGGCAGCTACGGCGATCCCAATATCTTCGCCTACAACCCGCACGCCCATCCCGTGCTGCAGTCAGGGGGCCGCTGGACGTTGTCCTACAACGTCAACAGCTTCGACAACTCCGTCTCACCGACCGGCACTCACTACCGGGATCCGAGCGTCTACAAGCCGCGGTTCATTTCCTTCCTGCTGGTACCATCCACGACCGTCACGCTCAGCAGCAAACAGTTCCAATTCATCGAGTAGAGATCACTTGACCAGGGGTGGCGCCCCTGTGTGAGCGCCACCCCGGCGTCTCGGCCCGGAGGCCAGGAGGACCTATGAAGCTGCGCCCCATCAGCGAATCATGGCATCGCATCGAAAGATGGCTACAAGATCGTGAACGCCTCCGGGAACTAGCGCCTCCGGCCGCCGGTCAGGACATCGCCCGGATTGCCGAACGCCTCGGCGTGAACCTCCACCCGGACCATATGCAGCTCCTGCTCGGTCACAACGGCAGTGGCAGTTTCACCCTCCCTCCGTACTACGAGATCCTCAGCACCAACGAGGTCGTGGACGCCTGGCGGATCAAGACGGATGTCTGGGCCGATCACCCCCACTCCCCCTACCGCCCTCACTGGGTGCCTTTCGCATCCGACCGGGCCGGCGGCGTGCTCTATCTCGATGTCTCCCGACCCGACGAACACATCGGCGCTCACGACCGGGAGGGCAGCTCCCTGTTGTCGTCGCACTCCATGTGGGCGTCGCTTCCGTCACTCATGCACTACACCGCTGATGCACTGGAATCCGGACACGTGCTGGACCGCTACCGCCGCCCCAGCGACGAGGACGGCTTTTTGTTGTGGGAGGTGTTCCCGGACGCGGCCGACAACTGACCACGCAACGCTCATGAGTGCACGTCGTCAGAGATGGCTTGTCGGACGGGCTGCAAGGGGCCTCGCGCCCACTATCTTCGTGAACATGACATTGCAACGCTGGATCCCGCCCGCCGTGATCGCCGCAGTCGCTGTGTTCGCGACTGGTTGCGGAACTCAACGCGCCACCGGCAGTACCCCGTTGACCTCCGACGCGACACCCGATCCATACGTCAGCGTCATCCCCGCACCGACGGCCACGGATACCAGCGGACTTCGCAGCATCGTTACCGCTGGCCCGATCCCCTCGCCAGCTCCGGCCAAGGGTGCCGCATGTCATCGTGAAGGAGCGCGCGGCTCTGACGCGAGCGGCAATTCCTATGTCTGCCACACTGGGCATTGGGTGTTTCTGAAATTCGCTGCGCCGGAACCGGGTAGCCCTTGTGGAGCGGCGGGACGCTATTTCTACGTACGCAACGCTCCGGCTTACGAGTGCTATAAGGGAAATTGGCGGCGCGTTCCCGCAACCATGTCGCCAACCGCGTGACTAAAAGCTCCCAAAGACCCCCTTGGAACTGGCAACGCGAGCGCACGAGGCGATGCGCGCGACCCGGGGCGGCGTGCTGGGCGCATGCCTGATCGACGCCGAGCGGGGTGAACTCGCCTATGGGGCCGTCGGCAACATCGGCGGCAGTGACCCGGCGGAATCGCGTCGGTGTACTCCTGCATACGGTCCATGTCCCAGGGTGGTCCTCCCGCGGCAGCTCCCGCTGCGGCTCGGCCGGTCGTGCCCGAGCGTCGCGTGGCTGATCGGGGCAGATGGAGAACTGGAACGCGAGTATCTAGGGTCAGCACGTGGCTTTCATCATGGTGTGCGAAGACGACGCGGCGGTCCGCGGCATCCTCAAGCGCGCCCTGGAGCACGACGGCCACACCGTCTCCGTCGCCGCCACGGCCGACAGCCTGCTGCGGCAGCTCGCACCGGCGCCCCAGCTGGTCGTCCTGGATCTCGGGTTGCCGGACGCCGACGGTCGCGATGTCTGCCTGGCCCTGCGGGCTCGCGGCGTCGACGTGCCGGTGTTGATGCTCACCGCCTTGGACGGCCTGCATCACAAGGTGGGCGGCTTCGAGGCCGGCGCCGACGACTACATGACCAAACCCTTCGACATCCCGGAACTGCTGGTCCGTGTCCGGGCGCTGCTGCGCCGGGCCACCGTGGCGTCCGCACCGCACGAGGTCGTCCTCGATCCGGCGAAGCACGTGGTGACCTACGATGCGGTGAGCATGAGCCTGACCCCGACCGAGTTCCGGCTACTGGGCCGCCTGATCGCCTCGCAGGGCGACGCGGTACGCCGCCACGCCCTCGTCGCCGCCGGCTGGCCGCACGGGGCCCAGGTCAGCGACAACACCCTCGACTCCTATGTGCGCCGGCTGCGGACCAAGCTCGGTCCGCTGGGTGTGGCCGAGCGGCTGGCGACCGTCCGCGGCGTGGGCTACCGATGGCAGTGACGGGATTCCGCCGAAGCGTCGTCGCGCTCACCGTGCTGATCGCCACCGCAGTGGTCGCGATCCTGGTGGTGGTTTCGCACGTGCTGCTGAGCAGGGTGACGGATGCCGACGCGCACGATCTGGCCCGTACGCGCGCCGAGGCGGTCGCGGCGAACGTCAGCGCCAAGGGCGGCCGTGTCGTGCTCACGGAGAACAGCAGCGAGGCGCTGGACGAGGTCGCCTGGGTGTATGCCGATGGCCGTCTTGTCGACGGGGACGTGCCGCCGAGCGTGGTCGGGCGCGTCGAGGAGCTGGCGGACTCGGGGCGATCGCAGACCGCGACCGTCGGCGACTACCTCCTGTTCGCGCGGCCGGTTCCGGCCGGCGGCCACCACGTCATGGTGATCGTCCAGGTGGACCTCACGCCCTACGAGACGTCCGAGCAGCGCAGCCTGACCTTGTCGCTGATTCTGGGCGGCCTGACGATCCTCCTCGCCGGCGGTGTCGCGGACCTCGTGGTGCACCGCGCGCTGCGCGTCGTGCACGAGATGGCCGCCCTCGCCGACGACTGGGGCCATCACGAGCCCGGGCGCCGTTTCAACCTCGGAGTCCCCCGTGACGAGTTCGGGGAACTGGGACAGACCCTGGATCGCCTCCTGGAGCGGGTTGACAACGCGCTGGCGGACGAGCGCCGGCTCACCGACGAGATCGCCCACGAGCTGCGGACACCGCTCACGGTCCTGCGAGGCGAGGCGCAGCTGGCGCAGCTGTCCGGCGAGCAGGTGGCGCCGGAGGTGGTGCTGAGCGAGGTCGACCGCCTCAATGCGGCGATCACGACGCTATTGCGCGCAGCGCGCGCACGGACGGACGAGGGGACCCGGTGTGATCTGCGCTCCGCCGCGCGGCAGGCGATCGGCAGCCGCGCGGTCGAGGTCGCCTTCCCGCCGAAGGTCGAGGTGGCTTTGGCGCCCGACGTCGCTGTGTCGCTGCTGTCACCCCTGCTGGAGAACAGCCTGCGGCATGCGAAGTCCCGTGTGTGGATCACCGCGCGCAGCCAGGGCGAGGCCGTCGTGGTGGATGTCCTGGACGACGGCCCAGGGTTCGATCCCGCTGAGGTCGACCGGGTCTTCGAAGCGGGCGTGACCGGCGGCGGCGGGTACGGGCTGGGGCTGCCGGTGGCCCGGCGTATCGCTGCCTCGGCCGGTGTGGAGGTCCGGGCGATCGCGGACGGCCGCGGTCACGTCCAGGTGACACTCCCGGCCGCGAAGGCGGCCACGTAGTCAGGTTGCTTGCAGGTTCCCTCCGTAAGGCTCCCTGCATGACAACGACAACGGAAGCACGCCCACGCAGCGGGCGCCTCATGCTCAACAAGGTCCCCGAGGTCACCATCTGGTTCTGGGTGATCAAGATCCTGTGCACCACCGTGGGTGAGAGCTTCGCCGACTGGATCAACATGAAGCTGGGCGTCGGCCTGGTGAACACGGCCTGGATCTTCACCGCGGTGTTCGTCGTGGTCCTGGCCGTCCAGATGCGGCTCAAGCGGTACGTCCCGTTCCCGTACTGGCTGACCGTGGTCGTTGTCAGTGTCACGGGCACCTTGTACACCGACATCCTCACCGACCAGCTCAATGTGCCGCTGTGGATCAGCTCCGCCGTGTTCTCGGTTCTGCTCGCCGTGGTCTTCGGCGTGTGGTGGCTGCGCGAGCGCACCCTCTCGATCCACTCGGTCATGACGCTTCCGCGTGAGTCGTTCTACTGGCTCGCGGTTCTCGTCACCTTCGCGCTCGGCACCGCGACCGGGGACTGGACCCTGGAGCTCACCGGCTGGAGCCCGGGCGCCTCGGTGATGCTGCCGCTCGGCCTCATCGCGGCGATCACGCTGCTGTGGAAGTTCGGCGCGAACCCGGTGCTGTCCTTCTGGCTCGCCTACATCCTGACCCGCCCGCTGGGCGCGAACATCGGCGACTGGCTCGCCTCCCCGAAGGTCGCTCAGCCGGGCGAGCCGACCGGCCTCGCGCTGGGCACCTTCACCACCAGCCTGATCTTCCTCGGCCTGATCCTGGCCACCGTGGTCTACCTGACGGTGACGCGCTCGGACGTGACCGAGACCTACGAGGCCGCCCACGCCAGCCACGCCACCGGCGACCTGCGCAAGGAGCGCGTCGGTCTGGCCGGCTTCGGACTGCTCGCCGTCGCCACCATGGGCCTGCTGATCTGGGCCCACAGCCAGCCGCACACCGGCCCGGCGCCGGAGGCCGACAACACATCCGCCGTCCAGATGGCTCCAGGCCAGGCGGTGAAGAAGTTCCCGCCCGCCAAGGTCGCCGCGCTGAAGAACCTCGCCTCCACCTCGCTCAAGGACGCACGCTCGGGGAACGCGAAGGGAGCGCACACGGCCGCCCAGTCGCTGCGTGACCTGTGGGACGCCGACCAGGCATCGCTGCAGCCGCTGGACAACACCGGCTGGACCTCCATCGACGCCCAGATGGACAAGGTGCTGGGGACCTTCGGCATCGACCACTCGAATCCGCCGATGCCGCCTGCGCAGCAGGAGAAGGAACTGAACGCCCTCCTGACGGACATGGGCTGACAGACCCCCTGCGCCCGGCGACGGGTCGAGTGCGCGGGGCCGCGCCGAGAACCGCGCCGCCTCGGCACACGCCGACGAGCTGTGGTCAGTGCAGGCGGCCGCCTGTGCCAGCCCGGGCATGTCCGCGGACTCGCGTGGGCGGTCGAAGCCGGCGTCTCAACGGCTTCGGCCGCCCGCTGTTCCTCCAAGCTGATCGAGGACAAGGCGCTTCAGGAAAGGCGGTGTCCGATCCCGCGCGCCGTGCCGATGATCAGCGCGCTGCCAGCCTCACGCAGCTTCCGCCGCAGCCGGGTCAGGTACTGGTCCAGTGTGTTGTCACTGACCTGGGCACCCTCCGGCCAGCCCGCCGCGACCAGTTCGCGGCGCCGAACGACGCTCCCGCCCGCGGCCACGAGTGTGGCCAGCAGCCGGAACTCCGTGGGGGACAGGGCGACGGCCGTGCCGTGCACGGTGACGCGGTGGCCGACCGCGTCCAGAATCAGGTCCCCGACCACGATCGCCGCGGCCGGCGCAGCCCGCTTCACGGACGCACGCAGCCGGGCGGTGAGTTCGGCCAGATGGAAGGGCTTGGCCAGGTAGTCGTCACCGCCTGCCGAGAACCCCGACAGCCGGTCCGCGAGCTGTTGCCGGGCGGTCAGGAAGATGACCGGAGCCAGGAAGCCGTTGGTGCGCAGCGCCTGGCACACGTCCCGGCCGTCCGCGTCGGGCAGCCCGATGTCCAGGACAACCGCCGCGATGTCGCCGGTGGCCAGCCGCAGGGCGGTGGCACCGTCGGCGGCGAGGACGGGCTCGAATCCCTCCTCGTGCAGCCCACGGCGCAGCACGTCCAGCAGCACGTGATCGTCCTCAACGACCAATATCTTGTGACGCATGGTCTCCCTTAGGTGCTCCGGCCGGGCGGGTCGTGTCCGAGATGAGTGATTCGGGCGGCCAGTGGGCCATGGCCGACGGACACGCCGCCAGGCGGCCGGCGACGAGTCGTGCGGCATCGATCCGCGTGGAGCGCGCCAGAGTCACCGTGGTGCCGTGCCCCGAGGGGAGCGCCCATCCACTGGCAGCGCCCCTTTCCCTTGGACCACCTGACGTAGGTGAACGGGCGGATACGAATGACTACAAGGGTGTAGACGTTCGTCGCACTGTAGACGATCCGGGCGGGTACTGACCCGGTGGTGCGCCGTCCCCGCGGGAGTCCCCGGATGAACCGGTGCAACGGCCGGGCCCAGCCGTACTCGCTGACGCGCGCAGAGCAGCCGCCGAGGCATGGGGACCGGCGACACATGGACTACGCCGCGTCCAAGGCCGACAGTCGACCGGTCGCCCAGGGATAGGAGGCCCACCCCTGGACGAGTACCGGGTTGAGGGAGTTCTCGTGCCCGTTCAGGCATTCGTTGAGTGCCCAGGTGGAGCGTTGGGGGTCGGCCGCCCGCTCCAGGAGCAGCGAGTTGGGTGTGGTGTCGGTCAGAGTCACCAGGTGTTCGACTTCGTGGGCTGCGACGACCGTGGTCGGGATATCGGCGGTGGGCAGGTCGAGGTGGGGGAGGTTGGCGTTGGCGACGGGGAACGGTTCAAGGGTGACGATCAGTGCCTGGCGTGGACGGTCGGTCGGAATGGCGGCGAATGCCGGATGGCGCTGGTCGATCTGGGCCGAGGTGGCGTTGACCTGGCGGTAGGCGCGGGCGAGTTTGCTGTCGGTCTCGGCGACTCCGAGTTCCAGGCCGAGCCGGGCGTTCTCGGTCGGCATCATGGACTTGACTTCCACGAGCAGCACGAGGTCGTCGAAGACAACGATCCAGTCGACGCTCTGCAGTTCGTTCCGCTTCACCCGGTACGTGATCTCCGAGTTGACATCGGCGTCCGGTATCAGGCGGAGCTGTCGGCCGACGTACTCCTCGAAGAGGTAGCCGGTCTCCTGCAGGAAGTCGGGACCGAAGTGCTCGCGTCCTGTGTGGTAAATGCCGGAGGGGGTCGCTTTGCGCCAGACCAACTGGGGGGAGGGGCACAGCAGGCCGGGCCCGAAGCCGGTGACCGCGGGCCGGCCGAGCAGCGGACTGTATGTGAAGCGCCGCAACTGGGCCGCTTTGCCGCCGACCACCCTCGCCAGGTTCTGCGTGGTCTGCTTCTCGACCGCTTTGACCGAGGCCACGTTGGTGGCGAAGTGCCGTTCGACGACCCGCAGCACCGTGTCCCGGCTGACCGTGCGGCTGAACTTCTCGCCGTCCGGGCTGTCGAAGATCGCGGGATCGAAACGCCCGGCGTTGAACAGCGCACATCCCCACAGCAGCTGAGCGGTGCCCACGTAGTCGGGCAGCGAGCAGCCGAATACCTCGGTGTCCCAGCCGGGGACCATGCAGCGGGGTTGCCGGCGCGCGGGAAACGGTGTGTGCAGATACAGCGCCGCGGTACGGGCGAGAGCGGCGAACTCCGGGGTCTGGAAGGCCATCTGCTCGCCGCCCAGGCGCATCATGAAGTCCCTCAGGCGGACCGGATCCTCGTCGGTGCCGTGCAGGGTCGGTTCCTTCAGGCTGGAGTACGCGGCCAAGATCTCCAGCAGGTCGCGTTCGGTGGCGTCGGAGCGCAGGTGCTCGGTGCCGTAGGCCAGGCTGACGCGGGCCGCGTCAGCCAGTGCCCAGGGTGTGTACTTCAGTGAGGGGCTTTTCAGCCACGGGTGTGGCCGCTCGGGCGTGCTGTAGCGTGCCGCCGCGGCGGCGATCAGAGGCAGCAGCGAGCTGGGACGATGCCGCCGAATACGCCGGCGGTACTCGTCCTCCGTCACCAGCCGGTCATACAGGTACGCTGCCATCCCGCCATGATCCTCGCTGCGAAGACATTGTTCGAGGGATTTCTCCTGAGCCGGTGCGGAACGTTTTTTGCGGCACTTCGGCCGTGTCCGCGCGGCTGGGCGCGGACACGGCCGAAGAAGCCCAGCGCGCGGGCAACAGCGTGGAGGTCCCCTTGTCCCGGCACGCGAGGTGTCGCTATGCCTGGCGCGGTGCAGTGTTCAGTACTGCTCGGTCTCCACGAAGCCCGCGTCCACATCGTCGGCGCCGAAGGTGTCGGCGGCGGCGGTCGGGTTGAATCCGGGCGGGGCGTCCTTCAGAGCCAGGCCCATGCCGGCCAGCTTTTCCTTGACCTCGTCGATGGACTTCGCACCGAAGTTGCGGATGTCCATCAGGTCGGCCTCCGAGCGGGCCAGGAGCTCGCCCACGGAGTGGACGCCCTCGCGCTTGAGGCAGTTGTACGACCGGACGGTGAGCTCCAGCTCCTCGATCGGCAGGGCGAGATCGGCGGCGAGCGCCGCGTCAACCGGGGAGGGGCCCATGTCGATGCCCTCGGCGTCGATGTTGAGCTCACGCGCCAGACCGAACAGCTCCACCAGGGTCTTTCCGGCGGACGCCATGGCGTCGCGGGGACGCATGGCCTGCTTGGTCTCGACGTCGACGATCAGCTTGTCGAAGTCGGTGCGCTGCTCGACACGGGTCGCCTCGACCTTGTACGTGACCTTGAGCACGGGGCTGTAGATGGAGTCAATCGGAATACGGCCGATCTCCTGGCCCACCTGCTTGTTCTGCACGGCGGAGACGTAG
>NZ_BARF01000159.1 GCF_000367365.1 Streptomyces prunicolor NBRC 13075 | reverse complement strand
GTCACCCGCGTGGCCCCCGCGAAGACGCCCCCCGCCCCCCGCGGCCGTAAGGATGCGGGCATGGGTATACGCATGCTCCATCGCCGGACGGGTCGGGCGCGGACCCGAATACAGGCAGCGGACGCCGCTGCCGCCCAGGTGACGCCTCGCCCGCCGGTCCCGGCCTTCGCGGTCGGCGCAAGTACCGCCCGCATTCCCGCCGACCTCGCGATGGCCGTCCAGCACACGGCCGCAGGCCTCCGGCGCCGGCTGACGCGTCGGGACGACACGGCCGTAGACCCCCGAGAACAAGCCAGACACCCGCAGGGGCCCGCCACCACCCCCACCGGCACTCCGGTCTGGCGGCTCTGGGCCGACCTGGGGCGGAGTTACCTGGACCTCGTCCTCACCCGCCTCCCGAAGTCGCCCTCCGCGCACACCATGACGGTGTTCATCGCGACCCCACCGGACGGCTCGGCGTGACCGCGTCCCCCTCGCGCCGCCCCTCGGCCCTCCACCGCCCCCTGACCGTGCTCAGCGCGAGCCGGCACTACGGCCCCGCCCCGCGCTGACCGCGTCCGGGTCGCCCGGCACCCCGGGTGGCGCCGGGCGCCATACCCGGACGCCGACCGCGTACAGGAGCACGCCCAGCACCAGTCCCGCCCCCGCTCCGAAGCACAGGGTCGGGATCAGGTCCCAGGGGCTTGCCGTGGAGCCCCAGTAGGCCCACCAGGTCGATGCCCGTTCCGTCGCCGCGATCAGGGCGCAGGCGGCGAGGACGACCCCGGCCGCCCACCGGTCCCGTACCGACAGCACGGGCACCCCCACCGGCTCGGCGGCCGGAACCCGTCGTAGCGCACGCACCACGAACGCGGTGATCAGCAGGGCGGCGAGCGCCGAACTGCCGTACTGCAGGGCCGAGAAGAGGGGTCTGCCGCCCAACTGCCGGTCGAGGACGGGGAACAGGCGTACGCCCCACCGGTCGTGGTGCGTGAACGCGTCCCACACGACGTGGGTCAGGCCGCCGAGCACCGCGGAGACGTACCACCAGAGAGCCAGAGACGGGGTCGCACGCGCGCGTGGAGTGCCGCAGCGCAACAGGGTCGCCGTCCGGGGCCGGCGGGCGCGCGGGAGCAGGGCCACCAGGGGTTCGCGCAGGAGCAGCCACAGGGCGACCGTCGCCCAGGTGATCGCCACGTCGACCGTGAAGACACCCGGGAAGGAGTGCGTGACGTTCCCGAACTCCATCGCCCCGGGTACCGCACTCGCCGCGTAGTACGTCATGTCGGGGGCGAAGGAACCCGCCACCAGCACCGCCGGTACGAGACGCCCGCGCCCCCTTCCGTCGCCGCGCACGGCGGGCAGTACGGCGGCGGCGTGACTCAAGGTGAACGGCAACAGGGCTCCCCGTAGGAGACATCGGCATATGGCCAAGCGGTGAATAACGGTCACGAACGGGTGCCCGTGCAAAGCAAGTTGTCGTAGGGTCGCCTGGGTTGCCGCGCGGGGGAGCGCGCCGTCGGGCGCAGAGCGGAGCAAGCGTACAGAACATCCGAAAAGCAGCACGAGGGCAACCTGTGGCGCGGCTCGACCGTCACAACAGGCGCAGAGGCAACAGACAAGGACGGGCGCTCGGGCGTCCCTGGGAGGGGTTCACTCCATGACGGCGCATTTCGGCAGGCGGCTGCGCAAGGGTGCGGCGACGACGGCGGTGGCCGCGGCAGCGGTCGCGGCACTGTCCGCGTCCCAGGCTCCGGCGGTGACCGGCAACGACAGACCGACCGCCGCCGGCCAGACGACGCCCGACGGGAGCACCGACCACAGCGCCACCGGAGACTCGCCGTACTACACGGACCTCCCGCCGCTCAGCAGCCCCCTCCCGAGCCCGAGCGACAGCCAGTCGCCCTCCATAGGGACCCCGGTCTCGGTCGGCGAGGCCGAGGCCGGCATCCCGGCGACCATCCTCGACGCCTACAAGAAGGCCGAGACGGAACTCGCCGCCTCCAAGCCCGGCTGCAACCTGCCCTGGCAACTCCTCGCCGCCATCGGCAAGGTGGAGTCCGGCCAGGCCCGCGGCGGCCAGGTCGACGTGAGCGGCACCACGACCTCGAAGATCCTGGGCCCCGCGCTCGACGGCAACGGCTTCGCGCTCATCAAGGACACCGACAACGGCGCGTACGACGGCAACAGCACGTACGACCAGGCCGTCGGACCCATGCAGTTCATCCCGTCCACCTGGGCCTGGGCGGGCCGCGACGGCAACGGCGACGGCAAGAAGGACCCCAACAACATCTACGACGCCGCGCTCGCCGCCGGCCACTACCTGTGCCGCAACGACTGGAACCTGTCGACCGACGCGGGCCTGCGCAGCGCGATCCTCAGCTACAACAACTCGACGGACTACCTGAACACGGTCCTGTCCTGGCTGGAGTACTACCGCAAGGGCACCCACTCGGTCCCGGACGGCACGGGCACCCTGCCGTCGGGCCGCAGCGACGACAACTCCGGGGCCAACCCGACGCCCACGGCCACGCCTTCGCCCTCGACGACGACTCCGGCGACCTCGACGCCGAACCCCAGCCCGACCCCGAAGCCCAGCACGAGCCCCACCACGCCGGCCAGTTCGACCCCGACGCCCACGCCGACCCCCACCGACACGGTGGCCAAGCTGGCGGACGCGGGTACGGCGAAGCTGACCGCGATGGCGGGCGACGCGTTCAGCAAGAAGATCAGCACCAGCGCCAAGACCTCGGCGGGCAAGACCGTCGCCAAGGTCAGGATCCGGTTCACGATCGTCGGGGACACGGACGCCACGTTCACCGGCGGCGAGAAGGTCGCCGTGGTCGTCACCAATGCCTCCGGTGTGGCCGTCGCGCCCGCTCTGCAGGCCGGCGAGACGACCGGTGACTTCACCGTCCGCGCCACCCTCGTCGGTCGTGCGATCGCCGGTCTCGACTACACGGCCAGCGTCACGCCCCGTGTCGCCGACACCCTGGCCCGCACCGGCACCACCGCGCTGACCTGCACACCGGGCGGCGAGTTCACCGACCAGGTCGAGGTGAAGGCCACCTACAAGGGCGCCGTCGCCGACAAGGTCGGGGCCACCGCGACCCTCATCAAGGCTGCCGACGACACCACCGAGAACGACAAGGGCCCCTACTTCAAGGACGCGGACGGCAAGACCATCCGCACCCTCACGGGCCTGGCCACGGACGCCGACGGCCTCCTGAAGCTGCCGAAGCTGTACGCCGACGACACCACCGGCACCTTCCTGCTCCAGATCACCACCACGGGCGGCGCCATCCTCACGGTCGAACTGACCGTGGCGGCGGCCACCGACACCTCCTCGGCCAGCCCGAGCCCGTCGGCATCGCCGAGCGCGTAGTCCGGCTGCACGACCGTAGGACGAGGGCGCCTCTCCGCTTCGGCGGGTGGGCGCCTTTGTCGTGTGTGCAACGTGTTCTCATCTCGCCCGTGCGTTGCTACGGTGCCGGACCTGACGACCTATCAGTTCCCTGGTCCGTTCAGTTCCCCCTTCGGTTTCTGCCTGTCGGGAGGCCGGCATGCGTGCCCTGATCGCCGCCACGACCGGACTCGTGCTCGCGTTCGCGCTGGTCCTGACCATCACCGCGATGGGCTCACCGATGGGCAAGACCTCGCCGAAACCGCTGCTGACGACGGTGCCCGCGCACCCGTAAACGATTGCGCAAGCGTTTACGCAAGCCTTTGCGCAAGCGTTTAACCGCTAGGGAAGGAGGCCGAGATGCGCCGCAAGGCCAGCCTGATCCTGCTCGCCCTCGCCGTGTTCTTCACGGCGCTGTCCCCGCTGCTGCGCTGGTACGCCTTCCCGCGCCTGGCCAAGATCCCGGCGAACCAGTACCAGGACATGGTCCTGGAGGCGAAGAACGCCACCCTCCTCGACTACGGCACCATGCAGGCCAAGACGGTCCCCAAGGTCACCATCGTGCAGACCCTCAAGGGCGACGTGGACGCCGCGAAGAAGATCGACAAGACCGCCGGCCGGGACGTCGTCGTCTGGGACGGCCTGTCCTACGTCCAGGGGCCCGACGGCAAGATGGTCTCCTCGATCCCCGAGCGCTACATCTTCGACGCGCACACCCAGGACCCCGTCCACGCCACCGGCGAGATGGTCGACGGCGATCCGGTGAAACGGGACGGCATCGAGTTCAAGTGGCCGTTCCTGACGCAGAAACGGGACTACGAGTACTTCGACGCGCAGACCCGCACCACCAACCCGATCCACTACAAGGGCACCGAGAACTTCCGCGGCGTCAAGGTCTACTACTTCGAGCAGACCATCCCCTGGACCAAGGTCCCCTTCCCGAAGACGATGCCCGTCAAGGGCATCACCCCGGAGTCCGTCGCCAAGACCGGCACCACCCGCTGGTACACCACGGTCCGCAAGTTCTGGGTCGAACCGGTCACCGGAGCACCGGTCTACGGGGAGGAGCTCCACAAGGAGGAACTGCGCGGCGGCACCCTCCTGGGTGACCGGGACAAGGTGACGGCGTTCGCCGGCGACGTGAAGATGCGCGAGGACTACATCAAGCACACCGTCGCCCTGGTGAAGTCCAACCGCACCCTCGTTCTCCTGATGGTCTCCTACCTCCCCTGGGGCTTCCTGACCCTCGGCCTCCTCCTGCTGGCGCTCTCCCTCTACCTGGAGGCCCGCAGCAGGCGCCCCGGCGACCCCGCCTCCACCGAGGTCCAGGAACCGGAACCGGTCAACGCTTGAGTCGCGCGTTCGTGAACCGCGTGGCCTCGGCGGTCGCCGGGTCCTCCGGCCACGGATGCTTCGGATACCGCCCCCGCAACTCCGCCCGCACGCCCTTGTAACCGTCCTTCCAGAAGGAAGCGAGATCGGCGGTGACGGCGGCGGGCCGCCCGGCGGGGGACAGCAGATGCACGAGCACGGGCACCCCGGCGACGGTCGGCGACTCGTGAAGCCCGAACATCTCCTGCAACTTCACGGCGAGCACGGGCTGTTCGGGATTCCCGTAGTCGATCCGAACTCTGGACCCACTCGGCACGACGAACCGCTCCGGAGCCAACTCGTCCAACCGCCCCGCGTCCCCCGAAGCCCACGGCAACAACCGCCGCAGCCCCTGCCCCGCCTCGATCCGCCCCAGATCCCCCCGCCGCCGAGCCCGCCCCAACTCGGGTTCCAACCACTCGTCCACGCGCGCGTGCAGCGCTTCGTCGGACACATCGGGCCAGGGCGCTCCGAGGTGCAGATACAGGAACGCCAGCCGCTTCCGCAGCACTTGAGCATCGTCCGACCACCGCAACAACCCGAACCCTTCCTGCCGCAGCCCCTCAACAAGCGCGTCCCGTACGGCAACGGGGTCGGCGTTCTTCAGAGGCCGCACCGCCAACTCGACGGCCCCGAGCCGCTCGACCCGCCGGGCGACCACATCGCCGTCGGCCCAGTGGACCTCGTCCACCTCACTGAGCAGCGCCCCGGCCGCGAACCGGGCGACGTCCTCGTCGACCACGGCTCCGAGCTGCACGCGTGCGTGCCCCTTGCCGATCGGCCGGTCCGCCACGGCGACGGCGATCCAGGGCGAGCCGCGGAGGGCACTGGCATCACCGACTTCGGCACGGGTGCCGGAGACGAGGACATAGGAACCGCCGTCGGCTTTGGCGACACGTTCGGGGTAGGCGAGGGCGGCGACGAGTCCGACGAGAGAGTCATCGCTTGTGACGTTCACTTTTAGGGGGCCGTAACGGGTGGGTGGATGGGAAATCTCCCCTCTCACGGCCCGCAGCCGCCGAACCTCCGCACGCCACCGCCCCGCATAGGCGTCACCCCCACGCCGGGCACTCCGCAAAGCCCCGGCAAGATCATCCCCGTAGGCCCGCGGCGCTTCCTCACTGAGCAGCGCGACAACCTCGGCGCCGGCCGGACCCGAGTCCAACAGGGCCCGCCCCAGCCGGGGATGGAGACCCAGCCGAGCCAACTGCACACCCCGTGACGTGGCCCGCCCACCCGAGTCGACGGCACCCACGGCCGCCAGAACACCCCGAGCCGCCGCCATCGCCCCGGAGGGAGGCGCGTCCAGCAACGCCAGCCCCGACGCCCCAGGATCCCCCCAGCACGCCACCTGAAGCGCGAACGCCGTCAGATCGGCCACCTTGATCTCCGGCGCCGGAAAACGCGGCAGACGCGCATCCTCGGCCTCGGCCCAGCACCGGTACACCGCCCCCGGTGCCTCACGCCCGGCCCGCCCCGCCCGCTGCCGCCCGGCCGCCTGCGACGCCCGTACCGTCGCGAGCGCGCTCAGCCCGCGCGCGTGGTCGACCCGCGGCTCCCGCGCCAACCCCGAGTCGACGACCACCCGTACACCGGGAATCGTCAGCGACGACTCGGCCACGGACGTCGCCAGCACCACCCGCCGCCGCGCCCCCGGGGACAGCACCGCGTCCTGTACGGCGGCTGGCGCCCGCCCGTGCACCTGGAGCACCTCGGCCCCGCCCAGGTCGCCCAACTGCCCTGCCACGCGCGCGATCTCCCCGACCCCGGGCAGAAAACACAGCACGTCCCCGTCCCGCTCGCCCAGCGCCCGCCGCACCGTCGAGGCCACGTGCGTGAGCAGCGCCGGGTCCACGCGCATCCCGTGCGGCGGCCGTACGGGACGTACCGGAGGCGTCCAGACGACCTCCACCGGATACGCGACACCCTCCGCCTCGATGACCGGCGCATCGCCCAACAGCCGGGCCCAGCCCTGCGCATCGGTGGTCGCGGACGCCGCGACCAGCCGCAACTCGGGCCGCAGCGCCTCCCGCACGTCGACCAGGAAGGCGGCCACCGTGTCCGCGTCGAGGTGCCGTTCGTGGCACTCGTCCAGGATCACGGCATCGACGCCCGCCAACTCCTGGTCGCGTTGCAGCCGTTGGAGCAGCACTCCGGTCGTGACGACCTCCACGCGTGCGTGCCGTCCGACGACCCGCTCGCCGCGCACGGTGTACCCGACGCTCTCGCCGACCTTCTCGCCCAGCAGCCACGCCATGCGCCGGGCCGCCGCCCGCGCCGCGATCCGCCGCGGCTCGGCGACGACCACCCGCCGCGCGGGCCCCTCGTTCCCCTCGCCGAGCAGCCCGGCCAGCGCGAGCGGCACCAGCGTCGTCTTGCCGGTGCCGGGCGGCGCGACGAGCACGGCCGCACCGCCCGCCTCCAGGGCAGCGTCGAGTCCGGGCAGGGCACTGCGGACGGGCAGCGCGTCGAGGGCGTCGTAGCGGATCACGACCCCAGTGTCGTACGCCGTGCGAAACGACCTCTACGCGCGCGTGCCCGCGTTCCGTTCAGCCCCTCAGTTGTTCAGGCCCCTCAGGTGTTTTCGCGGTCGCGTTCGCACACGAAGATCGTCGTCCCAGGGATGAGGTTGCCGCGCAGGGGGGACCAGCCGCCCCACTCGGCGGTGTTCCAGGACGGCCACTCCGGCTCGACCAGGTCCACCAGGCGCAGGTCCGCCGCCACGATGTCCCGGACGCGGTCACCGATTGTCCGGTGGTGCTCCACGTAGACCGCGCGGCCGTCGTCGGCCTGCTCGACGTACGGCGTGCGGTCGAAGTACGAGGCGGAGACCGTCAGGCCCTCGGGGCCCGGCTCGTCGGGGAAGGCCCAGCGGATCGGGTGCGTGGTCGAGAAGACGAACCGGCCGCCGGGCCGCAGCACCCGGCGCACCTCGCGCAGCACCAGCGCCGGGTCGGCGACGAACGGCAGCGCGCCGTAAGCCGAGCAGGCCAGGTCGAAGGAGTTGTCCGCGAAGGGCAGTGCGCCCGCGTCGGCGCACACCAGAGGGAACGATCCGCCGATCCGCATCGCGTGCTGGAGCTGACGGTGGGAGAGGTCCAGGGCGACCGGGCGGGCACCCTGGGCGGTCAGCCAGCGCGAGCACTGGGCCGCGCCGGCGCCGATCTCCAGGACGTCCTTCCCCTTCAGCTCCTCGGGCGGGCCGAGTAGTTCGGCCTCCACCTCGTCGAGGCCCTCGGGGCCCCACACGAAGCGGTCGTCGCCGAGGAACGTGCCGTGTTCGACCTGGTAGTCGTCCGCGTTCCGGTCCCACCAGCCCCGGTTGGCCCGGGAACTCTCGGTGACGTCGGCATCACGTCGGGTGGCTTCCGGCTCGAACGCATCGGGCTCTTGGATGATCGGCTCCCTCGTCGTACTCTTCCGTCACCTCTACGGTGCGGCTGTCCCCGGCGGCGTCACAGAAGGGGTGGTTCAGGCCTGCGTGGCCTCGCGGGACACGTTTTGTGCCGGGTATGCGGCGATCCGCCCCGGGTGTGCGCCTTCGCGCATTGACCCTGCCTGGCTGCCCCCGTATGCTACAAGTTGCGCTGCGGGCCTGCGCACCTCAGACCTAGCAGGTTGCGCTCGCATCTGTATGTATGACCCCTCGGTTTTCGAGGCGCCACCGGACACCTGGTGTTCCGGATCGGCGCTTCCTTGGCTGTCCGGCCCTTCTGCAGAGCGAAGCGAAAACGGCTCTCGGCGTGAGCAGTACCTACGACTTCAATGTCCGTACCGGAGCCCTTTCCCACATGACGAGCAGCACCGAGACCACCGCCACCACCCCGCAGGTAGCGGTCAACGACATCGGTAACGAGGAAGCCTTCCTCGCCGCGATCGACGAGACGATCAAGTACTTCAACGACGGCGACATTGTCGATGGCGTCATCGTGAAGGTCGACCGGGACGAGGTCCTGCTCGACATCGGTTACAAGACCGAAGGTGTCATCCCGAGCCGCGAGCTCTCGATCAAGCACGACGTCGACCCGAACGAGGTCGTCAAGGTCGGCGACGAGATCGAAGCCCTTGTTCTCCAGAAGGAGGACAAGGAAGGCCGCCTGATCCTCTCGAAGAAGCGCGCCCAGTACGAGCGCGCCTGGGGCACCATCGAGAAGATCAAGGAAGAGGACGGCATCGTCACCGGTACCGTCATCGAGGTCGTCAAGGGTGGACTCATCCTCGACATCGGCCTCCGTGGCTTCCTGCCGGCTTCTCTCGTCGAGATGCGCCGTGTCCGCGACCTCCAGCCCTACGTGGGCAAGGAGCTCGAGGCCAAGATCATCGAGCTGGACAAGAACCGCAACAACGTGGTCCTGTCCCGCCGTGCCTGGCTGGAGCAGACCCAGTCCGAGGTCCGCCAGACTTTCCTCACGACCCTCCAGAAGGGTCAGGTCCGCTCCGGCGTGGTCTCCTCGATCGTCAACTTCGGTGCCTTCGTGGACCTGGGTGGCGTCGACGGTCTGGTCCACGTCTCCGAGCTGTCCTGGAAGCACATCGACCACCCCTCCGAGGTTGTCGAGGTCGGCCAGGAAGTCACCGTCGAGGTCCTCGACGTCGACATGGACCGCGAGCGCGTCTCCCTGTCGCTGAAGGCGACCCAGGAAGACCCGTGGCAGCAGTTCGCCCGCACCCACCAGATCGGCCAGGTCGTGCCCGGAAAGGTCACGAAGCTGGTTCCGTTCGGTGCGTTCGTCCGCGTGGACGAGGGCATCGAGGGTCTGGTGCACATCTCCGAGCTGGCCGAGCGCCACGTGGAGATCCCGGAGCAGGTCGTCCAGGTCAACGACGAGATCTTTGTCAAGGTCATCGACATCGACCTTGAGCGCCGTCGCATCAGCCTCTCGCTGAAGCAGGCCAACGAGGCCTTCGGTGCCGACCCGGCCACGGTCGACTTCGACCCGACGCTGTACGGCATGGCCGCGTCGTACGACGACCAGGGCAACTACATCTACCCCGAGGGCTTCGACCCCGAGACCAACGACTGGCTCGAGGGCTTCGAATCCCAGCGCGAGGTGTGGGAGACCCAGTACGCCGAGGCGCAGCAGCGCTTCGAGCAGCACCAGGCGCAGGTCATCAAGTCCCGCGAGGCCGACGCCCAGGCGGCGGCCGAGGGCGTCGACACGGCGGGTGCGGCTCCGGCCGCGGCCGGCGGTGGTGGCGGCGGCGGTTCGTACTCCTCCGAGGGTGCGGACACGTCCGGTGCGCTGGCGTCCGACGAGGCGCTTGCTGCGCTGCGTGAGAAGCTGGCGGGTGGGCAGAGCTGAACGCCCACTGAGCTGTAGCTCTTGATTGAGGGGCCGTACCTTTCGGGGTGCGGCCCCTCAGTCGTGTGTTTCGGCTTGCGGCCGGTGGGGGCTGGTCGCGCAGTTCCCCGCGCCCCTGAAGGGGCGCTTTCCCCCGGCCTTGTAGAAACGTGCGGGATACATCAGTAACTGCCGTGCCGTAACCGGTCGTTGGGACCCTGCCTCGGTCATTCATGATCGGAGAAGGGGAGCCGGACCATGGCAAGGAACCAGAGCCGACGTGCATTTCTGCGGAACGTGGGTCTCACCGGTGGCGCGGGCACGATGTTCGCCACCATGGGGGCCCTCGGACTCGCCCCCACCGCGCAGGCCGCCCAGCGGGAACAGCCCTTTCGTGCCCTGAGCACGAGCGACTTCCACCTCACCGGACGCGGTGCGGCCAAGGTCGTCATCGTCGGCGGTGGCATCGCCGGACTGACCACGGCGTACGAACTGGGCAAGGCCGGCTACGACTGTACGATCCTGGAGGCCAGGGACCGTACCGGCGGCCGCAACTTCACCGTCCGCGGCGGTGACACGACGACGGACCTCTACGGCAACCGGCAGACCGCCCGGTTCGCCGACGGGCACTACATGAACTGCGGTCCCGCGCGGATCCCGCAGTGGATGGTCACCCTCGACTACTGCCGTGAACTCGGCGTCCCCATCCAGGTGTTCACCAACGTCAACGCGGACGCGTACATCTACAACGAGTCCACCGGCATGACCAAGCCCGAGCGCTACCGCACCGCCAAGGCCGATGTCTACGGCTATGTCTCGGAGTTGCTCGCCAAGGCCACGGACAAGGGCGCCCTGGACAAGGAGTTGACCGCCGCCGACCAGGAGCGGCTCGTCGAGTTCCTCAAGGGCTGGGGAGAGCTCGGGGACAAACTGACCTATGAAGGCGGTGACTTCCGCGGGTACTCGACCGTCCCGGCCGCCGCAGGCACCCCGGGTGTGCTGCTCGGGGACGTGCCCACCGCCTCCGAGGTCCTCGCCAGCGGTGTCGGCCGCTACTTCTCCTTCGAATTCGGCTTCGACCAGGCCATGTTGATGTTCCAGCCGGTCGGCGGCATGGACCAGATACCGAAGGCCCTCACCCGGGCGATCGGCGCGCACCGCATCCGTACGGGAGCGGCCGTGTCGAAAATCACCGACAAGGGGAGTGGTGTTTCCGTCACTTACACCCAGGGCGGCCGTACGAAGGTGGTCGAGGCGGACTACTGCGTTGGAGCGCTGCCGCCCAACATCCTCGCCAAGATCCCGCACAACCTCGGCAGCGGCGTCCAGACCGCGCTGGAGGCGATCACCCCGTCGTCCGCAGCGAAGATCGGCCTGGAGTACAAGTCCCGTTGGTGGGAGCTCGATCACCGGATCTACGGCGGTATCACCGAGACCGACCAGGACGTCACCCACATCTGGCACCCTTCTTACGGCTTCCACGGTGAGCGGGGCGTCCTCATCGGGTATTACAACTACGACGACGACGCGGACTCCTACGCGAAGCTCACCCCCAAGGGGCGGGAAGAGCGGGCGGTGGCCGTGGGCGTGAAGATCTACGGGGAGAAGTACCGCAGCGAACTGGCATCGTCCTTCTCCCACCACTGGCGTCAGACGCCCCACCTGGAGGCCGCGTGGCACGACACCCCGGGTGGCCCCGACGACGTCCGCTACAAGCCGCTCAACGACCCCACGGGACGCGTCTACTTCGCCGGCGACTGGCTCAGCTACACCGACGCCTGGCAGCACGGCGCGTTCTCCTCCGCCCGCAAGGCCGTGACCGCACTCCACGCGCGCGTGCTGTCCTCGTGACGTGGACGCCCGCCCGGTGACACGGGGGCACGGCGCATGAAAAGCCCGTAAGAGGTGCCTGATCAGGGGCATGGGCGGGAATGCCCATGCCCTGGAGGGCGTTGTGCAGTACGAACACGAGGAGGAGCGGTCACTGTGCTTGATCCGCAGGGTTTGTACGCATGGGAGCCGAAGGGCCTGGCAGTCGTCGACATGGCGCTCGCACAGGAGTCGGCCGGTCTTGTCATGCTCTACCACTTCGACGGATACATCGACGCGGGCGAGACGGGCGATCAGATCGTCGAACGTCTGCTCGACACGTTGCCCCACCAGCTCGTGGCCAGCTTCGACCACGACAGGCTCGTCGACTACCGCGCCCGCCGCCCGCTGCTCACCTTCAAGCGGGACCGCTGGACCGAGTACGAGGAGCCCACGCTCGACGTGCGACTGGTCCAGGACGCCACCGGAGCCCCCTTCCTGCTCCTCTCCGGCCCCGAGCCGGACGTGGAGTGGGAGCGCTTCGCCGCGGCCGTCCAGCAGATCGTGGAGCGGCTCGGCGTCCGGCTGTCCGTGAACTTCCACGGCATCCCCATGGGCGTCCCGCACACCCGCCCCGTGGGCGTCACCCCGCACGGCAACCGCAACGACCTCGTCCCCGGGCACCGCAGCCCCTTCGACGAGGCGCAGGTCCCCGGCAGCGCCGAGGCGCTCGTCGAGTACCGCCTCATGGAGGCCGGTCACGACGTCCTGGGCGTCGCCGCGCACGTCCCGCACTACATCGCCCGCTCCCCGTACCCGGACGCGGCCCTGACCGTCCTGGAGGCCATCACGGCGGGCACCGGACTGGTCCTCCCGGGCATCGCGCACTCCCTGCGCACCGAGGCCCACCGCACCCAGACCGAGATCGACCGCCAGATCCAGGAGGGCGACGAGGAGCTCGTGGCGCTCGTCCAGGGCCTGGAGCACCAGTACGACGCCGCCGCGGGCGCCGAGAGCCGCGGCAACATGCTCGCCGAACCGGTCGAGATCCCGTCGGCGGACGAGATCGGGCAGGAGTTCGAGCGCTTCCTGGCGGAGCGCGAGGGCGACAGCTGACGCGCGGATGACGATCGGGGCCTGTCCGCCGGACAGGCCCCGATCGGTTGCCGGTGGTCACCGGGTGCCCTGTCGGTGACAGGCCGTAGGCTTCGGTCCATGCTGAAGGTCGGCCTCACCGGGGGCATCGGTGCCGGTAAGAGTGAAGTGTCGCGGCTGCTCGTGGGATACGGCGCCGTCCTGATCGACGCCGACCGCATCGCGCGCGAGGTCGTCGCGCCCGGAACTCCCGGGCTGGCGGCGGTGGTCGAGGCCTTCGGGGCGGACGTGCTCGGCGCGGACGGCGCCCTGGACCGGCCGAAGCTGGGCTCCATCGTCTTCGCCGACCCCGAGAAGCTGGCCGTTCTCAACGAGATCGTGCACCCCCTGGTCGGCAGGCGCTCCCGTGAACTCGAAACCGCCGCGGCCGACGACTCCGTAGTGATCCATGACGTCCCCCTCCTCGCCGAGAACGCCCTCGCCGCGCTGTACGACCTGGTGATCGTCGTCGACGCGAGCCCCGAGACCCAGCTCGACCGGCTGGTCCGGCTGCGGGGGATGACCGAGGACGACGCACGCGCGCGTATGGCCGCCCAGGCGACGCGCGAGAAGCGGCTCGCCATCGCGGACATCGTCATCGACAACGACGTACCCCTGGAGGCGCTGGAGCGGCGCGTACGGGACGTATGGGCCGAACTCGTGCGCAGGGCGCACGCGCCCCAACAGCCACCCCAGGAATAGCGGCCCTTTCCGCGGGCGTTGAAACGTCCGAGTGAGGGAAGGACTTTGCCGTGCCCGAGAACAGCGGAACGACCGGACGTACTCCGGAGACCCATGTCATCGACTTCCGTGCCGCCGAGCAGCTGCTCGACGCGCGGGACCCGCGGGGCGCGGTGAAGCTGCTCGACCGCGTCATCGACGCGCACCCGGAGAACACCGCCGCGCGCCTGCTGCGCGCGCGTGCCTTCTTCGCGGCCGCGCAACTGCGCCCAGCCGAGCTGGAGTTCACCATCGTCCTGGAGCGCGAGCCGGACAACGCCTTCGCGCACTTCGCGCTCGCCCGCACCTACGAGCGACAGGGCCGCGCCGACCAGGCCAAGCGCCACTTCCGGCTGGCCGCCGCGCTCGACCCCACACCGCAGTACCTGAAGGCGGCCCGGTTCGAGGAGTAGGCGCCCGCCTGTAGAGCGCGCTTGTGCACGTCAGGGGTTGCGGTGCTCCGGCGGGCGGTACGGCGGGACGTCCGGGCCCGGCTGGTAGTGCGGGCCCTGGCGCATGTGTCTGAGGATCATGGCCATGTCGACCGTGACGATCAGCCACAGCACCGCGCAGGCCGCCGCCCACCCGGGGCGCCCGGCGAGCACGAACGCGACCGTGCCGAAGATCGTCCAGACCAGCCCCCACACGCTCAGCCAGAACCGTGTCCGCAGCGGACTGCGCGCTGTCGTCGGCTCACTGCCTGTACGCATCAGGATCACTACTCCTGCTTGCAACGTACTCTTCGGGGCGGACGTTCTCCACAGGGATCCACAGGGCTTCATGAGGCTCCACAGGGAGGGGAAGCGCACCGTGCTGCCGGACGCCGACGAACTGCCCGAGGTCCTGCTCGACCTCGCCGTACCCCATGAGGACATCAACGAACTGGTGCGACTGCGCCGGGTGTTGACCCGGGACACCGACGCGACGCGGCTCCTGGAGGAGTGCGTCGGCGAGCTGGTGAAGGACATCGGGGAGCACGGCCACTGGACCCGGCTCACCGAGCTGCTCCTGGCCCGGCTGCCCGAGGCCCCGGCCGAGGTCGGCGCCTACTTCCCCGTGTACGTGTTCGTCGCCGCGCTGCCCTACACGCGCGCGTACCACCGTGAACGCGACATCCCCGCCGACGTCTCCCGGCGCACCCTCGCCGACCTGGGGCGCAACATCGCGGTGCACCACAGACGGTTCGGCGGCGGAGGGCTGCCGTTCCCGCAGTGGCTCGTCCCGCACTTCCGCGGCGAGCTGTACCAGCTGGGGCGGTTGCAGTTCGAGCGGGCGCGGCTCGACGAGAGCACCGCGCGGACGCTCACGGCGGCCGGGCTGGACGCGGAGCCGGGGACGCCCTGCCTGAACCTCCACATCCCCGACTACTCCGGGCCGCTCACCCCGGCCGCGTGCGACCGCTCGCTGAAACTGGCTCGTGCGTTCTTCGCCCGGTACTTCCCCGAGGAACGCCACGAGGTCGCGACCTGCCATTCCTGGCTGCTGGACCCGCAGTTGAAGCGGTATCTCTCCGCCGACTCCAACATCGTCCGCTTCCAGGAACGGTTCCGAGTGATCCGCGAGGACACGGAGCCGGTCGACACCGATCCCGTCCAGTTCGTCTTCGGCCATCCCGAGCAGCCGGTGGAAGGCCTGCCGAGGGGTACGTCCGTGGAGCGGGCCGTCGGGGATCATCTGCGGGCGGGTGGGCACTGGTACCTCGGACACGGGTGGTTTCCGCTCTGATCCCCGGCTCGACTCGGACCTCCCATAGTCGCCAACAGTTGCCTGCCTGAAGGGAATTGACTCGTACGGGTGAATCAGTGCGAGTCAGGAACGGATGTGCGGACGGGGTCCGTTGGACGGGCATGCGAATCGAAATGCGTGAGGGGTACGAGGGGACAGGACCCGGGGCGATCACTCCGGACGGCTGCGCGGTCGAGCTGTACTCGCGGCTGTCGATCGGCCAGGAGCCGGACATCGTCGCCGCGGCCGTGCCGGCGGGTGCGCGCATCCTGGAGCTGGGCAGCGGGGTGGGGCGGGTGACCCACCCCCTCCTGGAGCGCGGGTTCACGGTCACGGCGGTCGACGAGTCCGCCGAGATGCTGGAGCGGGTTCAGGGAGCGCGCACGATATGCGGTCCGATCGAGAACCTCGATCTGGGCGAGACCTTCGACGTGGTGATGCTCGCGTCGTTCCTGGTGCACGCCGGGGACGCCGAGGTGCGGCGCGGACTGCTGCGGACCTGTGTACGGCATGTCGCGGCGGGCGGCTGTGTGTTGATCCAGCGGGAGGGCGAGGACTACCACACGAACCTGCCGCGCGAGCGGATCGATCCCAGTGGCTTCACCGTGCGGATGGTGTCGGCGGAGCCGGTTGGGGACGGGGTCGACTCGGTGCATGCGGAGTATGTTTTCCCGGACGCGGTCTGGACCCAGACGTTCCTGTCCCGGCCGTTGACGAAGGACCAGTTCGAGGAGGCGCTGGTGGAGGCGGGACTGAAGGTGGACAGCTATCTGACACCGGACCGGATATGGGTGAGGGCGGTGGCGGTAACAGAGGAGGCAGAGGCGCCGGAAGGAGAGGGAGCGGAAGTGGCTTAGCGGTCTCGCCCGGAAGTTCTTCGGGGGTTGATCATTCGGTCTTGCCAGCGGTATCGGCTGCTGCGCGACTGGCCGCTGATCACCTCGGCTCGCCGCGCTCGGCAGCTGTGAGTCGGGCTTGAGTGTCGGTGTCCTGCCCTGCCGAGGCGGCGGCAGGGGCAGGACACCACGGCGCGGTGGGCGGGTCAGCCGAGCGAGACCAGACGCGCGCCCCCGTCGGTCTCGATGATGGTGCCGGTGAGGTTGGCATTGGTGGCGGTCAGGGCCACCACCTCGGCGATCTCCTGTGCCGAGGCGATGTGGCGGACCGGCAGGGTGGCAGCCGCTTGTGCGAAGTACTCGCGCTTGGCATCCTCCGGCAGGCCGTTCCACCAGGGCGTGTCGACGAGCCCGGGGGAGACGGCGTTCACCCGTATCGGAGCGAGTTCCGCGGCCAGCGGCTTGACCAGGGCCTCGACGGCGCCGTTGAGGGCGGCGATGCCGGCCGTTCCTGGCATGCCGGTCCGCGCGGTGATGGCGCTGAGCAGGGTGATGGACCCGTCCGGTGTGAGGTGCGGCAGGACCGCCTGGATCGTGGTGACGTGGGGCCAGAACTTGGCCTCGAACGCGCGTCGCAGCATCGTCAGGTCGAGATCGGCCACCGGCCCCGGCCCTTCGCTTCCGCCGGCCGCCAGGACCAGCCAGTCGATGCTGCCGGTCGCCTCGGCGAGTGCGCTCATCTCGTCAGGGTTTGCGGCGTCGGCCCGGTGCCCGACCAGTTCGGCGTCGGTGACGGCAAGGGCGTCGAGGCGCTCCTTGCTGCGGCCGGCGATGTGCACCGTGGCGCCACGTGCCTGGAGCAGGCGGGCCGTTGCGAGCCCGATTCCGGAGGTTCCCCCGACCACGAGGGCAGTGCGCTGGGACATGGCGTCTCCTTATTTCGAACCGCTGCGTCTCGAATTAAGCTAGCCTCCATGGTCATGGACAAGCAACCCCCCTCGGAGTCACGCCCGGGACGCAAGCGCAGCGCGGAGAGCCGGATGGCGATCCTGGTCGCGGCGTTCGAACTGGTCGGCGAGATCGGCTACGCGGGCCTGACGATCGAAGGAATCGCCAACCGCGCCGGATGCGGCAAACAGACGATCTACCGCTGGTGGCCCTCCAAGGCCCACGTTCTCCTCGAAGCGCTCGCGGTGAAAGCCGATCTGTACATCACGAACGCCGACCACGGCTCCTATACCGACGACGTACGGGCCTTCCTGGAGGACACGTTCCGGCTCAGCCGCCAGCAGCGCGTCGTCGACATCCTGCGCGTTCTGATGGCGGAGGCCCAGATCAACGAGGAGTTCGGCGAGCTCTTCCGCAGCTCCTTCCTGCAGTGGCGGCGCGACGCGCTCCAGGTCGTCCTCGATCGGGCCCGGACACGGGGTGACCTGCCGCCCCGTCCTACCGCGTCAACCGTCCTGGACATCGTGTTCGGCACCTTGTGGTACCGCCTCCTGACCACGCGCCGGCCCATGGGCGACGACCTCGTCGAGGACCTCACGGCCACCCTCACGCAGGCTGCGCAACACCCGACCAACACAGCGATCGACCTGGGAGACCAGCAATGATCCTGCCCCGCACCATCCTCATCACCGGCGCCACCGACGGCCTCGGCCTGGCCCTGGCCGAACGCCTGGCAGCCGACGGCGCCGACCTGATCCTGCACGGCCGCAACCAGGCCAAACTCGACCG
The DNA here is from genome assembly GCF_000367365.1 of Streptomyces prunicolor NBRC 13075. Taxonomy (GTDB): domain Bacteria; phylum Actinomycetota; class Actinomycetes; order Streptomycetales; family Streptomycetaceae; genus Streptomyces; species Streptomyces prunicolor. The sequence continues at coordinate 8,403 of NZ_BARF01000159.1, read as the reverse complement.
CATCGCGGACCAGTTCACGGCCCGCGGCGAATCCAGGCCCCGGACCGTGACCGCGGACCTCACCGACCTCGACCAGGTCCGCCGCATGGCCGCCGAGATTCGCGCATCGGTGGACCGACTCGACGTCCTGGTGAACAACGCCGGCATCGGCGGCGGCCAACCGGACGGCCGCACCCGCCGCACCAGCGCCGACGGCCACGAGCTGCGCTTCGCCGTCAACTACCTCGCGGGCTTCCTGCTCACCCTCGAACTCCTGCCGCTGCTGCGGGCGTCAGCGCCGGCCCGCATCGTCAACGTCGCCTCCATCGGCCAGCACCCGCTCGACTTCGAGAATCTGATGCTGGAGCGCGACTACGACGGCATCCGGGCCTACGGCCAGAGCAAGCTCGCCCAGATCACGTCCGGCTTCGAACTCGCCGCACGCCTGCCCGCCGACGAGGTCACGGTCAACAGCCTGCACCCCGCGACCTATATGCCGACCAAGATCGTCCTGGCCGAGATCGGATACAGCATCGACACCCTGGAAGAAGGAGTGACCGCCACCCGCCGGCTCGTCTCCGATCCGGCACGCGCCGGTGCCACCGGACGCTTCTACGACCGCACCCGCGACGCACGTGTTCATTCCCAGGCATACGACAGCGCGGCCCGACTGCGCCTGTGGCAGGCGAGCCTGCAACTCACCAAAACCGAGAGTCCCCTGTGTCGAGTGCCGCTGGAGTGATCCACTTCTCGTGATCGGCCTGCCTGTACGCCCGTACCTTCGACGGCGAACCGCTCAGCGAAGGAAATCGCGTGCGGCGGCGATGAGTTCGAGGACGAGGGCCGGTCTACCCCTGTGAAAGCAACACGGACCGCTTCCCAGCGCTCCCACCGCTTCCCACTGCTTCCCACAGGAGAACCTCATGTCCGAGACCACCGCTTCCCCGGCCTCCGCGAACTCCCGCCCCGTCGTCGTCGCCGTCGCCGAGTCCGCGACCGCTCGCGGTCGCCGTGCCCGGATCGCGCTGCGTGCCCTTCAGGTGCTGATCGCCCTGTTCTACGGCGTCGCGAGCTCGCTGCCCAAGCTGATCGCGGACCCGTCGGCTGTGGACTCCTTCGACCGGATCGGCTGGGGCAGCGGGGCCATGTACACCATCGGCGCGCTCGAACTGGCCGGTGCCGTCGGGCTGTTGGTCCCGCTGCTGCAGTCGGTGGCGGCGACGGCGCTCAGTGCGCTGATGGTGGGCGCGTTCGTCGTGCAGATGACCGTGTTCCACGGTGAGAACGCGGCGACACCGCTGATCCTGATCATCCCGCTGGCCCTGATCGCCTGGGCGCGGCGGGGGCAGAACAGGGAGTTGCTGCGAGTGCTACGACGACGGGCGTGATCCGTGCGGTACGGCTGATCACAGCTGAGCGCAGGGTGACGGTGGCATCCGGTGGGCCGAGGGGCCCGGGCCGGAGGTCACCGTTGCCGGTCGCGGTGCGTGCTGCGGCGTGAGTCGCGGCGTGAGTCGTGGTGGGTGCCCCGGTCCCGGGAAGCATCGGGAGTGGTGGCGGGATCGGCGTCGGCGGTGGGCTGGCCGCGCAGGCGTTCCATCTCGCGGCGGTCGCGTTTGGTGGGGCGGCCGGTGCCGCGGTCGCGGATGCCGGCCGGGGCGACGGCCTCGCGGGGCGGGGGCGGCGGGGAGTTGTCCACGTAGCACTGGACGGCGACCGGAGGGCCGACCCGTTTGCGGATGACCTGCTTCACGATGACGATGCGCTCGTGGCCCTCGTGACGGAGGCGTACCTCGTCGCCGACGTGGACGGAGTGGGCGGGCTTCACGCGCTCGCCGTTGACGCGGACGTGGCCGCCCTTGCAGGCGGCGGCGCCCATGGAGCGGGTCTTGACCAGGCGGACGGACCAGATCCAGCTGTCGACGCGGACGCTCTCACCGTTCGAGGGACCGGCGGCCCTGGCGGCGGCCACGGCGTCGCTCTGCGGCTCGGCCGCGGGGCTCTGGGGCGCGTCGGTGTTCCGGCTCGTCGTGGTCGTCGTGCCGGTTCCGTTGTCGCCGTCGGTCTCGTCCGCACCCTCGGAAGCCATGCCTCGACTTTAGTCCCCCGAGGCGCGCGGCTCCGGCGGGTTTCGGCCGACGACCTGAGCCGGGGGACGCTCCTCGGGGCGCGACTTGGCCTGGCTTGGCGCGTGCTTGGTGGCTCTCGGTGTCGCCGTCACGTGGTCGCCCTACGGTGAGGGCATGAACCTGTCGGACCTCGACCATCGGATCACCGGCTGCCGGGCCTGCCCCCGCTTGGTCGCCTGGCGCGAGGAGGTCGCCCGTACCAAACGCGCCGCCTTCGCCGACTGGACGTACTGGGGCCGCCCGGTACCCGGCTTCGGTCCCGCCGACGCCTCGCTCCTGATCATCGGCTTGGCCCCGGCCGCGCACGGCGCCAACCGCACCGGCCGCATGTTCACCGGCGACCGTTCCGGGGACGTCCTGTACGAGGCCCTCTACGACATCGGCCTCGCCTCGCAGCCGACCGCCGTGAGCGCCGACGACGGCCTTGAGCTGTACGGCTTGCGCATCACCTCGCCGGTGCGCTGCGCCCCGCCCGCCAACAAGCCCACCCCTGAGGAGCGGGACACCTGCCGTTCCTGGCTCGTCGAGGAACTGACCCTGCTGCGGCCGACGTTGAGGGCCGTGGTCGTACTCGGCGCCTTCGGCTGGCAGGCGGCGCTGCCCGCGTTCGCGGCGGCGGGGTGGCAAGTCCCGCGCCCACGGCCCGCGTTCGGGCACGGGACACAGGTCTCCCTCGGCGGCCTCGACCTCTTCGGCTGCTTCCACGTCAGCCAGCGCAACACCTTCACCGGCAAACTCACCCCCGCGATGCTGCGGGGCGTCCTGCGCACGGCGGCCGGGGCGGCGGGGCTGCCGACCACGCCGTAGCGAGGCTAGGGTCGCAGGATGGGCCTGTATCCGGAGATCGAACCGTACGACCACGGCATGCTCGACGTCGGTGACGGCAACCGCGTCTACTGGGAGACCTGCGGAAACCCGCGCGGCAAGCCCGCGGTCGTGCTGCACGGGGGCCCGGGGTCGGGCTGTTCTCCCCGTTCCCGGCGCTACTTCGACCCCGCCGTCTATCGGATCGTGCTGCTCGACCAGCGCGGGTGCGGACGCTCCACACCGCACGCGAGCGCCTACGACACCGACATGAGCGTGAACACGACGGCTCACCTCATCGTCGATCTGGAGCTGCTGCGGCGGGAGTTGGGGATCGAGCGGTGGCTGGTGTGGGGCGCGTCGTGGGGGTCGGTGCTCGGGCTGCGGTACGCGCAGACGCATCCGGGGGCGGTGTCGGAGCTGGTGCTGACCTGTGTCGCCACCGGGTCCGATCCCGAAGTGGCCTTGCTGACCAGGGGACTTGGGAAGCTGTTCCCGGAGGCGTTCGAGCAGTTCGTCGGTGAACTGCCCACGGACGAACGGGACGGCAACCTCGCCGCCGCCTACAACCGGCTCATCGAGTCGCCCGACCGGGCGGTGCGGGAACGGGCCGCACGGGCCTGGACCGACTGGGAGACGGCGATCATCCCCGCCCCGCCGCGCTCCGAAAAGCGGTACGAGGACCCGGAGTTCCGGATGGGCTTCGCCCGGACCGTCACGCACTACTGGGGCAACGACCACTTCCTGGGGGAGGGAAACGAGGAGGGCGTCGTGCTGCGGGACGCGCCCCTCCTCAAGGACATCCCCGGCACCCTCGTCCAGGGCAGCCTCGACCTCGGCAACCTCCTCGGTGTCGTCTGGCGGCTCCAACACGCCTGGCCCGGCAGCGAGTTGGTGATCGTGGACGAGGCCGGGCACAACATGGGCGCGCCGGGTGTCGTGGAGGCGCTGGTGGCGGCGACGGACAAGTACGCGCGGCGCTAGTCCAGTTGGTGGCCCGTCGTCGGCCCGGTTGGTCAGCCGACTCGCGCCGCCGCCACCGGTCGTGCCGTCACGTCGTAAGTCCCGCTGCTCTTCGACGAGTTGACGCTCCACCGGTACCGCGAGAACTCGCCCGTGGTGTCGGAGGCGTAGAACATCATGTGGCCGATGCCGACGCCCTGGAGGTTCTCGCCGGTGACGTTGCCGACCATGCGGGTGTCGGGGTACTTGGGGTAGTTGGTCAGGGCGTAGACGCCGTGCGGGTCGGAGGTGCAGTCGATGATCTCGACGGCGTACTGCGTCTCGCCGGTGAAGTCGGCGGTGCCGCTGAAGACGCCCTTGACCTCGCGGACCATGACGATGTGGCCGGTGTTGTCGGGGTCGCTGCCGTTGTAGTCGACGGCGATGATGTCGCCGGGCCGGAGGTCGGCGACCTTGCGAACGCGCTGGAAGCGGGGGCCGGCGGTGCCGTTCAGGAAGGCCGCGCAGTAGTCGGCGGCCTCCGGGACCTTCTCCTGGAAGTACTGGAGGAAGTAGTCGTCCGTGGCCCAGCCGTATGTGTGCTTCAGGACGCCGGTGACGAAGGACGCGCAGCGGGCGCGGGCCACCCAGCTCGCCGGGTCGTCGGGTGTGCCCCAGGTGAGGGTGGCGGGTGAGCCCGACTGGTAGACGTTGTTCTGGCGGGCCGTACGGCCGCTGACGACGGCGATCTCGTCGGCGGACAGGGCGCGGGCGTAGGCACGTACGTCGTCGATCGCGCCCTTGAAGCGGTTGACGGGCGCGCCGTCGAAACGGGCCCGGCCGATGGAGAGGCCCGCGGGTGCCGCCCAGGACAGGGCCGTCGCCGCGCTGCCCGCCGGCAGGCCGTCGACGTACAGGCGGATCTGCGTGCCGTCCCAGACGCCGGTCAGATGGGTCCAGATACCGAGACCGGCCGGTGACGTGGCGACGGCGGACACCTTCGTCGCCTGGTCCTCGCTGCGGACCTTGAAAGCCCAGGTGGAGACGGTGTTGTCGTACTGGAGGAGGAAGCGGCTGGTGGTGGCGGAGTCCTGGCTCACCGCCGTGTACCTGGTCGCCGGGTCGGCGTCGCTCGCCAGCCGCACCCACGCCGAGACGGTGAACGGGAGTGTCGTGTCCAGGACGGAATCGGTGGCGGCGTACGCCCCGGACGTCCCGTCGAGACTCAGCTCGCCGCCCGCGCGCAACGCCGACCAGGTCGCACCGGAACCGAGTGTGACGGGGTGCTCGCGGCCGGAGCGGTCCGCGCCCGAGCCGTCCAGCGACCAGTGCCCCACCAGCCCATTGACCAGATACCCGGCCGCCAACAGCCGTTGATATCCCACCAGTTGCTCGGCCTGCGCCAGATGCGGCGTGCCGACCGGTGTGAACGGAGTGTCCAGCGCCACGTCCGCCACGGCCACCTCCGACTCCTGCGCCACGCTCGCCATCGCCCCGACGCCGACCAGTGCGGCCCCGCTCAACAGGCCACGTCTGCTGACCATGTTCGCTCCCTCTGCTTACGACTGCGCGTCGTCCCCGAACAGATGCCGGACCGTGGAACGGTAGTTGGTCCGCACGTGGGCCAGTGCGTGCGCGCGGGCGCGGTCCGGGTCGCCGGATGCGATCGCCTCGTACAACTCACGGTGTTCCACGAGGAGTTGGGGCCACTCCTCGTTCCGTCGGGTCATCCAGCGCAGTCGGCCGGCGACCGGTTCCAGGGCGGCGGTCAGCAGCGTGTTGCCCGCTATCGTCACGATGTTGTCGTGCAGGCGGCTGTTGATGTCCGTGATCACCTCGGCGTCCCCCGCCTCGGTCGCGGCGGCCGCACGGTCGAGGAGTTCCGCCACCTCGGCCAGATCCTCCGGGGTCGCGCGGGTCGCGGCGAGCCCGGCGGCGTAGACCTCCAGGGCCTCGCGCAGTTCGAAGAGTTCCCGCACGTCGTTCGGGGTGAGACGGCGTACGACCGTGCGACGCGGGGTCTCGAAGTGGACGAACCCCTCGGCGACCAGCGCGCGGATCGCCTCGCGGACCGGCACCCGGGAGATGCCGAAGCGCTCGGCCAGCTCGCGCTCCACCAGCCGGTCACCGGGGCGGAGGCGACCGGCGATTATGTCCTGCCGCAGGGTGGCCAGGACGCGCTCGCGCACCGCTCCGAGGGGTTCGATCTTCGCTGTCGTGGAGCTCATGGGTTTATCTTCGCCGACTCCGAGGGTCTTTTACGGAGCGTTAACAACGGAGACATCGGTCGGAACGGTTGACGGGAGGACTATGACGGCAGTTTGGTATACCAAACGACACCGGAAGCCGTCCTGCCCATCCCTCCCGTCCCCTCGCCCTGGAGGCCCTGTGTCCCTCGCCGACAGTGCCGCAGTCACCGGCACGCCAGCGTTCGTCCCCGATCCCCGGCTCACCAACGAAGACCTCGCGCCCGCCGACAAGCGGAACTGGAAGGTCTTCGACCTCTTCGCCATGTGGATGTCGGACGTCCACAACCTCGGCAACTACACGTTCGCCGCAGGCCTGTTGGTCCTCGGCATGAACGTCTGGCAGGTCTTCACCTCCCTGCTCGTCGGCTTCGTGCTCATCTACGTCGGCATGAACTGGATGGGGAAGATCGGGCAGGCGCACGGCGTCCCGTTCCCGGTCGTCAGCCGGATCAGCTTCGGCGTGTGGGGTGCGAACATCCCGGCCCTCATCCGGGCCGTGATCGCCATCATGTGGTACGGCATCCAGACCTACCTCGCCTCGGTCGCCGTCAACGTGATGCTGCTGGCCGCGTGGCCGGGCCTGGAGTCCTGGACTCACCACTCCTTCCTGGGACTTGACGCCCTCGGCTGGGTGTCTTTCGTGTCCCTCTGGCTGATCCAGGCGGTGATCATCAGTCAGGGCATGGAATCCGTAAGGAAGTTCCAGGACTTCTGCGGTCCCGCGATCTGGCTGGTGATGATCGCGCTGGCCATCTGGGTGCTGGCGAAGGCGGGTTGGTCGATCTCGCTCACCTCGACCCCGCACCCGGTCTCGTTCGGCGAGCAGTGGCGGCAGTGGTTCGGCGCGATCGGGCTGATCCTCGCGACGTACGGCACGCTGATGCTCAACTTCTGCGACTTCTCCCGCTTCGCGCCCGACTACAAGACCGTCCGCCGCGGCAACTTCTGGGGCCTGCCCATCAACTCCACGGCGTTCGTGGTCGTTTCGGTGATCGTCACGGCCGGCTCGCTGGAGGTCTGGGGCCAAGCCATCACGGATCCCGCCGAGTTGGTCGCCAAGGTCGGCAACACCTGGGTGATGGTGCTGGGCGCGCTGACGTTCGCCGTCGCCACCATGGGCGTCAACATCGTCGCCAACTTCGTCTCGCCGGCTTACGACCTGGCCAACGTCTGGCCGCAGAAGATCACCTTCAGGATCGGCGGCATGATCAGCACGGTCGCCGCGCTGGTCGTGACCCCGTGGAACCTCTTCTCGAATCCCACGGTCGTCAACTACTTCCTCGGCGGCCTCGGCGCCTTCCTGGGCCCGCTGTTCGGCGTGATCATGGTCGACTACTACTGGGTGAAGCGCGGCCGGGTCGACGTACAGGAACTCTTCGACGCGACCCCGGGCTCCCGCTACTACTACCGGAAGGGCGTCAACCCCAAGGCCCTGTGGGCGTTCCTGCCCTCGGCGGCGGTCGCGGCGGTGCTCGCGCTGGTGAAGACGTTCAGCGACGTGGCCCCGTATTCGTGGTTCATCGGTACGGCACTGGGCGCGGGCCTGTACGTACTGATCTGCCGCACCGATCGAGCCGCCGCCGAGCCTGCTCCCGAGCCGCTGGAGGTCTGACCGGCGTGCGCATCGTCGTCACCAACTGCAACACCACGCAGGAGATGACCGAGGAGATCGTACGAGGTGCCCGGGCCGCGGCAGGCCCGGGCACCACCGTGACCGGCCTGACCCCGGCGTGGGGCCCCGAGTCGGCGGAGGGCTGGCTCGACAGCTTCCTCTCGGCGGCGGCCGTCATGGATCTGCTCCGGACGTACGAGGGTCCCGCGTACGACGCCGTCGTCATGGCCGGCTTCGGGGAGCACGGGCGGGAAGGCGTCCGGGAGTTGGTGGACGTACCGGTCGTCGACATCACCGAGGCGGCCGCCCATCTGGCCTGTCTGCTGGGCCGACGGTACGGCGTCGTCACCACGCTGGAACGGTCCTGCGGGCAGATCGAGGACAGCCTGGAGCTGGCGGGGGTGGGCCGGAACTGTGCGGCGGTGGTCGGCACCGGCCTGAGCGTCCTCGACCTCGGCGGCGACGAGGCCCGCACGGAGACGGCGTTCCTCGCGGCGGCGGAACGGGCGTGTGCGGCCGGGGCGGAGGTGTTGGTGCTGGGGTGTGCCGGGATGACGGGGTTGCAGCGGGTGGTGGGGGAGAAGTTGGGGTTGCCGGTGGTGGACGGGGTGGGGGCGGCGGTGAAGTTGGCGGAGTCGCTGGTGGGGTTGGGCCTGACGACGAGTAGGGCGGGGAGTTATGCGAGGCC
>NZ_BARF01000160.1 GCF_000367365.1 Streptomyces prunicolor NBRC 13075 | reverse complement strand
CGACCACAACGCCGAGGAGCACGCGCTGCTCGCCGAGCACATCGTGGCGTACCGCCTCGACGGACCGCTGTTCTTCGCCGGCGCCCATCGCTTCCTGCTGGAGCTGGCGGAAGTCTCCGACGTACGGGTCGTCATCCTGCGCATGTCCCGGGTGACTACCGTCGACGCCACCGGCGCGCTCGTCCTCAAGGACGCGGTGGACAAACTCCAGCGGCGGGGCATCGCCGTCATGACCTCCGGGATACGCCCCGGACAGCGCCAGGTCCTGGATTCCGTCGGAACGCTGAAGCTGCTCCGGCTCGAAGGTCGCGAATACGCCACCACACCCGAGGCGATCCGGGGCGCCCGCGGCTACCTGGAGCGCGCCGGCGTCCTGCCGTCGCTCCCCGCCCGGACCTCCGGACCCATCGGCGAGGAAACTGAGGAAACCGTCGGATGAGCAGTCCCCCTGCAGCCCTGCGCATGATCGAGGTCTCCGGTACCGAGGCCCTGTGGCTGCTGGAGGGCAGCGTATTGGGGCGGCTGGTGTACCCGCAGCGGGACCTGACCGTCGTCCGGCCCGGTCGGCACACCTGGGAGTACGGCCGTGTGGTGGTGCGTACTCCCGCCCCGGCAGCCGCGATCCCCGTCGACGCGACGTACCACGTGGACGAGGTACGCGAGGCGACCGGCACGGGCTGGAGCGTCACCGTCGCCGGACCGGTCGACGTGATCACCGACCCGGACGAGGCCGCCCACTACAGCCGCACCCTCAGCGGCTGGACCCACGGTCCGCACGACAACCTGCTGCGCCTGCACCCTACGACCGTGAGCGGATTCCGCCTCGTCCGTGCGGCGGCGTGATGAGCGCCCGGCTGGAGGCCCTGCCCTACCGGCATGTACTTGACGCTGCCCACGATGCCGTCCGCGGTCCGGACGGCCCGGGAGACCGCCGAGCAGGCCCTGGTCGAGTGGGGGATGAACCCGCGCCACCCCACCGTCGATCCCGCCCTGTTGATCCTGAGTGAACTGGTCACCAACAGCGTCCGTCACGCCGCGGAGCTCTCCCCGTAGGTCACCGTCATCTACGCGGCGAGCGAGGACTGTCTGGCCTTCGCCGTGCACGACCGCCACCCCTACCAGCCGGCGCTCTACGGCGCGGTCACCGGGACCGGAACGGGCGGCCTGGCCACCGTCATGGAGCTCACCCTGGGCCTGGGCGGCACCGCGGTGGTCCGGGGCGACGCCGACGGGAGGGGCAAGAGCATCTGGATCACTCTCCCACTCTGACCGAACAGGCCGACCGTGCAAGGAAGTTGACGATCATGACCATCGAATGGCGATACACCGCCGAGCGGGACCTCGGCGTCCTGTCCGTCTCCGGGTACCTGGGACCGGAGGCCGTTCGTCGCTTCGAGGGTGCCGTCGGCTGGGCGGTGGGACGTGGAACGGGTCCGGTCATCGTCGACCTGACCGGACTGCGCGGCTGGTCGGCCGGGGGCCAGCCGGCGATCACCGAGGCCGCGCGCCGTCTCGCCGCAGCGGGCCGCGGCCTGGAACTGGCCGCGATCCCGGCCGACGGCTCCCTCGTCCCGAGCGGGGATCACCCTGCCATCCCTGTGCACGCCGACCTGGCCGGAGCACTCGCCGCACACAGCACGCGGCACGGCGAGCCGCCGGAGGGCTGACACGAGTGGCGCACGACAGGCTGGCCGACCGGGGAGCCCGGGGTCTGATGCCTGCTGGCTCCGCCGGGTGCGAAGGCGCCGTCGCAGTTCCGCACGGGCGCGACGGCGCAGACGTCCCTCGCCGTGGCGATGGCTACGTCCTCAGTGAAGTCTGTCGAGGCCGGCCCCTGGCCGGAGGCGCCGGCGGCGACCGCGCCGGTGATGTCGGCTGTGCCGGCGTAGGCCGCTTTCGCGGCGGTTGTCTCGACGGACAGCGGTCCCGCACCATGAGCCGGTAGGTCGCACACGAGCGCGCCGGTGCCGAGCAGGTCCTCAGGCGCAGGCCGCCGTCCCGCCACCGCTCACCCGCGGCGACCACGGCTGTCGGACGCTCGGGAGTGCCGTGGACGTGTGCGGTGAGCCGGCTGCCGACCGTGGCGGTGTTGCGCAGGCAGGCGGCACTGCCCGGGGACGGCAGCACCGGACGTGCGACGAACGGGGCCCGACGAAGGCGGGCCGACGAGAGACCAGGGGCTGTCGGCCGTGCGCCCGACTCCCGCGCGCAGACGGTGGCCGCCTTCTCCGCTGCGGGCTGCTCGGCCGTGGTGTCGGAGTCGGAGCTCTCGGGCAGCCGGAACGGGAGGACCCGGATGCCCTTTTCGACGGCGATGCTCATCATCGTGGCGTGGACTGCGCGTCGGCGATGACCAGGCAGGTCGCCTCTGAGGCGACGAGTCCCGCGGCCGTTGGATCCCACTCGAAGCGGATCCCGCTCCTGGACCGGCCGTTCCGGTCACCCGTGCCACATCCCCGTTCGTCGAACCGCGTGCCGGGTGTGGGTCAGCTCTTCTCGCCGTCCGACGAGGGCGCGGTAGCCCGGCCCCCGAAGGACAGCTTGAGCATCCGGGCCCCGCCACACCGTGGGCACCGACCGTGCGGGCCGACAGCGGTGGGGCGGCACTTGAGGCGGCAGGCGGGGCACTTGAACCAGGCGACGCCGGCGCCGTGCAGCGGAATGATTCTCACGCAAGCCTCCCTCGCATCACCCATGGAGTTGCTAACCTTAGCAATTGCCGAGATTGCTATCACCGGTTTCGGGTGGTCGGTTCTCGTCCGCGGATTCGGCGTTGTAGGTGCCGCAGGCGAGGATGGGCCGCATGTGTGTGACGAGTGGGTGGATGCGATGCGCCGGGAACGGTCGGGTGCGGCCATGCTGCTGCAGCGGGGAGGCGACGGCACGATGAGTACGCCGCTGTACCAACTGAAGGCCGAGTTCTTCAAGACGCTCGGCCACCCCGCTCGCATCCGGGTGCTGGAGCTGCTGAGCGAGCGCGAGCACGCGGTGGCGGAGATGCTGCCCGAGGTGGGGATCGAGGCGGCCCACCTGTCACAGCAACTCGCGGTGCTGCGGCGGGCGAACCTGGTGGTGACCCGCAAAGAGGGCTCGACGGTGTACTACTCGCTGACCAGCCCGGACATCGCCGAACTGCTCAGAGTGGCCCGCACCATCCTGTCCGGTGTGCTCGCGGGGCAGGCCGAACTCCTCGCCGATCTGCGGGCCGCCCAGACACAGGCGAAACCGCCGTCGTAGCGACGGCTCCTCAATCGCCGGCCGTCTCCCGGGAGTTGCCAGCGCTCCGTGGTGCGGGAGGCGGCCGCTTCACCCCGAGCGACGCAACTCCGGTCGCGGATGGCCTGTCGGGCACCTGCCCTGCCCCTGGGCCTCGGCGCCTGCGCGGCGCCCGCCCTCGCCGCCGGTGCTGCTCTCGGCGTCGTCCGTGCTGGTCACCCGGGAATGCGGAACGGCGCGGCCGGACACCGTACGGGTGTCCGGCCGCACCGCTCCGCGCCGCGTCAGCTCGTCGCGCGCACCGCGTCACGGATCAGGCCGGCGACCTCCTTGGGCCGGGAGACCGCCACGGCGTGCGAGGCGCCTTCGAGTTCGACGACGGTGGCCCCGGCCCGCTTCGCGCCGAAGCGTTCGACCTCGGGGTTGATCGCTTCGTCCGCCCCGGCGACGAGCGCCCAGGCCGGCTTCGTCTTCCACGCGGACGCGACGGCGGTCTCCTCGAACGCCGCGGCGGCCAGGGGGCGTTGGGCCGCCGCGAGGACCTTGGTGACGTTCGCGGGCACGTCGGCGGCGAACACCGACGGGAAGGCGTCCTCGGCGATGGTGACCTCGACGGCCGGGTCGCCGCCCGGGACCGGGTACGTCCACTCCTTGAGGTTGCTGACGAGCGACGAGAGCGGGAAGCGCCCCTGCAACTCGCCGAGGCTCTCGCCTTCTTCGAGGGCGTAGGCCGCCACGTAGACCAGACCGACCACGTTCTCCGTGGTGCCGGCCACGGTGATCAGCGCACCGCCGTAGGAGTGGCCGACGAGGACGACCGGGCCGTCGATCTGGGACGCCACGGACGCGATGTACGCGGCGTCCGACGCCAGGCCGCGCAGCGGATTCGACGGCGCGAGCACGGGGATGCCGTGGCTCTGCAGCTCCGCGATGACACCGGACCAGCTGCCGGCGTCCGCGAAGGCGCCGTGCACGAGGAGGACCGTGGGAGTGGTGGACATGAGGGGGGCTCCTTCTGGGTGTCTCAGCGGCCGTGGAGCGCGGTGCGCAGGGTGTCGACGGCCAGCGTGATCGCGGCCTCGGCGGCGTGGGTCTCGCGCAGCGCGTTGAGCATCACGAAGTCGTGGATGATCCCCTGGAAGCGCACGGCCGTCACCGGGACACCAGCCTCGCGCAGCTTGTTCGCGTACGCCTCGCCCTCGTCGCGCAGCACGTCGGCCTCACCCGTGATGACGAGGGCCGGGGGCAGCCCGGCGAGCTGCTCGGTGGTGGCACGCAACGGGGACGCGGTGATCTGGGCGCGTTCGGCTTCGTCGGTCGTGTACTGGTTCCAGAACCACTGCATGCCGTCGCGGCGCAGGAAGTAGCCTTCCGCGAACTGATGGTAGGAACCGGTGTCGAAGCTCGCGTCGGTCACCGGGTAGAACAGCACCTGCTGGAGCAGCGGGACGTCGCCGCGCTGCTTGGCCATCAGGGTCAGCGCGGCGGTCATGTTGCCGCCGACGGAGTCGCCCGCCACGGCGATGCGGCCGGCGTCCAGGTCCTTGGACGCGCCCTGCTCGACGACCCACTTCGCGACGGTGTAGTTCTGCTCGATGGCGACCGGGTAGCGCACCTCGGGGGAGAGGTCGTACTCCGGGAAGACCACGGCGGCGTTCGCGCCGACGGCGAGTTCGCGGACCAGCCGGTCGTGGGTGTGGGCGTTGCCGAACACCCAGCCCGCGCCATGGATGTAGACGATCACAGGCAGGGGCCCGGAGGCACCCGCGGGCTTCACGATCCGGGCCCGGACGCTGCCCGTCGGGCCGCCGGAGACGGTGATCCACTCTTCGTCGACGGCAGGCTTCTCGACCTCGCCGGACTGCACTTCGTCGACCGCCTTGCGGCCCTCGGCGGGCGTCAGGTCGAAGAGATAGGGCGGGTTGGCGGTTGCCTCGGCGAAGGCGGCTGCCGCCGGCTCCAGCACCGGCTGGACCGGTTCGACGGCGTCGGACATGTGCTTCTCCTCTGTTTCGGATGAGATCGGCGGGACCTCGGTCAGGACGTTAGGACGGAGGGGTCGACAAAAGTTGCGCGCCAGTGCACCGGTGCTGGTCCGGCAGCGCACCTGAGGGGACGCCGTGCGCTGCCGGACGCGAACTGCCCCGGAATTCACCGCTGTTCCCTCCGCGGGAGGTTGTCGAAAGGTGTCGAGGATGCCGGTCGGCGGGTTGGTCGCCCCTGCCACCGGCCACGCCGCGGATCCGGTCGTCCGCAACGCGAAGATCCACACGGGAGACCCGGTTCGCCTGCAGGCCGGGGCTGTCGCCGCTCGCGACGGTGTCGTCATGTTCGTCGGCGACGACAATGACGTGGCCGCGCAGGTCGGCCCTGCCACGCAGGTGGTCGATGCCCTGGGCCGACGGTTGGTCTCCCTGTCCGTGCCGGACAGGTTCCTTGGTGCCCTCGCAGGCGCCGGGCTTCTGTCGCGCACCGAACTCGCCCCTGCTCCGGCGCCGGCCACGCATCGGCTGTCGGAGACGCACGCCGCCCGGATCGGGCCGACGCGGTCGGCGCCCTGACCGCGTCAGACGCCTGGCCGCTGCCCGCGGTACCGCGCCGGGGACATCCCGTACGCCTTGCGGAAGGCATGGCTGAAGTGGGCGGGGCTGATGAACCCCCACCGGGCGGCCACGGCGGCGATGGTCCGGTCGGCCGCCGTGGGACGGGCGAGTTCGGCTCTGCACGACTCGAGCCGGCGACGGCGTATCCAGCCGCCGACCGTTGTGCCCTGCTCGTGGAAGAGCTTGTGCAGATAGCGCAGGGAGACGCCGTGCTCGTCGGCGAGGATTTGGGGGGAGAGCTCGGGCTCGCCGAGGCGGGTCTCGATGGTGGCCTTGATGCGGTCCAGCAGCGTGGCCTCCTGTGCACCGGCCGGTTCCGTGGTGGCCAGCCGATCCGCGGCCAGGGTGGCGAGGAGGTCGGCGACAGCGCGGGCGAGCTCCTCGCGGGCGGTCGGTGCGGCAGTGCCGAGCTCCTGCGCCAGTCCGGACAGGAGCGGGAGCAGAAACGCGGCCGGTCCCTCGGGCGCGTCGCCGATGACCTTCGCGGTGACCCGGCGCAGCTCCGCCTCGCCCAGCCTCAGCAGCGGTCGCGGCACCATCAGGACCCGCGCCCGCTGGTGCTCCGGCAGGACGAGGCTGAACGGCCGGCTCGCGTTGTAGAAGGCCAGGACCCCGGGGTGCAGGTCTGCCGAGCGGCCGTCCTGGAACAGCCGGGCCCGGCCGTCGAGTTGCAGACGGGCGAACATGTGGCCGTGGCCGTCGGCCGCCGCGCCCTGTGGAGTCCGGACGACCTCCACGCCGTCGGACTCCTCGGTCGCTACCTGAAGCGTGCCCATTCGGAGCACCTGGAGGGAGCCCCGCCAGAACTCCGGGTCCGAACGGGAGACCAGCTCAAGGTCGCCGTAGGCCGTCGACACAGCCTGTTTCCACGACGACAGCCCGTCCACGGCGCTCAAGTGGCCCGGCACCAGTCCTCCTCCGCGAAGCGCCGGGCCCGTTCGTCCCGCAGCCAGTCGGTCGGGGAGGTGCCGTACTCCCGGCGGAAAGCCCGTCCGAAGTGCGCGGTGCCGCTGAATCCCCAGCGGCGGGCGACGCTGCCCACGCTCGCGGCGCCGGCCAGTTCCCTGCGGCACTCCTGGAGCCGGAGTTCACGAATCCAGCGGCCGACCGTCGTGCCCTCCTGCTCGAACAGCCGGTGCAGATACCGCGCCGAGATGCCGTGGGCCCGGGCAATGACCGCGGGCGTGAGGGTCGGCTCCGCCAGGTGCCAGCGGATGAACCTCTGGACGCGCAGCAGGAGCACCCGGTCGGCGCCGGGCAGGCCGGCCGGCTCCGCACCCAGTTGCTGTGCCGCGGTCGCGGCCAGCAGGCCCACGGCACTGTCGGCCAGCCGCTCGGCGACCGGCCCGGAGTAGGACTCGGACGTGTCCGCGAGACGTGACATGAACGGTGAGAGCAGGGCGGCGAGTCCGCCCACCGGACGCAGGGCGCGCGCGGTGATCCGTCCCAGGGTCGCTTCCGGCTGGCCGAGGAGACACCGGGGTACGGCGAAGATCTTCAGCTGGAACCGTTGCGGAAACCGCGTGCGGAACGGACGGACGGTCTCGAAGAACGCGATGTCACCGGGACGGAGTTCCGTGTACCGGCCGTCCTGCTCGACCTGGGCCGTGCCGCTGCTCTGTACGGCGACGAGTACCTGCCCGCCGTCGCCGTGGGCGACGAAGCGCGGGGCCCGGTGGACCTCTCCCGGATCGCAGTCGACCGTGGTGATCTGGAGTTCGCCCAGTCGGTCCGTACGCATCGTGGCGTCGTACGTCCCGCTCTCGGTGGCGATGTCCATCCCCACCAGCGTGGCGAGCACGGCGTCATGCCAGAACTCCAGACTCTCGCCGGTCGGCACGGAACTCGTGGAGAGCACCTGGCCGCGTCGCCTCACCGTGGGGTCGTTCCCTGTGAAGGAATCGTAGAGGGCTGACATACCCGTCAGCGTGCCTCCGGCCCGGGGGCGGACGCATCAGTCGGTCGACTGGTCCTCGCCACGCAGCAGGTCGCGCAGGAAGGCGACGCTCTGCCGCACGGCCGCCCGCGTCGGCGGACTGTCACGCAGCGCGGCCAGCGAGACGAAGTCGTGGACCGTGCCCAGGAACCGGGTCGAGGTCACCTCGACCCCGGCCAGACGCAGCCGGTCCGCGTACTGCTCACCCTCGTCCCGCGTCACATCGGCCTCCGCCGTGATCAGCAGGGCCGGCGGCAGCCCCACCAGCTCCGCCGGGCCGGCGCGCGACGGGGACGCGGTCGGCTCGGCCAGGTCCCGGGGATCGTCGCTGTACTGCCGCCAGTACCCGCGCAGGGCTTCCCGGGTGAGCAGATATCCCTCGGCGAACTGCCGCTGGGAGGCGCTGGCGCAGCGTGCGTCGGTGATCGGGTAGTACAGCAGTTGGGCACGGATCCTCGGGCCGCCGCGCGACTTCACCAGCATGGTGAGCGCGATGGCCAGGGTGGCTCCGGCGCAGTCCCCGGCCACCGCCATCCGGCCGGTGTCCAGCTCCAGTTCGGCCGCGTGGCGGACGGCCCAGACCATGAGGGCGTAGCACTCCTCGACGGCCACGGGGTAGCGGGCCTCGGGGGCGCGGCTGTACTCGGGTACGACGGCGACCACTCCCGCGCCGAGCACGAGCTCGCTGACGAGCCGGGCGTGGGTCTGCGCGTCTCCCAGGATCCACCGGCCGCCGTGAACGTAGAACAGGACGGGAAGCGGCCCCCGTACTCCGCGCGGCCGGAAGATCCAGAAGCCCACCAGCCCGGACGGTCCCACGGGTGCCACCTGGAAGGACGCTTCCACCGCGAAGTCCTCCACCCGGTGGACCTGGGACTCCGTCAGGGCCTGTCGGCCGGCGGCCGGCGACAGCTCGTGCAGAAAGGGCGGCGCCGAGGACGCCTCGACCAGGCGCTGCACCAAGGGATCGAGCGCCGGGAAGGAGGGGTGCCGTCCGTCGGGTTCCATGCGACAACCGCCTCTCGCCCGGTCACTTCTCGCACACGAGGAGATCGCGGAGTTGGTGGCGGCTGCTGATGCCGAGTTTGGGATAGACGTTGTAGAGATGCGAGCCCACGGTACGCGGCGACAGGAACAGCTGTTCGCCGGTCTCGCGGTTGGACAGACCGTCCGCGGCCAGCCGTACGATCTGCCGTTGCTGGGCGGTCAGTTCACCCAGCGGATCCGCCGACGAGGGAGCCTCGGCCACCCCGCTCGCGCGCAGCTCGCCGCGGGCTGACTCGACCAGGTGCCGGGCGCCGAGCCGGGTGGCCGCTTCCAGTACGACGGTCAGCTGGGCGCGAGCCTCCAGCGGCCTCCGGTGTCTGCGCAGCCAGATCGCGTACCCCAGGCGGGCTCGGGCCCGTTCCAGAGGCCAGCGGGCCGCCTCCGGATTGACCACGGCCAGCTGGAAGTGGTGCTCGGGGTCCGCGTCCTCGTCGACCAGCGCCGCCGCGTGGTGCATGAGCAGCGTCATCCGGGTCGTCGGCCGGACACCCTGGCTTCGCCGGACCCGCGCGAGGACGTGCGCCGCTTCCCGCCGCCGGCCCGTGCGGTGGGCGGCGACGGCCAGTTCGGCGACGCAGCGGGGCGAGAGGAAGGGGTCGAGGGGATCGCCGTCGTCCGCGAACAGCGTCCGCAGGTGCCGGAAGGCGCCGTCTCCGTCCCCGAGGACCATGGCCGTCAGACCGCAGGCCCGCAGCATCCTGGCATGCGTGGCGCGGTTCTCGTGCAGGCTGACGGAGCGCCAGTTCGGGCCGGTGAACCGGGTGCCCGGCACGCTCTCGCCGCGCAGCGCACGCAGGGTCGTACCCAGAGCTTCGAGATCCATCTCGACGCGGGTCCACCGATGGACGGCGGCGTACGAGAGCCCCTCTTCGATCAGGGACTCGGCCTCGGACCAGCGTCCGAGATCCAGGAGCGTGTCCACCTGGTCCGCGACGGTCCAGGCGAGCGGGCCCAGGGCGCCTTGCGCGCGCAAGCGCTCGCCCGCCTGCCGGAACTGCTCCGCGCACAGGTCCGACTCGTCGGTGTGGTGGGCGAGCGAGGCAGTCGTGAGCAGCTGGGCCGGCCGGCCCAGGCCGGTCGTGGTCGAGGCGAGGGCCTTCAGGGAGGCGAGGACGTCGGTGTGCTGCCCGCCGTCCTTGGACACCCGGCCGACGAAGAACCCCAACTGCCGCCAGTGTTGCGGGAGTCCGGACTGGCGGGCGATGCCCGTCGCGACGGCCGCCAGGGCGAAGCCCGTCTTGGTATCGCTCTCAGGCGTGTGCCGCGCCGCCTCCAGCAGGAGGTCGAACGCCTCTCGCTGGAACGACAGCAACGACAACGCCCCACCCACGGCGCAGGCCGCGGCACCCGTCTGTTCCGGGTCCACCTCGCCCGGTGGCGCGTACAGCTCGCGTACCCATGCCGGGTCTCCGAGCTCGCTCGCGGCGGTGAGTGCCGCGGCGAGACGGCCGGCGCGGTCGTGGCCGAGGGGACTGAGGAGCGCGGCCTGCTCCAGCGCGCGGGCAGCGGTGAAGCGGTCGCCCAAGGCGGAAGCGGCTTGCAGGGCCGCGGCCACGGACTCGTCCGGACCGACGGCGGCCGTGGCCAGGTGCGAGGGGCCGTGGGCGGACACGGCCGCCAGATCCTTGTGGGCCCGTCGGCGCAGCTGCGCGGGCCGCCGATGGTAGGCCGCCGTGCGCGCCAGCGGGTTGCCGAAGGCGAGTCGCCCCCCGATGACGGTGATCAGCCCGGCCGCCTCCGCCGGGGCCCACACCCTGAGGTCGTCGGAGCCCAACGCGGCCATGACGGTGCCGAGTTCCTCCTGCGGCAGGGCGGCCGCCGCGTACAGCAGGGCGTGCTGTGTCCCTTCCGGCAGCGCCTCCAGCCGCGCCGCGTACATCTGCTGGATGCCCCGGGTCCGCTCCCCGGCACGGCTGAGCTCGATGATCGCCAGCGGATTGCCCTCCGCCTGCCGGAGCAGCTCCAGCCTGGCCCGTCCGGTGGGCGCACCGGGCTGCGCATCCAGCAGCCGGGCCGCCGCCCGCGGGGAGAGTGGGCCCAGGGGCAGTACAGCGAGGTCCGAGGGGACGCCTGGAGGAGGAGCCTCGCCGTGTGCCGAGAACAGCACGGTGACGGACGGATCGGTGAGGCGTCGTGCCACGAAGGACAGGACGGCCAGGGAGTCACGGTCGCAGTCCTGGAGGTCGTCGACGGTCAACAGGACCGGACCGGTCCGCGCGAGCTGCGCCAACAGGGTCAGGACCGCGGTGGGCAGGACCATTCCCTCCGGCACCGCGTCGTCCGCAGTCGGCGCGAAGAGGGCGTGCAATGCCCGCTGTTGGGGATCCGGCAGGTTGTCGAACTCGTCCAGTACCGGCAGGAGGAGCTGGTGCAGACAGGCGTACGACTGCCGCGCCTCCGACGGGCAGGCACGTGCCGACAGGACGCGGGCCCCGCGCTCCCCGGCCTCCTTCCCGGCGATCCGGAGCAGTCGGGTCTTTCCGGTGCCGGTGTCCCCCAGCACCAACAGGGACTGCGGCCGGTCCACGCCCCGCAGGATCCGGTCGACGTCCGCTTCCCTGCCCACTGCCGCACTCCCGATCACTGTGCCCCGTCCGGAGATCCGCATGCTGTCAGGGGTGCGACGAGGACCGCATCTGTCATGTGACCAGTCGTGCGCGGCGGGCCTGGCAGGATGGGACGTGAACGGCGGGGAGAACGGAACTTCATGGACGTCGGTGACTTCGGTGCCGAGCAGGGACACGGGCCGGCGATCCTCGGCAGGGATCGTGAGGTCACGGATCACACAGCTGGTCGGCGCGGCGGACGGCAACGGCCCCAAGGTGCTCGTGCTGACCGGTGAGCCGGGGGTCGGCAAGAGCACCCTGGTCGACAGGGCCGCCACGCAGGCCGCGCACCGTGGCCGACGCGTGCTGTGGGTACGGGGCTGCGAGGGCGAGCAGGACCTCGGCTTCGCCGGGGTGCATCAGCTGCTGAGTCCCGTCCTCAGCGGTGTCGACCGGCTTCCCGCGCGTCAGCGTGATGCCCTGCGCCACGCGTTCGGCATGGATCAGGCCGACGGATCACCGACCCCCGACCCGCTGTTGATCAGAACCGCGGTGCTGACGCTGCTCTCGGACACGGCGGCGGAGCGTCCGCTGCTGATCGCCGTCGACGACGCCCAGTGGCTGGACGTCGGCTCGCTGGACGTGCTCGCCTTCGTAGCCCGGCGACTCGACGGGGAACCCACTGCCCTCCTGCTCGCGGCGCGCGAGGAAGCGGTGCCCGTGCGCTTCGACCGTGACTTCCCGCATCTGACGGTCGGTCCGCTGGACCGGGCAGCGGCCGGACTCCTGCTGAGCGCGAGGTGCTCCGACTGGTCATGGATTCGGGTCGCTCCTCTGTCACCGCCCTGTGGATCGGTGCCGGGCCGGGCAGCGCCGTGGCTGCGTCCGCCGCCCGGCCCGGGGTCTTCAGGCGCCCGCTACGAGTTCGGGGTGTTCGTGCTCGCAGGTGTCGTCGATGCCGTAGGTGTCCCATGTGGGAAACGGGTCGACGGGCGGGAGGCGCTCACCGTCGGTCATGAGGCAGTTGGTCAGTGCGGCGTGCAGGGTGTCCGGGTGCAGGTGTGTGCCGATGAAGACCAGTTCCTGGCCGTCAGGGCTGTCGGGGTTGCTCGCGGCGGAGGGTTCGAAGCGGGCGACGGTGCCGGCCTGGGACCACAGGCCCGTCACTCGTGGGCGGCTGGCCAGGGTGAAGAAGCCCTTGGCGCGCAGGATTTGCCCGTATGTGCCGCTGTCGAGTTCTTCGGTCACGAACGTCCACAGTCGGCAGGGGTGGAAGGGCAGTTCGGAGCGGTAGACGGTCGAGGAGATGCCGTACTCCTCTGTCTCGGGGACGTGGTCGCCGTTGAGCTCTCTCACCCAGCCGGGGGTCTGTTGGGCGCGTTCCAGGTCGAAGAGCCTGGTGCCCAGTACGTCGCCGACCTGCACGCGGCCGTGGACGGCCGGGACGATGCGCGCGGCCGGGTTGAGACGGGTGAGGGTCGCTTTCAGTCGGTCGGCCGATTCCTCGTCGACGAGGTCGAGTTTGTTGAGGATGATGACGTCGGCGAACTCGATCTGGTCCATGAGCAGGTCGCTGACGGTGCGTTCGTCGTCCTCGTGCTGGTCCAGGCCGCGTTCGGCGAGTTCGTCGCCGCTGGTCAGTTCGGGCAGGAAGTTGGCGGCGTCGACGACGGTGACCATGGTGTCCAGGCGGGCGATCTCCCCGAGGGTGGCGCCGTCGTCGCGGGCGAAGGCGAAGGTGGCGGCCACCGGCATGGGTTCGGAGATGCCGGACGACTCGATGAGCAGGTAGTCGAAGCGGTCCTCGCGGGCCAGGCGGTCGATCTCCTCCAGCAGGTCGTCGCGCAGGGTGCAGCAGATGCAGCCGTTGGTCATCTCGACCAGGCGTTCCTCGGTGCGGGACAGGGCTGCCTCGCCGCCGCGCACGAGTGCGGCGTCGATGTTGATCTCGCTCATGTCGTTGACGATGACGGCGACGCGCAGGCCCTCGCGGTTGCCGAGGACGTGGTTGAGGAGAGTGGTCTTGCCCGCGCCGAGGAATCCGGACAGGACGGTGACGGGCAGTCGGTCGTGAGAGCTGTAGGACATGAGCGGTCAGCCCTCGGGGCGCAGCAGCCCGCGCTCGTACGCTTTCGCCAGCCGCTGGGGCACCAGGTACGGGACGCCGTCGATGGTGATCGGCACGAGCGTCGGCGTGGCCGCCTTCCACTGGGCGCGGCGGTGACGGGTGTTGCTGCGGGACATCTTCCGCTTGGGAACGGCCATGGGGTCCTCCTGGACGACTGCGATGGCTGCCGGTGAGCCGCAACCAAGCTATATGAAAATGGATACCGTTACCAACTGGGAGGTGGTAATCCATACGCCGGTCTACGTCGTGCGGCACTGCGGGCAGAGGCCAGTGAGTTCGACGGTGTGCTCGACCTCCGCGAAGCCGGAGGTGCGGGCGACGTGTTCGGCCCAGGTCTCGACCGCCGCGGAGTCGACAGGGGCGCTCAACCCGCAGGCGCGGCACAGCAGATAGTGCTGGTGCTCGGGGAACGGGCGGTGGCGGAAGAGGCGTTCGCCACCCCGGTCGCGTACGACGTCGGCGCGGCCGGCGTCCACGAGGGCGGCCAGGGTGCGGTACACGGTGTTGAGGCCCACGGGCGCGCCTTGAGTTCTCAGTTCGTCGTGCAGGGCGCGGGCGCCGACGAAGCCGCCGTGGTCGATCAACGCCCTTACGACGCTGGTGCGTTGGGCGGTGCGGCGGCCGATGAGGTCCAGGTCGTCGGCCGGTGCGCCCATCACGCCTCCGCGAGACCGAGGCGGGCGTGGGGCCCGCGGGTGGCGACGAGGGCGGCCGCGTAGACGGCGGTGGCGACGGCCATGATGGCGAAACTGGGCGGCAGTTGGGGGACGTAGTAGCTCAGGGCGAGGCCCGCCCACATCTCCGCCACCGCGAGTCCCGCGGACAGGGCGAGGGCGTGGTAGGGCCGATCGGTGAGCCGTTGCGCAGCGCCGGCGGGGGCGGCGAGCAGGCCGAGCAGCAGCAGCGAGCCGACCGCCTGAGTGGCCTCGGCCGCGCAGGCGCCGACCAGGATCAGGAAGGCGAGGCCCAACAGGCGTACCGGCACGCGGCGGGCCGTCGCCACCGCCTCGTCGACGGAGGCGAACAGCAGAGGGCGGGCGACGGCGAGCACGGTGAGGCAGATGACGCCCGCGACGACGGCCGCCAGTTCGGCCTGACCGCTGGAGAGGCCGAAGATCGAGCCGAAGAGGACGTTCACCCCGGCGGTGCCGTTCGCCGCATTTCGGGACGTTGTGTAGAGGGTGAGGAAGAAGACGCCCAGACCCAGGATCCAGGAGAAGAGACTGCCGATGGCGACGTCGTCGGCGCGGCTTCGGCGGCCCAGCGCGCCGAGCACCACGGCGAACAGCACGGTGGCCGCGAACAGTCCCAGCCGAAGGTCGTAGCCAAGCGCAAGCGCCGCGAGTGCCCCGGTGAAGGCGACGTGGCTGAGCGCGTCGCCGGTGAAGACCTGGGCGCGCAGCACCAGGAAGTACCCCACGAGGCCGGCTGCCAGGGCGATCGCGGTGCCGGCCAGCAGCGCGTGCACGAAGTACGGATGCGTGAAGGCGCTCATGCGACAGCACCTCCTCCCACCACACGGTGCCTGCCGACGGCCGTGGAAAGAGTGCGGGCCGCGCGGGCCAGGACGTAGACGGCGAAGGCGAAGGTCGTCACGTAGAAACCGATCGGGTACGGCGAGTAGTAGGCGGCGATCAGCCCGGTCCAGGTCACCGCGACCGCGATCAGGACCGACAGCGCCAGGCTCGCGGCGGGCCGCGCGGTGAGCTGTTGTGCGGCTGCGGCGGGCATCACCAGCAGGGCGAACACCAGCAGCGTGCCGGTGATCTGACTGGCCTCGGCGGTCGCCGCTCCGAGCAGGACGAGGAAGGTCACGGACAGGGCCCGCACGGGCACCCCGCGTCCGAAGGCGACGTTCTCGTCGACGGAGGCGAAC
Source organism: Streptomyces prunicolor NBRC 13075 (assembly GCF_000367365.1). Classification (GTDB taxonomy): domain Bacteria; phylum Actinomycetota; class Actinomycetes; order Streptomycetales; family Streptomycetaceae; genus Streptomyces; species Streptomyces prunicolor. The sequence continues at coordinate 4,044 of NZ_BARF01000160.1, read as the reverse complement.
AGCAGCGGCCGACCGATGACCGCCAGCACGCCGAGCGCGACCGCCGCCACGATGGTCAGCACGGTCACCTGGGTGGTGGTGATGCCCAGGAAGCTGCCGAACAGCAGGGAGTTGACCCCGCCGAGGAAGCCCTTGTACAGGGCGACGAACAGGAAGCCGCAAGCGAGCAGGAACGCCTGGACCGTGCCGGTCAGCGCCGACTCCTGGCCGCTGCCGCCCTGCCCGACGCGCGGGATGGCGGCGATCACCAGGGCGCCGCCGATGCAGAACGCGAAGTAGCCGAAGCCAGCGCTGATGCCCAGCAGCGTCGCGCAGGCCGCGCCGGGAAAGCTGACCACGGACAGGGTGTGCCCGGCGAAGCTCTGCCGCCGCAGCACCATGAACCAGCCCATCACGGCGGCCAGTACGGCCACGACCGTACCGGCCCTGAAGGCGTTGACCATGAAGGGGAACGCCCAGATCTGCTGCAGGTCGGTCAGCGGATTCCACGACCAACCGGCGCTCGTTTCAGCCCAGTTCACGTCCCACCTCCCTCGACGTGCCGGTCGGTGTGGAGGGCGGGCGCCTCGGGCTGGCCGACGACCACCAGCCGCCCGTCGCTGGTGCGCAGCACCTCCACCGGCACGCCGTACAGCCGCGACAGCGTCTGCGTGGTGATCACGTCCTGAGGGCTGCCTGCGACCGCACCGCCTTCGGCGATGTACACCACTCGGTCCAGCCAGGCGAGGATGGGATTCACGTCGTGCGCGACCATGACGACGCTGACGCCGGCCTCGCGGCAGATCCGCCCGATCAGTGCGGCGACCGCGCCCTGGTGCGACAGGTCGAGGCTGTCCAACGGCTCGTCCAGGAGCAGCAGTTCGGGGTCCCGCACGAGTGCCTGGGCGATCAGCAACCGCTGCTGCTCGCCGCCGGAGCACTCGCCGATCGGACGGTGCGCGTACGCGCTCGCCCCGACCAGCTCGACGACTTCGGCGATACGGTCCCGGGCCTCCCGCCGCCGGGCGCTGAACCGGGCGGGCACCGGCAGTGGTACGCCCCATCGGTCGCCGTCCAGCCCGAGCCGCACGATGTCGGTGCCACGGATGCGCAGGCTCGCGTCGAAGTTGCGGCGTTGCGGCAGGTAGCCGACGCGGTGGCCCGCCCGGCCGGGCGCTTCGCCCAGCACCCTGACCTCACCGGCGGCGGGCGGCAGGATGCCGAGCAGCATCTTGATGAGGGTCGACTTGCCGACCCCGTTCGGGCCGAGGACGGCCACGAACTCCCCGGCGCCGACCTCCAGATCGACACCCGACCACAGGGTGCGGCTGCCGACGCGCACTCCGGCGCCGCGCAAGGACACGGCGGGCGATCGCGGCGGCTGTGGCCCGGCCGGTTGTGCGGGAACGCGGTGCCGGACCAGGTCGCCCAGCCGGGTGGCTGGATTCACGGTGCTCACCTGCCCGTCGCCTGCCCCAGGGCTTTCTCGATGCCCTGCAGCTGCCGTACCTGCCACGCCTGGAAGGACGCCCCGGCCGGGGTGAGGGTCTCGGTCACGGTCGCGACCGGAATGCCCTTGGCCTTTGCGGCCTTGACCTGGGCCTGCACGTCCGGGGTGGCGTTCTGGCTGTTGTAGACGTAGACCTTGATCTGCTTCTGGCTGATCTGCTGGTCGATCGTCTGCTTGTCCTTGGCCGTCGGGTCGGTGCCCTCGCTGATGGCGTCCAGGAAGGACTCGGGCGTGAGCATCTTCAGGCCCAGGCCCTCGGCGAGCGGGGTCACGATGGACTCCGAGGCGCCGATCGGGGTGTTCGCGTACTTGGCCTTGATGTCGGCGATCAGCTTGTTGTATGGCGCCAGGGTCTTGGTCTCGAAGGTCGTCTTCTGAGTGTCGAAGTAGGCGGCGTCGGCCGGGTCCAGCTTTTTGTAGTCGGCGGTGATCTTCTCGATGACCTGGTGGACGTTGTCCGGTGAGTACCAGCGGTGCGGGTTGCCGCCCGGCTTGATGCCCACCAGGTCGCCGACCTTCAGATCGGTACGGCCGCTCTCGGGGTTGGCGGACAGCAGCTTGTCCGCCCAGGCGTCGTAGCCGATGCCGTTGACGATCGTGTACTGGGCGCCTGCCACCAGTCGGCCGTTGGCCGCGGTCGGTTCGTAGTCGTGGGGGTCGGCGTTCGGGTTGTTGATGATGCTCTTGACCTGGACGTGGTCGCCGCCGAGTTGGGTGGCGATGCTGCCCCAGAAGTTCTCCGCCGCCACGACCTTGATGGTCTTGCTTGCCGTCGTCGACCCGGCGTCGGCGGTGTCGGAGGAAGAGGCGGTGGAGCAGCCGCTGGTGGCGGCCAGCGCCGCAACGGCGGCCAGGCCGCCGGCGATCAGGCGGGCGGGGCGGGATATCTGGATGCCGGCAGTACGCACGACGCGGTCTCCTTGACGGGCTGATGGGCCTCGCACACAGGGCAGGGCCCGGTGGAGCGGAACACTCACGACCGTAGATGGAAACGATTGTCACTACTAGGGAGTCGGCTGATCCAAATGAAAATCATTACGGATACTTGACTCTTGTCGTCATGCGGCGATGTCGGTGGCCGAGCGGCCTCGGGCCTCCCCCGTGATGGCTCCGTACTGGCAGTACCGCGACAGCGGCGTCAGCAGTCGCGGAATTCCGGGGACTGGTTGAGGATCTGGGACCGCAGGGAGGTGAAGCGGGCGTACGTCTCGCCGCCGCGGCCCTCGGGGCGGAAGGCGGCCACCCGGTGGCAGTTCTGGAAGGCGAGGGCGATGTCGAAGTGCCGCTCCAGGCTGCCGCGGATCGCGTCGCTGGACAGTGCGCGCAACAGTTGGCCGCGTTCCTTCTCGGAGGGGGGCGGGGTCTGGTTGTCGGCGAACTCGGCTGTGCCGGACAACAGTTCGCCGACCAGGCGGTCGACGAGGTTGTAGGCGTACGGCAGGGATGTACGGACCGTTTCCATGAAGTCCTCTTCCCGCACCTCACCGTTCTCGGCTTCGGCGAGCAGCTGCGGGGAGACGTCGAGCGACATGTATGGAAGTCCTTGTCTGTTGCGGCTTGTTGGGGTCTGTTGCGGAGCTGGTTCTGCCGGGTCAGGCGAAGGTGGCCAGGGCGGCGGGGCCGTGCTGGAACTCCGGGTCGACCTGGGCGGCGAGGTCCTGGCCCGTGGCCTCGTTGGCCCAGGCGGTGGCGTTGCGCAGGTGGAACGCGACGGCGTGCCGTTGGAAAGCGGCCCAGTCCTTGGGCCGGGCGTCGACGGCCTCGCACAGTCGCTCCAGGGTCCACGCGTTGTGCGGCTCCAGTGCGCCGGGCTCACGGCCCTGCTCCTGGGCGCGTACGAACGAGGACTGTTCGCAGTGGGCGACGAGGTCGGCGCCGACGTGCTCGCGGAGGAAGGCGAGGTCGTCCTCGCCGGTGACCTTGTTGCCGACGACGGCGATCGGCACGCCGAACTCGGCGGCGTGGTCGCGGTACTGGCGGTAGACCGAGACGCTCTTCCGGGTCGGTTCGACGACCAGGAAGGTCATGTCGAAGCGGGTGAACAGGCCGGAGGCGAAGGCGTCGGCACCGGCCGTCATGTCGACGACGACGTACTCGCCGGGTCCGTCGACGAGGTGGTTGAGGTACAGCTCGACCGCGCCGAGCTTGGAGTGGTAGCAGGACACCCCCAGGTCGCTCTCGTCGAAGGCACCGGTGACCATCAGCGCCACCCCGCCGACGTCCTGGACGTGGTGGGCGTGGATCTCGTCGTCGCCCAGCAGCCGCAGCAGGCGGGAGCCGCGTCCGGGCGGGGTCGTCTTGACCATGGCGGCGCGGGAGGTGATCCGCGGGTTCGTGCCGCGGAGGTAGTCCTTGATCTCGCCGGTTCGCGCGCTGAGCGGCGGCGCGGCGAAGAACTCGTCCTCGTCGAGGCCGAGCGCGTAGGCGAGGTGCTGGTTGATGTCGCCGTCGACGGCGACGACCGGTGCGCCGGAGTGCGCCAGGTGACGGGAGAAGAGGGCGGACAGAGTCGTCTTGCCGCTGCCGCCCTTGCCGACGAATGCCACGCGCATGTC
>NZ_BARF01000161.1 GCF_000367365.1 Streptomyces prunicolor NBRC 13075 | reverse complement strand
CGTGTCCGCGGCTTGTGCGGGCCGAGGTGAGTCTCGGCCCGCACAAGCCGCTTTGAGGGGGCGCAGGTGGCCTCGCGGGCTCAGCCCGCGTAGGTCGCGAACAGTTTGGAGAACTGGTACGGGGTCTGCGGGATGTTCGTGCACTTGCTCAGGGCGCCGGTGCAGGCGTTCCCGTCGCGGGTGACGTCCCAGAAGCCCAGTTCGCCCAGGTGGTTCTGCTGGGCGAAGGTGAGCACCTGCTGCGCGTCGGCGGCGGTGAACACCTCGCTGGCGGTGTCGTTCTGGCCGAGCATCGGGGTGAGGCCGACCATGGCCCAGGTCTGGGCGGTGGTGAGGTTCGGCCACACCGAGGCGATCTGGGCGCGGGTCGAGGTCGCGGCCTGGATGGCGTAACTGCCCATCTTCCCGGACGGGTTGGGTGCGGCGCTGTCGCCGTAGTCCATGGCCATCAGGTTGACGGTGTCGACGTTCAGGTTGTGCGCCTTGGCGGAGTTGAGGATGTAGACGCCGTCCGCGGTCAGGCCGCTGGGCAGGACCGGGAGGGTGAGCGTGACCTTGAGGTCGCGGCCCTTGGCGCGCTGCGCGGCCTGGACGGCGGCCACGGCCGTCGAGCGCCGGTCGATCGAGGCGTGGTCGACCGCCGCGGCGCCCTCGATGTCGAAGTCCACGCGGTCCAGGGCGTAGGCGTCCACGACCTTCTGGTACTGCGCCTGGAGCGCGGTCGTGCTGGTGCAGGCGAGGGCCAGTTCGGTGCCCGACGCGCCACCGAAGGACGGCCGGACGTCACCGCCCATCGCGCGCAGCGAGTCGAAGTCCGCCCGGTCCCAAGCCGCGCCCGGGTCATAGGAGTTGAACCAGCTTGCCGAGCAACCGGTCGACCCGGCGGTGATGAAGCCGAGCGAGAACTGCCGCAGCCCGGTGTTCGTGGCGATCTGCGTGAGGTTCGGCGTCGGGTAGGCGCCGAGGTCGATGAAGGGGGCCGCCACGCCGGGCGCGGTGCCGCTGCCCGCGGTCGCGGTGAGCGTCGCGGAGTGCGCCGACTCGTTGTTGGAGTCGTCGAGCGCGGTCACCGAGAAGCTGTGACTGCTGCCGGCGAGCAGGCCGATCACCTTGGAGGTGGTGCCGGTGCCGGAGGTGGTGGCGATGACGTTGCTGCCCTCGTAGACCCGGTAGCCGACTACGCCGACGTTGTCGGTCGAGGCGTTCCAGCCCAGGGTGACGCTGCCGGGGCCGCTGGCCCGGACGGCGAGGCCGGAGGGGGTCGAGGGTGCGACGGTGTCGGCGGGGACGCCGGCGCAGGGGCCGTTGTTGATCAGGCAGGCGCTCGGCGGGACGACCGAGCCGGTGTAGCTGAAGTCCATGCCGACGACGGGCGCGGAGTCACCGGGGGCGAGCGGGGCCTCCCAGGTGGGGGAGGTGATCGTGTACTGCGTTCCGCTGTGGGTGAGCGTGCCGTTCCACGAACTGGTGACGGCCTCGGTGGCGGGCAGGGTGAAGGTGATGGTCCATGAACTGACCGTGTGGGTCGACTTGTTGGTGACCGTGTAGCCGCCCTCGAAACCGGCACCCCAGGTGGAGGTGATGCCGAAGGACGCGATCAGACCGGTGTTGTCGGCCGCGTGGGCGGCCGGGGCGGCGATCGTGGTCATGCCGCAGACCATCAGGGCGGCGGTCAAAGCGGCGCGCAGCGACGCACGTCTCATGCGGATGCTCCTCCGTGGGGCGAGGCCGCGCACGGCGTCGCGCCGGTACGCGGATTGCGGTGCCCTGCACGCCCGTCGCACGGTGAAGAGGTGCGGGTGGGGAGGAGCCGTGCGACGTGTTCAGGGCGGGGTGAAGCAGGGGGAAACCGTCGAACGGCGAGTCGTGAAGTTAATCGGAAGCTTTCCTTACATCTGCCTGCGTAGCGAAGCGTGGCTGGCCGCGTCGGCCGGCGTCAAGAGATTCGGGAAAGATTCGTCTAGACCAATTCCGGTCCCGAGGGCGCGAGTTGCCGCCCTCGACATCACCCTCACCCGGCACCCGCTGTCTGCCGCGCTTCCCGGAGGCCAGTGCGGCGGCCTCGGCGAAGGCACGACAGAATCGCCCTCGGGCACGAGGACGGTGATCGTCGGCGCCCGCTCGACGCCATCGCGGACCACCGCAGGCCACCACGACGTCTTCGGCACTTCGACGCCGTACCGGCCGCGCAGGAATCCACCACCCCAGTACCGGAAGGACGACATGACGGCCTCCTCCGAGGATCCGACGGCGGAGGCCGCCACGGCCCGGACCGATCAGTCCGACGCCGCGTCGCTGCCCCTGCCACGCCGGTCGAAAGGGCCCTCGGCGATCGCCGAGGCCGTCGCCGCGCTGGGGCCCGCTGCCGCCTCCGAGTCCGAGGCTGTACCCGACCCCGGGCCCGTGCTCCCGCCGCCCATGTCCGCGGTGGCGGCCGAGTTCGCGGCACTCACCGGGCGTGCGGCGGACACCGGGACATCAGGCGGGCGTACCGATGCCCTCGCCGGGGGCGTGACCGACCATCGCGCCGACATCACGGCCGTTCGGAGCCGGCCCGCGCCCCGACCCGCACGGCGCCGCAGGATACTGATCGCCGCTGCCGCCGGCGTCGGCGTTCTGCTGACCGGCTCCCTGTTCCTCATGGACGGCGATGACGGCAAGGGACGTTCGGCAGCCGGTGCCGGATCGGACCCCGTCCGGGGCAGCGGACAGACCGGGGACGTCACCGACTCGTCCGATTCCGCCTCGCCGTCGGGTGAATCCTCCGCACTCGAAGCCGACTCCACCCGGCAGTCCAGCAGGCAGCCGACCCCGAAGGCCGGTTTACCGACATCTGGTGGGGCCACAGCTACCGCGAAGGGCGGTGCCAAGAACAGCGGGGCGCCGTCCGGGAGTTCCTCGTCGGCCGCCGGTTCCAGCGACGCGGCCAAGGGCGTACTGATCCGGGGTCAGGGCTCCGGCCGCTGTATCGACGTCACCGGGGGCAGCTCGGCGGACAACACCCGCCTGCAGATCCGGGACTGCACGAGCGCCGCCCGGCAGAAATGGCAGTTCGCGTCGGACGGAACAGTGCGCGCCCTGGGTAAATGCATGGACGTCGACGGCGGTTCGCGGACGGACGGCGCGTGGATCAAGCTTGTCGCCTGCAACGGAACCGGGGCCCAGCGGTTCCGGCTCAGTGCCGCGTACGATCTGGTCAACGTCCAGGCCGACAAGTGCGTGGACGTCACCGATGCGGGGACCGGCAACGGCGCGGAGCTGCAACTGTGGAGCTGTACCGGCGGGGACAACCAGAAATGGAGCACCGGCTGACGGCACGCCCCCACGGGCAACGCCGTTGCTCCACCGGGCTGTTGGCCTGGGTGGGGGATGGATGGTGACGGTGTCCTCGGGTGTTCTGGTGGGCTGGATCCGCGTGCGGTGATCGGACTGTTCGAGCAGGTGGTAGGACATCTTGTGCTCGACGACACGGGGCCGGTCAGTGCCGTATGAACCGGTCAGCCCGCCACCGTCGGGGTCATGTCGGCCGACGGTACGAGCTGCCGCCGGAGACGGTCGCGGACGATGTTCTCGGCGTCCGCCACGATCGTCCGGACCACCGTCTCGCAGCTCTCCACACTGTCGATGAGGCCCTGCGCCTGACCGGCCCACCACATGCCGCCCTCGACGTCGCCCTCACCCAGCACCCGTTGCCTGCCGCGTTTCCCGGAGGCGAGTTCGGCGACGTCGGAGAAGGCGGCCCCGGGGCGCGCGCCGATGCGGGCGATGTCCTGCGAGACCGCGTTGCGTGCCACCCTCGCGGTGTTGCCGAACTCCCGGAAGACGATCTGGGTGCCGCGCTCGTCGTTCGCGACGATCCGGGCCTTCACGTTCGGGTGGATCGGCGCCTCCTCGGTCGCCTCGAACCGGGTCCCCATGTTGATCGCGCACGCCCCGAGCGCCAGGGCCGCGACGAGACCGGCACCGGTGGCGAAGCCTCCGGAGGCGATGACCGGGATGCGCAGTCTGCGGGCGGCGGCCGGGATCAGGACGAGGCCGGGGACGTCGTCCTGACCGGGGTGCCCGGCACACTCGAACCCGTCGATGCTGACGGCGTCGACGCCCAGCGCCTCCGCCTTGAGCGCGTGCCGGACGGCGACGGCCTTGTGCACGACCTTCACCCCGGCCCGCCGGAACGCCGGCAGGTGCGGTGCGGGGTTGCTGCCCGCCGTCTCCACCGCCTTCACGCCCGAGTCGATGATGACGGCCCGGTAGTCGTCGTAGGGCACCGGCTCGATGGTGGGCAGGATGGTGAGGTTGACGCCGAACGGCCTGTCGGTCAGTTCGCGGCAGCGCGCGATCTCCCGTGCGAGCGCCTCGGGGGTGGGCTGGGTCAGCGCGCTGAGGAACCCCAGCGCGCCGGCGTTCGCGACGGCCGAGATCAGCTCGGCGGTGCCCACCGCGAGCATTCCGCCGCACACGATGGGATGTTCCACCCCGAACATCTCCGTGAACTCGTTCCGAAAGGTCATGTCACTCCTGTTGCCGGGCCACGGTCGAAGACGTCACGGGGAAGCGGAGCCGTCACAGGCGCCGCGAGATGATCAGCCGCATGATGTCCGAGGTGCCCTCCTCGATCTCCTCCAGCTTGGCGTCGCGCATCCACTGCTCGACCGGGAACTCGCGCGAGTAGCCCCATCCGCCGAGGGTCTGAACTGCGCCCCAGGTCACCGCCATCGCGGTCTCCGAGGCTTGGAGCTTGGCCATGGCGGCGAGCTTGGTGGCGTCCGCTCCGGCGTCCATCCGGCGTGCCGCGTGCAGGGTGAGCAGCCGCGCGGACTCGATCCGGGTCGCCATGTCGGCCAGCCGGAACGCGACGGCCTGGTGCTCGATGATCGGCTTGCAGAACTGCTTGCGCTCGTGGGCGTACGCGAGCGCGTACTCGTAGGCCGCGCGGGCCGCTCCGGTCGCCGCGGCGGCCAGCACGATCCGGGAGATGTCGAAGGTCCTCATCAGGCCGCGGAAGCCCTGCCCCTCGTCCCCGAGGCGGTCGGACTCGGGCACGAAGACCTCGTCGAAGTAGATCTCGCGGCAGACGATGGCGCGCTGGCCCATCTTCCGCATGGGCTCGCCGAACGTCATCCCCTCGGCGCCCTTGCGCAGCAGGAAGGCGGTGACCCCGGAGGAACCCCGGGTGGGGTCGGTCTTGGCGAAGACCACGTACTGGTCGGCCAGTCCCGCGTTGGAGATCCACACCTTCTGCCCGCTGATCGCGTAGCCACTCTCGACCCGGACGGCGGTGGTGGCGATGGACGCGGCGTCGGAACCCGAGTCCGGTTCGGTGGTCGCCAGCGCGGTGTAGAGCGGGTTCGGACCGGCGAGCGGACGCAGCCACTCGGCCTTCTGCTCCTCGGTGCCGAGTGCGAGCAGCGGGTCGGCGAAGAACCCGTTGGAGCAGACGAAGTTGCCGATGCCCGGGTCGCCCCAGCACATCTGCTCCTGGACCAGGCACTGGGTCACGACATCGGTGAATCCGCCCCCGCCGTACTCCTCGGGCAGCATGAAGTCGGTGATGCCGACCTTGGCCGCGGCCCGGAAGATGTCCAGCGGCGACTCGATGTCACGCTCGTCGACCTCGCGTCCGCGCGGCCGGATCTCGTTCGCGGCGAACTCCCGGCACAGTTCGACGATCGCCCCCTGCTCATCGGTCAGCGGCCAGGGTTCAGTGGACGTGCTCACGTGATGCCTCCTGCTCTTCGGTGGTTTCCCGGTGGCCGTTCACCCCGGTTGCTTCACATGCGGCCTTCGCTACGACGTCCTCGGCACGCGGGACGACGAGCGCGTCCACGGCCAGGGCGCCCTCGGGCCCGACCCGGATCGGGTTGACCTCGATGTCCGCCAGACCGGGGGAGGCCGCGATCGCCTCGGACACGGCGACGACGGCGTCGATCAGCGCGTCGAGGTCGACCGCGGGCTGTCCCCGCCAGCCGTCCAGCAGCCGGCGCGAGCGCAGACGGTCGAGCATCCCGGCCGCCGTCCGCCGGTCGACCGGTGCCAGTTCCACGGACACGTCGTGCCAGAGTTCGGCGAGGACCCCGCCGTGCCCCACGGTCACGGTCGGCCCGAAGTCGCGGTCCCGGCGGGCGCCGATCAGCAGCTCGACGACGCCCGGCCGGATGTCCTGCTCCTCGACGACGTACTCGCCGGGCCCGAGCCGCTCGTACATCTCGCGGAACACCGCGGCGGCGGTGCCCGGGCCCAACCCCGTTCTGACGGCCCGGTGTTCGCTCTTGTGCTCGATCCAGCCGGCCTTGAGCACCAGCGGCGCTCGCAGCGACGCGCAGGCCGCCGCGAACCCGGCCGCGTCGGTGACCAGCCTCGCCTCGGGCATCGCGATGCCGAGTGCGGTGAGGAACGTACGAGCCGCCCAGTAGCCCGGCGCCGGTACGGCTGCCTCGGTCCGTACGGTCATCGGCGCCGGGCGGGGTTGTCCGCCCAGTCGGATCAGGTGGCCCAGCGCGCCCAGGGCCGCGTCGATGGTGTCGAAGACCGGGACGCGATGCTCCCGCAGCCGGGCGACCGCGGGCGAGGCGGCGCTCATGCTGTGCACGATCAGGGGCACGCGCGCCGCGTCCGTCCGGTGGCCGCGACCCAAGTGTCCGAGGCGGTCGATCACCGCGGACTCGGCGTCCACGAGGCTCGGCGAGTCCTCGCCGTAGCAGCCGAGATATCCCGACAGGACGATCGAGTCGACCTCGCCGGAGGCGGCCACCAGTTCGGTGACCCGCGCGTAGACCTGGAGGTCCGCCTCTCCCGCGCCCGCGAGGTCCACCGGATTGGATACCGTGGCGGCGGCGGGGAGCAGATCACGCAGGCGCGCCTGGAGCCGTTCGGTGAACACCGGCGCCCGCAGACCCCGGTCGCCGGCGAGGTCGGCGGCGATCCCGCCCTGCCCGCCGCTGTCGCTGATGATGGCGACCCGGCGACCGCCCGGGGGAGTTGTCGCGTCCAACACCCTTGCCGCGTCGACGAGTTCGCGGGGCGTCGCCACCCGGAGGGCTCCGGCTGCGCGGCACGCGGCGTCGACGACATCGAGGGCCGAGGTCATCGAACCGGTGTGGGACCGCGCGAGAAGACGGCTGCCCTCACTGGCACCGGTGGTGAGCACCAGCGCGTGTTTGCCGGCGCGGCGGAGGGCTTCGAGGGCGCCGACGATCCGTGCTCCGTCGGCGAAGCTCTCCAGGTAGAGCGCCACGGTGCTGGTGTGTTCGTCGGAGGCGAGCGATTCGAGTACGTCGACGGCTGTCACGTCGAGCTGGCTGCCGACCGAGTAGAAGCGCGACACACCGAGCCCGGCCCGTGCGCCGAGGCCGGCGATCTCGGAACCGAGCTGACCGCTCTGCGAGACGATCGCCAGCCTGCCTGCAAGGAAGCCACGCTGCACGCGGCGCTCGAGTACTACGCCCAACGGTTCCGCACCCGGCTCGACGAGGAGTTCGGCCGCGCGACCTCCGCTCGTGACAAACTGCGCCGCCTGATCGAGGTCCAACTCCCGCTCACCGCCGACGACATCGACGAATGGTCGGTGTGGATCCAGTTCTGGAACCAGGCGATGCTCGAACCCCGCCTGCGGCCCGCGCAGCGCCGGATCTACTCGGGCTGGTACCGGGTCGTGGTGGACGTGCTGGACGAGTGCCGGTCCGAGGGCCTGGCACCGGAGGCGGACGTCGAAGCCCTCGCCGACCGGTTCACCGCGATGGTCGACGGCCTGGCGATGCAGATCCTCGCCGGCTCGACCGAGATGCGGCCGGACCGCATGCGCTCGCTCCTGCTGCGGGCCTTCGAACCCCACCTCGACCTGACCGACCACCCGGGCACGCCCGGCTGAAGCGCGGGACGGTCTCGCGGCCGTAGCTCTCTCAGCCCGTGCGCGCGGACGTCCCCCTCCCGCGGGCTGTCACCGCAGTCCGCCGTAGGCGGCCATGACGATCTCCATGCCGCGGTTGTCCTCCTGCCGCTCCCGGTCGATCATCTGGTTCATCACGTAGGCCACCGTCATCCGTGCGTCCGGGTCGCTCACGACCAGCGAGCCGCCCCACCCGCCCCAGCCGAAGGTGTTGCCGAACTTCCCGAAGCCCACGGTCCAGGACATCGGCGTCCGCAGCACCCGGTCCTCGCCGCGGAACACCTCCTGCCACGCGGGCTCGCAGCCCTGGGGAGACAGCAGCCGCACGCCACCGGCCGAACCCCGGTTCGCCAGGACCGACTGGACGAGGGCGACGGACCGGGCGTTGCCGAAGCCGTTCACCGCGGGGATCTGCGCACGGCGCCAGGCGACGGAGTTGGCGTCCCTGACCCGGACCGCGGCACCGGTGTGCTCCCGGCGTGTGCCGTCCGGTCCGAGCGGTGCGCCGGCGGTGAACTCGTCGGTCAGTGACGGCGGCGGGATGAACGGGGCGACGCGGTGGTCGTCGGCGGCGGAGAGCCCGATGTGGAAGTCCGCGCCCAGCGGTTTGGCCACTTCCTCGGCGAAGAACTCGCCGAGGCTGCGCCCGGTGACGCGGCGGACGACCTCACCGATCAGGAACCCGAAGGTGAGCGCGTGGTACCCGGCGGCCGTGCCCGGTTCCCATTCGGGGGCCTGCGCGGCCAGTCCCGCCGTCACGCGCTGCCAGTCGTAGAGGTCCTCGACCGCCGTCGGCCCGGACAGGTCCGGCAGCCCCGCGGTATGGGAAAGCACATGGCGTACCAGCAGACGCTCCTTGCCCGCCGCGGCGAACTCGGGCCAGTAGGCGGCGACCGGCGCGGACAGATCGAGCAGGCCCCGGTCGGCCAGGACGAGCGCGCACAGGGCGGTCATGTTCTTGGCCGTCGAGTTCACGCCCGCGAGGGTGTCGCGCTCCCAGCCGACCGTACGGTCCGCGTCGGCGTACCCGCCCCAGAGGTCGACCACCGGCTCGCCGTCGAGGTGGACGGCGACCGAGGCACCCACGTCGTCCTTGCCGAGCGAAGCCGCGAGGGCCTCCTCGACCGCGGCGAACCGCGGCTCGCACAGCCCTTTAACATCAGTCATGTGCACAAGCCTCAGCCAGTGCCGAGGCCACCCGCCCGACAATTCCCGCACGGCTTCTGTCGGGCAGGGCGCGAAGGAATCACCTACACCTGAAGACGGCCCGGCCGCAGGAGCTGCCGCATCGGGGTGCGCATTCCTACGGGGGAGACTCGAGGAAAAGGGACGGATACACGTGCTGGACCGGCTGAACCAGGCGCTGGACCACTTGGAGAGCTGCCTCGACCAGGAGGTCGACGTGGCCGAGGCGGCCCGGATCGCCGCGGTGTCGGAGTACCACTTCCGGCGGCTGTTCTCCGCCCTCGCCGGGATGCCGCTCCCGGTCTACGTGCGGCGCCGCAGGATGACGCTCGCCGCGGCCGAGGTGCTGGCCGGGGAACGCACGCTGCTCGATGTCGCGGTGCGCTACGGCTACGGCTCGGGCGAGGCCTTCGCCCGGGCGTTCCGGTCGGTGCACGGCATCGGCCCGGAAGAGGCCCGGCGCACGGGCGCGCTGCTCACGGCACAGCCCCGCATGTCCTTCCGCGTCGTCGTCGAAGGCAGTACGACCATGCGGTACCGGATCGTGGAGAAGGAGGCGTTCCGGATCGTCGGCAGGAAGGCCCGGGTCCCGCTGGTGCACGAGGGAGTCAACCCGGGCGCCGCGGCGCACCTGGAAAACCTGGACGAGCGGGCGATCGTACGGATGAAGGAACTGGCCGGCCGGGAACCAAAGGGGATCTTGTCGGCCGCGGTGTACTTGACCGACAGCCGGGAGGAGGGCGCCGAGGCGGACTATTGGATCGGCGTGGCCACCGGCCCGGAGACGACCGTCGAGGAACTCGACGCCCTCGACGTGCCCGCCGGGACCTGGGCGGTCTTCGACAACGACGGGCCCTATCCGAGCGCGCTCCAGGAACTGTGGCGCGACGTGTTCACCCAGTGGTTCCCCTCGAACCCGTACACGAGCCGGCCAGGTCCGGAACTCCTGCGGACGCACCTGGTGGAGATCGGTGAGGAGACTCACTCCCAGCTGTGGATCCCGATCGAGCGGAACAGCGGGAACGCCGCCGCGTGAAATGTGACGCAGGCCATGATTCTCGTCGCCCGATCGTGGAATGCGTGAGCGCGTGGCGCGGCTGTAGCGCTCGTAGACCTTTCCTGACCTGAGGGGCGCATCGGGCAACGGTGGTCGGCGCGGCAGGCTACAGAAACAGGGCGAACGGAACGCATCACGGTCCTGCCCCTTCCCCCGCATCCGCGTCCGCACCCGAACCGCCGCCCGTGAAAGGTACTTGCGCTCCATGCCACTGGCCCTGCTGGCCCTTGCCCTCGTCGCGTTCGGAATCGGTACGACCGAATTCGCCACGATGGGACTGCTGCCCCAGATCGCCCACGGGGTCGGCGTGTCCGTGCCGCACGCCGGCAACCTCGTCTCCGCCTACGCGCTCGGTGTCGTCGTCGGGGCGCCCGTCCTGACCGGCATCGGCGCGCGCATCGCCCACAAACGGCTCCTGCTCCTGCTGACCGCACTGTTCGTGGTCGGCAACGTCGCCTCCGCTCTCGCTCCGAACTTCGGCCTGCTGTTCGCCGCACGGTTCCTGGCGGGCCTGCCCCACGGAGCACTGTTCGGCGTGGGCGCCGTCGTGGCCTCCCGGCTGGTCGCCCCCGAACGAGCCGGGCGGGCCGTGTCGAGGATGTTCCTCGGACTCACCATCGCCAACATCGTCGGCGTCCCGGCCGGCACCGCCCTCGGGCAACATCTCGGCTGGCGATACGCCTACTGCGCCGTCGCCGTCATCGGCCTCGTCGCGCTGGCCGCGCTGGCCGCCTTCGTCCCCCACCAGCCCCGCGGCAGCCAGGCCGGCATCCGGCAGGAACTACGGGCGATGGGCAACCGGCAGGTCGCCCTGGGCCTGGCCACCGCCGTCGTGGGATTCGGCGGCTTCTTCGCCGTCTACAGCTACCTGGTGCCGATCCTGACCCACGTGACGGGTCTCGCCGACTCCTCCACGACGTGGGTCCTCGCGCTCTACGGCATCGGAATGACGCTGGGCACACTGATCGCGGGTCCGCTCACCGACCGGGCGCTGCGCCCGACGCTGTACGGGGGCCTCTTCCTGCTCGGTGCGACGCTCGTGGCGTTCTACTTCACCGTCCACAGCACGGTCCCCGCCCTGGTGACCCTCGCTTTCATGGGGGCGATGGGCGCCCTGGTCACCACCCCCGTGCAGATGCTGCTCATGGCCAAGGCGAAGAACGCCCCGACGATGGCCGCGGCCTCCAACCACTCCGCCTTCAACCTGGCCAACGCCGGCGGCGCCTGGCTCGGCGGTCTGGCCATCTCCGCCGGCTGGGGCTGGGCCTCACCGGCCCTGGTCGGCGCGACCCTCGCCGCAGCAGGCCTCGGCCTCGCTCTCCTCGCGGGCTTCACGGACCGCGATACCGGCAGCTCCGCACTGATCACTTCCGCACCGGCTCAGACACCGTCAGATCCTTTGTCGACGACGTCTCCAGCGTGGACCGGTAGCGACGCGTAAAGGGCCTCGAACACCGTGCCCGCGTCCATCCTCCTGCGGTGGGCCAGGGCCGCCTGATGCAACGGCAGCACCTCGTGGACGGCCGTGCGCAGGTCTGCCTTTGCGGGGTGTGGGCGTTCACCGGTCTGGCCGGCGGGGCCGCATCACACCCGACGGTGATGTCACCGAGTTCCCTGTCCTGCTCTCGGGAGCCTTCCCGGCGGCCATCGCCATCGCCACCGGCCCGGACGGCCGACCGTGGTTCACGATGAACGGGATGGCCAAGCCGAAAGGCCACATTGGCGCCCCGTAGGGACTAGAAGACGGCACCGGCCGTACTGGGAGAAGCGCTTGCTGGAGCAATGCCACGAAGTTAAGGCTCAGTTGACGGTGTCAAGGCCTCGAGAAGAGGGATCTTGTACGTACTCGGTGCCGTACGGGTGAGTCGGCCGTTGCGCACCCAGTAGCAAAGCTGCGCGTTGAAGCCGCTCAGCGCTCGCCCGGTGGCGAGAAGGCCGAGATGCCCTGCGATGTCGCGGGCGTGCATGGCCTGGTTGGAGTGCTCCGCCAAGATCCGGCAGACTTGTCCCCAGCGGCCGGAAGTGGCCCGGTCTGGGGCATGCGTGGTGGGGAGAGCCGGTGGATGCACGGTGATCACAATGGCGGTGATCGGCTTACTGTCGCGAGGCCGCCCGTCGCGGTTCCAGATGTTGTAGCGGGATGTACCGCACTTGACGATGCGAGCGGACAGCCGCATTCGGCGCTTGGGCAGCAACGCCTTCAGGACGCGGGTGCCAATGTGTCCTACCAGGTCGGGGCGTCCGCTCGGAGTTGCTGCCGCAGCCGTCCCAGCGACGCCGACGACCGTCTCGCGCGCGGCCTCCAGGGCCACGGTGAAGCCGGCCCGGTCGGGATCGCAGCCAGGGACTGTCTCCACTGCGGTCACCATCATCGAGCGCAGAGCCTGGTAGATGGCCAGGAGTGCCCACATCTCCTGGGTGAGGCCCACCAGGTCCTTCGACCGTAGAACGCGCCCTTTGAGCAGGGTGTGACGCAGTGCCAGATAGGCGGTCTCTATCTCCCAGCGCTCGTGATAGAGACCGACCAGGCGGTCGGCTGGGTCGGTGCGGTGGTCGCTCAGGGTGGTGAGCAGACGATAGGTTCCGCCGAAGTCGTCGCCGTCGGAGGTACGGGAGCGGATCTCGGCCTCGATCACCCTCAGTCGGACGCCGCCGATCCGGGTGAGGTAGGAGCCGTCGGGCAGCAGCGCAAGCACCGGTGGGCGCCGGGTGCTGGTGGCACGGATCAGGAACTGCGCCCCCTGAGCCACGACGTCTGCGAGCAGTTTGTTGCTGTCGAAGGCGCGGTCAGCCAGCAGGAGCATGTCCGAGGTCAAGTGGCTGACCAGGTCGTGGGCGTAGTCGGTTTCGCCCTTCGAGGCGGGTCCGAAGGCGGCGGTGATCAGGCCCCGGGTGCTGGTTTCGCACAAGGTCATCAGCATCAGCCGGGGATAGCCGGAAGGGCCATGGCGGCGCGGCGTGCGGCCGAGCCAGGACCGGTTGCGCTCGTGGTCGGGGACGTTCAGGCTCCCACAGCCGTCGAAGGCGACCGTCCGCCGGCGGCGGTAGCGCACTCCGGGGGTGGACGGCTGGGCCAACGGGCCCGCCAGCACCTCGAACAGCCGCTGGAACGGGACCACTCCGATCCTCCGACGCAGATCGCGAAGGGCCTTCTCCGACGTCTGCGGCACCGCGGCGGCCAGTCCGGCCACGAGTTTTCCCCACACCAGCCCGGCACCCAGGTGCTCGAACAAGCCGAGCGCGAGCACGAAGTACACCCCGACGCGCGAGGGGAGACTGCGCAGCCGGCGCTCGCGCGTCCCGGTCTCCTCCAGCACCGCATCCACCAGCTCCGTCGGGATGACCTGCGTCAATTCACCGACGTGTCCGGGCGCGAACACGTCATCGATTCTGTACGTGACAGACTGCGTCACAGGGCCTCTGCTCTCTCAGGAAGATCTTGGTCGATCCCCTGGATAGCAGAGGCCCGTCTCACGTCGCGGTCGTGCTTGACACCGTCAACTGAGCCTTAACTTCGTTGCATTGGTCGATCATCTGCCGGTGGCAGTAGCCCTCCGGGCGGCCGCCCCGGCCCGCCAGCCACCCCGGTACCGGCAGCAGATCCCGCACCGACGCCCACTCGGCATCGCTCATGTCCGAGCCGTACCGGGGGCGGCGCTCTGGCCGGTCGGCCGCGTTCCCGAACCTGTGGGCGAGACAGTCACACCCAGGAGTGGACGGACTGGACTGGGCAACCATGACCACGCGACCATTCGACAACAGGGCCTCTTGCTTCTCGCTGGACTCGACATCCGCGAGCTACCAAGAGGCCCTAATCCCTTGTTAGGGCGTTCCGAAGAGCGGTTGGATCTCGGGATGCTTGAGCGCAGGACCGCGACACCTCGTGGCTGCCAGGCGGGCAAACGCCTCACTTTAGACAGCGTGCGCGGTCCTGGTGCTCGTGGTGGTGGCGGTTGCGTGGGCGCCGTATTGATGCCCCAAGAGGCCCTGGCGCGCGATGCCTCAAGGCAGAGCGGCGACATGCGGTGCAGCGGGGCCACCACCACAACGGGTGTTGGTGCCCGTCGGCCTGGGCCTCGATGCCTTCAGCCAGAGCGGCGACGTCCAGGACCATCGAGCGGCAACACCGACCTTTGATCACTCGTTGGTGTTGGTGGTGCGAGCCTGCTGCACGGTGACTTCTTGATACGCCCGAGCCGTCCGAGCTCCCGCGCAGACCGAGGCCCGTGCGGTGCGCTGGTGCCACGAACGGCTAGTGAGGTGGAGGCACATCCGCACGACGGCTGATGCCTGGGATTAGGTCGCTCGCGTGGCCCGCATGTGCTCGTGACCAGCGTGAACACCCGCACATCAGGGAGGGACAATCATGATCCACTGTGGAATCGACTGGGTGGAGCGCACTCACGACGTCGCCCTGGTCGACGACGCCGGAGCGTTGGTGGCCAAGCGGCACATCACCGACGACGCGGCCGGCTACAAACTGCTGCTGGAACTGCTCGCGGAGTACGGCGACACCGAAGAGAGCCCGATCCCGGTGGCAATCGAGACCTCCCGCGGCCTGCTCGTTGCCGTGCTGCGGACCGGAAAACGAAAGGTGTTCGCGATCAACCCGCTGGCCGCCGCCCGCTACCGCGACCGCCACTCGGTCTCGCGCAAGAAGTCCGACCGGCGACGCACTCGTGCTCGCGAACATCCTGCGCACCGACATGCACGCCCACCGGCCGCTGCCGCAGGACAGCGACCTCGGACGCTCGATTGCCGTGCTGGCACGCGCCCAGCAGGATTCTCTGTGGAACCGGCAGCAGCTCGCCAACCAGCTCCGCTCCCTGCTGCGCGAGTACTACCCAGCCGCCCTGGATGCCTTCGCCACCTGGACCAACGGCCTGTGCCGACCCGAAGCCCGCGAACTGCTCAAGGCCGCCCCGACCCCTGTCCGGGCCGCGCGGCTGACCCGCACCCAGCTCCAGGCCGCTCTAAAACGAGCAGGCCGCAAGCGCGGCATCGAGGTTGAAGCCGACCGCGTCCGCGACGTCTTCCGCGCTGAGTGGGCCCACCAGCCGCCGCTGGTCGAAGAAGCCCTTGGCAAGCAGATGCTCGCCCTCCTTATCCAGCTGGGAGCCGCCTGCACCGCCGCCGACCAGCTCACCGAGGCGGTGGAAGAGGCGTTCCCTCAGCACCCGGACGCCGAGATCCTGCTGAGCTTCCCCGGACTCGGCATCCAGCTCGCCGCCCGGATCCTCGCTGAGATCGGGGACGACCACACCCGCTTCAGCGACGCCCGCGGTTTGAAGGCGTACGCCGGCGCCTCACCCGTCACCAGGGCCTCCGGGAAGAAGTCGTCCATCACACGGCGGTGGGTGAAGAACGATCGGCTCAACCACGCCGGCTACCTGTGGGCCTTCTCGTCCCTGCGAGCCTCCGCCGGTGCCAACGCCCATTACCGGCGACGACGCGAGCACGGCGACTGGCACGCAGCCGCCCAACGCAACCTCTTCAATCGCATGATCGGCCAGCTCTACCACTGCCTCCAGAAGCAGGAACACTTCGACGAACAGTCGGCGTTCCCCACGCCGTCACTCACGGTGGTGGCAGCCTGACCAGCGCCGGCGCCTTGCCCGTGGTGACGAAGACAGCCGATCATTCGCCCATG
>NZ_BARF01000162.1 GCF_000367365.1 Streptomyces prunicolor NBRC 13075 | reverse complement strand
CGGCTCGATCACGAACCGGGAACGGAACTCGTCGACGACCTCTTCGGTCAGGGACGGACGCTGAGCAATGAGCACGGGGTATTGCCTCCATTTTCGGCGCCCGCTATTTGACGCCGTAGACACCACGAAGGGTACGGGGCGGCACGGGCGATACTGTTTCCGCAGGCGCCGAACCGCCCGACTAACCCGCGCGCCAGCTGCTCCAGGTCGGTCGGTTCGGGCGCGTGGCCGGTGGTTGCGAAGGACCGCAGGGTGGCCCGCTGTACGGCGCACTGTCCTCCGGTGACGGGAGTGAGGCGACCGCGGCCTCCTCGGTCTGCTGCGTCCATGGGTAGCCGTTGCAGTCTCCGCCGGCCGCGGCGACGTCCAGAGCGCGCCGCAGGTCGGCCACGCTGGGCGCTCCCTCGGTCCGCCCGTCCGGGCCCCGGTAGAGGCGGCAGGAGACGGAGGCGACTGCCCCCGCTACGGCGAACGGATCGATGCTGTCGATGAGGACGGTCGGGGAACCGGTCATCCCGAGCCGCGCTGCCCGCACTTCGTCGGCGACCTCGATCAACTCCACCTCTGCGGCCCGCCCATCGAGCGCCTCGTCGATCCGCCCCAGCGCAACAGGCGCGTTGGGGCAGTCCGGCACCGTCAGAAGCTTGATACGCATGGCCGCGTCCTCCCAGGTCACTGCAGATGCGGCCGACGTTTGACCTTCCAGCACGCTGGAAGGTCAAGGCGTAGCCTCGCGGTATGCGCATCGGAGAACTGGCCGTCGCGAACGGGCTCACGCTCAAGACGATCCGCTTCTACGAGCAGGCCGGACTGCTCCCCGCACCGCCTCGCACGCCGGGTGGCTACCGCGATTATCCGCCGCAGGTCGGCGCCCGGCTGGCCTTCGTCCGCGACGCCCAATCGGCCGGCCTGACACTCGCCGAGATCCGCTCGATCCTTTCGCTGGGCGCCGAGGTCGAGGGAGAACTCGTCGCGCGCCGTCGTGGTGCGACACCGTGCGGGCCGGGTCCCAGTCCAGCCAGTGCTGACGCAGGGGTTGGGGAAGTTCAACGGGGCGGGCAAGGCTGCGTTCGACTCGTTCACAGCGCGTGCGGACGAGATCGCGGACGCCCTGAACGGGTCGCTGGGCGCGGCTGGATTCAGGGCCTCGGGCGGAGCCGCAGCAATCATCACTGTCGGTCCTTGCGCAGGGGTGCCCTGACCACGAGGAAGTAGCGGCCCGGGTACAGGACGTCTCCGCCCAGTTCCGCGAGGAGGCTGGACGGAGTGAACCGCCGCCGGAAGATCGGGTAGGGGACGCCGTCCACCTCGCGGTGCTCCAGCCCTTCCGTGTGCGTGCGGCCGTCGCTGCGCAGGTCGAGGATGACGAGTTCGCGCGCCACGCGGCTCGCCTCGGCGAGGAACGCGTCACGCTCGTCCGCGACGAGCAACCCGTAGAAGTTGGCGGCGAATACGAGGTCGAACGCATCGTCGGGAAAGGGCAGCGGAGGAAAGGCGGCCTTGACCAGTTGGGCGTGAGGAGCCCGGGTCCGGGCGATGTCGAGCATCCCCTGGCTCTGGTCCATGGCGGTGACCCGGCCGGGCAGGAACTGTGTCCACACCCCGGTTCCACAGCCGACCTCCAGGATCCGGCCGTCCGCAGGCAGGGAACGGGGAAGCAGGTCTCCGATCTCGGCCGTCTCCAGGTCGAGACCGGCGTCCGTCTCGGGATTGCCCCGATAGCTCGTCGCGTCGTAGACCGGGGCCCGGTGCTCGTAGTACTTCGCACGGACTGAGTCAGGCATGGCGTGGCCTCTCGCGTCGGACCGAATTCCGTCAGAGCGTCACAGCGTTACAGCGTCAGATCTCGGCTTCGAGGACGAGCAGGCAGGACTGCCCGGGCCGGTCGGAGTCGTCGGGCAACGCGTACGTCCGCAACCGGTCACCGGAGATCTCCAGGTGGGTGGCATCGAAGGTGACGCCCCGGCCGGACCGCGACCGTGCGGTCACCGGGACTTCATGCCAGAAGTATCCGGTGTTCATGTCGATGTTGACCAGACCGCCTAGAGAGCAGGCACCGCCCGGACCGTCTTGAGGCGACGGCACAGCGGTTCACGCTGCTCAAGAAGACCCGCCGTGCGCTGGGAAGCGTGGCGGGCAACCCGCAGGATCTGTACTTCCGGCTCCGCTACGACCAGCCCGCGACCGCTACCTGCCGAGTCTGTGGCGCGGAATCGTGAGCACCATGTCAGGGACGCGACGTTCGGGGAGGACGCCTCGCGGGTGCGGACTGGCAGTGGGCCCCGGGCGATGGCCTCCCTGCGGAACCTGGCCATCGGCGCACTCCGCCTGGAAAGGCGGGACAACATCGCCGAGGGCCTTCGCCACCACGGGCGGGACATGACCCGGCCGCTGACGACCCTCGGACTCACATGATCATTCCCGGCCGATCACGAGAACGACGGAGCCCTGCTGTGACGTGGTCGTGGTTCTACCCGCCAACCTCGACCGCCGGCGCGCCCTGGTGGGCTGGTCGCAAGGCTCGTCGCCACTTGAGGGGATGACCGGCCGTCACCTCCGGCTGCCGCAGCGAGTGGACGACTCCGGCGTGGTCCAGGTGGTGCTGAGGGAGAGACGACCACCGCCTGACCCGTACGGTGCTGCGGCCCGGCCCCGGCCGCAGCGGTGCACACTCGCTTCGCGGAGCGCGCCGCCCGGAGTTGCGAGACCGGCTCCCGCGACGCAACCCGCCGGACAGCCCCGGCTTCGGCTGCCCGGGAACAGGCCGCGCGGTAACAGTTGTTGGGGGGTGCGAATCCAAGCCGGGATGTCCCGCAATCCGAGGCGGCATGCCTTTCTCCTGGCGTCCATGGGTCGCATCAGTGCGCGGTCCGTCAGGCTGCGACTGCCCGCCGTCCCTGCTGCAGCAGCCCGGTCTCTTCGTCCGCTTCGGCGTGTTGCCGGGGTACAGACAGACGGAGTGCGCGGAGGGTGCGGGTTTCCAGTCGCACGGCGGCATCGTGGCTGCGGCCGTGTTCCAGCAGGCGGCTCAGGGCCTGGCGGATGTGGGTGGCCGGTTCGTCGATGCAGATACGTTCCTCCGCGTAGGCGTGGACGAGGGCGTGAAGTCGGAATCTGCCGGGTGCGGTGCGCTCGATCAGGTGTGCGGCCGTCAAGGTGGTGAGGTGATGCTCGGCAGCGGCGGACGGTTCGCCCAGGAGGGCGGCGGCCGTGGCGGCGTCGACCTCCTGCCGCGGATGGAGGGCCAACAGGCGTAGCAGCCGTTGTGTGCTCTTCGGCAGTCGTGCGTCGGAAGCGGACAGCGCGGCCCGTACGCCGTCCTCCAGGGCCAGGGTGATCAGGGGTTCCCGGTAGTAGTCGATGAGTGCCCAGATGGGGTGGTTTCGCATGTGGCGGCCGATGGCCGACAGTGCCAGCGGGAGGTGGCCCAGCTGGTCCGCGATCTGGTGGACGGCCGGGATGTCCGGGGCGATGCGTTCGGCCCCCGCTGTCGCCCGCAGCAGCTCGACGGAATCGTGCGGGTCGAGCGGATGCACCGACAGGCGGGTGGTGTCACTGAGGCCGGTCAGGGTGTGCCGACTCGTGATCACCGTGCGGCATCCCCGGGTCCGGGGCAGCAGGGGATGCAACTGTTCCGTGTCGGCTGCGTCGTCGAGGACGATCAGCGCGCCGGTTCCTGCCAGCAGTTGCCGGTAGAGGGCTGCGCGTGCGTGGAGGCCGTAGGGGATGCGGTCGCCGGTGATGCCGAGCAGGCGAAGGAAGGTCTCCAGGACGGCGGCCGGGTCGGCGGGCGGGCCCAGCGGGGTGGAGCCGCGCAGATTCGCGAACAGGACGGGCGTGTCGGTTCCGTCCTCGGCGAGCAGCCGGTGGGCGATGTGCAGGGCCAGCGACGTCTTGCCCACCCCGGGCATGCCCTCCAGGGCAAGCGTCGTCGCGTCCTGGCCGCTGGCCAGTAAGACCTCCGCCCGGGGCACCAGGTCGGTCCTGCCGACGAACGCGGAAGGCCCTGCGGGCAGCCGGTCGTAGGCGCTGACCCGTGCGGCGGCCTCGGCCTCGCCGAGCACCGTACGAAGCGACTGCCGCCAGACCGAGAGGATGGCTTCGTCTGTGCCGGCGAGCGCCTGCACCACGGCCAGGAGCAGGTCGGAGTTGGGACGGCGGCGGCCGACCCGGAAGCAGTTGCCCACAGTCGAACGGGCCGGCCATTCACCGCGCGGGCGTCCCGCCCGCTGCCAGTCACGGTGGATGCGCCGCGTGATTTCGGTGATCGACGGGTCGGCCGCCCACGCCTTCAAGAGTCTGAGTTCTGTGATGAATTCGTCCATTGTGCGTGCTTTGCCGGGATCCAGCGCCTGCGGCACGAACAGCCTCCCCCATCGGACACGTGGGCCACGAAAACTTGGAACACTCATTTCAAGTTAGGGGATGGAGGGCTGTGGCTGTCAAGCGGTTTCTGTCTGTTGATCGCCGACCACGGAGCGCATCCAGGATCATCCACGATCCGTACGGAAGCCCGAGTTCCGTCCCGATGCTGAGGCCCGATCCCGCTCACCTGCATCCCGGGAATCCCGCTCGCCACTGACGCCGAGCCCCGCGTGCCCCTTCCAGTACAGGAGTCCGTGCATCGCCATGCCTGAAATCGGAGTGTCCCTTCGCCCCGTCGGCGGCAGCGTCGTCGTAGGCCAGGCCAGAGACCACACGCTCACCATCGACCGGCCCAAGGAGAAGGAGGGCACCGACGCCGGTCCCATGGGAGGGGAACTGCTGCTTCTGGCGCTCGGCGGGTGCTATGTGAGCACCTTCCTCGCGGCTCTGCGGGCCGAGGACCCGCAGGCCGACGCCTCCGAGGTCAGCTTCCAGGTCGATGGAAGCCTCATCGCCGCGCCGATCCGCTTCTCCGAGATCACCGTGCAGATCTCGGCGCCTACCGCCCTCCAGGACCTGATCTCCAAGCCCCTGCTCAAGGCCGAGCGGGGCTGCATCGTCCACAACTCGATCCGTGGCGCCATCACGGTCCGCTTCACCCACGAGTGGCGCTGACGCTTTCCCCCACCGAAGGAGACAAGACCGTGGAAATGCAGCACACCACGATGCAGGACCCCCCGATCCAGGACCGTGGTACAGCGGCCATGGCGATGCAGGCGAGCACCATGCGGCAGGACCCCATGGGCGGTGTGGCCTCGGGCACGAGGCGCGTCACGATCGTCGGTGCCGGCTTCTCCGGCACGCTGACCGCCATCCGGCTGCTCCACTTCGCCGACATGCCGGTGGAGATATGCCTGATAGAGCGGGAGGAGGGCTACCGCTACGGGGGTATCGCCTTCGGATGGGCGTCCACCAACTGGGAGCACATGCTCAACATCCAGGCCGGTCGCATCACCCTGCGCCGCGAGCGTCCGGAGGACTTCCTGGAGTGGGCCAACGAGGAGGCGGACCGCTCCGAATGGCCGCAGAAATGGCAATACCACACCTTCGGCGTGGCCTGCGTCGTGCCACGGCGGATCTTCCGGCAGTACCTGGCCGAGCGGCTGCGTGACGCGGCGTCCGACGCCCACGCCGAGGTGAGCCTCCGGGAGCTTTCCGGTGAGGTCATCGACGTACACCGGCGGGGCGAGGGGTACGTCGTCAAGTACGCCGACGCGGGAGAACAGGGTGGTGTGCACGACCTGCCGTCGGACCAGGTGGTCCTGGCCACCGGTCACCTCTCGCCGGTGCAGGCGCCCTTCTACCACCGCATCAAGGACTACGACCGCTTCCTCGCCGACCCCTACGCCCCCGGTGCGCAGGACTGGTTCCGGGGGTTGGTGCCGAGGAGAGCGTCCTTGTCACGGGCTCCGCGCTGTCGGCCTTCGACACGGTGATCTCCCTCATCCACGCCGGCCACCGGGGACACATCCTGATCTGCTCGCGCGGCGGCCACCTGCACGGCACCTACCCGGTCGGCCACGAGCACGACATCTGGCAGGCCCGCCGGCCGCCCTTCCTCGACGCCAAGGAGCTCACCCCCGAGGCGGTGGTGGAGGGGATCAAGGCGGAGTACGCGCACCTGCGCCAACAGCACGGCGTGGAGCCGGGCGGCGCGCTGGAGGCCGTCTTCCCCGAGCGGGTCATGAAGGCGTGGGAGCCGTACGAGATCGAGCTGGTCTCCCGTATGTCCGCCCGCGACGTGCGGATGCTGCTGGACAGGTACAAGAGCGTGATCGTGACCAACCGCACCAGTACCGTGCGGGAGATCGGCGGTGTCGTGCGCAGCCGGACGCGCGGATACAACGGCGCTCCGAAGACCGTCGACGTGATGTCCGCCGGCATCCAGGACATGCGCCCCGTCGAGGACGGCACGAAGATCCGGGTGGTCTTCGCCGACCAGCCGGACCTCGTCGTCGACCGGGTCGTCAACTGCCTGGGCAACAACACCGACTACGAGCGCACCGGCCACCCCCTGTGGCACGGCCTGGTCAACGCACACGGGTACGCGCAGCCGCAGACCAAGACCCACCGGGGCGTCGAGGTCGGCACGCACGGACAGCTCATCGCCGCCGACGGCACGGTGGCAGCAGGTCTGTTCGGGGTCGGTCCGATGCGCCAGGGCGATGAGACCACCCGCCGCGGCCGGCTCGGCGCGTTCGTGTTCAGCATCGGCACCCTGCGCAACCAGTGCTTCGACACGGCGATGGAGGTACTGCGCCGCCTCGCATCCGCCGGCGACGAGGAGCAGATGGACGTCCCCGACGGCATCCACCACTGCCTGATCCGCAGCAGCGACTGGATCGCCGCCGACCTCGCCGCCGAGGAGCCGCAGGCCACTCGCCTGCGCAAGCGCCTGCAGGACTACGCCCGCGAGGGCGCCTACCCCAACGCCGTCAACTACCTTCAGGCCCAGGACCGCACCGAGCGTCGCAAGTACCGCGCCATCCTGGACGACGACCTGGCAGACTTCGGCGCCGCGCTGGCCCGCGAGTTCGGCCTCACCGCCCAGCAGGCCCGGCGGACCGTCTCCCTGCTGGCCACGCTCGTGCAGAAGCACGCGGTCCACAATCTGTGCGACATCACCAGGCTGGCGGGCTGGGACTCCCAGTACGCCGAGCAGGTCGTGCACGCCCCGACGAAGGGCGCGTCATGACAGACCACGACGAGCAGGAGCTGTTGAGCCGGCTGTTCATGGTCCGGCACGGCGAATCGACCTGCAACTCCGTCCACCGCATCGCCGGGCAGCGCGATGCTCCCCTGACCTTCCTCGGCCGGATCCAGGCCGAGAAGGTCGCCAGGGGCCACCGCGGCCAGCACTTCGACCGCGTCTACGTCTCCCCGCTGACCCGCGCCTACGAGACCGCCGACACCATCTTCGGCATCGGAGCGCCCGACACGGATGCTCCCGAGGTCGTGGTCGACGAACGCCTCATGGAGCGCGACTTCGGCAGCTACACGCTGGAGAGCAAGTCCATCCTCCAGCGCCGCCACGGCATCGCCGAGTACGAGCGGGCGATGAACGCCGACAGCCCGACCATGCAGGGTGGCGAGACGTTCGCACAGTTCAAGGACCGTGTACACGCCTTCTACGAGCAGGAGTTGCTGCCCGCGCTGCGCCGCGGCGAAGTGGTCTGCGTGGTCTCGCACAAGTACGTCGTCGAGCTGATCTGCCGGTTCATCCTGGACCGGCCCGCCGACGAGTCGTACGACCTGCGCCTGCCCAACTTCCAGATGCTGCAGGGCGACCGGATCCACAGCTATGTGAAGAACGAGAACGAGACCATGAACATGGTCTACGACTGGGTCGTCGTCAACCATCCCATGGTCTTCTGCGCCGGCCTGGCCGCCGGTCTCCTCGCCAACCTGGCGGGGCTGCGAGTGGCCACCTCGCCGTACCTGCTGCTCCTGCTCCTGGTGCTGGCCAGCGTCATCACCATGTGCCGCATCGAGCTGGAGAACGCGCGCACGTTCGTGACCGACCGCGGCACGCTCCGCTCCGTCGCCCTGCGCTACCTCGCCCTGCCGATCGCCTTCGCGGCCCTGCTGCGCTGGTGGGACGTGGGCAGTACGAGTACGGCGGCGATCGCCGCGGTGTTCCTCGCGACGCCGAGCTCGGTGGTAGCGATGACCGTCAGCCGCTGCCTCGGCGGAATGATCATGCCGACGTTCGCTCAGGTCCTGCTCTCCTCCCTGGCCGCCACCGTCTCGTTCTCGGCCGTCCTCGCTCTGACCCTGCGTGAGGACGTCGCAATGGCCGTCGCCATCAGCGCCGCCACCTCGACCGGCATCGTCACAGCGGCCTACGCCCTGGTCAAACGCCTGCGGGAACGCTCCCCGATCCGTACGGCCAAGTATGGCGAGCGCAACGGATACGTGGCGGTCCTGCTGCTCACCGCATTCATCGTGCTGGTCTGTCTCAAGCTCGACCTGAACGGCTTCACCGCCTACGCCCCGACCGCCGTGGGCATCGCCGTCGGCCTGCGCCTGCTAGCCGCCCTTCTCAAGCGGCGCCGCCACGTGCAGACGCTCGACGACTACACCGCCATGACCTACCCGAACGTGTTCGTGGTGGTCATCATCGCCGCGCTCACCGGCAACACGCCCCTGGAACAGGTGGCCATCTGGACGCTGCTGCCGATGTTCGTCCTGTCGTTCTTCGACAGCTGGTACGCCCGCCACCTCGTCGTCGCCCCCGACGACCCGCGCTGGCCGACCGTACTCGGCCTCAAGGACCCCATCCCGGCCGAGCATCACGCCACCGCCACCGTCCGCGCCCTTAACGACGACCCCGACGCCCGGCTTTCCGCGAGGAGTTGACCTTGTCCGCGTCACCAGCTTCGTTGATACCCCGGCCGTTACTGTTCTGGACCGGTGTCGCCCTCACCTGCGCCGGCGTCGTCGAGCACCTGTGGATGTTCATCGACTCCGCATCCATGAACTTCCACATGGCCATGATGGGAATGTCCTCGGCGATGTGGGCGGCCATGGCCGCCATCGTGGTCGGCGTGGTGCTCTCCGGCTTCACGGTCGTGCCGCCGCGGACAGCCGGTCCCGCTGCCCCTCCCGCTCTGGCCCGTACTACGACGGCGAGTCGGCGCCGCCTCATCGCCGTCCTGAGCTTCGCCCTCCTGGTGGACCAGATGAAGCCCGCCACCCTGGCGTTCATTGCGCCCGGCCTGCGGGCCGAGTACCACCTCAGCGCGTCCGACGTCGCGTGGCTGCCGACGGTGGCGCTGAGCGGCACAGTGCTCGGATCGCTCGTGTGGGGGCGTGCGGCGGACCGCATCGGCCGACGGGCCACGATCCTCCTCGCCTCCCTGTTCTTCCGCGGCACCACGGTGTGCGGTGCCATGCCGACGTTCACCGGCACCCTCGTCATGTGCGGGCTGATGGGGTTGGCGGCCGGCGGCATGCTGCCCGTCGTCTACGCCCTGATGACCGAGAGCCTGCCGCCCGGGCGACGCGCGGCCATCATGGTCCTGCAGGCCGGCCTCACCACCACCGGCGGCTACATGGCCGCGTCCGGAGTGGCCGCCGTCCTCATTCCCCTGGCCGGCTGGCGCGTGACGTGGTTCGCCCAGCTCCCGCTGGTGCTGATCCTGATCGCGCTGAACCGCTGGATTCCCGAATCGGCCGCCTTCACCGCCCGCCAGACGCGAACCGCGAAAGTGCCCGCCTCGGCTCTGTTCAAACGCCCGCAGACAGCCAAGACGCTGGTGGTCAGCGCCTATGCGCTTGCCTGGGGCCTGGTCTACTGGGGCTTCATCACCTTCCTGCCCAGCCAGCTGGAGTCCGCAGGCCGGCACGGGATGTCCGCCGCCACTTTGCTGTTCATCTCGTCGCTGCTCGCCATCCCCACCTGCGCACTGGGCGCATGGCTGTACGTGCGCTGGTCGGCCAGAGGCACCATGGTTGTCTACGCGGCCCTTACCGTCGCGGCCCTCCTGACGCTGGCAGCCGTCGGCCTGGACGGCAGTAGGCCCATCCTGTTGGCCACCGTGATGGTGCTGTTCGCCGGTACCGCGGGTGTGATCGCGCTCATCGGCCCCTACACGGCCGAGATCTACCCCATGGCCATCCGAGGCACCGCCGGCGGATGGGCTGCGGCGGTCGGAAAGTCCGGCGGAGCCTTCGGCCCACCCCTGATCGCACTGATCCTCTCGGTACCGGGAGGCATCCGCACCGCCGCAATGGTCGTCGCCCTCCCCATGGTCCTGGCAGGACTCGCCGTCGCCGTCCGCGGCAGCAACCCGCAGGCCACCGCCCAAACCCCCGAGGGCGCCACCCCGCTGGACGCCGAACTCGACGAACTGGTCAGCAGCGAGGCGGTTGCCGCCCAAGCCGCAGCGACAACGCAGCTGCCGGGCAGGGGAGGTACGGCGCGATGACCGGTGGCGTCAACGGCGTCGCACTCGCCGTCTTCGCCCTCTTCTTCCTGCTCGTCACCGTCATGGGTTTCCTGGCCGCGCGCTGGCGCCGGCCCGGCGACGAGCACAGCCTCGACGAATGGGGCCTGGGCGGACGGTCGTTCGGCACCTGGGTCACCTGGTTCCTGCTCGGCGGCGACGTCTACACCGCCTACACGTTTGTCGCCGTACCCGCGGCGACCTACGCGGCCAGGGCGGCCGGCTTCTTCGCCGTGCCCTACACCATCCTCGTCTACCCCCTGATCTTCACCTTCCTGCCCCGCCTGTGGTCCGTGTGCCACCGCCACGGCTACGTCACCACCGCCGACTTCGTGCGTGGCCGGTTCGGCTCGAAGGGCCTGTCGCTCGCCGTTGCCTTCACCGGCATTCTGGCCACGATGCCCTACATCGCGCTCCAACTCGTCGGCATCCAGGCCGTGCTGGACGTGATGGGCGTCGGCGGCGGCGAGAACACCAACTGGTTCATCAAGGACCTGCCGCTGCTGATCGCCTTCGGTGTGCTGGCCGCCTACACCTACTCCTCCGGCCTGCGCGCCCCCGCCATGATCGCCTTCGTCAAGGACACGCTCATCTACCTGGTCATCGTCGTCGCAATCATCTACATCCCCATCAAACTGGGAGGCTTCGACGACATCTTCGCCAAGGCCGGCGAGGCGTACAGCCAGACCAGCCCCGTAACCGGCAAACTGCGCGGCGCACTGGTCAGCGCCCCCGACGCCCAGTGGACCTATGCGACCTTGGCGCTCGCCTCCGCGATGGCCATGTTCATGTACCCGCACTCGATCACCGCGACGCTGTCCTCCCGCAGCCGCGGCGTGATCCGACGCAGTACGACGGTGATGCCCCTCTACACCCTGATGCTGGGCCTGCTCGCGCTGCTCGGCTTCATGGCGATCGCGGCCGGAGTCAAGGTCACCAACGGCCAACTGGCCATCCCGCAGCTGTTCGAGAACCTGTTCCCGGACTGGTTTGCGGGCGTGGCCTTCGCGGCGATCGGCATCGGCGCCCTGGTCCCGGCGGCGATCATGTCCATCGCGGCGGCGAACCTCTTCACCCGCAACATCTACAAGGACTTCATCAAGCCCGACGCGACCCCGGCCCAGGAGACCAAGGTCTCCAAAATCGTCTCGCTGCTGGTGAAGGTCGGCGCCCTGGCCTTCGTCCTCACCATGGACAAGACGGTCGCCATCAACTTCCAGCTCCTGGGCGGCATCTGGATCCTCCAGACCTTCCCGTCCCTGGTAGGCGGCCTCTTCACCCGCTGGCCCCACCGCTGGGCCCTCCTCACGGGCTGGGCGGCCGGCATGATCTACGGCACCCTCGCGGCCTACGGCGTAGCCTCCCCGACCCAGGACCACTTCGGCGGCTCGTCCAAGGAGATCCCCGGCATCGGCGAAATCGGCTACATCGGCCTGACGGCATTCGTCCTGAACGTCGTCGTGACGGTGATCCTGACGTTCGCCCTGAAGGCGTTCAAGGCCCCCGACGGCATTGACGCAACGTCGCCTTCGGACTACACGGCCGATGCGGCAGAAGCGGGGGCGAAGGCGGCTCCAACTCTACGGCCGGGCACTTCGCCTGCGCCCAACCCCGGTTGAGAGCCAGATCCACGTGCGTCTATGCCGCCGCCCGGACTCCGATCGAGTTCAGGGCGGCGGACACCGTCCTGGACAGAGTCGCGGCGTCGGCGCCGGCACGGGAGCGCAGGTTGACACCGTAGGCAAGCAGCGCCAGCAGATCCGCGGAGGTGCCGGGATCGACACCGGAGGACAACTGACCCTGGGTCTCGGCGGTGATGAGCGCGGCGTACATCGCCTCGCGCAGCTCATGATGGTGCTGGTCCAGGACGGCGCGTACCTCTGGGTCACTGTTCTCGGCCCCGGCGTGCGCGTTGGAGACCATGCAGCCCCAGCGGGCGTACTCGCCCGAGCAGCGGGCCTCGATCAGGCCGCCGAAGAACTCGGAGACGGCGGGCAGTCCCCGTCCGTCCTCGGCCAGGCGGCGGAACATCGGCTGGGACCGCTGCTCCAGGTAGCGGCCCAGCGCGGCGCGGTAGAGATCCTGCTTGCCGCCGAACGTGGCGTACAGGCTGGACCGGTTGAGCCCGGTCGCGGTCACCACATCCTGGATCCCGGTCGAGGCCACGCCCTGCCGCCAGAACAGCCGCACCACGGTCTCCAGGGTGGCGTCCGGATCGAAGTGCTTGATGTCCGGCATGTTTCACCCCGCCATCCTGAAATGAGAATTCCAAGATACTCCCCGTTCAGCACCCGGCAAAGGTGCCGACAGGTACACAGCTGGACAGGCCCCCCACCAGCGCGATGGCGTCCAGCTTCGTCCACGATCCGCCCGGAGGGCGCCGCGCGCCGCGACTATGCCCCCATGAATCGCATACCAGCCCTCTGGGCGGCCGCGTACGGGTCCCGGGCCCCCCGCCTCCGCCGCCACCTCGCCCGCCGCGCGGTCCAGTTCGCCGCGTTCATCAAAGCGCTCGCCCTGGCCGACCACCGCCCGTTCACGAGCCTCTGACTCATCGCCCCTTCCGCATGGCTGGCGCGGGACCATGCATAGCCCTATCTTGGAACGGGCATTTCAAGATTGATTGGTCCCGCTCCAGTCACCGACCAGGAGGAACGAGCACCATGACCACCCTCAACGCCGAACTGCGCACCTTCTACGAAGCCCGCCAGCAGCAGATCCCCGCCGAGATCCGACAGATCATGCAGCGGGCCAGCCAGGAACTCGCCGACTCCGACCAAGCAGACCGCGCGCTGACAGTCGGGGCCCAGGCACCGCGCTTCCGCCTTCCCTCCGCGGCCCAGCAGACTCTGGCCCTGGACGACCTGCTCAACGACGGCCCGGTCGTCCTGACCTTCTACCGCGGCGCCTGGTGCCCGTACTGCAACATCGCCCTGCGCTCCCTCCAGCAGCACCACGAGGCCATCACCACCCGCGGCGCCCGCCTGGTGGCCGTCTCCCCGCAGATCCCCGACGAGTCCCTCACCCTGACCGAGAAGCACGACCTCGCCTTCGACGTCCTCAGCGACATCGGCTCCGACACCGCCAAGCAGTACGGCCTCACCTTCGACCTCCCCGACGACCTCGCCGCCGTCTACGACAAGCTCGGCTTCGACCTCCAGCGCGTCAACGACGGCCACCCGCGCACCCTCCCGCTGCCCGCCACCTATGTCATCGACCGCGCCGGCACCATCCGCTGGGCCTTCGTCAGCACCGACTACACCACCCGCGCCGAACCAGCCGACATCCTCGCCGCCCTCGACGCACTGAACTGAGGGCGACCCGCGCGATCAAGGCGAGCACCCAGGCCCGTTGCGTGGCTCATAGGCGCCCCGGCGCTCTCTCACGTGCACCTACGAAGGGCCGCGGGGGCGCACCTTGCCCGGAGCAATCGCGAAAGGTGCGCCTGCAGGCTGCTGACGGACCGTTACCGCGAGGGGAACTCATTTCTGTGAACAGCCACCGCTGTTCGCTTTGAGTGCGCCGGGGTGGTTGTCGTGGCAGTCGGCTTGTCGTGGGCGGGAAATCAGCGCGCCGGAAAGCGGATGCGTGAAGGGCCGATCAGCGGCCACGTCGGCGGCCGGAAGGCGTACCTGTTCCCCTACGGCCTGCGCCGCAGCATGTTCATGATGGTCATCGTCAGCACCGTCTCACCGTGCTGGTTGAGCACCTCGACGTCGGTGTGTACGAGGCCGCGGTCGGGCTTGGAGCGGGAGACGCGGGCACCGGTGATCGTGGCCCGGACCGACAGGGTGTCATCCGGCCGCACCGGCCGTTGCCAGCGCACCTCGTCGACGCCCGGGGACGCGAGCGAGGCGACCTTGCTGAGGTAGTGGTCCGCGTACATGCGCATCATCACGGCCGTGGTGTGCCAGCCGCTCGCGATCAGTCCCTGGAACGGTCCGGCCTGCGCAGCCGCGGGATCCGTGTGAAAACTCTGCGGGTCGAAGCGGCGGGCGAATTCGAGGATGTCCTGCTCGGTGAGGGTGCTGTTGCCGAAGACGTGCACGGCGCCCGGCACGTAGTCCTCGAAGTACCGGTCTTCGATGGGGGTGGCGAAGTTGTCGGTGGTGGCCGGGGTGGTTGCCGTCATGGGTGCCCTCTCACTCGGTTCCGCGGCTGGGTTCGGCGAGGTTCTGTGGACGGATGCGCGTACGGTAACGGACCGCCACGTCCTCGAAGGCGCCGAGCGATCCGGGATCGGCCAAGGCGCCCCGGACCACCACGAGTTCGGGCGCGGCACCGGCCAGAATGCACATGACAGGCACCTCCGGTCTCTTGCCCGACAGAGTGCGGGGGACGGCCGGAACCTGGACGGTGTGGTCGGGGACGTGGTGTTCGGAGAGCGCGGTGCGCAGCGCATGGCTGATCCGCTCCCGCTCCCGCTCCCGCTCCCGCAGTCGTACGTCGAGGGTGCTCTGCCCGCCTAGCTCGACGAAACAGCATCAGCTTGTCCGCGCTGTTCTCCGCGCTCTCCACGTGGACGACGAGAGAGTCGGCGACGATGTCGACCTCCTCCACCACCACGGCGTAGAACTCCGCAATGCCGAGGCGTACCCCACCGTGCTTCAGCGTCGTGTCCGAGCCCCCGCTGATCACGCGGGTGCCCCGGTCGGTGAGGCTGATCCAGTCGCCGTGGTGCCGCACCCCGGGGAACCTCGCGAATTACGAGGCGTGGCGCCGCGATCCGTCGGTGTCGCCCCGCAGGGCGACGGGGATGCCGGGCATCGGCCGGGTTACCACGAGTTCCCCGGGGCGGCCGGTGACGGGCTGCCCGTCGGGATCGCAAGGTCAACTGCCCTGGTCCGTAGGCATATTGAGCAGGGGGCAGGAATCCGCAGGCCGGCCTGAAGAGTTGGTCTCGCGTGCTGCCGTCGCTGCTCGGCTCGGCCCGAAGACCGTCAAGGAAGCATCAAGTGGCTGGTCACAGGCCATACTTGACGAGTAGGGGCCGACCGGTCGTGGGATGGTTCGATGCGGG
>NZ_BARF01000163.1 GCF_000367365.1 Streptomyces prunicolor NBRC 13075 | reverse complement strand
GGAGTATGAGCGCGCCGAGGAACTTGCACTCCTGACTGCCGCCGCCGGAGACTCAAGCATTCTGTGGGTTCTGATGTACACGCGAGAGGATGCCGGACTCCGCCAGCAGGCCGAGGAACTGGCACGGAAGGCCGTCAGTTGCGG
Organism: Streptomyces prunicolor NBRC 13075; assembly: GCF_000367365.1. Taxonomy (GTDB): domain Bacteria; phylum Actinomycetota; class Actinomycetes; order Streptomycetales; family Streptomycetaceae; genus Streptomyces; species Streptomyces prunicolor. Next base: position 14,261 of record NZ_BARF01000163.1, on the reverse strand, counting down.
GTGCAACGGTCCCGTGGCTGATCTGGCGCGGAAGCGGGAGCGGGCCGGGGAGTACGAACGGGCCGAGGAACTGGCCCTGCTGGCCGCCGACGCCGGCAACCCCAGCATCCTGGTCAGCGTCGCACGGAGACGAGAAGAAGCCTCGGACCACCGGCTGGCAGAGGACTTGGCGCGGCGCGCCGCCGACGCCGGAAACAGCAGCGTCCTGGTCGAGCTGGTGCAGGCACGGGAGCTGGCCGGGGAGTACGAGCACGCTGAGGACTTGGCGCGGCACGCCGCCGACGCCGGAAATCTACTTGCCGTGAACTATCTGGTGCAGGTGCGGGAGCGGGCCGGGGAGTACGAGCGCGCCGAGGAATTGGCGCGCCACGCCGCCCACGGGGGAAACCCCGGTGTCCTGGCCGCATTCGCGGACCGGCGGGAGGTGGCAGGAGATCACCAGCGGGCGGAGAAGGTTTTCAGGACCCTCGCCGACCTCGGCTCCAGCCAGGCCTTGGCTGACGTAGCAAGGCTGCTGGAGGTGGCGGGAGATCACGACGCAGCTGAGGCCCTTGCTCGGCAGTCCGCGGCCGTGGCCAACTACCGCCCCGCAGTCGAGCTGGCGCGAATACAGGAGGCGGCGGGCGACCATGAGCGCGCTGAGGCGCTGGCGCGGCTGGCCGCCGATGCCGGAGGCAGCGGTGCCTTAGCCGAACTGGCCCGGCGGCGAGAGCAGGCCGGGAACCACGAACGGGCCGAAGGGCTCGCTCGGCAGGCGGCCGACGCAGGGGACGGTGATGTTCTGGTCGAGCTGGCGCAGAAGCGAGAAGCGTCCGGAGACGAGGACCGCGCCGAAGTCCTCTTCCGGCAAGCCGCAGACGCCAGTGAAGTCCGACGGGCTGCATTCATCCAGCGGTGGCCGGACGGTCTGGATCCGGACGGCACACCCGCATCTCCATGGTCTTGACCCCAACCTTCATCGAGCGGCTGTCCAGTCGTCATGACCGGCACCGATGGCTGCGTGTGTAGGGGGCGTGGTGGAGGTAGACCTGGGGGATCAGTCCGGGCATGTCGAACCCTTCGGGATCTGCGTAGCGGGCGCAGCAGGTATGCAGGAGCGCCTGCTCAGGGAGGGAGTCCAAGGATCAGCCGACCTGACCGAGGCCCTTACAAGTGACGCCGCCGGGCAACGACTTGTAGGGATACAACAACGCCAGATCGCCAACCCGCACGCGCCCAGCGCGCCCGTGGACACCACCACTGCACGCCGACTGCACGTTTGGCCACCGGTCGGCCACCGGGAGACGCACAGCAGGCCCTCTGGGCTGACGCGCCAACAAGAATAAGGTCAAGGAATGCAAAAAGGTCCAGGTCAGATGGTGTCCGACCTGGACCTTGCCCGAGCCCCCTGTCGGATTCGAACCGACGACCTACGCATTACAAGTCCGGGCGGGATCTTGCTGGGTGGTTCCGGACGCTGATTCGGTGTCCGGAACCGCCTGCTCAGGACAGGTGTGGCTCGCTGCATGGTCTCCTCCGTGATGACCAGTGCGGCTGCGTCCGCTCACGCATCGCTCACGCAAGAAGGCAGGCTGAACAGCCCTTTCATCGTCGCCGTCGCCGTTGTCCGTACGGCTCAGCCTCCGGCAAATACGTACGCGTCCCCTCGACACCGCTTGACGAGTAGTCCTGAACCGGATCTCTGCGAGAAACCAGGGAGGACAACCACTCGATCATGTCGTACCGAAGATCGGAGAGCGCCGAACGGAACCGGGGTGTCCATGGCTTTCGGGCGAATGTGCCTGTCTCATCAGGGTCGCGTCGGCGCCGCAGCCAGTTTCTAACAGACCGACTACCGATGCCGAGTACCAGCAACCACACCGCCGTTTGGCATACGCCGTAGATCCACCCCTCTGCGGTGAGAGCGTGGTGCGTTCCATCACTCTGCCTACCTGCAGCTGGCACAGCACGCAGGATGCGATCGCTACCCACCACACACAGCGTAGTAGCGACCGCTACGAGCAATGCGGCAAGGTGAACTCGGAGGGCCGCCACCGCGCGCACAACGTGAGTGGCGATCGTTCCCGGCCTCTTCTGCATGACCGCTGCCGTCTCGGCCTGTGTGTAGTCCATAGCCTTGGTCGCCCACACTGCCGTGCGCTGTTGTGGAGGAAGGTCGTACAACGCCTTGTACACAGCCACGCGATTTGCGACCAACTCACTGAAGTCCGCAACGTGGATCTCCTCAGTCGCAGGCGCCTGTCCTGCCCCTACCGCAGCTGGCTCTACTCTCCACCGGTTCTGCCGACTAGCGGTGCGCACATCGTTGCGGATCACTGCATACAGATAGGCGCGAGGCTCGCGGATCGCCTGGGGGACGCGAAGCGCCTTGGCGAACGCGGACTGCACGATGTCCTCGGCGCCAAGGACAGACTCGGGCACTCCTTCCTCAGCCAGCAGTCGACGCGCGAGGCCGGTCATCTTGGCCCGATGGTCCCGGTACACGGCGTCCAAGGTCTCCGCAGAACCCACTGACCACTCAGCCACGGCGCCTCCCCCGCTTCTTGCCCGGCTCCTCGCCGCACTGTCCGCTCCCATCCCCACGCCGTGCCCGGATCAAGGCGGCCCTGCCCTGAGCCCGGTTGCGGTAGGCAACACTGTCCACCCAGCCCTTCATAGCCGGGACCAGAACGACGGCAATGGACAACAACTCGCCGGCAACCTTCACCGACCAACCTCCTCCGATCAGTGGCCCTCGTTATGCCCAGTGGTTCCAGGGCGTGGGCCGTACATGTCTGTAGAGGCGGCATGGGGTCATCCTCATGACATGGGAGCGCAAGTAGTTACTCAACGTCCTGGCTCGTGCCGCACTGTCGCGCCCGTGGGCGTGTTCCCAATCGACTGACCTCGACCGTGAGGTGGTCGCATCACCGTGGTGCGGGTGACCTACTTGGGCGGGCACTGCCGACCAATGATCTGCGGCATGATGCCTATCCAGGTCCGAGGGGGCACGGGGGAGGACTGCGTGACATCGATCTACCTAGCCGGAAAGATCAACAAGAACGACTGGCGCCATGACCTGATGGGGTGGGATCTCCGCACAGCGTGGGCAGTCTGGGAGAACGACGAAGGGGATCCTCCCCGACCGTGGCCTGTCATCAAGAAGGGTGTTCTCGACACCTTCGACTACGTCGGACCGTACTTCGCCAGCGACGACCACGGCTGCGGCCACGGCCCAGGAACCCATGGATGCGGAGAAGACGGCGCCCTGGCCTGCGGTAGCTACGCGGGCCTCGGCCTCCCCCTGCGCCCCCAGGTACGGGAGATGTGCCTTGCAGCCATCGACGCCGCAGATATCGTGTTCGCCTGGCTCAACGACCCCACCGCCTACGGAACTCTCGTCGAGATCGGATACGCCAAAGGCCGCGGCAAGCAGGTCATCGTCGCGGCCCCCGAGATACCCGGCACTTGCGAGTTGGCCAGCAAGCGCGGCTGGCAGCTACCTGACAGCCCCACCAACGAGTTCTGGTTCGCTTTCTCCTGTGCCACCAGCACGCTCACTGCAAGCACGCCTCACGAGGCTCTCAAACAGGTCGTGGACTTTCTACCCAACCTCGAATCCCCCATCGAGGAAGCATTTTGGCGCGCATATCTGCAGATGGCGCCGCCGGAGCTGAACGGCCTCAGATCGCAACATCCAGTTTTCAACGGCCGGTACCGCCTCGACTTTGCTCTACCTGCCCAGAAGATCGGCATCGAACTCGACGGCTACGCCTACCACTCCAGCCCCGAAGTCTTCACCCGAGACCGCGCGCGCCAGCGCGAACTCCAGCTGAACGGCTGGAGGATCATCTCCTTCAGCGGTACCGAGATCAACAGGGATGCTGGCGGTTGCGTGCGCCAAGCCGCGCAGCTCGTCGACCAACTCAAGAGCGGTGGAAGCGGCACCTGACCGACACGACCGACGACGAAGACCCTGGCCGCCGTCCGTTCGGGCCTCCAGCCAAGCACGGGAGCAGGCCGATTCACGGCGGATGCTCACCACCGTCGCTGCCCCTTCCCGGGGCGTCGTTCGACATAGAGGTCGGGGACCTCTGCCGACGGAACGGATGCACCGACGTCCACAGAGTGGGCGGTACGAATGACAACGGCGCCGACGTCGTCAGCCGCTTTCCCGGACAGGTGGAGGATGGATCGCCACCGCCCCGCCCTGCACGAGGGTCGCGTCCAAGGCGGAGATACCGGTGGCGTCCACTCTCACCCGCCACTCCCCTGGTCGTCCGTGCGCAGCCAACTCGGGAGGAGGACCTGCACCTGCGGGATCGTCCTGATGCAAGCGAACCCTCCAGCGACAGCGAGGACGGCGCCAATTCCCGACGATGTCTCCGGGATTCAGGCAGCGCGACCGCTAGGCCGAGGGCCATCTGCAGAACAGTAGGCAGCGCGCTTTTGGTCTCCGTACTCAAGGCACTTCCCCTTCAGACGTTCGGCACGCGGAGCTCGTCCACACGGTCGGGCCCGGCGGCTACTTCGCATCAGCGCCGCTGAACCCGCAATGGCTCTGCCACACCTCATATGAGTCGACATCGGGCCTGGCCAAGCTTGGGACCAGGCCCGACCTTGTATCGGCCACTCCCTTCCTCCACATGCCGCTTCCCCATGGCGGTGAAGATCGGCGACCGCTTACCGGCCAAGGTGGGCGATCGGGGCCCACCTCTTCCTCCGGTGGGCCTCGCCGCACCGGACTGCACTGGACGGCGACGAACCTTATAAAAATCCCACCACGAGTGAGGTACAGTCTTTATAAGCCTGCTGTCAGCCCTCGGAGGTCCCCTTGGCCCTGCCCCTCGCGACACCGTCCCCTGAACCCGACAACGTACGGGCCCAGTTGGGCGGTATGGGAACCCGGTTGGAGTTCCTGCACGACGTACTGCGTGCAGGCGAGGCAGCGCGGCGCACAGCCGTCCCAAATGACCCGACGGGAACGGCTGGCCGACGGGCCTACGAGGCGCACGTAAGGACCATCCGCGAGCTGCACATCGAGCGGGAGGGGTGGGCCCGGCTCATCCACGGCCGCCTCGAACTTGTCTGCAACGCAGACCGGTCGATCGCGATGGGCGTGATGGCCGGCGACGCGGCCACGGGGCAGGCAAGTCTGTTTCCGAAGAACGCGCGTCGACGCGGACCCGCAACCGGCATGGTCACTCGGGCCAATGCCGGCGAGGGCGCCCCGCACGTACAGACGGCTCTATTCGTAGCCGGCGTCGGCCCCGACGGGGTTGCGCTGAGTGAAGAAGAAGCATGCGCCCTGAAGACGTGGTTCCTGCTGTCCTCTCGCACCAAAATCGGCGAGACGGTGCGGATCGACTGCGAGCTGTCCCAGCCTAAGAAGTTCGAGGACGGCTTCGTGATCGAATGGGGCAGGCGGATCCCCCTTCCGGCCCTCATGATGGACGGAATCGAACCTACGAACGATGATGGGCCGGGAGAGATCGACATCCCCGTCGACTTCCGCTGAGGCTCATCGGTGTGGCGGCAAACCTTGTCGCCCCACCATGCACCACCAATAACTGAGGCAGCCCACATGGTGACCCCGTCCCGCATCACACTGGCCCGTAAGCGCAGGGGCCTCACCCTCGCCGAGCTCTCGGACCGGGCCGGGGTGTCACTGCAGAGCCTGTCGAACTACGAGACAGGGCGCACCGCGCCACGTTCTGACACCGTCCACAAGATCGCCTCAGCACTAGACTTTCCTGTTGCCTTCTTCGGAGGTCCTGCGCTGGACGAGCTCCCGGCGGAAGGCATCTCCTGGCGAGCCCGCAGTAAGACGTCGGCACGGATACTCGAAGCCGCTCGGGCCGCCGGCGCATTGGGCGCAATGTTGTACGACTGGATCGACGAGAGATTCCGCCTGCCAGCAGCAAACGTGCCGTCGCTGGGCAAACCCGACCCTGAGACTGCCGCCGGCATGGTCCGCACCCGCTGGGGCCTGGGCGAAGCGCCGGCACCCAACATGGTGCACCTACTGGAGGCGCACGGAGTTCGGGTGTTCTCGCTGGACCCCGCTCACGCCGAGGTCGACGCATTCGCGGTATGGCGCGACGGTGTTCCGTTCGTGTTCCTCAACACGCTCAAGTCAGCTGAGCGAGGACGATTCGACGCAGCGCACGAACTAGGCCATCTCGTCATGCACGGCACCGAGCATGCCTGCTCAGGGCCCGAAGCCGAACGACAAGCGAACGAGTTCGCCTCCGCCTTCCTGATGCCTCGGGCGAGCGTTCTCGGGCACATGCCGTCGGGCGCGCACGTCGATCAGATCCTCCGCGCCAAGCAGATCTGGAACGTTTCCGCCATGGCCCTGACTTACCGCATGCACGACTTGGGTCTGCTCTCCGACTGGCAGTACAGGTCAACGTGCGCCGAGCTGAGCCGTTTGGGGTACCGGTCCGGCGAACCGCAGGGCATGGGTCAGCGCGAAACGTCGCAGGTTTTGACGAAGGTCTTCACCGCGCTGCGTTCGAAGCGAGTTCGCCCCTCAGCCATCGCGGCTGAGCTCGGGCTCACAAGCGAGGAAATGAACCGGCTCCTGTTCGGACTCACTCTCACCACCTTCGAGGGTGAGGGCCGATTCGCGGCGGCTTCGGTGAAGCGCAGTCTGTCAATCGTCCCCTGAGGAACGGCAGACGTCGGGGGATCGGTAGTCACAGGAGCGCCTAGACCGCTTCCGCCCACTGCTTGATCTCCGTGCTCATCTGGTTGGCAATGAATGCGCTGCGGGCGAATGCGGCAGCGACCGCCGTGCTTCGGCGTTCCCCGTCGCGTACAACTCCTTGATCGCCTCGACTCGTACTCGCCACAGAGGCTGAGCACGTCGAGGATCTGCCGGGCCACTCCTCCCACGGCTTCTCACGACCTCGTGATCACGGCGGCACTGGCCCGTCAGCGTAGGCCGCCGGACGCAGGTTCAGGAAGGGTTGCATGGCGGGCAACGAGTTAAGCCAGTGGCCCCACCACCTGCCGCTACTGGTGCCGTCCGCCGCTCCACCACCGGCGCCGCTTAGGGGATAGCGGTTGCCGCGGGTTCACTGGTGTCGCCGACTGTGCGGTCGCGGCCGCGTCTCCCAGGACGGCCGTGCGGATCGCCGTCCAGTCTGCGGCCCGCCACCAATTGAACAGCTCCACTGTGCTGATGACCGTCACCGGTAGGGAGTCGAGCGAGGCAACGAACTCGGGCCGCGCGTATACCGCAGCCGTCCGCTCCCACGGGTGCAGCTTGTGCTGGTGGTTGATGATCAGTACGCCTTCGGAGACCGGTTCGTCGGGCCGTAGCTGGGGCCAGGTCTCCAGATGCCGCTGGAGATGCCCGACGAGATGCTCCTGTGCGGGACCGGAGGCGCCCTTGACTTCGACCAGCCGCGATGGCGTACCGTCGGCGCCGACGAGCAGGTCGGCTGACTTCGTCCCGCCGAGTTCCTCGTCCAGGTCCACGGTGTGCATTCCCGCCTCGGTGAGTACCCGCGCGATCGCATGGACCAGGTCGGTGCCGCTGCCGTACAGCAGCCCGTACCGCACCGGCTCCGCCGCTTCCTTGGCTTGTCGCAGTTCATCCTCCAGGCGCTGTTTCTCGGCCGCGTACCGCGCCTCCAGGTTCTCCAGCGCGCCGCGGGCGCTCTGCTCACCGACGGTCTGCAAATCGGGATCGATGAAGAACGGCGACCGGGCGCGGCGCAGCGCCGCGGGCACGTACTCCGGCAGTGCCCGGTGCACCAGCCAGCCCAGAACGCTCTCCCAGCGGGTGGGGTCGGGGAGGAGATACCACCGCTGGTCGCCCTCCGGCGACGTCCAGGCCGCGACCACCGGCTCCCCGAGCGAGTCGACGAGGATGGGTTGCAGCTCGCCCGCAGCGGAGTGCTCCACCCTGCCGGAGCCGTCGCCGTTGTACGACTGCGAGCCGTACAACTTCAGGCTCCACCACGGCGCACCCCCGGGGCGGGTCAGCAGCCGGATCGCCAGATCACGGTCAGCACCCTCCAGGCCCGGCGCGATCTCGGGCCGCATCCCCTTGGGCAGGCGCCGACCACCGGCGCTGGTGGACTGGTCACCGAGGCGTACGGAGGCGTCCACCGACGACAGCGGGCTACGCGGACGGTCGTCGTCCGCGTGGCCGACGACGGCGAAGACCAGAGCGACCTCGCCGCGCTGCCGTACACCGCCGAGGAAGCGCTGGAACTCATCATGGCCCTGCCCGGAGAAGAAGCCCGGCTCCACAGCCGCCGGACAGTCGCTGCTCTCCATGCCCCACCATCGCGGCACGAGGCCGTGCTGCTCCCAGGGCACGTCACCGGGGACACGCAGCGGCTCTGGCGGGCCCATCCGGTTCAGAGCCTGCTCCCTACGGAGCAGCAGCCCCTGCTCCTCTTCGGAGCCGGGCTCAGGCTGGCCAATGTGCACCGGCACCAGGCCGATGGTTGGGCTGCTCATCGCCGCAGGCTAGCACCCCTGTTGACACCCAGTCGGCGTACAGTCAACTCACCAGGCAGCCCGCCTGAGATCAGCTGATGAGTAGCCGAACAGTCAACCAATTAAGAGTTCACCGCTCTCCCCTCAGTCGGCTACGCGGGCGCCCGGCGGATCACGAACACGCTCTCCAGACGTTCGGGGCCGACGACACAGTCGGCGGGGCTGGCTGTCTGTAGCTGGTGGCTTCCTACCCCAGGACGGGGCTGCGACTAGCCGATCACCTCTGTTTTTTGTTGCATGGGTATGGCTGTGCTCGTGCTGCCCGGCATCCCTCGTGAACTCCTTGCTGTGCAAGCTCTGCTGGTGATGCGCACAGTCCGCGCCTGTCCACCCATTACGGGGGCGTACGACGGAACTGCTCGCCGGGCGGGGTGTGGTCAGCCACTGGTTGCGGAGTTGATGGCGCCGCGGATGGCCATGTCCACGGTGCGCTCCCGCGTCAAATCGGCGAAGTGCCCGGCGCTGTCGGGGAATTCACGCAAAACGGAGGCGAGAATCTGAGCGGCCTGCCCGCGTAGTCGGCGCAGCCAGTCGCGGATGGCGTCGTGCTGGTCCCACTCGTTGGAGGCCGCGTCCCAGGTGCACATACCTCGGGCCGCTTCCTCCAGCAGATCCCACTCCTCTTCCTGGGCCGCGTAGCGGGCGACACCGCGCAGCCACGCGATTGCTCTCTTCGATTCGTTGTAGTGCGGCCAGTCGGTACCGTCGCCATTGACGTGCCCGGTCATCGCCTGGATCAGTGTGAGGGCCCGTTCGGGGTTGGCCAGGAGGAGCGGCCCGGTGAGGTCCATTTCCAGGCCCGGCAGGACGTCCAGATAGAGCTCGTAGTCGTCACCGTGGTCGGCAGCCAGCGCGAGCAGCTGGCTGGCGGCGTTGGTTTCCCCTCCCTGGGCGGCCGTCACGAGTTGCTGGGCGCGTGCGATCGGCAGGTCGATGTGAGGCGAGGTCTCCCGCTCCACCAGGTCGAAGAACTCGGCGATGGTCTGCGGACGCTGGAGCGGATCCCGGTACGTGCACTGCCTCACGACGCTGCGCCAGGGGCCCGGTGGCGGCAGCAAAGGCACGTTCGCCTCGGGGTCGGTGCCCGTCAGCAGCCAGCCGATGACTTTCCCCAGGCTGAAGATATCGCTGGAGGGTGTCGCGTTGTGGGGGTCGACGGACAGTTCTGGGGCCCCGAACTCGGCGGTGCCGATGGTGGTGCCGGTGCGCTTGGGGTTGGTCGTCTGGCCGCGGGGGCGGCGCACAATGCCCCAGTCGCCGAGGACCCAACGTCCGTCGAGGTACAGGATGTTGGCGGGCTTGATATCCCGGTGCAGGTAGTCCAGGCAGTGGGCATCGGCCAGGGCCGCCGCGACCGCGTCCACCAGGGCGCGCAGCTCCTGGCTGTCGTACTGCAGCTGAGGCTGGAGGCGTTCGGCGGTGTCCTGGGCCAGCGGCATGACGAACCACTCGGCCCGCGGGCTGGAGTCGAGGACCGGCATGACGTGGCGGTTGCCGCCGAGGGCCCGGGCGACCTCGATCTCGCGCAGCATCCGTGCGGTCAGCTGCTCGCGCAGCGACCTCGGCTTCTTGAACGCGACGACGGTGCCCGTCGGCTTGTGGACGGCCTGGTGGACGATCCCCATACCGCCCTCGCCTCCCGGCATCGGGAACTTCTCCAGCGCGTAGTCGCCGCGATCGCCGCGGGCCTGCTGGCGTACCGCGGCGTACGGATCAGCAGCGGGAACCGGCACGAGTTCCTCCTCGATCGCGCAGGAGACGGCAGTAGTGTGGCCGGTGATCTTCACCAGCACGGGGTGGACGACGTCGACATCGTTCGTCGGCAACGAACCCAGTAGGTAAGCGGGCCCGCCCTCCGGCGCCTGGGCAAGTCCGAGGACTTCGCCGAGCTGCACTACGGCCACCGGATCGCTCTTGCGGGCCGCCGCGTCGACGGTGTGCAGTTCCACGCTGATACCGGATCCGCCCCGCCCGGCCACCAGAACCGTGTCACTCCCTGTGCAGGCCATGTACCCCGGGTGGGACACCGGCGTCAGCGTCCAGTCATCCCTCCCACCGACGCTCGTACCGACGGCGAGGTCGACGACGGCGCTGTGCCCGCTGGCGGCGAGGAAGAAGCGCCGTCCGTCAAGCCAGCCGGCCGACCTCACCGCCGCGTCGAAGGCGATGGAGAATCGCTGCTGATTGCCGACCTCATCGCTCAGACGTGTAAGGGCAAGAGTCGAGCCGGTTCGGGCGCCGAACGTCGCCCCAGATCCGGACAGAACCCACACACGCGCGTCAAGGCCAAGAAGCAGGCTCGCATACGGTTCGAACCCCCCGCCCACCGCCCGCAGTTCCCCGTCGCGCCACATCACCACTGCAGGCCCGCACGGCACGCAGACGGCTCCGTCAGGCAGCACGACAGCCGCGCCATGCACACCTGGCAGCGGCAACCGCCACCGCACCCCGCCACGCTGCAGATCCACCTCAGCCACCCCGACCTCTGTGGTGATCAGCGCCCGCTCAGTCGACTCCCAGGCAAGCCCGCTCGGCGACAGAGGCCAGTCCTCCCCCGCCAGGACTACGGAGGCCACGATGCCCGGCTCCGTCCGGGCCGGAACAGTGACCGGTCCGGACGACCTCGTCGGCAGGGACAAGGCCGGGGCCGGCTCCTCCGGCTCCTGCAGCAGGAGTTCATGCAGCGGTGTGTACGACGTCCGCGGCAGGCGGAACGCCCACCGGATCAGCGACGCGAGCGGGGTGAGGGCGCACACGGCGGCCTCCAGATGGTCCCGGTCGAGCAGCACACCCCGCGCGCCCAGGACAGTGCGCAGGCCATCGTCCAACACACCGCCCGGAGTCCTCGCACACACCAAGACCCACCTCACACCAGGAGGCAGGTCCCGCTGATCTAGGGCCTGCACAGCGGCCCTGGCCGACTCGGTCACATGGGTGCCTGACGCAGCCGTCACGGTGATCGCGTACTCGCGTCCGGCGAGTTCGAAGAACACGGCCGGATCATCGGGCGATTGGTAGTCCACCGTCGCCTCGGCGTCGGTCCGACGGATCAGGGCCGCCACCACGTTGACCAGGAGCCGGTGCCTGTCCCGCTCCGACACCTCGTCACTGTGACACTGACCGTACTCGGCCAGCAGCTCCCGTACGTCCTCCATAGACCCGCCCCGTGCATCGTGCCTGCCGAGCACCACGCCCGGAGGAGCGATTGTCGCCCACACTCAGTCACGACGCGCGGCCAGCAGGGAGATCCGTCCACACCCACCCGGATCGCGCGCGTGAGCCGCTCGCCACCTCGTGCTTCCCGACCTGACATTGGGCGATCGTGGCTGCATGGGGCAACCACACCCAGCGCGTGCAGTGGGACGCGTACGACGCTGGAGAGCTTGTTTCCTGTCAGCCGTTAGGTCTCCGCCACGGAACGAGATCGGCCTGCCGTCCCAGCAGGTGCCCCAGGGTAAGGGCAATCTCGGTAGGGCCGTCAGTGAAGACCCAGCCACGCAGTGGAGTGCCTTGTGTCGCAAGCATCTCCGTCATCCTGAGATTCCAGTGGTAGTGGATATATCGGACCAGCGCCTCGTAGACGTCGCGTCGATCAGGGACGTTGCCCGACCGGGTGGCGAAGATCAGAGCTCCGACACAAGGTTCTCGGCCTGCCGGGGATCCAGGGAGAAGATACTCGTCATGCTGACCCGTGCGTGCAGCAGCGAGTGCCTTCTCCCGGGTGCCAGCAAGGTGTCCGGCCATTGGCATGATGAGCGCAATCCGTCGCGCCGTGTCTCCGTCGGGAGGGCTGAAGGACTGCCACTCCGGACCGTCGGTCTCCGGGTCTCGCATCAGTACGTCGCGCAGTGTCTCCATGTCTTTGGCATCAGGCTGGCGAGTGAGACCGCTGTGTAGGCGGAGAGCCTCGAAGATGCCGACGCCGTCCTCGTGGGACTGCCTCATCAGCCGGAGCGAGGTGTGTCGCTGGTCCCGGAGGAGGTCGCCCAGTCGGTACGCATCATGATGGCGCGCGGTGACGTAGAGGGAGACGTTTTCGTACGGCTGCTCCGCCTCCAGGATCCGGGCCTGGAGGACGCGGTGTGCAAAGCGAACACGGTCGTGGGCGTCGCCGGGATCCTGTTGTTGGCTTCCAAGCAGTTCGGAGACGTTGACGGTAAAGCAGCTGGGGTGCCGCTGGAGGGCGTCGGCGCGCAAGGCTCGCAGCCGCGTGACATCCCATCCTCGTTCACTCACGATGACGACGATGCCGACGCCTTCTTTGCCGTGGAGCAGTGTGGCAGATACGGCGAAAACCAGTACGGCGGCAACCGCGACGACCGCGAGCCACCACAGATGTCCTCCCACCTCGGGCACTGCTTGCGCAAGGTCGGGCAGCAGTCCCACGGCGAGGCCGGCAGCAGCGGATGCTGTGATGGTCAACAGCCCCTGTGCGGACGTCAGGAACCGTAGCAACCAAGTCACTCTCTGCGACGCCACACGCTCCCCAATTCCCTGTATGCGTTAGACAAACGAGGGCTCGTGCACCCCTTTCGGCCGGCCAACAAGTTCGGCAAGACGTCCACGCTGGCGCGTCCTCGATAGTCGCATCTGCGCATGCTGACGCCGTATCACCTATCGTCAGACCAGTGGTGGATTGTAAGCGGACGAAGGTGCCCCTGGTCGGCAGAGCGCGCTTCGATCGTGCCGTCATTGCGATGGACCAGCAACAGCAGCGGCTGGCTGTATCCGTGGGAAGCGTTACAAATGGATTGCTCGTCCTGGCTGCTTGGGCCGCAGCGTGCGGGATGGGTGTGCCAGTCTCCGACGTAACCGAGCCAGGGGTGATCCAAATCCGCGAGCGCCCGGTCGAGCGCGTCCTGCGCTCGGTGATCTGCTCGCGTCCAGGACGACGATGTCGCATCCGGGTCTGGCACCTCGATGGCATAGCGGGCCACGATGGCGTCGCCCTCCCACCAACCGAGCAACAGCCCTCCCGTCTCGGTGCGTCCAGCGGCAGACGCGGCTGCTCGAATGACGTCCAGAGCGCTGGAAACGAGGATGGCTTCCAGATGACACCGTTTCACTTCACCACCTCGTCTTGCGACAAGGGGTCCGGGAGCACCAGCCCGATGTGGGTGAACGGCTGCTCTGGTTGAGAACGGCTCACAAACGCAACGGACGTTGGAAGCTCGCAGTGTCCTGCCAACTCGTCGAGCACCACGCAGCAGGCCAGCTCGGCAGCGGCGACGACCGCCGTCGGCGAAGTGCGTGACACAGGGCTCCCGCAGCCGTTTTCTCGCAGCTCGTTCTGGTCATCGAAAGCAGGCAACGGGGGGAGGAAGGTGTCTGCACCCCGTGCCGGAAGTCGATCGACACGCACGACATCTCCGTCACGTTGCGCACAGACCGTCACTACCGCCTTGCCCGCGTCGACGTTGGTGGTGTTCGCAGCAAAGGCGAGCATGCTCGTGGCCCGTGCGCTTCCTGTCGCGTCCACAACGATTCGATGGTCCTGGACCAGCAGTTTGGCCTCATCGGCCGAGGTCATTGCCGTTGTCCGGGCCCGCACTGCGTCGATCGCCGGGTCGATGGCCGCGAGGCAATTTCGGACCGCGGCTGACTTCCAGGCGCCAACCTGTTCGAGGCCAGCGAGGTGTCGTACGACGTTTCCGGGGCGTAGCCGTTCGTGATCAATAAGGGTGAGGCGCCGGGCCCCCGCGCGGAAGAGCAGGGCAGCCGTGAACGATCCGATGGCGCCGCATCCAACGATGGCGATGGGT
>NZ_BARF01000164.1 GCF_000367365.1 Streptomyces prunicolor NBRC 13075 | reverse complement strand
TGACCACAGCGTCGAGGAGCACGCGCTGCTCGCCGAGCACATCGTGGCGTACCGCATCGACGGCCCGCTGTTCTTCGCCGGCGCCCATCGCTTCCTGCTGGAGCTGGCGGAAGTCTCCGACGTACGGGTCGTCATCCTGCGCATGTCCCGGGTGACCACCATCGACGCCACCGGCGCGCTCGTCCTCAAGGACGCGGTGGACAAGCTCCAGCGGCGGGGCATCGCCGTCATGACCTCCGGGATACGCCCCGGCCAGCGCCAGGTCCTGGAATCCGTGGGCGCGCTGAAGCTGCTGCGTCTGGAAGGACGCGAGTACGCCACCACACCCGAGGCGATCCGGGGCGCCCGCACCTACCTGGAGTGCGCCGGTGTCCTGCCGCCGCTCCCCGCCCAGTCGTCCCGGCCCGTCAACGAGGAAACCGAGGAAACCGTCGGATGAGCACTCCTCCCGCATCGCTGCGCATGGTCGAGGTCTCCGGCGCGGAGGCCCTGTGGCTGCTGGAGGGCAGTGAGCTGGGTCGGCTGGTGTACCCGCAGCGGGACTTGACCGTCGTCCGGCCCGGTCGGCACACCTGGGAGTACGGCCGCCTGGTGGTGCGTGCCCCGGTGCAGGCGGCAGCGGTCCCGCTGACGGCGACGTACCAGGTGGACGAGGTGCGGGTCGCGACCGGCACCGGCTGGACGGTGACGGTGGCCGGGCCCGTCGAGGTGATCACCGATCCGAACGAGGCCGCGCACTACCGCCGTACGCTCACCGGCTGGACGTACGGCCCCCACGACACGATCGTCCGCCTGCATCCCCAGAGTATGTCCGGCCTCCGGCTGGCCCGGGGGACGGAGAGTTGATGTCCACGCGGCTCGAAGCCCTGCCCCACCGGCATGTGCTCACCCTGCCCACCGAGCCGTCCGCCGTCCGGCTGTCCCGGCAGACCGCCGAGCTGGCGCTGACCGAGTGGGGGATCAGCCTGCGCCACCCCGCGGTCGATCCGGCCCTGCTGATACTCGGCGAGCTGGTCACCAACAGCGTGCGGCATGCTGCCGTGCTCTCCCCGCAGGTGACGGTGATCTACGCGGCGGGCGCGGACTGTCTGGCCTTCGCCGTGCATGATCGCCACCCCTACCAGCCGGCGCTCTACGGTGCGGTCACCGGCACCGGGACGGGCGGCCTGGGCACCGTCATGGAGCTCACCCTCGGCCTGGGCGGCACCGCGGTCGTCCGGGGTGACGCCGACGGCAAGGGCAAGAGCATCTGGATCACCCTCCCGCTGTGAGCCCTTCTCCTCCGAACCGACAGGCCGACCGCGCAAGGGAGTTGACGATCATGACCATCGAGTGGCGCTACACCGTCGAGCAGGATCTCGGCATCCTCTCCGTCTCCGGATATCTCGGCCCAGACGCCGTCCATCGCTTCGAGGGTGCCGCCGGCTGGGCGGTGGGACGCGGGACGGGTCCGGTCATCGTCGACCTGACCGGACTGCGTGGCTGGTCGGCCGAGGGGCAGTTGGCGATCATCGAGGCCGCACGCCGTCTCGCTGCGACGGGCCGCGGCCTGGAACTGGCCGCGATCCCCGCCGACGGCTCCCTCGTCCCCAACGGCGACTGCCCGCCCATCCCCGTGCACCCCGACCGGGCCGGCGCGCTCGCCGCGCACAGCACACGGCACGGCGAGCCGATGAAGGGCCGCCACGAGTGGCGTACGACGGGGTGGCGGGCCGACGAGCCGGGGGCCTGACCTCGCCGGACTCAGCCGGGCGCGAAGGCGCCGTTGCCGTCCCGCACGGGCACGACGGTGCAGACGTCTTCCTCCGCGGCGATGGCCACGTCCTCGGCGAACCCTGTCGAGGCCAGCTCCCGGCCGGAGACGCCGGTGGCGATCGCGCCGGTGAGGTCGGCCGTGCCTTCGTAGGCCGCTTTCGCGGCGGCTGCTTCGGCGGACAGCGGTCCCGCGCCCTGGGCCTGCAGGTCACTGATGAGCGCGCCGGCGCCCAGCAGGTCCTCAAGTGCGGGGCGCAGGGTGCCGTCCGGCCACCGCTCACCCGCGGCGATCACAGCTGTCGGACGTTCGGGAGTGCCGTAGTCGTGGGCGGTGAGCCAGCTGCCGACCGCGGCGGTGTTGCGCAGGCAGGCGGCGACGACCGGCACGCTCCGCCGTGCGGCTGCCGCGATGGCGGCACCGTTCGGGGACGGCAGCACCAGGCGCGCGACGAACGGGGCGCGGCCGAGGTGGGCCGGGGAGAGGGACCAGGGGCTGTCGGCCGTGACGGCACGGCGGGCCACGGCCAGCCCTGCGCTCGACTGCCGTGCGTAGACGGTGGCCGCCTTCTCCGCCGCGGCCCGCTCGGCCGCGGTGGCGGGGCCGTCGGGCAGCCAGAACGGAAAGACGCGGATGCCCCTTTCGACGGCGATGGTCACCGCCGTGGTGAAGGACAGCACATCGACGATGATCAGGCAGGCGGCCTCCGAGGCGAGGCGTCCCGCGCCACTGGGGCCCCACTCGAAGCGGATCCCGCTCCCGGACTGGCCGTCCCAGTCACCCATGGCACATCCCCCTTCGTCGAACCGGGTGCTGTGGGTCAGCTTTTCTCGCCGTCCGAGGAGGGCGTGGTGGTCCGGCCGCCGAAGGACAGCCGCATCATGTGGGCGTGCCCGCACCGGGGGCAGGAGCCCTCGGCGCCGACGGCGGTGGGGCGGCACTTGAGGCGGCAGGCGGGGCACTTGTACCAGGTGACGCCCGCGCCGCGCAGCGGAATGATTCTCACGCAAGCCTCCCGCACATCACGTATGGAGTTGCTAATCTTAGCAATTGCTGAGGTTGATGCCGCCGGTTTTGGATGGACCGGTTCTTGTGCGCGGATTCGGTGTGGCCGCTGCCGTGGGCGAGGATGGGCCGCATGTGTGTGACGAGCGAAGCGAGGTGGGGGTCCCCCCGCCCGAAGGGCGGGGGAGGGTGGATGCGATGCGCCGAGGACCGGCCGGTACGGCCGTGCTGCTCCGCCGGGGAGGGGACGGCACGATGAGTACGCCGCTGTACCAACTGAAGGCCGAGTTCTTCAAGACGCTCGGCCACCCGGCGCGCATCCGGGTGCTGGAGCTGCTGAGCGAGCGCGAGCACGCGGTGGCGGAGATGTTGCCCGAGGTGGGGATCGAGGCGGCCCACCTGTCGCAGCAGCTGGCGGTGCTGCGGCGGGCGAACCTGGTGGTGACCCGCAAGGAGGGCTCGACCGTGTATTACTCGCTGACCAGCCCGGACATCGCCGAGCTGCTCAGGGTGGCCCGCACCATCCTGTCCGGTGTGCTCGCCGGGCAGGCCGAACTCCTCGCCGATCTGCGGGCCGCCCAGACACAGGCGAAACCGCCGTCGTAACGATGGCCCTCAATCGGCGGCCGCCTCCCGAGAGTTGACAGCGCTCTCTGGTACCGGGAGGCGGTCGCCTCACCCCGCAGTGACGTAACTCCGGTCGTGGATGGCCTGTTGGACACCCGCGAACCAGTCCTCACCGTCTCAGGGAGGGTTCATGGGCCTGCTGCGCAAGATCCGGGACACCGGACGGGTGGCCGAGCCCACCCCGCCGCGCCCGGAGGGGCATGTGCCGCCACAGGCCAAGGAGTTCGGCGGCTCGGTGCAGGTGCGCTGCGTGGACGCCGGCTCCTGCAACGGCTGCGAGATCGAGATCGCGGGCGCCTTCAATCCGGTCTACGACGCCGAGCGATACGGTGCCCGGCTGGTGGCCTCGCCCCGGCACGCGGACGTGGCCCTGGTGACCGGGCCGGTGACCCGCAACATGGCCGAGCCGCTGCGCCGCACGGTCGCCGCGATGCCCGAGCCGCGGCTGGTCGTGGCGGTCGGGGACTGCGCGATCAACTGCGGGGAGTTCGCGGGCGGTTACGGCGTCGAGGGCGCCGTCTCCGATGTCGTGCCGGTGGATCTTCAGGTTCCCGGGTGTCCGCCGAGGCCGGACGAGATCGTCGCCGCGCTGCGGAGAGTGACCGGACGGTGAGCCTGATCCCTGCCGCCCTCGCGACGGCCACCGGACTGGGCGTGGCGGGCGCTGCGGCCGGGCTGGTGCTGCCGCAGCGGGTGCGGGGCGCGGTGGTGGGTGTCCTGACAGCGGGTGTGGGGGTAGCCGGTGGTGCGTCGGGTGTGGCCGCTCTGGGCGGAAGCCGCTGGTCGGCCGAGGTACCCGGGCTGCTCCCGCTGGCCGGGACGCACTTCGCGGTGGACGCTCTGTCCGGACTGTTCATGGCGGTGGCCGGGGCCGTGGTGGCGGCGGTGGCCGTCTACGGTGTCGGCTATGTGGCCGGGCACGGTGCGCACGGCCTCGGTTCGCGGGGCGCGCAGGCGGTACTGCCGCTGTTCGCGCTGAGCCTGCTGCTGGTACCGGCGGCGGCCTCGGTCTCGACGTTCCTGCTGCTGTGGGAGCTGATGGCGCTCACCTCTCTGCTCCTCGTACTGGCCGAGCACCGAGCCCGGCCCGCTGTACGGGAGGCGGCCGTCTGGTACGCGGTGATGACCCACCTGGGGCTCGTCCTGCTCCTGGCGGGCTTCATGGTGTACGCCGCCCAGGCCGGCGGTGAGACCTTCGCCGCGCTGCGTTCCGGGAGTGGCGCGATGTCGCCGGCCGTCCGTGGTCTGGTGTTCGTGCTCACGGCCGTGGCGTTCTCCTCCAAGGCCGGTCTGGTGCCGCTGCACGCCTGGCTGCCCCGGGCGCACCCCGAGGCGCCCAGCGCCGTCTCGGCGTTGATGAGCGCGGCCATGGTCAACCTCGGGGTCTACGGCCTCGTACGCGTCGGGTTCGATCTGCTGGGTGGGGGACCGGCCTGGTGGTGGCTGCTGGCGATGGCCATGGGCGGCCTGTCGGCGGTCTACGGGATCCTGCAGGCCGCGATGGCCTCCGATCTCAAGCGGCTGCTGGCGTACTCGACGTCCGAGAACATGGGACTCGTCGTCCTCGGCGTCGGAGCGGCCGGGCTGTTCGACCACGCCGGGAACAAGGCGCTGGCCGGGCTCGCGCTGGCCGCCGCCCTGTTGCACGTCGTCAACCACTCGGCGTTCAAGGCCCTGTTGTTCTGCGCGGCGGGCTCGGTGCTGCGGGCCACCGGGGAGCGCAACCTGGATCTCCTGGGTGGACTGCGGGCCCGGATGCCCCTCACGACGGGCCTGTTCGCGCTCGGCGCGCTGGGCGCGGTGGCGCTGCCGCCCGGCAATGGCTTCATCAGCGAGTGGCTGCTGCTCCAGTCGATGATCCACGGACTGGCCGTACCCGGCGTGACCACGGCGATCGTGCTGCCCGTCGCCGTCGCCGTGATCGCCTTGTCGTCGGGCCTTGCGGCGGCGGTCTTCGTCAAGGCGCTGGGCGTGGGTTTCTTCGCCCGGCCGCGGGCCGAGGGAGCCGCTGCGGCCAGGGAGTCGCCGCTGCTGATGCTGGCCGGGATGGGGCTGCTCGCGGCCCTGTGCGCGGCGCTGGCCCTGGTGCCGGGACTGTTGGGCGACGGCCTGGACCGGGCGGTGGAGGCCGTCGGTTACCCGGGGACACGACCGGTGTCCGGAGGCGGGCTGCAGGTGCGTCTCGACGAGGTGTCCGCCGTGCTCTCACCGCTGTGGGTGGTCGCGACGCTGACGGTGGCACTGGGCGCGGTCACGGCGACAGTGCGGTGGGCGGGGCGGCGTCGGCAGCGGCGTACACGGGCGAGGCTGTGGGACTGCGGCGGAGGTGCGCCGACCCCGCGCATGGCCTATACGGCGACCTCGTTCGCCGAACCACTTCAGCGGGTCTTCGACGACGTGCTCGCCCCGGAGCAGGACGTGGACGTCACGCCCGTGCGCGAGTCGGCGTATCTCGTCGAGCGGGTGAAGTTCCGCAACCGCGTGCCCGACCGGATCGAGCACCGCCTGTACCGGCCGGTCCTCGACTTCCTCGCCGCCGCCGGGCAGTCGGCCAGGCGGCTGGCAGGCGGCAGCGTCCACGCCTACCTCGGCTACGGCTTCTTCGGACTTGTCACCCTCCTCGTCGTACTGGTGGTGGGCTGGTGAACACGGTTGGATACACGGCGATCGTCCTCCAAGTGGGCGCGGTGGTGGCCGGAGCGCCCCTGCTGACCGGCCTGATGCGGCAGACCCGGGCCCGCTTGGAGGGCCGGGCCGGGGCCGGCGTGCTCCAACCGTGGCGGGACGTACGCAAACTCCTGCGCAAGGAACCGATCACCCCGGTCGGCACCGGCCCCGCCTTCCGATGGGCACCGCCGCTGCTGGTCGCCACCTCACTTGTGCTGGCCGTGCTCGTACCGCTGATCTCGACCGACACCCCGGTGCGAGGGCGGGCGGATCTGATCGTGGTGGTGTCGCTGCTGGCGCTCGGCACGTTGGCGCTGGCGCTCGCGGGCCTGGACACCGGCACCGCGTTCGGCGGCATGGGCGCCTCCCGGGAGATGGCCATCGCCGCCCTGGTGGAGCCGACCATCCTGATGGCGGTGTTCGCCCTGTCGATACCGGCCGGATCGACCAACCTGCCGGTCATCGTCGCCGGTGCGGCCGACCAGCCCGCCCGGCTGACCTCCCCGGCCGGCCTGCTGGCCATCGCCGCGCTCGCGGTGGCCGTGCTGGCGGAGAGCGGCCGGCTGCCGGTGGACAACCCGGCCACCCACCTGGAGCTGACCATGGTCCACGAGGCCATGACCCTCGAATACGCCGGACCGGACCTGGCGCTGGTGGAGTTCGGCGCACAGCTGCGGCTGACCGTGCTGCTGGGGCTGCTGGCCTCGCTGTTCGCCCCGTGGGGGATCGCCACCGGCGCCTCGCTCGCCGCCGTGCTGCTGGCCCTGCTCCTGGCGGTGCTCAAGGTGGCGGTGCTCGGGATGGCGCTGGCGGCGGCCGAAGTCTTCTGGGCCAAGCTGCGACTCTTCCGGGTGCCCGAACTCCTCGCCGGATCCTTCCTGCTGGCGCTGCTCGCGGTGACCGCCTCCTACTTCCTGGGCGGAGAGGGGGGACAGTGATGAGCGAGAGTCTGTTCACGCAGTTGCTCGATCTGGCCTGCGGGGCGTTCCTGCTGGCCGCCGTGGTCGTGCTGTGGCGGCGCGAACTCGCCGCGATCGTACGGCTCTTCGCCCTCCAGGGACTCGCCCTCGCCGCCATCGCCCTGCTCCTCGGGCTCCATGAGGACCGCTGGGACCTGATCGTGGTGGCCGCGGGAATCGGCGCCCTGCGGGCCGGCCTGCTGCCGTACCTGATCCGCCGGGCCCTGGCGACGCTCGTCACCGACCGGGCCCAGGGGCAGGACCAGGCGGCTTACACGCACAGCGAGGAGGTGCGCGAGACGCAGCCGCTGGTGAACGTGGCCGCGTCACTGCTGACCGCCGCCGCGCTCACCCTGCTCGCCTACGCCGTCGCCCGCCCCCTGGTCGAGCTGGATCCGACACCCGCCACGCGCGCGCTGCCGGTCGGCCTGGCCGTGGTTCTGATCGGCTTCTTCGTGCTGGTGACCCGGCGCCGGGCACTGGCCCAGGTGGTCGGGTTCCTGCTGTTGGACAACGGCATCACCGCGACCGCGTTCCTGGCCGCCTCCGGGGTGCCGCTGATCGTCGAACTCGGCGTCTCCTTCGACGTGCTGCTGGCCGTCCTGGTCCTGCAGCTGCTCACCGTGCGGGTGCGGGAGGCGTTCGGCACCACCGACATCGACGACCTGCGGGAGCTGCACGACTGATGCTGCACCTTTCACAAGAGCCTGCTCTTACCGCGCTCCTGCTCACCGCCCCCGTCGCCGCACCGCTGGTCGTGGCCGCCGGGTACACCCTCACAGGGCTCGCCGCGCAGAGGCGCCCCCGGCCGGTGTCGGCGGCACGGCGGGAGGAAACGCGTCGGCCACAACCTGTGGTGAAAGCTGCCGTCGTCTCCCGTGGAACCGCGCGCGCGATGACGGGCGCGGATGACAAGGGGGAAGGAGATGACTCCGTGCCCGGGAAGCCGGTTGCCGCGGTCCGGGCGCGCGGGCGCCATCCGGCCGACTGGGCCGGCCTGACCTCTCCGGTGGTGATCCTGGCCTGCGCGTCGCTGCTGGCCGCCGACGTCGACGACGGGGCCGTGGCCGCGTACTCCGGGCTGCTGCGAGCCGACGCGCTGACGGTGTGGATGCTGCTGGTCATCGGCGCCGTCGCGCTGATCGCCTGCGCCTCGGCACCCTCCTACCTGTCCGGGGAGCGGGACGCGGACCGGGCTACCGGCCGGACTGTGATGGGGGTCCCCCCGATCGAGCGAAGTCGAGAGTGGGGGAGCTACCACGCCCTCGTCCAGGTGTTCCTGGGCGCGATGTGCCTGGCTGTGGTGACTGCGAACCTCGGCGTGCTGTGGGTGGCGATCGAGGCAACGACCATCGTCACCGCGTTCCTGGTCGGCCACCGCCGCACCCGCATGTCCGTAGAGGCGGCTTGGAAGTACGTGGTGATCTGCTCGGCGGGGATCGCGCTGGCCTTCCTCGGCACCGTCCTGGTCTACTACGCCGCCCGGCAGGCGGGCATCGCGGAGGCGTGGGCGCTGGACTGGCCGACCCTGCTCGCCCACGCGGACCAGCTCGACCCGGCGGTCACCCGGCTCGGCATCACCCTCGTCGTCCTCGGCTACGGGGCCAAGGCGGGCCTGGTCCCGCTGCACGCCTGGCTGCCCGACGCGCACAGCCAGGCCCCCGCGCCGGTCTCGGCGCTGATGTCCGGGGTGCTGCTGTCCGTCGCCTTCGCCGCGCTCCTGCGCTACCGGGTCATCGCGGACGCGGCGCTCGGCGTGGACTTCACCCGGGTCCTGCTGGCCGGGATCGCCCTGCTCACCCTCGCCCTCGCGGCCGGACTGCTGCTCGCCCAGCGCGACTACAAACGCATGCTCGCCTACTCCAGCATGGAGCACATGAGCCTGATCGCCCTGGCCGCCGCGATCGGCAGCCCGCTCGCCCTGGCCGCCGCCCTGCTGCACATCGCCGGACACGGACTCGCCAAGGCCACCGCGTTCTGCGCCTCCGGGCAGATCCTGCACCTGCGGGGCACGACGAAGATCGGCCGGGTGCGCGGGCTACTGGCCCGGTCACCCTGGCTGGGTGCGCTGTTCGGGCTTGCGATCGTGGCACTGCTGGGCTTCCCGCCGTTCAGCCTCTTCGCCTCCGAACTGGGCATCGCCCGCGCCGGATTCGCCGCAGGATCGGGCCTGGGCTGGACCACGGCCGCTGCTCTCCTCCTTGTCCTGGTCGCCTTCGCCGCGCTCGCCACCCGGGCCACGCGCATGCTGCTGGGACCGGCCCGCAAGGGGGACGCTGCCGTCGCGGAGAGCCCATCGGCACTGTGGCCCCTCGTCCTGGGCCTGCTCGCCTGCGCCGCCCTCGGCATCACCACCGGCCCGCTGGGCGACCTGCTCACCCAGGCCGCCACCGTCCTGGAAAGGCCCTGATCGATGCGCACCGCCCACGAGGTGAACACCGGCGAACTGCCCAAGCGGGCCGAGGGGCTGCTGCGCGACGGACACCGCCTGGCCCTGGTCGCCGCCCACCACGACGTGGACGCGGTACGCCTCGTCCACCTCTTCGTCTCCGGACCGCCGGACACCCGCATCGAGCTCCACGTGCGCCTCGACCCCGCCCGTCCCGAAGTACCCAGCCTGGCCCATCTCTCTTTCCCCGCAGGCCGGTTCGAGCGCGAGATGCACGACCTGCACGGCATCGTCCCCCTCGACCACCCCCAACCGCGCCGCCTGGTACGCCACTTCCACTGGCCCAAGGGCTGGTACCCGATGCATCCCGACGCCGGGGACCCGCCCGCCTTCGGCGAACAGGAAGGCCCTTACCCCTTCCTGGAGGTCACCGGCGACGGCGTCTACGAAATCCCCGTCGGACCGGTCCACGCCGGGATCATCGAACCCGGCCACTTCCGTTTCTCCGTCGTCGGCGAGACCATCCTCAAACTCAAGGCCCGCCTCTGGTTCGTCCACAAGGGCATCGAGAAACTCTTCCAGGGCCGTAGCGTCGCGGCCGGGCTGCCGCTGGCCGAGCGCATCAGCGGCGACACCGCCGTCGGCCACGCCCTCGCCTACTGCCTGGCCGTCGAGGAGGCCACCGGCACCGCCGTCCCTGAACAGGCCCAGTGCGCACGGGCGTTGCTGCTCGAACTGGAGCGCCTCCACAACCACGTCGCCGACCTCGGCATGCTCTGCAACGACGTCGGACACGGCATCCTCAACGCCCACGCCCAGCGCGTGCGCGAACAACTCCTGCGCCTCAACGACACGGTGACCGGACACCGCCTGCTGCGCGGCGGCGTCGTCCCCGGCGGCAGCGCCCTGCGCACCCTGCCCCACCCCGCCCAGTTGGACGCCATCGGCGACGACATCCGCGACATCGTCAAGCTGGCGCTGGGCCACTCCACCATCCACGACCGCTTCACCGGCACCGCGATCCTGCGCACCGAGGCCGCCCGCGACATCGGCTGCCTCGGCTACGTCGCCCGCGCCAGCGGCCTGGCCCAGGACGCCCGGATCGCCCACCCCCTCAGCCCACACGGCCGCCCGGCGAACGTCCCCGTCCACACCAGCGGCGACGTCCTGGCCCGCTTCCTGGTCCGCGCCGAAGAGATCGACGCCTCCCTCGCACTGATCCGGGAACTGCGTGACTCTGTCGCCACCGGCCCGGTCCTCGGCCCCGCGCCCGCTGCGGGGTCCGGCCCTCGCAGCGGCGTCGGCCTCGTCGAGGGCTGGCGCGGCACCATCGCCACCCGCGTCGAACTCGCCGCCGACGGTACCCTCGCGCGGGTCAAGCCGGTCGACCCGTCCTTCTTCAACTGGCCCGCCCTGCCGGTCGCCCTGAACGACACGATCGTCCCGGACTTCCCGCTGACCAACAAGAGCTTCAATCTCTCCTACGCCGGCAACGATCTCTGACCGGTCAGGAGCCCGCCTCGCCACCCACGAGCCGGTACCCGGTCACGATGTCGGCCCGGATGCGCACCACGTGCTCCATTTCCGTGCCGACCCAAGCCGTGAGCTGTGTCCGGTAGCGGGCGAGCTCGCCGGGGTCCGTCACGGGGCCGGCGGCGCCGGTGACGACCACGCTCCAGCCGGTGCGGGTGGCCGGGTCGAGGTCGTCGGCCTCGTAGGCCACCACCTCCGACCGCGCCGCACGGCCCAGCAGCGCGGCCCCGGTGTGCGTGCGGATGATGATGTCCCCGTTGGGCTCTACGAGGTGGTTGACCGGGCGGATCGCCGGCAGCGCCTGGTGGGAGAAGACCACCCGGCCCAGCGGCACCTCGGCCAGCAGTTTCAGCGCCTCGTCCCGGCCCAGCTCGACCATCCGGACCCGCTGCGGCGTACCGGCTGTCATGACGGCTCCTCTCCGAGTCCCGGCACGCGCTCGGCGCCGTGTGGCCACAGCACCTCGACGTCGATGCCGTGGCTGCGCGCGTAGGCCACCAGGTGAGCGGTGGTGTCCTGGCCGTTGGAGGCGGTGCCGTCCCAGACCGCCAGGACCCGGGCACACGCCCGCAGCAGCCGTTCATCTGTGCGGACGCACGCGTTCCGGTCCGCCGGGTCGTATTCCACCAGCCGGACCTGCTGCGACAGGAGCAGCAGTTCCCCGGTTGCCCGCCGGTCCCGCTCCCGCAGCAGCGCGGGCACCCGGTTCAGCGTGGGCACCACGGCCACCAGCGCCGGTCCGGCCTGCTTGGCGGCCCGCCCGAACGCGAGGGGCAGTCCCTGCCCGACCCGGACCAGGCCCGTCCGGCCGGCCTCCGCACACCGGCCCAGCCGCGTGCGCAGCTCCTCCTCCAGCAGGGCCAGGGTCCAGGGCGCGAGATCAGCGTGCCCGACAACAGCGATCACCCTCGGCAGTCCTCTTTCTCCAACCATGGCGCCCACAGCAACCAGCCGTTCGAAGAAGCGTTCAAGCCGCGTTGAGGGTAGCCCGCCGAACTCGGGCGTGGGCGGCCGCACGCGGGAGAACAACGGCCGCCAACTGGCTCCGTTGATCAACAGCCTCACCGATTCCTCGGTGGTCCCACAGGGGCCGTTCGGCCCAGGTGTGCGGCCGGGCGGCCCTCCTCCGTACCGGGGCTGTCGGCTTCCCGGTTACTTGTGCGCGTGTTGGCCCAGGTAGAAGAGCAGCCATATGAACCCGGCGAACAGATGGGTGCCGAAGATGTAGAAGCCCACCCGGATCGCGACACCACGCTCGATCCGCCACTCCCTGTCCTTGACCTTCCGCTCGCGCCGCCGGCTCTCCGACGGCTCGGACGCCTCAGTTCCATCACGCACGGTCTCGTCTCCCTGCTTCCCGCGTTCTGCACGTTGACATGGCCTACGACGGCATGCTGAACCGGACGAGGATCACCTTGCCGTCATGGTCGATGGCCGGTTCCGCGCTGACGTCGCCGTCGTACTCGGCGGCCAGCTCGGCCACCAGTTGCAGGCCGGCCCCCATCGCGCCCGGTTCGAGGTCCGGCAGGCGAGGCTCGGTGTCGGCGACGCTGACGACCAGCTGTCCCGCGCCGACCGTTATCCCCACGTCGGCGACCGGGGACTGTGGTGCGTGCCGCAGCACGTTGGTGACCAGCTCGCTGACCACCAGCAGCACCGTGTCGGCGAACGCGCAGCCCGGCGCGACACCGACCTCCCCGAACCGTCCGGCCAGCGTCTCACGGGCCAACCTCACCGCATCCGGTCCGACCGGTACCGAGACGATGTGGCGCCGCACCGGCGGCGGCACATGCTCTATCGCCGCCGCGGGCCGCCGGCCTCGCCGCCACGGTCCGAACGTGCTTCCGCCCGTCACCGCACCGACTCCGCGGTGCGCAACTCCTCCAGCAGCTCCTGACGGCCCGCCAGCAGCACGGACAGGATCCGGCGCGCCGCACCCAGCAGCTCGGCCACATCGCCCCCCGCCAGCTCATACACCACGGTGGAGCCGGTCCGGGTCGCGGTCACAATCCCGGAACGGCGCAGCACCGCCAGCTGCTGCGACAGGTTCGACGGCTCGACCTCGATGGCGGCCAGCAGGTCGCGCACCGGCTTCGGGCCGTCCTGCAGCAGCTCCAGCACCCGTATCCGCACCGGATGCCCCAGCATCCGGAAGAACTCCGCCTTCGCCTCGTACAGCGGAACCGGCATCCCGATCACCCCTCGTCCGTCTCTGCCACCGTGACGTCGAGCCCGTGCCGGCGGGCGAACCGCACCGCATCGTCGAGCTCGTCCTGTGCCACCGCCACGGCATACGGATCCTCGGCCGCCACGGCATCCGCCAGCCCGGCCCGGGCCGCCCGCACCCGCGCCAGCAGCGCCTCGACGACCTCGCCCACCTCGGCCTCCACACCCTGAATCATCTATAGACCACCGCAACTAGCGAATTGAAGAACTCTTCAAGTGTAGTGCCGTGATGCACAGCTCGTCCGTCAGCTCCAGGGCGGGCAGAGCCAGCCGGTCGCGGCTGTTGACCGGTCCCGTCTCCGCCTCGCGACCTAGCCGCGCCAGCTCGCGCGAGACGGTCTGATCGGTTCCGGATGCTTGCAGCTCGGCCAGGAGCAGGGATGTCTCACCGACGAGGTACTGCTGTGTCAATCCGACCCCCGCCCAACCGGCGAGCAGGGCAACACGACCATTCTCCGCTCCGGCCTGCCCGGCGGCTGGGCCAGTACCTGGGCGGAGCCGGCGGCAGGGCCTCGTGTGATGCCGTATCGCCGTACGCTGCGTGATGTCTACGGCGTCAAATTGCGGGCGCCGAAAATGGAGGCAACACCGCATGCTGATCGCTCAGCGTCCGTCCCTGACCGAAGAGGTCGTCGACGAGTTCCGCTCCCGGTTCGTGATCGAGCCT
>NZ_BARF01000165.1 GCF_000367365.1 Streptomyces prunicolor NBRC 13075 | reverse complement strand
GGAGGGGTTCCTGCCGGGGGGCGGGGCGGGGGTGCCGGGGAGGTTCCCGCCGGGGTGCGGAGTGGGGGCGTCGGAGAGGGCCTCGCGCTTGCGGTGGATGAGGTCGGCGAGATAGCTCCGCATCTTCTTGACGGACCGGGCGACTCCGCCGCGCGGCCCGCCCCCGTGACGAATCATCATGCCCGCCCAGTCCCGGAAGTCGTCCTGGTCCTCGCGGGGGACGCCGAGGAGGTCGCAGATGGCGTAGATGGGGAGCGGGAAGGCGAAGTCGTGGATGAGGTCGGCGGAGCCGTCGTCGGCGAACCGGTCGATGAGGTCGTTCGTCAACTCCTGCACGCGGGGCGCGAATTCGGCCACTCGGCGCGGGGTGAACGCCTTGCTGACCAGTCGTCGGAGGCGGGTGTGGTCCGGCGGGTCGATGTTCAGCAGATGCGTCATCAACTCGGCCTTGCGCTCACCCGGGATCCCGGTCTTGCCCTTGGCGTGCGCCGGTTCGTCGTGATGCGCGGGGTTCTTGGAGAGGCGGGGGTCGGCGAGAGCGTGCTTGGCGTCTACGTAACGGGTGACCAGCCAGGCCTCGACTCCGCTGGGGAGGCGGGTCTTGTGCACGGGGGCGTGTTCGCGGAGCCAGGTGTAGGCGGGGTAGGGGTTGGTGGCGAACTCCCAGGTGAAGAGGTCGGGTACGCGAGGCTCGTCATGGCGCATGCCCCGACCCTATGCAGCAACCGGAGCGGTTCCTCTATATAGGGGTACGGCGTCACAGCACGCCGACCCCACTCAGCATCGCCAGGACAACGAGGAGACATCCGCCGAACATCCCTCCCGCGTACAGGGCAGCCTCAGCGAGAGACAGACCCGTGGTGCTGATGAGGATGCCTGCGACTAGGGCGACCACAAGAGAGACAAGCGCCGCGTTGGCGACCCAGAGGTTTTCGAGGCCACGAGGGCTGCCCTGTTGATGCATGGCACAGACCGGGATGAGCGGGACGGACGAAGAGGTCCAGGGTCCAGGACCCTGCCCACCGCCACGGGGGGAGCAGTGGGCAGGGCCGACTGACCGACGCGGCCAGGAAGGTGCGGAACCGACCCCGTCGGCACCTCGTCCGCGGCCGTTTGTGATGAGCACACCAGGGACGAGGGGTCAGACGCTAGAGGGGGTCAGGGAGTCGGCTGACCTCACATCAGACTCCCCAGACCCCTACCGCGCCCTCCGCGCGCCAACTGCACAGGCAGTCAGCGAGCCGACTCAGGGGAACAGATCAGCGACGTCGGGTGGTAGCCGGGCCCCCAGTAGTAGGTGCCGGTCACCGTTTCTCCGTCGTCGCCAAGGATGTGCCCGCAGTGGATGACGCCCACCGCCGGACACACGTGAGATGGCTCGCTGCACGTCACGGTGATGCTGCCCGAGTCCGGGTCAAAGCCGAACCGCGTCAGCCACTCCGGATCACCGGGGAGCGTCACCGTGACGCCACACACGGGATCGTCCTCGGTCAGGCCACCTACAGGCACAGCGAACCCCGCCGGCGCGATACGGAAGTTGGACTGGCGCACGGTGCGGACCCGGTTGTGTCCGGGATGCTCTTTGGCGTGCCGCTCCGCCCAGAGCATCTGGGCGCGAGGGTCGCCGACAGACTCGTGTTCGAGGCACCCTGCGCACTCGATCCACTCACGCGCCGGTGCGGCGCCGACTTCGACGCGTGTGCGCACTTCGGGGAAGGGATCTGTCCGGGTCATCGATTCCCCTTCTGCCACGCGTGCGGATGCCGCCCGATCTCGACGGCAAGGTCCGTCGCATGCGACGGGTCGTAGGCGGGACTGCCTTTCTCCGTCGCCTGCTTCCACTGCCCGAACAGCGCGCCGCACACGTCGCAGCCGCGTACCGGTTCTGGCGCGGGAAACTCCGGCTCCGAGAGCTGTACCGGGTCCGCCATCGTCGTCCTTGACGCCATCTCTGCACCTCCCTCACAGGGCTTCTGTACGTCGAAGCTAGAAGGGGTGGGAAGGGAAGTTCCACGGAATCCTACAAAGTTCTACGCAACGTCAGTCGAGCGATTCAATGGCCGCTGAGATGAGGGCACGCGCGCCGGCTCCGTGCACCGCGAGCGAGGCCATTTCCTCGAACGCGTGGGCGTACTGCGAAATCTCACCGGGAGTCGTCACGGTGATGGCGGCTGTCAGTAGCTCAACGTGAACACGCTCGTCGTCGAACAGCGTGAACGTTTCCAGCGTCCACATGCCCCGCGGTCGACTCGCCGGGATGATCCCGACCGACACGGACGGAAGCGCCATCACGGAGAGCAGATAGCCCAGTTGGCCCGCCATGGTCGCCGCTTCCCCCACAACGTGGCGGAGGACGGACTCCTCCAGGAGGATCCCGAAACGGTGCCCTCCCCCACGGATGATGTGGGAGCGCTCGATCCGCGCGGCCGCCGCGTCGGCGACGTCGTCCGGCGTCCCGTGAACGCGCGCGATGTTCCCCAGGAGGGCCGCCGCGTACTCGTAGGTCTGAAGGAATCCGGGGACGACGGTAGAGCTGTAGACGCGGAACTGCTGAGTTCGCTCGTAAAGAGGGATGCGCGACTCCTGAAGCCCCCGTAGCCCGGTGCGCTGGACTCGGCGCCACTCCAGGTACATCGACTCTGCCGTGCGGTTGGCCGCAAGGAGATCCGGGATCCGGTCCTCAGCGTTGCACGCGCAGCACCACGCGCGGATGTCGTCGTCCGACGGGGGCGTGGTCGCGCTCTGAAGGCGCGAGACCTTCGAGGGCAACCACCCTGCGCGGGCTGCGACCTCCCTACCCGTCAGGCCGGCGTCACGCCGGATCTCGCGGAGCTGCTCCGCGATGGCGCGGCGTGCGGCGTCAAGGGCCGTCGACGGATAGGGAGATTGCATTGACACGCGTCGCTCAGATCCGGAAGTCCTCGTGCGGGACGGCACGTTCCCAGACCGCAGCGAACCCTTCCGCATGGCGCTTCACGACTTCGGCCGCGTCCTCCAGGACGTCAGCGATGAACCGTCCGTCGCCCGCAAAGAGGCTGAAGCGGATCAGGCGGTCGTCGAAGATCCAAAGGTCATTGCCGGGGATCAGGAGATCCGACGCCAGACGCCGTGGCAACCACCTGACGTCTTCGCCGGCCTCGATGTTCTGCGCCGTGCACGAATGCTCGTAGCGGATGTAGTCGCTGACGGGCTCCGACACGACGCGGGCACGACGAACAGTGACGCCACGCGCCACGGCGTCAGCGACGGACTGGTGGAAGCCGTTCCACCATGACGCCCGATCGCTGAGGTCGTACGTCTGTCCGCTACGCCACGCTGCGAAGTCGGCGTCCTCTTCTTCGACTCCGTAGACATCCCGCGTCTCCAGGTGAACGGCAGACCGGTGACAGCTTGCGATCAGCTCAGCGAACGGCGGTACCGTCTGCGGCATCGAGCGCCTCCCTGATCTGCTGCGCCATGCGGGCAGGCAGCCGGACGACCGCCTCCGTGTCGGGGATCGCTCCCGTAGCAAGGCATTGTGCCTGGAGAGCCTCGTCCGCCTTCCATCCCTGGAAGACGAGTTCTTGCTTCTCCTCGTCGAGCCACACCGTCGGGCAGTGGTCGCCGTTGGTTTCGGGGTCCTTGCCGAATGAGCGTAGAGCCATGATGGCCTCCGTTGGCATGCGGGTTGCGCAATGTTCTACGAACATCACGTCGAGGGGCGCGGACGTCAAGGGCGTCTAGAGCTATTCCGCATGACGCATGCGACATCGCCAACTCCGGCCGTGCTCTGGGGTGCAGTAGAGCTTGACGCGGCCAGCGACGGGCTCTGCTCCACTTCGTCTGAGCAGTGCGGGCACGTGACGTTCTGCTTCTTCGGGCGTGCATGGCCCACGCATCCCCGGCCTCGGCCTCACGCATATATGCCGTCCGTGCCCCGGCGACGACCTTCTCGACGTCGTACGTCGCCGGGTTCGCCCGCGCCGCATCCAGCGCGTGCCCCCACACCCAACCGGCAACGGGCGGGAACCCCTCGTCCTGTTCCGCCGTGTGCACGAAGTACGGCAGCACGTCCCCGAACCGTCCCTGCTCCCCTTCACCGCAACTCAGCATGTGCAGCACCCCGTACCGCTTCCGCCCGGCCCACTCCCAGGCGTCCTCCAGGGACTCCCGTTCCAGCCCCGCGATGCCGTACCCCTCGTGCACCGTCACCAACAGGTCCTGCGGCAATGGCCCCTTCAGTCCGCACCGGGCCAGATCCACCGCCGCCCGCACTAACGCGTGGGCGCGAGGGTGCCGCTCGCGGTTCGGGGCAAGTTGCCAGTCGTTCCAGAGGCGGGGGCCGATGGCGAGGTAGGTGGCGACTCCCATCGTGCCGCTCTCGCGGGCAGCCTCTATGAGCCGGGAATCACCGGTCTCCTCAGCACGCTTCCGTTCGGCGGGCCCCCAGGCGCGAGGGAGTTCGACGAGCTGCGCCAGGCCCAACAACCGGCCCTG
The DNA here is from genome assembly GCF_000367365.1 of Streptomyces prunicolor NBRC 13075. Taxonomy (GTDB): domain Bacteria; phylum Actinomycetota; class Actinomycetes; order Streptomycetales; family Streptomycetaceae; genus Streptomyces; species Streptomyces prunicolor. The sequence goes on along the minus strand of NZ_BARF01000165.1, from coordinate 7,978 downwards.
CGCGGACGTCCTCCGGGCGTACTTGGCGTAGGCCTCCTCCCGCATCGTCGCCAGTACGACCGCTTCGACCTCGGTCAACTGGCCCAGCAGTCTCGGCTCCAGACCGCCGCTCCCGAGATGCACGTCGAGGTCGTCCAGCCAGACGACGCACCGCTCCGTCCGGCCCTTCAGTTGCGCGGGCAGCTTCCGCAGGTCCTCGTGCTGGGCGGGCGCGAACACTCGGTATTCGGGGAGCACTTGAGCCATCGCGGCCAGGGCGGTACGGGACTTGCCCGAGTACGCCTGTCCGAGGACGATCACCAACCCGCCCTCCGAACGCGCCTGCTCCAAGGCCCAGTTGGCCATCCTGTCCTGGTCCCTGCCCACGTACGGCGGCAGCGCGGGCAGCCCCTTCATCCGGCGGGTCGGCCGGACCCCGTGTGTACGCGGCTCGACGTCCTTCGCCAACGGCCAGTCGAGGAGGCCTGGTTGGGCGCCGCTCGGGGGCGGGGCGCCGTACGTGTTACTCACGTGCTGGACGCCGACGACCGGTCCGGTGAAGGTGCCGCTGCGGAAGTCGATGAGGTCTCCGCCGGTGGGCTCGGGCAGCGTGGGCAGGCTCATGCTCAGACCGGTGTCGAGAGAGGCTCCATCTTTGGGCGCGGGCAGCACTGCCGGGCTCAACCGATCGATGAGGGCGCGGAGTTCGCTGGCCGCCGCGATGTTGGACGGACTGTCGATTCCCTCGCGCAGCCGACGACGCCACAGTGCCGTCACCTGTGTGCCGGGGATCAGTCCACGCCTCCAGGTGACGGCGCCGAGATCCTTCGCATACCGATCCAGTCCACACCGTCCGAACCAGGCCACGAAGTCGCGCCGGACTGACTCCCCGTCTATCCAGCTAGGCGATCCCAATCCCATCGCCAACACCTCGACCGCCTCGTCGACCAGCCGCTCCAACTCCCCGTCGTCCACGCACTCCCCCACACCCGAACCCGTCCCTACCCCAACGGTCTCAACGGTACTGAGCCCACGCCCCCGAATCCGCCCCTCGGAGCGACCTCACCCGCCCTACTTCTTCACCTTCACCGTCAGGCCGCGCTCCCCGACTCGACCTCCCTGATCGCATCCCGATAAGCCCGCCCCGCCGCCCGCAACGCCGCCTCCGGATCCACCCCGTCCGCCTCCGCCCGCACAGCCAGCGCCAGCAACTCGTACCCGATGCCGTCGCCCCCCTTCGGCAACGGCAACGTCACCTCAAGTCCCGCCGTCCGCACGCGCGATGCCAGTTTCGCCGCGAGGGCGAGGCCGGGTTGGCCCATGGGGATGCCCTCGGTGATAGACGTGCGCTGCTTCTCCTCGGCCTTCGTGCGGAGCCAATGTGCCTTCACCTCCTCGGGAGTTGACGCCGTCTCGTCGCCGAAGACGTGCGGGTGGCGGTGGATCAGCTTGGTGATGATGCCGGCGGCCACGTCGTCGATGGAGAACGGGGTCTCGGGGTCCTCCTCGGCGATGCGGGCGTGGAAGACGACCTGGAGGAGGACGTCGCCCAACTCCTCGCGGAGTTCGTCGCGGTCGCCCTCCTCGATCGCCTCGACGAGCTCGTACGCCTCCTCGATGCCGTACTTCGCCAGGCCCTTGTGGGTCTGCTGGGAGGACCACGGGCACTCGGCGCGGATGCGGTCCATGACCTGGACGAGGTCGAGGAGCCGGGCGCCCGGGAGGTCGTAGGAGGCGGGGAGGAGTTCCAGGTCCGGCATCTGGACGCGGCCCGAGCCTGCCAGGCGGGCCAGGCCGTCGGTCAGGGTCGGTTCGCCCTCTCCCGTGGCCACGATCGCCACCGTGGAGCCGTCCGCGCAGGTCGCGACCAGTTCCTCGGCGGTCGGGGACACCTCGTCGACCGTTATGCCGGCCTCGCTCAGATACGGCAGCTGCGGATGCATACCGTCCGCGCACAGCACGCGGTCGGCGTCGCGCAGCGCCTGCCAGGCCGGCCAGGAGAGCAGGCCGGGGGCGACTCGGTGGCTGGTGGTGAGCAGGACGATGCGGCCGGGGGTGGGGGCGAGGCTGCCCTCGGGGGCGGGGCTGGTTGCGTTCACCCACCGAACGTAACCCACGCCGCCGACAGCCCCGGAGTTATCCACAGGCCGCAGACCTAGACCTAGACCTTCCGCTCTCCGGCCTGCCGCGCCCGCCGTACCGTTACGCCGGCACGCCGGTCACGTACGCCGGCACGCCCGTCACGTACGCCGGCACGCCGGTCACGCCGACTGCTGAGTCCCCGCCGCCGTGACCTCCCGCACCCAGGGCGTCTTCGCGTCCACCCTGCTGCTCTTGGTCACGTCCCACGTGCCGTAGCGCGGGTTGAGGTCGACGTGGAGTTCCTTGGAGGCGTTGGAGAGGGCCTTCCAGAAGGCGGGCTGGGTGGTGTCGGTGCCGAGTTTCGCGGCGAGTTTGCGTCCCTCCACCTGGAGGCGGAGGTTCTCGTCGAGGCGCTTCGGGGGGACGCCGTACTGGGCCAGCCAGGTCGCCTCCAGGGCCTTGGCGCCGCCCGCCTGCTGGGCGAGGCCGGCCCGCATGTCCTGGATGTCCTTGCGGGTGACGGTGACTCCGGCGTCCTGCGCCGCGCGGTGGACGACCTGGTCGAAGACCATGCCGTAGAGCGTCTCGCGGGTGAGGCCGCCGGTGGTGGCGATGGCCCGCTCGTACTGTGCCTGGTTCTGCACGGCCGACCGCTGGGCCGTGCGTACCTCGTTGACCCTGCTCTGCAGCTGCGCGACGGTGATGCGCTGGCCGCCCACGACGGCCGCGGCGCCCGGATGCGCCTCGTTTCCGCAGGCGGTCAGGGCGGGGGCCGCGGCGGCGATCACGGCGGTGAGGACGAGCGCGGTGCGACGGCGGCGGTGCAAGGAAGCCTCCCGAGGAGATTGCAATAACAGGGGCGGCGCGCAGCGCCTCCACCAGGGGTGGTGGTCGGGCGACGGGCGGGCGCACAAAGTCTTGCGGTGATCGATGTTAGGCAGTGGGTCGCCTGGGGCCAACCCATTCGACCAACGATTCACCAGGACTTCGGGCACCGGCACGCACGCGTGTGCTCCATGGGCTCCCCGTAGTCAGCCGCTACGGGCCCCGCGCTCAGCCGGTGATGGCCACCGGCGCGTCCCACGCGTCGCGGTCGACGGTGATCGTGTAACCGCCGCGCGTCTCCTTGCTGTTGACCATGTACTGGTGCGCGCGGCTGTGGTTGGTGAACTGGGTGGAGCCCCAGGGCCAGTCCGACGTCGTGGTGTTCGTCTTGTCCCACAGCGCGTACCAGAGGTTGCCCGGCAGGTCCGTCTTGCTGGTCGCGGTGGCGATCGCCTTGGCGCTGGAGCTGCTGAAGCCGTAGAGGCCGCTGCGGTAGATCTTGGCGTGCAGTTCCTTGTCGAAGGCGCGGACGTACGTCAGCACGGCGTTGTTGCAGGACGTGTTCGTCGTGTCGTACGACTCCATGTCCAGGTAGACCGGGCTGCCGGCCTTGAAGCCGAGCGCGGCGGACTTGGCCACCGCGTCGTCCGCCTCGGACTTGCCGACCGCCGCGGCCGTGGAGGCGCTGATCTTCACCGAGCCACCGGAGCCGCAGGACGGCTGCGAGCCGACGTAGAGCGGGATGAACTTCCAGCCGACCGTGGTGAGGGACTTGACCCACGACGCGGTGAGGTTGGGCTGGCTGCAGCCGCGGTTCTTGCCGCCGATGTAGACGGCGGCGGCGCCGTAGAGGCCGCCGTGCCAGGCCTTCATCGCGGCGAGGGAGGGCGCGGCGCAGGTGTCGAACGCGCGGCCGGTGTAGGTCTTCTGGGCGGGCCAGGTGGTGGCGGCCATCGAGTTCGTCGCGGCGATACCGCCGCCGGCGACGACGGCGACGCCCGCGACGCCCCAGGTGATGTATCTGCGCTTCTTCGACTGCCGGTGCTCGGACATGAAAGACCCCACCCCTGGTGTACACGTAACGCCTGATGTACACGTGTTTGTTCGTACGTATCTGGCAAAAGTGAACGCAACTTATCCGGTGGCGTTCATGTGTTCGGGAAACTCCGCCCCCAGAAGGTCACAACGTTCTCCCAGGGAACGGCAAAAACTAGCCGCGCACCTGCCCCAGCCACTGCAACGTCCGCCGGATGTCCGCCACGAGCGGGTGTCCGGGGCCGTGCCGGCGTTCGACGTCGCCCAGGAGGCGGGCGAGGGTGTCGTGGGCCGCGCCCCGGTCGCCGAGGGCGAGTAGCAGGTGGCCGATGCGGCGGCGGACCTCGTGGGCGAGTTCGGGGTCGCCGGCGACGTACTGGTTCTCGTAGTACGGCAGCAGCGCGCGGTACTCCGCGAGGGCCGCGACCGGGTCGCCGAGCGACTCCAGGCACTGGGCGGCGTCGTAGCGGTAGCGCAGGGACTGGGGGTCGGACGGGCCGGCCTCGGCGGCGCGTTCGTCGGCGAGGCGGCGCAGTTCGGGCAGCGCGCGCCGGTACTGGCCGTCGTCCATGAGCGTGGCCGCGTACTGCTTGCGCAGGGTGCGGACGACCGGGGACTGCGCGCCGTGCTGCTCGGCGGCGGTGGGCAGGATCGCGCCGAGGATGTCGACGGCCTGCGTGATGCGGCCCTCGCCGAGCAGTCGCTTGACCTCGTCGACGGCGGCGGCGACATCGGGTTTCTCGGCGGGGGTCGGCGCGAGCGGGGCGGGCTGGGGCGCGGGGGTGCGGGCGCGGTCCGGCCAGGGGGCGTGCGGGCGCAGGAACGGGCGCGTGGGGTCGAGCGGCGCCCCGCTGGGCATCCCGCGCGCGGGCAGCAGCAGCGCGAGACGTTCGTAGACCTCCTGCGCGGAGCCGGGCCGGTGCTGCGGGTCCTTGGCGAGCAGGTGCAGGACGAGCGTTTCGAGCGACTCGGGGACCTCGGGGCGGATACGGCGGACGGGCACCGGCGGCTCGTACAGGTGCCGGTGCAGCACGCCGAGCGCCGTCGAGCCGGAGAACGGCACGTCCCCGCTGAGGAGTTCGTGCAGCAGCACACCGAGCGCGTACAGGTCGGTGTACGGGCCGACCGCGCCGCCCATCGCCTGCTCGGGCGCCATGTAGGCGGGCGAGCCGATGGGTGTGCCGGTGTGCGTGAGGCGGGTGGTGTCGGCGTCCATGACGGAGGCGACGCCCAGGTCGAGGACGGTGACCGTGCCGTCCTGCTTCACCATCACGTTGCGCGGCTTCAGGTCGCGGTGGACGATCGGCACGGCGTGCACGGCGCTGAGCACGGCGCACAGTTGGGCCGCGACGGAGACCGCCCACTGCCACGGGTACGGGTTGTGCTCGGCGAGGTGGTCGGAGAGGTCGGCGCCGTCGATGTACTGCATGACGAGGAACAACTCCTCGCCCTCACTGCCCGCGTCGTGCACCGTGACCAGCCCGGGGTGGTCGACCTGCGCGGTCACCCGGCACTCGCGCACGAAGCGGCGGCGCAGTTCGTCGGCCTCCTGGCCGGCCACCTTGTCGGGGCGCAGCAGCTTCACCGCCACGCGCCGGTCGAGCCGTTGGTCGTACGCCGTCCAGACCTGGCCCATGCCGCCCTGTCCGATGAGCGTGGACAGTTCGTAGCGGTCCGCGACGACACGCCCCGCCGTCATGGTCACTTTCCGCCCTCGTCGTGCTTGCGCAGATAGTCACTGAGCTCGTCGAGCTCGGCGCGCACCTGGTCGATCCGGGCGGGCGCGGGGCGCTGGGGCGGAGGCGGCGGCACCGGGGTCTGGGACTGCGGCGGGGTGTAGGGCGGCTGCGGCATCTGGGTCTGGTGCAGGGGCGGTTGGGGTTGGGGCACGGGCGTGGCGCTGAACGGCGTCACGGTCTGCGGATAGCCGTACGCGGACGGCACGGTGGGACCCTGCGGCGGATAGCCGGCGAACTGCTGCCGCTGCTGCTGCTGGAAGCGGATGTCCACCGCCAGGAAGTAGACGCTGCTGAACACGCCCAGGAGCATCACCGTCGCCATCGCGATGTCGGTCCTGGAGTCGCCCTCCGGCAGCGAACCGACCACGGCGAAACAGCCGATGGACACCGGCAGACTCCCCCAGGCCAGCGCCCAGTCGATCTTCCGCCCGCGCGTGAAGGCCACCCGGAACAGCGGAACGCAGGCGAGCATCCCGCAGCAGAGGGTGCCGATCGCGGCGAACAGCACGCGCAGGGTGACGACGTTGTTGTCGCTGCGGGCGGGCGGCACCGCGCCGTGGCCGTACATGACTGCTCCCGGGCCCGTAATCGATGTGGGGTTCGAGCGTATAGGCCCACACCGACATGCGGTCCCGGGTTGTACCGAACCGTTGTCGTGCTGATCAATTCCTACCGATGTCTCAGTCGGGCGTGACCGTGCCGTCCGTCAGGCCGTCGTACATCCCACGCACGAGCTGCTCGCCGAGCCGGCCCGCCTGCCGCAGCGCCCGTTCGAAGTCCTCCAGGGCGCGGAACCGGGCTCCGTAGCGCCGCTGTTCGTCCAGGGGGAGGCGCGGCAACTGGAGCCTGCGGACGTCGAGTCGGGTCGCCGTGGACGCGTAGCTGCTGGCCTGGCGGTTGTTGGCGGTGCCGCGCAGGAAGCCGGCGAGGAACCACGGGTCCAGGGCGCCGGGTTCGGGCCTCAGCAGGACGAGGCTGCGGCCCAGGGCGGCGCCCGCGGTCGTGTCGTCGATCACGCGTGCCATCGAACCGCCGCCGACCACCGGGACGACGACATCGCCCGGCTCCGTGAGGACGGCCTCCTCGTCACTCTCGGGGAGGAGGCCGGAAGGGGCCGTTCCGGCGAGGACGTCGTGGTCGGTGAGAACGGGCACACGCGCGTGGCCGCCGTTTCCGCCGGTACGCATCACCAGGGCGCCCCCGCGCGCGAGTTCACCGATCGTAGTGAGCGGCCAGCGCGTGGGACGGTCCGGGTCGGCGGAGTGCTCTACGGGTGGTGGGGTGAGGTCGGCGGTCAGCCGGAGCGTCTCGCCGAGCCGTTCGCGTACGGCCGTGAGCTCGTCGGCGCCGTCGGCCGCGGTCGCGGGCGGGAGGTGGCGGGCCGGGGCCAGGTCGACGTCGTCGTCGAGGAGTTCGATGACCGGCACGGAACGCGCCAGCCCCGGCTCGTCGTCCAGCCGTCCCGCGCGGTCGAACGCCTTCCAGGCGTCGAGCACCGCGCCCCGCACGGCCTGCCAGTCCGGCCCGCCGCGCCCCTCGGTGGCGAACCGCCCGGTGTCCACCAGCAGCACCTCCGGCTGCGCGGCCGCCCGCTCCGGCCGCCGCAACACCCACAGGTGCAACGGAATGTTGTACGGCGGCGCCGCCCCGATCGGCAGCGCTACGACCGCCTTCAGCGCCCCGCGCCGCAACAGGTCCGCGCGGATCCGGCGGCCGGAACGCCGGGAGGCCGCGGCCGGCGGCATCAGCAGTACGGCCGTGCCGCCGTCCTTGAGCCGGGCCAGCGCGTGCTGCACCCAGGCCAGCTCGGACTCGTTGCGCGCCGGGAAGCCGTACTCCCAGCGGGGGTCGTAGGCGAGTTCGTCGTGGCCCCAGTTCCGCTCGTTGAACGGCGGATGACACAGGACGACGTCGGCCCGCAGTGCCGGGTACGCGTCGGCGCGCAGTGTGTCGGCGGCCGTGCCGCGGACGGTGACCTGCGCGTGCAGGGCGAGCCGGAGTGCGGTGAGCGCGGCGAGGTCGGGGGCGGCGTCCTGGGCGTACAGCTCCTGGTCGGGGCGGGGGGTGACGGCACGCAACAGGGCGCCGGTGCCGCAGGCCGGGTCGAGCGCGGTACCGGGCGGGCCTGCCGTGCCTGCCGTGCCTGCCGACTCGGCCAACTCGGCCATCAGGCGGGCGAGTTCGGTCGGGGTGAGCGTGTACTGGCGCGGGTTGGCGTCGAGGTGCCGCCCGAGCAGGAACTCGAACGCCTGGGGGGCGCCCAGCTCGGCGGCGAGTTCGGCGGTGCCGCGGAGGAGGGGGGCGGAGGGGAGGAGTTG
>NZ_BARF01000166.1 GCF_000367365.1 Streptomyces prunicolor NBRC 13075 | reverse complement strand
CCTCGCCCGCATCGCTCCTCCCCAGCAAGCCATCACCGCGTACACCAAGGCAGAAGAATTCCTGGCCGCTCACCCAGCAGCCGCACGCCAAATCGCCGCCCAGCGCGCGGAATTCCAGCTCGCGCACGCAGACCAAAACGCCGGAATCCGCACCCTCATCGACCTGCTCCTGTCACCCCCGGCCAGCCCGGACCCCGTCGCTCTCGAAGCCCGGCGCCTCTTGCGCGACTGCCACCGCGCAAGCGCAACAGCGGCCACCCAAGTCCGCACCGCATGGCGCACGGCAGCCGGTCCAGAGGCTCCGGCCTGGCTGGACCTCCCCGAGACCGCATTCGAGCTCGCCATCGCCTGGATCCAATGCCCCACTTGGGCCGACTCCCGCACCTTCTGGGACGAGCACGCGGCCGACCTCCGCTCCCCGGAAACGATCCTGGCCCTGGAGGAACTCGCTCTCGCCCACAAGGCCGCTGAGCAGCATCTCCGCATCGCCCGAGCCGCCACGGCCGACACCCCTGACGCCGCGTTCCGTCCCTACGTCACCGGGGAACTCCTGGCCATCTGGATCGAATGCCCCACTTGGCAGGAGTCTCAGGCCTACCTCTCTGTCCACGCAAAGGATCTCCTGCACGACCAAGCCGCAGCGCTGCTCGCCAGCGACAACGGATCAGCCGAAGGCGCTATCCATTTCGCGCTTCTCCGCCTCGCCCGCGCAGACGGAATCCCCACCGCCTACAGGTACATCGCAGATCGCACCGCCCTGAACGAACGTGTCCAGGGCCTGCTGGCCACTCCGGACTCCAGGTTGCTCAGCGCTTGCGCACTGCTCGAACTCTTCATCCACCAGGATGATTTCACCGCCACCGTCCACCTGTCGATCTCAGCAATCCTCGCCGAGTCCGCACAAGAACCACCCTCCTGGCCCACCCCCACCCCCTCCGACCGCGACCGCGCCCTCACCGAAATCACCACCCTCATGGGCCGCTCACCCCAACACGCTCAAGCCCTGGGCACCCTCATCCAAAGCATCCTGACCTCCACCACCGCATGACACCCTCACCCCGCCCAACCCCACTCCCACCCCCAACCCCCTCCGTAATCCTGGTAGTCCAAGCAACCTCCCCCAAAATCCCCGGCACCCCCGACGCCAGCGCCGAGTACCGCGAAATGCAACGCGCCATCACACACGCCCGGTACGCCCAAGCCCTCACCCTGGAAAGCCTCCAAGCGGCCCAGGCAAGAGACCTCCCCGACCGCCTACTCCAAAACACCCCCGCAGTACTCCACTTCTCCGCCCGAGGCACCCCCGGCGGCGGCCTCCGCTTCCTCACCGACGACGGCGGCGAGGCCCCCGTCTCCGACCAGGGCCTGTGCAAACTGCTCACCGAGTTCGTGCCGGAGGGACTACGGCTCGTCGTCCTGAGTGCCTGCTGGACATGGGAGTTGGCGCATCTGCTGGCAGGGACAGTGCCCTGCGTCATCGGCACCGGCGGCCCCATCACCGACACGAGCTGCCTCGACTACTCCCGCACGCTCTACAGCACCCTGGCCCACGGCCGCTCGGTCGCCAAGGCGCACGGCATCGCCGTAGCAGCTGCCGAGATGTACGGCGCGGACCTCGACTGTCTTCCGGAGTTGCTCACCGCGCCAGGCGTGTACGCGGAGGCCCTGCACCTCGTCGGCGCCAAGTACCGCACGCCGCCCACCCGGACCACCGTCAAGCCGCAGGGCGGCGGCTTCTCCTGGCGGCTGCGCAAGAAGCCGATGTCTGGTGACCCGGATCTATGGCCGTAGCCGACGTCAGCGCCTCGACGAAGACGCCCGTACTACTGCTGCACTGATCACGGCTGAGGCGACCGTCCAGCACCTGTAGGTCCGCTGGTCCACCAGCACCAGCAGCTCGGCCTGTAGTCAGCCCCCCTCCCCCCGGCCCGTACGTTCCCACCGGCGCCGCACGTCACACAGCCCATCCAGACCACCGTGACACTTCCAGGTGCCCCCACCCCACCCCCATGTAAGTCTCGTCTCACCTGCATGAAAGCGCCCCCGTGCGCCCCTCCCGAGCGGGTGTGCGGCCTTATTGTCTAAACGTCAAACGCCCTTAAGGAGCTCTCATGACCGCGCCCGTCGTCCACTCGCTGCGCGAACAGATCCGCGAGCACATCGTGGAGGGGATCGTGAGCGGCCGCTGGAAGCCGGGCGAGCGGATCGTGGAGCGGCGGATCGCGACCGAGCTGGAGGTCAGCCAGACGCCGGTGCGGGAGGCGTTGCGCGAGCTGGAGTCGTTGCGGCTGATCGAGTCCGCGCCGAACAAGGGCGTACGGGTGCGGAATCTGACCGCGGCCGACCTGGAGGAGAGTTACCCGGTGCGGGCCGGGCTCGAGGCGATCGCGGCCGAGCTGGCGGCCGAGAAGCTGGCCGAGGACTGCTCGGCGCTCGAACCGCATGTCGCCGCGCTCTACGAGGCGGACCGCGACGCGGACGGGACCGGACAGGTGCGGCACACCGTCGGCTTCCACCGTGAGCTGGTCCGGGCCGCCGGCAACTCCGTGCTGCTGCACACCTGGGAAGGCCTCGGCATCGAGGTCTTCACCGCCCTGTCGATCCGCTGGCTCGGGACCGTGCAGCAGTCGTACGCGGAGGAGCACGAGGAGTTGGTGGCCGCGTTCCGACGCCGGGACCCGCGGATCGCGGAGCTGGTGAAGGCGCACGTGCTGGGCTGCGCCCCGCGCCCGTGAAGCGATGTGGTTCGCAGCCGAGCACAGCCATGCTCACCTGCGAAAACTCCCCGGAAATCAGCCAAAATCACGGCACCCGGTGCCCCGGCAAAAGGCACCCCGTGCCGACTTTCTCGTAATCAAGATATTTTGCCCGGGAACCTTTGATCGATCATCGATCAGGGAGTTACAGTCACCGACGGGCCACGCGGCGGAAGCCGCACCGTGTCACAGCACAAGGGGCCCGCCGCCCTGTCCTGCCAAAGACCAAGGGCACCCCCGAAATCCCCTTGCCGATGAGGGAACCCCCCTTCGACCGAGGAAGGCGGCGTTATGACCGACCCCTACGCCATCCAGCCGAGCGAGCTCGACCAGCTCCCGGACCGCGACCCCGAGGAGACCGCCGAATGGCAGGCCTCCCTGGACGCCGTCACGAAGGCTGCGGGCCCGCACCGTGCCGCGTACCTGATGCGCCGCACGCTGGAGCGCGCGGAGGGCAACGGCCTCGCGCTGCCCAAGCTGCTTGAGACGGACTACGTCAACACCATCCCGACCGCCGCCGAGCCGTCCGCGCCCGGCGACGAGGCGCTGGAGCGCCGGATCACCGCGTGGAACCGCTGGAACGCGGCGGCGATGGTGACCCGGGGCGCGAAACACGGCGTCGGCGGCCACATCGCGACCTTCGCGTCCGCGGCCTGGCTGTACGAGACCGGCTTCAACCACTTCTTCAAGGGCAAGGAGGCGGACGGCTCCGGCGACCAGCTGTACATCCAGGGCCACGCCTCCCCCGGCATCTACGCCCGCGCCTTCCTCGACGGCCGCCTCACCGAGGCGCACCTCGACAACTTCCGCCAGGAGGCGGGCGGCAACGGCCTCCCGTCGTACCCGCACCCCCGCCGCCTGCCCTGGCTCTGGGAGTTCCCGACCGTCTCCATGGGCCTCGGCCCGCTGTCGGCGATCTACCAGGCCCGCTTCAACCGGTACCTCACCGCGCGCGGCATCAAGGACGTGTCGGAGTCGCACGTCTGGGCGTTCCTCGGCGACGGCGAGATGGACGAGCCCGAGTCGACGGCCGCACTCGCACTGGCGAGCCGCGAGGGTCTGGACAATCTCACCTTCGTCATCAACTGCAACCTCCAGCGCCTCGACGGCCCGGTCCGCGCGAACTTCAAGATCGTGCAGGAGCTGGAGGCCCAGTTCCGCGGCGCCGGCTGGAACGTCGTCAAGTCGCTGTGGGGCAACGCCTGGGACGAGCTGTTCCAGCTCGACACCACGGGCGCGCTGGTACGACGGCTGCGCGAGGTACCGGACGCCCAGGTGCAGACGTACCAGACACGTGGCGCCGCCTACATCCGCGAGGACTTCTTCGGCAAGGACCCGGCGCTCGTCGAGCTGGCGAAGCTGCTCAGCGACGACAAGATCCTCGAGTGTTTCCACCTCTCCCGCGGTGGTCACGAGGCGAGCAAGGTGTACGCCGCGTACAAGGCGGCCGTAGAGCACAAGGGCGGCCCGACGGTCATCCTGGCGCAGACGGTCAAGGGCCACACGCTCGGTGCGGGCTTCGCGTCGAAGAACGCCAACCACCAGATGAAGAAGCTGTCGACGGACGAGTTCAAGCAGATGCGTGACCTGCTCGAACTCCCCGTCAAGGACAGCGACTTCGTCGACGGGGTCGTGCCCTACGGCCACCCCGGCGCCGACTCCCCCGAGGTCCGTTACCTCCAGGAGCGCCGCGCGGCGCTGGGCGGTCCCGCACCGGCCCGTCGTACACACGCGATCGCTCCGCTGCCCGCCCCCGCCGAGAAGGCGTTCGCGTCCTTCGACAAGGGGTCCGGCACGCAGAACGTGGCGACGACGATGGCGTTCGTCCGGCTCGTCAAGGACCTGGTCCGCGACAAGGAGACCGGGAAGCGCTGGGTGCCGATCGTGCCGGACGAGGCACGGACGTTCGGCATGGAGTCGCTGTTCCCGTCGCTCGGGATCTACTCCCCCAAGGGCCAGACGTACGAGCCCGTCGACCGCGACCAGCTCATGTACTACAAGGAAGCCAAGAACGGCCAGATCCTCAACGAGGGGATCACCGAGGCGGGCTCCATGGCGGACTTCATCGCCGCGTCGACGTCGTACGCGACGCACGGCGAAGCGATGATCCCCTTCTACATCTTCTACTCGATGTTCGGCTGGCAGCGCACGGCCGACCAGATGTGGCAGCTCGGCGACCAGCTCGGCCGCGGTTTCCTGGTCGGGGCGACGGCCGGTCGTACGACGCTGACGGGTGAGGGTCTGCAGCACGCGGACGGTCACTCGCCGGTGATCGCGGCGACGAACCCTGCCGCTCTGTCGTACGACCCTGCGTTCGCGTACGAGGTCGCGGCGATCGTGCGTGACGGCATCCGCCGCATGTACGGCGAGGCGGCCCCGGGCGAGGACTCGAACGTCTTCTACTACCTCACCGTCTACAACGAGCCGATCCCCCAGCCCGCCAAGCCGGCCGGACTCGGTATCGACGAGGGCATCGTCAAGGGCCTGTACCGCTTCAACACTGCGGAGTCCGCCGGGCTTTCGCCGGCCGCCAACGCGGCGCGGATTCAGCTGCTGGGCTCCGGTACGGCGATTCACTGGGCGTTGAAGGCGCAGCGGTTGCTCGCGGAGGAGTGGGGGGTGGCGGCTGACGTGTGGTCGGCCACGTCCTGGACTGAACTGCGGCGGGATGCGCTGGACGCGGATGCGGCGCTGTTGCGGGGCGAGGAGCGAGTTCCGTACGTCCGGCAGGCCCTGCAGGGTGCCGAGGGTCCTGTCCTCGCGGTCTCCGACTACATGCGCCAGGTCCCCGACCAGATCGCGCAGTGGGTCGAGCAGGACTATTCGTCGCTGGGCGCGGATGGCTTCGGCCTGTCGGACACGCGGGATGCGGCGCGGCGGTACTTCGGCGTGGACGCGGAGTCGATCGTCGTGGCGGCGCTGGCGCAGTTGGCGCGGCGCGGGGAAGTGAAGGCTACGGCGGTGAAGGAGGCGCGGGAGCGCTACGGGCTGTAGGGCGCTTCTTTCGCCCCCGCCGCCCCTACCCGTCCCATCCTTCTGGGGCTCCGCCCCAGACCCCGCTCCTCAAACGCCGGAGAGGCTGAAAATCAGCCTCTCCGGCGTTTGGTCTTTCAGCCCGTCCGGCGTTTGAGGACGAGGCCGTTCAGGCCGAAGGGGGGTCTGGGGGCGCAGCCACCGGGGATGGGACGGGTAGGGGCGGCGGGGGCGAGATCCCTCATCATGAAGGCATGCGCGCTGCCCGCCTGATCAAAATGGTGCTGCTGCTCCAGTCCCGCGCCTCCATGACCGCCGCCGAGCTGGCCCGCGAGCTGGAAGTCTCGGAGCGGACCATCACCCGGGACGCGCAGGCACTGTCCGAGGCGGGCGTTCCGGTGTACGCGGATCGGGGGCGGGCCGGAGGGTATCGGCTCGTCGGCGGGTATCGGACCCGACTCACCGGGCTGGGCCGCAGCGAGGCCGAGGCGCTCTTTCTGAGCGGGGTGCCGGGGGCGTTGCGCGAGATGGGGTTGGAGGACGCGGCCTCGGCGGCCCGGTTGAAGGTGTCCGCGGCGCTGATGCCCTCCCTGTCGGATGCCTCGCGGGCAGCGGCTCAGCGGTTTCATCTCGACGCGCCCGGTTGGTTCACGGAGCTCAAGACGCCCGAACTGCTTCCCGCCGTAGCGGACGCTGTGTGGGACGACCGGAGGGTGCTCGCTCGGTACCGGCGCGGGGACTCCGACGTCGAACGGGAACTGGAGCCGTACGGACTCGTCCTCAAGGCGGGTGTCTGGTACCTGTGCGCGCGGGTCGTCGCCCACCTCGATTCCTACCGGGTGTACCGCATTGACCGGTTCACGGCAGTGGAGGCGGGTGCCGAGCGCTTCGTACGCGACGTGGACTTCGATCTTCCGGCGTTCTGGGAGGAGCGGGCGGAGCAGTTCGCGCGGTCGATCCTGCGGGCTGAGGTCGTGGTGCGGCTGTCGGCGGACGGGGTGCGGAGACTGCCGTACGCCGTCGACGCGGTCGCGGCGCGCGAGGCGCTGGAGGCCGCGGGCGGGCCGGACGCCGACGGCGGGTGGGTGACGGTGACCCTGCGGGTGGAGTCCGAGGAGGTGGCGCACAGCCAGCTCGCGGGACTCGGCCCGGACGTGGAGGTGCTGGCCCCGGAGAGTCTGCGGGCACGCTTCACGGACGACGCGCTACGGCTCGCCACTCTGTACCACCGCCCATAACGATCTGCCCCGTGCCAGGTGACAATCCGCTGCACTCCACGTGCGCACCACCCCTCCAGGACCGATGCTTGACCCGTGATGGACGAGACGGAGTTCTGGGAGCTGGTGGACGCCACCCGCGAGGCCGCCGAGGGCGACCCCGAGGAGCAGGCCGACCTGCTCGTCGACCGGCTTCTGCTGCTGGACCCGGAGCTGGTCCTGGACTTCGCCCGGCATTTCGAGGCCCGTTACAACCGCGCGTACACCTGGGATCTGTGGGGCGCCGCGTGGGTGCTGCTGGGCGGCGCGAGCGACGACGCCTTCGACTACTTCCGGTGCTGGCTGATCGGTCAGGGCCGTGAGGTGTACGAGGGTGCCGTGCACGACCCCGACTCGCTGGCCGACCTCATCGACGACTTCGACGAGGAGATCGACGGCGACGGTGAGGAACTGGGGTACGCGGCGGACGAGGCGTACGAGCAGCTCACCGGAGCCGTCGCCCCCGACCTGGGGATCCCCCCGGCGCCCGCGGAACCCCTGGGCGCACGACTCGACCTGGAGAACGAGGCCGTGCTGGCGGAACGGTTCCCGAAGCTGCGGGAGAGGTTCCAGGAGGAGTGAGCACGAGTGAGCGGGGTACGGCGATGATGCCCCGTCCACCGTCCGACCGGATCCCAGTGAGGTCACCGTGGCTCGAATACCGTACCCGGAGCGTTCCGCCGAAGCCGTCGACGCTCTTCCCACCCCGCTGAACGCGTTCCGCATGCTCTCGCACGCCCCCGAACTGACGGGTCCCGCGATCGAGTTGGGGATGGCGGTGCTCGGTTCGTCGCTGCCGGTGCGGTTGCGCGAGCTGGTGGTGGTGTCGGTGGCAGCGCGCACGGACTGCGCCTACGGGATCGTCCAGCACCGCCCGATCGCGCTCCACGCGGGGGTCACCGTCGACCAGTTGGCGGCGGTCGTCGAACTCCGGCCGGAGGAGGGCGACTTCGACGAGGTCGAGTCGACGCTGCTCACGGCGACGAAGGAACTGCTGGCCCAACACACGCTCACGGACGCGACGTTGGGAACACTGCGCAAGCATCTGACCGACCGTCAGGTGGTCGAACTGATCACGACGGTCGGCTACTACACGATGCTGGCCGGCCTCCTGAACGGGCTGGGCGTGGACATCGATCCGGCGGGCGAGAAGTACCTGGGCATGGGCCGGAGTTAGAACCTGTCCTGACCAGGACCTGCCCTGGTCAGGACCTGTCCCGCTTCCTCTGATTCCTCCGCTTTCCCGTAGCGACGGGTCGACCCACGTGTCACAGCGGTGTCCTGATGCCACTGAGGTCAGAACAACTGCCGGGCCGCGGACCTCAAATGGAGCGACAACGCCCGCTCGGTCCACCTCTCGGAAGGGTCATGTTCCCGATGGTTCGCCCGCGTTCCATGATTCGACCCGGATCCGACGGCCGTCAGTACGGTCACCGTCTGCTCGGACGTGCAGGTCCACGCGTGGGTCACGATGAACGTCGGGACGGTCGCCAAGCCCGACGCCAAGCTCGTCGACTACGACGTCGACGCCACGCGGCACGACCACGACCCCTTCGGCCGCACCCTGGCCAAGGGCTGCAACAGCGCCGCCGGAGCCTTCGGCTCCCGGATGCAGTTCAGGGCCCCCGGCCTGAACAAGGGCCGCCCCCTCTATGTGACCGCGCCGGCCGACCGCCGACACGTCCTGGTCCTCCGCCTCACCCAGCACGCCGACGGCACGGTCACCAGCACCCAGCAACTGGTCGCCGCCCGCTGACGACTGCGGCTGGATCAGGGTCGGCGCACGGCTCCCCGTGAGAGGCTGGGCGGCATGGGGGCAGTGCCGGACGATCAGGCTTCTCGGGACTTCCTGGCCGGGATACACGTCGGCGACCTGTGCAGCGGGACGGTCGCGGAGATCACGCGGTCGCACGGGGTGGCGGTGACCCTGGACGGGTTCCCCGCGCGCCCGCTGGGGACCGTCTCCCAGCCAGACGTTTCCTGGCTTTGGATCGACGCCACGGCCCTGGAGGTCGGCCGACGGATCACCGCTGAAGTGACGGCCGTCGACCCGGACGAGGGCCGGGTCCGGCTGGCGATGACCGCCACCGAGAACCCGGAGCTCTGGGCGTTCCTGGCATCGCGTCGGCGCGGTGAGATTCTCTCCGGGACGGTCGCGGCAATCGAGCGGTTCGGCGTGTTCGTGTCGCTGGACGACGGCCCTGACCATCCGGTCTTCCCCGGCGTCGGGTTCATCACGGTCGCCGAACTGTCGTGGCGGCATGTCGAAGCGATGTCGGACGTCGTGCACGTCGGACAGCACATCTCATGCGAGTTCCTCCAGTTCGACGACTGGAACGGAGAGGCGAGACTGTCCCTGAAGGCGATGCAGCCGGACCCTTTCGCAGCGTTCGTCGAAGGGCTCGCGGTGGGCCAGAGGCTGCAAGGCCAGGTCACCAAGTTGGTCCCGTTCGGCGCCTTCGTCCGGGTCGCCGACAGCGTTGAGGGACTGGTTCATCTTCGAGAACTCGCCCCGGAGCCTGTGGAGACTCCGGAGGACGTGGTCCAGGTCGGCGACGAGGTCACGGTCGTCGTCACCGAAATCGACCGACAACGGCGCAGGTTGGCTCTCTCCCGACGCCAGGCCTCATAAAGGCGGGACCTCGGCCCAGCCCGGTGAACCCATACGGTCACAGCACTAGGCGGCGGTCCGGCGGCGGGTCGAGTCCGTCGAGATGTAGGCCTGCGTCTGGTCGGCCCGTACCGCGTGGTGCATCGGGGCCGCGTTGGCCTGGTCGAGTGCGGAGGCCGTGACGGCGGCCGGGCCGAGGATCACGGTCGCGACCGCGCAGACCACCGCCCAGGGGCCGCGGGCGGACTTGGCCCAACCGGCCGACTTCTCCGTGGTGTTGGTGTGACTGCTGTTCATTTTCCCCACCTCCAGTCAGTGCGTGTGCATGACGATAGGGAGCTTGTCTCGGGGGACTCGGTGAGTTGCCTGCGAGAAACCTGTGAGCGTCGGTCGGGGCCGGTCGAGGGTCGGATATCTTCACCGGCATGGAGCCGTTCGCCTGCGACCACAAGGTCTTCGAGCATGACCGCGTCCATCTGCGGGTCGATCACGGGATCTTCGAGGTGTTCCGGCGCAATCGCATCATCGGCTCGTACCGGGCCCCGTTGAGCTGGGTGAAGGTACGTGCCGAGGCGCGTAAGGGCGGCTTGACCCGGCTGCACTTCGGCAACATCGAGGAGCTCGACGAACCGATCTACGCGAGCACGACGAGTTCCAAACACGGGCTCGTCACCGTCGAGATCCAGACCACCGACGAGCCGCTCTACCGCGCGTTCTTCACGGAACTGGCCCAGTTGTCGGACCGCCGGATCGCTTCATGACACACCCCTGACAACGCGGCCCTCACCAGGGCGATCCCGTTGAGCGACACGGGAGTTGGAGCCGATGCCGAAGGTACCGGGCCCAGCCCCGCGCAGCGGCGGCAGATACCGGTAAGCACACCTCGCGGCAACGGCTCGCGGCACTCCCCGCACTCCGCCAGGCTCTCGACTCGCTTGCGTGGAGCGGTAGTTGTCGTCGGAGTCCGGGCTTCCAGGCGGTACGACACGAGGGCGGCCGGGGAGCGGACCGGGTGGGGCAGGTCGACGGTGAGGGCCTGCTGCAGGTCGGCCTCCGTCGCACCGCTCGCCATCCAGCGGGTGGCAAGGGGCACGAGCCGTTCGATCTCCCCGGCACCGAGACGCAGGGCGGGGGTGCGGTCGCCGAGGCGGGCCAGGAAGTTCGCGGCGCCGCGCTCCAACTCGCCTGGCGGCGCGGAATGGTTGGGGGTGTTCTCCTCGGTGTTCTCGCTCAAGGGGTATGCGCCGACGGCCTGGTCCGCCCCTGCCCCGACCGGCGGGTCCTGGTCACTCGGATGACTCGGATCAGGAGAGGGGCGTACGGTCCCGAACGCGGTGGCGATCTCCTCCGGTGTCGTCAACGCCACGTTGGAGACGAGCACTTGGGTGGACCACTGGCCGGTCTCGGGGTGCTGACTGCGCCGGGTGTGGAGGTAACCCTCTTCCTCCAGTTGCCGCCGGGCCTTGCGAACGGCGAGGCGGCCTTCCGGCATCTTCTCGCCGATGGACTGCACGGTCTCCCTCGATCCCTCAGGGAGGGACAACGCCCACTGGAGGAGTCGCACGGCGGTCCCGTTGAGGCGGGGATGCCGGATGATCTCGTTCGGGGTCTGGGAGAAGAAACGGGCAGGCGGGATAGCATCCTTCAGCATCGCGGTGGACCTCTGATCCACTAGTCGGTGTAGGCCCTCAGATTGGTGTTGGCGCACCGCTGAGGGCCGCTCCGTGTCGGCACACGGAGGGTGAGAACGTGACTACTTCAGCGCCGACTTTGCAGCCAGGTTTACGAGACTCAACCATTCGTCCAGGGAGCCAAGCCCTTCACGAACGAAGGTGTAGCGGGGGTCCCATAGGCACTCCCATGGGCCAAAGGGCAGACGGTGACGAGGCCGAGCAGGCTCGCCAAGACGGAGAAGTTGGTCGAAGCAGGGCAGGCAAAGCCCGCCGTCGAGGTAGCGTCAGGCACGTTGAGGACATCTGGATGCGACCTGCGGGAACCCCCGTCCCAGCAGGCCTCGGCTCCTACCGGCCCAACGACGCACCGATCTTGACCTCGGCCCCCGCCCGGCGATCACTGCGCACACCCTGACCACCCCAGCTGCGACAAGCCACATCAGGAACGGGCGATGGACAACGAGATTCAGCTGATCAGTGACGGTGATGGGCTGGCGGTCATCGGAGCTGCCACGGATGTCGAACGCTTCCTCACCTCGGAAGGACTTTCGTCGAAGGACCTCGGACTGCAACGACTCAAGTCCGTCGTCGGTACCGGTGCTGTAGTCGCGCGGGCAGGTTCGGAGATTGCGGCCGAATCCGGTCGCTGGGTGAAGCTGACTCCCGAGTCGGCCTCGCTGGTCAAGAAGTACGGGCTGAGGGAAAGCTCGAAGACAGGTCTCAGCACAGGCGTGGTGAAGGGACCCAAAGGCCAGACCAGGGGATTCGTCGAATTCGTCAAGGGGCCCCGATCGCTTCTGACCAACCCGGCGGTTCTTGCAGGTGCTGCGGGGATCATGGCGCAGGTTGCGATGCAACAGACCATGAACGAGATCACCGACTATCTCGCCACGATCGACGAGAAGGTCGACGACGTGCTGCGTGCCCAGAAGGACTCCGTGTTGGCCCGCGTGATCGGAGTGGGCTTCGTCATCGAGGAGGCCATGACCATTCGCGGCAAGTG
>NZ_BARF01000167.1 GCF_000367365.1 Streptomyces prunicolor NBRC 13075 | reverse complement strand
CTGCGTTTAGGGGTCCTGTAAAAAGCTCTGCTTTCTCAAGCAGGCCTCCTTATTACAGGCGTCCCGCACCCTTGAGGGCCAGATATGCGTCCGCCAGCGCCGGTGCAAGGTCGTCCGGAGTCGCGTCGACGATGGTGACGCCGGCTCGGCTGAGTTTTTCCGCGGTGCGGTCGCGTTCGGTTTGGGCACGTGCCGCGGCCGCTGCCTCGTAGACTGCCTCCGTGTTTCCACGGGCCGTGGCCATCTGGGCGACGTGGGGGTCTGCCACGGATGCCACCAGAACCGTATGGCGCTGGGTGAGTTGGGCGAGGACGGGGATCAGGCCCTCTTCGACGGGGGCTGCGTCGAGACTTGTCAGCAGGACGATCAGGGAGCGGCGGGGGGCTGTGCGGATCGCGGTGGCCGCCAGGCCTCGGGCGTCTGTTTCGACGAGTTCCGGTTCGAGGGTCGCCATCGCGTTGACCAGCGACGGGAGTACGTCGCGTGCCGTGCGGCCCTGGACGAGGGCGCGGACCCGGCGGTCGTAGGCGAGGAGGTCCACGCGGTCGCCGGCGCGGGACGCCAGGGCTGCCAGGAGCAGGGCGGCGTCCATGGAGGCGTCGAGGCGGGGGGCGTCGCCGACGCGGCCCGCCGATGTGCGGCCGGTGTCGAGGACCAGGAGGATGTGGCGGTCGCGTTCGGGGCGCCAGGTGCGTACCGCGACCGTGGTCTGGCGGGCGGTGGCGCGCCAGTCGATGGAGCGGGTGTCGTCGCCGGGGACGTATTCGCGCAGGCTGTCGAACTCCGTGCCCTCGCCGCGGGTCAGCACGCTGGTGCGGCCGTCGAGTTCGCGCAGGCGGGCGAGCTTCGACGGGAGGTGCTTGCGGCTGGTGAACGGGGGCAGGACGCGTACCGCCCAGGGGACCGCGTGGGTGCCCTGGCGGGTGAGGAGGCCTAGGGGGCCGTAGGAACGGATCGTGACGCGGTCTGCGTGGCGGTCGCCGCGGCGGGTGGGGCGTAGGCGGGTGGTGAGGCGGCGGCGTTCGCCGGGTGGGACCGTCAGGCGGTGGCGGGACGCGGCGAATTCTCTGCCGGGGAGCCAGCTGCTGGGGGGCCAGGCGTCGCGGATGCGGGCTCGTAGCGGGCGGCGGGACGGGTTGGTGACCGTGAGGGTGACGTCGGCGGATTCGCCCAGGCGTACGGAGGTGTCGCCCGAGCGGGTAAGGCTCAGGCGGCGTACCGGGGCGGCCAGCGCGAAGTCGCAGGCGCAGGCAACTGCCAGGGGGGCGTTGACGGCCAGGATGCCTGTCCAGCTGGGTTCCCAGATGCCTACGGGGAGGGAGCCCAGGGCTGCGAGGAGGGCGGCGCGTCCGGTGAGGGCCATCAGCGGGGGACCGGGACGTGGGCGAGGATCGCGTTGATGACGGAGTCCGCCGTCACGCCCTCCATCTCGGCCTCGGGGCGCAGTTGTACGCGGTGGCGGAGGGTGGGGAGTGCCAGGGCCTTCACGTCGTCGGGGATGACGTAGTCGCGGCCCGTGAGCCAGGCCCACGCGCGCGAGGTGGCCAGTAGGGCGGTGGCGCCGCGCGGGGACACGCCGAGGGTGAGGGACGGCGATTCGCGGGTGGCGCGGCAGATGTCGACTACGTAGGCGGTGATTTCGGGAGAGATCGTCGTCTTGGCGACGGCCGCGCGGGCTGCTTCG
Organism: Streptomyces prunicolor NBRC 13075; assembly: GCF_000367365.1. Classification (GTDB taxonomy): domain Bacteria; phylum Actinomycetota; class Actinomycetes; order Streptomycetales; family Streptomycetaceae; genus Streptomyces; species Streptomyces prunicolor. The sequence goes on along the minus strand of NZ_BARF01000167.1, from coordinate 10,411 downwards.
AGGTCGGCCGGGCCGGCTACGGGGCGCAGACCGGCGGCGTGCAGGTCGCGCGGGTTGAAGCCTTCGGAGTGCCGGGTGAGGACGTCGATCTCGTCCTGGCGGGAGGGGAGAGGGATCGTCAGTTTGAGGAGGAAGCGGTCGAGTTGGGCCTCGGGGAGGGGGTACGTGCCCTCGTACTCGACGGGGTTCTGCGTCGCGGCGACCAGGAACGGGTCGGGGAGCGGGCGCGGGGTGCCGTCGACCGTGACCTGGCGTTCCTCCATGGCCTCCAGCAGGGACGACTGGGTCTTCGGAGGGGTGCGGTTGATCTCGTCCGCGAGGAGCAGGTTGGTGAAGACCGGGCCGGGCTGGAAGCGGAACTCGGCGGAGCGCGTGTCGTAGACCAGGGAGCCGGTGACGTCGCTCGGCATCAGGTCCGGGGTGAACTGGATGCGCTTGGTGTCGAGTTCGAGCGCGGATGCGAGGGCGCGGACGAGCAACGTTTTGGCGACTCCAGGGACTCCTTCTAGGAGAACGTGTCCGCGGCAGAGGAGGGCGACGACGAGGCCGGTCACGGCGGGGTCCTGGCCGACCACGGCTTTGGCGATCTCGGCTCGCAGGGATTCGAGGGAGGCCCGGGCGGTGCCCGCGTCCCCCGTGTACCCGGCGTTGTCAGTGGTCGGGTCCATCATGAACGGCGTACCTCTCTTTCGAGGGCGTCGAGTTGGTCGGCAAGTGCGATGAGGGCCGCGTCGTCGCTGGGCGGCGGGCCGAAGAGGAGGGCGTGCAGGGTCTGTCCGTCGCCGTGGAGGTGGGCGGAGAGCGCGGGGAGCAGGGCTTCGGGCGCGTGGGCCTGGGAGACGGGGACGCCTACGAGGGGGGCGAGGCGAGTGCGGGTGGTGGCGCGCAGGGCGTTGGCCGCGCGGTCGCGGGCGTTGGCCTTGCGGTAGAGGCGGGCGCGGCCTTCGACGGTTTCGGAGGCGCGGATCGCCACGGGGAGCTTTTCGGGCACCAGGGGGCCGAGTCGGCGTGCCCGCCACAGGGCGGCCAGGGCTGCTGCGATGAACAGTTGCAGGGTGCCCCAGAGCCAGCCCGAGGGGAGCAGGTCGAAGAAGCTCTGGCTGCCGGAGTCGGTGGCCGAGGTGTCGGACAGCGAGGGGAGGTACCAGACCAGATGGGGGCGCGAGCCGAGGAGTTGAAGGGCGAGCGAGGCGTTGCCCTGCTTGTCGAGACGCTTGTTGAAGAGGATGTCGGGCGAGCCGATGACGACGGTGTCGCCGACCCCGGACGCGTCCGGGAGCCGGAGCAGGGTCGGCATGCCGTCGCTGGGGTAGCACTCGTCGGCGTCGGTGGCGGTGGTCTTGTACCTGTAGTCGCCGGTTTCCGCGTCACCCGCGCGCTGGGCGGCGGGCAGGGAGCAGTCGGGGGAGAGCGCCGAGGTGAGGGCGGGTCCGGGGTCCGCGGTGACCTCGGGGGCGAGCCGGTTCAGGGACGGGGGGCCGGGGGCGACGAGGACCGTACGGCTGCCGGAGTCGGTGAACGCCGCGTGCAGGCCGGACTGTTGACTGTCGGTCAGCAGGTCGGGGACGGCGACCAGGAGGGTGGTGTCCGGGCCGGCCGCGGCGCGGGCCTGGGCCAGGGTGGTGACCACGCGCGTGGACACGCCCCGGTCGCCGAGGAGTTCGGCGACGGCGCGGCTGCCGTAGGGGTCGGCGGAGCGCGGGTCGAGGTCGCCGTGCCGGGCGTCGGAGCGGATCGCGGCGATCGCCACGGCGGCCGCCAGGAGGATCACGAGCGCGAGGAGGATGCCCCGCGCGCGGGTCCACACCTGGCGGGCGGTCGGCGAGGCCGAGGTGGTGGGAAGCGTGGCCTCCGCGGTCATTCGGCGGCCCCCTGGCTGGTCTGGTGGGCCGTGCTGTGGGCGCTGCTCGTGAGGACGGGCCTGGTGCGCTCAAGGTCGCGGTCGAGCTCGGCGATGCGGCGGTACGACTGCTCGCTCGCGCCGCGTCCGCCGTATGTCACGTCGTCGAAGTGGGCTGCGGCGGCGCGGAGTTCGGCCGTGTGCGAGGGCAGTGCGCGGCCGGCTTCGGCGACGGCTTCGTCGGCTGTGCGGCCCGGGCGGGCATCGAGCAGGGCCCGTTCCTCCAGGGCGCGGACGATGGCACGCATGCGTTCCTGCACGGCGGGGTTCCAGTGTCCCTGGGCGGCGTGTGCCTCGGCGGCCGCGCGGTGTTCGGCGGCGCTGCGGGGGCCGTCCTCGAACAGGGCGGCGGCGGAGACGGGTTGGCGGCGTGGGGTGCCGAGGCGCCACCACAGGGCGGCCCCGACCGCGAGGACGGCCAGGATGACGACGACCAGGCCGAGCGTGCCGCCGGGTGCCGCTTCCGATGCGCTGTTGAACAGCTTGTCGATCCAGTTCCAGATGGCGTCCAGGGCCCGCTGCACCAGGCTGGGGTCGTTCTCGTGGTACATCTGCTTGGACAGTTCACGCCGGGCCGCCTCCCGCGCGGGGTCGCGCGGGATCGTCACCGGCGGCTCGTCGCCCGCGAGGAACGACGACCGTACGGCTGAGCCGTGGGCGCGCAACAGTGCCCCTACGGCCGATTCGGCGGCGCGCGGCAGTGCCGCTGGTACCGCTGGTACCGCTGTCAGAACTCCCCCCGCCAGGCTCACCGCATCAGCTCCCGGGGGTGGGGCCGTGGGCGGCGGTGCCGTAGTCCTGGACGCCGGCGGCACGAGCCAGGTCGAGGTCGAGGGCCTCGCGGCGGATGCGCTGGTCGATGTACAGGAGCACGGTGACGCCCGCCGTGATCGGGAACGCGATCATGCGGCCGATCACCGAGCCGAGGCCGCTGATGATGAGGAACGTCCAGCCGAGGTCGCCGGTGCCGTCGACGAGGCCGCTGAGGCCGTCGCCGCTGAACAGTCCGGCGATGAAGGCGAACGGGATGACGAGGATGGACGACAGGATGCTCGCGATGATCTGGGCGAGCAGCTGGATGCCGAAGATCCGCCACCAGGAGCCGCGCACCAGCTTCGCGGAGCGGCTCATCGACTTGATGATGCCCTGCTTCTCCAGCATCAGCGCGGGCGAGGCCAGGGAGAAGCGGATCGCCAGCCAGAGGGTGACGACGCAGCCGACGAGGCCACCGAAGACGGCGAGCGCGATGCCTCCGTCCTGCGAACCCGTGACGGCCACGATGATGCCGGGCACGGTGGGGACGCCGATGAGGACGAGGGCCATGAGGACCAGCAGGCAGATCAGGCCGAACAGCTTGAGCACCTGGGGCCGGGCGTCGCGCCAGGCCTCTCCGGCGGTGACCGGCTTGCCGAGCACGGCACGGCTGGTGACCGCGGTGAGCAGGGCGGTGGCGACGACGGTGCCGATGAGGACGACCAGGTAGACGACGCCGGTGCTGAGGAAGGCCTCGCTCATGGCGCGGGTCACTTCGGAGGCGCTGGCGTTCGGGTCGTCGAGGGCGTTGGTGCTGGAGAGGTCGCTGAAGGCGAAGCCCTGGACGAGGACGACGACGGTCTGCATGACGACCGCGATGGCGAGCGAGACGCCCAGGACCGTGCGCCAGTAGGTGCGCATGGTGGAGACGGCGCCGTCGAGGATCTCGCCCACGCCGAGCGGGCGGAGCGGGATCACACCGGGCTTGGCCGCGGGCGGGGGACCGCCCCAGCCGGTTCCCCAGCCGCCGGGAGCGCCGTTGCCGCCGGGCCCGCCGTAGCCGCCGCCGTATCCCCCAGGGCCTCCGGGACCGGCCGGGCCGGCGGGGTGGCCGCCGCCCCAGCCAGGGCCCGGTGGTGGGGGCGGCGGTGCCTGGCCCTGGCCGGGAGCGCCGGTGGGCGCGGACCACTGGGCGGGTGGCGGCTGCTCCTTGGACCACTGCGGGCCGGGGCCCGACGGGTCTGTGCCCGGCTCGTCCGCGGGGCCGGAGCCCTCGGCGGACGCGCCGGGCTCGGGCCCGTCGGGCGGGGCGGATCCGGGCGAGGCCCAGCCCGGAGTGTCGTTCATCGTCGCTCCTTCACGGTGCCCGTCCGCAGGCGCGGTGGCAGGTTGGCAGCCATCGTGCCATGGGGTGGTCGAGCGGTGACCGGCCGCGGTATGGGCTGCGCACCTTCAATTGTCCGCCGGATCCGGGGCAGACTGACCGCATGGCTGATCAGTACGCGCAATCCGGCGAGGACGGCCGGTCGACCGAGATACCCGCGATTCGTTGGGACGAGCCCCCCGAGGGCCCTGTGCTGGTCCTTCTCGACCAGACGAGACTGCCGGCCGAGGAGGTCGAGCTGGTGTGCACGGACGCGTCCGCGCTGGTGGACGCGATCCGCTCGCTGGCGGTGCGCGGAGCGCCGCTGCTCGGCATCGCGGGGGCGTACGGCGTCGCGCTCGCCGCCGCGCGGGGCTTCGACGTGGACGAGGCCGCGCTCGCGCTGGCGGGCGCCCGGCCCACCGCGGTGAACCTTTCCGTGGGCGTGCGCAGGGCCCAGGCCGCGCACCGCGACGCGGTGGCCAAGGGAGGTGATCCCGAGCAGGCGGCCGGGGCCGCGTTGGCGGCGGCGCGGCGGTTGCACCGGGAGGACGCCGAGGCCAGCGCGCGGATGGCCGCGCACGGGCTGGCCCTGCTGGACGAGCTGCTGCCCGGCGGCGGGCACCGGATTCTGACCCACTGCAACACCGGGGCGCTGGTGTCGGGCGGCGAGGGCACGGCCTTCGCGGTGGCGCTCGCGGCGCACCGGGACGGGCGGCTGAGGCGGCTGTGGGTGGACGAAACGCGTCCGTTGCTGCAAGGTGCTCGCCTGACGGCGTATGAGGCGGCACGCAACGGAATGGCGTACACCTTGCTCACGGACAACGCGGCGGGCTCATTGTTCGCGGCCGGGGAGGTGGACGCGGTACTGATCGGGGCGGACCGGATCGCCGCCGACGGTTCGGTGGCGAACAAGGTGGGGAGCTATCCGCTCGCCGTGCTCGCCCGGTACCACCATGTGCCGTTCATCGTGGTGGCGCCGGTGACGACGATTGATCCGGACACGCCGGACGGGGCGTCCATCGAGGTGGAGCAGCGCCCCGGCTTCGAAGTGACGGAGATCACGTCACCCCAAGTGACGGTCTCGGGAGTGGGAGGCGGGATTCCGGTGGCACCCCTGGGGACCCAGGCGTACAACCCGGCGTTCGACGTGACGCCTCCCGAGCTGGTGACGGCGATCGTCACCGAAGAAGGCGCCGTTTCGCCCGTGACTGCGGGGGCGCTGGCAGAGCTGTGTGACAGGTCACGACAGGTAACGATTTAGTTAATGGGATGATGTCGTTTATGAAGGGACGAGTCCTTGTCGTCGATGACGACACCGCACTGGCCGAGATGCTCGGCATTGTGTTGCGTGGTGAAGGTTTTGAGCCGTCTTTCGTAGCCGACGGCGACAAGGCGCTGGCCGCTTTCCGTGAGAGCAAGCCCGACCTGGTGCTCCTGGACCTGATGCTGCCCGGACGGGACGGTATCGAGGTGTGCCGCCTGATCAGGGCGGAGTCCGGGGTGCCGATCGTGATGCTCACGGCGAAGAGCGACACCGTCGATGTCGTGGTGGGCCTGGAGTCGGGCGCTGACGACTACATCGTGAAGCCGTTCAAGCCGAAGGAGCTGGTCGCCCGGATCCGGGCGCGGCTGCGGAGGTCGGAGGAGCCTGCGCCCGAGCAGCTCGCCATAGGCGATCTGGTCATCGATGTGGCCGGTCACTCCGTGAAGCGGGACGGGCAGTCGATCGCGCTGACGCCGCTGGAGTTCGACCTGCTGGTCGCGCTGGCCCGTAAGCCGTGGCAGGTGTTCACGCGTGAGGTGCTCCTGGAGCAGGTCTGGGGCTACCGGCACGCGGCGGACACCCGGCTGGTGAACGTGCACGTCCAGCGGCTGCGCTCCAAGGTCGAGAAGGACCCGGAGCGGCCGGAGATCGTGGTGACCGTCCGCGGGGTCGGTTACAAGGCGGGACCGAGCTGACATGTCCAGGGACAGTGCCGCTTCGGCGCCCGGGGGGTCCGGGGCCCGCGCGGGGCGGCCTGTCGGCCGGACGGCGGCGGGCTCCCGCTGGGGGCGCCTGTTGGAGGGCGGGCTGCTGCAGGGCGGAGTCCAGGGCAGCCCGGTCCTGCGCCTGTTCATGCGCTGGGTGCGCCGGCCGCTGCTGCCGGTCATGCGGCTGTGGCGGCGCAACATCCAGCTCAAGGTCGTCGTCACGACCCTGCTGATGTCGCTGGGCGTCGTCCTGCTGCTGGGCTTCGTCGTCATCGGGCAGGTGCGCAACGGCCTGCTGGACGCCAAGGTGAAGGCCTCTCAGAGCCAGGCCACGGGCGGCTTCGCCGTGGCCAAGCAGCGGGCCGACGAGGCGGCCAGCGGGACCGCCGACGACGGTTCCGCGACCGGCGGCAACTCCTCCCAGAACGTCATCCAGTGGATGAGCGACCTCGTGTCGTCGCTCTCCAGCGGCGGCCAGGGCGCCTTCGACGTGGTGACACTGCCCGCGGGCATGGACAGCGGCGGCGGACGCAGCCCGCGCGGCTCCGGATACGTCGACCCGTCCGCGAGCGTGCCCGAGGACCTGCGCGCGCGGGTCAACGACCGTACGACCGCTGCCCAGAGCTACACCCGCATCATCTACAGCAACGGCAAGGACTCCCAGCCGGCGCTGGTCGTGGGCAAACAGGTCAACGACCCGAACGGCGATCCGTACCAGCTGTACTACCTCTTCCCGCTCACCCAGGAGGAGAAGTCGCTCAGCCTGGTCAAGGGAACCCTTGCCACGGCCGGGCTTTTCGTCGTCGTACTCCTGGGGGCCATCGCCTGGCTCGTCGTGCGGCAGGTCGTCACGCCGGTGCGGATGGCCGCCGGGATCGCCGAACGGCTGTCCGCCGGGCGCCTCCAGGAGCGGATGAAGGTCACCGGCGAGGACGACATCGCGCGGCTCGGTGAGGCCTTCAACAAGATGGCGCAGAACCTTCAGCTGAAGATCCAGCAGCTGGAGGACCTGTCGCGGATGCAGCGGCGGTTCGTTTCCGACGTGTCGCACGAGCTGCGGACGCCGCTGACGACCGTACGGATGGCGGCCGATGTCATCCACGACGCGCGCGTGGACTTCGATCCGATGACCGCGCGGTCGGCCGAACTGCTCGCCGACCAGCTGGACCGGTTCGAGACGCTGCTCGCGGACCTGCTGGAGATCAGCCGCTTCGACGCGGGCGCGGCGGCCCTGGAGGCCGAGCCGATAGACCTCAGAGAGGTCGTACGACGGGTGCTCAGCGGCGCCGCGCCGCTCGCCGAGCGCAAGGGCACGCAGATACGCGTCGTCGGCGACCAGCAGCCCGTGGTCGCCGAGGCCGATGCCCGGCGGGTGGAGCGGGTGCTGCGCAACCTCGTCGTCAACGCCGTGGAGCACGGCGACGGCAAGGACGTCATAGTCAAGCTCGCCACCGCGGGCGGGGCGGTCGCCATCGCGGTGCGCGACTACGGAGTGGGGCTCAAGCCCGGTGAGGCGACCCGGGTGTTCAGCCGCTTCTGGCGGGCCGACCCGGCACGCGCGCGTACCACCGGCGGTACGGGACTGGGGCTGTCCATCGCCCTGGAGGACGCGCGGCTGCACGGCGGCTGGCTGCAGGCGTGGGGGGAGCCGGGCGGCGGTTCGCAGTTCCGGCTGACGCTGCCGCGGACCGCGGACGAACCGCTACGGGGTTCGCCGATACCCCTGGAGCCCAAGGACTCCCGCCGTAATCGTGGACTTAATGACGCCGGTCTGCCGAGCGGGGGCGGGGACAAGCGCGCGACGGTCCCGGTGCAGCCGATGGGCGACCAGGGGTCGCCGATACCCGCGCGGACCCCGATCGCCCCGAGGATGGGCGCCACGACCGCAACGGCGGACCCGACGGCGCTGCCCGGCAACGGCGCGCGCGTGGTGCCCCGGCCGACCGGCGGCACCCGGCGGCAGGAGGACCGGACGCCCGTGGAGCCGGCCCGGAGCGAGGCCGCGGACAGCACGGACCCGGCCGGCGTACCGGAGGACTCGAACAAGCAGGGGGAGGCATCTCGTGGGCGCTGACCGCGCGGGAGGCGCTCGGCGGAAGCCGGCACGCGCGGCGGCGTACGTCGCGATGGGCGTCGTAGTGCTGGCGGGATGTGCCTCGATGCCCGACAGCGGGGATCTCCGGGGGGTCGAGTCGACGCCCCGACAGGACACCCAGGTGCGGGTTTTCGCGATGCCGCCCCGGGAGGACGCGTCGCAGGGGGAGATCGTGCAGGGCTTCCTGGAGGCGCTGACCAGCGACGACCCGACCTACAAGACGGCGCGCCTGTACCTGTCCGCCAAGGCCGCGCGGGGCTGGCAGCCGGAGCAGTCCACCACGGTGCTCGCCGACGGGCCGAGCACCGATGCCGTCCGCCCTCCGGTCGGCCAGGAGGACACCGGCACCTTCACGTACACACTCACCGGTGACCGGGTCGCCACGGTGGACTCGCAGCAGGCGTACGCGCCGGCGGACGGGAAGTACAGCAAGGCCGTACACCTGACGAAGGACGCGAAGAGCGGCCAGTGGCGCATCGATGAGCTGCCGCAGGGCGTCGTCATGGGTGAGTCGGACTTTCAGCGCAACTACATGTCGGTCAACAAGTACTACTTCGCGTCGAACACGTCGGCCGCTACGAACCCGCAGCCGATCGCCGTCGCCGACCCCGTGTTCGTACGGCGGCGGGTGGACCCCATGACGCAGATGGTGCGGTCGCTCCTCAACGGGCCCACCAGTTGGCTCGGGCCCGTGGTCCGGTCGAGCTTCCCCACCGGGACGGCGTTGCGGAAGGGCGTCACCTCGTTGACGCCCGACGACACGAACAAGCTGACGGTCCCGTTGAACCAGAAGGCCTCGCGGGTGGGACTGGCCCGGTGCAACGAGATGGCGACGCAGATCCTCTACACGCTCCAGACCATGACGCCCACAGTGGACGAGGTCGAGCTGCAGGCCGCCAACGGCGCGCAGTTGTGCCTCTACAAGGAGAGCAGCGCGGACACTGTCGGGGCACACGGCGCCGTCAACCGTCCCGAGTACCTGTACTTCCTCGACGACAAGCACCGCGTGGTGCGGATCGCCGGCGGCAGCCGCGGCACGCAGGCCGAGCCGGTGCCGGGCGCGCTGGGCGAGGGCGTCAAGCAACTGCGGTCCGTGGCCGTGTCGCGCGACGAGGAGACCGGGGCCGGGGTCAGTCTCGACGGGAAGTCGCTCTACGTCGGGTCGCTGGTGTCCGGCGCCTCGCTCGGGGACCCCGTGCTGACCAGCCAGGGCAAGACGGAGGCCGACCGGCTGACAGCGCCCAGCTGGGACGCGCAGGGCGACCTCTGGGTGGCCGACCAGGACCCGAAGAAGCCCCGGCTGCTCCTGTTGCAGGAGGGCGCGGGAGAGCCGATCGCGGTGGAGACGCCGGGGCTGGATGGCCGTGTCGAGTCCGTACGGGTGGCCGCCGACGGGGTGCGGATCGCGCTCGTCGTCGAGAAGAACGGCAAGCGGTCCCTGCTCATCGGGCGGATCCAGCGGAGCGGGGCGGCGGGGGAGACGCCGGTGGTCTCGGTGCTCGAACTGCGCTCCGCCACCCCGGACTTGGAGGAGATCACGGCCATGTCGTGGGCCGGGGACAGCCGCCTCGTGGTGGTGGGGCGTGAGCAGCAGGGCGTGCTCCAGATGCGCTACGTCCAGGTCGACGGCTCCACGCCGGAGGGCCCGGCGCCCGCGGCCCTGACCGGGGTGAAGGAGATCGCCGCGTCCGAGAACGACAAGCTGCCGCTGGTGGCCTACTCGGAGGACGGGATCGTGCGGCTGCCCAACGGGGCGCAGTGGCAGAAGGTGGTCAAGACGGGGTCGGCGCCGGTTTATCCGGGGTGACGTGTCGGGGTTTTGAGGTGGCGGACTGAAAGCGGCCGTCTCCGGTCGGGCTGAGGCTCGGTGGAGGCGGCCGTTTCGTGTGTGTTCCGGGGTGGCCTTGCACTCGTGTGGGTGACGGCTGTCGGCGGGTGCGTGGAGTTGTCCACAGGCCGTTGTCCACAGGGGTGGCCGGTCGGCGAGGGCGTTGGCACAGTGGTGGGCATGCGGGGGTGGTGGCGTGACCTCACGGATCTGGTGCTGCCGGCCGAGTGCGGAGGCTGCGGGAGGCCTCGCACGGTGCTCTGCCCGGAGTGCCGTGCCGTCCTGACCGGGGCCGTACCGAGCCGGGTACGACCGATGCCCGAGCCGGCCGGGCTCCCGGCGACGTACGCGGCGGCTCCTTACGCGGACGAGGTGCGCGCGGCACTCCTCGCCCACAAGGAACGAGGCGCACTGGCCCTCGCGGGGCCGCTGGGCGCGGCTCTGGCGGGCGCTGTGCGGGTGGGGCTTCGGGAGTGCGGGGTGGGGGTTTACGGGGCT
>NZ_BARF01000168.1 GCF_000367365.1 Streptomyces prunicolor NBRC 13075 | reverse complement strand
CCCACCCGCACCCCGCACACAACCGAACCACCCACCCCCAACCCGCCCGCAACCCGCTCGCACCCCCAGTCAACGCGCGTCCCACTGTGGATTTCCCGTGGAGACAGTCAAGCCCGAGCCATCCCCACCCCATCCCGCAGCCACTGATCAGCAATCCCCCAACCCCCTTGAGTAACGCGGAAGTCAGAATTCCGGAACCCACCTTGTTGTCACGTACTCAACAAGAGATGGTCATCGCGGGCCGCCGCCCCCACCGGGAACCTCACCGGTGGACCCCCCACCCGCAGGCCTCTGCCAACCTCTCTCTGGAGGCTGTACGTTGCGTACGACACCCCCCAACTCCCCCCACATACGCGGCAACTGGCGCAGACTCGGCTCCGCCGCCGCCGCGACCGCCGCGCTCCTGCTCGCCGGACTCGGCACCGCGGCCCACGCGAGCGCCGCCACCACCCCCCAAAAGGCGACCGCCAAGACCATCGCCGCACAGGTCGCCAAGGCCCATGTGCAGTACGAGAAGGCCGCCTGCGGCGCCACCCCGAAGAAGGGCTTCGCCGCCTGCAACGCCCTCCGTGTCACCGGCGGCACCACCGCCTTCATGGAGAAGCAGGCCGCGCTGAAGGGCATCGCACCCAAGACCATCTCCCCGAAGGCCGCCTCGGACGACCCCACCGGCTACGGCCCCTCGGACATCCAGTCCGCCTACGGCCTGGCGAGCGCCGCCTCCTCCAGCGGCTCCGGCGAGACCGTCGCGATCGTCGACGCCTACGACGACCCGAACGCCGCCGCCGACCTCGCGACCTACCGCTCGTACTACGGCCTCTCGGCCTGCACGGTCGCCAACGGCTGCTTCACCAAGGTCAGCCAGACCGGCTCGACGACCTCCCTCCCCACCGCCGACAGCGGCTGGGCCGGTGAGGAGTCCCTCGATCTCGACATGGTCAGCGCGACCTGCCCGAACTGCAACATCCTCCTGGTCGAGGCCAAGTCCGCGAGCGACGCCAACCTCGGCACCGCGGTGAACGAGGCCGTCAAGCTGGGCGCGAAGTTCGTCTCGAACTCCTACGGCGGCTCGGAGTCCTCCTCCGACACGTCGTACGACACCTCGTACTACAAGCACGCGGGCGTCGCCATCACCGCCAGCGCGGGCGACGAGGCCTACGGCGCCGAGTACCCGGCCGGTTCGCAGTACGTCACCTCGGTCGGCGGCACCGCCCTCAAGACCTCCTCGAACAGCCGCGGCTGGACCGAGTCCGTCTGGAAGACCAGCAGCACCGAGGGCACCGGCTCCGGCTGCTCGGCGTACGACGCCAAGCCCAGCTGGCAGACCGACACCGGCTGCACCAAGCGCATGATCTCCGACGTCTCCGCGGTCGCCGACCCGGCCACCGGCGTCTCGGTCTACGACACCTACGGCGACGACGGCACCGGCTGGGGCACCTACGGCGGCACCAGCGCCTCGTCCCCGATCATCGCCTCGGTCTACGCGCTGGCCGGCACCCCCGGCACCAGCGACTACCCGGCGAAGTACCCCTACGCCGCGGCCGGCACCTCCGCCCTGAACGACGTGACGAGCGGCAACAACGGCTCCTGCTCGACGAGTTACTTCTGCACCGCCGGCTCGGGCTACGACGGGCCGACCGGCTGGGGCACCCCGGAGGGCGTGTCCGCCTTCACCGGCTGACCGCACTCCACTCCGCGAGAACCTCCCCGTCGGGTCACGGGGAGCCGCCGGCAGAGGGGGACGTGGGGTCCCCTCGGCGGAGCAAATGGCAACGGGCCGCGGCAACCAGCCGCGGCCCGTTCGCCGTGCCCCGCACCCCCTGCGCGCATGTGCTAAGCGACTGCGTGACCAGTGGAAACACCATGGAAATACTGTGAGTTGGGTCAAGCGGGAGCCACTCCCTGGCCATCGGACGGCCATCGGGAAGTAAGGCCCAGACCCCGTTCGGCAATACGGAGGTCAGGATTCCAGCAGCCTCTTGTTGTCGCGTACTCAACAAGGGATCGTCATCGCGGGCCGCCCCCCACCGCCGGGGAAACCGCACCGGCGACACGCACCCGCACCGCCCCTGTTCCACCGACTCAGGAGGCTGCACCTTGCGTACCACGACCCCCAACTCCCCCCACACGCACGGTAGATGGCGCCGCACAGGGTCCGTCGTCATCGCCACGGCCGCACTCCTCTTCACCGGCCTCGGCACCGCCGTACAGGCCGACGCCGCCGCGAGTGCCACCACCTCCACGAAGGTGACGTACGCCGCCACCCCCTGTGCGACCCCCAAGCACACGGGTGACCTCACCTGCAAGTCCTACCGCGTCACCGGCGGCCTCACCGCCTACCAGAAGGCGCTGGCCGCGAAGACCGGCATCACCCCCAAGGCGGCCGACGCGACGACCCCCTCCGGCTACAGCCCGACCAACCTCCGGTCCGCCTACGGCCTGACCTCCGCCGCCGCCTCCAACGGCTCCGGCGAGACGATCGCGATCGTCGACGCGTACAACGACCCGAACGCCGAGGCAGACCTCGCCACCTACCGTTCGTACTACGGCCTTTCGGCCTGCACGACGGCCAACGGCTGCTTCAAGAAGGTCAGTCAGACCGGCTCGACCACGTCCCTCCCCACCAGCGACGCCGGTTGGTCCGAGGAGATCTCCCTCGACCTCGACATGGCGAGCGCGATCTGCCCGCTGTGCAACATCACCCTCGTCGAGGCCACCAGCGCCAGCTACGCCAACCTCGGCACCGCCGAGAACGAGGCCGTCACCCTGGGCGCCAAGTTCGTCTCGAACTCCTACGGCGGCTCCGAATCCTCCTCCCAGACGACGTACGACACCTCGTACTACAAGCACGCGGGCGTGGCCATCACCGTCTCCTCCGGTGACAGCGCCTACGGCGCCGAGTACCCGGCAACGTCCCAGTACGTGACGGCGGTTGGCGGCACCAAGCTCTCCACCTCCTCCACCACCCGCGGCTGGACCGAGGCCGTCTGGCGCACCTCCAGCACCGAGGGCACCGGCTCCGGCTGCTCCTCCTACGACGCCAAGCCCACCTGGCAGACCGACACCGGCTGCACCAAGCGCATGGAGTCCGACGTCTCCGCCGTCGCCGACCCGGCCACCGGCGTCTCCGTCTACGACTCCTACGGCGTCACCGCCGGCTGGTACACCTTCGGCGGCACCAGCGTCTCCGCCCCGATCATCGCCGGCGTCTACGCCCTCGCCGGCACCCCGGCCAGCGGCACCTACCCGGCGCAGTACCCCTACGACTACGCGGGCACCTCGTCCCTCAACGACGTGACCAGCGGCTACAACGGCTCCTGCTCGACGGCGTACTTCTGCACCGCCGAGACCGGCTACGACGGCCCGACCGGCTGGGGCACCCCGGAGGGCATCTCGGCCTTCGCCAACTGACGGTGACCTGCCCCCCACCCTGAGCTGATCCTCCGTCACATGACGTGCCACAGTGGGTCGTGGGGGCCACACCTGGCACGGGAGAACGGGCCGCGGCATCCAGCCGCGGCCCGTTCATCATGAGAACATCAAGGCGAACCGAATCCAGTAAACAGGGGCTAACGACCAAACCACGGACAGGTTCCGATCCGACTTCATTGCCCGGCGTTACCTACCGTGATACACAGAGTGACCGTACGGTGTATTCGTACGAAACCCGCCAATCAATGACGCCAAGTCGACATCCGACGGCGCCTTTGTCGGCGACAATGATGCCTGACCTCTGCGCACCTGCAGGGGATGCGGAACTACCCACCAGGGGCGGTGACTTACATGCTCTTCGCGGCCGACAAGGGAGACATCAACACCATCATCGGGGGGATCGCTCCGGACTGGGGCCCCTTCGGCAGCCTGGGTAACGAGGCGAAGGTGATGATCGAGGTCGTGATGGCGGTCGCCATCCTGCTCTGCCTCGGTATCGCCGTATGGGGTGCGGCCAAACAGCGCATCGGCGCGACGGCGCTCCGCGACACCTTCAGCGCGGAACAGGGCAAGGGACTCATCGTCGCCGGCCTGACCGGCGTCTTCATCATCGGCTCCCTCGGCACCCTCTTCACGATCGTGTACGGCATGGCCGTGTAGCCGTCCGACCGGAGCCCCCTCCTCGTCTCCCCACCCCTCCACTCCCCCGCCCGTCGTGCCCACCGGCTGAGGTTGCGTCTCCCTGATGTCGAGTCACCACTCCGCGCCCGCGCGGGAACCAGCACGGCTACCGTCGTACTTCCAGATGTTTCTGGACGACGGCGAAGGGGCGTACCCGGCATGAGTCCCGGAGACGAACACGAGACCTCCGGCGGTTACGGCGGCACCGGCCAGACCCGCACCCGCTACCCCCAGGGAACAGGCGACGTCTACGGCGGCGCCCGCCGCGGCGGCAGATCCTCCTCCTCCAAAAGCCTGGTGACGGTCGTCGGAGTCGTCGTCCTCCTCATCGCCGCAATCGCCTTCGCGAACCGCGGCGACGGCACTTCGTCCTCGAACGACAGCACCACGTCAAGCGGTTCGAAGCCGGACGCGGCATCTACGGCGGCGAGCGGGACGAAGCCGGTGGAGACGAAGACCGGAGGAATTCCGTCGGGGTTCGCGCATACCGAACAAGGCGCGCAGTCGGCGGCGGCGAACTACTCCGTGTCGCTGGGCTCGACCGGCATGTTCCAGAAGGAGATCCGGCACTCGCTCGTGAACTCCCTCTACACGTCCGCTGCCGCGAGCAAACTGACGGGCCCGATGGATCAGGCCTACTCGGCCGACTTCCTCAGCAAGCTGGGCCTCGACGCCAACGGCAACGCACCGACCGGCAGCACGTTCGTCTCCCGCGTGATCCCGGTGGGCACGACGGTCCAGCATTACAGCGACAACGACGCGAAGATCGCGGTCTGGTACGTGGGGCTCATCGGCATGTCCGGGCAGACCTCGACCGACCCCGTCACCACCTCGTGGAAGACCTGGACCTTCGACCTCCAGTGGTCCAACGGCGACTGGAAGATCGTCACGGACTCCCAGAAGGACGGCCCCGCCCCGGTACCCGGCGACGACACGGCCGCCACCTCGGACGAGATCAGCAAGGCCATCGACGAGTACGGAGGGTTCACTTATGCCCGGTAACCCGCAACGCGTACTCAGGCTCGCCGGAGCCGTGACCGCCGTGCAGACCTCGCTCGTGCTGCTGGCCACCCATGCCGTCGCCGCGACCCCCAGCCCGTCGCCCTCGGCGTCCAAAAGCTCCGACTCCTGCAAGCTCATCGTCGGCGAGGCCAAGAAGTACTGCGAACGCACCAACGAGAAGAGCACCACGGCCCCCAGCACCACCGACACCCTCGACCCCCTCTCCTCCCTAGGAAAGGGCTGCGCCGAAGCCGCCTCCTGGACCATCGACAAACTCAGCGACGCCGTCAAAGAGACCGCGAACGTCGACTTCACGAACCCCAGGTTCCTTCAGCAGTACGCCGTTGTCTTCGCCGCGTCCACGATCCTCACCCTCCTCCTGTGGCTCCTCGCGGTAGCGAAGCGCGCGGTCCGAGGCGTCCCCCTCACCACCGCGATCTCCGAAGCCATCGGCTTCCTCTGGCTCACGGTCATCGCCTCCGCGTTCACCCCCCTGATCCTGTACACCGTCGTCTCCGCCACGGACGGCATCACAGAGGTCCTCGCGAAAACCACCGGCAACCAGACGGACACCTTCTTCGGCAACTTCTCCGGCGCCCTCGCCAAGGGCAACAACATCGGCGGCGGCCCGATCATGCTGATCGTCGTCTCCCTGGTGTCGATCCTCGCCGCCGGCATCCTCTGGCTGGAGCTCGTCATCCGCGCCGCCCTCCTCTACGTCGGCGCCCTCCTCGGCACCGTCGTCTACGCGGGCCTCGTCGACAAGAACCTCTGGGGCCACGTCCGCCGCTGGGCCGGCATCATGATCGCGGTGATCCTGGTCAAACCGGTCATCGTGATCGTGCTCGGCCTGGCCGGCGCGCTGTCCACCGCTGACGGCCCGGACTCGTTCTCCGCCGTCGTCTCCGGCCTCGCCATCATCCTGCTCGCCATCTTCGCCAGCGCGATGATCTACCGCTTCGTCCCCGGCTTCGGCGACGAGATCGCCGGCGGCCGCAGCAACCGCATCATGCAGGGCGCCGAGGGCAAGGCCGCCGCGGTCATCAGCTCCCCGGCCACCATGGTCGCCCAGGGCATCAAGACCCACAGCGCCCGTACGAACGACGGCGGGGGCGGCCAGTCCTCGTCCGGCGGCGGCGCCCGCCCGTCCAACCCGGTCTCCGGCGGCGTCGCGGCCCACAGCAGCCGCCCGTCGAGCGGCGGCGGCGGAGCCGTCCCCTCCGCCGCGCCCCCGCCCCGCCAGAGCCCGACGAACACCCCGCACGCCAGCAACGCCCGCAACAACCGCACGGGAGGTGAAGGGCGTTGACGACAGAGTCCCACCTGTCCCATCCGATCACGCCCCGCCGGACATATCTCATCGGCCGAGCCCGGCCGAACGCGATCGTCGGCAAGAATCGCGAGACCGGCGAGATCGCGCTCATCATCCTGGGCGCCTTCCTCGGCATGATGAGCGGACTCCTCGTCCCCGTCCTGTCCCTGCGCATCGTGCTGCTGACGGGCTTCCCGATGCTCGCGCTGATGGCGGTCTACGTGCCGTACAAGCGCCGCACGTTCTACAAGTGGTTCGAGATCAACCGCAGTTACAAGCGCACCCTGCGCAACGGCACGACATACCGCTCCTCCGTCATGGAGGCCGGCGTCCACCTCGACGGACGCGAGGTAGAGATCGGCCCGCCGCCCGGGATCGGCCGGATCAACTGGCTGGCCGCCCCCTTCGGCCCGGACGAGATCGCCGTACTGCTGCACGCGGACCGCCGTACGGTCACCGCGGCGATCGAGATCGAGGGCCCGGGCGTCGGCCTGCGCGACAGCGAGGACCAGGAGGCCCTCGTCGACCGCTTCGGCACGCTCCTCAAGCACGTGGCGAACGGCGACGGCTTCGTCACCCGCATCCAGATGCTCGCCCGCACCCTCCCCGCCGACCCGGACGCGCACGCCAAGGACGTGGCCCAGCGCGGCGACGAGAAGTCACTGAGCTGGCTGCAGCAGTCGTACGACCAACTCCAGTCGATGGTGTCCACCAGCAGCGAGCAGCACCGCGCCTACCTCGTCGCCTGCATGCACTTCACCCGCGAACTCTCCGCCGAGGCCCACGCGATGGCCCGCGCGTCCCGCCCCCACGCGGGCCGCAAGCTCGACCGGGACGCGGGCCTCGCGGTCGTCATGGCACGCGAGTTGACGGACATCTGCTCACGTCTCCAGGAAGCCGACATCCGCGTACGACAGCCGCTCGGCCAGGGCCGTCTCGCCTCCCTCATCCACTCCATGTACGACCCGGACCACTCCATCGACCACCTCCAGGCGATGACGAAGCGCAACGCCTGGCCGGCCGAACTCGACGCCATGGAACCGACGTTCCTCCAGGCGAAGACCCGTGAGTCGTCGACCCGCGAACCGTGGTGCCACGCCACGGCCTGGGTGAAGGAGTGGCCGATGACCCCGGTGGGCGTCAACTTCCTCGCCCCGCTCCTCGTCCACACCCCGGACGTGATCCGCACGGTCGCCGTCACGATGGACCTCGAACCCACCGAGGTCGCCATCGAACGCATGCTGACCGAGAAGACGAACGACGAGGCCGACGCCTCCCGCGCCGCCAAGATGAACCGCACCGTCGACCCCCGCGACGTCGCCGCCCACGGCCGCATGGACCAGCGCGGCGAGGACCTGGCGAGCGGCGCGGCCGGCGTGAACCTGGTCGGCTACATCACCGTCTCCTCCCGCAACCCCGAAGCCCTCGCGCGCGACAAGCGCACGATAAGGGCGTCCGCCGGCAAGTCGTATCTGAAGCTGGAGTGGTGCGATCGCGAGCACCACCGCGCGTTTGTGAACACATTGCCGTTCGCCACCGGCATCCGGAGGTAGGGCTCAGATGCGGGATCCGCTGTCCGTCCTCACCGACGCCTTCACGTCCTTCCTCTTCGGAAAGATCGAGTCCACCCGACTCCCCGTCCGCACCTCAACAGGCCAGGCCCAGGCGGTCTACCTGCCAACAGCCGCCCCCGGCCTCGGCGACTCCGGCGTCATCATCGGCCGCGAGGTCTACTCCGGCAAGGGCTACATCTACGACCCCTTCCAGCTCTACGGCCAGCAGCTCCCCGCCCCCCACTGGCTGGTGCTCGGCGAGTCCGGCAACGGCAAGTCGGCCCTGGAGAAGACGTACGTCCTACGCCAACTGCGCTTCCGCGACCGCCAGGTGGTCGTCCTGGACGCCCAGGGCGAGGACGGCGTAGGCGAATGGAACCTGATCGCGGAGGAGTTGGGGATAACCCCCATCCGCCTGGACCCAACCGCCGCCCTGGACATGGGAATCCGCCTCAACCCCCTCGACCCCGCGATCACGACGACGGGCCAACTCGCCCTGCTTCGCACGATCATCGAGGTGGCGATGGGCCACGGCCTCGACGAACGCTCCGGCTTCGCGCTGAAGGTGGCGCACGCCTACGTCAACGAGACGATCGTCGAACGCCAGCCGGTCCTGATGGACATCGTCGAGCAACTACGCCACCCGGAACCGGAGTCGGCCGAGGCGATGAACGTCGCCATAGACGACGTACGGGCGTGGGGCCTGGACGTGGCCCTCGTCATCGACCGCCTGGTCGACGGCGACCTCCGCGGCATGTTCGACGGCCCGACGACGGTGGGCATCGACCTCGACGCCCCCCTCATCGTCTTCGACCTGTCCCACATCGACCGCAACTCCATCGCCATGCCCATCCTGATGGCGATCGTCGGCGTCTGGCTGGAGCACACCTGGATCCGCCCCGACCGGAAGAAGCGCATCTTCCTGGTCGAGGAGGCCTGGCACATCATCAACAGCCCCTTCGTGGCCCAACTCTTCCAGCGCCTGCTGAAGTTCGGCCGCCGCCTGGGCCTGTCGTTCGTGGCGGTGGTCCACCACCTGTCGGACGTGGTTGATGGGGCTGCCGCAAAGGAAGCGGCAGCGATCCTGAAAATGGCGTCGACACGAACGATCTACGCCCAAAAGGCGGACGAAGCCCGAGCAACCGGGCGGGTGTTGGGCCTGCCACGCTGGGCGGTGGAGATCATCCCCACCCTCACCCCCGGCATCGCGGTGTGGGACGTCAACGGCAACGTCCAGGTGGTCAAACACCTGATCACCGAGACGGAACGCCCCCTGGTCTTCACCGACCGCGCGATGACCCAGTCCTCCCGCGAACACGACCAGGAAGTGACCGACGACGCCCTGCGCGCCGCCGAGTTGGAGGCCGAGGAACGCGCGGCGGCCTTCATGGAACAGCAGTTGAGCGATCTCGACGGCTCCTCCGAGTCCACGGTGGCGTGAACGGCGGTGGCATGACATGAGACCGGACGACGGTGGACGCGAGCGCCAAGGGGGCATCCCCGACGGCCTGTTGGTGGGCCTGCTCGCGTTCCTCATCGGCATGACGCTGCTGGTGTGGTCGGCCACCGGCCTGGCCGCCCTGTTCTCCAAGAGCAGCTGGCCGACCGGCGTGACCTTCGCCCGCACCCCGATGGCCATGCGCCACCTGATCGCCCAGCCCCACGACATCACCGGCGCCTGGCCCCAGTCCCCACCCGCCGAGTTCTCCGGCTACGGCCTCTTCTGGGGCCTGTTCATCGGCGAGTTGATGATCCTGGTCGTCCTGACGGTGTTCGTGATGGGCACGCTGGCGAGATGGCGGGCGGTACGGGCGAGAACACGGGCGAAGGCCCTGGTGGTCCCGCCCCCACCGGAGCCCCAAGAGGTACCGATACAGCGCCCGGAACCACAACAACAGCCGCAGCCGCAGCCGCAGCCGACGGTCGTCCTTGAACAGGCGCCCCCTGCACCGCACTTCGGGACTTCTCCGTCCAACGGCGAACGGGTGAGCGGGTGGGAAAAAGTCTTTCTGGCGACGGCGGAAAGCCGCCAGACCACAGCCACCCAGGCCGTACGAGACGCAGAAGGCCCAGCCCTGGTAGTCACGTCCAACAAGGCGGTCTGGCAGGACACAAAAGACGCCAGAGCCAAACTGGGCCCAGTCCTCCTCTACGACCCCACCCACCTCTGCGACACCCCGGCCCGCCTCCACTGGTCCCCCACAACGGGCTGCGAGGACAAACCAACAGCGGTAAAACGAGCCGCCGCCCTCCTCACCCCGGTAAGACCCACGGCGAAGATCGACCAGGCGGTGGCGGACACAGCCGAAATACTCCTCCGCAGCTACCTGCACGCCGCCGCCATCGACGGCCGCACCATCCGCCACGTCCACCGCTGGTCCCAGGGCACCCAGATCCAGGACGCGGTAAGAATCCTCCGCACCAACCCCAAGGCAGCCGCGGGTGCAGCGGGCGAACTGGAGGCCGCCCTCACGTCCCACCCCGAACGCCGGGACATCGCCCAGGAGTTGACGACCCGCGCCCTGTCCTCGCTCTTCACGGTCAACATCCGCGAAGCCTGCACACCCAACCGAACTGACGCCCTCTCCTTGGATTCCTTCGCGAACGAAGGGGGCACGCTTTATCTGGTCGGTGAATCCATCGAGGACCCCCGTACGACCCCGGGCGCGATGCCTCTCCTCACCGCCCTCGCATCAAGCGTGGTCGAGCGCGGCCGGCACATGGCCGAACGGTCATCGGCCGGTCGCCTCGACCCACCAATGACCCTTGTCCTGGACGACGTAGCCGCCGTGGCCCCGCTCCCCCAACTCCCGGAGCTCCTCGCCAAAGGCGCGGACCGAGGCCTGCCGACCCTGGCCCTCCTCCGCTCCAGAGAACAGGCCAGGGCCCGCTGGCCCCACCACGAACTACCGGTCTAGCAACGGGACTTACGGCGTCCACGGCTACGGCCGCTCGACCGCCATCTCCACCTCACGCTCGTCCGGGTTCCCGGCCAACGGCACGACGACGCCCGTAGGGACGAACCCGACCTTGCCGTAGAACCGCCGGGCCCGCTCGTTGTCCTCATGCACGATGAGCCGCACCCGCTCGACCCCACGCCCCCAGGCCCACTCCAGAGCCGCGTCGAAGAGCACCTCGGTCAGCCCGATACCCCGGACCTCCGGCCGCACGAACACCCCGACGACATGCCCCTGCTTCCGCTCGACGTCGAAGCCGGCCCAGTCCACCGTCCCGGCCTCCTCAAGCAGCACGGTCGCCGTACCGACCCACTCCCCGTCCGGCCCCTCGGCAATGACCTGCTGAGCCTTCTCAGCACCTTCAGCAGCCCCTACGGCCCGCTCCTGGTAGAAGGAGTCCGGCCTGGCCAGCGCTTCGTCATAGGTCTCAAAGAAGGCAAGGTGCGCGACAGGGTCCTGCAGGGCAACGAGCCGCAGCTCCCTCGCCGCGGCCCACTCGTCGGCGCGTATCGAACGGATCTTGTAGTTCATGGCAGCAACGGTAGCCGAAACGCAG
>NZ_BARF01000169.1 GCF_000367365.1 Streptomyces prunicolor NBRC 13075 | reverse complement strand
GCCAGCGCTGCGGATCTCGCCGCGAAGGCCGTCGACGAGACCACCGCCATCGATCTCAACGCCGGATGGTTCCGGGACAACTACGAGCTGCTGCTGCCCATCGGGCTCGCGCTGACCGTCGGCACGTTCTGCATCCAGTTGATGTCCGCGGCCTGGCGACGCGACGAACGCGCCCTCGCTCAAGCAGCGATCGGCACGATGACCGGCGTCCTCTTCTCGTTCTGCGCCGTCGCCTTCACCTCCGTCGCCGTCACCGTGGTCGACGCGCTGTCCGACGGCCTGTTCCAGGCGGCCAACACCTCGGTCGACGACGCGGTCCGGCGTGTGGTGAAGGTCAGCGAACTGGGGTCGATGTACAGCCTCGGTTGGGGCGTTCCGTCCCTGGTCGCCCTCGGATGTGCGATCGGCGCGTTCATGTACTGGGGCGTGATGGTCGCCCGGAAGGTCGGCGTCCTGGTCCTGGTCGCGCTCGCCGTGTTCGCCGGATCCGGCGGCGGCTGGGAGGTCGCCAAGCGATGGCGGCGCGGCTGGATCGAGGCCACCGCCACGCTGGTCGTCTCGAAACTCCTGATGACCGTCGTCTTCCTCATCGGCGTCTCGGCGATGGGCAAGTCGGACGCCCACGACGGCATGGCCGCGCTGTCCGACGCGTTGGCAGGCATTGTCGTGATGGTGCTGGTCCTGCTGTGCCCGTACGCCACCTACAAGTTCGTCCACTGGGCCAGCGACGGCGGCGGCCACGACGACGTGCACCGCACGGGCGTCGCAGGCTTGGCGGTCGCCGCCGGAGCCGCGAAGACCGCGGGCACCCTGGCGATGCAGACCCGTACCGGCGCCCCTGCTCCGCAGGGGCCCAGCCAGGTCCCCGGTGCGGGCGACGACGGTGTCGCCTCCGGGATCAGCCCCTCCGGCGGCAACCTCAGCAAGGAGGGCATCGACGGCGGAGTACCCAAGCCGCAGACCCGGTTCCGGTACGGCGAGGACCCCAACGCCTCCGGAGACAAGGGCCGAGCCCTCATCCAACGCCCCGGCATCCCACCGCTCATCACCCGGCCCGGCGAGAGCGGAACAGGAAGTGCCGAAGGAGGCGCCCCGGATGGTCAGTTCGCCGGCGCGTCGGCTCCGGGCGGCAGCATGACCCGCGCCGGGAGCGCGCTGCCTGCCGCACCGCCGCCTTCCGCCGATCCGTCGGCCACCGGTTCACCGACACCGACGCACTGGGTGTACCCCACCCAGCCACCCTCGGAGTCCTGACCAACTCACCGACAGGGGGCGGGCTGCGGGTGCAGCCCGCCCCCTCACCCCGCACCGCCGATCACCACAGACGGACTCCTGCCATGACCTCCACCACCAGAAGAGCAGCGCGCGCCTCGCTCTCCGCCCGCACCCACCGTCTGGAACCACCATGCCCGACAAGCCCCAAGTCACCACGGCCACCGTGAAGTTCCCCCACCGCAGCAGGCGCGGCATCCTGCTCGGCCTGACCGCCCCACAGCTGATCGCCGTCACACTCACGGGTCTCCTCCTGCTCGCCGTGATCATCACCCGCGGCGTGACCGGCGCGCTCGAACTCACCCCCCTCTGGGCCGCCATCGCCGGGTTCGTCTTCGTCCGCCACCGAGGCCGCGCCCTGGCCGACTGGGCTCCCATCGCCACCCGCTACGCCCTGCGCCGGATGCGAGGCCAGCTGATCTGGCTCACCCGCCCCTCCCGCCGCCCGGTCCGCGAAGGACTCCTCCACCTACCCGGCACCGCGGCCAGCCTGCGGGTGGTCACCGCCCCCGACCGCCGCTACGGCGCCGTCCACAACCCCCACACCGGCACCCTGACCGCCGTCGTCAAGGTCTCCTCCCGCGCCTACGCGCTCCTCGACCCAGGCACCCAGAACGCCAACGTCAGCGGCTGGGGACGCGCGCTGGCCGCGCTCGCCCGCACCGGACAGGTCGCCCGGATCCAGGTGATCGAGCGCACCGTCCCGGACTCCGGCGACGCCCTGCGCCGCTACTGGGAGGAACACGGCAAGCCCGATGCCCCGGTGGCGGGCGCGATCTACAGCGAGCTGATCCAGAGTGCGGGCCCGGCGGCGGCTCCGCACGAGGCCTACGTCGCGGTATCGCTGGACGCGAAGGCCGCACGGCGTCTGATCAACCAGGCCGGAGGCGGCCTGACCGGGTCCTTCAGCGTCCTGGCGCAGCTGACCTCGACCTTCGACCAGGCCGCACGCACGGCCGGGCTCAACCCCACCGGCTGGCTCACCGCCCGCGAGATCGCAGCCGTCGTACGAACGGCCTACGACCCCAAGGCCCTTGCCGCACTCGACCGTTGGTCCACAGCCGGGCGTCCCGAGGCCGAGCCCGCCGCTGCCGGACCCGTTGTGGTCGTCGAGAAGGCGGACCACATCGCGACCGACTCGGCCGTCCACGCCACGTACTGGGTGGAGAACTGGCCCCGCACCGAGACCTCGGCAGGCTTCCTTCACCAGCTCCTGTTCACAGCCGGAATCCGGCGCACGCTCTCGCTGTCGTACGAGCCGAAGGGACTGGACGCCGCCCTGCGCGACGTCCAGCGCAAGAAGGCCAGCGTCATCGCGGATGCCGCCGAGCGCGCCCGGCGCGGCCAGGTCGACTCCGAGGCCGACTCGATCGAGTACCAGGACATCAAGTCCCGTGAGCGCCAGCTCATCGCGGGCCACGCGGACGTCGCCCTGACCGGCCTGCTCACCGTCTCGGCCGACAACGAGGACGAACTCCGGTCCGCCTGCGCGGTCGTGGAGACCGCGGCCGTCGGCGCCCAGCTCGACCTGCGGCCGCTCACCTGGCAGCAGGCCGAAGCGTTCACCGCCGCCGCCATGCCGCTCGCCCTCCCCGCCTAAAAGCGCCTTCCCTCCCTCCGAAAGAGCTTCCCCATGTCCCGCACCGCCGGCCCAACCACGCAGGACTTCGTGCCCTTCGCCACCGCCGCGCTCGACTTCCACCGCGCGCTCAACATCCCCGGCGGTCCCCTCGTCACCACGCGCGCCGAGCTGGATGCCCTGCACGCCCACCTCGTCTCGCTGCACGGTCTGCTCGACGCCCATACCTGCCGCACCGGACAGATCGTCCCGGCAGAGGGAGACCACCTCCACGCCGCCCGCACGCGCGTCTGGCAGGCCGCCGACCACGTCCACTCCGCCTACCACGCGGCACCCCGACCGGACTCCGGCGAGGTGCCTGGCCGCGAGGCGTGCCAGGCCCAACTTCCAGAAGGGACACCGGAGTTGACCATCTGCCAGCGCCACCAGCGCACTGCGCACCTGGTGCGCCGCCGCACCACCCCGGCCGACCTGCACACGCCGTTCACCGGCCTCGTCCGCCGCTGACCCGCCCTTTCCTGCTTGGAGAAACCTTCATGCCCCGCACCCGCGCCAGCGCCTCCCCCCTGTTCGTCCCCCGCAAGACGACACGCGCCGAACAACGAGCCGCCCGCGCCGGTTTCGCCGCCGCCCGCCACAAAGCCCGCCGCGCCACCGCCCCGCCAAAGCACCGCGCCGAACAGCCCCTCAACCCTCAACTGAGCCCCATCTACCCGCCGTCCGGACGCCCCGGCCCCTCCTCCGCCCGCGGCGGCAAGCTCAACCTGCCCGCCCACCGGATGACCACCGCCACCGTCTCCGGCGCCTACCCCTTCCTCGCCGAGGGTGGCCTGGGCGCGGAGGGCATCTTCATCGGCAGGGACGTACACGCCGAAGCCGCCTTCTGCTACGACCCGTTCTCCCTCTACAGCAGCGGCCGGATCGAGGGCTTCACCAACCCGAACGCCGTCCTGGCCGGGATCATCGGCATGGGCAAGAGTGCGCTGGCCAAGTCCATCGCCACCCGGGCCATCGCCCACGGATACCGGGTCTACGTCCCCTGCGACCCCAAGGGAGAGTGGACACCCGTCGCCCAGGCCCTCGGCGGCTACAGCATCGCGCTCGGCCCGGGCCTCCCCGGCCGCCTGAACCCCCTGGATGCTCCGGCCCGGCCCGCCTCGGCGAGCGAGAGCGACTGGTCGACTGAGGTCCGCAAGCGCCGGCTCCTGCTCCTGGCCGGCCTGGCCCGCACTGTGCTGAAGCGCGATCTGATGCCGATGGAGCACACCGCCCTGGACCTCGCGCTCGACCTGGTCGTCGCCGAGGCCGACGCCTGCGGCACGGTGCCGCTGCTCGGCGATATCGCGCACACCCTCGGCTCCCCCGAATGCCTCGACCGCGCCCTCGGAGACCAGGCCGGACGCATGGGGCCCGCCGCACAGGACCTCGCGCACGCCCTGCGCCGTCTGGTGCACGGCGACCTGAGCGGCATGTTCGATGCTCCCTCGACGGTGGCCTTCGACCCGACCACCCCGATGCTGTCCATCGACCTGTCCCGTCTCGGCGGCTCCGGCGACGACACGGCCTTGGTCTTGGCCATGACCTGCGCTTCGGCGTGGATGGAGTCCGCGCTCGCCGACCCGGACGGCGGCCGACGCTGGGTGATCTACGACGAGGCGTGGCGCGTGATGAGGCACGTCGGCCTGCTGGAGCGCATGCAGTCCCAGTGGAAGCTCTCCCGTGGCCTCGGCATCGCCAACCTCATGGTCATCCACCGCCTCAGCGACCTGCTCAGCGCAGGCGACGCCGGCTCACGCGGCCGGGTACTGGCCGAGGGCCTCCTGGCCGACTGCTCCACCCGCATCATCTACCGCCAGGAACCCGACCAACTCGCCGCTGCCGCCTCCCTGTTGGGCCTGACCGGCGTCGAGACCCAAGCGGTAGCCGCCCTAACCAAGGGCCGGGGCCTCTGGAAAGTCGCGGGCCGGAGCTTCATCACCCAGCACATCCTGCACCCGGCCGAACGCGAGCTGTTCGACACCGACGCCCGCATGTCCGCCTAACCCAACATGCCTTCCATCGAAGGGAGTTGGCCCATGACGTCACCCGTCAGCCCGGGCACTGTCGCGCCGACCGCCGACTGGAACGAGCGTCTCGCCGCGGCACGGCCCGGAGAGTTCGCCGAGCTGTTCCACGAGGCGATCACAGAGGACTTCGGCGCGGTGGCCCAGCTGCACCAGATGCTCGAAACCGCCTCCCAGTGGTGCCGCACCCACGACGCACGCAGCAGTTCCGTCGAGCTGGACATCCTCGCCGACCGCCTGACCGACCTCGGCGAGGAACTGCACCTCGTAGCGGAGGACGTAGGCCACGAGATCCACTCCCACTCGCATCGAACGGCAGCAGCGGCGCGTCCCTCCCCCGCCGTGTCCGCCCGCAGGACTCCCCTCGTCCGACAGAGCGAGGCTCCAGTGCTTCTCCCGCCCAACACCGTCCGCTCACAGCCGCGTTCGCGGTGACCACCGGCACAGGAACGAGGACAACCGTGCCTACCCCTCCCGCTTCCCACGAAACTCAGCCGTCGGCGAGCACCGACCCCCTGGCATGGCGCCGACACATCCCGGCGCTGGCCACCGCCGCTGTCGGCATCAGGCAAGCCTCCGATGCCTGGGACGCGGTCTCGGACTCCTTCTGCGACCACGACGGCTGGCCCACCTACGAGGAGGACTATGCGGACGGCAAAGTGAAACGTGATGCCGAAGCGTGGAAACACGTCGAGGTCTTCCTCGCCCACGCCCCCGAGGTCCTGGCCGGTGTCCGCACCGCCGCCAACGGCGCCGACTATCTC
Organism: Streptomyces prunicolor NBRC 13075; assembly: GCF_000367365.1. Lineage (GTDB taxonomy): Bacteria > Actinomycetota > Actinomycetes > Streptomycetales > Streptomycetaceae > Streptomyces > Streptomyces prunicolor. The sequence goes on along the minus strand of NZ_BARF01000169.1, from coordinate 5,584 downwards.
GAAGGACCGATCAGCGACGACCTCCGGCGGCTGCGCGGAATCGACACCACCCTCGAACGAGCAGGCCAAATCCAACACGAGTGGGACCAGGTCATGGCCCTCATGGAAGGCTCGCAACCCGGCTCACTCCAGCTCTACGAGAGCCGGGCCAAGGAGATCCGCAACTCCGAGGGCTGGCATTACGCGGACGAGTTGTCCTTCCAAGGCCCGGCGCTCGTCCGGGCAGCCGACTACCTGGCCAACCGGATGGATGCCGAACAGCCCTCACAGACCGACCGCGCCAAGGTCGCCCTCGCCCGATCCTCCCCCGGCAATCACGCGGTCGTGCCCCCTTCCCCAGCCGCGCCCGTATTGCCGAACCCACCGGTACCACGCCATACCCGCTGACGCCCTTAGCAGCGAACCGCGGCGCGGCCGAACCAGCCAATCGCGAGATCCTCGTGGAACTCCGCCACCTTGGCGCAGCCGCGCCTCCGGCCGTCAACCACTGGGCCACCCGGCCACGGAGGACACCCATGCACGCCGATCCCCAGCACGTCGCCGCCGACCCTCCGGAGCCAGAGCACGGGTACGAACACCTCACGGCTCCCCTTCGCCTGCGCGGCCTGACGTGCACCATCGAGTACGGCCTCAGCGACTACATCGTCCACGCCCAACTCCCCGACGGCAGCGCACTGTTGATCTCGCCACCCCAGGAACCGCCGACCGAGCACCCACCCGGGCATCCCGAAAGCTGGCTGGTGACCCGAACGCACCCCGACAACTCCGCCATCCACGAGGTGCTCTACGACTCGGAACCCGACGGTCCCCAGGCCCGGAACGGCGGCAGCGTCCCGAGCCTGCTTGCCGCCGTCGACGCGCGCCTGGATCAACTTGGCGTGCCTCAAGGGGCGGACGCTGCATCGCCGCGAGTACGTGCTGCTCTCGCACCTTCACCGACCGCCCAGCGCGCGGTCGCAGCCCGCCTGCCAGCAGCTTCAACCGCGCGCCCAACGTTACCGTCCGCCCCTCCCTCGTCCGCCCCTGGTCGCTGACCGCGTCCCGCCTCGGAGTCCTCCGTGCCCCTCAACAGCAGAACTGTCCCGGCCCTCGACCGCCCCACTCCCCGAGCCCGTACCGGATGGATCAGCCATGCCCGCCCCCGACCACGACCCCCGTCCCGACATCGCAGTCGGCCACCACCCCGACCACGGCATCGTCGCCGCGAACCCCAAGCAACTCGCCGCCAGCACATGGATGTTGAAGCGCCTCGACTTCCACCCCGTCCCGGGCCAGCCGACGCTGTACGCACTGGCTGACCAACAGCGTGACGGACAGGGTCGCGCCACCCGGGCCGTCGCACTGCTGCAAAAAACCGGCTACCAGGTCGACGTGGACGCCGCCTTCGACCCCGCACCGACCTCCGGTACAGCTCCCGCCCATGACCGGCACCCGCGCACAGAACCCGACGTCGCGTTCGCCGAACATCCGCAACTCGGCATCGTCGCGGCCACCAGGGACCACTCCTCCGAACTCGGCGGCCCACTCATCCTGGAAGAACACGGCTGGCGGCACCACCCAACCCTGGACATCTACACGCTGCCCGTCACCACCGACCACGACGAGGCCCTGGGCAAGGTGGCCAACGCCACGCTGTCGATGCACCGATCCGATCTCCAGGTCGCGATCCAACCCCGCCTCGCCCAGGACGTAGCAGCACGCCGACCTCCTGCACCCGTGACGGCCGCGCGCCACAAGCACAGTCGGAGCATCACCACCGGCAAGTTCCCCATCAGCGCCGTCGCACTCGCCGCCAGCCCGGCCCGCGCCGGCCTCCCGGACAGGGCGACCCTTCCCGCTCCCGTCGTCTCCGCTGCGGAGGCCCAACCGGGCGACCCGCGCATCGCGTTCTCCCGCAACCGCTGACCCAACTCCCGTAAGGAGCAGTTCCCATGGCCGCTATGGGTAACCCGGGCTATCAGGACATGGGGAATGCCTGCCTGTTGATGTCGGCTGGTGTCGCATATCTCGACCAGCCGAGATGCAGCCGATGGGCGACCCGGTCACAGCTCTAGCCGCAGCGGCTCCACCAAAGGTGCCCCTTGTTGACGTGGGCATACCCGTCTACAAGCCTGGCCCTACTGGTATGACCAAAGTGGAGGAGTCGATGGCAGAGCGCCCAGGCCGTCAGCGCAAGCCTGAGATGGTGGCCGAGGCGATGCTGACGCGGATACGGTCTGGTGAGCTGCCTGTCGGCGCGAGGCTGCCTTCCGAACGTGACCTGGCCACCGAGTACGGCGTGAGCAGGAACGCCGTACGGGAGGCTCTCGCCGTTCTGCAGTTGAGCGGCCATGTGGAAACGCGGCTCGGTGACGGCAGCTACGTCGCGCAGCCGACCCTTGCCGAGGACCGGGACGACAAGGGGCTGCTGGCGGGCACGGGTATCGCCGAGTCGCTCCAGGCTCGCGAGGCGCTGGAGCTCGCGAGCGCGCTCATGGCCATCCGGAAGGCTACGCGCTCCGATCTGCTCAAAATCGATGCCGCGGTAGCGGAGATGGAAGAGCACCTGGAGCGGGAGGACTTCGAGAGCTACCTCCGCGCGACGCTGGACCTCCATCTGGCGATCGCGTCGGCGTCGCGGACCCCGCTGCTGGTGAGCCTGGTGGCGGAGCTGACGGAGAAGCACCGGGCCGACCAGTGGCTGCTGCACGACCGGTACACCCCCGAGATCGGGGCCTATTCGCTGGACGTGCACCGGGCGCTTGCCCAGGCGATCCGGGACAAGGACGTGGCCGGGGTCTACGAGGCGACCTGTCGGCACTACGAGGAGTATCCGGTCCTCAAGGGATGACGCCGGGCGCGCTCTTGCTTCACAAGTCCCGGAGGCCCGCGCTCTCTTGGGTTCTGGGCGGATGGGCGACATTTTCGGGGGGCGCAGTTGTCGACTGCGCGCCGGGCTCTTGACGACGGTCTTGCCGGGCCGTGGCTCGAATTGACGATGGCCTCGTGGAGACGGGCTTGGGTGAGGGCGACAACCCCTTGGGCCTGCTGAAGTACGGCTGCCCGCTTTCGTCGCGGAGGAGCCGATGGCTGGGACCTGCCGTGTGGGCGGGTGCCGCCCGGTGGTGTTCGGGGATGGCCGGTGGCGGACCGGGAAGATCTGTTCAGTCGTCCACGCGTAGGTAGCTCTGGTCGGTCTGGCCCTCGCTGAACCGGCGCAGTTGCTCCTCCACTCCGTCGACGGCGATCTGCCGGAGCGCAGCGTGGTCGGGTGCGGCATCGACGTCGGCGAGGGTCTGCATGGCGCTGCGGACTGCGGCGGCGCCGACCTGAGACCAGAGCGAGAGCAGCCCGTGGGCATGCTGCTCGCCGTGCTCGGTGTCGGGTACCAGGACGGTGGCCAGGCCGCGCCGTACGGCGTCCTCGGCGCTGATCGTGTGGTGGAGAGAGTTCGGTATCCGTGTCGCCAACTACCCTTCACCGTCACGGTGTACCCGACTCAACAAACGCACTGCGAAAGTCCACGTGATCTGTGGCGATGGCCCTGACGAGGCACCGTCAAAATCTGGTCGGCCAAGGGGCGTGCGCCCCTAGGGTGACGCAATGACACGTTCATGGACTCGTCTGCACGAGCACCTCGGGCAACGTCCCGGCCCGCTCACATACGAAATGGTCGCCACCGCCGTGGCGGACAAACTCGCCGAGAGCGACGACCTCGACTGGAAGCAGGCGCTGCCCAACTTCGCGCGCACACCCGGTGTGTGGAACGAGTTCGCCAAGGACGTCGCCGCCATGGCCAACACCCGGGGCGGCCTGCTCATCTACGGCGTCAGCGACCGGATCGAACTCGTCGGCATCGACCTGTCGACAGTCGACAAGAAGCAGCTGCTGAGCACCATGCGCAACGTCATCCAGCCCTACATCTCCGAAGTCGACTTCCTCGAGCTGACTGCTCCCGGCGGCAACGGACCGGACATCCTGGTCGTCGACATCCCGCCCAGCGAGATGGCACCGCACTTCCAATACGGCTGGGAGAGCCGGGACAAGGACAGGGCTACCTTCAATGCCCCGTACCGGATCAGGGACGACACGTACTACATGACCGAGCATCAGGTCGCCCGGGCCTATCAGGACCGCTTTGCCCGCCAGGCAGCCACGCACGCTCTCCTGAAGGAACATCTCGCGGACGCAACCGACGTCGTCTTGAGCGAATCCGATCACGCCCACGCCTGGCTGGTCATTGCCACCCAACTCACACGACCAGTCCCCCACCTGGTACCGGCCACAACCCAGGAGGAGGCCGAATCCGCCCTTCGGCTCACACACGAGACGGCGGTTCGCATCAGCGGCAACCCCGACCGGTCGGCGCCCGTGGCCACACGCCTCACGCAGGTACGAGTCGGACTGCGCCGATGGATCGCGAGCAACCTCCTCACCCCCAATCGGCGTACACCAACCCGGGGCATCCTGGTCGAACTCCACCACGATGGAACCGTCATCGTGTGCGCCGACCTGAGCGCGAACCTGGCCGCAGGCGACCACACTGCAGTCGACACCCGGGTTCTGCGCATCGTCGCTCTGGAAGCCGTCGTCCTGGCCGACATCCACCGTCTGCACCGCGCCCCCGACACTGCTGTCGAAATCACCGCCACCATTGCAACGGCCGCCACCGACCGACGCCTCACACCGTTCGAACTTGACTTCGGCAGCATGGAGCTGGTTGACGGAGCACGGCACCCGAAGCGCCTGCTGCCGTCCTCCACCGAACTGGCCCCCAACGCCGACGATGACACCTTGCGGGAATGTGCCCACGAGCTGGCCAGCGGTCCAGGTGGCGGACTGGGCTGCGGGCGCGACGCGCCAGTGGGCACAGTGGATGGCAGGTGGCCGCGGCGACCAGTTCTCCCGCGACCTGGAGCCGGTTGCCCGATCCTGGCTCATCGACGGCATATGGCCGGCTCCCGTGGAGGGCTCAGAGTCATGATGGCGACGAGGGGCGCCTGCAGGAACAGCGCACACAACCAGTAGGCCGCCCGGTGCCATAACCGAGTCTTCCCGTCTCGCCCTTCCTACTCCGCGAACGGCGCTGCCGAGATGCTGTCCGAACAACAAGGTCACCCACCGCCTCCCGGTCTCGTGAACATCTGCTGTCGATTCTCGTGAACAAAGCCACCGCGGAGGGCTCGGGAGGCCATTCCACGGGCGGGGGTGTGCGGCTGTAGTGGGCTCCCTGGCCGACGCGATCTGCCCGAAGCTCACCGGCGTCGGCTGGCTCACCATTGGCCGCAAGCTCCTTGCTGCACCCGACGAGGAAGCCCCGGCGCACCGCCTAAAACCCAGGAAGACGCCGGGCTCGGCGCCCGCGTAGCTGCCAGAGTTGAGGGTGCGCTCAAGTGGACATGCAGTTCGTCCCGGCTACGCCAGCGGTCCGAGAGCGACATCCGCCCCGCACTCGGTACATGGCACAGCGCCGGGGCGGCGCAGTACCTCAAGCGCGGCGAATACGTCCAGCTCCTCAGCGTCCCGGGGCGCCTCTTCACAGTCCCAGACGTGCACGATGTGCGCGGCGGGACGACCTCCTATGGCCGGGGTCCGCTGGATCTTC
>NZ_BARF01000170.1 GCF_000367365.1 Streptomyces prunicolor NBRC 13075 | reverse complement strand
ACAGCGGCGCCTACAGAACCGCCAGATCCACAACCCAGAACGCCAGCGCCGCCACAATCGCAGCCGCCGGCATCGTGATGAACCACCCCAGCACGATGTTCTTGGCAACACCCCACCGCACGGCCTTCACCCGCTTCGTCGCCCCGACACCCATGATCGCCGAGGTGATGACATGCGTGGTCGAAACCGGCGCCTTGAAGAGATACGCGGTGGTGAACATGATCGCCGCACCGGTCGTCTCCGCCGCGAACCCCTGCGGCGGATCCAACTCGATGATCTTCCGCCCCAACGTCCGCATGATCCGCCACCCACCCGCGTACGTCCCCAGCGACAGCATCAACGCGCAGACGATCTTCACCCAGACCGGGATCGGATCGCCGTAGGTCGAATGCCCGGAGATCACCAGGGCCATCACCACGATGCCCATGGTCTTCTGCGCGTCCTGGAGACCGTGCCCGAGAGCCATACCCGCCGCGGAGACGGTCTGCGCGATCCGGAACCCCCGCTTGGCCTTGTGCGGATTGGCCCGCCGGAAGATCCACATGATCGCCGTCATCACCAGATAACCGCCGACCAGACCGACGACCGGCGACACGAACATCGGCACGACGACCTTGTCGACGACCCCGTGCCAGATGACATCCGTACCGCCCGCGAGCGCGGCCCCCACCATCCCGCCGAACAACGCGTGCGAGGACGACGACGGCAGCCCGAAGTACCAGGTGACCAGGTTCCAGGTGATCGCGCCGATCAGCGCCGCGAAGAGGATGCCCATCCCCTTCGACCCCTCGGGCGTCTCGATCAACCCCTCACTCACCGTCTTGGCGACCCCGGAACCGAGAAACGCACCGGCGAGGTTCATGACGGCGGCCATCGCCAGCGCCGCGCGCGGAGTCAGCGCCCGCGTCGAGACGGACGTGGCGATGGCGTTCGCAGAGTCGTGAAAACCGTTCGTGTACGTGAAAAAGAGCGCGACCAGAATGGTCACGACCAGAGCGAAGGTGTCCATGGAGAGGTCAGGACTCCTTGACGGCGATGGTCTCCACCGTGTTCGCCACGTGCTCGAACGCGTCCGCCGCTTCCTCCAGCACATCCACGATCTGCTTGAGCTTCAGCACCTCGATGGCCTCGTACTTGCCGTTGAAGAGCATGGCCAGCAACTTGCGGTGGATCTGGTCGGCCTGGTTCTCCAGGCGGTTGACCTCGATCCAGTACTCGGTGAGGTTGTCCATCGTCCGCAGATTCGGCATGGCCTCCGCGGTGAGCTCCGCGGCCCGCGCCAGCACCTCGATCTGCTGCTCGACACCCTTGGGCAGTTCCTCCACGTTGTAGAGGACGACCAGGTCGACGGCCTCCTCCATGAAGTCCATGATGTCGTCGAGGCAGGAAGCGAGGTTGTAGATGTCCTCGCGGTCGAAGGGCGTGATGAAGGAGGAGTTCAGCTGATGGAAGATCGCGTGCGTGGCATCGTCACCGGCGTGTTCCGCGGCCCGCATACGCTCTGCGATCTCGGCCCGGCCGGCGGTGTCCGCCCCGAGCAGTTCCATGAGGAGTTTCGAGCCCGTGACGATGTTGTCCGCGGACGCGGCGAACATGTCGTAGAAGCTCGTCTCCCTGGGGGTCAGACGAAAGCGCACAAGGGGTCCTCGGGAAGCATGGGTTTCGGTCAGGCTGATGCTAAGTGCATCATCCGGCCACGGCTAATGGGCCGTCCCCCAGTGTCGCCCATCAGGCACAGTGATCCGCACGGGGGCGTACCAAGGGCCCTATACCCAGCAAAGTTCGTTACGATATACCCACTAGGGGTATATGTCTGGAGGACGCGATGGACGCCATGACGACCACCGAGGCCGACGCGGCGGCGGCGCCCTCCGAACCGGCACACGAATCGACCGACGCACCGGTCACGCACGGTTACCACCACCAGAAGGACGAGCACCTCAAACGCCTGCGCCGGATCGAGGGCCAGATCCGCGGCCTGCAGCGCATGGTCGACGAGGACGTCTACTGCATCGACATACTCACCCAGGTGTCCGCCTCCACGAAGGCCCTGCAGTCGTTCGCGCTGCAGCTCCTGGAGGAGCACCTGCGGCACTGCGTCGCCGACGCGGCGGTCAAGGGCGGCGAGGAGATCGACGCGAAGGTCGACGAGGCGACGAAGGCGATCGCCCGGCTGCTCCGCACCTAGCGCCCCGGCCTCTCGGGGATGTCCCGTTCCTCGGCGACCTTCAGCACCTCGTCGATGCTCTCCAGGCTGAGCCGGTCCTCGGCGGCCGAGGCCGCGATGATCAGGTCTCCGCACAGCTCGATCTCGGCGAGGGCCACGTGGTCCTGAACTGCCGTACCGCCGACCGGAGCCACGTGCATCACCTCTTCTCTGCCGTCACCGACTTCCTAGAGTAGGGAGCGGTCTACACAACGCGCATGGCACGGACGGGCTAGTCCTCACCCCGCCGCACACCGATCGTTTCAGGTCACTTCTCGGCGATCTGCCCGGCGTAGATGTCCTTCGACGCCGGAAGCCGTACGTCCACGGGGGCCCCGAAGTCGTACAGCAACGTCGTCGAGGCGACCGCCACCGGGTTGTGGCGCTGCCCGTTGACGAAGCTGAACCGCTGCCGGAGCTTGCGGACGCGCCCCTGGTCGTCGAGGTAGACGTCGAAGGGCACCCGGGCGGTGGCGAACCCTTTCGCCGCCGACCTCAGGGCCGCCTCGTTCCCCTCCGACGCGCTCCGCGCGGCGACGGCGAGATCGGCGACCCCCTGATAGTGACGCACCGAGGCCCCGGCCACCTCCGTCTTCCCCAGATACGTCGCGGCAGTCGTCCCGCGCAGCAACTCGGCGGCGGCGTACGGGTCGGTGGCGCCGCCGGTCACGAGGTTGCCGTCGGTCAGCGTCCCGGTGTCGACCCGTACCCATTTGTCGGCGGGCACTCCGGCGCCCCGGTTCTTCATGAACAGGGCGCCCGGCGCGAGGAGTTCGGTGATCGGCCGGTGCTCACTGGCACCGGCCGGGTCCTGCGGCAACTGCACCTTCAGTCGGCCGAGTTGGCGGCGGAAGTCGTAGACGCCCTCGCCGCGGATGGTCACGCGGGTGCCGCCGGTGGCCATCTCCATGGACGTACGGGCCTGTGAACTCCCCGCCGCCACAAGGGTGTCGGCCGCGCGCCGCACCACCGCGGACGCGTCCCCGGCGCCTCGCGCGTCGGCGGTGGCCGCCCCGTCACCACCGCCGCACCCACCGGTGCCGACACAGACACCGACCATGAGTCCCGCCGCGGCGACCGCCCCGCCGGCCCGCCTGTGCTGCCGCTCCATAACCTGCCGTACCCCCGTACGTCGTCACGGGCCCCTGTCGTTCCGCTTAACGACGGGTGGGTGGGCCCGTCACGCGCTGTGGCGGCCGTACAACCGCCCTATGACCGTCGCGCGACCGCCATACGAGCGCTTTACCCGGGCTCGGTACCTTGGTCGATGTGGCGCAGCAGGACGAACGACAGGCTCCCCCCGCACATCCCGAACATCGCACGACGACGGTCGAGCAGGGTCCCTTCTGCTTCGCCCGCTGCGTCTGTGGCTGGCGGGGCCCGGCGAGACGGGCGAGAAGCCAGGCGAGGACGGACGGCGCAGGACACCACCCGCCTGTTCCGAACCTGTGACATGCGCACGAGAACTTGTGGGGTCCGGACCGTATCTCATTCCACGTAACCCCACAGGAGGCGAAATGGAACGGCGTTCGTTCATAGGTGGCGGCGTGGCCGCGATAGCGGCGGTCGCGACCACCGCGTGCAACGGCAAGAACACCGGCGGCGGTGACTCGTCCGCGACGGCGGCCAACGCCTCCACCTCGACGAGCACATCGGGCCTGCGCACCACCACCGCGGCCGCCGCCGCCAACTGGGCCGCCCTGGCCCGTGAGCTGGACGGCACCCTGGTCCGCCCCGGTGACGCCTCCTGGAAGACGGCCCACCAGCTCTACAACACCCGCTTCGACTCCCTGAAGCCGGCCGCGGTGGCGTACGTCGCGAACCCCGACGACATCCGCTCGGTCCTCTCCTACGCCCGCGCGCACAACATCCGGGTCGCGATCCGCAACGGCGGCCACTCCTACGCCGGTTACTCCTCCGGCGACGGCCGCCTGATCGTCGACGTGTCGAAGCTGAACAAGATCAGGGCGAGCGGTTCCTCCGCGGTCGTCGGCGCCGGCGCCAAGCTGATCGACGTGTACCGGGGGCTCGCGGCGAAGGGCGTGACCATCCCCGCCGGTTCCTGCCCGACGGTCGGCGTCTCCGGCCTCACCCTGGGCGGCGGCCACGGCGTGGTCTCCCGGGCGTACGGCCTGACCTGCGACAGCCTCACGCAGGCGACGCTGATCACGGCGGACGGCAAGCAGCTGGTCGCCAACTCCACTGAGAACAAAGACCTGTTCTGGGCGCTGCGCGGCGCGGGCAACGGCAACTTCGGCGTGGTGACGGAGCTGCAGTACAAGACCCACCCCGCGCCGCAGGCCGTATCGGGCTATCTGACCTGGCCGTCGTCGATGGCGGCGGCCGTGGTGAAGGCCTGGCAGGAGTGGGGCCCGGACCAGCCCGACGAGATCTGGTCGTCCTGCCACCTCACGAACACACCGGGCGGCACCCCCAAGGTCTCGGTGGCCGCGTTCTCCCTAGGCACTTACAACGAACTCCAGAACGCGGTCGACAAGCTGGCCCACCTGGTCGGCGGCAACGCGACGAGCGTCTCGCTGAAGCGGCACACGTACGAGGAGTCGATGGAGGCGTACGCGGGCTGCACGTCGTTCTCGACGGACGCCCAGTGCCACCTGCCCGGCTCGACCCCGGGCCGCTCCCCGCAGGGCGCGCTGGCGCGGGAGACCTACGTGGGCCGCTCCGACTTCTTCGACCGCTCGATCTCGGCCACGGGCATCCAGACCATGCTCAACCAGATGAAGGCGGTCCGCGGCAACGCGGGCGACATAGCCCTGACGGCCCTCGGCGGCGCGGTCAACCGCGTCTCCCCCACGGCAACGGCCTTCGTCCACCGCCGCTCCCGCATGCTGGCCCAGTACATAGTCTCCTGGCCCTCCGGCACAGCCGGCACCTCAGCCCAGTCCTGGCTGACGTCCTTCCACAACGCCATGAAGCCCTACGCCTCCGGCGCGGCCTACCAGAACTACACCGACCCAACTCTTACGAACTGGCGCAAGGCGTACTACGGCGACGCGTCAACCCGCCTGGCCACCTTGAAGAAGCAGTACGACCCGAATCACTTCTTCACGTACCCGCAGGGGCTGTAAGCATCGGTCCTGCAACGCCCGTCTTTTAGGGGCGCGGGACTGCATCCATCTGCGGCTCCGCCGCGCGGGCGCGACCCCCCAGGGCGAGCAGTAAGCCCACGGCTCGGCAACACCCTCAGGGGCGCGGGGAACTGCGCGACCAGCCACAGCGGACCCGCACACGACGAACCGACCTCCCGGCGGAGCAATCACGCCGCGAGGTCCCGCTCCTCCGTCCCCGAAGTCTCCGTACGAGTCCCCGGAATCACAGCGCCCCGCCCAACCCCCCGGGCCCCGGCCGACCGAACCAGCCACCCGCCCCACGACGAGCCCTCGACCACCTTCAGCACCGGCGTAAGCAGAGCCATCGCAACCGGCGAGAGAAGCAGAGCAGCAGCCGTACCCAGCGCGAACCCACCAACCACGTCGGTCGGATAGTGCACGCCCATATAGACCCGGCAGAACCCTTCGAGCAGCGCCACTCCGATCCCCACCAGCCCGAACCGCCGATCCGCAACGAACAACGCGACGCCCATCGCCATGGTGATGGTCGCGTGGTCGCTGACGAAGGAGTAGTCGGTCTTCCCGGAGATCAGCACATCGAGCCCGGTGTGGTCGAGGAACGGCCGGGGCCGCTCCACGAACCCACGAATGGGCACGTTCACAAGCACAGCGAGCGCGGCAGCGACCGGCGCCCACACCAGCGCGGCCACAGAAGACGCCGCATCCTCGTCCCCCCGCCGCCGCACGGACCACCAGCACCACACCACCAGCAGCACCATCGCGACGAGCAACCCGTACTCACCGACGAACTCCATGCCCCGGTCGAACCAGTGCGGCGCGTCCTTGGCGAGTCCATTGATGTCATAGAGCAGATCGACGTCGGGATTCGACCCGGATTCGGCGAGTACAGCCATGGTGCTGCGGCTCCTTCGTCGTAGTTCCGGACGCACCTCTCGTGCGCATTACTGAACAGGAACGCACGGTCCCGCTAAATACGTTCCACCCTCTACCGAATGATCACTCAGACGTTATCGAAGAGAGACTCATCGCCGCAGCTCAGGGGGTGGGTTCACGCTCGGTTCACACCGTCGTGGGGAGCGCTTTCGCGCCATCTTCGGTGACCCGGGTGGCACCGAAGTAATCGGGGGTGTCAATGGGGTCGAACCGGATCACAGCACCCGTCCGGGGTGCGTCGATCATGTACCCGCCGCCGACATAAATCCCCACATGCCGGATGGCCCGTGAATTGGTCAGGTCGTCCGAGAAGAACACCAGATCTCCCGGCAGCAATTCGGCCCGCTGCGGATGCGGTCCCGCGTTGTACTGATCGTTCGCGACGCGCGGCAGCGTGATCCCCGCCTCGGCGAACGCGGCCTTGGTCAGCCCCGAGCAGTCGAAGCGCCCGCCCTGGTCGGCCGTACCGTTCCCGCCCCACAGATACGGCGTGCCGAGCTTGGTCTGGGCGTAGGTGATGGCGGTGGCGGCCTGCTCGGAGGGATCGACCCGGCTGACGGGCGCGGCGAAGCTCTGCGAGAGCGTCGTGATCGTCTTCACGTAGTTCTTGGTCTCGGAGTACGGCGGCACGCCCCCGTACTTGATGACCGCGTACGCCCCCGCGTTGTACGAGGCGAGCATGTTCGCGGTCACGTTCCCCGGCACGTCCTTCACATACGAGGCGAGCTCGCAGTCGTAGGTCGCGGCCGACGGGATCGCGTCATTCGGATCCCATACGTTGCGTACGCCGTCGCCGTTGCCGTCGATCCCGTGCGTGGCCCAGGTCCCGGGGATGAACTGCGCTATCCCCTCGGCCTTCGCCGGGCTCTTCGCGTTCGGGTTGAACCCGCTCTCCTGGTACAGCTGGGCGGCGAGCAGCGCGGGGTTCAGGGCGGGGCAGAGGTTGCCCCACTTCTGCACGAGCGCCGAATACGCCGTCGGCACCGCGCCCTTGGCGAGCGCGACGCTCCCGCCGCCGGCCCCGTTCACGAGGTTCCCGGCGACGAGGTAGACCCCGACGACGAGCAGCATCACAAAGCTGAGCCCCAGCCCAACCGCGACCCCACCGGCCACCCATACTTTTCGCACGGCTCAACCCTCCCCCATGTCAGCCCTGTTCAAGGCCATTTCGGGGCAGGGTGGCGGCATTTCGCCGTGCTTCCACCACATCTGACGCGTATGCAGCGCGTCGCCGGAGCCACGCACCGCTCCTTATTACGGGTCAGTCATCGCGATTACGGGCCAGTCGTCATGATTACTGCCAGTCATCGCGATTACAGGTCAGTCGGCATGATTACGGGTCAGTCGTGGCGTCCTTGTACAACTCGGCCGCCTCTTTCCCGAACACGACGCTGTACGAGATGTCGGGCGTCAGTCCGCCCTGCTCGTGCCCGCCGATGACACCCACGACCTGCTCGTCGCCGTTCACCCAGGGGCTGCCGCTGGTGCCGCCGGTGAAGCCGGGGCAGTCGATGCGCTGCTGGGTGCTGCTGTGCCGGGTGGGTTTGTTGGTGCAGCTGATGGGCTGGTCGGTGGCGGAGGGGTACCCGGTGACGGTCACGGCGGTGGCCCCGGTCGCCATTCCGGTGGTGAACCGGTCGGCCCCGACGACGTCCTCGATATTCTTACCGCCCACCTCGACGACCGTGGCGAAGCCGATGTCGCTGTCCTCCGCCTGCCCCTTGGACCACCCGTCCGGCAGGAACCGCTGCTCGATCTTCCACACCCCGTACGGCGCCCTGCCGTCCCGGTATCCCGGCACGAACACGTCACCGGGGTCGCCGTCCAGGCAGTGGGCCGCGCTGACGATGAGGTTGTGCCCCGCGCTGTGCACCACGGACGCGGTGCAGTGGTGCCCGCCGGCCAGGCTGGTGGCATGGGCCGCCCCGAACAGGGCGCCCACCCGGGCGCTCTGCTTGCTCGCCACGGTCACGGTGGTCACACCGAAGGGCCCGGGACCGTCGTCGGCGGTCGCCACGGACGCGGAGGTCAGCGCCAGCGTCACCACGGCGACGAACAGCGCGTACCTACGGTTGCCCGCGAGGCGAGCGGAACGGGAGATGCCTGAGCTGCGCTTCATCGGCCCCCACTTTGTCCCACGAAGGTGAGAAAGGACGTCGACGTTTGCTGAGATTTCGCTGTGAACGGCTCATTCCTGGCACGCGCGATCGCACGTTCGGGGCTTCGTCCGGCGGTCCGACCACCGTACTGTCCCCCCACCTCTCCCGCCTCTCCTGCGTCTCTCCTGCGCGATACTCAAACCTCTTCCCACACTCGACAGACCCATTCCCGCACTCGCCGAAGGAAACCTCCGTGTCTGACATCCCCCCCGACCTCACCTGGGAACGAGCCGCCCCGCCGGACGCCACCGGCCCCGGCCCCTGGATCGAGCTCGCCTTCGGTGAGGGAGACGACGGCGAGGCCCCGGTCTACATCCGCGAGACCAGCGACCCGGAGAACGTCGTCACCACCAACCGCCGCAAGTGGGACGCCTTCGTACTCGGCGTACAGGCGGGCGAGTTCGACCACTTCGTGGAGGGCGTGGAAGACGCGACGGACAAAACAGCCGCGGAAACGACGAACACAACAGCCCCGGAAATCACGGAAATCGGGCCGGATGCGCCGGATACGCCGGATGCATAGAAGCCGCGTCTTCGCCCTCCTGATCGACACCCCCGGCCCGGAGGCCGCCGCGGCGGCGGCCTTCTGGTCGGCGGCGCTCGGCACCCCCGCGGAACCGGTCCCCGGAGAGGAGCAGTTCACCACGCTCCACGAGGCAATCCCCGGCCTGGTCACGGCGGTTCAGTCCATCGACGACCCCAACCCGCGCTTCCACATCGACATCGAAACGGACGACGTGGAAGCGGAGACCGCCCGCCTCCTCGCCCTCGGCGCAACCGAGACCGCCCGCTGGCTGGAGTGCCGGGTCCTGCGCGCCCCCGGCGGCCACCTGCTCTGCGTCCTGCCGGTGCACAGCGCCCCCGAGGTCTTCAACACCCGGGCCCGCACCTGGAGTTAGCTCGCGGCGCCCACGAGCGGGAACACCGCCCCGGTGAGCTCCTCCGAAGCCGTCCACAACCGCTCCGCCGCCGCCACATCACTCGCCGCCGCGCTCCGCCCCACCAGCGTCGGCGCGCCGCGCATCTCCATCGGCCCGCTCGGGCCCACGAAACTCGCGCCCGGAAGATCCTGGGTCGCCGCGAAGAGCGTCGGCAGGGCGCCGCCCTTGTCGTCCTGGGCGACGACCTTGTTGCCGACGGCCATGAGCACGCGCGTGACCGGGTTCGCCGTATGGCTCTGGAGGTTGGTCGCCGCCCAGCCCGGGTGGGCCGCGAGGGAGCGGACGCGTGAGCCCGACTCCGTGAGCCTGCGCTGGAGTTCGAGGGTGAAGAGCAGGTTGGCGAGCTTGGACTGGGAGTACGCGCGCTGCGGGGCGTAGATGCCGTCCAGGTTCAGGTTCTCGAAGTGGATGAAGCCGTCGCCCATCCGGTGCGCGCCGGAGGAGACGGTCACCACCCGGTCGGTGATGTGCAGCAGCAACAGGTTCGTGAGGGCGAAGTGGCCCAGGTGGTTGGTGCCGAACTGCATCTCGAAGCCGTCACGCGTCCGGCGCTCGGGGAGCATCATCACGCCCGCGTTGTTGACCAGCAGGTCCAGCGGCCCGTCCCACCTCTCGGCGAACTCCCGCACGGACGCCAGATCCGCGAGGTCCAGCCGCCGCACCTCGGTACTCCCGCTCACCTTGGCCGCCGCGGCCCGCCCCCGCTCCAGGTCCCGTACGGCGAACACGACATACGCGCCCGCACGGGCCAGCTCGACGGCGGCCGCGAACCCGATCCCACTGTTGGCACCGGTGACGACGGCGATACGCCCGGAAAGATCAGGAATCCGCCCCGCATCCCACTTGCCCTCGCTCTTGCCCGTGCCCGTGCTGCTGATGGTCTTGTCCGTCTTGTCCACGCCTCCCAATGTAGGCAACGCCAACAATGCTGTCAATGACAACAATGGTGACGCCGACAACAATGTCGGCATCGACAACATCGGGATACGATGGCTCGCATGCCTGTACGCCCCTATCACCACGGAGACCTGCGCCAAGCCCTCCTGGCGAGCGCGGAACGGACCCTGCTGGAGAAGGGGGTCGCGGCACTGTCCCTGCGCGAACTGGCCCGGGACGTCGGGGTCAGCCACGCCGCCCCCGGCCGCCACTTCAAGGACAAGCAGGCCCTGGTCGACGCGCTGGCCCTGACCGGCTTCGAGCGCATGGCCAAGGAACTGACCGCCGCCGACAGCCCCGACCTCCCCCTCGAAGCCCGCCTCACCGAACTGGCCAGGACCTACGTCCACTTCGCGGTCTCGAACGCCGAGCTGCTGGAGGTCATGTACTCCCGCAAGCACGACCCGGACATCTCCGAGCAGCTCCGGGCGGCGGTGGACGGCACGACAACCCAGTTCGTACAGATCGTCATCGACGCCCAGGAACGCGGCGAGATGATCCCCGGCACCCCCTGGACCATCGCCCTGGTCATCGGCGCCGCCCTCCACGGCACAGCCTCCTTCGCAGCCCAGGGCACCCTCACCCCCGAGGCCGCGGTAGCCGACATCCCCGCCCTGGTCCACCACTTGCTGAACGGCCTCAAGCCCCGCGAGAACGAGCAGTGAGCGACAACTACTTGACGCTCATTCCGACCGACCCGTACTGGCAACCCGGCCGGGCCGCCGCACATCACGCCAAGGCCGCCCTGTCCACCCTGCTCCCCGACGCCGACGCCCGCCGCGGCCCGACAGCCAGGTGGCTTCAGGAGCGCTACACCGAAGGCTTCTCCACCCTCCTGGTCACAACCCCCTAGGGGCGCGGGACTGTATCGC
>NZ_BARF01000171.1 GCF_000367365.1 Streptomyces prunicolor NBRC 13075 | reverse complement strand
GTGCTCTGACCGCATTGGTTCGCCGGAGCGCTGGTCGGGACGGTTGGATGTGCGGTGACTTCCGTCGATCTGACCGTTGGGGGTGTGGTGGCCGAGCCTGTACGTGTGCCCAGACTGACTGACCAGGAAGGGCACAAGCTGCAGCAGATCGTGCGCCGAGGCAGCACCAGTTCGGTGCGCTACCGGCGCGCGATGATGCTGCTCGCCTCGGCCGGCGGGAACCGGGTCCCGGTGATCGCCCAGTTGGTGCAGGCCGACGAGGACACCGTCCGAGACGTGATCCACCGGTTCAACGAGATCGGCTTGGCCTGCCTGGACCCTCACTGGGCGGGAGGCCGTCCCCGCCTTCTCAGTCCTGACGACGAGGACTTCGTCGTCCAAACGGCCACCACCCGCCCGACCAAGCTCGGCCAGCCCTTCACCCGCTGGTCGATCCGGAAGCTCGTCGCTTACCTGCGGAGAGTGCACGACCGCGTGATCCGGATCGGCCGCGAGGCATTACGGTGCCTGCTCGCACGCCGTGACATCACCTTCCAACACACGAAGACGTGGAAGGAGTCACCGGACCCCGAGCGCAACGCCAAGCTCGACCGCATCGAGTACGTCCTGGAGCGCTTCCCCGACCGCGTGTTCGCGTTCGACGAGTTTGGCCCTCTCGGCATCCGCCCTACCGGTGGCTCTGGCTGGGCACTCGCCGGTCACCCAGAGCGGCACCCCGCGACCTATCACCGCACCCACGGAGTGCGGTACTTCCACGGCTGCTACTCCATCGGCGACGACACCCTGTGGGGCGTCAACCGGCGCAGGAAGGGTGCCAGCAACACCCTGATTGGTCTCCGGTCGATCCGCGAGGCCCGCCCGGACGGCGCCCCGATCTACGTCATCCTCGACAACCTGTCCGCCCACAAGGGCGAGACGATCCGGCGCTGGGAAAAGAAGAACCGTGTCGAGCTCTGCTTCACCCCAACCTACGCGTCCTGGGCCAACCCGATCGAGGCCCACTTCGGGCCGCTGCGGCAGTTCACGATCGCCAACTCCCACCACCGCAACCACAACGTCCAGACCCGCGCCCTGCACGCCTACCTGCGCTGGCGCAACAAAAACGCCCGCCACCCCGAGGTCCTCGCTGCTCAACGCAAGGAGCGAGCTCGCATCCGCAGCGAGAAGGGCATCCGCTGGGGCGGACGCCCACTCCCCGCAGCAGTCTGACCGAACCGGTGTTCCTGTCCGGTTGGAGCTCTAGTCGTCGAACTCGAAGCCCGAAGTCTCCGCCCGGGCGATGATGTCGCGGACTGCCTCGGGGCTCGTGATGACTGACGCAACGGCCGCCTTGAGTCGCGCAAGGTCACTCGGACTCCCGACCGCGCAGAACATGCCAGCCTCGCTGTCGAAGTCGAGGCGTTCGGCAATGTCCGGCCACGCGAACCGCACGAGACCTTCCCAGAAGTACCCGTTCGGCTCGTGCCCTGCCTCGGCTACTGCGGCATCAGCAGCCAGGCCACCGACATCCAACGTCAGCGAGTGTTCGCCGTCGAAGTCATGAAGCTTGATGGTCACGGCCGCGATCTTCTCACGCCTCGCGCACGGGCTGCCCGATCCGCTCCAGCGGCTCATCCGCTCCCTCGCCGCTCTCGGCCCGGTGAACCTTCCCGGTCACAGCACTAGCCTCTGCTGAACGGGCCACGGCGCCACCGGAACCGCCCGCTGCCGCCGCCGCACGACGAACGCGGCGATCCCCAGGCGATCCCGACCAGGGCGAGCACGACCCCGCCGATGACGGCCGCCCCGATGCCGGAGGCGACCGTACGGTCGTCGGTCACCCGGTCCCGGACGGCGGACTCGGCCACCGCCCCTTCGGGACCGTCACGTCGTACGTCTTGTGCACGCCGTCGACATCACCCTGCTTCACATAAGGCTCCGCCAGCGGCTTTCCGTTCACGGTGATCCGCGCGGCCGTGCCCGACCCCGTGCAGCACACCACGCGGTCGCGGCCCACCCCGACGACCCGCTGCAACACGCTCGCGCTGAACCCGTAGCGGTCAGGCGCCGAGAACAGCACGACGTCACCGCGGCGACATGCTCTGGTTGCTGACGGTGGAACTCCCGTAGGAATTCCGCGCGTACGCGACCGCGCCGACCGCCATCACCACTCCCCCCCCAACACGCCCACGACGACAGCCGCGCCCCCCCCGAGTCCCCGCCCCGTACGTCATTTCCGCGGGCGCGGGGGTAACGGGCATCCATGAACAGTCAGTGCGGGCCCGTGCCCCACGACAGCCGCGGGCCCGCGCCGACTGACTAACCGACCTCGCTCAGCACACCGAGCACTGCCGACTCGTCCCCGGCCGCTGACAGCCGCTCTCGGAACCCGGCATCCATCAACTTCCGCGACAGCAGCGCCAGAATCCGCAGATGCTCATCACCGGCGGCCGCCTCCGGCACGGCGATCATGAAGACCAGCCGGGCCTTCGTGCCGTCCAGCGAACCCCACTCGACGCCCTCGGCAGACCGCGCGAACCCGACGACCGGCGCACTCACCGCATCCGTCTTGGCATGCGGAATCGCGATCTCCTCTCCGAGCCCGGTCGTCCCCTGCGCCTCCCGCCGCAAAGCGGTCGCCACCAACTCCTCGACGTCCACGACCTTCCCGGTCCGCGCCAACAGCCCGGCCATCTCCCGGATCACGGCCTCCTTGTCACCCGCGTCGAGCCGCACTTTCACGGTCTGCTCGGTGAGGTACCCGGAGAGGACCTCAGGGAGAGCCTCGGGGAGGACTTCCGGGGTGGGGCTCATTCCGGGTTCCTCGGCGGGGGAGCCGAAACCGGGGGCGCCATCGGCGGCGGCCGAGTCGGCACCGGCCGTAGCCCCAACCGCGCTCGCAGCAGGCGAACTTGAGCCGCCCGAGCCCGCTACGCTCGCTGTCACCGTCTCTCCGCGCACAGCCCACTGCTCCGCAACGACGGCCCCGGCGCCCGGAGTTCCCACCCCCGCCCCGACCAACGCGAGCTCGGGCTCGACAGTGACCCCGTGCCCGACGAGCTCTCCGCGCCGCTTCCGCTCGCTCACGTCGACCAGCGCGACCGTCGTCACCGCGGTGACCGCCGTACCGATCGCCACCGCCACGAAGAACATCGGTACGCCGCTCACCGCGCCCAGCACCGCGACGATCGGCCCGCCGTGCGGCACCGCGTCCTTCACGCCGGCGAGCCCGGCGATCGCACCGGCCACCGCGCCGCCCAGCATGTTGGCGGGGATGACCTGCGCCGGTCGTGCCGCAGCGAACGGGATCGCGCCCTCGGAGATGCCGAAGCAGCCCATGAACAGAGAGGCCAGACCGGTCTCCCGTTCCTGCTCGGTGTAGAGCCGCTGCCGTATCAGCGTGGCCAGGCCCTGGCCGAGCGGCATCACCGGGATCGCGGCGGCGCACATGCCCATGACGGCCTGGTTGCCGGTCGCGATGAGCCCCGCGCCGAACAGGAACGCCGTCTTGTTGACCGGCCCGCCCATGTCGAACGCGATCATCAGCCCCAGGATCGTGCCGAGCAGGATCGCGCTGGTGCCGGTCATCCCGCCGAGCCAGCTGGTGAGGTGCTCGAACACCCAGGAGATGGGTTTCCCGATGACGTTGATGAAGAACAGCCCGAGCGCCGTCGTCGCCATGATCGGGATCACGATGATCGGCATGATCGGCTGTACGAACTTCGGGACCCTGACCTTCTTGATCCACAGCACCAGATACCCGGCGAGGAACCCGGTCACGATCGCCCCGATGAACCCGGCGCCGGCCTTCGAGTCGTACAGCGAACCGGTGTTGGCGATCCACCCGCCGATCATGCCCGGCACGAGCGCGGGCCGGTCGCCGATCGCGTAGGCGATGTAGCCGGACAGGATCGGCACCATCAGCGTGAAACCGATCACGCCGATGTTGTTCACGTCCATCCAGAAGGAGTCCTTCGGGATGACCAGACCGCCGGAGGGGTCCGGGTGGCCGCCGAGCGACAGCGAGATCGCGATCAGCAGCCCGCCGACCACGACGAACGGGATCATGTAACTGACCCCGTTCATCAGCGCCTTGTACGCGACGCTCCGCTCCCTGCCGGCCGGCGTGGTTGTCGCCGCGGCCGTACCGCCCGCCGTGTGCACGGGCGCGGACCGCACCTGCTCGATCAGTCGTTCGGGGTGCCGGATGCCCTCGGCGACCCCGACCATGAGGACCCGCTTGCCGACGAAACGGCTCAGGTCCACGTCCTTGTCCGCGGCGACGATGACGCCGTCCGCGGTGCTGACATCGTTGTCATTCAGGACATTTTCAGCCCCGATGGAACCCTGCGTCTCCACCTTCATGTCGATGCCGCGGCTCTCGGCGGCCTGCGCGAGTTTCTCCGCCGCCATGTACGTGTGCGCGATGCCGGTCGGGCACGCGGTCACCGCGAGCAGCCTCAACCGCTGCGGCTCGCCGTCGCCGTGGCCCGTGGGGGGAGGGCCGGCCGTACTCGTCACGTCGTTCTCCTAACACCTTCGTCCAACACCTGCGTCGCGCGGAACGCCGTCCCGGACGTCCCGCGAGATCGATCAGAGGTTCCTGATCTCCGTGCATCCTGCAACATCCGACGCCCGACTCAAAGACGCGGAAGTCCCTGGTCGCCGTCGTCCGCTCCCTCCATCCACTGCTCGCGGACATCCTCTTGCGGCTCCCCCGGAAACCCGATCCGACACCGGACGCCCGCCGGAGTTCGGCTGGATCCGTCCGGAGGTGGGCTGGGGGCGGCCGGGTCCACCGGTGTAGCTTGGGTGAGAGCCAGACGTCGCTGCTGATGGCGGTCGGGCGGTCCCACCGCGGACCGACCGAGGGAGAGAGGGCCTCCGACGGACTGCGCTGTGCGTACGGGGGCATTCCGGTGCCCTCCTTCGGGCACCCCTGTGCCCGCTGCCGCGCAGACCAGCCGTATCCACAAGGCCCCAACCCCGAGGAGCTCCTCGTAATGACGACTGTCGACAACCGACAGGACTTCAAGGTCGCCGATCTCTCCCTGGCCGAGTTCGGCCGCAAGGAGATCACCCTCGCCGAGCACGAGATGCCCGGCCTGATGTCGATCCGCCGCGAGTTCGCCGCCAGCCAGCCGCTGGCCGGCGCCCGCATCATGGGCTCGCTGCACATGACCGTGCAGACCGCCGTCCTCATCGAGACCCTGGTCGCCCTCGGCGCCGAGGTCCGCTGGGTGTCCTGCAATATCTTCTCCACCCAGGACCACGCGGCCGCCGCCATCGCCGTCGGCCCGAACGGTACGCCGGAGA
The DNA here is from genome assembly GCF_000367365.1 of Streptomyces prunicolor NBRC 13075. Classification (GTDB taxonomy): domain Bacteria; phylum Actinomycetota; class Actinomycetes; order Streptomycetales; family Streptomycetaceae; genus Streptomyces; species Streptomyces prunicolor. The sequence goes on along the minus strand of NZ_BARF01000171.1, from coordinate 4,466 downwards.
ACCCCCAGGGCATCCCGGTCTTCGCCTGGAAGGGCGAGACCCTGGAGGAGTACTGGTGGTGCACGGAGCAGGCGCTGACCTGGCCGAACACCCCCACCGGCGGCCCGAACATGATCCTGGACGACGGCGGCGACGCCACCATGCTCGTCCACAAGGGCGTCGAGTACGAGAAGGACGGCAAGGTCCCCTCCCTCGACACCGCCGAGTCCGACGAGCACCGCGTCGTCCTCCAGGTCCTCCAGCGCACCATCAGCGACGGCTCGCAGAAGTGGACCCAGCTCGCCTCGGAGATCCGCGGCGTGACCGAGGAGACCACGACCGGCGTCCACCGTCTCTACGAGATGCACCGAGACGGCACCCTCCTGTTCCCGGCGATCAACGTGAACGACGCCGTCACCAAGTCGAAGTTCGACAACAAGTACGGCTGCCGCCACTCCCTGATCGACGGCATCAACCGCGCCACCGACGTCCTCATCGGCGGCAAGACCGCGGTCGTCCTCGGCTACGGCGACGTGGGCAAGGGCTGCGCGGAGTCCCTGCGCGGACAGGGCGCCCGCGTGATCGTCACCGAGATCGACCCGATCTGCGCGCTGCAGGCGGCGATGGACGGCTACCAGGTCACGACGCTGGACGAGGTCGTCGACAAGGGCGACATCTTCGTCACCACGACCGGCAACAAGGACATCATCATGGCCGCGGACATGGCCAAGATGAAGCACCAGGCGATCGTCGGCAACATCGGTCACTTCGACAACGAGATCGACATGGCCGGCCTGGCGAAGATCCCGGGCATCGTCAAGGACGAGGTCAAGCCGCAGGTCCACACCTGGAAGTTCCCCGACGGCAAGGTCCTCATCGTGCTGTCCGAGGGCCGCCTGCTGAACCTGGGCAACGCCACCGGCCACCCCTCGTTCGTGATGTCCAACTCCTTCGCGGACCAGACCCTGGCCCAGATCGAGCTGTTCACCAAGCCCGAGGAGTACCCGACCGACGTCTACGTGCTGCCCAAGCACCTCGACGAGAAGGTCGCCCGCCTCCACCTGGACGCGCTCGGCGTGAAGCTGACCACGCTCCGCCCCGAGCAGGCGTCGTACATCGGCGTCGAGGTCGAGGGCCCGTACAAGTCGGACCACTACCGCTACTGATCCGGCGACCCCGTCGGCTGTGACCCCGCCCGCTGTGACCGCGTCCGTGCGCTGACGCGGTTCTCAGCGGCGGGTCCTCAGCAGCAGATCCTCCGAGGCAGGCCCCCGCACCCCCGTGCCGGGGGCCTGCCCCTTTGGTTCCTCCGGCCGGACCGGCCCGTCAAGACCCAGGACCCCGATGCCCCGCGGCCGTTATTCGCTCCACGATCCGCACGATCACACCCCCCTCGCTGTCGAACACTTCCATTGCGCCCCCGGCCCGTCCGGCTGGCGTTATGTCTCCCAACTCACCACCCCCTCCGGTGATCACAACGGCTCCGTCGACCTCACGCTCGACGAACTCGGCCGCCCGATCCGGCTCGAACTCCACGCGGCGAGCTGGCAGGTGCGCGGCGCCGCTCTCGACGGCGTCACCTGGGTCCGCACCGACCCCACCGGCACCGATGCCACCGAAGGCAATGTCCGCGCCCACGCCTTCACCGGCACCTCTCCCGCGTTCCTCATCGCCACCACCCGTCTCCTGCGCCTCACCCCTTCCGCCTCAGCGACCCGCGTCCGCCTGGTCAGCCTCACGGAACCGGTCCTCGCCCCCCGCACCGTGGACCAGTCCTGGGCCTTGCTGAAAAGAGAAACACACGGCACTGACAACGGCCCTCTGACCGTGGACGAATACCAGGTCACAGCCCTGGACACGGGCGAGCAGCACGCCGTACACATCGCCGGCGACGTGGTGCTCGCGGCACCCGGCATCGAGCTGGAGGAGCTGGAGTCGCCACCGTCCGTCTTCGACTGAGCGGCGGCGTTCCGAGGCGGCGGCGAGGCGAGTCAGGCGGGCGGCGCGAACCCCGTGGAGGGCCGAGGTTCGGCGGGCGCCGGGGGCTGAGCACTGGGTACGACGGGATCGGCTCCCGTGCCACCTGCGGCGGGAACAGGGGGAGCGGCAGTGGCCGGCCAAGAAACAGGTGCAGGCGCGGGAACGGAACCGTACGGCTGCTGAGGAGCCGACGACGGTTGGAACGCCGCATTACCGAAGGCACCCGGCACGCCCGCCCCGGGCCCGAACCCGCCGGCCGTTACGCTCCCGACCGCGCCGTTCCCGAAGGCCCGCCGCACATCCCGCGCCTGCCGCTCCTGCACCACCGCCGCCAGATACGCGGCCGGCGGAACCCCCTGCGGCGCCGGGGCGCCCGTACGAGCCACCAGGTCCGCGGCAAGCCGCTGAGCCATGGCCCACCCGACCTGCGGATCCAGCTGCTGCATCCGCGTCAGGTACTGCCGGATGGCCAGCCACAGCCCGTCGGGAACAGCGGAAAGATCGAGCTCGGCGAAACGTCCCGTCAGCCACGGCGGCGGAGGAGGCACAAAGGCCGTCGGTCCGGCGGACACCCGTTCCCGTACGACGAGAGTGCCCGCGAACACGTCCCCGAGCCGCCGCCCGCGTGCCGAGACGAGGGAGGCGATACAGGCGACCACCCCGAACGTCGTCAGGATCTCGATCACCCCGATCGCACCCCGCACCAGCGCGTGCCGGAACCGGATCGGCCCGCCGTCGTCCCGCACCACGCGCAGCCCGAACGCCAGCTTCCCGAGCGAACGCCCATGACTCAGCGTCTCCACCGCTATGGGCCCGCCCACCAGCACCAGCACAAAGGCCGCGATCGACACCGCGATCTGCGCCGCGACGTCCAAAGAGGCCGTGGCAAACATCAGCGCGACGCTCACGCCGGTGTAGGCGGCTATGGCCACGATCAGATCGAGCAACACCGCCAGCGCCCTGCTGGGCAGCCTCGCGGGGCGCAACTCCAGCGCCACCGCCTCGCCCGTCACCAGCTCACTCACGCCTGCCGCCCTTCCCCTGCCCTGCCCCTGAAACAGCCAGTCTGCCAAGCTGAGGGCATATCGCACCCCAGTACGACAAGCTGATCCCCGACCAGCAGTCGACGAGCAGCCGAGGAGCAGGCAACCAGATGGACCTCGACGTCTTCGTCTCGGCCCACCGAGCCGAGTGGGACCGCCTCGACGCGCTGCTCCGCCGCCAGCGTCGCCTCAATGGCGCCGAGGCCGACGAACTCGTCGCGCTGTACCAGCGCACGGCCACCCATCTCTCCCTGATCCAGTCCAGCGCCCCGGACCCCCAGCTCACCGGACGGCTCAGCCAACTCGTGGCACGCGCGCGTAGCGCGGTGACAGGAACCCGTCGTGCCTCCTGGCGCGATGTCACACGCTTCCTGGGACACAGCTTTCCGGCCGCCGTGTACCGAGCACGCCACTGGTGGGTCCCCACCGCGCTGCTGTCGACCGTGGTCGCGATCCTCCTGGGCTGGTGGATAGGCGCCCACCCCGAAGTGCAGTCCTCCATCGCGGCCCCGAGCCAACTACGGGATCTCACCCGCCCCGGTGGCGAGTACGAGACCTACTACTCCAGCCACCCGGCGGCGGCATTCGCGGCACAGGTCTGGACGAACAACGCCAAGGCCGCCGCGATGTGCCTGGTCCTGGGAGTCTTCCTGGGCCTGCCGGTCCTCTGGATCCTCTTCGAGAACATGCTCAACCTGGGTGTCGGCATCGGCTTGATGTCGTCGGCGGGCCGGCTCGACACGTTCCTCGGCCTGATCCTCCCGCACGGCCTGCTCGAACTCACGGCGGTCTTCGTCGCCGCCGGCACGGGGATGCGCCTCGGCTGGACCCTCATCGATCCCGGCCCACGTTCACGTCGCACAGCCCTCGCCGAAGAGGGCCGGGCCGCCGTGGGCATGGCGATCGGCCTGGCCCTGGTCCTGTTCGTCTCCGGTGCCATCGAAGGCTTCGTCACCCCGTCGGGGCTCCCCACGTGGGCCCGTATCGGCATCGGCATCCTCGCGGAAGGAGCCTTCCTGACGTACGTCTACGTCCTGGGCGGTCGTGCCGTACGCGCCGGTGAGACGGGCGACGTCGAGGCGGCCGAACGCAGCTCCTCCGTCCCGACAGCCGCCTGATGTGCGGCCACTCCGGCTGAGCTGCTAGTCTCCTCTTTGCCCCACAGGAGCCGTTGACACGGACCGGTCGGGGAGGTAGATTCGAACAGTTGCCTAGAACTGGATCTAGTCCGGTCGGCGACAGTGAGTGTCTGTCTGCTTCTGGAAACATCGATAGAAACCATCGATTCCAAAGAAGCCACACTCCCGATGAATCGGAAAAGAGCGGCCGGTCAGTCCGGCCCGGAACTTCTGATAAAGTCGGAACCGCCGGAAAGGGAAACGCGGAAGCGGAAACCTGGAAAGCACCGAGGAAATCGGGACCGGAAGCGGTCTGATAGAGTCGGAAACGCAGGACCGAAGGGAA
>NZ_BARF01000172.1 GCF_000367365.1 Streptomyces prunicolor NBRC 13075 | reverse complement strand
CATGGCTGGCGGGACGCAAGCGCCTACGGCGGAGCGGGGCCGCCCGCTACGAGTGCGACATCCGCGTCCACCTGAAACCGCACCTCGGCCACCTGCGCCTCGACAAGCTCCGCGTGCATCACATCGACACGATGTTCGACGCGATCAACGAGCGCAACATCGAGATCCAGGAACAGAACGCCCAGCGGCGCGTGGTGCGCGACGACCTCAAGGCCACGCCGAACAAGGGGGCCGAGAACCGCGCCCGGCGCCACTGGCTGCGGGCCCAGCTCGCCGCGATGCCTCCCTTCCGGCGGATCACCGGACTCAACACCCAGCCGCACATCCGGGACACCCCGCGCGCCGCGCTGAACGTCGCCATCGCCCAGCAGGTGATGCCCGCCTTCAACCCGGCCGCGCACGTCGAGCTGCTGCCGGGCACGAAGCCAAAGGCTCTCATCTGGAGCGACGAGCGCATCGCGCGCTGGCTCGAGACCGGCGAGAAGCCTTCGCCGGTCATGGTCTGGACCCCCGAACAGGCCGGCACCTTCCTCGACTTCGTCACGCAGGACCGGCTGTACCTGCTCTGGCGCCTCATCGCCTTCCGGGGCACTCGACGCGGCGAGGGCTGCGGCGTCCGCTGGGAAGACCACTCGGCCAAGGCACGCTCCCTGGCCATCGCCACCCAACTCGTCCAGGACGGCTGGGACGTCCACGAGGACGCCCCCAAGACCAACAGCGGCATCCGCCTGATCGCCCTCGACGAGGAGACCAACCAGGACTTCATCGCCCAGAAAGCCCGCCAGCAGTTGGAGCGGGAGGCGTGGGGCGAGGGCTGGGTGGACACTGGTCGGATCTTCACCCAGGAGGACGGCTCCCTCCTCCACCCCGGCAAGGTCAGCGACCTCTTCGAGCGCCTGATCAAGGCAGCCGGCCTTCCTCCGATCCGACTCCACGACCTCCGTCACGTCGCAGCAACACTGATGCTCGCCGCCGGAGTCGACATCAAGGTGGTCTCCGAGACCCTCGGCCACTCGGACACCCGAATCACCCGGGACATCTACCAGTCGGTCCTGGACGACCTCGCCCGCGACGCCGCCGAGAAGGTCGTGCAGCTCGTCCCGCACGCCCGGAGGCCTCTGACGGCGGTCAAGGACGAAGAGCCGACGACCTCGCCCCGCCTCCCCAGGATGGCGCCGCCGCGTAAGAGCAACGAGGTCGTCGAGGAAGAACGCTCCGCCTGATTCGAAAATCCCCCGTGCTCTGTCTGTAGTCGCTGGTCAGACGGTTCCTTCTGTTTGGAGGGTGACTTGGTAGCCGAGTTGGTTGAGCTGGCTGATCAGGCGGCGGGTCTGCCTGGCCCGGCCGGTGCGTTCGATGAAGTAGTGGCCGCCGAGATCGGCGTAGTCGGTGTCGGGGGTGAACATGTGCCAGACGGCGGTCAGGATCGAGTGCTCGACGGCGACCAGGGCGCGTTTTTTACCACGACGGGCGACGAGGCGTCGGTAGCGTGCGGCGAGGTAGGTGTCCTTGGTCCGCGCGGCGCCGACAGCGGCCTGACCAAGAGCGGCCTTGAGCCAGGGATCACCGTGTCTGGTCTTGCCGCCGCCGCTTCTGCCGCCGGACTGATAGTTGCCAGGGCAGACGCCGGCCCAGGAGGCCAGGTCGGCCGCGCTGGGGAAGCGGGTGATGTCCGCGCCGATCTCGGCGAGGATCACCTGCGCGGCACGGACCTGGACACCGGGAATCGTCACGAGGAGTTCGATCCGGCGGCGAAAGGGCTGCAGCATCACCTCGATGTGCTCGCCGAGCTTGGCTTCCGTCGCGGTGCAGGCATCGATCCGGTCCAGCATCGCCCGCGCCAGGAAGGCGTGATGGGTGGTGAAGTTGCCGGTCAGCGCCTCGGCGAGAGCGTCGGTCTTGCGGCGCATGCCGGCCTTGGCCAGATCCGCGAGGACGTGCGGGTCGTGTTCGCCGGCGATGAGGGCTTCGAGCATCGCCCGGCCGGAGACGCCCAGAATGTTGGAGACGGTGGCGGACAGTTTGATGCCGGTGTCTTCAAGCAGTTTCTCCAGCCGCTGGGTCTCGCGGGTGCGCTCGCGAACGACCTCGGTGCGGTAGCGGGTGACGTCGCGCAGCTGCCGGACCGGTTCCGGCGGCACGAACGAGGGCCGGACCAGGCCGTGTTCGACGAGCTTGGCGATCCACTCGGAGTCCTTCACGTCGGTCTTGCGGCCGGGCACCGACTTCATGTGCCGGGCATTGAGCAGCCAGCACTCCATGTCGTGTTCCAGCAGATAGAAAACGGGCTTCCAGTAGACGCCGGTGGCTTCCATACCGACCACGGTGATGCCCTCGGCGAGCAGCCAGTCCCGCATCGCCAGCAGCCCCGAGGTCACCGCGGAGAACGTCCGCACCTCGCTGCGGCGCCGCTTGCCGGCACCGCTTGGGACACGGATGCAGACCTTCACGTCGACCTTGCTGATGTCGATCCCCGCCACGCGTTCGTGGATCACTTCCATCCCGTCGGCACCCCCCCCAGTCGTCGGCCGCGAGCACGCGACCGTCCGGCGGGGGTCCGGCAGGCTGAAGAGTCTGATTCACGTGCTCGGAGCAACACATCCGGGTGCCTGTCGGTGGACCCCCAGCGTCCTACTGATCCACGGGCTCGGAACGCGCCAAGGCGAAACGACGTCAGCCGGACGACCACGAACCGATTTTCACGCACACAGGGTGTCGCCGTCAGGCGACCGGACTACTGATCCGGACGAGGAGGAGCCCCGGTCAGCGGGAATCTGACCGGGCTCCTTCTTGTCTGGGATCAGCCTGGCGCTGGTCCAGGCGTGCCGTTGACTGACGTGTAGCGGGCGCAGATAAATCCGTGGCGCCAGACCGGGCGCAGAAACAGGGCGATCGGGAGGGACCACGGTGAGGTGATCGCATGCCCGACGACTGATCGCTGGATGGCTCGACGACGCAACCGCCCGTGAACGTGGCAGAAATGCGGGCAAGATCAACACCGATGCTTAGATCAACCGCCCGGCCGGACCCCTCTACGTGGTAGATATCGTCTGGATCGGATAGCCAGCGGATACGGCAACATCCCGCCCCAACATGTCAGCTGCCGGGGGCGGGACGGCTCGCATCGTACGGCCGACGCCCGTGAGTAGGAGCTACCAGCTGTTGTACGGGGCCGTCTGCTGCACGGTCGGCAGGCGGAGTCTGATGGTCGCGAGTCGCTCGCCCGGGGCTGGAATCTCCGCGACCGTCCTCGTCAGATCCTCCACGGAATGCCGGATGACGGTTGGCAGACCGGCAGCCTCGACCTCATCCGTGCTGGAGAGGCGGAAGCCGCACCGCCCGCACAGGAGGCTTTCAGTCGTCAGTTCCAGGTCGAACAGTGGGGAGTTCTCGTCCACGGCCAGGAACAGAGCGGCTGCCTCCCGGCCACAGGCAGGGCACCGGCTCAGGGTCTGGAACAGCGCCTTTCCCGGCCCGACCTCGACCACTGTCAGCCCGCGTTCGCTCACCGCCTCCTCAACACCGTCGACTGCTCCCTCCGGAAGGTCGGCGAAGCGCGTTCTGAACCGGTGCCGGGCCTGGTTCATCCTCAGGCGCACAGCCTTCTGCAAGCGGTCGGCCCTGTCGTCCTGGACCACTCGGACCGCGTCCGACCAGGACTCCCAGAAGGTGCCGCGGTCCTGCCCCACGTGCTGCAGAAGCCTGTCCACGGTCGCTACGAAGGTCTCCAGGTAGTCCTCCACACCGTCTGTACCGAGGTGGGCGACACCGTTGCGAAGCTCGATCAGTCCATCCAGTGCGTCGGCTTCGCTGTTGGGCTTCTGCGGGAGGACGTCCATCTTCCTCAGTCGGCTGATCGCCGCCGACGCGCCAACGGTCCTCAGGCGGGCCGGCGGTTTGGACACCGCTCCCGCGAAATGCAGCAGCATGTCGTCTCTGCCGTTCACCTCGGTGAGCAAGGTGGGATGGACACGGGCCAACACCGCCTTCGCGAAGCGCTCCACACTGACGCCAGCGTGCAGCAGGAAGACCTCCTGGTCCTCCCCGGCGTGAGCATCCATCGCCAGGTGTGCAAAGCGCTTGGCGCCTTCGTAGAGACGATCGAACGTGACCGGCGAGTCCATACCGGGACCATACCGACAACTCAAGGACACAGTCGGTGAATTATCGGCAAAGGGCGCTCTCATGGGCGGTGGCGTACCTGCACGTTGGCCCGGCCCAACTGCCATCTGCCGGACTCGACTTGGCAGAAGGCGGGGAAGCGGTGCAGGAGGCGTCCTAGTCCGTCCATCTGCCGGCGGTGCGGCGTCTGCGCTGACTCGGGCAGCGCGGCGAGGATCTCGGTGCGAGTCATCGACACCGGCGAGCGGGCGAGCAGCCGGGCGACCTGGGAGAGCGGGTCGGCTCCCGCGGTGCCGCGTTCCGCCTGCGTCCAGCCGGGCTTGTGCAGTTCGTACTGAGCGAACGGCTCGCCCAGGACCCGCAGGGCCTCGGTGCCGAACCTGGTCAGCTTCGCGCGGGTCCCCGGGGTGAACCGGGCGCGGTTCACGTAGACGTACACGCCGACGGCGACCGCCGCGATCCCGGTGACCACCGGGTAGGCGCGGGCCAAACGCGCGGCGCCATAGAGACCGTATCCGGCCCCCGCGACCATCGTGCCGCCGGCCTGCATTCCGGCCTCCGCATGGCTGATCTTCCCCACTGCGGCCCGTACGTCCCTCCACCGCGGCACAGCGATGCCCTGGCGGATCAGGTCGGGGTCTTCCGCGAACAACACGACGGGCGCGAGAACTCCGGCGAGCTGGAGAATGCCGACGTCGCTGAGGTCCTCCTGGGCGAGCTTGTCGGCGGCCTCCGTCATCGGTAGGCCGTCCGTGCACACGACGTGCAGCAGTGGCACGTACTGCTGCCACCACAGCCGTTCCGCCGCCGCGAGGTCGAAGGCGCCGCCCTCGCGCTTGAGGTCGGCCAGCACGCGGGGGACCTCCGCCCACACGTAGTGCGGGATGAAGCCGCGCAGCGTGCCCTCCCGCATCCCGTCGACGATCGAGGAAGGCCGACCGCGGAACACCGCCGCGGTGACGTCCGTGGCGAGCACCGACGTGTCGAAGACACCGATCCGGAATCCACCGCCGGTCATTGGGCGGGGGCGGATGTAGAGGCTGGACATGACGGGAGCGTAGGCCCCCGACAGGGCGGCCGGGCATACATTTTCCCGCGCCCGTCAAGCCGAGGAGCTCGTGCTCATCCTGGACGTCAGCTGGCCCCGGTCGGCCCGCCTCGTTTGAGATCAGGGCAGTTCTTCAGCTTGGAGAAGCATCGAAGGCAACGCGCCGTGGGTGCAAGGGAGATGGAGTTCGCGCCTGCCCGTTGACGGCACGTAGGCGCTAGGAGACGGTGGGCCGATCAGGGACGGCGAGCGGAGGATCCCGACGGTGGCCGGGTGGCAGTTCGCGATGTACGGAGCGTGCGGAGGTGCGGTTGTCGAAGTGCTGTCGCTGCTCCACTGGGTGAGCCAGTGGCAGGAAGCCCGGCGCACCCCCGTCGGCCGTCTCAAGAAGAACGCCCCGACCTGGAGTACTTACGTCGACTGGAAGGTCCACACCGCGCTCATCATCCTGCGCGGTGGCCTCGGCGCTGGAACGGCAACTCTCTTCGGCATCACCGGTCAGATCAGCGGGGCATATGTCGCGGTCGCCCTCGGATTTGCCGCACCTTCCGTCCTCTCCCAGCTCGGCGGAATCCCCCAGATTGCTGCTGCTCTAAACCGGGACTCGATTACGGATTCGGCGTCTTCCGAGAGCGTGACAGCTGCGCTGTCGGAGGGTCCCGTGGAAGGTGCAGACAAGGGAGGAGGGGGGAAGACCGCTGATGAGCACTGATTCCCTGACCCGTCGCATCTTCACGGGCCTGGTGACACCGCCGATCGGGCGGCCTCCAGCCGGGCGGCCTCCAGCCATCGCTGGCTACAGCCTTCCTCGCAGAGCGCTTGCAGGCCTTGTGGGCGTCAGCCTGCGCCCTGCAGATGCCCAGAGCGACGCCGACGTATGGCCTCAAGCAGTTCCTCCCCGAACCATCAGCAGCGAGAGGCTCCCGAAGCCCGCGCCATCGGCACCGGAACGCGACCCCTCGGCTCACCGCCGGGAAAAAAGTGGGAAGACATGGTTGTGGCTACGGCTACGGGGGTGGATTGTGGCGAACCGACAGCGGCACCAAGCGGCAGACGACAACCTCACTGAGGCTCTGCTGCGCGAGCAACTGCACCAACGCGAGCGACTGCACCAAGAAGCGCTGCTTGAGGCGGGGCGCCGAAGGCTTGAGCTGCTGTCCCGGGCCATCGACGACCCATCCCTCGCCGCTACCGTGAGCCTTCAATCCGATGTTCCGCCAGAGCGGCAGCGTCAGTTCCTCTTCATCCAGGCCACGTACGAAAGCATGCTCCTTGAGTACGCGACTGGCGCACTGTCATGGGAGGGACTCATCGCGCGGTTGCGGGTTTTCGCCCGGAACGAGGTCGTGGCCGAGTACTGGGAACGTACCCGTGAGGAACGCAGGGCCTTGCCCCACGACAGCCTCGAAGCGCAGGCAGCCAGGGCGGTCGACCTCATAGTCGAGGAACTCGCCGATGATCCCGACGAGTGGTGGGTCGTAGGCGGAGATTTCGAAGAGGCCCGTTGGCGCTACTGAGCGTTATGTGGATCACTATCCATCAGGGCGTCTCCTCACCCAACCCGTGCCCGACAGGTACGCCAGCGCGACTTCGCGCATCAGCTCGCCCTTCGCGCACGAGGCGGCGGAAGGTCGTCGACGGCACGGCGATCCCGGGATCCGCAGCGGATCGCACGGCCGCCGACGTCCTCGCGTCGTGTTGTTCGGGATTCGAAGCCGACTGATCACTCCACGAACCGGACGGTTCCGGCATGGGGTCATGCGGTGGGTAGTCAGGCCGGTACGACCTCCGACGCTGTCTCGGTTCAGCGACGCTTCGCGATCAGGCGGCTTGCCCACGGAACCCGATCACCTCAGTACCGAGGCGAGGGCTCCCGTCGCAGCGGCCGCCAGTGTGAGGACTGCCAGGAACGCGGTGGCGGCCCGGGTAATGGCGGCCGGGTAGGTGGCGCCGTCCATGCGGGCGAGGGTGCCCGCTGCGACGGCAGCCAGCAGGGCCAGAGTAAGCAGCAGCCCGACAACGAGCAGAACGACAGCGAGCACGGACACGACAAACTCCCTGAGTACGGTGAGGTGTTGACGTGCCCCAAGGTCCTGGAAACGCTGTTCGACGGGGTCCGGCCGGATGAAGATGAACACTGACGAACACACCGAGCCGGGGGCGGATAGGTGCATGACGAGCAGGGCCAACGCGATGAGGCACTCATCCAGCTGCGCGGGAGGCTGGCCGATGGGCTGGCACGCGCACGGCTGAGTAAGACGCAACTCGCCAATCAGGCCGGGCTGGGCCGCACCACGGTGCAACAGGCCTTCCAGACTGGCGCTCCAACTCCGTCAGCCGAAACTGTTGCGGCCCTGGCCCGGGTTCTCCGCCTCCCAGAGACGGAGCTGATGGACTTACGGCGGCTTGCATGCGGTACGTCCGCTCCGGCCGCAGGGCCAAGCGGTCTGGGTAAGCCGATCAGCGAGTGGAGTCCGCACGACTTGGAGGTTCACCCTGCTGGCCTTGCGATAGACGGACACGGGCAGGGCGCCGCGCTGGAGCCGACACTGCCCGGCTATGTCCCACGGGCCCACGACCGGGTCCTTGCCGAGGTCGTTCGCGATGCTGAGCAGGGCCGGAGCCGCATCGTTGTACTGGTGGGCACATCGTCAACTGGCAAGACCAGGGCATGTTGGGAAGCCGTCCAGGCGCTCGTCGACCGGGAGTGGAAGTTGTGGCATCCCTTCGACCCCACGCGAGCCGAAGCTGCCCTTGAGGATCTCTCCCGAGTACCACGGCGGACCGTCGTCTGGCTCAACGAGGCTCAGCACTATCTCGGTCACTCCCGCGTAGGCGAACAGGTTGCCGCCGCCGTGCAGAGCCTGCTCAACGACCCTGAGCGTCAGCCAGTTCTCGTGCTCGGAACACTTTGGCCCGAGTACGTCGACCAATACACGGCCCTCCCCTCGCCCGGTGGAGAAGACGCTCACAGCCGTGCACGGGAACTCCTGTCCGGACGGACCCTGACCATTCCGGAGAACTTTGACCAAGAGGCCTTACGCCAGGCACAGGCACTCGGTCACAACGGTGACAGGGCTCTAGCCGATGCGCTGAACCGGACAGCGGCCGATGGGCGAGTGACACAAGATCTCGCCGGAGCGCCCGAATTGCTGCGCCGCTACGAACACAGCACACCGGCTGCCAGAGCAGTGCTGGAAGCGGCGATGGATGCACGCAGACTCGGCGCAGGAGTCTATCTGCCGCAGTCTTTTCTCACTGATGCCGCAACCGACTACCTCAGCGTTCATGACTTCGACCAGATCACTGACGACTGGGCAGAGGCAGCTTTCGCCGAACTCGCCCGACCCGTTCACGGAAAGCATGCTCCCCTCCGCCGCACTCGGTCACGCCCGCAGCAACGCCCACCAGGCATCTCATTGGAAGCCACCACCCCCGGCCAAGACGTTGGGCCGACGTATCGGCTCGCCGACTACCTTGAGCAGCACGGTCGAAGTACTCGCCAGGCCCTCTGCCCCCCTGGCTCGTTCTGGCACGCCGCTCACAGCCACCTCACCCAGCTCGACGACCTCGTCAACCTGGCCAATGCGGCCGCGACGCGGTGTCGTCTGCAATGGGCGTATCACCTTCAGTATCGCGCCGCCGAGGGAAATGCCGAGGCCCTGGTCGAACTCGCGCAACGGCGAGAGCTGGCCGGGGACCGCAAGAGGGCCGAAGCCCTCTACCAACAGGCCGCCGAGGCGGGAAACCCTCGCGTCCTGGTCAAACTCGCGCAACTGAGGAAGGAGGCTGAAGACCACGAGCAAGCCGAATCCTTGTTCCAGCAGGCGGCCGACGGGGGCAGCGTCGAGGCCATGGTCGAGCTGGCCCGGAGGCAAGAGGCGGCCGGAGATCACGAGCAGA
>NZ_BARF01000173.1 GCF_000367365.1 Streptomyces prunicolor NBRC 13075 | reverse complement strand
AAGAGTCGTCGCACCGCTCAGGACGCCGGGGCGGGGCGCGTTGGAGTTGGACTGGTCCGCGTGCGCGTCGAATCGCTCCGTGGAGTGCACGGCCGGGCGGGCGTGCGGGCGCAGGCCGAACCACGTGTCCTTCGGCGCCGGATCGGCGACATGCGACGCGGGCCTGTCGTCATCGGCATCACGAGTCGGCGCGGGACGGTAACGCCCGTCCGGCTGAACGCTGTTGGCGTCCCCAGGACCCCGGGGTGCGTTCGGCGGGGTGATGCCCGCCGGGGTGGTCGTGGCCGCCGCGTCGGTGCCCGGGTGCGCATCACTCGCGCTGTAGTGGTTCAGGCCCGTGTAGTGGACCTCCAGCGCGGGCGTGTCGGTGGTCGGGCCGTAGCGCAGCACGATGCCCTGGGGACCGGCGCTCGCGTTGGTGGCGGCGAGCGGGTCCGGCACCGGCTGGAAGACGTGGATCGGGGCGTCGAGGGTGTCGGCGAGCAAGGGCAGGAAGGTGTCGCCGACCGGGTGCGCCCACGCGTTCGACCAGTTGCGCACCGCGTTTTCGAGCAGGGCCGCTTCTTCCCCGGTGAGGGGGGCGGTGCTCCGGTGGTAGCCGGCGATCAGCAGCGAACGGCGCTCGTCCGGTGTCATGTCGGTGAGCGTCGGCAGCTCGTCCACCGCACGCAGATAGGCGAACATCCGCCGGTTGCTCGGCACGGCGCCGGCCGGTGCGGGCGGTGCGCCCGGCGTCGAGACGGCTTGCAGATAGCGGGCCTGGAGGTCGACCGGGTCCAGGTCCTCTGCCTGCGTCACGCCCTGGATGCCGTAGTGGGCCAGTCGGCCGTTGACCTCGGTGTCGGACAGGCCCTGGACCCGCGTCGTGAAGGGGTCGACGAGGACGCCCCGGAGCTGGCCGAGCACCTGCGGCGGGAGCGGTCGGCTGCCGTCGCGTGCCGCTGCCAGGCGGGCCTGCACCAGGTTCTGCAACTCCCGCTGTACGAACCGGAGATGGCCTGCTCCCTGGTCCGCGCTCTGCGGTTCCTGCGTCACCGTCGTGAGGGTCTGCCGTACGTCGTCGGGCCGGGCGAGCCAGTTGTCTGTACCCGCGTTGAGGCCACCCGGGGCGGCCCGCCGCAGGTGCGTGCGGACCAGGTGCGGCGCGCTGCCGATGACGGCGTACAGGAGGCAGTTGCCGTCGCCGGGGGTCGGCACGGCGTTGCCGGTGGGGGTGACGTAGGGGGACGGCGGGGTCGCGGGGGTCGAGGCGGTGGTGGTCGAGGTCGTGCCGGGGGCCGGGGCCTTGCCCTTGTCGACGCCCTTGCCCTTGTTGAGGCCGGTGCTCTTGTTGACGCCGGTGCTCTTGGCGGTGGCCTTGCTCGTGCTCTTGTCGGTCGCCGGCTTCTTGTTCTTGTCCGCCTTGTCGGTGGCCGACTTCTTGTCCTTGCCGGATGTACCGGACTTACCGGACTTGGGCGGTGCGCTCTTCTTCGGCTGCTGTTTCGACGTGGTCGGTGCGGGCGTGGACGTGGACGTGTCGGGGTTCGTCCCGGTGGTCCCGGCGTCGGTGGTGCCGGTGGCGGGCGCCGGGGTGTGGGTCTGGCCGCCGGCCGGGAGGGGGGTGGCTCGGCCGTCGGGGGCGGGCCAGCGGGGCGGGGTGGTGGCGAAAGTGGTCCGCAGGGACTGTTCGGGGGTGGGGGCGCTGTCCTGGACGTCGCTGGACAGGTCCGGCAGTGCGGCGGTGGCCGCCATCTGGTCGGCGGCGGCCTGCATTTGCGCGGTGACGGCGGCGACGACCTGCCCGTTGCGCCGGTCGACCTCGGTCTCGGCCGCGGTCACCCGGCCCTGGGCGGCGGTCTCGCGCCGCCTGGCGTCCCGCAGGTCGTCGGCCGCGGCGACCTCGGCCGCCGCGTCCTTCCGTGCCTCCTGCACGGCCTCCGCGTGGTTCCCCTCCTCCTCGCTGATGCGCGCCGGGCCGATGTCGACGACGCGCTGCGCCATCGCCAACACCGGCCGCTGCGCGGCGAGTTGGTCGGTGGCCTGCTGGATCGATTCCTCGGCGGCGGTGATCGCGGGGACCGTGGCCCGCACCCGGGGGTCGGCGGCGACATCGGCCGCGGGGGCGTGGGAACGTGGGGTGCCGGGTGCCACGGGGGCCGGTACGGGGGCGGGGGCTGGACTCGACTGCCCGTTCCGCGCGGCCTGTTCGGCGGCGGCCCGTGCGGCGGCGGCGCGTTCTTCGCGCACGGTGTTCTCGGCCTGCGTCAGCGCGGCCAGGGCGGTCCGGAGGTCGTGGCGGCCCTTCGTCTCGTCCCGCTCGTGCCGCTCGATGACCGACGGCAGGGTGGTGACGGTGCTGCGGGCTTCCGCGAGGTCCCGCTTCAGCCGTGCGACCAGTGCCTCGGCCTCGCGCGCGGCCTTGGCGGACTCGGCGGCCGTCCGCGTCGCCTGCTTGTGGGCAGCGGTCGCGTTCGTGACCGCGAGTTCCGCCTTCCCGTGGGCTGCTACGGCTGCGGTGTGCGCCCGGTTGGCCTGCTGGAGGGCGCCGGTGAGGAGGTTCAGCCGCTGCGGGCTGTCGGTGAGGGTGTCGGTGGCGGTGTGCAGGAGTTCGGCCTGGGCGTGGAAGGCGGTCCACGCGGTGGTGAGGTCGGGGTCGTCGGTGACGAGGGCGCCTTCGGGCGTGAACTCCCAACGCCGGATGCCCTGGGGGTCACGGGTCATCAGTTCCAGCGGGCGGTTGCCGAGCACGGCCGTGCGGGAGGCCATGTAGAGGGCTTGGCCGAGGTGTTCGCCGTCCGGGTCGGCGCCGAGGGCCACCCAGAACTGCACGCCGTCACTGCCGGGCGGGATCGCCGTATGCAGGCGCTCGGGCAGGGTGTGCGGCTCGGCGGTGGCCCAGTCGGGAACGAGCGCGGGCAGGTCGTGGAGGTTCGGCGGGGTCTCGGCCGGGGTCAGGAGACCGTGGCCGAGGAGGTCGCGTTCCTCGACGCGGAGGGTGACCGTGCCGGTGACATGGCGGGTGCCCTCGGGTCCCTCGACGAGCAGGTGGGCGTCGACGTCGACGACGTAACTGCGCGTGCCCCGCGCCCCGTTGGCCGGTGCGGAGGTGCTGCCGGTCTTGAGCCAGTCACGGCGGCTGCCGGTGGTGGTGCCGCCGAAGGTGGAGGGCTGGGTCTGCCGCTGGGCGAGCGGCACGCTGATCCCGGCGATCTCCTGGTTGTCGTCGTCACCGCTGAGGAGTTGCGTGTACGAGGTGGCGAGGGAGTGGTCGGCTCCGGCGGCGGTGCTCACCGTGTCGGTCGTGTTGTGGAGCTGGTCGAGGGTGACGTCGTCGGCGTGGGTGGAACGGCGCGGGTTGTAGAGCGTGACCGCGATCGACGGGGCCCGTCCCGGCGCCCCCTCGAAGGGTGTGGTGCCGGGCATCTTGCGGGTGAGGTCGGCGGCCAGCCGGGGACGGTCGAGGGAGACCCGTCCGGCCTGGATCAACTGGCCCAGGCGGACCGCCTGACCCTCCACCGAGACGGAGGTGACCTGCGCGTGCCAGCCCTGACCGCCGCGGGGCGCCACGTCGTTCAGCGCCGTCCCCAGGTGCGCCCAGCCGTCGAAGTGGAACGCCGGGGTCGGCCCCACCGGGTGGAACATCTGCGCGTCGGCGAGATACGGGCGGATGGTGGGGCCGAGCGGCAGCACGGTGTTGCGCGGGTCGGTGCGGGAGACGACGGACGGGGGGTTCACCGGAACCGGGCCGACGAGCGGGTTGGTCTCGGTGCCGGTGAAGCGCAGCGTCAGGCTGACCGGGACGCTGCCGGTGCGCGGGGTGCCCCGGGCCAGCAGCGCGTTCATCCACCGGCGTGCGTCGCCGTCCGCGTCGGACCAGGCGATGACGCCGTTCTGGAGGAGACCGCCGATGACGTTGGGCGGCCAGTCGGCGACCAACGCGGAGCGGACCGACAGCTCGTAGTCGTACTGGAGGCCGTCGAAGTCGGCGCCGTTGTCGGTGCGCAGCCAGAAGCGGTTGTCGGCGGTGGTCGCCCGCCGGGCGGAGATGCTGGTGGCCGACTGGGGGGTGAACACGGGCGCCGCGCGGTCCGTCCTGGACGGGTCGGGGCCCTGGTTCGGGCGGAGATAGCGGGTGGTCAGGGTGACCGGGAGCTGCTTCTGCCGGACCGAGGCGCGGGTGGTGGTGCGGCCCGCGGCGGTGTGCGACTGCCACTGTTCGAGACCCGAGCCCGGGGTCGAGGATCCCTGCACGGCGGCCAGGTTCTGGGTCCGCCGGGGCACGGCCGTCAGCGTGACCTCGACCAACCGCTCACCGCCGAAGCCGTGGTGGCGGAAGTGGAAGCGGGTGGTGGCCCGGCGCGGAGTGCCGTCCGGACCGCGTCCGGGCAGCGAGCGCAGTCCGGCGGACGAGGTGAGCTGTGCGACGCGACTGTGCACGCCCTGCTGGTAGCCGGAGTGCCCCGGGGTGACCGCTCCGGGTGCCTCGGCCTCCACCAGCGCCAGCAGCGTCCGCCCGACCTGCCCCCGCCGCTCCCTCCGGTTGACCGACTGCAACGGGATATGGCCGGCGGCGGGCCCCGTCGAGGGGACGGGGGCGGCGACGGGACGGTCGTACTCGATGACCGAGAGGACTCCGCCGAGGCCCAGTTCGCGGTTGCGGGTGTACGGCTCCGGGAGGGCCGCCGTCAGGGTCGGTGCGGGCGCGGGGGCGAGCCCGTCCACCGAGCCCATCCACCGTGCGTCGCGGGCGAGTTGGCCCTGGGTCATGAGGAACTGCAGGCCGTCCGGGACGTCTACCGCGAAGGTGACGGGGGCGATCGTGCCGTGCTCGCCGCCTCCGGTGAGCAGCGGGCGGGAGCCGGAGCCGGCCGTGGTCAGACGGGTGACGGGGCCTGTCGGGACGGGCCCGCCGACGCCGTTGAGGAGGGCGCGGGAGCCCGCGCGGACCGTGACGAAGTAGGTGACGTCGGCGACCACCCGGTGCAGGTCGCCGCTCTCGGTGGGCGTGCGGTTGACGCCCGTGCTGGCGGAGAGGGTGTCGGCGGTGTCGGTGCGGGCGACATAGCCGAGCCGTGCCGAGGGGTTGAAGAGGCCCTTGTACGACTTGCCGCTGGTCTGGCTGGTGGAGACCGAACCGTCCGACTCCGGGCCGGTGTTGCCCTGCCCGGCCGCGTTCGCCGGGCCCGCGGGCTGGGTGGGCGGGTTCTGGGTGAGCACCCCGCTACCGCCGAACTGGTGCGACTTTCCGAGGGACTTGAGCTGCTGGGCGTTGTCGGTGGCCGAGACGCCCGTCTCCAGGTACTGCCGGGTGGTGTCCAGCAGTCGGGGTCCGTGTGCGACGGCCTGGATCTCCAGGGAGTACTGGCCGTCCGCGAGCGTCCCCGGCAGGCTCAGGCCTTCAACTATGTAGGAGTTCTTGAACAGTTCGTGGCCGTGGGCGATGAGGCTGCCCGGGGTGATCGCGGCGTGCCTGGTCTCGGCGGCGCGCGTCCTGCTGTCCGTCAGCCCGTGCCCGGCGAGCGGGGAGATGCCGTCGCGGGCGGGCGGAGTGGCGGTCGGGGCGGGGGCGGTACCCGTGGCCGTACCGGTGGTGGCCGGGGCGGTGACCGGGAGGATCGGGCCGGTGCCGTTGTCGGCGGCGGGCGTCGGCCGGGCCTGGTTGCGGATCTCCGCGGCGGCCCGCCGGAAGACCGACTCGATGGCCGCGGCGCCGCGCACGGTGTCGATCAGCGCGTCGTCCGGTATCCGCACCAGATCCTGGCGCGGGACGCCGTTGGCGTCGGTCGCGTCGAGCCGGGCCATGTCGACCGCGTTGGTCGGGCGCGGCGCCCCGTCGGCACGTACGGCGGGCGGCGCGGGGATCACCGACGGTGCCTGGGTACGGCCGTGCGGCACCGCGAGCCGGAGCGTGCCGGCGACCGTCGGCGGATGGACGACGGGCGGCGCACCGGCGACAGCCGGGGCCGCGGGGACAGCCGGGGTCGGGGCGAGGGCCTGGTTGACGTTCTGCCCGAACCGCTCGCTGGGCTGATCGGTGTCGTCCGCGTACACGTCCAGGGCCAACCGTACCGGCACCGCGAAGTCGTGACTGTCCTGGCCGGTGCCGATGTAGAACTGGTCGTGCGAGGTGGCGCCGCCCACCGTGTCGCCGTGGGTGACCTGGTGGCCGTACTGGTAGTCGGCCCCGAACCCGATGGACCCCCAGACGCCCAGCGGTCCGCTGACACTGGCCATCGGTCCGAGCGCGGCACCGTACGACTCGCCCCGCTGCTCGGCGTCACTGCCCGCCATCTGGGCCAGACCCATGACCTGGATGCCCGGCAGCACCAGGTTGTGGGTGCTGGCCTGCGGGGTGTCACGCTCGGCGGTGAGCAGCAGCCGGACCCGACGGACGCCAGTGTCCGTGCTGTTCGGCACCTCGAAGTGCAGGGCGTGCCCGCCGTCGACCATGGCATCGGTGGCGGCACGCAGACCCGTGCGGGAGCGGGCCTCACGCAGCCGCCGCAGGTTGTTCAGCTGGGCGTGCAACCGGATCTGGTGCTCGGGCTCGTGGTCCCGCGCCGCCTGCTTCAGGCGGGCGCCGATCCCGGTGGGGCGCGTGGCCGTGGGGGCGGGCGGCAGGAAGCCCTCGCGGCGCAGCCAGGTCTCGGCCTCGTCGAACAGACCGTCCGTGCCGGTCACATCCAGCGGGGCCGCGCTCAGCCCGATGCCGTCCAACCGGTCCAGGGAGTCCGGGAGTTCACGCGTCTCGTCGGCGGTCGGCGCGTGCCCGGTGGCGTCCGCCTTGCTCAGGACGCGCAGGTCCATGCCGTGCGCCTGGGTGAGCGGGGGCGCCGTCGTCTCGGTGCCGTCCGGCCGGATCAGGGTGACCTGGTAGGTGACACCGGAGGGAGTGAGGAGGTGGCCGCGGTTGGTGCGGATGGCGTGCATCGTGCCGGCGGAACTGCTCGCGCTGTACGTGTTGGTGACGGTCGCCTGCGTCTGCCCGCGCAGGCCCAGGCTGCCACCGATGGTGCCGGCCGCGTCCGGGTGCCCCTGGCCGTGGTCACCGGTGAGAGCGGCGGCACCGCTGCCGCTGACGCCGATACCGCTGGTGTACTTCGAGGAGAGGTCGACCTTCGCCGTGTTGACCAAGTGGCTTTCGAGGTTGATCTGACCGGGGGTGCTCTGCCGCAACGGCGTACCGACGGCGGGCACGGTGACCAGGTGCAGCATGCCCACCGCGTTGCCGTCCGCGCCGGTGATGACGGGCGAGTAGATCCCGCCGTCCACCTGCATGGGCAGCGTGCCGCGCAGCACCTGCTCGGAGAGGAAGTCCGAGACCTGCCCGGCGGCGGTGGCGTCGAGATCGGTGTGGAAGGTCTGGTGGACATGCTCGTACAGGGCCCTGGGGTCGATCACGGAGTCGACGCCGTAGAGCGGAAGATCGGCCATCGCGGCGGGCGCGGGCAGCGAACCCGGCGCCGGGTCGGCGGTGGTGAGGTGCCGGGGGAACCAGATCGTGGTGGGGCCGTGCGACTCCGCGGCGCCCCATCCGTCGGGCACGGGCGCCGGGGTCGCCGTCGCGGCCGGGGCCGTGGTGGGGGGCGCGGTGACCGCCGGGGCACCGGTGCGTACCCGCCAGCGGGTGGTGAACTCCACAGGATCCGAGGGCTCGTTGGACCGCTGGGAGGACGTGGTCTGGATGGCCTGGGTGACCGTGGTGGCGTCGCTCGCCTGGTTGTGCGTGATGGCCGCCGTGACCGAACCGTCCACACCCCGCACCGCCGTGGGTGCCGTGATCGGCCAGGACCCGGTCCACGGCACCTGGAAGGTCCGATAGGTACCCGACGGCTGACTGGAGAAGTTCTCCCGCGTACCGAACCCGCGCCGCTCGACATGCTTGTCCGCGTCACGCGGATCGAAACGCCCCTGCCGCAACGAAGTCCGGGGCTCGGAAAGCGTCAGCTGTACGTCGACGGTGCGGTCGTTCCCGTCGACCCGGACGGTGACGCGGTGACCGCCGTTGGAGCGCAGATACGGCAGTTGGAGCGCGAGGTTCTCCCGGCTCAGGACGTCCCGCACCTGCGTGCGCACCGCCTCGGGCGGATTGTCGCGGTTCAGCCCCAGCGCCACGTAGACCTGACCGTGCAGCCCCTCGATCACCTCGTCGGAGAAGGGCTCCGCGTACACCAACCCGACCGTGCCGTCCGGGACCGCGCCATAGGAGGCCACGTAGGACGACGGGAATTGGCGCCGCGCGGGCGGTAGCGCGGTCGGGGCCTGGGAGGTGGGCCAGGTAGGTGTGTCCTG
>NZ_BARF01000174.1 GCF_000367365.1 Streptomyces prunicolor NBRC 13075 | reverse complement strand
ACCGGGGCCTGAGGCCGGCCCCGCCCGGTCCGCCCCGGTGCTCCGCCGTACCACTGCCCGCGGCCCCACCATCACCGTGAATCAGGCAACTTGAGGAGTCATCGCATGGACGCTAACGAGATTCTGGGGGAACTGCTCACCCCCGAGGGCCGCGACAACCCCTATCCCCACTACGCCGCCGCGCACGGCCTGGGTCCCGTCGCCCCGCTCGGCGACCAGCTGTGGATGGTGCCCGGCTACGACGCGATCAACCAGACGCTCCGCGCAGGCGAGTTCGGCCCCTGGGACGACCGCTACAACCGGCTGTTCACCGCCGCCGAATGGAAACTGCACCCCTCGGTGATCGCCCTCACCAACAGCATCCTGGACACCAACCCGCCCGACCACACCCGCATGCGCGACGTGATGGCCCGCGCCTTCAGCGCCCGCCGGGTCGCCGCCCTCGAACCCATGGTCCGGACCATAGCCAGGGACCTCCTCGACGAGATGGCCGACGCCACCTCGGACGGCTCCTCCGTCGACTTCATGGACCGCTTCGCCTTCAACCTGTCCGTCGGCGTGGTCGGTGAACTCTTCGGCATGCCCAAGGAGGACTGGCCGCGGTTCAAGCAGCTGGCCAACGACTGGACCCTGGTGTTCGAGGTGACCCCGACCGAAGAGGACACCGCCATCGCCGACACGGCCTACGCGGAGTTCGAGAAGTACTTCCAGGACCTGGTCGCCAAGCGCCGCGTCGAACCCGGCGACGACCTCGTCAGCGCCGTCGTACAGATCACCGACCAGGAGAACGCGCCGCTGACCGCCGAGGAACTCGTCTGCAACCTCGGTGTGGTGCTGGCCGCCGGCATCGAGACGACGACACACATCTTCGGCAACGGACTCAACCTCCTGTTCCAGCACCCGGAGGTCGCCGCCGGGCTGCACGCCAAGGAGATCGAGGCCGACAACTTCGTCGAAGAGGTCCTGCGCTTCGACTCGCCCGTCCAGCTCATCGCCCGCGTCGCCCGCGAAGACGCCGAGATCGCCGGCACCCGGATCCCGATGGGCGAGTGGGCCCTCCTCGCTCTCGGCGCCGGCAACCGCGACCCCAAGCGCTACACCGACCCCGACCGCTTCGACCCGACCCGCACCGCCATCCAGCCGGTGTCGATGGGCGCGGGCATCCACCACTGCCTCGGCGCCCCCCTCGCCCGCCTTGAGGGCACCGTCGCCTTCACCGAACTGCTCGAACGCTTCCCGAACATCGCGCCGGCCGGCGAGCCGACCCGCCGCGACCGCCTGACCATCCGCGGCTACGAGAACCTGCCCGTGACCCTCAACTGACCTGCCGGGCGCGGCGCCCGCCCCCTTCGGGCGCCGCATCCGACGAGCCGCACGCGGCGGCCGGCCCACCGGGCGGCCCGGCCGGCCGCACCTCCGAACCGATCCCGGCTCCCGCCCCGGCACCACGCCGGGTCCGACACCGCCCGCCCGTCCCACGGCACACACTCCCGCAGAACATCCCCCGGGAGACGGCCCACCCTCCGCCGTGCGATCGCACACACCGGACAACCACAGGCCCCCCGCCGTCCGGGCGGGACGGCGCCCCTTGTCAGACATGGCCTCGTCGGACCTCTGTGGAGATAGTGATGACTGAATCCCTCACCGGCAGCGGACCGGAAATCGCCGTCGTCGGCATCTCCTGCCGGCTCCCGGGAGCCTCCACCCCGGAGGAACTCTGGGAGCTCCTCCTCGACGGCCGACACGCCATCGGGAAGGCGTCCGACAGGAACCGGACAGCGGGTCCGGACGGCACCGACTGGCCGGGCGGATTCATCGACGACATCGACGGGTTCGACGCCGCGTTCTTCGGAGTCTCACCCAACGAGGCCGCCGCGATGGACCCGCAGCAGCGCCTCATGCTGGAGCTGTGCTGGGAGGCACTGGAGGACGCGGGCATCGTCCCCGCCGACCTCGCCGGCAGCCGCGCGGGCGTTTTCGCCGCCAGCATCGCAGGCGACTACGCCACCCTGATGGCCCGCAGCCAGGGAGACATCTCCCGCTACACACTGACCGGCCTCAACCGCGGCATCATCGCCAACCGCGTCTCCTACACCCTGGGCCTGCGCGGACCGAGCCTCACCGTGGACTCCGCGCAGTCCTCCTCACTCGTCTCCGTCCACCTGGCCGCCGAGAGCATCCGCCGAGGCGAGACCGACCTGGCCCTCGCGGGCGGCGTCAACCTCATGCTGGACCCGGGCACCACCGCCATGACGGAACAGTTCAACGCCCTCTCCCCGGACGGGCGTTGCTACACCTTCGACGTCCGCGCCAACGGATTCGTCCGGGGCGAGGGCGGCGCCGTCGTCGTACTCAAGGCAGCCGACCGGGCCCGCGCCGACGGCGACCGGGTGTACGGCCTCGTCCTGGGCAGCGCCGTCAACAACGACGGCCTCACCGACGGCCTCACCGTGCCCAGCGAGCAGGCCCAGCGCGACGTCATACGACTCGCCGTCCAGGCGGCCGGAGTCCGCCCCGACGACATCCAGTACGTCGAACTGCACGGCACCGGCACCAAGGTCGGCGACCCCATCGAAGCGGCGGCACTCGGCGCCGCCCTCGGCACGGGCCGACCGGCGTCCGAGCCCCTGCACGTCGGCTCCCTGAAGACCAACATCGGCCACCTCGAAGGCGCGTCCGGCATCGCCGGACTGCTGAAGGTCCTCCTCAGCATCGAACGCCGCCAGGTCCCGGCCAGCCTCAACTTCCAGACCCCCCACCCCGCCATCCCGCTCGCCGAACTCGGCCTGAGCGTACGCACCGAACAGGGCCCCTGGCCCGACGAGAAGCGCCAACTCGTCGCGGGCGTCAGCTCGTTCGGCATGGGCGGCACCAACTGCCACCTCGTCGTCGCCGAGCCGCCCGCAGCCGAGCCGAGCACCCCGGCGGCGATCCCCACCGACCACATCGCTGCACACGCATGGCCGCTCTCCGCCCGCACCGCACCCGCACTGCGGGCCCAGGCGGGCCGGCTGCGCGCACACGCCGAGTCACGGCCCGGCGTCCCCACCGCCGAGACCGGCCTGTCCCTCGCCACCACACGCCAGCCCTTCGAGCAGCGCGCCGTCGTCCTCGGCACCGGCCACACCGAGTTCCGCTCCGGCCTCAAGGCCCTGGAGGCGGGAGACCCCGCTGCCAACGTGGTCGAAGGCACCGCACGCGCGGTCGGCGGCACGGTGTTCGTCTTCCCCGGACAGGGATCGCAGTGGCCGGACATGGCCCGCGAACTCCTGGACACCTCACCCGTCTTCGCCCAGCACCTCACCGACTGCGCCCAGGCACTGGGCGAGTACCAGGACTGGTCCGTCATGGACGTCGTGCGCGGACTGCCCGGAGCCCCGTCACTGGACCAGGGCCATGTCGTACAGCCCGCGCTGTTCGCCGTGATGGTCTCCCTCGCCCGCCTCTGGCAGGCACAGGGCGTCACCCCGGCCGCCGTCATCGGACACTCCCAGGGGGAGATCGCCGCCGCGCACATCGCCGGCGCCCTCCCCCTCTCCGACGCCGCGGCCGTCGTAGCGCTGCGCGGCCAGGCACTCAAGGCGGTGGCCGGACTCGGCGGGATGGTGTCGGTCGCCGAACCGGTCGACGTGGTCCGCCGCCGGCTCACCGGCTACGCCGGCCTCCTCGGCGTCGGCGCGGTGAACGGCCCCCACAGCACGGTGGTCTCCGGAGACCCCGACGCGCTCGCGGAACTGCTCGCCGCCTGCCGCGCCGACGGCGTCCGCGTCCGCGAGGTCCCCATCGACTACGCCTCGCACTCCCCGCAGGTCGACGTCATCGAGGACGACCTCCTACGGCTCCTCGGCTCGATCCGCTTCCGGCGCTCCGACCTCGCCTTCTACTCGACCGTCACCGGTGGCCTGCTGGACACCGCCGAACTGACCGGCGCCTACTGGTTCCGCAACCTCCGCCAGACCGTCGAGTTCGAGTCGGCCGTCCGGGCCGCCCTGGCGGACGGCCACCGCGCCTTCGTCGAGACCAGCCCGCACCCCGGACTCGTCGGCAGCATCGGCGAGACCCTGCGCGACGCGGAAGTCAACGAATCACTCGTGACCGGGACACTGCGCCGAGGCCACGGCAGCCTCCGGCAGTTCCTCACCTCGGTCGGCCAGTACCACGTCCAGGGCGGCACACTCCACTGGAACCCGGCCCCGGACACCGCACACCCACACCGCACCGCCCTCCCGACCTACGCCTTCCAGCGCGAGCGCTACTGGTTCAGCACCCCGGACAGCGCGGACGACCGCCCCGCCACCCCGGCAGGAACGGTCCTGCCACGACCGGCCGCACCCGAACAGCCCGCCAGGCAGCCCGCCGCCGAACCCGCCGCCCGCGCCGAGGACTTGGTGAACCTCGTCCAGAAGGCCACCGCCATCACCCTCGGCCACGCGACCCCCGACGCCGTCGACGTCACCCGCACCTTCAAGGACCTCGGACTCGACTCGGGCGCCGCCCTCGAACTGCGCGGCAGGCTCGCCGCCGCCACCGGCCTCGAACTCCCCGACACCCTCGTCTTCGCCCACCCGACACCGGACGCGCTCGCCCGCCACCTCCGCACCGAACTGTCCGGAGACACGGCCACCGAAGCCCCGGCCGGCGAACCGTCGGCCAGCACCGAACCCCTCGCGATCGTCGGCATGGCCTGCCACTACCCCGGCGACGCCAACTCCCCCGACGCCCTGTGGAAACTGGTCGCGGACGGCCGTGACGCGATCGGCGAGTTCCCCGCCAACCGCGGCTGGGACCTGACCGCCCTCTACGACCCAGCCCGCGCCCGGTCCGGCACGTCGTACACCAGGAACGGCGGATTCCTCTACGACGCCGACGAGTTCGACCCCGGCTTCTTCGGCATCAGCCCCCGCGAAGCCACGGCCATGGACCCCCAGCAACGCCTCCTCCTCGAAACGTCCTGGCAAGCACTGGAGGACGCCAGCATCGACCCCACCACCCTGCGCGGCGGCCAGGTCGGCGTGTTCACCGGCGCCATGTCCCAGGACTACGGCCCGAGGCTGCACGAACAGGCGGACGGCTACGACGGCTACCTCCTGACCGGCAACAGCCCGAGCGTCGCCTCCGGACGCGTCGCCTACACCCTCGGCCTCCAGGGTCCCGCCGTCACCGTCGACACCGCGTGCTCCTCCTCCCTGGTCGCGATCCACCTGGCCGCGCTGGCCCTGCGGGCGGGCGAGTGCTCACTGGCCCTGGCCGGCGGCGCCACCGTCATGGCCAGCCCGGGAATGTTCGCCGAGTTCAGCCGACAGAGCGGTCTCGCACCGGACGGCCGCTGCAAGGCCTTCGCGGCGGCGGCCGACGGAACCGGCTGGGCCGAAGGCGCCGGAGTCGTCGCGATCGAGCGGCTGAGCGACGCCGAACGGCACGGCCACCGCGTCCTCGCGGTACTGCGCGGCTCGGCGATCAACCAGGACGGCGCCTCCAACGGCCTTACCGCACCGAACGGGTCAGCCCAGCAACGCGTCATCGGCCAGGCCCTCGCCGCCGCCGGCCTGCGCCCCGACGAGGTCGACGCGGTCGAGGCCCACGGCACGGGAACCCGCCTCGGCGACCCCATCGAGGCCGAGGCACTGCTGGCCACCTACGGCCAACACCGGGACGCCGAACGGCCGTTGTGGCTCGGCTCCATGAAGTCCAACATCGGCCACACCCAGGCCGCCGCAGGCGTGGCCGGAGTCATCAAGATGGTCCAGGCCCTGCGCCACGAGGTGCTGCCGCCCACCCTGCACGTGGACTCCCCGTCCGCACACGTCAATTGGAAGTCCGGCGCGGTCAAACTGCTCACCGACCCCCAGCCGTGGCCGGCCGGCGAGCGCGTCCGCCGAGCGGGCGTCTCGTCCTTCGGGATCTCCGGCACCAACGCCCACGTGATCCTGGAGGAGGCTCCGGCGGTCCCCTACGAGTCCGAGCAGCAGCCCGAGAAGAGCAGCCTTCCTGCCGCACCCGTGCTGCTGTCGGCGAAGGACGAGGCGGCACTCCGGGAGCAGGCGGGCCGATTGCGCGAACACCTCGTCGCACGCCCGGAGTTGGCCCTGCCGGATGTCGCGTATGCGACGGCGACCACGCGAGCACAACTGGACTACCGAGCCGCGATATCCGCCACTGACCGTGAGGGACTGCTGGCGGGCTTGTCCGGGCTGGCTGTGGGCGAGCCGGGTTCGGGGTCGGCTGTGGGGCGGGTGGTGTCGGGGAAGACGGTGTTTGTTTTCCCTGGGCAGGGTGCGCAGTGGGTGGGTATGGCGGTGGAACTGCTGGATTCTTCCGTGGTGTTCGCGGGGGAGGTGGCGGCGTGTGATGTGGCGCTGGGGCGGTTCGTGGACTGGCGGGTCGAGGACGTGTTGCGTGGGGTGGGGGGTGCGCCGTCGCTGGAGCGGGTGGATGTGGTGCAGCCTGTCCTGTTCACGGTGATGGTGGCGTTGGCGGCGTTGTGGCGGTCGTGTGGTGTTGAGCCGGATGTCGTGGTGGGGCATTCGCAGGGTGAGATCGCGGCTGCGTATGTGGCGGGTGGTCTGTCGTTGGAGGACGCGGCGCGGGTGGTGGCGTTGCGGTCGAAGTTGGTGGGTGAGCGGTTGGCGGGTCTGGGTGGGATGGTGTCGGTGGGTTTGTCGGCGGTTGAGGTGGCTGGGCAGATCGGGGAGTACGGCGGCCGGGTGTCGGTGGCCGCGGTGAACAGTCCGCAGTCGGTGGTGGTGTCCGGGGAGCCGGGTGTGCTGGAGGAGTTGCTGGCCGGCTGGGCGCGGGATGGGGTGCGGGCGCGGCGGGTGCCGGTGGATTACGCCTCGCATTCGGTGCAGGTGGGTGTGTTGGAGGAGGAGTTGTTGCGGGTGCTGGCGCCGCTGGAGCCGAGGGCGGGACGTGTTCCGTTCTATTCGACGGCGCAGGGCGGGTTCGTCGGTACGGAGGTGTTGGACGGCGGTTACTGGTATGCGAACTTGCGCGGGCAGGTCGGATTCGCGGAAGCCGTAAAGGAGTTGG
>NZ_BARF01000175.1 GCF_000367365.1 Streptomyces prunicolor NBRC 13075 | reverse complement strand
CTCAACCCCGGGGCCAGTCCTGCCGTCAGCAGCGGCGTCCGGCTCGACGAGCAGCGTCGGCCTCGGCAACAGGTTGCAGAGCATCGCGGCTTCCTCCGAGACGTGGTCCAAGCGGCCCGGGACACCCGGAGTAGTGGGCATGGCCACGATCAGCGACCGACTCACGGACGGCGCGGAGGTGTGGTGACGGCGTGCGTGGTGCAGGGCGCGGATGGTGGTGGTGTAGGAAGAGACGACACGGTCCATGACCGTCCGCCTCTCCCCCTTCCCCAGGCCCGCCGGCAGCGGCTCGGCATGATAGCCGACGGCATGCAGGGGAAGCAGCGAGAGGAGCCCACCCGGCGCCCACCAAACGCGGGGCCACGGCTGTCCGGGGGAGGGCTCACCAGTGAAACCGAGGCTGTGTAGGACGGGTTCGGCCGCAGCGTCCCACAGCCACTCCAACACGGCGCGAAGCGCTGCTTGGGCGTCCTTACGCGCGCGAGGCGTCGTACGCGGATCCGCAATGGCTTCCAGGGCCTGATGGAAGGTCTGGATCCGGTCGACGACGAGATCGTACGCGAGGCCGGGCAGACTCAGGGACTCGATTCCGTCGGACGTCAACAGCAGTGCGTCGCTGCCGTAGCGGCTGACGTTGAAGCTCGCCACCGGACCGAAGGCAGCTTGTGCCAAGAGGTCACCGACGGCAGGGGGACGGGCGAAACTGGCGAACCCATCCTGCGCTCGAATGCGGTCCAGCGTGACTTGGAGCCGGCCAACGAGGCCGCGTCGACTTTCCTCCGCGTCGACCGCACCTACGGCGGTACTGACTTGCCCCATGGGATCCTCGGGGGCAGCGGTCGTGTCCATCGGCCGGTCAAGCTCGTCCCGGAGTACCTCGAAGCGATGGGCCAGGTCGGGATGGCACTCGCGGAGCTCTGCGAGGTCGCTCCGCATATCCAGCGCCTGGCTGTGGAGAACGCCGCGGCCCACCTCGATCAACTGCAGTGCCCGCACTGCCCGATCGGCGGGTATGCCTTCGTGAGAAGCAAGAGCCAGTGCCACGGCATCTCCGGCCAGCCCGGACCACTTACCCATGGCGTGCTGCTGGTCATCACGGCTCAGCCGGCGGTCTGCCACTTCGGGCAACAGGCGTACGGCACCGGCCAGGAGATCAGCTGCGAGATCAGGATCCGACCGTCCGGTCATTGAGGCCGCTGCCTGAGCGGCCCGAATCCGAATCGAGGGCCTGGCCCCGTCGGCTCGCGCGCCTTCCATGTGGGCGGCCAGGGCACGATCAAAGTCCTGTCTCAAGTGAGTCCGCTGATAACGGCGGTGTAAGGCCGTCCCGAGCTGGAACAGGTAGTCGGCGCGCTCAGGATGTTCCGCGGACGAGATGTCGAGCGCGGCCTGACACGCAACCACCGCGTCATCCAGATCCGCAGTAGACCCGGTCTTCTCGAACCTGACGGTCAGCACACCTCCCAGCAACGACAAGTACCTCGGGCGCTCAGGGTGGTGGGACGGAACGGTGGCGGTCGCATCCTGTCCCGCCGCAACCGCGCCGTCCAAGTCCTCAAAGGTTCCAGCGCGCTGGAAGCGGGCATACAGGGCGGCGGACAGATTCGCGAGGAAACGAGGACGGTCAGGACTGCTTGCATCCACAATGCCGAGGACCTCGCGGTTCCTCCGGATCACCTCGTCGAGGTCCTGAGGGTCCCCGTTCCGTTCGTAACGCTGCAACAAGACTGCGCCGAGATTGGACAGCATCGCCGCCAAGGCGGAGTGTTCACGGGGTGCCGTCTTCACAGCTCCGTGCGCGAACTCGATCGCCGCATCCAGGTCCGACATCGCCCCAGTGTGCTTGGACCGAGTCCACAGCATCAGACCGACGTTGGACAAACGGGTCGGCCGGTCGACGTGACCGTGCGCAGTGGCCTGAGCGGAAGCGCGACTGGCGCTGATTGCCTCGTCCAGGTCGGCCAAATCACCAGTGCATTCAAAAAGCTGCCCGAGAGAGATGGCCAAGTTGTTGAGGACCGCGTTGAATTCGGTCTGGTTCGGGGTAATTTCTCCGGAGGCAGCACGATTCATCTCGATGGCCGTATCGAGGTCATACCTGTCGCCGCCGATGCGGTATCGCGCCAGGAGAGCTTGACCCAAACCGGAGAGACGAAGCCCACGAGCCCGATGCCCTGGCGGAAGAATCTCCAGAGCTTCCTGGAACGCGTTGACGGATCGGTCCAGATAAGCTGTTTCCCCGGTTCGTTCGAATCGAGTCAGCGTGATGCCGCCGAGCCCAAACAGGAATATGGAGCGTCCAGGATGTTCCTCGGAGGCAGCCTCGAGTGCAGCTTGGCCACA
The DNA here is from genome assembly GCF_000367365.1 of Streptomyces prunicolor NBRC 13075. Lineage (GTDB taxonomy): Bacteria > Actinomycetota > Actinomycetes > Streptomycetales > Streptomycetaceae > Streptomyces > Streptomyces prunicolor. The sequence continues at coordinate 4,098 of NZ_BARF01000175.1, read as the reverse complement.
GTCGATTGCGCTCTCCAGATCTGCAGGGACACCAGTGCTCTCATATCGGGCCCGCCACGCGATACCAAGATTGTGAAGGATTCCTGCCTTTTCGTCGCCCCCGGCACACAGGTCTGACGCTTCCTGGAAGGCTTCGATCGCCGCGTCCAGGTCCGACAGGATGCCTCTCTCGGTGAACCTGGTCTTCAGCGCGTTACCCAGGTTGCTGAGTCCAGCAGCCCGGTCAGCAGGAGAGCTCGCAGCAGCCCGAACTGCCAAGCGTCCGATATCGATCGCATCGTCCAGGTCCGCCGACCTACCTGCATAGGTGAAGCGTGCCATCAGCACACCTGACAGGTTGGATAGCACGACCGGCTGATTCGGATGCCCTGGTTCCATGCTTTCCACTGCGCCCAGGGCAGCGTCGATCGCCGCATCCAGATCCGTTGGTTCGCCACCCGCGTCAAAGTGGGATTTTAGGAGGACAGAAAGATTAGACAGCGTTCCCGCGTGCCCGGTTTCGCCGCGGGGGATAGCGGCCGCGATGCGCCGTAGGAGATCGGTCACTCTTGCGCGCAACTCCGGGCTCGGCGAGGCGTTCATCCCTTGCTGGATTCTCCACACAAAGGAAAGCGCGCGCTGAGCCACGTCTGGAAGCAGTTCGTCCGGCAGATCCTCCTCATCTGCGCCGAACACGAAGCAGGGCGTGAACTTCGCGACGGCTTCCTCTCTGTCCCGCTGCCCGGCCCCTTCGGTAAGTGCCCGGTACCTGAAGGCGTACAACCAACCGAGGACGTAATGACCTTCCAGGTCGGACTCGTCGTTTCGGAGTATTGCGGCAAGTTGGCGGGCCTCTGCCAGTGCTTCCGGTTCCAGCACCACACCAAGGTCCTGTTCACGGGCCAGCCGTTCGAGCCGTAACCCCACTACAGCAATCCGCTGCTCCAGTTCGTGTTCCCTTGCGAAGTCTTGCTCGCGCCCGTGCATGAACCGTCCTGTACCTTCCCGGTCTCCAATAGGTCTGATTGCTGCGCTGTCCATGTCCGCCAAGGCGAGCCGCTGAATTCGACGGAGCTCACGAAGCCGGTTCTGCCACAGGCGCCGGGCTGCTCAGCCGTCGCATGACCTCGCCACCGAGCAGAGGACCCAGCGGCTGTTCCTCGATGCGCAGCTTGTCGGCCAGATCCGCCAGGTAAAGGCGCACGGATGCCTCCACCAGCGTGGCGTAGGTGTCCGAGGCAGTACGGAGGCGACGTGCCGAGACGACCACCATCGTGGCGGCGAGCGGCGCTGCGGGCCACCACCACCAGGCCAGAGGCAGATAGAGCAGGGCCCATCCACCGAGGACGGCAGCTCGCATCAACGCGGCGCGGGCCGTACCGATCTCGCCACGTATCTCTTCCGGCAGCACCAGCCAAAGGTGTGGCCAGAGGATGAGGAGATTGATATGTGCGTCTCGGTCCAGCCGGACCGCCGTTGCGTGGATCCGATCACCACTCCAAGTCGGCCGTTCAGGCCGCTCCACGGAGATACGTTCATACCTGTGGGCAGCGCGGTGACGCTGCCGGGTCCTGGGACGGTCGGCCGGTCGCGGAGCGCGTTCCAGAAGCCGCAGGGCTTCGTACTCCGCCCGTGCCGCGTCCCAGAGACGCTGGCGGCGTGCCACGTGCCGCTCAGCCAACTCACCGAACAGCCACGGCCATGCACCCCAACCGGCAGCCAGGGCCACACGCTCGACTAAGGAGCCGAGGGACTGGGCAGACAGACCAGCAGCGGCCGCACCGGCCAGGACGGCAGCGAGTAGCACGACCTGGCCGCCTACCGCGGTCGCCACGGGAGCCCGGGCAGCGTCCGAGATCGCGTGAGTAAGCCGGCCCATGTCCAGCGCGGCGCTCTGCCCGAGGATGTGTCCGGCTGCGGCGACCGCCAAGTAGAGCGCGCCTGGCAGTACGAGGAGAGTCAGCCACCGCTCGGCCAGCTTCTTGCCAAGTTCACTGAGCAGCCCTCCCACTACGGGAGCCTCTCCCGGATCAGCGCCGTCTCCCCCGGGGCGAACTGGCAGCGTGGCAGGTCGTTATCCGCTTCAGGACCGGATCGACCGATGCATAGCTGTAAGGGACACCGGTACACGACGTCCAAATCGGCAACGCCGGCCGGCATCACGCCGCGGCCCGTTCCTCCGTACACCCCCGATGGGTCACCTGCACCTCGAACCGCTGTGTGCAAGGCGTCCAGAAGGGCAGTGAGCGAGATATCGTCCGCGGGCGGCCCGCCAACTGCGGCTTCGACGGCACATAAGGCGGCGTCGTCCTCGTCGAGCAGCGCGGCGAGGTCGTCCCGATGGCTACACACGTACGACAGTGCCTTGGCGATCCTCAGGCCGCCTACTTCCACCTGGCTCGTCATGTAGAACTCCACCCCCTGCGTCTTGTTGATCCACCAGGCCGCCATTCTTGCTCCAAATGCGCAGGTGCACGCGCGGGTTCGGCCAACTCCCTCGGGCAGAGCAAAGAGGCGCCGAGGTCCTTGAAAGGACAGTTCAGCCGATCTCCTCTGCGCGAGCGATGCGTAGGCGGCGGTGTGCCACGCGCCACGCTGCCGCTGACGGCGTACGGCATCGCGCAAATTCGCCTTCGTGACGCGGCGTGCGGAAGCAACCGTCATGCCGTCCCCCCGCCGCTTGGGAGAAACCTGGGAGAAGATCTCCTCCCAGAGCCCTCGGGACACCACCCGAGACCAACGGCCACCAACAGCCTGACCTGGGCATACATCCTTCGCAGCTGGTGGGCAACATGATCGGACCTAATTCGGGACGAAGAGGTCGTGGGTTCAAATCCCGCCACCCCGACAGCAAGACGCCAGGTCAGGCCCGGTGCTGAGAGATCAGCACCGGGCCTGATTTGCTTTACGGGCCTGTTAGGAGAGCCATTTGGGTGCCAACTGGGTGTGCTCTTCGGGATCCGGCTCCCGGTCGCTTCCGGTGAGCAACGTTCGCTGCACCTTTGAGGCACGGCCATCATCCGGACCGGCCTGAACCGGCTCCGCATGGGCGGCGTCCGAGGGTTTCTGAGCCAGAGGTACGACCGGCCCCTCCAACGCAGGAGCAAGCCACGAGCTCGCCCACGACGAAACAGGCGCCGCAGCACGCAGTGACGCCCCCGCGGCCGACGCCGGCGGAAATCGGCGCCGCTTTGATCGCGGAAGTGCAGCAGGCTGGACGGTTCCTCCGGATCCCGAGGCCAGCGACGAAGAACGGGCCCGCTGTCGCAGGGCATTCGACGCAGCGCGACAGTGCGCCCCCAGGGGTACGGCCTCAAGTACCGCGGGCGGGCGGAGGGGGACTTCTTCCTCGGCCTGCAGCCGGCGGAGCGGCATGGTCCGTGGGCCGCCTGTACGCGGCGGAGCGACTGACGGACGTTCTCCTGAGCGTGGCCGTCTGACGGGCTTGCGTTGCCGCAACCAGTTCGGTGACCTGCACGATTCACCCCATGACAAGGCCGGTGCTCGCCCTGGTGCCGGTGCGGGTGACGGTTGAGTACGGGTACTCATGCCGGCCTCGCGACGCCCGACGGACGATGCTGCGCATGACACAGCGACACAATCGCCTCGGGCGGCGCCGCAGGCTCCTGGTGGCGTCGGCCGCGGTGCTGGCGCTTGCTGGAGCGGTGGTGGGCACGGTGGGGGTTGCCCGGTGGTCCGAGCGGCTCTGGGAGGGCGATCCGTATCCCGTCGCGGATCCGGCCGCCACGGCGCAGCGGCTGGATGGCCACACTCAGGCTGTCTACGACGCGCTTGGTCTGCCACACGCTCAACTGGATCCCGACTGGCCCGGAGGCGGCTCGGAGGTCGACGGCTGCTACTACCGGGGGCTGAAGCACTGGTCCGAGCAGGTGAGCGACTCCCCACCGAGCCTGCCGCATGTCGTTGGCGTGGGCAATGAATGGGCGCTGAAGGGCGTCTCCCGTGACCAGGCCGTGTCCGCGTTGCGGCGTGTACGGAAAGAGCTGACGCGACAGGGCTGGAAAGTCACCGCCTATGAGAACTCCCGCGCCTGGCTCAGTCTTGCGCTGACGCTCCCGGACACGGACGACACCGTCTCCCTTCAGAGGGCGGGATGTG
>NZ_BARF01000176.1 GCF_000367365.1 Streptomyces prunicolor NBRC 13075 | reverse complement strand
CCGGCCCCGACCCCGCCTTTTCCTGGAGCGCGCCCATAAACCCCGTCGAGGGGCGGCCGGTTGTGTCGTTCGGGGAGCCCGAGGGGTACGACGAGCGGGTGCGGGCGCGGCCGTTGGGGGCGCGATTGCGGTCCCGTACCGCCGCTGTCGCCGTCTGTGTCGTGCTCGGTCTCGGGCTCATCGGCGGTGCGGTGACCGGGAGTTGGCTCACCGGCGATGACGGGGTGGACAGCGGTGCCACCTCCTTCGCCGCCGCCGGGCAGTTGTGGCACAGCGTGCCCGTCGATCAGCTCTTCCCGCCCACCGTGCAGGGGCAGGGGGCCGGCCCCGGCGGCGCCGACCGCACCTGGACGCGGATCGCCGTCGCCCCGGACACCGGTTGTGCGAACGCCTTCGATCCGCTGCTGCGTGACGTGCTCGCCCCGGTCGGCTGCCAGCGGCTGCTGCGCGCCACCTACACCGACGCCACCCAGAGCTACGTCACCACCGTCGGCATTCTCTTCGCCAAGGCCGACAGCGCCACGATGACCGCCCTCTCCACCCGCTTCAAGAACGAGAGCCTCGGGAACCGCACCGACCTCATGCCCCGCCCGTACGCCGCCAAGGGCACCCTCGCCGCCGCCTTCGGCGACGAACAGCGCGCCTCGTGGACCGTCTCCGTCCTCACCGACGCCCCCGTCGTCGTCTACGCCGTCTCCGGCTGGGCGGACGGCCGTAAGGCCGACGCACCCGAACCCGCCGACAAAGCCGTCACGTCCGGCAGCACCGACGCCCCCGCCCAGGCCGGTCTCGGCAACGAGGCGCAAGGCCTCGCCGACCGGGTCGAGCGGAGCCTGCGCAAGACCGTCGACTCGCCCTCGGGGGCCTCAACGACCTCGGAGAAGAAGACCTCATGAGCGTCACCGTCCGCCGGGCCGGTCTGCTGAGCGCCCTCCTGGCCGCCTCCCTCGCCCTGGTGCCGTCCACCGTCGCGCACGCCGACGGCATACGCGCCCAGGAATGGGCCCTGGACGCCATGCACACCCAGGAGGTCTGGCAGACCACCAAGGGCAAGGGCATCACCGTCGCCGTCCTCGACACCGGCGTCGAGGCCGACCACCCCGACCTCACCGGCAACGTCCTGGCCGGCAAGGACATGGTCGGCTTCGGGGCGAAGCCGGGCGACCGCGCCTGGGCCCGCCACGGCACCGCCATGGCCGGCATCATCGCCGGCCACGGACACGGCCCCGGCGACACCGACGGCGTCATCGGCATCGCCCCCGAGGCCAAGATCCTCCCCGTCCGCGTGATCCTCGAAGACGGCGACTCCGCCCGCGCCAAGGCCCGCACCACCCGCGGCAACGCCCTTGCGGACGGCATCCGTTGGGCCGCCGACCACGGTGCCGACGTCATCAACCTCTCCCTCGGCGACGACTCCGCCTCCGCGCACCCCGAGCCCGCCGAGGACGAGGCCGTGCAGTACGCCCTGAAGAAGGGCGTCGCCGTCGTCGCCTCGGCCGGCAACGGCGGTGAGAAGGGCGACCACGTTTCCTACCCGGCCGCCTACCCGGGCGTGATCGCCGCGACCGCCGTGGACCGCTTCGGCACCCGCGCCTCCTTCTCCACCCGCCGCTGGTACGCCACGGTCAGCGCCCCCGGCGTCAACGTCGTCATCGCCGACCCCGACCACAAGTACTACGAGGGGTGGGGGACCAGCGCCGCATCCGCCTTTGTGTCAGGGGCCGTTGCGCTCATCAAAGCGGCCCACCCGGGGCTGACCCCGGCCCAGATCAAGAAGCTCCTCGAAGACACCGCGCGCAACCCCCCGGCCGGCGGTCGCGACGACTCCCGCGGCTACGGCTTCATCGACCCCGCCGCCGCCATCAAGGCCGCCGCCGGCCTCAAGCCCACCGGCCTGACGTCCGCCGCCTACGGCAAGAAGTACTTCGGCTCCGGCCCGGACGCCGCCAAGACGGACAGCGACACCTCCGACTGGGCGGGCCCCCTCGCGGGCAGCGTCGGCGGAGTCCTCCTCGTGGCCGCGGTCGTCCTGTGGCGCGGCCGACGCCGACGCCCCGAGGCATTCTCAACGCAGGTGTGAGCAGGGGTAGTTGGCCGCGGACGTCAGACAGCCACTCAGTCGGACGCCGACGCCGATGCCGATGCCGATGCCGTCGTAGACGAACCGCCGTTCTTGCCGAACGCGGCCACCCCCGCCTTCGCCGCCGCCTCGATCAGCGAGATGCCCTTGGTCTGCGTCGTGCTGCCCTTCGAGAGCACGGCGACCAGGTACGTGTCGCCGTCCTCGCCGGTCACCCGACCGATGCTGTTGACGTCCCACAGCCCGGTCGTGCTGCGCGCCAACCACCCGTTCTTCAGCGCCCACTTGGAGCCGTCGGCGGCGGCCGACACCCCCCACTGCTGGTCGGCCTCTATTTGCTTCATCAGACCCTGGATGTACGACTGCGACGCCGAGCTGAGCTTCGAGTCGTCGCCGAACACCTGCTGGAGCAGGGTGAGTTGGTCGGCGGCCGTCGTCTGGGTCAGGCCCCACAGCATGTCGTCGCCGCCGGTCGTACCGCTCAGCCCGAGCGTCTTGTTCGCCGCGTCGAGCCCGCCCGCCTTGCCGATGATCCGCCACAGCGCCGACGCGGAGTCGTTGTCGCTGTTCTCGATCATCGTCGTGGCGTACGACTTCTCGGTCGCCGTCAGCTGCCGGCCCGCGTCCTGCGCCTGGAGCAGCAGCGTCGCCAGGATGTCGACCTTGACGATGCTCGCCGTGTCGAAGGCGGTGCCGCCGTACGTGGCGCTCTCGCCGGAGGTCAGATCGAGCACCGCCACCGACACCTTCTGGTCGCCGGTCGGAGTCACCGACTTCATCGCCTTCGCCAGCAGCCCGTCGTAGTCGACCGTCGGCTGCGTCACAGGTTCCACCGTCGCCTCCCGGCTGCCCGACGCCGACGCCGAGGCGGACGGCGCCGCCGCCGCCGACGATACGACGTCGGAGTGCGCGTGTGCCTTCACATACACGGTTCCCCCCGCCGTGACGCCCACGACGGCCGCGGCGGCGAGGGCGATGTAAGGGAGCGGACGGCGCCGGGAGGAACGCGCGCGGTGGTTTCGGCGGGCGGCTCTGGAAGACTCCATGCCCGCGATGGTGGGCGCGGCGACTGTGCGGTTCGTGAGATGAAAGTTAGATGTCTGTCAACGGTGTCTGAGAAACGTGTGAAAGCTGTGTCCCCCGCGTTTCAGGGCCCGCACAAGCCCTGCAGCATCCCCCCGATAGGGTCGGTCACCGTGGCGAACAAGAACATTCCCGACTCCGGCTACTCCGACGACGACGGCTCCGCCGATCCCGGACTGAGCGCGGCGCTCGCCGCCTGGGCCGCGGACCGCGGCGCCGTAGGACCCGTCCTGGAAGCCCTCAAGGGTGCCCGGCTGCTCGTGCCCGTGGTGGCCGTGCTCGGGGAGGTCGAGGAGGACGAGAACGGGCTGCGCCGCGAGAAGACCAGCGACATGGCCGTGCCCACGCTGAAGGCCGGCGGCCGGACCGCGCTGCCCGCCTTCACGTCCACCGACTCGCTGGCCCGCTGGGACCCGGCGGCCCGGCCCGTGGCCGTACCGCTGCACCAGGCGCTGCAGGCCGCCGCGCACGAGAAGGCGGACACGGTGGTGCTGGACATGGCGGGGCCGGTGCCCTTCGAACTGTCGGGGCCCGCGCTGCTGGCCCTCGCCGAGGGGCGCACCAGCGTGGACCCGCTCGCCGACCCGGTGGTCGTGGCGGCGGTGCGTGCCGTGGTCGCCGACGTGGGCGCGGTGCTGTGCGCCTACCTCGGCCCCGGCCGGGCCGACGGCACCCTCGCGCTGGTCTTCGAGCCCGCCGTACCGCACGACGCCGGCGTCCACGCGGTCGCCCGCGGCCTCGCCGCCGACGAGACACTGAGGGCCCGCCTGGTGCGCGGCCTCGACCTGGCAGTCCTGCCGGCCGGGACGACGCCTCCCGGCGAGCCCTTGTACGTACGTATGGGGTGAGCTGCTAGCCGTAGATCGGGCCCGTGTACTTCTCGCCAGGGCCCTGACCCGGCTCGTCGCGGACGAGGGACGCCTCGCGGAAGGCCAGCTGGAGGGACTTCAGGCCGTCGCGCAGCGGGGCCGCGTGGAACGAGCTGATCTCGGTCGCGCTCGCGTCGAGGAGGCCGGCCAGGGCGGTGACCAGCTTGCGGGCCTCGTCCAGGTCCTTGTACTTGTCGCCCTCCTCGGTCAGACCCAGCTTCACGGCGGCGGCGCTCATCAGATTGACGGCGACCGTCACGATCACCTCGACCGCCGGGACCTCCGCGATGTCGCGGGCCATGGCGTCGAAGTCGGGGGCGTCAACATTGGTGGACTCGGGAGGCGTGTCACTCATGCCCCACACGATAGGGCCCGGTGTACGGCGGTTCGCACCACCCCCGGGGAGCTGCTAACCTTGTGTGATGACCGGCCAGGCACTGTGGTGCCCGGCCAACAAGTGGAGGCTCCGATCTCCCACCTGACTGTCCTCACGGACGGCGGGTCACCCCGGTCAGGCGGTCACCATCGTTCCGTACGGACGATGGAGTCGCCCGAAAGCGCGCCCCGCGATCATCGCGGCGGTGCTCCGGCAGTGTTTTGGAGCCCCGTCTTGTGATCGTCCGGGGCATTTTTCGTGTTCCGGCGCGGTTAGGTCTGTCTACCAAAGACAAACGCGGCCGTCCGCCAGATGGCCGTGTGGTGCTAACCGAGGAGGATCCATCAGCACCGAGCCCCGTATCAACGACCGGATTCGCGTTCCCGAAGTGCGACTTGTCGGTCCGAGCGGCGAGCAGGTCGGAATTGTTCCGCTTGCCAAGGCCCTTGAGCTTGCGCAGGAGTACGACCTGGACCTGGTCGAGGTTGCGGCGAGTGCACGTCCGCCGGTCTGCAAGCTCATGGACTACGGGAAGTTCAAGTACGAGTCGGCCATGAAGGCCCGTGAGGCGCGCAAGAACCAGGCGCACACGGTCATCAAGGAAATGAAGCTCCGGCCGAAGATCGACCCGCACGACTATGACACCAAGAAGGGTCACGTCGTCCGGTTCCTGAAGCAGGGCGACAAGGTCAAGATCACGATCATGTTCCGTGGTCGCGAGCAGTCCCGGCCGGAGCTCGGCTACCGACTGCTGCAGCGTCTCGCCACGGACGTCGAGGACCTCGGGTTCGTCGAGTCGAACCCGAAGCAGGACGGCCGAAACATGATCATGGTTCTCGGCCCGCACAAGAAGAAGACCGAGGCGATGGCCGAGGCCCGTGAGGCCCAGGCGGTCCGCAAGGCGGAAGCGAAGGCCAACCCGGGCAAGTCGCAGAACGCCGCGGAGTCCGAGTTCGACGACGAGGGCAGCGTCAACGAGGAGATCGTTGACGAGGGCGACGTCACCGAGGTCGAGACCGTCGAGGCCCCGGCCGAGGCTCGCGCCGACGCCTGATCCCAGGACGCCAGTCCAGGGATGTAACCGAAACAAGAGCGACGCTCCACCCGTGCCCGGTTTCACGACCGGGCACCGGAGCGCCACCGACGAGGAGATACGGCGCTATGCCGAAGAACAAGTCGCACAGCGGTGCCAGCAAGCGCTTCAAGATCACCGGCTCCGGCAAGGTGCTCCGCGAGCGTGCCGGCAAGCGCCACCTGCTCGAGCACAAGTCGTCCCGTGTGACGCGTCGCCTCACCGGCAACGCCGAGATGGCCCCGGGCGACGCCAAGAAGATCAAGAAGCTTCTCGGCAAGTGACGTACGCGGCGCTCCGGTTGAGCGCCGTACGTCTGGACCGGGACCCCATCGATTCCGGGCCGTGTGAGTCCAACCACGGCCCCGCTACAAGGAGTTAAACAAGTGGCACGCGTCAAGCGGGCAGTCAACGCCCACAAGAAGCGCCGGGCGATCCTCGAGGCCGCCAAGGGCTACCGCGGTCAGCGTTCGCGCCTGTACCGCAAGGCCAAGGAGCAGGTCACCCACTCGCTGGTCTACAACTACAACGACCGCAAGAAGCGCAAGGGTGACTTCCGTCGGCTGTGGATCCAGCGCATCAACGCTGCGGCTCGCGCCAACGGCATCACGTACAACCGCTTCATCCAGGGTCTGAACGCGGCGAACATCGAGGTCGACCGCAAGATCCTTGCGGAGCTGGCCGTGAACGACGCCGGTGCGTTTGCTGCGCTGGTCGAGGTTGCGCAGAAGGCTCTGCCGAGTGACGTCAACGCGCCCAAGGCGGCGTG
>NZ_BARF01000177.1 GCF_000367365.1 Streptomyces prunicolor NBRC 13075 | reverse complement strand
GGGTTCCGCTACGACAGCGGCCATGTGGCGACCACCTCCGCGGCGAGCGCGGGCAGATCGGGCCAGGACCGGGGGTCCTCGCCGTGCGTGCCCTGGATCGCGGACAGCCAGCGCTCAAGGCCGAAGGCGACACACGCCGAATGCGCGTCCTGCCCCGCCCTGGTGATGCCGAACGCCTCGCCGAAGTGCTCGTGGTGCAGGTTCACCGACGCGATGGCCAGATCCCCGTACGTCGCCTCGCGCTTGACGGGGCTCAGCTTCTGCAGCAGGAAGGCCGGGTTCTGCTCCGGCTCGAAGAACGGGTCGGTCGCGTGCTCCCACTCGACGTCCAGGCCGGCCAGTTCGAACAGCCGGGTCACCGCCTCGGTGGTCCGCCGCGCGAACTGCGCCGTCTCCTCGGCGGTGCCGAGGCAGACGATCTCCCGCATGGCGAACGACCACTGGCGGCGCAGCGGCACATAGGCCTTCTCGCGCCGGTAGCAGGTGTTCACCGTGGTCAGGTACAGCGGCTCGGCGAGGGCCTCGCCCTCGTGCGCCGGGTAGAGGTGGTAGCACGCGGCCGGGGTGAGGATCTCGGTGGCCGCCCCCAGGAAGGGGCCGGGGTCCTGGTCCGGGTCCTTGGCGAAGTCACCGAGCGCGGTGGGGTCGAGCCCGACCGCGAAGGTGGCCTGGTGCGGGAACGACCGCAGATAGCCGGTCCTGCGCAGCACGTCCGCCGGAAGCGTGGACGGATGACGCTCGGCCCCGGCCCCCCAGACACCCGCCAACTGTACGAAGGCCGCGTCCGCGTCCTGGGCCAGCCGCAGCAGTTCGCCGGAGAGCGAGACCTGTCCGGAGTCGTGCCAGCGCATCACGACCGCACCCCGAAACGGGTGGCGAGCGTGTCGATGTCACGGAAGTCGGTCGGACGCAGGTCCTCGACGTCGATGGGCGTACCCCGGAGGCGCTCCATCAGCAGCAGGAGCTCCGGTATGTGGACGGACCTCAGGGTCCGGTCGGCGAAGATCGGGCTGTGGTCGGTGACCTCGACCCCTGACTTCTCGCTGACCCACGCGCGCAGTTCGGCGCGGAAATCCGGTTCAGAAAGCATCGACGGGCTCCTCGGGAAGGATCTTCTCGCTGGCGAGGAAGCCCAGGCACTTGGCGGTGACGGTACGGCGGTGCTCCCGCTGTGCCGGCGACTGCCACGCGGTCTCGGCTGCTTCCCAGGGGTCGGTCAGGCCGGCGTCCGCGTAGACGTCGGGGTTGTAGTACTCCCGCCAGCTGCTGGTGATGAACGCCGCGAGGTACCCGCGCACGTCGTCGACCGTCTGCGCGTCCCACTGCTGCGTCCGCCACAGCTCGGTGACCAGCTGGCGCCCGAAGATCAGGTGCCTGGCCTCCTCGACGTGGTGGTTGCGGTTGATGTACCTGGCCACCGGGTGCAGCCGCTCGTCGCGGGCCTGGAGCCAGTTGTAGTGGTCCACGATCTCCTCGAAGATCATGGTCTTGGCGAAGAACAGGAAGTCGCCGACGTCGCGCGGCACTTCCTCCTCGTTGACGGAGAACTGACGGCTGCGGTACACGCGGGCGTACCGGGTGCAGAACCCGCCGAAGAAGATGCTGTGCTTGTTCTCCTCGTCGAGGAAGTGGTGCAGGTAGTCCGCGACCTGGATCATTTCCTTGCGGTAGAGCCGCTCGGCGAGGCCGGCCATCAGGGACTTCTCGCCGTGGATGTTCAGGCTGTAGAAGTTCACCGCCTCGTAGAACGCCAGCCGCTTGCGGGCCGCCTCGGGCATCGCGTCCCACTCCGGGGTGCCCGCCAGGCTGAGGAGTTCGGGGGAGGAGAACCAGTCCACGTCGGGGTCGACGGTCTCCGGCCAGTCCAGGGCGGTGTAGGGGTTCTGGTACGAGTGCTGGGACACCTCGCTCAGCCGCTTGGCGACCGCCGCCACAGAATCCGCGAGGCTCATGACCCGACTCCCGCGCGCCCATGCAGCCAATCACCCATGTCGCCTCCTGAGACGGAAATAGCAGCAGCGTCGCGGATTTGTTTCCTGTTAAACGTCAGGTGCGACCTGAACGAATCGATATCGAGAGGTTCCAACATCGAGCTCCCGTCTTCATTCCAGGTCTGCCGCCTGGGTCCGCGAATTGTCGGGCCGGAATCATCGACAGGGGCGATCGTAGGCCGGGGGACTCAGGCAAATCCCTAGTCACTATCGCGACCGTCTCGTGCAGGATGGGGCGCATGTCGATACTTGGGTGGCTGAGCGAGCCGTCTCCCGGCCACGGCGTGTGGTTCGCCGGGGAGCGGGGCGGCTGGGAGCGGGTGGAGTACGCGGAGCTTGCCGAGGACGCCCGCGCGGTCGCGGCCGACCTGGCCGCTCGGGGCGTGGGCCGAGGAGATGTCGTGGCGATCGCCCTGCCGGGCAGCCGCGACGGACTGGCCGCGCTGTTCGGGGCCTGGGCGGCGGGCTGCTGCACGACGATGCTCCCGGTCCCGGGGTACGGGGCGGGCGAGGAGTACACCACGCACACCGCCGCGATCCTCGAACAGGCCCGCCCGGCGATGACGTTCGCCGACGCCGAGTCGGCACCGCTGCTGGCGGGCGTGACAGAGGTCAGCGAGGTACGGCGCGACGCGGCCGGCGCGGGACCCCTGCGGGAACCTGGCCCGGTCGCGGTACTGCAGTTCACCTCGGGGACCACCCGCAGCCCGCGGGCCATCCAGGTCACCTGGGACAACATGGTCGCCAACTTCGCCGTCCTCTACCGCTGGATGGAGTGGAAGGACGGCGACGGAATGGCTTCCTGGCTGCCGTTCAACCACGACATGGGCCTGCTGGCCTGCGTGATGACGGCCGCCCGGCAGGGCGACCTGTGGCTCATGCGGCCCGACCAGTTCATCCGCTGGCCCGAGCGCTGGCTGTCGAGCCTGGGCCCCGGCCGGGCCGCGCACGCCGGAGCGCCGTCGTTCGGCTTCGGCTACGTCGCCCGCCGCCTCCGCCCCGAGCAGTGGGCCGAACTCGACCTGTCCGGCTGGCGGACGGCGATCGTCGGCGGCGAGGTGCCCGACCCCGGTGCGCTGCGCGCCTTCGCGGCGGCGGCGGCCCCCTCCGGGTTCGACCCCTCGGTCATCCACCCCGCCTACGGACTGGCGGAGAACACCTCCGCGGTCACCGCCGGCGCGGTCGGCCGCCCCGGCCGGGTCGTACGGCCGGACTGGGAGAACATGCGGTTCGGCGAGCCGGTCCGGATCCTGGAGACCGGCCGGCTGCTGCCGCCGCCCGGCGACCTGGGCCCCGACGCCGCCGACGGCGCCGGCTGGCTGGCCGGACAGGGCTGGCCGATCCCGGTCGACGAGGTCGAGGTCGAGATCGCCGGCGCCGAAGGGGAACCGCTGCCCGAGGGCTCGCTCGGCGAGATCGTGATCACCGGCCGGTCCGTCGCCGAGGGCTATGTCGGCGACGAGCCCTTCGGCGGGCTGCTGCGCACCGGCGACGCCGGCTTCGTGCACGACGGCGACCTCTACGTCCTCGGCCGGATGGGCGACAGCCTCAAGGTCCGGGCGCGGACCGTGTACATGGAGGACCTGGAGCTGAAGGCTCGCGAGGCCGCCGGACTCAACCGGCTGGCCGTGGTCAGCATGAGCGACGGCGGCCGGCCCGGCATCGCCGTCTTCGCCGAGGCCGAGCCGGGCCCCTGGGCCGACAAGGTCACCCAGGCCCTGCGCACCGAACTCGGCCCCGACCCCGAGATCGCCGTCATCTCCGGCGAGCGCGGCCTGATCCGCCGCACGTCGAGCGGCAAGCCCCAGCGGCGCGCGATGTGGCAGCTGTGGTCGGCCGGGATGCTCCCCGGCACCCGGCTCCTGTGACACCACCGGGCCCGGCGCACGACGGCCGGCCCGGCGGCGAAAAACGGAATGCGTCTTTCGGCGCGGCACGTTCCCGAAAGTGACTAGGGATTTGCCTGAACCGCCGGACCTATGCTCATTCCATCGATGATTCCGCCCACATGATTCGCGGAGCCAGACAACGGCCCGGCGCGAAGACGGGAGCTCGGTGTTGGAATCCCTCTACATCGATTCGTTCAAGTACGCGCTAGGCGAACGCAAAAGCCACGTCAATGAATCCGCGGCGGCCGGCAGGCTTTTCTCCTCCGCCGAGGACATGAAAGCCGCGGGATTTCGCTGGCACTACATGTGCGAGCCCGGAACCTCGGCCTACGACCTGGCCTGCGCCGCCGTCCGCCCCATAGCGGACCGGGCGGCCGGCGCCGACGCCATCGTGTACGCCACCTGCCTGCCACTCAACGGCAACCTGGGCAGCGACGAGGAATGGCGCACCAGCCGGGACGTCAAGCACCTGATGGACTTCCCGGTGAGCCGGCTCCAGGCCGACTTCAAGCTGGACGGCGCGATCGCCATCGGCCTCAACCAGCAGGCCTGCACCTCGATGCTCGGTTCGCTGCGCATCGCGGGCGCCCTGCTCGGCAGCGAGCCCTCCTGGGAGCGCGTGCTGTGCGTGAGCGCCGACCGGTTCCCCGAGAACGCGGTCTACGAGCAGGCGTACAACGTGATCTCCGACGGGGCCGCCGCCTGCGTCGTCAGCAGGGAACCGAGCGAGGGCGCGTTCCGGCTCGTCGCCAGCCACCAGATCACCAACGGCGGTCTGGGCATGGCCAGCGACGACGAGACCGTGGGCAGCTACTTCAGCTATATGCACCGGCTGATCGCCCAGACCCTCCAACGGGCCGAGCTCAAGGCCGCCGACCTGGACTGGGTGGTCACCCAGAACACCAACGACGTGGCCTGGACGGTCCTCGCCCACCTCTTCAAGATCGACACCGAGAAGGTGGTCAGCGTCACGCTGCCCGACGCCGGGCATGTGATCTCCGCCGACAACGTGCTCAACCTCGCGGCGCTCGTCGAATCAGGACGCGTCAAGTCCGGCGACAAGCTGCTGCTGACCATGGCCGGCTTCGGCCTCAACTGGCAGGCCACCATCCTGGAGGCGGTGTGAACCAGTCATGACCGTTCTCGTCACAGGAGCCAAGGGCTACGTCGGCGGCCTGACCGTCAAAGCACTGCGTGAGCACGGCGGTTACGGCGATGTGCTCGCCTACGGCCGCGCCGAGGCCGACCTCACCGTCCCCGGCGCCCTCGACGCGGTCCCGACCGCCGGCATCACCCACATCGTGCACGCAGCCGCCGTGACCAAGTTCGCCGTCGACAGGGCCACCGCGCAGGCGGTCAACATCGACGGCACCGCACAGGTCGTGGAACTGGCCAAACGCTGCCCCGACCTGGAACGCGTCGTCCTCCTCTCGACCCTGTACACCGCGGGCCTCGCGACCGGCGACATCGCCGAGGAACCCGCCGGCGCCGTCGAGGAACCCCGCACCGACGCCGACGACCCGCCGGGCGTAGTCCGCTTCGCCAACTACTACGAGTGGTCCAAGCACACGGCCGAGCGCCTCGTCCTCGACAGTGGGCTGCCCGCCACCATCGCCCGGGTGCCCACGATCATCGCCGACGACGACACCGGGCACGTCAGCCAGTACAACGCCGTGCACAACACGCTCAAACTGCTCTACTACGGCCTGCTTTCGCTGATGCCCGGCCTCCCCGACGTCCCGGTCTCCCTGGGCACCGGCGACTTCACCGTCAACGCGACCATGGCCCTGCTCGCCGCCGAACCCGGCATCTACCACGTCTGCCCCGACCTGGACCAGACCCCGCGGCTCGGCAGGATCGTCGACCTCATGTTCACGGCCTTCGAGCAGGACACCAGCTTCCTCAGGCGCCAGATCCTGCGTCCGCTGCTGGTCGACGAGGCCGCCTTCGCCAACCTGATCAACGGTCTGCGCACCCTCCCGCACGGCCCGGTGCTCGACGCGCTGGAGTCCGTGTCGCCGTTCTCCGCACAGCTCTTCCGCCCCAAGGTCTTCGGCAACGCGCGCCTCCACAAGGCCTGGCCCGGCTATCGCGCGCCGGACCCCGACACGCTGGTCTCGCAGACCGCCGAGTACCT
>NZ_BARF01000178.1 GCF_000367365.1 Streptomyces prunicolor NBRC 13075 | reverse complement strand
CCCGCGCCGGTCGCTGCTCCGGCTCCGGTGGCCCCGGCCGCTCCGGCGCCCGCCGCCGCGCAGGCCACGGACGACGGCGCCTACGTCACCCCGCTGGTGCGCAAGCTCGCCTCCGAGAACGGCGTGGACCTGGGCTCCGTCAAGGGCACCGGCGTCGGCGGCCGTATCCGCAAGCAGGACGTCATCGCCGCCGCCGAGGCCGCGAAGGCCGCCGCGGCAGCTCCGGCTCCCGCAGCCACCACTGCTGCTCCGGCCGCCGCGGCCAAGAAGACCCCGACCCTGGAGGCCTCTCCCCTCCGCGGCCAGACCGTCAAGATGCCCCGCATCCGCAAGGTCATCGGCGACAACATGGTCAAGGCGCTGCACGAGCAGGCGCAGCTGTCCTCGGTCGTCGAGGTCGACATCACGCGGCTGATGAAGCTCCGCGCCCAGGCGAAGGACTCCTTCGCGGCCCGCGAGGGCGTCAAGCTCTCCCCGATGCCGTTCTTCGTGAAGGCGGCGGCCCAGGCGCTGAAGGCCCACCCGGCCATCAACGCCCGGATCAACGTCGAAGAGGGCACGATCACCTACTTCGACACCGAGAACGTCGGTATCGCGGTGGACTCCGAGAAGGGCCTGATGACCCCGGTCATCAAGCACGCGGGCGACCTGAACATCGCCGGTATCGCCAAGGCCACCGCCGAGCTCGCGGGCAAGGTCCGGGCGAACAAGATCACCCCGGACGAGCTGTCCGGCGCGACCTTCACCATCTCCAACACCGGTTCGCGCGGCGCCCTGTTCGACACGATCATCGTGCCCCCGAACCAGGTCGCGATCCTCGGCATCGGTGCCACGGTCAAGCGCCCGGCGGTCATCGAGACCGAGGAGGGCACGGTCATCGGCGTCCGCGACATGACGTACCTGACCCTCTCCTACGACCACCGTCTGGTGGACGGTGCCGACGCGGCCCGTTACCTGACGGCCGTCAAGGCGATCCTGGAGGCGGGCGAGTTCGAGGTGGAGCTCGGCCTGTAGTCCTGTAGTCAGCGGCCACCTGGCCTGTTTGTACGGTGCCCCCGTCCGGAGAACTCCGGGCGGGGGCACCGTAGTTTTTCCGCTCTCGTCGCTCCTTCACCTGACGCGCTCTCCCCCACCCCACTACCGTGAGTCAGTTCACAGCGGCCGTTCCGCAGACGCCGGACGACGAACGACGGCCGCAGCGGTTCAGAAAACGGGGGGAGCCGCATGAAGCGCGCGCCTGTGCACGACCTTGTGGTGGTACTGCCGGGGATCATGGGAACCCGGCTCGCGGACGCCGACGGCGGCGCGGTCTGGGATCTGTCGGGGGGTGCGCTATGGCGAGGTCTGCGTACCTTCGGCCGTTCGGTGAAGCGGCTGCGCCTGCCCGACGACATCGGTGACGGCCACCCCGGCGACGGCGTACGTCCCCTCGGCACCATGCCCGACCTCCATGTGATCCCGGGCCTCTGGCACCCCGTCGACGGCTACAGCTCCCTGCTGCGCTGGCTCGAACAAAATTTCACCCTGCGTAGCCGCCAACCGAACGACCCTCCGGACACCCCCGCGAACCTCGTCGAGTTCGGCTACGACTGGCGGCTCTCGTGCCGCTACAACGCCCACCGCCTCAAGGAACGCGTCACGGAGGACCTGGAGCGCTGGCGTTCCTCGGCCCCCGAACGCGCCGACGCCCGCGTCGTCTTCATCTGCCACTCGATGGGCGGACTGGTGGCCCGGTTCTACGTCGAGTGCCTCGGCGGGTACGAGGTCACCCGCCGTCTGATCACCCTCGGCACCCCGCACCGCGGCTCGCTGGACGCCCTGACCTACCTGGTCAACGGCCTGCGCAAGGGATGGGGCCCGTTCGGCGTGGACCTCACCGCATTCGCCCGTTCCCTCCCGTCCCTGCACCAACTCGCCCCGGACTACGCCTGCGTCTCCACGGCCGACGGTCTCGCCCACCCCCGCGACCTCCCCGGCCTGCCCGGCCCCGACGAGAAACTGCTGGCCGACGCCGCCCGCTTCCACACCGAACTGCGCGAGGCCGCCCAGGCACCGGGCCGCGACACCCTCACCGACCTCGTGACAATCACCGGCGTCCGCCAGCCGACCGCAACGACGGCCACGTACACCGGCGAACTGCTGGTCCCCGCCTGGGAGATCGACGGGGTCGACGAGGGCGGCGACGGCACCGTCCCACGCCTGTCGGCCCGGCCGGCCAACGTCGCCGGTACGGGGCACCTGACCTCCGAGATCTTCACCCCCAACGAACAGCACGGCTCGCTCCAGAACAACCGGGGGGTGCGGGACGCCCTGTGGGGCCAGCTCGGACACGAGGCGCCCTTCCATCGCGGCGAGGGGGACGAGAACGCACCGCCACTGAGCGTGCTGGCCCCGCCGTTGCTGGCGCACGGTGAGCCGTACGAGGTGTCGGTCTCGGTGCCGGACGGGGTACGCGGCCACGACGAGTTGCTCGTCGTCGCTGAGCTACGGCCTGCGGATGGACGGGCGGAGTCGTCGCGTTCGCTGCGCAATCTGGGTGGCGGGCGGTATCGCGGGGTGTTTCCTGCGCCGGAGGGCGGGGGTTATCGGTTGGCGGTACGGGTCGAGGGGCGCGCGGAGTCGACGGTGACTGCGTTGACGTTGGTGGGTGAGGCGGGTGAGTGAGCGGCAGGTCCAGCAGCAGATTCAGGGGACGGTGCTTGGGGTCGCCGTGCGGACGTACAAGGGGCAGTTCTCCGAACTCCCCAACGCGGTCGACCAGTTGGATGAGCTCTGCGCACTACTGAAGGGCTACGGCTATACGCCCACGGTGGTGAAGGACCCCGGGCGCGACAGCCTCAAGGGCTCGGTGGAGGAGTGGCGGAAGGGCTGGGAGGAGAGCGGCTCACATGGGCCGGCGATCGTGGTGTGGTCCGGGCACGGCGTGCTCCACGGCCAGGACAAGGATTTCCGGCTGATCGTGCACGACACGCAGAGCGTCGACGACGAGGAACAGACGTACTCGGCAAGGTTGTTGACCAACGCAGCCCTGCGCAGTGGCGCGGACCAGGTACTGATGCTCATCGACACCTGCCATGCGGGTGCCGGGGTAGTGGAGTCCGTACAGAAGGCGCTGTCCACCTGGTCCGAACAGAGCCTCCCCGAAGGCCGGTCGACCTGGTTCGGCGTGGTCGCGAGCTGTCGCCCGCAGGAGAAGGCCGAAGGGCGCGGGATCCTACTAGAGACCGTGACAGACGTCCTGCGCAACGGCCCCCGGACCAGCAGTTACCAGCATGAGTGGAGCCCCCGCAACTGGCGGGTCACCGGAGCCGCAGTCGTCTGGGCCGCCATCGACCAGTGGCCCAAAGACGAGGGGCAGAGCCCGATCCCCGCCTTCCTCGGCCATGACCTGCCGATGTTCGGAAACCCCCACAAAGCAGACAGAGGAGAAGCAGAGCTGGTGGAGCACCTGGTCAGGGCGGCCGCCGGAGCGGACCGGGTGGAGGAGGGCTGGTTCTTCACGGGGCGCAAGCGTGTCCTCGGCGAGATCGTCGACTGGCTCCGGGCCGGGGAACGGGGGCTGTTCCTCGTCACGGGCAGCGCGGGCAGCGGTAAGTCGGCGGTGCTGGGCAGGGTGGCGACGCTGTCCGATCCCCGGCACCGGGCCGACATCGTCAAGCATGGTGCGCTGCGGGAGGGCGAGCCGGATCCGGGAGTGGACTCTGTGGATGTTGCCCTGCATCTCCGGGGGCTCACGGTCCAGCAGTTGGCGGAAGCGATCGCCCGGCGGTTGCGGTTGGACGTTCCCGAAACTCCGGCGGCGTTGATCGCCGACGTCGAACGCGAGTGGCCCCTCTCCGGCCGGCCCCCGGTCCTGCTGCTGGACGGCTTGGACGAGGCGGCGTCCGAGCAAGCCGCGCCGATCGTCGAGCAGTTGCTGTCTCCACTGAGCCGCATGGCATGCGTGCTGCTCGCCTCCCGGGACCGCCCGTTCAACCCGGACGCCGAGGAGGCCGGCGAACCCCTCGACGAAGCGGTCAGTCGACTTCTCGGGATCCGGGCACGCGCGGCCGGTCTGGACGACGAGGCCGACACCGGCGACGACATTGAGGAGTACGCGCGCCGTCGGCTCCATGCCTCTGTGCTCCCCGACGAAGCGGCCGATCTGATCGCACAGCGTGCCTCCGTGGGCCAAGGGGGTTTTCTCTTCGCGCAGATGGCAGTCGATGCTGTGCTCAGGCACATGCCGGAGACGGGCGTGGAGGGGTGGGAGACGAGTGTCCCGGCGTCCATCTCCGCGGCCTTCACAGAGGACCTGGCCGCCGGACCACAGCTGGAGCAGAACGGCGAATTGCTTCCTCTGGCTGCTCAGGAGCTACTGACGGCTCTTGCCTGGGGCACCGGAAACGGCATGCCTGCCCGGGGGGTCTGGGAGGCGGCGGCCACCGCGCTCAGCAAGAGCGGAGCCGTCTATGACCGGGAGCATCTGGACTGGCTCCTGAACTCGTATGGCCGGTACGTCGTCGAGGACAGTGACGGCGTCCAGGCCGTGTACCGGCTCTACCACCGTGAGTTCATCGAGCATCTGCAGGAGTTGTCCTACAGGCAGCGCGAGGAGGGGCAGCCGGACCCTGCGTATCTCGTCGCGCGCGGCCTCGTCGATCTTCTGCGGCAGCAGAGTAACGACGCTGCGGTTCTAGGACATGCGAATCCCTATCTGCGGGAGTCGCTGGCGGAGCACGCGGTCATGGCGAGGGGCAGAGGGATCACGTTGATACGGGAACTCGTGGAGCTGCGGGAGGAAGTGTTCCAGCCCGAGCTGGCGAGGGCGCTGGGCGAACTCGCCCGGTTGCTGTCGGAGGCCGGACTGAGAGAAGCAGCACTCACACCATCACAGGAGGCTGCCGATCTCTATCGCACCCTCGCCGAGGCCAACCCCG
>NZ_BARF01000179.1 GCF_000367365.1 Streptomyces prunicolor NBRC 13075 | reverse complement strand
CCGCCCCCGCCTCCAGCACATGCCGCGCCCGAACCCGCGGCAGCCCCAACCGCCCCCGCTTCATCGTGTGGACGGCGACGACCTTCAAGTCCCGGTCCAGGTACGCCACATCGATCGGGAACCGCATCCGGAACGTGTGCACACTGCTCGCCGGCGAGAGCAGCATCGCCCCGTCGATCGCGTCCCGCCCGAGCAGCCCCTTCGTGCGCGCCCGGTACGAGGTCGCCAACTCCAGCGGGACGGCGACCGTCCCCGCGGCGCCCTGCACGATCAGCTTCCCGCGCCCGTCACTCCAGCGTCGCCCCATGCCAGGTCACCTTCCTGCACCACGAGCCACAACGGATCCGGTGCCAACTGACCGTACCCACACGGCAGTAGGCCCCGCATGGATCCATAGGCCCACGGACCCATGCCCCGCCCGCCGTATCCGGATATCGTCCCGGCGTGGGCCTGTTGCTGATCCTCGTGGGTGCCCTGTGGGGCGCGATGTCGGGCCTCCTGCTGCCCCGCGCCGCCCACCGCCTCTCCGTGGACCCCGAGGAACCCTGGAAGGGGCAGTGCCCCGACGGCCACCCGATCACGGGCCCGTTCGACGGCTGGCTCGGCCGGGCCCACTGCACCACCGACACCACCAACGCGCACTGCGGCCCCTACGGCCCCCGCACCCCCGCCGTATCCGCCGCAACCGCCCTCCTCTGCGCCACCCTCGCCGCAGCCACCGGCCCCCACCCCGAACTCCTCGTCTGGCTGCTCGCCACCCCCGTCGCCGTCCTCCTCGCCCTGGTCGACCTCAGGGTCCACCGCCTCCCCGACGTCCTCACCCTCCCCCTCGCCGCAGCCACTCTCACCCTCCTCGGCATCACCGCCGCACTCCCCGACGCCGCCGGCTCCTGGCCCACCGCCCTCTACGGCGGTCTCGCCCTCGGAGCCACCTACGAGGCCCTGTACCTCCTCAACCCGGCAGGTATGGGCTTCGGCGACGTGAAACTCGCCCTCGGCCTCGGCACGGCCCTCGGCTGGTACGGCTGGCCGGTGCTCGTCACGGGCGCCTTCGCGGGGGTGCTGTACGGCGCGGTGTACGGCCTCGGCATGGTCGCCCTGCGCCGGGCGGGCCGTAAGACGGCGATCCCGCTCGGGCCGTTCATGCTCGGGGGAGCGTTCACCGGTTTGTTGCTGGGGGCGTTCGCGGTCGCGTGAGACGGTGGTGGACCCGGCGCCGAGCGGGGCGACCACGAACAAAACAACGGCGGTGCACCCATGCGCAAAATCAGCCTGATGATGACCGTGTCCCTCGACGGCTACATGGAGGGCCCCGACCGCGACATCGACTGGCACCTGGTCGACGAGGAACTCCACCAGCACATGAACGACACCCTCAAACACATGGGCGCCTTCGTCGACGGCCGCGTCACCCACGAACTCATGGCCGCCTACTGGCCCACCGCCGACGCGGACCCCGACACCCCGGCGGTCATGGCCGAGTTCGCCCGCATCTGGCGGGACATGCCGAAGATCGTGTACTCACGGACCCTGCCCAGCGGCCCCGCAGAGTGGAACACGACCATCGTGCCCGAGGTCGTCCCCGAGGAAGTACAGGCCCTCAAGGAACAGCCCGGCGGCGACCTGGGCCTCGGCGGCGCCGACCTCGCCGCGACCTTCCTCCGCCTAGGCCTCGTCGACGAGATCAAGGTGTACGTCAACCCGATCGTCCTCGGCCGCGGCAAGCCGATGTTCCCGGTCTCCGACACCCGCACCCCCCTCCGCCTCACCGAGTCCCGCACCTTCGGCAACGGGGTCGTCCTCCTGCGCTACGAGCGCGTGACCCCCAACTCCGCCGCCTCGTAAAGCTGTTGTCCACGGCACTCTCCCCGGATAGGAAGAACCCATGACCGGACTCGGCGCTGTATTCCGTCCCCAACTACCCCCGGAGCGACTGCGAGCCGTAGTCCAACTCGCCGATGCCACCGGGCTCGAAGAGCTCTGGCTCTGGGAGGACTGTTTCAGGGAGGGCGGTATCTCGGCCGCCGCTGCCGCGCTCGCGTGGAGCGGGCAAGTGCGGGTCGGGGTGGGCCTGTTGCCGGTGCCGTTGCGGAACGTCGCCATCACCGCGATGGAAGTCGCCACGCTGGACCGGCTGTTCCCGGGGCGCGCGATCCTCGGCGTCGGGCACGGCGTACAGGACTGGATGGGCCAGGTCGGGGCACGTGTCGAATCCCCGGTGACCCTGCTGCGCGAGCATCTCGACGCGCTGCGCGCCCTGTTGCGCGGAGAGCGCGTCACGACCGACGGACGCTACGTCAAGCTTGACGACGTCGCCCTCGACTGGCCGCCTACCGGTCCCGTCGAGATCCTCGCCGGCGCCACCGGCCCCCGCACCCTCCGCCTCGCCGGTGCGGCAGCGGACGGCACGATCCTCACCGCGAGCACCGCACCGGACGGCGTCCGCCGGGCCCGTCAACTCATCGACGAGGGGCGGGAGTCGGCCGGCCGCACCGAGCCGCACAAGGTCGTCGTCTATCTCCTCACCGCCACCGCCACCGCCACCGCCACCGCCACCGCCACCGGCCCCGACGCCGCCGCCCGCCTCCGCGCCGAACTCGCCGAAGAGGGGCTGGAGTCGGTCCCCGACCTCGGTGTCGCCGGTGACGCGGACACCGTTGCGAAGGCCGTCCAGCGCCTCGCGGAGGCCGGCGCCGACACGGTCATCCTCCAGCCCACCGGCGACGAACCCGACCCGGAGGCCTTCGTACGCTTCGCGGCGGAGGTCAGGGCGCTGGTCCCCTGAACACCGACCCCCATCCCTCGACCCCCGACCTCGACCCCCGACCTCAGCCCCCGACCTCAGCCCCCGACCCCTGACCCCGACCCCTGACCCCT
>NZ_BARF01000180.1 GCF_000367365.1 Streptomyces prunicolor NBRC 13075 | reverse complement strand
ATGACGTCCGACCAGCTCGACCGGGTGATGCGGCCCAAGGTCGACGCGGCCTTGCTGCTCGACGAGTTGACGGCCGGCATGGAGCTGCGGTCGTTCGTGCTGTTCTCGTCGGTCGCCGCGCTCATCGGCAATCCCGGGCAGGGCAACTACGCGGCCGCCAACGCCGTGTTGGACGCTCTCGCGGCGCGGCGACGGGCACAGGGTCGCGCGGCGGTCTCGCTGGCATGGGGGCTGTGGGCCGTGGAGACCGGGATGACCGGCGAGCTCGGCAGCACCGACCTGACCCGGTTGAACAGGCTCGGACTACAGCCGCTGGCAACGGAGTTGGGGCTCGAACTGCTGGACGCGGCCCAGCGGGTGGACGCCGCGCTGGTCGCACCGGTCCAGCTGGACCTGGCCTCCATCCGGGCGCAGGCCAGGGAAGGAATGGCACCGCCCTTGCTGGCCGGGCTCGTACGGGTTCAGGCACGGCAGACCCGGGCGGCGAGTGCGGGCGGTTCGCTGGCGGCGCGGCTGGCCCAGGTCGGGCCGGAGGACTGGGAGCAGGTGACGTTGGATCTCGTAACTGCTCAGGTGGCGGCGGTACTTGGGCATGCGTCGGCGTCGTCGCTGGACCCGGGGCGGGCGTTCAAGGAACTGGGCTTCGACTCACTGTCCGCCGTGGAGTTGCGTAACCGGCTGAGCCAGGCGACCGGGCTCAAACTGCCGACCACATTGGTCTTCGACCATCCCACCGCGATCGCCGTCACCCGGTACATGATCCCGGTCGCCATGCCCGGAGCCGCGCCGAGCAGCAGCAGCCGCTCGTCGGAGGAGAACGAGATCCGGGAAGTACTGACATCGATTCCGATCGGCCGCCTACGGGCGACGGGGCTGCTCGACGCGCTCCTTGAACTGGTGAACAACGCCTCGGAGAACGGCTCTCCGACGGAGGACAGCGCCGCGTCGATCGACGACATGGACGCCGCGGCCCTGATCCGGCTGACCGAAGAGACCGCAGTTTGACCACAAGCGTTGCAGCTGATCCCCGCTAGGCGTTCGAACCTGGAGGAACAAGCATGGCTGGCGACCGGAACGAACTCGTCGAGGCACTGAGGCGGTCGGTCAAGGAGGCCGAGCGACTTCGGCAGCAGAACCGGCGGCTCATGGCCCAGGCCACCGAGCCGTTGGCGATCGTGGGGATGAGTTGCCGGTACCCGGGTGGCGCGTCGTCGCCCGATCAGTTGTGGGATCTGGTGGCCTCGGGCCGGGACGCGATGACGGGCATGCCCGATGACCGCGGCTGGGACCTGGAACGGCTCTACGACCCGGACCCGGACAAGACCGGCACCTTCTACGCGCAGCGCGGCGGATTCGCGGACGGCGTGGGCGACTTCGACGCGGGCTTCTTCGGGATCAGCCCGCGTGAGGCGTTGGCGATGGACCCGCAGCAGCGGTTGCTGTTGGAGGGCGCGTGGGAGGCGTTGGAGGACGCGGGGATCGACCCGGGTTCACTGCGGGGCAGCGACACAGGCGTGTTCTGCGGCGTCGGCCTCAACGACTACCCGGGATCGGAGACCGCCAGCGGCGGCCGGTCCGACCTTGAGGGCTTCCGGCTGACCGGCGGAACATCCAGCGTGGTCTCCGGCCGGGTGGCGTACAGCCTGGGCCTGGAAGGCCCGGCGGTGTCGGTCGACACCGCGTGCTCGTCGTCCCTCGTGGCGATGCACCTGGCCGCGCAGGCACTGCGCTCCGGCGAGTGCTCGCTGGCCCTGGCCGGCGGTGTGACCGTACTGTCCGGGCCGTTCCTCCTCGTCGAGTTCTCCCGGCAGCGCGGCCTGGCCGCGGACGGCCGCTGCAAGTCGTACGCGGAGGGCGCAGACGGGACCGGTTTCTCCGACGGTGTCGGCCTGGTCGTGATGGAGCGCCTGTCGGACGCCCGACGTCGCGGCCACCGGGTGCTGGCCGTGATCCGGGGCAGCGCGGTGAACCAGGACGGCGCGTCCAACGGCCTGACCGCGCCGAGCGGTCCGTCACAGGAGCGCGTCATTCGTACGGCGCTGTCGGCGGCGGGGCTGCGCCCTGACGAAGTCGACGCGGTGGAGGGTCACGGCACGGGCACCCGTCTCGGCGACCCCATCGAGGCGCAGGCGTTGCTGGCGACGTACGGCCAAGACCGGGACGCCGAAAGGCCGCTGTGGCTGGGCTCCATCAAGTCGAACATCGGCCACTCCTCGATGGCTGCCGGTGTGGCCGGGGTCATCAAGATGGTGGAGGCGCTGCAACATGAGCAGCTGCCCGCAACCCTGCATGTGGACGCACCGTCCTCGCATGTGGACTGGGAGTCGGGCGCGGTCAAGCTGCTGACCGACGCTCAGCCGTGGCCGTCCGGGGAGCGCGTCCGCCGTGCGGGCGTCTCGTCCTTCGGGATCTCGGGCACCAACGCCCACGTGATCCTTGAGGAGGCTCCGGCGGAGACGCCGGTCGAGGCCGAGGGGAAGGCGGTTGAGGGTCCCGCGGCCGTAGCGGAGCGCGAAGTCCGCCCCGTTGTACCGGTGGTCGTGTCGGCGAGGGAT
>NZ_BARF01000181.1 GCF_000367365.1 Streptomyces prunicolor NBRC 13075 | reverse complement strand
CCCACTGGCGGCCAGTAGATTTTCCCCAACCGCGGCCAGATATCTCCCCGCTGTTGGTGGGTGGATCAGCGCAAGGGGATCACCCCCTGACCGCTGGTGGCCTGGTTGAGCCGGAAGGAATCACCCTGGGTGACCACCACGTGAGCGTGGTGCAGGAGCCGGTCCACGGTCGCGGTGGCCAGGGTCTTGGGCATGATCTCGTCGAAGCCGGAGGGGTGGAGGTTGCTCGAGACGGCCAACGCCCGCCGTTCGTAGGCGGCATCGACCAGCCGGTAGAAGCCCTCGGCGGCATCGGGTGAGACCGGCAGCAGTCCGATGTCGTCAACAATGATCAGGTCGGTCCGGATCAGCCGGGCCATCGCTCTGGCCAGGGAGTCGTCGGCCCGGTGACTGCGGACGAGGGCTCCGAGGTCTTCGATGGTGAACCAGGCGACGGTCATGCCGGCTTCGATGGCCGCCTGTCCCAGGGCTTCGGTGAAGTGGCTTTTGCCCGTGCCCGAGGGCCCGCAGATGCAGAGGTTCTCCTTGCGGGTGACCCACTCGAGCATCTTCAGCGAGTCCTGGGTCGGCCGTGGAATGGAGGAGGCGGTCTCGTCCCAGTCGCCGAAGGTCTTGCCCGCGGGGAACCCGGCCCGCTTGCGGCGGGTGCGGAGGTTCGCGGCGTCCCGGCCGGCAGCCTCTTCGGACAGAAGGACGCGGACGACCTCGGCGGGGTCCCAGCGTTGGGCCTTCGCGGTGGGGATCAGGTCGGTCAACGCCCGCCGGATGTGCGGGAGTTTCAGCCGCCGGGTCAGCTCGATGGCCTCGGCGAGGGGATCGCCGTGGGTGCCGGTGACGGTGCGGATCGGGGTGGCCATCAGTGCTCTTCCTTCTCGTCGGCGACGCCGAAGTTGGACCAGGCGGAGGTGCCCGGCTGCAGGCTGTGGTTCTCGGAAGGCCGCGTGGGTTCGACTGTCTCCAGGCCGACTTGGTAGGTGAGGATGCGGATCAGGTCGTTCTCCGCGAACCGTCCGGCGACCGCCGCCGAGCCCAGGGCCCGGTCGACATCGGCGGCGGAGTGGAGCTTGGCCAGCGCGACGGCCTCGGCCATCTTCGACTTGACCCTGCGGGCTCCGGCCGCGCCGGCCTCGATCAGCCAGGACGCCGCCCCGGGACCGAGCGCGAGGAAGGCCGCCTCCTCGGCCGAGTTGGCCTTCGGTGTCCGGTCGCCCTCCTTGTCTTTGCGGGGCGGGTAGTGCTCGTCCTTGATCTGCGGGCTGCCGGGAGTCGAGCGGTCGTGCCGGGCGACCTCGGCCGGCCCGTCGTCCGCGACGGCGGTGACGATCAGCTCGTCGCCGTTGAAGCGGGCCCAGACCCGGGTGTCGATCAGCTGGTGCGGGACCGAATAGCGCACGCCTTCAACGGAGATGGTGGCGTCCCAGTTGACCCGTCTCGTGGTGCCAAACGCGACCGCGAACGGCTCCTTCGGCAGCGGGTGCAGCCGCTGCCGTTCCTCGGCGAGGGCCTCGGCGGGCTTGCGCCGGCTGGCCCGGTGGACCCGGTTGTTGACCTCGTCGCAGAAGTCACGGCAGGCCGCCTCCAGATGTCCGAACGACCCGTACTGCTCAAGCAGGTTGGCGTCGGTGGGCACCAGGTCGGCCTTCGCGATGCGGACCGTGGCCTCGGATCCGCCCTTGGTTTCCGGGTCGGCCGGCAGACACGTACGGATGGTCAGCCCGTAGTGCCGGGCCACCTCGACGATGTCCGGGTTGCGGACCGCGATGTTCGCGATGTGCATCGTGGTGACCGTCTTCTCGTTGTCGGTCAGCGCATAGGCCGGCACCCCTCCTATTCGCCGCAGAGTGGAGTCCAGGCAGGCCACGATCGTCGGCAGGGTCTTGTCGAACACCGGGATGACGACGCGGAACCGGGACCAGGCCAGCCAGGCGCACCACAAGGAAGTACGGCGTCCGCCGATCCGCGGCCCCTCGCCCCAGTCCCACTGCAGCCACAGTCCGGGCTCGGTGATCCACGGCCGATAGACCCGTCGCGATCCGGCCCGCAGGCTCGTCTTGACCTCCGCGACCACCCGCCGGGTGGTCCTTTCCCCGCCCGTGAAGCCCATCGCCGTGATCCGCCGGTGCACGACGTCGGCACGGATCCGGCCGTGGGAGTTCACCACCAACTCCTCGATCTTCGCGAGGTATTCGTCGATCGGGCGGGCCCGGTGCTGCCGCTCGGTCGGGCTCTTGCCCTCGGCCCGAGCCTGCACATACCGGGCCACCGTGTGGTGGTCGCAGCCGGCCAGCTCGGCCGCCGCTCGGTAACTCCCCGTGAGGTCGTATGCCTCAAGGATCTCCATGATCTCCCTGCTGTTCTTCACACCGGTCAGCTTCGCCGACCGGTATCGGTCCAGGTCCGGGGAGATATATGGCCGTCCGTGGGGCAATCCTTGGCCAGGAATGGGGCGCTAAGTGACCGCCTACGGGGAGTATCTACTGACCGCCGTCA
>NZ_BARF01000182.1 GCF_000367365.1 Streptomyces prunicolor NBRC 13075 | reverse complement strand
AACTCACCCGCCAGCGCATCCAGCACCACATCCACCCCCGCGCCACCCGTCACCCGCGCGAACGCCTCCGCGAACTCCAAGTCCCGCGAGGACGCGATCCGCTCAGCCGGCACACCCAGGGCCTTGACGGCGTCCCACTTCGACGGACTCGCCGTCGCATACACCTCCGCACCCAGATGCGCGGCCAACTGCACCGCGGCCATCCCCACACCACCCGCCGCGGAATGCACCAACACCCGCTCACCAGCGACCAGTTGGCCGAGCTCCACGAGGCCGTAATACGCGGTCAGATACACGACCGGCACCGCCGCAGCCTGCTCGAACGACCAGCCCTCCGGCATCCGCGCGACCATCCGGCCGTCCGCGATCACGACAGGTCCGAAGGTGTCGGCGGTCAGACCCATCACACGGTCGCCGGGCGCCAGGTCCGTGACATCGGATCCGGTCTCCAGGACAACTCCCGCCGCCTCGCTGCCCAGCGTGGCATCGCCGGGGTAGAGGCCGAGGGTGATGAGTACGTCGCGGAAGTTCAGCCCGGCAGCTCGTACGGCGATCCGGACCTCGTGCGCCTCCAGCGGACGATCCGCATCGGAACGGACCAGCGCCAGGCCATCCAACGACCCCTTCGTGACCGCCTGAAGCACCCACGGTCCCTCGGCAGGCAGCGGCGATTCGGCCGCTCGCTTCAGTCGCGGGGCAAGTGTCCGACCCCCGCGCACCGCCAGTTGCGATTCGCCCAGGCCGGCGGACGTTGCCCAGTCGGGCACTGTTTCCTCGACCGGGTCGAGGTCCAACAGCACGAAACGGCTTGGGTGTTCGGACTGCGCACTGCGCACCAGACCCCACGCCGCCGCAGTCGCCACATCCGGCGACTCCTCACCCACCGACACCGCACCCCGAGTCACCAACACCAACCGTGCGGCCGACAGCGCGTCGGCGGCCAGCCACTCCTGCACCAGGCCCAACGTCCGTGCCACCACGGCACGTACCGCGTCGGTCTCCTCACCAGGAGCCTCTTCCGCCGCTACGCCGACGACGACCACGTCCGGCACCGACCCACCCGCCGTCACCGCGCCGAGCAGCGCGTCGAGGTCCGCGAAGTGCTCGCCCGTGCCGGCCTCCGCGATCTCGCCGAGCAGCGCGATGCTTGCCGGAGCAGCTGTACTGTCCGCTCCCGCGACCTCGGTCCACTCCATCGTGAACAGCGACTCGTTGGCCGCTCGCACGGCACCGGCCAACTGCGCCTGGTCGACCGGGCGGGAGGCGAGCTCCCGTACGGATGCGATCAGTTGGCCACTCTCGTCGGCGATGTCGATCCGGGTCGCGGACCGTCCGGCCGGAGTGATCCGGACCCGCGCCCGGGACACGCCTCGCCGGTCCAGCCGGACACCGGACCAGGAGAACGGCAGTTCCACCGCCGAGGTCCCGTCCCGGTCGAGCAGCCCACCGTGCAACGCGGCGTCGAGCAGGGCGGGGTGGATCCCGAACTCGCGCGCGGACCCGGCTTCTTCGGGGAGGACTATCTCGGTGTAGACGTCCTGGCCGTCGCGCCAGGCCCCCTGCAAGGCCTGGAAGGCGGGGCCGTACTCGTACTCGGCGTCGGCCAGCCTCTCGTACAGTCCCTCGACCACGACCGGTTCGGTGCCCGCCGGCGGCCACTCGGTCGGGAACGCCGGGGCGAGCAGGCCGGTCTCCTCGGCCAGTACGCCTCGCGCATGGCATGTCATCACGTCGGTCGCAGCGGTCGGGTCGTCGTCGTGCGCCGAGTTCTGCGAGCGGGTGTAGATCGCCACGTCCCGGCGACCGTCCGGGCCCGGTTCGCCGACCATGACCTGCAAGGGCACCGCGTCATGGACGGGTACCGGCAGCGGGACCTGGAGGACGAGTTCGTCCACGACCGGGCAGCCCACCTGTTGGCCGGCGGTCAGGGCGAGTTCCACCAGTGCCGCTCCCGGCACGATGACCGCGCCGAGTACGGCGTGGTCCCGGCTCCAGGGCTGAATGTCCTGCGACAGCCGCCCGGTGAACAGCCACTGCCCCTGGTCGCCGACCGGGACCGCGGCGGTGAGCAACGGGTGGTCGAGCCTGGCCATTCCCGATGCGGCGGGGTCACCGGCCCCGCTGAGCGAGGGCAG
>NZ_BARF01000183.1 GCF_000367365.1 Streptomyces prunicolor NBRC 13075 | reverse complement strand
GCTGACGTCCGACCAGCTCGACCGCGTGATGCGGCCCAAGGTCGACGCGGCGCTGTTGCTGGACGAGTTGACGGCGGACATGGACGTGCGGTCGTTCGTCCTGTTCTCCTCCGCCGCCGGACTGATCGGCAGCTCGGGCCAGGGCAACTACGCAGCCGCCAACGCCGTGTTGGACGCTCTGGCGGCGCGGCGGCGGACGGAAGGCCGTCCGGCGGTCTCGCTGGCGTGGGGTCTGTGGGCGGCGGAGACCGGGATGACCGGCGAGCTCGGGAACACCGACCTGACCCGGCTGAACAGGCTCGGTGTGCAGCCGTTGTCGTCGGAGCTGGGGCTCGAACTGCTGGACGCGGCTCAGCGGGTGGATGCGGCGTTGGTCGCGCCGGTCCAGCTGGATCTGGTGGCGCTTCGGGAACAGGCCCGTGCGGGGACGGCGGTGCCGTTGCTGGCCGGCTTGGTCCGCACGCCCGGCCGTGCGGGACGTGCGGGTGGAGGCGGTTCGCTGGCGACGCGGCTGGCCGGGGTCGACCGCGAACAGTGGGAACGGATCACGCTCGATCTGGTGACCGCCCAGGTGGCGGCCGTACTCGGACACGCGTCGGCGTCGTCGCTCGACCCGGGGCGGGCGTTCAAGGAGCTCGGCTTCGACTCGCTGTCCGCCGTGGAGTTGCGCAACCGTCTGACCCAGGCGACCGGACTCAAACTGCCGGCGACGTTGGTCTTCGATCACCCCAGGCCGATGGCGGTGGCGAAGTTCCTGGTGACGCAGATAGCGGGTGCGGGTGTCGGTAAGGCGGTGGCCACGCGGGCTCCCGCGCGACGACGTGTCGAAGCGGACGAGCCGTTGGCGATCGTAGGCATGGCGTGCCGGTATCCGGGCGGGGTGTCGTCGCCGGAGCAGTTGTGGGATCTGGTGGCGTCCGGTCGCGATGCGATCTCGGGGCTGCCGGGCGACCGTGGCTGGGACCTGGAGCGGCTGTACAACCCTGACCCGGAGCAGTCCGGCACGGTGTACGCGCGCGGCGGCGGCTACCTGGACAGTGCTGGTGACTTCGACGCGGGCTTCTTCGGGATCAGTCCGCGTGAGGCGTTGGCGATGGACCCGCAGCAGCGGTTGCTGTTGGAGGGCGCGTGGGAGGCGTTGGAGGACGCGGGGATCGACCCGGGTTCACTGCGGGGCAGTGACACCGGCGTGTTCTGCGGCGTCGGCCCCTCGGACTACGGCTCGGGGCTGATAGCCGGAGGCGGCGGCCCGGAGCTCGAAGGATTCCGGATGACCGGCGGAACGACGAGCGTGGTCTCCGGTCGGGTGGCGTACAGCCTCGGCCTGGAGGGCCCGGCGGTGTCGGTGGACACGGCGTGCTCTTCGTCCCTGGTCGCGATGCACCTGGCCGCCCAGTCGCTCCGCTCCGGCGAGTGCTCGCTGGCCCTGGCCGGCGGTGTGACCGTACTGTCCGGGCCGTTCCTCCTCGTCGAGTTCTCCCGGCAGCGCGGCCTGTCCCCTGACGGCCGCTGCCGCTCCTACGCCGAGGGCGCCGACGGCACCGGCTTCTCCGACGGCCTCGGCCTGATTGTGCTGGAACGGCTCTCCGACGCCCGCCGCCTGGGCCACCAGGTGCTCGCGGTACTGCGCGGGTCGGCGATCAACCAGGACGGCGCGTCCAACGGCCTGACCGCCCCCAGCGGTCCCGCCCAGGAACGAGTCATCCGTACGGCACTGTCCGGAGCCGGCCTGCGGCCCGACGAGGTCGACGCGGTGGAGGGCCACGGCACGGGCACTCGGCTCGGCGACCCCATCGAGGCACAGGCACTGTTGGCGACCTACGGCCAACGCCGCGCCGCGGACCAGCCGTTGTGGCTGGGCTCCATCAAGTCGAACATCGGCCACTCCTCTACGGCTGCGGGTGTGGCCGGGGTCATCAAGATGGTGCAGGCGCTGCAACATGAGCAGCTGCCCGCAACCCTGCATGTGGACGCACCGTCCTCGCATGTGGACTGGGAGTCGGGCGCGGTCAAGCTGCTGACCGACGCTCAGCCGTGGCCGTCCGGGGAGCGCGTCCGCCGTGCGGGCGTCTCGTCCTTCGGG
>NZ_BARF01000184.1 GCF_000367365.1 Streptomyces prunicolor NBRC 13075 | reverse complement strand
CTGGCGCCGGGCTCCTCGGTCCCTGGGGCCCTCGCGGCCGGGGCCGAACGCGTCGACCATCCCTTGCTGACCGCGGGAACACGGATCGGCGACCAGGACCAATGGCTGTTCACCGGTCGGGTGAGCACCGACACCGACGCCTGGATCACCGAGCACATGCTGTTCGGCACGGTCGTCGTACCGGGCGTCACGCTGGTGGAACTCGCGTTGACGGCGGGTGCCCAGGTGGGCTGCCCGGTGGTGGAGGAACTGGTCCTCGGGGCGCCTTTCCTACTGCCCGCCGGTACCGCCGTGCAGTTGCAGGTCACCGTCGCGGAAGCCGACGAGAACGGCCACCGTGACATCGCGATCTACACCGTCCCCGAGGGCGACGAGCGCGGCGAGTCGATCTGCCACGCGCGAGGCGTACTCGCCGCCGAGACGGAAACCGAGACAGAGACCGAGCAGGCTGCGGACTGGGCGGCACAGTGGCCGCCGCAGGACGCCGAGCCGGTGGCGGTCGAGCGGCTGTACGACCAGTTGACCGAGCTCGGCTACGACTACGGGCCCGTGTTCCAGGGGATGCGGGCGGCCTGGCGCGACGGCGACGACATCTACGTAGAGGTCGCGCTGGCGGACGAATACACCGGTCCCGCCGAGGAGTTCGGCGTCCACCCGGCGCTGTTCGACGCGGTGGTACAGGGGGGCGTGCCCCTCTTCGCCGGCGGCAGCCAGCACAAGATGCCGTTCAGCTGGACCGGCGTACGGCTCGGCCGTCGCGGCGCCTCGCGGGTACGGGTCCGTGCCGCGGCCCTCGGCGACTCGACGGTGCGGTTCGACGCAGTCGACGAAGCCGGTGTCCCGGTCGTGTCGGTCACGTCACTGGTCCTACGGCCGGTGGATCAGGCGCAGTTGGCCGGTGCCGGGCGGGCGGCCGACGGGTCGCTGTTCACGGTGGAGTGGACCGAGATCGCGGGGTCGAACGGCGCGGCCCCGGCGAGCGTCGCGGTGCTCGGCGAGGCCGCAGGTGCCGGTGCGGGTGAGCAGTTCGCGGATCTTGGCGCGCTGGTCGGTGCGGTGGCGGCGGGTGCGTCGGTGCCGGACGTGGTGGTCGCCGGCGTAGCGGCGGAAGAAGCTCCTGGCGAGGAGACCGATGCGGTACGTGCCGTGGTGGCACGGACGTTGGGCCTGGTGCAGGAGTGGCTGGCCGCCGACGCGTTGTCGGAGTCCCGGCTTGTGTTGGTGACTCGGGGCGCGATCTCGGTGGGTGAGGAGTCGCCGGATGTGGCGACTGCGGCGGCGTGGGGTCTGGTGCGTAGCGCGCAGTCTGAGCACCCGGGCCGTTTCGTGCTGTTGGACCTGGACCCGGCTGACGCAGCAGCGCCGGACTGGGCCGCGCTTGTCGGTCTTGGCGAGTCGCAGGTGGCGGTGCGTGGCGGGCGGGTGTTGGTGCCGAGGTTGGCGCGGGCTGTCGTGTCGGCGGCGCCGTTGGCGGGTGTCGGCACGGATGGCGCGGTGCTGGTGACCGGTGGGACCGGTGGCTTGGGTGCGTTGGTGGCGCGGCATTTGGTCATGTCGGGTGGTGTCCGTCATCTGGTGTTGGTGTCGCGGCGCGGTTTGGAGGCGCCGGGTGCGGGCGAGCTGGTTGCGGACCTGGAAGCCGCAGGCGGCCGGGTCCGGGTCGCGGCCTGTGATGTGGCCGACCGTGCTCAACTCACCGAACTCCTCGGCTCGTTGGACGTCCCGCTGTCCGGTGTCGTGCACGCGGCCGGTGTGCTGGACGACGGTCTCGTGGCGTCGATGACCCCGGAGCAACTGAGTCGGGTGCTGCGGCCGAAGCTGGACGCGGCGCTGTTGCTGGACGAGTTGACGGCGGACATGGACGTGCGGTCGTTCGTGCTGTTCTCCTCGGTCGCGGCGCTGATCGGAAGTGCGGGTCAGGGTAACTACGCTGCGGCGAATGCGGGGTTGGACGCTCTAGCAGCGCGTCGACGCTCCTCCGGGCGTCCGGCGGTCTCGCTGGCGTGGGGCTTGTGGGCGGCGGAGACCGGCATGACCGGCGAACTGGACGCCGCCCAACT
>NZ_BARF01000185.1 GCF_000367365.1 Streptomyces prunicolor NBRC 13075 | reverse complement strand
AAATCACCCGCCAGCGCATCCAGCACCACATCCATCCCCGCGCCACCCGTCACCCGCGCGAACGCCTCCGCGAACTCCAAGTCCCGCGAGGACGCGATCCGCTCAGCCGGCACACCCAGGGCCTTGACGGCGTCCCACTTCGACGGACTCGCCGTCGCATACACCTCCGCACCCAGATGCGCGGCCAACTGCACCGCGGCCATCCCCACACCACCCGCCGCGGAATGCACCAACACCCGCTCACCAACGACCAGTTGGCCGAGCTCCACGAGGCCGTAATACGCGGTCAGATACACGACCGGCACCGCGGCAGCCTGCTCGAACGACCAGCCCTCCGGCATCCGCGCGACCATCCGGCCGTCCGCGACCGCCGCCGTACCGAACGACTCAAGGACGAGACCCATCACGCGGTCGCCGGGCGCCAGGTCCGTGACATCGGCGCCGGTCTCCAGGACAACTCCCGCCGCCTCGCTGCCCAGTGGAGCGTCTCCCGGATACACGCCGAGCGTGATGAGCACGTCGCGGAAGTTCAGCCCGGCAGCTCGTACGGCGATCCGGACCTCGTGCGCCTCCAGCGGACGATCCGCATCGGAACGGACCAACGCCAGGCCATCCAACGACCCCTTCGTGACGGGCGACAACCGCCACGGACCCTCGGGCAGCGCCGACTCCGCCGCTCGTGTGAGTCGCGGGGCCAGTGTCCGGCCCCCGCGCACCGCCAACTGCGACTCGGCAAGACCGGCGAGCGCGGCCCAGTCGGGCGCTGCTTCCTCTGCCGGGTCGAGGTCCAACAGCACGAAGCGGCCCAGGTGTTCGGACTGCGCGCTGCGCACCAGACCCCACGCCGCCGCAGCCGCCACATCCGGCGACTCCTCACCGACCGAGATCGCGCCCCGAGTCACCAGCATCAGCCGGGATTCCGACAACGCGTCGGCGGCCAGCCACTCCTGCACCAGGCCCAACGTCCGCGCCGCCACGGCGTGTGCCGCGTGGGCTTCTTCGCCAGGGACCACTTCCGCCGCTACGCCGGCGACCACCACGTCCGGCACCGACGCACCCGCCGTCACCGCGCCGAGCAGCGCGTCGAGGTCGGCGTAGCGTTCCCTGAGGCCGGGCTGTTCGCCGAGCAGTGCCACCGGGATCGGTCCGGGCGCGTCCGCAGGACGGACCGGAACCCATTCCACCGTGAACAGGCTGTCCCGCCCGTTGCCTTGGGTGCGCTCAAGCTGGGCCTGGTCGACGGGGCGGAAGGCGACGGCGTCCACCGCCGCGATCACGGCGCCGTTCTCGTCGGCCATGTCGATGCGGAACGCGGCCTCGCCCGCAGGGCTGATCCTGACCCAGGCCAGTGGCCCTGATGCGTCCCCTGTCCTGATCCCCGACCAGGAGAAGGGCAGGCCCACCTGGGAACCGGCCCGCGCGTCGAGCAGGCTGCCGTGGAGTGCCGCGTCGAGGAGCGCCGGGTGGATACCGAAGCCCTGGGCCGAGCCGACCGGCTCGTCCGGCAACACCACCTCCGCATAGACCAGTTCACCATCGCGCCACGCCGACCGCAGCCCCTGGAACACCGGCCCGTACTCGTAACCCGCCTCCGCCAACCGCTCGTACAGCCCGTCCACGGGCACCGCCACGGCACCCTCCGGCGGCCACAACACCGGGAACGGCAGCCCAGGCGACTCCACCTCCGAACCGAGCCGACCACGCGCATGGCAGGTGGGCTGGACGGGTTCCCGCCCGTCCGTCTCTCCTGGCGCGGTGTAGACGGCGATGTCGCGGCGGCCGTCCTCGTCCGGCGCACCGACAGTCACTTGGAGGTCGAGCGCCGCGCCCTCGGGCAGCAACAACGGCACCTGAAGCACCAGTTCCTCGACCACAGGGCAGTCGACCTGACCGCCCGCCGCCAGCGCCAACTCCACCAGCGCCG
>NZ_BARF01000186.1 GCF_000367365.1 Streptomyces prunicolor NBRC 13075 | reverse complement strand
TTCAGCGTGATCTAGCGCGGAGCCCCGGGCGTTCACGCCCGGGAGGAAGCGCTTCTCAAGATTGCTCTGACGGGCAGGTCACGTCGGACGTTTTTGCTGCTCGATGTACTCCTTGATGATGGCCAAGGGTGCTCCGCCGCAGCTCGCCGCGAAGTACGAGGGTGACCAGAAGTGCGCGCCCCACAGGTACTTGCGGATGTGGTCGGGGTGCTCGTGGCGGAGTCTGCGGGCGGAGACGCCTTTGAGGGAGCCCACCAGTTTGGAGATGGAGACCTTCGGCGGGTAGTGCACGAGGAGGTGGACGTGATCGCGTTCGCCGTTGAACTCGACCAGCTCGGTTTCAAAGTCGGCGCAGACGGCGCGCATGATTTCCTCGCACCGCGTGAGAATTTCGTCGGTGAACGGTCCGCGGCGGTACTTGGGCGTGAAGACCAAGTGTGCGTGGAGGGTGTAGATGACCGTACGACCCCTGCGAATGTTGGGGTTTGGTTCCCAGCGTGGTGACATAGACCAATGTTATGATCACCCGCGTGAAGATCGTCGTGCAGGTGAAGCTGATGCCGGAGGCCGACCAGGCCCCCGCCCTGTCGGCGACTCTGCGCGCGGTCAACAACGCCGCGAACTGGGTATCCGCCGTGGCGTTCGAGCACGGTGTGCCGCGTGAGTACGAGCTGCGCAAGTACACCTACGCGGAGTTGAAGACGCGGGGGCTGGGGGCGCAGGCCGCGCAGCACACGATCAAGAAAGTCGTGGACGCCTACACCGCGCTGCGGGCGAACCTGCGGGCCGGGAACCTCGGCAAGCCGGGCAGCAAGCGGCGGCGGAAAGCGGAGTCCAAACCGGTCGCCTTCCGCCCCGAGGCCGCGCACCCGTTTGACGACCGGTGCTTGTCCTGGCAGTACGACGCGCAGACCGTCAGCATCTGGACCACGGCAGGGCGCCTGAAGAACGTCCGCTTCGCCTGCTCCCCGGACGCGCTCAAAACGTTGCGGGAGTACCGCAAGGGCGAATCCGACCTGATCGAACGTGACGGCGTGTTCTACCTGATCGCCGTGTGCGAGGTCCCCGAAGCCGAGCCGTACGAACCCGGCCGGTTCATCGGCGTCGACCTCGGCATCGCCAACATCGCCACCACGTCCACCGGATACCGGGCGGCCGGGCGCGGTACGAACCGCCACCGCAAGCGGCAGCTCGAACTGCGCCGCAAGCTCCAGGCCAAGGGCACCAAGTCCGCGAAGCGACGGCTGAAGAACCGGCGCCGCAAAGAAGCGCGGCACGCCGCGAACGTCAACCACATCATCGCGAAACAGATCGTGACCGAGGCTGAACGCACCTCGTCCGGCATCGCCCTGGAAGACCTGGGCGGCATCCGGCAGAGGGTACGGCTCCGCAAGCCCCAACGGGTCATGCTCCACTCCTGGGCCTTTAACCAGCTCGGGCAGTTCGTCGAGTACAAGGCACGCCGGGCCGGGGTCCCGCTGGTGTACGTCGATCCGGCGTACACCAGCCAGGAATGCGCCGAGTGCGGCCACATCGAGAAGAAGAACCGGGTCGACCAGGCCCTCTTCATCTGCCGGAAGTGCGGGGTCGTTGCCCACGCCGACCGGAATGCTTCCCACAACATCGCCGCTCGCGGTGAGGCAGTGTGGAACGCGGGGCGTGAGTCACGCGTCCCAGCGCCTTCCTAGGTGTCTGGACGGAGGAGCCCACCCAGCAGCCAGTTGGGCGCTACCTCCAAGCCCGGCCGTTCACGGCCGGGTCAAGTTGAC
>NZ_BARF01000187.1 GCF_000367365.1 Streptomyces prunicolor NBRC 13075 | reverse complement strand
TAGCCTCGATCGTTCATGAGTCATCGTCGGTTCGCTGACGGGGACTCTGTGCTTGCGTGGTGCGGAATTTCGTGGGCTGGGGCAGGTTGGTGACCCGGCTGTCGCGTCGGGTGGGCGCCGGGGTTCCACGGCTCCGGGATGTTGCTGTGGTTCGTCGGGATGGTCGGAGTCGCTGGTCAGCCGGGGTTCGGGAGGGCTGCGAGTCGCTGGATCGCGCGGGTGATCACATCCGTCCAGGGCCATCGGGCGGTGAAGCGGAGCCGGTGGCGGCGGCCGGTGGTGACCAGCTGGGCGGCGGCGGAGAACAGCCGCAGGCGAAGCCGTTTGGGCTCCCAGCGGCGGGGTTTGCCGGTCAGGGCGAGCATCGGCATCCAGGCGAGGAGGTCGAGCGCGAGGGAGACGATCTCCAGCCAGATCCGGTTCTGGGCGGTGTCGTGCAGGGGCAGGTTGCGCAGTCCGGTGTCGCGGGCGTTTCGGATGCGGTCTTCGCAGCGGGCCCGCCGTCGGTGACGCAGTTCGAGGTCGGCGAGCTGGCTGCCTTTTGTGTTGGTCGCGAAGCAGGTCAGCCGTAGTCCGTCGAGGTCGGTGAAGCGCAACTGGGCGCCGGGGTGCGGTCGTTCCTTGCGGACGACCAGCCGCATCCCTTTCGGCCAGGTGCTCAGGTCGGGGATGTCGGTGATCTCTGCGACCCAGGCGCCGGGCCGTTCGGTGCCGCCGGCGTCGTAGGCCGGTGTCCATGCCTTCTTCGGGATCTTCAGAACGGCCTGGTGGATGGCGTCGGTGATGGTCATTCCGACGGAATACGACAGCCACCGGCCCCGGCGGGAGAGCCAGTCGAGGAAGGCGTGGGTGCCGCCGGCGGAGTCGGTCCGGATCAGCGTCTGCCGCCCCCGCCGCAGGTGTCTGGGCAGCTGGGCCAGGGCGAGTTGGGCCGTTTCGATGTGGTCGGCGGCGGTGTTGGAGCCTGCGTTGCCGGGCCGAAGCAGCGCGGCCACCGGTTCCCCCGACCCGGCCTCGCCGTGGTCGACGAACGCGACGAGCGGGTGATGGCCGAAGGTCTTCTTCCAGGTCGCGGTGGCATCCTGCTTCTCGGAGTGCGCCAGGACGAGGACGCCGTCGATGTCCACGATCACGTTGCCACCGGCGGCCGGACCATCCGCACCGGCCAACTCCCAGACCCGCGACCGCACTTCGGCCCGCGCCGACCGGATCGCGGTGAGAGCCTTCGGGCCGGCTGCAGCGAGAGCGTCGACGAGACGGGAGACCGTCGGATCGGAGGCCACGGAGCCGAACACATCGGGCTCGGCCCGCAGCATGCCGACGTCGGCCAGACAGTCCCCGCCGAACGCGACGGCCAGGGCCACATCCAGCAGGATCTTCCCCGGATCGTGCACTGCCCGCGGCTTGCGCCACGGCGCCAGTGCAGCCGATATCGCGGTGTCCAGCCCGGACTTGCGGACCGTCTCGACCAGCAGCACCGCCCCGGCCTGCGAGACCACCCCACGGCCGCCGCCCTCGACACGAACACGCGGATACGACCCGCTACGCTTCTTCACCTGGAGAGTGCTTCTTTCCTCGCAGCTGACAGGACCCTCGACAAGTCCCATCGTTGCAGGTCAGCAGCACTCTCCGCTTATTTGATCAAGACCCGGACAGGCC
The DNA here is from genome assembly GCF_000367365.1 of Streptomyces prunicolor NBRC 13075. Lineage (GTDB taxonomy): Bacteria > Actinomycetota > Actinomycetes > Streptomycetales > Streptomycetaceae > Streptomyces > Streptomyces prunicolor. The sequence continues at coordinate 19 of NZ_BARF01000187.1, read as the reverse complement.
CACTCGCGAAAGCGCGAGG
>NZ_BARF01000188.1 GCF_000367365.1 Streptomyces prunicolor NBRC 13075 | reverse complement strand
AGAAGCCGTATCTCAACCGAACGTGATCCCGTGATTTCTGCTGGTCAGGCATGGTTTCGCTCGGGTTGAGGGAGGCATGCCGACGTCTTGTGTCCGCTTGGTGGTCGAGGGGTGCGCGGTGGCGTCGGTGCTGGGAATGCTGGAGGAGCGGGAGGCGGCTGCCCGCGTGCGGGTGGAGGGTTTGCGGGAGGAAGTTGCGCGGTTGGCTGGGGTGTTGGAGGCCGCGGAGATCGAGCTGGACCGGCGAGTAATCGCGCGGGAGGAACTGACCGAGGCCCTGGCGGTCTCTGCGGCCGAGTCCACTGCCGTGACCATGACCGAGGCGGACGAAGAAGCGGCGCCGTCGCTCGCGCCGGTGCCGGGCTCGACGGTGCCGCCCTGGCGGGATGGACTGCCGGTGACGGTTCTGGCGCCGGACTATCAGCGGATTCTGGGCGTGCTGGAACAGCAGCGATCCACGGGTCACGGGCCTCTCCGGGCCAAGGAGATCGCGGTGGAGCTGGGCCTTGGGGCGACGCCGGCGAAGGTCGAGGGGCTGCGGTCGAAAGCCCGGCGCCTGGCGGAGCGCGGGTGGCTCCTCCTGGAAGCGTCGGGAGCATTCAGTGCTGGCAGGCCGGCCGTGGCCGTGCCAGACGCCGGCTCATCCGCGTGACCATCGACCACCGGATCATCGCCTCGCTGGTAGCGGGCAGAGTTTCGTAATCCCTAGCCAGACGGCGGGAGTTCATCAGCCACGCGAACGTGCGCTCGGCCACCCACCGCCTCGGCAGCACCACGAACCCCTCCATGTCGTCGGTGCGCTTGACGATCTCCAAGGTCAGAGCGAGCTTGTCCCGGCACCAGCCGACGAGGGAGCCGGTGTAGCCGCCGTCGGCCCAGACGAGGGTGATGTCGCGGTGCAGGCGGCGCAGCCGCCTCAGCAGGCCCGCCGCGGCGTCCCGGTCGCCGATGTTCGCGGCGGTGACGCAGACGACCAGGAGCAGACCGAGGGTGTCGGTCACGATGTGCCGTTTGCGGCCCGGCACCTTCTTCCCGCCGTCGTAGCCGCGTGAGGCGGCCGGCACGGTAGCGGCGGCCCGCACCGACTGCGCGTCGATGATCCCCGCCGTGGGTTCGGCCTCGCGGCCCTCGCGCTCCCGGACCTTCCCGCGCAGCCGGTCGTGGAACTCGGCGATCAGCCCGTGCTCGCACCAGCGGCGGAAGAAGGCGTAGACCCGGCCCCAACCAGGGAAGTCCACGGGCATTGCCCGCCACGGGATCCCGCCCGCGACCAGATAGCGGATCGCGTCCAGCAGCTGCCGGTGACAGTAGCCCTCGGGCCGTCCGCCCCGCCCCTGAAGCCAGGCAGGCACCGGCAGCAACGGCCGGATGGCCGCCCACTCCGCGTCCGTCATGTCCGACGGATACCGGCGAACCCGATCGGGATGATCGGCTGCATTCCCGTACACGTGCGCGAGGCAATCGCACGACACGGCGGGCGAGTTGAAGTCAACGGGCTCGGGCGCGTACAACAACGACAACAGGGCCTCCGGGAACCGCTCGGAATGGGGTCGCACCCCCGAGCTACCAGGAGGCCCTGCCTTCATGCGCGTACCACCGGAAGATCACCCAACCAGGAACTCCGTTCGATCCACACGTTCCAAGATCGGTTGAGATACGGCTTCT
>NZ_BARF01000189.1 GCF_000367365.1 Streptomyces prunicolor NBRC 13075 | reverse complement strand
GAGTCCAGCCACTCCGCCACGGTGACCTTGGAGTTGAGGGACTGCCCGGTCTTGAAACGGCGGCGGGTCTCGTCGTAGTCCGGGATCGGGTCCTTGTCCTTGACGCAGTTCTCCAGGAGGTCGCTGATCTGGGTCTTGCCCCAGGCGTCGTCCTCCTCGGGGATGGCCATGAGGGCGCGGACCTTGTCCAGCTCCTCCTGGGCCTTGACGGAGGTCTCGAAACCACCGCGACGGAAGCGCCTGCGACGGCCGTCCTGCGCGGGGTCGAGTTCCTGGGCGGCGGTCCAAGTGCCGTGCCGCCGCGAGGACTTGAGCTTGGGGCAGGAAGCGCCGTACTCCTTCTTCGTCTTCGGGTCGGTGCAGCGGCACCGGCGTATGAGGTTGCCGCCCTTCACTCGTCGTTCTCCGCACGGGTAGGCGTTTCGGGCTCGTCGACGAAGGCCAGCTCGTCGGGCAGAGCCGGAGGGGCGAGATCGCGGTCGCGCATCCGGCCTCGGAACGCCCGGAGTTCCTGGCAGTCCTCGAACGCGTGCTCCTCGTAGCCCTGGGCGCGCTGCAGGAGGGTGGCCCTGCGGGTCCGGTCCAGGGTGGTGCTGGCCGCTCGTCGCCTCTCCCTGGCCAGGGCGTAGGAGGACGTCGCGGCGGCCACCAAGTCGCCGTGCTGGCGGAAGACGTCGAGGACGTTGCGGGCGCTGCCTTCGGGTGCGGGTTCGTCCAGAGGCGTCTCGCCGGTGAACCACGCGACCGCGTCCCAGGTGGACACTTCCCGATCGGGGAGGACCTCGACCGTGGCCGAGGACCCGAGCGGGAAGAGGAGAGTCACCGGCGGGACGCCCAGGACGTCGGCCAGCACGACGACCTCCGCTACCGTGACGCTTGTCTTTCGCCCGGACTCCAGATTCTTCAGCGAGTGCTCGGTGAACTCCGGCACACCGCGATCGGCACACCCCTGGGCGACCTCGGCCATGGTCAGGCCGGCGGCCCTGCGTGATTCCCGCACGCGCTGAGCGATCCGGCTGGTGAACGCCGTCGACCATTGATCAAGTGTCATGGCTGCACGTTAGGCATGTAAAAGGTGCTGCTGCAACTCCGTGATACATCTGAAGTGTCATTGCGGCACGAAAACTTCCACGGAGGGCATCATGGCAGCACCTATCTCATCCCGCGAGGTGCGAGGGTTGACGAGCGACGAACTGCTCGCCCTCCCTGCCGCGATCGACCTCGATACGTCGAACCGGGCGCTGATGATCGGCCGGTCCACCGGCTACGGCCTCGCCAAGCAGGGGAAGTACCCGGTCAGGGTGCTGAGGCTCGGCAACGCCTACCGCGTGGTGACGGCCGACCTGTTGAAGTTGCTGGGGCTCGAACGCCACCCGGGCGATGGGGATCAGGCCGATGGCGGAAGCGAGCGGCACGGCCTGGCCGCCTAGAGACGACGGACCACGAGCGGGCGTCGGCAGGCTGTAGTCGCCCGCTGCTTCGCACCGTGGGTCAGGGCCGGGAGATCGGGCTCGACAAGGCAGAGCGGATCAGTGCCGTCGCATAAAACTCCAACGGCATGTTCGCCGCTGCCGCGCCTGCCGCGAGGGCCTGGTGCTCCTGTTCGTTCAGCAATACGAGCACGCCGCGCGACGGGGCTG
>NZ_BARF01000190.1 GCF_000367365.1 Streptomyces prunicolor NBRC 13075 | reverse complement strand
TTATGTTTTCTGCGGTCCTGCAAGAGGGCCGCTGGCCTCCGGGCCCGGTATGGCTGTTGCCCCCTGTCGAAGGCATGACCTGGGGGGTGGTGTCACCGGGCCCGGGAGGTGCCGTCGGAGACGCTGATGAGAGGTCCGGCCACCGCCCGGTCCGGCGCAATGCCGGACAGCTCGCGGGCGGCAGGTCTGCATAACGTGGATGCGCGCGTACGACACCAACGCCGAGGCCGGCACGTTCAACTCCCCTGGAAGGGTGCGATGTTCGACACCGAAGACGTGGGCGTGTTCCTCGGCCTGGACGTCGGCAAGAGCTTTCATCACGGGCACGGGCTGACTCCGGCCGGCAAGAAGGTCTTCGACAAGCAACTGCCCAACAGCGAGCCGAAACTGCGGGCCGCGTTCGACAAACTGGCCACGAAGTTCGGCACGGTCCTGGTGATCGTGGACCAGCCCGCATCCATCGGAGCCCTCCCGCTCACCGTCGCCCGGGACGCCGGCTGCAAAGTCGCCTACCTGCCCGGACTCGCGATGCGGCGGATCGCCGACCTGTATCCGGGCGAGGCCAAGACCGATGCGAAGGACGCCGCGGTCATCGCGGACGCGGCCCGGACCATGCCGCACACCCTGCGCGCCCTGGAGCTCACCGACGAGATCACCGCCGAACTCACGGTCCTCGTCGGCTTCGACCAGGACCTCGCGGCCGAGGCCACCCGCACCTCCAACCGCATACGCGGCCTGCTCACCCAGTTCCACCCGTCACTGGAGCGCGTCCTGGGCCCCCGCCTCGACCATCAGGCCGTCACCTGGCTGCTGGAGCGCTACGGCTCCCCGGCCGCACTGCGCAAAGCCGGCCGCCGCAGGCTCGTCGAGCTCATCCGGCCCAAGGCCCCGCGCATGGCACAGCGGCTGATCGACGACGTCTTCCAGGCCTTGGACGAGCAGACCGTCGTGGTCCCCGGGACCGGCACCCTCGACATCGTCGTGCCCTCCCTGGCCCGCTCTCTCGCCGCTGTCCACGAACAGCGCCGGGCCCTGGAAGCCCAGATCAACGCCCTGCTGGAGGCCCACCCTCTTTCCCCGGTCCTGACGTCGATGCCCGGCGTCGGCGTCAGGACCGCCGCCGTCCTCCTGGTCACCGTCGGCGACGGCACCAGCTTCCCGAGCGCCGCCCACCTGGCCTCCTACGCCGGACTCGCCCCGACCACGAAGTCGTCGGGGACCTCGGTCCACGGCGAACACGCCCCGCGAGGCGGAAACCGCCAGCTCAAACGCGCCATGTTCCTCTCCGCCTTCGCCTGCATGAACGCCGATCCCGCCTCACGCACCTACTACGACAAGCAACGAGCCCGCGGCAAAACCCACACCCAGGCCCTCCTCCGCCTCGCCCGCCAACGCATCAGCGTCCTGTTCGCCATGCTCCGAGACGGCACCTTCTACGAATCCCGCACGCCCGCGGACGTCGAGCTCGCCGCATGACCCCAGCAAGACCGAATCACCCCAAACCCCACAGGGACGCCTTGACGAACGACATAGAGGCACCCCCCC
>NZ_BARF01000191.1 GCF_000367365.1 Streptomyces prunicolor NBRC 13075 | reverse complement strand
TAGTGTGATGCGCCAGAAATCCTGAAGGTTAGTTCTGCTCGGTTTTCTGGCTGTCGGTTCCGACCTTGGTGAGGTAGTCGGCGAGGGAGTTGAGGATCTCGTCGGCGGTCTTGGTCCAGGTGAAGGGCCGCGGGTTCTGGTTCCAGGTGTCGATCCATGCGGTGATGTCGTTCTCCAGTGCCTTCACGGAGGTGTGGACGCCGCGGCGGATGAGCTTGTCGGTCAGCAGACCGAACCACCGCTCGACCTGGTTCATCCAGGAGGAGCCGGTGGGGGTGAAGTGGATGTGGAAGCGCGGGTGTCTGCCCAGCCACGTCCTGATCTCGGCGGTGTTGTGGGTGGCGTAGTTGTCGCAGACGAGATGGACGTCGAGCCCGGCGGGCACCGCCTTGTCGATCCGGACCAGGAACTTCTTGAACTCGATCGCACGGTGGCGGCGGTGCAGTGCCGATATGACGGTGCCGTCGGCGATGTTGAAGGCGGCGAACAGGCTGGTGATGCCGTGCCGCAGATAGTCGTGGGTCCGGCGTTCGGGCATGCCCGGCATCATCGGCAGGACTGGCTGGGACCGGTCCAGCGCCTGGATCTGGCTCTTCTCGTCCACGCAGAGCACGACCGCCTTCTCTGGCGGGTGGTGGTACAGGCCCACGACGTCGACGACCTTGGCGACGAACTGCGGGTCGGTGGACAGCTTGAAGGAGCCCTGCAGGTGGGGCTTGAGGTCGAACCGCTTCCAGATCCGGCCGATGGTCGATTTCGACAGGCCGGTGCGCTGGGCCATCGAGGCCCGTGACCAGTGCGTGTCCTGGCCCGGAGTGGACTCCAGGGTGGCCACGACGACCTCCTCGACCCGGTCGAGGAGGACCGAGGGCGGGCGGCCCGAGCGGGGCTCGTCATGAAGACCGTCGAGGCGTTTGGCGATGAACCGGGCTCGCCAGCGGTCCACGGTCGATCTGTCGATGCCGAGGTCGGCCGCGGCCTGCTGGTTCGTCCCGCCCTCCGCGCAGCGCAGCACGATCTTGGCCCGTAACGCGAGGAACTGGGCGGTCTTCGCCTGCCGCGCCCACTGCGTCAACTGCCTGCGCTCAGCATCGTCCAGGACCAGGTCGGCCTTCGGCCGGCCGATCCAGCCGGCGTCCTCAAGCCCGGCCATCCGCTCCGCGGCGAAAGCCCGCCGCCACTTGCCCACCGTCTTGGCCTGGACACCAACGACCCGCGCCGCAGCCGCGTTTGACATACCGTCAGCACACGCCAGGATGATGCGGGCCTTCTCTACCGAGCGCCGGTGCGGCAATTCCGTCCGGCGCACCAACTCGGCACGCTCAGCCTCGGACAACGTGATATCCACAGCAGAAGGCCCCGGATGCGACATGCCAACAGGGTAGTAACTAACCTTCAGGATTTCTGGCGCATCACACTAGCC
>NZ_BARF01000192.1 GCF_000367365.1 Streptomyces prunicolor NBRC 13075 | reverse complement strand
ACGTCTGTGAGCTTCCCCCGAGATGCGGAGTGTGTTGACAGAGGGTCAGATGGTTCTCATGAGAGGAACATCGACCATGGCCGCCCCCAGGAAATACTCGCTGGAGTTGCGTGAGCGTGCGGTGCGGATGTACCGCGCATCCGACCCGAAGCCGCAGATCAAGAAGCTCGCCGTCGATCTCGGTGTGCACCCCGAGGCCCTGCGCGGCTGGATCCGCCAGGCCGAGGCGGACGCCGGCGAGCGTGACGACCGGCTGACCACCGACGAGCGGGCGGAGCTCGCCGCGCTGCGCAAGGAGAACGTCCAGCTCAAGCGGGCGAACGACGTGCTGCGGACGGCCTCGGCGTTTTTCGCGGCGCAGCTCGACCCGACCCGGCCCAGGTGACGGCGCTCGTTGACGAGCACCCGCACCTGGGGGTCGAGTGCGTACTCCGGGAACTCTCCATCGCCTCCTCCACGTACTACCGCTGGCGTCGTGCCGAGCGCGAGCCGTGCGAACGCGTGCGCCGGGACGCGGAACTGACCGAGCAGATCAAGGAGATCCACGCCGACTCGGGCGGGATCTACGGCTCGCCGCGTGTGCACGCCGTGCTCAAGCGCGAGGGCGTCCATGTGGGCCGCAAGCGGGTCGAGCGCCTGATGCGCGAGGCCGACATCGCGGGCATCAGCCCACGTCGCAAGGGCTTCACGCGCCGGGACCCCAAGGCCACCCTGGCCCCGGACCTGGTCCAGCGCGACTTCACCGCGAGTGCGCCGAACCGGCTGTGGGTCACCGATCTGACGATGATCGCGACCGGCGAGGGCCCGTTGTGGCTGTCCGCGATCCGGGACGCGTTCTCCCGCCGGGTGGTGGCCTGGGAGACCTCCGCCCGCGCGGACGCCGACCTGGTGCTGTCCACGCTCGAGTACGCCCTCGCGTCCCGCGAGGTCGAGCCCGGACAGCTCATTCATCACGCGGATCACGGCTGTCAATATACGTCGATCAAGCTCACAACTCGCCTGCTGCGAGCGGGAGTTCAGGCATCCATGGGCTCGGTCGGAGACTCGTACGACAACGCCCTCGCGGAGAACCTGTGGATGATCACCAAGACGGAGTGCATCCGCGGCCGTGTCTTCGCCACCCGGGCCGAGGCGAACCTGGCGCTGTTCGAGTACATTGATGGGTTCTATAACTCCCGGCGCATCCAGAAACGGCTCGGCTACCTCAGTCCGATCGAGTTCGAGGAGAAGCACTACGCCGACCGGGCCACGGCCGAACGAACGAACCTGAAACCCCGTCACCCCCTCCTGACCAGCTGATCAGCACTTCCCGCACGCCGGGGGAACCTCACTGCG
>NZ_BARF01000193.1 GCF_000367365.1 Streptomyces prunicolor NBRC 13075 | reverse complement strand
GACCCGACTCAACCGGCTCGGTGTGCAGGCGTTGTCGTCGGAGTTGGGCCTCGAACTGCTGGACGCGGCTCAGCGGGTGGATGCGGCGTTGGTCGCGCCGGTCCAACTGGATCTGGTGGCACTTCGGGAACAGGCCCGTGCGGGAACGGCGGTGCCGTTGCTGGCCGGCTTGGTCCGTACGCCCGGCCGTACGGGACGCACGGGCGGGGGCGGTTCGCTGGCGGCGCGGCTGGCCCAGGTCGGGCCGGAGGACTGGGAGCAGGTGACGTTGGATCTCGTAACTGCTCAGGTGGCGGCGGTACTTGGGCATGCGTCGGCGTCGTCGCTGGACCCGGGGCGGGCGTTCAAGGAACTCGGCTTCGACTCGCTGTCCTCGGTCGAACTGCGCAACCGGCTCGCGCAGGCGACCGGCCTCAAGTTGCCGGCGACGTTGGTCTTCGACCACCCGACCGCAACGGCCGTGGCGAAGTTCCTGGTGAACCAGGTTCCCGGGACTGAATCCAAGGCCACTGTCGCGCCTGCCGTACGGGTTCCGGCGCGACGGCGTGCGGACGTGGACGAGCCGTTGGCGATCGTGGGCATGAGTTGCCGGTACCCGGGTGGTGCCTCGTCGCCGGAGCAGTTGTGGGACTTGGTGGCGTCGGGCCGGGATGCGATCTCGGGGCTGCCGGGCGACCGTGGCTGGGACCTGGAACGGCTCTACAACCCGAACCCGGAGCAGTCCGGCACGGTCTACACGCAGGGCGGCGGTTATCTCGACGACGCCGGTGACTTCGACGCGGGCTTCTTCGGGATCAGTCCGCGTGAGGCGTTGGCGATGGACCCGCAGCAGCGGCTGCTGCTGGAGGGCGCGTGGGAGGCACTGGAAGACGCCGGCATCGACCCGGGCTCGCTGCGGGGCAGCGACACCGGCGTGTTCTGCGGCGCGGTTGCCTCCGAGTACGCGGGTGGAGCCACCCCCGACCTGGAAGGTTTCCGGCTGACCGGCACGACCACGAGCGTGATATCCGGGCGGTTGAGCTACACGTTCGGATTGCAGGGCCCGGCGGTGTCGGTGGACACGGCATGCTCGTCGTCCCTGGTGGCGATGCACCTGGCCGCGCAGGCACTGCGCAACGGCGAGTGCTCGCTGGCCCTGGCCGGTGGCGTGACGGTGATGTCGGGTCCGTTCCTGCTGGTGGAGTTCTCGCGGCAGCGCGGCCTGTCGCCGGACGGCCGCTGCAAGTCGTATGCGGAAGGCGCCGACGGGACCGGTTTCTCCGACGGTGTCGGCCTGGTCGTGATGGAGCGCCTGTCGGACGCCCGACGTCTC
>NZ_BARF01000194.1 GCF_000367365.1 Streptomyces prunicolor NBRC 13075 | reverse complement strand
AGGCGTTGGGCGTCCGACAGGCGTTCCATTACGACGAGGCCGACACCGTCGGAGAAGCCCGTGCCCTCGGCGCCCTCGGCGTAGGAGCGGCAACGGCCGTCGGGTGACAGGCCGCGCTGCCGGGAGAACTCGACCAGCAGGAAGGGGCTCGACATCACGGTCGCCCCGCCGGCCAGTGCCAGGGAGCACTCGCCGTTGCGCAGTGCCTGTGCGGCCAGGTGCATCGCGACGAGGGACGAGGAGCACGCGGTGTCCACCGACACCGCCGGGCCCTGGAGCCCGAACGTGTAGCTCAACCGCCCCGACACCACGCTCGTCGTGCTACCGGTCAGGCGGAAGCCTTCCAACTCCGGCGTCGCGCCGTTGCCGTACTCAGAGGCAACCACACCGCAGAACACACCGGTGTCGCTGCCCCGCAGCGAGCCCGGGTCGATGCCGGCGTCCTCCAACGCCTCCCACGCGCCCTCCAGCAGCAAGCGCTGCTGCGGGTCCATCGCCAACGCCTCACGCGGGCTGATCCCGAAGAAGCCCGCGTCGAAGTCACCGGCAGCATCGAGGTAGCCGCCGCCGCGCGCGTACACCGTGCCGGACTGCTCCGGGTCAGGGTTGTACAGCCGCTCCAGGTCCCAGCCACGGTCGCCCGGCAGCCCCGAGATCGCATCGCGACCGGACGCCACCAGATCCCACAACTGCTCCGGCGACGACACGCCACCCGGGTACCGGCACGCCATGCCCACGATCGCCAACGGCTCGTCGACATCGGCACGCCGTCGAGCGGGAGCCCGCGTGGCCACCGCCTTACCGACACCCGCACCCGCTATCTGCGTCACCAGGAACTTCGCCACCGCAGCCGCGGTCGGGTGATCGAAGACCAACGTCGCCGGCAGTTTGAGTCCGGTCGCCTGCGCGAGCCGGTTGCGCAGTTCGACCGAGGACAGCGAGTCGAAGCCGAGTTCCTTGAACGCCCGCCCCGGGTCGAGCGACGACGCCGACGCGTGTCCGAGTACGGCCGCCACCTGCACGGTCACCAGGTCCAGCGTGATCCGTTCCCACTGTTCGCGGTCGACCCCGGCCAGCCGCGTCGCCAGCGAACCGCCTCCACCCGCACGTCCCGCACGGCCGGGCGTGCGGACCAAGCCGGCCAGCAGCGGCACCGCCGTCCCCGCACGGGCCTGTTCCCGAAGCGCCGCCAGATCCAGCTGGACCGGCGCGACCAACGCGGCATCCACCCGCTGGGCCGCGTCCAGCAGTTCGAGCCCCAGCTCCGACGACAACGCCTGCAAGCCCATGCGCTCCAGCCGGGCG
>NZ_BARF01000195.1 GCF_000367365.1 Streptomyces prunicolor NBRC 13075 | reverse complement strand
TGCCGGCGCCCGCCAACGGCGCCGCCGACACGACAGCCCGCGCCAACCTCGGCACCAACACCCGCCCGCCACGCACCGCCACCTGCGACTCGCCAAGACCGACAAGCGCGGCCCAGTCCGGCGCTGCTGCGTCAGCCGGGTCCAGGTCCAACAGCACGAAACGGCCCGGGTGCTCGGACTGCGCGCTGCGCACCAGACCCCACGCCGCCGCAGCCGCCACATCCGGCGACTCCTCACCCACCGACACCGCACCCCGAGTCACCAACACCAACTGGGCCCCGGACAGCGCCTCGGCAGCCAGCCACTCCTGCACCAGACTCAACGCCCGCGCAGCCACGGCACGGACCGTGTCAGCCGCCTCGCCAGGAACCGGCTCGGCGCCGACACCGGCGACCACCACGTCCGGCACCGACGCACCCGCCGCCACCGCACCGACCAGCGCGCCAAGATCCGCGAACTGCTCACCCGCACCGGTCAGTTCACCGATGGCGGCGAGCTGCGGCGACGTGGCGGTGTCCGTGGTCGGGGCGACCGGGGCCCAGTCGACCGTGTAGAGAGATCCGGCTTCCGGCCGCCGTGCGCCTTCGAGTTGGGCCTGGTCCACCGGCCGGAACGTGAGTTGCTCGGCGCTGAGGACCAACTCGCCGTACTCGTCGGCGATGTCGACCCGGAGGGAGGAGTCGGCCGTAGAGGTGATGCGGACCCGCACCTGACTGCTGCCGGGCAGCCCCAGTCGTACTCCCGCCCAGGAGAAGGGCAGTTGGGCCGCGTGGTCGCCCCTGTCGAGCCAGGTGAGGCCGCTGTGGAGCGAGGAGTCGAGAAGACCGGGGTGGATGCCGTACTGCCGGGCGGAGGCGATGTGGTCGTCGGGGAGAGCCACCTCCGCGTAGATGTACTCGTCCTGCGCCCAGGCGGTGTGCAGTCCCTTGAAGGAGGGGCCGTAGTCGTAGCCGAGGCCGGCGAGGCGTTCGTAGAGGTCCTCGACGGAGACGGGTTCCGCGTCTTCCGGCGGCCAGGTCGCTGTCCAGTCCGTGGCTGCGGGGACGTCGGAGTCGGGGGTCAGGGTGCCACGGGCGTGGCAGGTGGCCTGGGCGGTGTCCTGACCGGCGTTGCCGGACGGCGCGGTGTAGATGGCGATGTCGCGGCGGCCGTCCTCGTCCGGCGCACCGACAGTGACCTGGAGGTCGAGCGCCGCGCCCTCGGGCAGCAACAACGGCACCTGCAACACGAGTTCCTCGACCACAGGGCAGTCGACCTGGCCGCCCGCCGCCAGCGCCAACTCGGCCAGCGCCA
>NZ_BARF01000196.1 GCF_000367365.1 Streptomyces prunicolor NBRC 13075 | reverse complement strand
CCCGAGCACCGCTGCCGGCGTAGAACGCGGGCCAGTCGACACCGATTCCGGCCGTGTACGCCTGACCCAGGAACGCGGCGAAGGCCTCCGGCTCACTCTGCCGGGCCCGCAGCACCGCAACCACCACCGCCGTCTCCCCGGCCTCCTCCAACACCTCACGGGCCAGCGCCGTCAGCGACCCGTCCGGACCGACCTCCACAAACCGCGTCACGCCCGCCTCGGCGAGCGCCGCAATGCCGTCGGCGAACCGGACCGCCTCACGGGCATGCCGTACCCAATACACCGGATCCGCCAGCTCACCCGGCCCGGTCAGGGCACCCGTCACATTCGACACCACCGGAATCACCGGCTCGGCGAACTGCAACTGGCCCACCACATCAGCGAATTCACCCAGCATCGGCTCCACCAGCGCCGAGTGGAACGCATGCGACACCCGCAGCTTCGTTGTCCTACGACCCTGCCAGAGAGGCAGCTGCAGCCACTCCTCCAACACCTCCTGCCCACCGGAAACCACCACAGCACGCGGACCATTCACCGCCGCCACCGACAACCGGCCCCCGAACCCAGCCAGCGACTCGCGCACTTCCGCTTCAGTCGCCCGGACAGCCGCCATCGCACCACCCACCGGCAACCCGCCCATCAACCGGCCCCGAGCAGCCACCAGTACACACGCATCAGACAGCGACAGCACTCCCGCCACATGCGCTGCCGCCACCTCACCCACCGAATGCCCGACCAGGAAATCCGCCCGCACACCCAGCGACTCCAGCAGCCGAAACAGCGCAACCTCCACAGCGAACAGCCCGGCCTGCGTGAACTGCGTGTCATTCAGCAACCCCGCCCCAGCAGAACCCTCCTCCGCCGCCAACACCTCCGTCAACGGCCGCTCCAGCAGCGGATCCAGCTCCCCGCACACCTCCTCCAACGCCCGCGCGAACACCGGGAACACCCGCGCCAACCCCACACCCATCCGCGCCCGCTGCGCCCCCTGCCCCGAGAACACAAACGCCGTCTTCCCCGACAACGCACAACCCACAACCGAACCCGGCTCACCAGCCGACAACG
>NZ_BARF01000197.1 GCF_000367365.1 Streptomyces prunicolor NBRC 13075 | reverse complement strand
TACGAGTCCGCGACGGAGCCAACCGACGCGGAGGCGCCGATGTCCGACAGTCGGTCCGTGTAGCGAATTGATACGTATTGCGACCCCCTGTCGGAGTGGTGGACCAGGCCGGAGTCCTTCTTGATCCGCCGACGCCAGAGCGCCATCTCCAGTGCGTCCAGGGGGAGTTCGGTCCGCATATGGTTCGCGATCTGCCAGCCGACGATCATGCGGGAGAACACGTCCAGGACGAAGGCGACGTAAGCCCAGCCGGACCAGGTTCTGACATAGGTCATGTCGGCGACCCAGAGCCGGTCGGGGCCGTCGGCGGTGAAGTCCCGGTCGACCAGGTCCGGCGGTCTCGGCGCCGACGGCTCGCTGACAGTGGTTCGCCGGCGCTGGCCGCGGATCACACCCTCAATGCCGAGGTCGGCCATCAGCCGCTCGATCGTGCAGCGCGCCACCTCGACTCCCTTGCGCCGCAGCGCGCGGGTAATCCTGCGGGCTCCGTAAGTCCCGCCGGACTCGGCGTGGGTCTGCTCGATCATGGGCATGAGCTGTTCGTCCCGCAGTCGGCGGGCGGACTTCGGGCGCTTCTTGCGGGCGAAGTACGTCGACGGCGACAGGTCCAGCTCCCGGCAGACGGGATCGACCCCGAGGCCCTTCTCGCGCAGGTGGTCGATCACCTGCTCGGCCTCGTCCGGGGACGGTCGATCTCCTGGGCAAAAAACACCGAAGCGGCCTTCAGGATCTCATTGGCCCGCCTCAACTCGGCGTTCTCCTTGCGGAGTTGCTTGAGTTCGTCGAGTTCAGCTGTACTCAGCCGGTCGTCGCGTTCACCGGCGTCCGCTTCGGCCTGGCGGACCCAGCCGCGCAAGGCTTCCTTGTGGATGCCGAGGTCCTTCGCGACGTGCGCGACGGGGCGGCCGGTGGTGCGGACCTCGCGGATCGCGCGCTCACGCAGTTCATCGGGGTATTTCCGTGGTGCTGGCACTGATGTGGTTCTCCTTCGCCAGGATCGTAACCCTGGCATCAGGGACTCCACGAATCTCAGTACAGCTCA
>NZ_BARF01000198.1 GCF_000367365.1 Streptomyces prunicolor NBRC 13075 | reverse complement strand
AGGAGCACGACATGCTCCGCGACGCGATCCGCTCACTGGCCGAGGCGAAGATCGCGCCGTACGCCGCAGCGGTGGACGAGGAGTCCCGCTTCCCGCAGGAGGCCCTCGACGCTCTGGTGGCGAACGACCTGCACGCCGTCCACGTCCCCGAGGAGTACGGCGGCACCGGCGCGGACGCGCTGGCCACGGTGATCGTGATCGAGGAGGTGGCCCGCGTGTGCGCGTCCTCCTCCCTCATCCCCGCGGTGAACAAGCTGGGCTCGCTCCCGGTGATCCTCTCGGGCTCCGAGGACCTGAAGAAGCGGTACATGACCCCGCTCGCCAAGGGCGACGCGATGTTCTCGTACGCCCTCTCCGAGCCGGACGCGGGCTCCGACGCGGCCGGCATGAAGACGAAGGCGGTCCGCGACGGCGACCACTACGTCCTCAACGGCGTGAAGCGCTGGATCACCAACGCGGGCGTCTCCGAGTACTACACGGTGATGGCGGTGACCGACCCCGAGAAGCGCAGCAAGGGCATCAGCGCCTTCGTGGTCGAGAAGTCGGACGAGGGCGTCTCCTTCGGCGCCCCGGAGAAGAAGCTCGGCATCAAGGGCTCCCCGACCCGCGAGGTCTACCTCGACAACGTCCGCATCCCGGCCGACCGCATGATCGGCGCCGAGGGCACCGGCTTCGCCACCGCGATGAAGACCCTGGACCACACCCGCATCACCATCGCGGCCCAGGCCCTCGGCATCGCCCAGGGCGCCCTCGACTACGCCAAGGGCTACGTCAAGGAGCGCAAGCAGTTCGGCAAGCCGATCGCCGACTTCCAGGGCATCCAGTTCATGCTCGCCGACATGGCCATGAAGATCGAGGCCGCCCGCGCCCTCACCTACCAGGCCGCGGCCGCGTCGG
>NZ_BARF01000199.1 GCF_000367365.1 Streptomyces prunicolor NBRC 13075 | reverse complement strand
TTCGCGCTGGAGGCGGATCGGAAATTCGGGGCACATGTCTTCGACGCGGCCAATGGCGGTGCGTTGCTGTGGCAACACCTCTTCTGGTTCTTCGGCCATCCAGAGGTGTACATCATCGCGCTGCCGTTCTTCGGCATCATCTCCGAGGTCATCCCGGTCTTCTCCCGCAAGCCGATGTTCGGCTACATGGGACTGGTCGCCGCGACGATCTCCATCGCCGGCCTGTCCGTGACCGTGTGGGCCCACCACATGTACGTCACCGGCGGAGTCCTCCTGCCGTTCTTCTCCTTCATGACGTTCCTCATCGCCGTACCGACAGGCGTGAAGTTCTTCAACTGGATCGGAACGATGTGGAAGGGGTCCCTGTCCTTCGAGACCCCGATGCTCTGGGCCACCGGCTTCCTGATCACCTTCACCTTCGGTGGTCTGACCGGTGTCATCCTGGCCTCGCCGCCGATGGACTTCCACGTCTCGGACTCGTACTTCGTCGTCGCCCACTTCCACTACGTGGTCTTCGGCACGGTCGTGTTCGCGATGTTCTCCGGCTTCCACTTCTGGTGGCCGAAGATGACCGGCAAGATGCTCGACGAGCGCCTCGGCAAAATCACCTTCTGGACGCTGTTCATCGGCTTCCACGGCACCTTCCTCGTCCAGCACTGGCTGGGCG
>NZ_BARF01000200.1 GCF_000367365.1 Streptomyces prunicolor NBRC 13075 | reverse complement strand
AGCTTGGGCGGGGTGCTCTGCTGGAAGTTGACCTGGTCGAAGTTGACCACACCGGTCTTCTCCAGCACGGTGATGTGATCCAGGACCGTGTCGTTGGCCAGGTCGGCGAGCGCGCGGACCATGGTGTTCGTGGTGGTGGCACGGATCTTGGCGATGGCCGGGAAGATCTGACCGTGGGTGACGCGCATGATGTTGGCGGCGGTGGAGTCGAACTGCGTGCCCGACTGGGCCGCCGAGGTCGCCACGAACTGCTGCTGCTGAGGGCTGGCCTGGTTGGGCAGGGTGATGTTCAGCTCGGGCGCGATCTTGCGGCACAGCTCGTCGAGGCCGGCATGCCCGACGATCAGATGCCGGCCCGCTTCCCGCATCTCCTCCGTGGAACCCTTCTTCAGCGCCAGTTCGCCCAGGGGGTACTCCCACAGTCCGGCGGAGCGGACCTTGACGACGAAGTCGCGGTCGGCCTCGGTGAGCGGACCGTAACGGGTGTTGGCGATGATGCGGGACGGGTTGCCGGAGGTGTTCTGCACGCCGAGCATCGCGGGGTAGGCGAGGGCGCTGAGGGTCACGCCCAGGGCGCCGACCACGAAGACGGTTCCTGCCATGTTGCGGGAGATGGGCATGCGGCCTCCAGG
>NZ_BARF01000201.1 GCF_000367365.1 Streptomyces prunicolor NBRC 13075 | reverse complement strand
CACTGGGCGGCGAAGCGTTCTTGGAATTCGGCCATGACCTTGCCGTAGATCTCGATGTCGGCCGCGGTGTACCGGGCCAGGGTGTCCTCGATCTCCTGGACCCCGTAGCGCTCCTCCATGGCCTGCAACGCGTCACGGACGTAGCGCACGTGCCACCGCTCGTCGAGCATGATCTTCTCGATGGTGGCCCGGACCGGGGCCGGCACGTTCTCCTGGCGCAGATGCTGGTTGTAGTGGCCGATCGTGCGCTTCTCGAAGACCAGCGTGATCGCCATGACCTCCATCAGACTGGCGGGCACCCCCACCGCGTCCATGTACCGGTCCTGATACGCGTCCCGCATCGGGATCGCCCGCTGGTCCAGCTTGTCGATGCAGTCCGTCCAGTAGAACGCGTGCGCCGACTCGTCCGCGAAATGATGCGTCACGTCCTTCTGCAACGGACCACGGATCGTCCGCGCCACCCGCCCGAAGAACATCGCCCCGCTCATCTCCGAGTTCCGGTAGAAACTCGCCACCCACAACTCGTTCTCCGACAACTCCACACCACTCACGACAACCTCCCCCAACGAGTCCGCAC
>NZ_BARF01000202.1 GCF_000367365.1 Streptomyces prunicolor NBRC 13075 | reverse complement strand
TCCCGGGCGTACCGGTACCGGTTGCGCAGGCCCCCTGGGCAACGGCCCCCTCACCTGCCACTCTCCCCATCACCGCGGCCTCGGCCAACCCGGCACTTCCGGCGACACCGGCTCCGGAGTCGACGATTCAGCGAAGCGTTGCCGCGGGCGTGCCTGCACAGGCCGCGAAGGCATCCCCGGCCACGGCCCCCACACCCGCCGCGCCCCCAATCACCGCAGCCCCGGCCACCCCAGCAGCTCCGGCGACACCGGGTCCGGCGCCGACGATTCAGCGAAGCGTCCCGCCCAGCACGCCGGTACCGGCCCCGCAGGGTCCCTCGGCCACCGCTCCCTCACTCCCCACGCCTATGACCACCGCAGACCGGACGCCTGCACCCCCGGCCGCGAGCCCGGCTCCGGCTGCGCTTCCGTCCTCGGCCGGTCCCCGGCCCCCGGCGATGACTCCAGCCTCAGCCGTGACGCCGTCACCAAGTGGGCCTTCGCCCTTTGCCGTGCCCGCAACCCAGGCTCCGCCCAGCCCGACCACTCCCGCCCTCACCACCTCCCCGCTCACCCCGCCCCA